>CAVQGJ010000003.1:0-580839 GCA_963712025.1 uncultured Verrucomicrobiae bacterium | reverse complement strand
ATAATCAGGCGTGCCATCCTCGAACGTGGTGTGACCATCCGCCATATAAAATTTATCACCCTGCACCGATACGACCGTGGATCGTCCTGCCTGCGAACCACGGACGATGCAATTTTCCCAACGCTTCTTTACGCGCGATCAATGCACCGATGCCGGTTGGATAACCGAACATTTTATAAAACGACAGCGGAACAAAATCAGGTTTGACTTGGCTCAGATTAAGATAATTGGTCGGAGCGAAAGCCGCGGCATCCAGCAAAACATCCCAGCCTGCGGCATGAGCTTTCTCGATCCATCCGAGCGGGTGCTGGACTCCCGAGAAGTTCGATCGGGCGGGAAACGCAAACAGATTATGCGCGCCCTTTTGTCCGGCGCGTAAAATAATCGTCGAGGGATGACGTGTCCACGCGGATATCCGGGACGCGACCGGTTTATAAGTCACCTCTGCGCCGCTGTCTGTGCGAACTCGCGGATCCCATTGACCGAGTTATGGTTATCGAATGTTAAAAGATAATGCCCGCCTTTTGTGAACGGATACAACGACTCGCCGACGAGTTTCAGCGCACCGCTGGCATTTTGCGTGAAGATCACATCGTATTCATCGGAGTTTGCATTGAAGAACTTGAGCACGTACTCGCGCGTGTGTTCGAGCAACTGTGTGGACGCAAGCGAAGACGGATTGGATGAATGCGGATTGCCGAAGACATGCTCACTTAATAATTTGTGATGACGGCAGCACTTGCGTTTCGGCATAGAGTTCGCCGCCGGTGTAATTGAGATAAATATGCTCGCCCACATCGAGACGCGGATATTGGTTGCGCGCAAATCGTCAATGATGTGCGTGGTGGGATAAGAAGGATAAGCGTGCAGGAAAGCAACAAAATCGGGATTGTTCATGTAAGCACCTCAACTGATTTCATCACAGATTATAAGCGCACTCTGCGCTAACGTGAATCGAATCGTGAGATACTTCGCCGCATGGTTTTTACAATTGCCAGCATTGAAATCCTGTTGTTGATCGTGGCGCTGGTCGGCATGACCGCTCTTCGCTTTCGATTCCCTACACCGTTGGTCTCGTGCTGACCGGCATCGTGCTGGCGCTTTTATCTTTCAGACCAACAATCAACTTAACTAAAGATTTGATCTTTGAAGTTTTGCTTCCTCCATTGATCTTCGAAGCTGACGCTGTTCATTCGATGGAAGGAATTGAAACTCAACCTGCCTGTGATTTTGGTCTTTGCCACTGTCGGCGTGATTATTTCTGCGGCATTGACCAGTGCCGGAATGCATTTTCTTTCAGGTTGGACTTGGCAAAGCGCGGCGTTGTTCGGAATTCTGATCGCGGCAACTGATCCGTATCTGTTATTGCCACATTCAAAGAAGCGGGCGTGCATGGACGATCGCGTTTGCTGGTTGAAGCGGAGAATTCTTCAATGATGCGACCGCCGCGGTCGGCTTCGGCGTGATGTTGATTTTCGTCAACGGACAAACGATCAGCTCCTGGGAATGTGATCGGCGAAACTTTATGGACGGTCATCGGCGGACTTTTAGTGGGTGCGTTGGTCGCCGGGTTCATTTTGCTCCTGACGCATAACACCAGCGATCATCTGATCGAACTTGCGTTGAGCACCGTCGTGGCATATGGATTATTTTTGATTGCCGAACAATTCCATGCCTCCTGGTGTCTTTCCACGCTGACCGTGGTTATCCTGATCGGCAACTTTGGTCTCCCCGTTTCTTATTCCGATAAAGGCCGCGCCTGATTGGTTGATTTCTGGGAATTCGCAGCGTTCATTTCCAACTCGCTGATCTTTTTATTATTTGGCGCTCTGCGCGAAGCCACTGAAAATTATGCCAACGCATGGTGCCTGTTATCGTGGGAATTTTGTATTGTAACGCTAAACTCCGTCCGCTGCGATTCTAACCGCTTTAAAAACTCTTCTTTTTGAACGATAAAAGTTGAAGATTGAAGATCATCAACATATTTTATTCTGGGGCGGATCGCGCGGCGCGTTGGCGCTTGCTCTGGCGCTCGGACTCCCGCCCGAGATTCCGGGCCCAACTCAGATTGTCATCGCCGCGTTTGGCGTGGTAACGTTTTCCATTTTTGTTCAAGGCTTGACTATGAATTTGTACTGAGATGGCTGAAAGAAATACCATCGCATTCTCAATTAGAAACGAAAGCCCCCGGTTCAAATTGAACAAAGGGCTTTCTTATTATTTTGTGACCGGAAGTTTGGGTTTCCGGATTGATTCCCCAACTGATGACTTTGCTCCGGTTTGATACGGAACATTTCCGGGTCAAAGCTTGGGACGACAGACTGTCCGCCGGTCATTAACATTTCAGCTTCGCCGCGGATTTCAATGCCGCGTACCTTCCACGGATTTACAGAAACAATATCATCGATCACAACAGCCACTTTTGGATTATTCATTACATCGCGCCATTTCTTGCGTTTGGCAAAGCCATCATGGCCGCCAATATCGATGGTCTTAGTTTCCGGGTTTAACCAAATGCCACGGGTACTACATGCGGCTGGCCATTGGAGCCAACGGTTGCAATTCGTGCCATGCGCTGACTTTGCAGATACGCGATTTCAGCGGATGTGAGACTGCTTTGATTTTTATTTGCCATAGTTCTTTCCTTTCTTTATCACGCCATTAATAATCTATTACGGCTTCAAAAATACAAGCGGAATTTCTCGTGTGGTCTTTTTTTCGTAACCGCCGAAATTGGGAGCGATGGAAGCAATCCATTCATACACTGGTTTATGTCCCGGCACCACGCGCCCGCGTCGGCCTTCGCTGCCTTCGTGTTCGTGATGGTCCACGTACATCGAACGTTTGGTCATGCCCAGGTAGCTGTAGGGCGTGTGACACCATTTGCCGAGGCTGGTATTGAGCAACTGCGTGCTCATTTCCGTGAAATCTTCCAGTCGTTCGCTGATGCGCCATAGCAGGAAATCCGTGTCCGCCCGCGTCCCGACCGTGCTGAACGGAATCAGCAGCGCCCGCCCCTTCCAGTCTTTCACCACGCCCTCGAATTCGCTTTTGCCGCGGTCCCGTTCCTCGCGGGACAGACGCCGCCACGCCGGATCGACCTTGAAAAACAGGTAGTTCACGTACTGCCGTTTGATCTCGTCACTCATGGTTGCCCCTACCCCATATAATGCTATACTGGCCTCGCGATGCAACGGAAAACAGGCGTGCTCATTTTCACCCATGGCTCCCGCCTCAAGGAAGGCAACGAGATCATGGTCAAACTCGTCGATCAGGTGAGAGAACGCCTCGGTTACGACCTGATCGAGCCCTGCTTCATGGAACTCGGCAAACCGCCCATCCCTGTCGCCATCAAGAAACTCATCGCCCGCGGCACCAACCACATTTTCGGGTACGCGTTCTTTCTCGTCCCCGGCTCGCACCTGCGCGAAGACATCCCGTTCATCTTCGAGCAAACGCTCAAAAAATTCCCCGGCGTCACCTACGAACTCAGTCCCCCGATGATGTCCGACCCGATGATGATCGATTTCGTCGCCAAACACGTCGAATCCGCGCTCACCGACCACCGCCGCAAGTAGAACGGGCGTCCCGCCCGTTTACCCGTGTCGTTGATGAGCAGGCGGGCGCACCTGTCGCTGCGTCAAGGATCCCCACCATCATCCCACACATCGATAATCGGTCGATATGCTCCATCGTAAGTGGACTTAACCCTCCCACCCCCTGGTCGCACTGTCACCCTAAGGGACCGAGTACATGCATTCGACCCAATTTCGCATTGAAACCGCTGGAAAAACCATGCTACATGTAAGTGGGTCTGCAGTACAGCGGTCTGGCTTGCAAACCATCCTGACCAAACCTCTGAACTGCGATCATAAATAACCGCCGTGTGTTAGGCACAGTAGATTGGCAACGGGTGAACGGTTTCTCGCCAGCAGAAAGGGGCAACAGGCGAAGCGGGCGCTGGCGATCTGTAGCCAACAGGCGACGGTGAAGCAGTGAACCAGATGAAAGTTCAGACCGAAGGGATGCTACCGCCAATGAATACCGGGAAAAACGAAGGATTCCGAAGGAGTAATATGGCAGTCTACCTGATTCTGACTGTGGCCGCCGTGATGATTGCTCCGGCAAGCGAAGCTGCCGGTCCCAACCTCGACGTCGCTGGTGTCAAAATCGGCATGAGCATGAACGACGCGATCGCCGCCCTCAAAGCAGACAACTCCAGATTCTCTATCAATGTGGTCTCACATCAATGGGAGGGATTCTCCTCGCCCTTGCATCCCTTCATCGCGGCACAGTCCATGGGCGACAAGCCTGGTAATAGTGAGAACATCTCCTTGCTATTGACGATGGCGCCCGGCCCTGAGCAGGTCTGGGGCATCGACCGCCTCTGTGGCTATGGAGCCGACAATCGCCTGGCCACAGTGAATGTCGTCGCGGCGCTCCGCAAGAAATACGGGCCGGAGAGTATCCCGCCAAGCCCGACTCTCCAGACGCAAAACCTCGCCTGGGTCTTCGACGAATCGGGAAATCTCCTGCCGGAGGACAAGGCCAAGCAAGCGCTCGCAACCTGCGGCACCATGCTGCAAACCCATTTCGGCAATAACGACGACCCGACCAGCTATCGCGAGGTCCAAACGGGCAAATACGCTCCGCAGGATTGCGGTGGAATCATCGTGGTCAAGGCCAATGCCCAGAGCACCCTGCTCAATCCGGGCACCAGCGACTACGTCGCCTACAGCCTGGATGTGCAGATGACCCATTACTCCATGTATCGGACCGCGATTGAAGCCACCCGCGCGGTGGTCGGCGCGGCTGCCCAGGCTCGCGAACAGGGTGCCGCACAAGATGCCAACCAACGCGGCGCGCCCAAACTCTAGCCGGAAGATTCTCTCGAATTCGAAGTTACGAATCACGTGGCAGATTTGCGATCCGGCCAGAAGGATATGTTCCAGAAACGAATTCCCGCGCTTCTCCGCAATACCGAATCTTCTTGAAATTGTCGCGCCGTCTGCTTAGGCTCCGCGCAGTTCTTTGAGTCGTTTGAGTCGTAACACGTCGGCGCAGGGAACGCCGTGAAAATCGGCGACAGTGGCGCTGCTGTAACTGGCTACGAAAGCCCAACCCCGGAATTCGGGGCGCAAAGCCACCCCGCTCTTTCTGCAGACATGCTAATCACCCAGATGCTCGTAAGCGTCTGGTAGATGCGATTACGTGTGCCATGCAGGAGATCAATTGAAAGAGCGGGGGAAGGCGGGCGAGTAGGTCTGCTCCGAAGTATTTCAATACTTCGGAGTAAAATGCCAGAAGTCAGAATAACGGCCGACGCGCAACCAACAATCCTTCGAACCAAAGGAGACGTGTCATGTCCCGTTCCAAATTGTCCGTTGTCGTCCTAGCCGCGGCCCTCGCGCTGGGCCGCCCCGCAATCGCTTCCGTAAGCTTCATCGAGAATTTTTCCAGTAACCCACTCGCACCCGCTGGAAATTGGTCGTTCGGCATCGGGGACAACAGCAATACCCAATTCGTGTGGAACGTGACGGCGCCAGCCTACGTCGGCGATGTCTCCGGCGAACTCGATGTTCACCTGAATTCCTCCCTGCCGACCGTCCGGTTCCAACGGCCGCTCGGCGTGACGCTCACCGACACGAACAGCTTCACGCTGTCCACGGTCTTCAGTTTTACCGTCAGCAGCGCTCCCGACGATCAGGTGATGCAGATCGCCTTTGGACTCGTCAACAGTTCCACGACAGGCGGCGACTGCACGGGTTCCGCGACCAACTACACCAGCGACAACGTGTTTAGCACAGTCGAATTCGAGTACTTCCCCAACGTCTCGACGCTCTATGGCGGTCCGTCGCTCATTCCGACCGTCTTCGGCGCGCAGGAGCCGGGGTATGATGCGTTCGGGAATTCCGCGGCGATCTATGGCCCTCCCACCAATCTCGGCGACCACACCAATGGCGTTACGGCGCTGCCGCAAAGCGTCACCCTGCAAGCCATCCTTGCCTACAGCGGCGCAACCAAGACGCTCACCATTACCATGAACCAGGTAAATCCCGATGGGTCTCTCACGTGGCTCGATACGGAGGTGCCATCCCTGAATCTTGTTGCCAATGGCTACGACACGAATTTCCCCTTCGTTGTCGATTCGCTCGCCATCATGGCCTACAACGATGGTTTTACCGACCCCAGCGGTCCGTCGCTTGTTGCCGACTTGAAGTTTCAACGGCTTTCGTTTTGGACGCCCGCGCTCCAGCCGCCAAGCTATGTGTCGATCAACGTCCTCAGCACGAATGTGGTTCTGACGTTCCCCACGATGTCCAATCTCTCTTATGACGTTCCAGAGCACCACGGACCTCGTTTCGGGTGCGTGGAGCACCATTGCCAGCAACATTCCCGGCACGTGCGGCGTCGTAACGAACATCGACGTCGGCGGAGCGAACGTATCCAGGCGCTTTTACCGGGTGGGCTTGCAGTTGAATTGAACGCCACAATTATACATGGCATGACTCGTCGCGCCTTCTCGCTGATCGAGTTGCTGGTGGTCATCAGCATTGTCAGCCTATTGGCGGGGATGCTGCTGCCCGCGCTCAAACAAGCCCGCGAATGCGCCCGCGCCGCCGCCTGCGCGTCCAACCTGCGGCAGATCGGATTGGCGACCCAAATGTACTTGGACGATTACGGCCGCTTCTTCTCGTACGAACAACCGGCCAACGGCGGCGCGGACACGCTGTGGTATTTTGGCCTGGAATCTCCCTGCGACCCCTTCGGCGCGGGCCCGCCGGGCTCGCGACACATCGACCTGACGAAGGCCAAACTTTGGCCCTATTTTCAGTCGGTGCACGGCATCGAAGTTTGTCCCAGCTACAACTATTACTCGCCGCTGTGGCGGCAAAAGTTCAACCAAATCACCGATGGCTACGGTCTCAATGAACTCCTGTTCGGCATGTCACTGAACGATCTGACGAATTCCCCCGCCCAGGTCGTCTGCTTCGCCGACGCCGCCGACGTGAACACGATCCAGCCCCCCGCTTCATCCGCGCACCCCATGGTGGAAGAATTCTACTACGTACATCCGTACAACAATCAGATTCCCACCACCCACTTCCGCCACAATGGCCGCGCCAACGTATTGTTCTGTGATGGCCATGTTGACTCCATGCCCATGGCCCCCGGCACGCTCGATACACGCCTGCCCCAGGAAAAGATCGGCCGCCTCAACCCGACCGGCGACATGAGCCTGTTTTGGTAGTCAAGGTTAAGGCTCTGGAGGGCCACGCTCCTGCGTGGCCGCAGCCGTTCGCTTTCTATTCCCACCTCAACACACTCAACTCTCCCTGATACGACCACTGTTCGGGTGACGTCACCAATCCGTGGCGCACAGGATTGCAGCGGACATACTCCCACTTGTCACCGTAGTTGTCCTCACTACGCAATTGCCGATCCCAGAAATCCTTTTGCCAAATCGGGAAATCCCCTCGCGTCGGCCAACTCTTCGACACCAGCGATTTCCAGTAGGCCACCCACGTGCCAAGAGGACAGGGATTTTGCGTTGCAGGGCTACAAAACAAATGCACATGGTCGGGCATGATAACGAACCTGCCTACGAGCCATTCGCCGCCTTGACACCATGCGCCCGTGAGCAAGCGCATGGCTTCTATATTCGCAAGAATAGGCTTCCGTTTGTCTGTGCACACAGTAACGAAGATGATGATCGGTCGCCCCATCGACTCTGCAACTGGTGGATGAGCGGGCGTTCGCCGTCTCGGAAGCATGATCCAATCGTACAGTGGACAGCAGCTAAACGGCAAGCCACATGGAGGGCCACTGCCTGCCCCGAATCCCTTTCGGGGCTCCTGCTTGGCCACAGTTGTGACGGAACGCTACAACACTTACGGTCGCGCGGGAGCGCGACCCTCCAGTTACGGCCTCGGCGAACCAATGCCGAAGAGGGCGCGGATGCGTCGCTTGTTAAGATAGTAGAGGCTAAACAATCCGATAGCTAAGCAGGAAACAGACATGAGAGCGGGTGCATCAGTAAACTGTATGTATTGATCGGTCAAAAGAACCAAAACAATTAGGGCATCACACACGACGCAAGCGGTAGCTGTCGCAACAGAAACATACCAAGCCCACTTCTGCATTAGCATCACTCCGACGGTTGCGACCAGTGTCCCCAAGCCCAGAATCGAGTAGATATTTGGTCCAGGATCCCTGGAGGTCCAGAGCACAATGCCAACGTACGACATATAAAAACCCAAGAGCAGACCGAATACCGACAACAATTTCAGCCCGACTGGCAACCGCAAAAAGCGCAAATCGGCAAGCGGTTTGAACCCGAAACTCATTACGCCCCGATCTTCTCTCTAATCTTTCCGGCGATCTCGTCGGCGAATGATTTGATCTGCTTGCCATCGGGGCCTTCGATGAGGAGGCGGGCTTTGGGCTCGGTGCCGGAATAGCGAAGCAGGACGCGGCCCTGTCCGTTGAGCCTGGCTTCGACGTCTTGGACGAGCTTCATCACGTCGGGCAACGTCTCCCAGGCGGGTTTGTCTTTCACGCGGACGTTCACCACGACCTGCGGGAACTTCGTGCATACCTTGCGCAATTCGCTCAGCGGTTTGCCCGTGTCCATCATGATCCGCAAGACCTGGAGGGCGCTGACGATACCGTCACCCGTCGTGGTGAAATCCCGGAAAATCATGTGGCCTGATTGTTCGCCGCCCACGTTGAGGTCGTCCTGCAACATCCGCTCGATCACGTAACGGTCGCCCACCTGCGCACGCACGACCTGTCCGCCTGCCTGGCGGATGGCGTGATCCAGCCCGAGGTTGCTCATGATCGTCGCCACCAGCGTGTTTTTCCGGAGCGTGCCCCGTCCGATCCAATCCAGCGCCGTGATCGCCAGCACGTCGTCGCCATCGACGAGATTGCCCGTCTCATCGCACAACTGCACGCGATCGCCGTCGCCGTCGTGGGAAATGCCGATGTCGGCCCCGTGTTCGCGCACCGCCCGACAGACCACCTCCGGGTACGTGCTGCCGCAATCCTTGTTGATATTGGTGCCGTCGGGCCGGTTGTTGAGGACCGTGACCCGGGCCCCCAACTCCTGCAGCACGCACGGCGTGCTCTTGTAGGTGGCGCCGTTGCCCGCATCCACCACGATGCGCAGGCCTTCCAGCGTCATGCCCTTCGGGAAGGCCGCTTTCGCAAACTCGACGTATCGCCCGAGCGCGTCGTCGATACGCACCGCTTTGCCGATGGCGTCCGCCGTTGGCCGAATCTTCTCGATCTCGCCGCTGAACACGAGGTCTTCGATCTGTTTCTCGATCGCGTCATCGAGCTTGTAACCGTCGTCGCGGAAAAACTTGATGCCGTTGTCTTCGTAGGGATTATGCGACGCGGTCAGCACGATGCCCGCGTCTGCGCGGAGGGAGCGCGTCGTGTAGGCCACGCCCGGCGTGGGCAGCGGACCGATGAGCAGCACGTCCACGCCCATCGAGAGGATGCCGGCCGAGACGGCGTTTTCCAGCATGTACCCGCTCAGCCGCGTGTCTTTGCCGACCACGATCTTGTGGCGGCCATGACCCTTGGCCACGGGCGCGCGCGATTTGAATACATGCGCCGCCGCCCGACCCAGTTTCAGGGCCGTCTCCGAGGTGACCGGGTCGACGTTGGCGACGCCGCGCACCCCGTCCGTGCCAAACAGCTTCTTGCCGTTTCCCATAAGGTTACGGAGTCTTTTCTACACCCCGCTCCGTCGGGGTGTCAACCGAACGACCCGTGCCAATCCGCACATCCAGTTCGGCCCAGTGCCGCTGCGTCAATCCTTCCGGAAACGCCAACGGCGCCAACTCGACGCGCTCGCGGAACGACGTCCGCCGTCCCGTGACGTCGACGGGCAGTGTGCTCACACTGGTCATGCTATTCAACAGCGTCTTGGGCCCCCGCTCCCGGATCGTCTTCGGCTCGATGACCACGCGCTCGATCGACAAACCGGGAGGCAGTTCGCCGCTAAACTGCGGCTGCACCGGCAACTCGCGCTCGATCATCTGGTCCACATTGACCGTGACCTCGGGCGGGTCGATCTCGGACACCTCAACGCGCCGGGAATGACGGATCGATTTCGGGGTGAGCTTGACCGTGATCTCTCCCACACGATTGTCCTGGGTCAGGTCCACGACCGCCGATAAATCCTGTCGCGAAACCTGGCGCACGTCTTCCCGCGTGCCGCGGACGATCACGTTGACGGTGGACGCGCTGGCTTGCAACACCGTCAACCCCGTCCTCGCCTTGACCTCGAGCGGCACGCCCTCGATCAATCGCCAGTCGCTGGTGATACCTTTCACGAAAAACCAGGCGCACGCCGCCAGCAGCAGCGACATCAATTTGAGGCGCGCATCGTTGGTGACCCAACCGATCATGACTTCGCTTCCTCGTGGTGTTTGTCGGAGCGCTCCCGGGGCTGGCCGTTGTCATGACTCTCGAACATTTCCGCTGGCCCGCCGCTGCCATCCTCCTTGGCCGCCGTCTCTTGAATCATGGCGTTACCGAAGATGCGCCGGGTCAGGTCCGCCAGCCAGGTGCTGCGGCGCGACACCGACGTCAGCGTGGTCGTCAAAAATGCGCTCAACCCGTCCACGTCCAATCCCTGCACCAGATGCCCGCGATGCGCCACCGAAATCTCTCCCGTCTCCTCGCTCACGACCACCACCACCGCGTCCGTTTCCTCCGTCAACCCCATCGCGGCCCGATGGCGCATGCCCGTGCTGGCGCTCAACCCCCGCCGTTGCGTCAACGGAAACACGCAGGCCGCCGCCACGATCTCGTCCCCGCGCAACACCACGCCACCGTCGTGCAACGGCGTATTGGGGAAGAAAATGGTGGTCAGCAACTCCGGCGTCGCCTTCGCGCCGATCAGCACGCCGGTTTCGATGACACCGCGGAACCCGATCTCGCGTTCCACGGCCATCAGGCCGCCGCACCGCTTCTGGGACAGCGACCGGGCCGTCTCGACCAGCACATCGATCATCTGGCCACGCTGTTTCGGACTCCAAAAGAACTGGCGGCTGCCGACTTCCGCGAGCGCCCGCCGGAATTCCGGTTGAAAAATGACCAGCACCGCGATCGCCAGGAACGCGAGGAAGCGGCTGAGAATCCAATTGATCACGTCCAGTTGAAAAATCTGCGTCACGCCGATAATGCCGAGCAGGACGATGACGAACCCCGTGAGCACGGCTGCGCCGCGCGTCCCGCGAAACAACAGGAACGTGTAATAAAAGAACGCCGCCAGCA
Organism: uncultured Verrucomicrobiae bacterium; assembly: GCA_963712025.1. Taxonomy (GTDB): domain Bacteria; phylum Verrucomicrobiota; class Verrucomicrobiia; order Palsa-1439; family Palsa-1439; genus Palsa-1439. Next base: position 569,544 of record CAVQGJ010000003.1, on the reverse strand, counting down.
ACGCGATCTCGAAGACCGGTTTCCAATACGCGGCGATGAAATCCAGAATGAGTTCCATTGATTGCTACCGTGCCTGCCGTATCGCTTCCACCATTCGAACCACGTCCGACATTTCGGCCACGTCATGCACGCGCACCACGCGCGTCCCCTGCGTGACCGCCCAGGCGACCGTCGCGGCTGTTCCCCAGAGCCGCGCGTCCGCCTCGCCGGCGCGCGTCGCCCCCGTCGCGGCCAGCACCTTGCCGAGGAACGACTTTCTCGACGTGCCGACCACCACCGGGCAACCGAGCGAACCGAATTCGCCCAGGTGCGCCAGCAATTGAAGGTTGTGTTCCACAGTTTTGCCGAAGCCGATACCCGGGTCAACGGCGATTTGCGATTTTTTCAGCCCCCGCGACATGGCAAAGGCGATCCGCTCGGCCAGGAACGATGTTACCTCGGCAACCACATCGTCGTACCGCGGATCCCGCTGCATGGTTTGCGGTGTACCCTGCATATGCATCAACACCACGCCCGCGCCGGTGTCGCGCACGACGTCGATCATTCTCGGGTCGAACCGCAGCGCGCTGATGTCGTTCACGATGCGCGCGCCCGCCGCCAGCGCCTTTTCGGCAACAACCGATTTCGTCGTATCCACTGAGACAACCAAATCCGGCAAGCGTTCGATGACCGGTAATATCCGTCGCCATTCCTCCTCGGCGCTCACGAGCCTCGCGCCGGGCCGCGTGCTTTCGCCCCCGATATCAATGATGTCAGCCCCGGCTGACGCCATTGCTCGTGCGTGCTCGACCGCCTTGTTTGCGTCCAGAAAATTTCCGCCGTCCGAAAACGAATCCGGCGTCACGTTGAGCACGCCCATGATCAACGTGCGCGTCGTGTCCCATTGAAAACCCTGTGCCACACGGGCACTGTACGCCGTCCCGTGCCGGAAACAACCGCAGAAAGGGCCGCCTTGGCCCCGTGCCGAGTGCGGAGTCCCTTGGACATCCGTACGCAACAAGAGCGGTTGCGTCGCGGGAATTTTGTTGTAGGTTCCCTAGTGACGGCGTGGGAAGGTCGGCTTGTCCGGCGCGCGGACAGGACTGATTTGCTTGGGAAGCGCGGCCAATGGTTCTGGGGACAGTTCCTGTCTACACCGGCAGTCTGCCCTTTGCTGTGGTCACTTTGTTTCGTCGTCAACGCCCAGATGACCGATGTGTTGACGTATCACAACGACAACGGGCGAACGGGACAGGCTTTACACGAGCAAGTCTTGTCATCCGCCAACGTCAACACCAACCATTTCGGCAAGTTGTGGATTCTGCCTGTTGACGGCAAAGTGGATGCGCAGCCGCTGTATGCGGCCGGGGTGGCAATTCGGGGCCGTGGCGAGCACAACGTGTTGATCGTCCCCACGGAACACGACAGCGTCTACGCATTCGATGCCGACTCCACCAACACCTTCTGGCATGTATCCATGCTTGGCACCAACGAGACCCCCTCAGACGATCGCGGCTGCAGTCAGGTCGAGCTGGAGATTGGCGTCACGGCCACGCCCGTCATCGACCGCCAACTCGGTCCCAATGGCGCGGTTTTCGTCGTTGCCATGAGCAAGGACGGGTCGGGTGATTATTTCCAGCGACTTCACGCGCTGGACCTCGCCACGGGCGCCGACCGCGTCGCCGCCGTCACCGTCGCGGCCACGTATCCCGGCACGGGAGACAACAGCAGTGGCGGCAACGTCATCTTCGATCCCGCCCAATACAAGGAGCGGGCCGGGTTGTTGCTGTTGAATGGTGTGATCTATACCGCCTGGGCGTCGCATTGCGATATTCGCCCGTACACGGGCTGGATCATCGGCTACGACGAGTACACCCTCTCGCAAACGAGCATCCTGAACGTCACTCCCAATGGCAACGAGGGTGCCGTCTGGATGGCCGGCGATGGTCTCGCATCTGACTCCAGCAACGATATCTATTTCCTCGATGGCAATGGGTCATTTGATCCGACGCTCACCACCAATGGGTTCCCAACCCAGGGAGATTTCGGGAACGCTTTCATCAAACTTTCCACCGCGAGCAATGTGCTCGCGGTGGCGGATTATTTCGCGACGTACACCAACGCGTACGAAAACGACAATGATCTCGACCTGGGATCGGGTGGCGAGCTTGTGTTGCCGGATATGACCGATGGCCTGGGCCACACCCGCCAACTCGCTGTCGGCGCCGGTAAAGACCAGAACATCTATCTTGTCGACCGCACAAACATGGGCAAGTTCAACCCCGCCAACGATAACGCCATTTACCAGAAACTCAGCAACGTGCTCTCGGGTCAGGTGTATTCCACGCCCGCATATTTCAACGGCACCCTGTACTACGGCTCCGTTGGTGACTATATCAAGGCATTCCCGTTCCAGAGCGCGCGGTTGACGGCCGTATCCTCGCAAACCCCAGGCACGTTCGCCTACCCCGGCGCGACGCCCGGTATTTCTGCCAACGGCACTTCCAACGCGATCCTTTGGGCCACGGAAAACACTTCGCCGGCCGTTCTGCACGCGTACGATGCCACAAACCTGACCCATGAATTGTATAACAGCAGCCAGGCTCCCGGCGGCCGCGACCAGTTCGGCGTCGGCAACAAGTTCATCACCCCCACAATCGCCAGCGCCCGGGTTTATGTCGGCACCACGAATGATGTGGGTGTCTTTGGTTTGTTCGATGAATCGACACTCACACCGCTCGAAGTGTGGCGCAATACGGATTTCGGTAATCCGTCCAATGTCGGCGCTGGCGCCGATACCGCTAGCCCGGCCGGTGATGGCGTCCCCAATCTGATCAAGTACGCCCTCGGGTTGAACCCGTTCACGCCGGCGACCGGAAGCCAGTTGCCGGTCGCCAGTATCCTGACGGTCAGCGGCCAGAATTATTTGACTCTGACCGTCAATCGAACCGCGCCGGCAACCGATGTGACCTACATTGTCGAAGTTTCCGGCGATCTGGTCACCTGGGTGTCTGGCCCGTCGTTCACCGTGACCATCAGCAATACTCCGACCCAGCTCATCGTGCGGGATAACACGCCCGTGGCAAGCGCGACCAGCCGGTTCATCCATTTGCACGTCTCCGATCCGTAGTCCCAACGCATCGGTCCGGATTTATTCCTCCGGGCTGCGCGCCTTACTGCTTTTCCTCCGGGGTTTGATCCGCGCCCTCGCCCTTCAGCAGATTGTCGAGGTTCTCAAACGGGTTGGCCAGGGAAGAGCCTTTCGGCTTCTCGGCCGGCGCCGCCCCGTCGACATAGCCCTTGAGCTTGTATTTCTCGTGTTCGTGGTCGTGGCAGTAGATGCACAACAGCTCCCAATTGCTGCCGTCGGGCGGATTGTTCTCGTGATTGTGGTCTTTGTGATGCACCGTCAACTCTTTCAGCCGCTTGCCGGAAAACTCACGCCCGCAACTGGCGCAGACATGCGGGAACAACCGCAACGCCCGTTCGCGATACCCCTTCTGCCGAGTTTCCGCGTCCCGCCGAAGCTGCGCGAGGATTTGGGCCTGCGTGTCCGCGTCTGGTGGTGACTTTTTTGGCTTCATAACAGGACGATTAGGCCATGTCCATGACACGCCAAGTGTACGCCAACGGCGCACCGGCACAAATGTGAAAAAATTTGCCGCGCCGGTTCCGCCTGCTATGTTGAAGAGTGCCATGCCATATCCTGATCCATTTCGGGCGCTGGTTCTCGAGGATGCCGATGGACACGTCCGCGCCTCGGTCAAACAATTTCCTGCCAATTCCCTGCCCGAGGGGGATGTTCTCGTTTCCGTCGCGTATTCGAGCCTGAATTACAAGGACGCGCTCGCGGTGACGAACCGCGGGAAGATCGTCCGCCGTTTCCCGATGGTTCCGGGCATCGACTTTTCCGGTGCCGTCGTGGAATCGAGATCGTCCCGTTTTCAGCCGGGCGACAAAGTCGTGCTCACGGGTTGGGGCGTGGGCGAAGAACACTGGGGCGGACTCGCCCAACTCGCACGCGTGAAGGCCGACTGGTTGTTGCCTCTCCCCGACGGATTAACGTTGAAACGCGCCATGTCCATCGGCACGGCGGGGCTGACGGCGATGTTCTGCGTCATGGCGCTGGAAGAACACGGTGTGCGGCCTGACAAAGGTGACGTGCTCGTCACCGGCGCGACGGGCGGCGTGGGCTGTCTGGCCGTGATGTTGCTGGCCAGGCTCGGCTATCGCGTCGTGGCGTCGACCGGCAAAGAGGATGCGCACGGATTCCTCGAGTCTCTCGGCGCGCTGGAAATCGTCGGCCGCCGCCCGTTCGCGGGGCGTGGCGACAAGCCGCTTGAATCGGGACGGTGGGCGGGCGCCATCGATACCGTCGGCGGAAAAACGCTGTCAGCCGTGCTGCGACAGATGAACCGCGACGGTTGCGTGACGGCGGTCGGGCTGGCTGGCGGCGCGGAACTCCGCACCACGGTTTACCCATTCATCCTGCGGGGAGTGAGTTTGGTCGGCGTCTCTTCGGGCCACATGCCGGTGGAGCGGCGTCTCGCGGCATGGAGGCGGCTGGCGGGCGAGTTGCTGTTGGAAACGCTCGATTCGATCACGCAAACGTCACGATTGGATGACGTGCCCGCGTTGAGCGAGCAGATGATCTCGGGAAAAATCCGCGGCCGCGTCGTCGTCGATGTGAACGCGTGATGTCCGCCCCGCGAGGGGTCAGGCATTGGCCGGCGACGGGCCGATTCCCGGCGCGGGGAAAACGTCGGCGCCCGGCTCCGCTTTGGCTTTCTCCGGCTGCGGCGGCGTGGACGAAGATGACAAACCCGTCGGGCGGGTCGGCGGATTCTGCATTTTCCCAGTCTCGATAATCTCCACGATCTGCGCCCCGTCGAGCGTTTCGTATTCGAGCAACGCCTGGGCGACCGCGATGAGTTTGTCGCGGTTCTGGGTAATGATTTCCTTCGCCCGGCCGTAGCAGAAATCGATGATCTTGCGCACTTCTTCATCCACCTCGCGCGCGGTCTGTTCGCTGACCTCTCGGCCCTTGAACAAATCGCGCCCGAGGAACATGTGCTCTTCGTGTTCGCTGACGTTGACCATGCCGATCTTCTCGCTCATGCCCCATTCGGTGACCATCTTGCGGGCAAGATGCGTGGCCTGTTTGATATCGCCGGACGCGCCGCTGTTGCAGTCGCCAAAAATCAATTCCTCGGCGATGCGACCGCCCATGATGCCGGTGATCTGGTCGTTCAACTGTTTCTTGTTGAGATTGAATTTGTCCTTCTGCGGCAATTGGAATGTGGCCCCGAGGTACATGCCGCGCGGAATGATGGTGACCTTGTGCAGCGGCTCGCTGTGTTCGAGCTTGACCATCACCAGCGCGTGGCCCGCCTCATGGTAGGCCGTCAACTTCTTGTCCGCATCGTCCATCACGCGGCTGCGGCGTTCGCGGCCCCAGCGGACCTTGTCGCGGGCCTCTTCCATCTCTTCCATCCCGACGCCCTTTTTGTCGTTGCGCGCCGCCAACAACGCCGCTTCGTTGATCAAATTCGCGAGGTCCGCGCCGGAGAAGCCGGCCGTGCCGCGCGCGATGACCTTGAAATCCACGTCCTTGGAAAGTTTCACGGCGCGGGCGTGGACCTTGAGGATCTCCTCGCGGCCCACGAGGTCGGGCATGTCGATGACGATCTGGCGGTCGAACCGGCCCGGGCGCAGCAACGCGGCGTCCAGCACGTCGGGGCGGTTCGTCGCGGCGATGATGATCACGCCTTCCTGCGTGTCGAACCCGTCCATTTCCACCAGCAGCGCGTTCAGGGTCTGCTCGCGCTCGTCGTGGCCGCCGCCGATGCCGCTGAAGCGCGACCGGCCGACCGCGTCGATTTCGTCGATGAAAATCAGGCAGGGCGCGCTCTTCTTGCCCTGTTCGAACATGTCGCGCACGCGGCTGGCGCCGACGCCGACGAACATCTCGACGAAATCCGAGCCGCTGATGCTGAAGAACGGCACGTCGGCTTCACCGGCAATGGCTTTCGCGAGCAGCGTCTTGCCCGTGCCCGGCGGGCCGACCATCAGCACGCCTTTCGGGATGCGTCCGCCGAGACGCTGAAACTTCTTCGGGTCCTTGAGGAACTGGATGATCTCCTCGACTTCCTCCTTGGCCTCCTGCATGCCGGCCACTTCCTTGAACGTCACCTTGTTCTTGTCGCGGCTGAGCATGCGGGCGCGCGATTTGCCGAAGCTCATCGCGCCTTTGCCCGCGAGCTTGATCTGGCGGAAGATAAGGAAGTACAGCACCACCATGATAAACACGAACGGCGCCGCGTTGATGAACAGACTCGTCCAAAACTGGTTCGAGGGCTGGAACTCGAGCGGAACGTTGTGGTCGTCGAAAAATTTCTGGATACTGTCGCTCCAGACAACCTTGGTCGTGAACTTGCCGGATTTCTTCGCCCCGTTGGGCTCGGCCTCTTCGTAATCGCCTTTGATGGACTCGACCGAGTCGCCGCCGCGATAGACCGTGGCCTTCTTGACCGCGCCCTCGTCGACCAGGGTGCGCAACTGGCTGTAGGTCTTTTCCTCGACGTTGTCGACCTGGTACTGCCGCAGTTTCAGGAACAGCGGCACCATGATCAGGATGACCACCCACAGGAGAATGAACCTCGTCGGGAATCGGGGGTCACGGCCATCCGCCGGGCGTTTCAATCGTTTTAACCGGCTCTTCTTATTGTCGTCTTCGTCCATAAAATACACCACTTCCGCGAGGCCAAGCGTGACAAGGTAGCTCATCCGCAGCCTTCGTGCCACTGTGAAAAATTCTTGTCAAATTACCACACGCTTCCGGCCAATGCAACACGATTGGTTGGCTAAATCTCGGCCCGGTGGTAGGATGCGTGTATCGGCCATGGTGATTCTCTATTCTCCGCGCTGCCTGGATTATGCCGCCCCCGGCCATCCCGAGAACCCCGACCGCGTCCGCGCCGCCGTGGCCCAACTCCACAAGGAATTCCACACCTGGGTCGTCCCCGAACCCTGCACCGACGACGACATCCTGCGCGTCCACACCCCCGCACTGCTCGATGCCGTTCGCTCCGGCGCGCTGGACGACATCGAGACGCCGTTTTACCCGAACATCTTCGAGATCGCGAAGCTCTCCGCGGGCGCCGCCATCCTCGCCGCCCAACACGCCCTTGCCGGCCGACCCGCCTTTTCCCTGATGCGCCCGCCCGGCCACCACGCCGAACGCAATCGCGTGATGGGGTTCTGCTATTTCAACAACATCGCCATCGCCGTCGCCAACACGCTCGCGTCCACTCCCCGCGTCCAGCGTGTCGCCATTCTCGATTTCGATTGCCATCACGGCAACGGCACCGAGGACATCTTTCGCGGGAACGACCGCGTCCTGTTCGTCTCGATGCACCAATCGCCCTGTTATCCCTACACGGGCCTCGCGTCCGCGGAAAACATCATCAATTATCCGCTCCCGCCCGGCACTGGCGGAGAGAAATTCGTCGAGACAGTGGACGACGCAATCGACCGCATTCGCGATTTCAAGCCGCAACTGCTCGCCATCTCCGCCGGGTTCGACGCCTACAAGGGCGACCCGATCACGCACATGGGTCTGGAGGTCGAGACGTTTTACGAGATCGGCCGACGCGTCGCCGACCTCACCCAACCCGCGCCAACCGCACCCGTACTCCCCTGTTTCGCCGTGCTCGAAGGCGGCTACTCCCGCGAATTCGCCCAGTGCGTCGACGCCTTCCTCGCCGGCTGGGAACGCCGCTGACCCGTGTAGCCACGCTGCTCTGTCGGCGTGCGACCCGCAATTTCCTACCGGTGTAGCCACGCCACTGTGTGGCGTGAGACCTGCAACGATGATTTTGTAGTGCGGGATGCCTGTTTACCCTGAGCAGCGTCGAAGGGCCGTTTAGGTATCCCGCCGCCTCCATCGCCCGTTCCCCTCCTTGGAGGGGTCGGGGGTGGGTGCCTCATCCGTCCCTCCCCTCTGTTGTAGGCCGCGTGCCCTCACACGGCGAGTCGTTGGTATTTTTAACGGTTTGTTACAAATGTCCTCTCCCCCGGAATTCCCTTGCAATCGGCATTCCGATAACCCATAATGTTATCCGCAATCACCCCGTTTGCGGGCCCTCTTCTTGGGCTCCAGAGCGCCACGTCTGCGCGAGGCTGAAGCAATTGGGTATCCGTTGCCACCCGACCGGCATCGGAAGTGGTCATTTCTTCACGCCGAAATCGTAAAACTCAGCAGTGCTGCCATTGACTACCTGACTCGAAGCATCCTCTTTGCTGATAAGACAGTATTCGCCATTATGGAGCGCTCTGACGGGCTCGATGCGGGAGATGCCGTCACCGATTTTCTCCGCCGTCACGGCAACGTATTGCTCAGAGTCGAGACCAGTCTTTTTGCCGCCGAAGAATTTCGTCTTGCCAACGACTAGCAGGTTGCTAAAGAAGTCGGTGTTACATCGAGTTTTGGTAGGCACCGGGTTTGTGGGACGGCCTACCCAGTGGCGGCGTGAGACTGGGGCGGTTGTGGAGATCGGTTGACGGGACGTCACGGCTCATGAACGGACTTCCAGTCGCGCCAAGCGCACCAAGTTGTACGCGCTGAGCGTCACCAGTACCTCTTGGGCAATCTTCCATCGACCGACAAAGCGGGTTCGTGCCAGCCGACCCACCGTCTTGCACCAGCCGAAGATTTCTTCGACCCGTTTGCGAATACGTTGGCTAACCCGGTAGCGCGCCGTGTGCATCCGCTGCCGCGCCCGGTGGCGGGCCCGTACGACAGAGACCCTTCGACGTGCTCAGGGTGACAACTGCGAACTCGAAAGCCCAAGCCCTCCGTGTTAGCTTTGCGCGATGCAGATTCTGGTAACAGGAGGCGCGGGATTCATCGGCTCGCACGTGGTCGATGGATTGCTGGCACGCGGACACAACGTCGTGGTTGTCGACGACTTCAACGATTTCTACGACCCGGCCCTGAAACGGCGGAACACGGCCGGGTTCGGCGAATTCGCGACCGTGGTTGTGGCGGACATTCGCGACGCCGTAGCGTTGCGCCCGGTCTTCGAGAAACATCGGTTCGACGCCATCCTGCATCTGGCGGCCCGGGCGGGGATCGGGCCGTCCACCGTCCACGTGCAACTCTACGCCGGGGTCAATGTGCTCGGCACGCTCGAGTTGCTCGAGTTCGCCCGCGAGTTCGGCGTGAAAAAATTCGTGTTCGCGTCCTCCTCGAGCGTGTACGGCGCGAACCAGCCCGTGCCGTTCCGCGAGGACGCGGCCCCGCTGCAACCGATCTCGCCGTATGCGGTCACCAAACTCTCCGCGGAAGCGTTGTGCCGCGTGTACCATAATCTCCACGGACTGGACGTGGTTTGCCTGCGCCTCTTCACGGCGTACGGTCCGCGGCAACGGCCGGACCTGGCGATTCACAAGTTCACCAGCGCGATCTGGCGCGGCAAGCCGGTCGAGTTGTTCGGCGACGGCAACACGGCGCGCGATTACACGTATGTCGGCGACATCGTGCCGGGGTTTCTGGCGTGTCTCGACCGCGAATTCGGATTCGAGATCATCAACCTGGGCGAATCGCGAACAATCGAGCTGCGCGAACTGGTCCGGCTGATCGAGGCTGCCGTCGGGAAGAAGGCGCTCCGCCGACAATTGCCCGCCCAGCCCGCCGACGTGCCGATCACGTACGCGGACATATCGAAGGCGAAACGGTTGCTCGGGTACAACCCGCAGGTGGGCATCGAGGAGGGAATCCGGCGGTTTGTGGATTGGTTCCGGGAACAGCTATGAAAATCCGGTTGCCCGACGGGGAGTTCGACGCCTACATCTTTGACTGCGATGGCACGCTTGCGGACACGATGCCGTTGCACTACAAGGCGTGGCTGGCCGTGCTGAAGGAGCACGAGTGCGATTTCCCCGAGGCATTTTTCTACGAACTCGGCGGCGTGCCGACCGAGCGGATCGTCGAGATCCTCAACGAACGCCACGGGCGCCAGATGCCGGTGCGGGAAACGGCGGCCATCAAGGACAAGATGTTCTTCGAGATGATTCCGCAAACGATGCCGATCGAGCCGGTGGTGGACCTGGTGCGTCAGTTTCACGGGGTGAAACCGCTGGCCGTCGCGTCGGGCGGCAAACGCGAGATCGTGAGGAAGACCCTCGAAGCGTTGGGAATCCTGGAAAAATTTCAGGCCATCGTCACCGTCGAGGATTATCCCCACGGCAAACCGGCGCCGGACCCGTTCCTCGAAGCCGCGCGGCAACTCGGCGTCACCCCCGAGAAATGCCTGGTGTTCGAGGACACCACGGCGGGAATCGCGTCGGCCCGCGCCGCCAACATGCAGTGGGTGCTTGTCCCGCCACCGGCCCGGAAACCGTGAACCACGAACAGATCACGCAGTTGCTGCAAGACCTGGTGCGGATACCCAGTGTCAGTCCGCTCGGCGATCCCGGCACGCCGGCATCGAACACGGGCGAAGCGCGCATCGCCGAGTATGTTGCCGACTTTCTTCGCAAACTGGCGCTCGACGTGGAACTCCACGAGGTCGAGCCGGGCCGCCCGAACATCTTGGGCAAATTTTCCTCGCGCGGCGCGCGCCGATCGGTTGCCCTCGTGCCGCATACCGACACCGTCAGCGTCGCGGGCATGACCATCGACCCGTTTGGTGGCGAGGTTCGCGATGGAAAACTTTATGGCCGCGGCGCGTGCGACACAAAAGCTTCGTTGGCCGCGATGCTCGCGGCGGTGGCGAATGTGGTCCGTCAAAAAGAGTTTCGCGAAGGCGATCTCGACATCTGGTTCTGCGCGTTGATGGGTGAGGAGAGCGGCAGTCACGGCGCCCGCGCGCTGATGCAACGGGGGTTTCGCGCCGATTTCGCCATCGCGGGTGAACCGACGAACTGCCGCGTCGTCCATACGCACAAGGGCGCGATCGCGTTCAAGATCATCACGCGCGGCAAGAGCGTCCACAGTTCCATGCCGGAGCGCGGCGAAAGCGCGATCGGGAAAATGGCGGGCGTTGTGGATTACCTTCTCGGCGAGTACACCGACTCGCTGAAGCAAGTCCATGACCCGATCCTTGGCTCGCCCACAGTCAATGTCGGCGTCATCCGTGGTGGTTCGCAGTTGAACATCGTGCCGGACTACTGCGAGATCGAAGTCGACCGCCGCACGATACCCGGCGAGAACCACGAGGAAATCCTCCGGCAGTTGCGCGAACGTTTGTCCGTCGAAGTGGAGATGATCGGCGTCTGCGGCCCGCTGTACACCGACCCGCAGAATCCTTTCATCCGCGCGCTGGGTCAGGAGACGGTTGGCGCGCCGTGGTTTTGTGACGCGGCGTTTTTTGCGGCGGCCGGTATTCCCGCCGTCGCGTTCGGCCCCGGCAACGCGGCCCAGGCCCACACCGCCGACGAGTTTGTCGAGCTGGACGAAGTATTCCGCGCCGCGCAAATCATCGAGAAGTTTCTGCTCGCTTGTTGCCAGACAGCCGAACTCGCGTGATCGGCACCGGCACCGCCATCAGCGGTTCTGCAGTTCGTGGTGCAGAATGCTGAGCGTGTAAATCGCCGCCGTCTCGGCGCGGAGCACGAGCGGGCCGAGCGAGAGCGGCAGGCAACCAGCGGATTTCGCCATGCCGAGTTCGGCGGGAGTGAAATCGCCTTCGGGGCCGATGAGAATCAGCAGGGTCGGGGAACTGAAGTTTTCGAGCAATGGCGTGCTGGAAAGGATGGACTTCAGCGGCTTCGCGTCCGGTTGCAGCGAGGCGATGAGTTTGAGGTCGTATTTCGGCAACGCTCCCAGGAAATCGCGCGCGTTCTGCGGCGGTTGAATCTCCGGCAACCAGTTGTTGCCGCATTGCTTGCAGGATTCGAGCGCGATCTCGCGCCAACGATCCATCTTCTTGGAATCCTCGTCGAGTTTCACAAGGGTGCGCTCCGAAGCCAGCGGCACGATGACCGCGACGCCCAGTTCCGTCGCCTTCTGCACGATCAGGTCCATGCTCTTTTTCGGGATCGCCTGGGCAAGCGTGATGCGGAACGGAAGCGCGGGCGTGGTGGTCTGCGTCAATACCTTGAGCCGCACCGTATCCTTCGCGATTTCCGCAATCGCGCATTGCGCCTCGTGCCCGCGCCCATCAAACACATTCAGCGTATCGCCAACCTTGAGCCGGAGCACGTGCAAGGCGTGATGCGCTTCTTCAGCACCGAGGGTTGGCTGCTGGAGGTTGGAGAGGAAGAAACGGTGCATGATTGGTCTCCGCTTCCCCCAGCGTCTCACTTCCCGCCAAAAAACCGCTTGGCCTTGTCGAGGAAGGATTTCAATTGCGGGTAGGAATCGTCGTTGGCAAGGGCGGCGAACTCGTCGAGCTTTTCGCGTTGGGTGCGGGAGAGCCGCGTCGGCACCTCGACCATCACGTGGACGTGCTGGTCGCCGTGACCGTGGCCGTGGACGTTGGGCATGCCTTTGCCGCGCAGCCGAAAGAGCGTGCCGCTCTGCGTGCCCGCGGGAATTTTCAACCGCGCCGCGCCCGTGAGCGTCGGCACCTCGATCTCGCCGCCCAACGCCGCCGTGGGAAAATTGATTGGCACCTCGCACAACAGATCGTCACCGTGCCGCGTGAAGATGTCATGTTCGTGGACGCGGACAACGACGTAGAGGTCGCCGGCTGGCCCGCCGCGCACACCGGCTTCGCCGTTGCCCGAACTGCGCAGACGCGAACCGTCCTCGATGCCCGCGGGAATGCGCACCTTGAGTTTTGTGCGGTGCTGCATGCGGCCTTCGCCGCCGCAGCGTTTGCAGGGGTTGGTGACGATCTGCCCGGCGCCATTGCACCGCGGGCAGGTGGACGCGACCGTGAAAAACCCGCGCGAGTGGGCCACCTGTCCCTGGCCGTGGCACGTGGGGCAGGTCTCGGCCTGCGATCCGTCGGCCGCTCCGCGCCCCTGGCACTCGGAACAGGTATCGAGCTTGTTAAAGTCGATTTCCTTCTCGATACCGCGCGCGGCCTCTTCGAGATCGATCTCCAAATCGTACCGCAGATCGTTGCCGCGTTGCGCGCCGCCTCGGGAACGGCGGCCCCCCGCACCGCCAAAAGCCTGTTCCAGGAAATCATCGAGGATGCCGCCGCCGGCGCCGCCGAAAACTTCACGGAAAATCTCAAACGGATCATGGAACCCGCCACCCGGATACTGACCGGCTCCCGCGCCGCTGCCCGGCCCGAAAGCCGCATGGCCAAAGCGGTTGTAGGTGGCCCGCTTTTGTTCGTCGGCGAGAACTTCATAGGCTTCGCCGAGTTCCTTGAATTTTTCTTCCGCCTCTTTGTCGCCGGGATTCTTGTCGGGATGGTACTTGAGCGCGAGCTTCCGATAGGCCCGCTTGATTTCCTCCGGAGTAGCCTCGCGCCCGACGCCCAACACCTCGTAATAATCGCGCTTGGTCATTCCGAACTCTCGGGAGGCGCGTCGGTCTTCGCGGTCGAGTCGACTGCGGCGGCCGGGCCTTTGCTGACAACCACGCGGGCGGGACGCAACAGGCGTTCGGCGAGTTTGTACCCGCGTTGAAGCTGCTCGACCACGTGGCCCTCGGCATGTTCGCCGGACTCGACATGGCTGACCGCCTCGTGAAGATTGGGGTCGAACGGATGCCCCGCGCTGGCGGTGACTTCCTGCAGCCCAAATTCGATGAGCGAGCGGCGAAACTGGCTGTACACCTGCGTGATGCCGTCGAGCATCGAAGCATTGTCCGCGCCGTGCTTCTTGCCCGGCCTCAATGGCGCGTTCGAGATTGTCGAGCACCGGCAACAGCGCGGCCACGACGCGCTCGGACGTGAACCGGGCGAGTTCCTCTTTTTCGCGCGCGACCCGCTTGCGATAGTTATCCAGCTCCGCGGCGGCGCGCAAATATTTGTCCCAATTCTCGTCGGCCTTCGCCGCCCTGGCCTTCAACTCCTGCAATTCTTCCACGGAAATGGAATCGGGCACAGCCGGTTCGGCCTTCGCCACGTCCTCGCCCGCCGCAGCAGGGGTGGGTTCAGCCGGCGCAGGCTTTGAATGTTTGTTCTTGGCGGTCATAAGAAATTCGCGGATTACAATGGGGCAGAGTTACGTCTTTTTCAAGCATTTGACCGTCCGCGGGGTACTGCCGGTCTGGTCGTTAAAGTTGTACATCTCTCCGCTCTCCACAACGCGGCTATTTCTTCGTGTCCTCTTCCCGGTGCCGGCGCTCGACCGCCGCGCGCAGGAATCGGGTCAACTCCCGAAACTTCGGCGCGTTGCGTTCATCGGCGCGCACCAGATTGTCATGCGCCTCAAGCATCACGTCCGCGGTCTCCTCCTTGTCCAGCGGATGGGCAAGCTGACTGAGATCGGTCTCAGGCAACTTGTGATAATCAGTTTCGGCCAGAGACGGGCAGGTGCCCGAGTTCACGGTGAACAGCCGGTCCAAGCCAAGCGTTTCCAGCAATTCCAGGTTGCGCGCGCTGATGTTGACGATGTGAACCGTGGCCAACTCCCCATTCTGCCGCAGTCGCAATCCGATGCCCGCCAGCATCCCGAGAAACGTGCTGTCCATGCCCTGGCACTGGCCGAGGTCGATGATAAATTCCCGCTGCCCGCCGTCGATCTTTTGCAGGGCGAACAGGCGCAACGGCTGGCTGTTCTGGAACGTTCCGCGCCCAACGACACGAACATAGACCCGATTCTCCGCGCAGCCCACACAGATACCTTTCGATGGCTCATTCACCATGCGACCCCCATGCTCTTTCATCATCACAATACAATGGAACGGACTCGGACGAAAGTGCGATTTCGGTGCCCGTCAAAATCGCCACCATCGATCCCCTGCACTGACTTCACTGGGCGACGGGCGTCTTCGACTCCGCGGCATGATAGCCGGCGCAATTCACCAGATAGACCTGACGGGTCAACCCGCGATATCGCGGCACCTGAAGCCGTTGCGGTTCTCCAACCCGCTCAAAATGAGCGCGAAGCTCCGCCATCAAATCCACGCTCGGCTTGGGCATAACAGCAATTGCGGGCCGACCCTCGAATTTCGCCAGGTCCGTCCAGTAGCGGTAGCCCAGTCCCTGTCCGCCCGTGGCGAACAGGTTGACGCACTCGTTCGGCGCGCGCAAATAAAACCCAAGCTCGGCGGCGATGTTGTACTTGTCCATCCCCAGCAGGAACGGCTCCTGTTTGGTTTCATCCCGTACCTGAACACGCACCGCATCCACCTTTTCCGCGACCGCCTGCCAACCGCCCGCATGCGCGTACGCGAAAAATTTCGGAACTCCCCACGCGAAGCTCATGTGCCCAAACACAATCGCCAGACCGCAGAGCGCGATCGTCGCCCATGCGCCCCAGCGCCATCGTTTCGCCCGCGCCGGCTCGCCGCTTTCGAGCCCCTCGAGCGCCATCGCCGACGCGCCCAGTGATAGCGACAGGAACGCGGGCGCGGTCCAGTTCACATGGATCTGTGTCTTGAAACTGGCGGCGGCAAAGAGAAAGAACAACGGCAGCGAGAACGACGCGACGAAGTTCCATCCGTCGTCCCACTCCAACCACCCACGCCGGACCCCGCGCGCCGCGGCGCCGGCGAACAACGCGAACAGCGGCGGCGTGAGCACGCCGAGTTGGACAAGCCAGAAGAGCGAGACATCGCGCATCGTGCTCTTCGCCGCGCCCGCCGTCCGCGAGGATTGAAACAGGAACGACGCCCATTCATGGTGCGAGTTCCAGACGATCACCGGGCTGAACACCGCCAGCGCGATGGGCAGCGCCAGCCACGGTTCGGCGCGGCGGAGCCAGTGACGGTGGTTCGGCGACAGCATCAGGAACCACAACAACGACGGCGCCAGCAGCAACGCGTAATACTTCGAGAGCAGCGCCCCGCCGAACGCGACCCCCGCCACCAACCAGTACCAGCCGCGACGCGTATGCAGCGCCTTGGAAATCAGGTATAGCGTCGCCAGCCAGAAGAACAACAGCGGCGCGTCGGGCGTCACGATCAACCCCGTGCCGATATAGACCGGCAGCAGCGTGAACATCAACGTCGCCAACAGCGCCACCCGTTTCCCAAACCACATCCGCCCCGTCAGGAACAGCAGCCCGGCCGTTGCCACCCACAACACGAACGTCATGATGCGGACGCCCATCGCCGTGTCGCCCAGCGCCGCGGTCCCCAGGGTTACGCACCACGCCACCATCGGCGGATGATCGAAGTAGCCGAGCGCGGGATGTTTCGCGTACGTCCAGTAGTACGCCTCTTCGGGAATGAGTTCGATCACGCCGCACAGCAGCAACCGCAGCAGGGTCAGCCCTGCCACCATCGCCACGACCGCAACGCACAATCCGTTGCCCGTCTTTCGCGACGCTGCGGCATTGGTTTCGAGTTCTTCGGGCATGATCACGCGAACGTCAGCACGCCGCATACTGTCACGGTCGGTTTGACTGCGTCGAGACGGAATCTCACCCGAATCACCCCCCAAAACCATCGAATTTCGCACTGACTTGTGGGTCCGGACCCCCAAAACTTGGGTTCGTTTTTGGCTTTGCTTTTTGAAAAATTCCACGCCGGCTTGATCAGAAATGGGTTCGTTTTACGAAAATACCCTTTTTGCGCGGTACCGTCCCGCTGTAGCGGCGGTCTAACTCGCCGAGAGGCCACCTCGTCGTGCCTTTGGTGGCAAACCGCCGGCCGTTCTACCGTCCACTGTAGCCGCACTTGATAAGCGCGCACCGTCTGTCCGGTTGTAGGGCGAGCGCCCCGCTTGCCGTCGTACTGTCGCGCCGCATCCCACCGCCCTATGTCAAACAACAATCCCTTCACTACGTAGGGGGTATATCCAAAGGCGATACATATGTCAACCGAAAATCCAAACCTGATGAAAGCGCCTCTCGCCGGTCACCGGACCGCTCAGGATTGTCCCGGCACCAGTTCGCGCAGCCGGGCCGTCGTCTTCTCGCGATTGATCTCCCCGGCTGCCACCGCGAGCGTCAATTCCTCCCATTTCGGGCCATCCGGTTTCGGCTCGACCCCGTTGAGCCGCAGAAACACGATGCACGCGCCAAGCGCCACCCGCTTGTTGCCATCCACGAACGGGTGATTCCGCCCCAGATAAAACAGATACGCCGCCGCGATCTCGGTCAGGTCGGCATATAGCGATTTCCCGCCGTAACCCGCCTGCGGCGCCGCCACCGCCGACTCCAGCAACGCCATGTCCCGCACGCCATCCGACCCGCCAAACCGGGTAATGACCTCCCCGTGAATCTCCCGGACAATCGCCACCGTCAGATGGAAGCACTGTCCCGTCGTCCCGTTCATGCGAGCTTCTTCATCGTCCGCGCGTAATCTTTCACTGTCGCCTGGACGACCCGCGACGCTTCCGCCGGCGACGGACGCGGCCGGATCGGCGTCAACGTGATCGTGCCGCCCTCGTGCACCTCCACGTTCACCTCATCGCCCGCCTTCAACCGCGCCAGCTCCATCAACGCCGCGTCGAATATGATCCCCTGCGAATTCCCCACCTTCGTAATCGTCTTGGTCATGCTGTAATACTATGTTTTACAGAGAGGAAAGTCAAGCCCGGCTGACCTTGACAGCCACACGCCCATGAGCTATTAGGCTCGCCGGTGGAGAAAGTGTGGCGTGTCCTATGAAATCGTTCTTCAGTTTCGTGGCGTTCATAGTCTGCATGGTTACGCTCACCCTTCGGGCCGACGCGGAAACGTACAAGCTTTATGTCAACGACACCCCCGTCGAGACCAATGTGATCGAAACCAACGGCACACTGTACGTGCCGCTTTTTGCAGTGGCAAAAAGCCTCGGCGCTGAAGTGACGATCAAAGCTGATGAAATACGCATCGCACCTTCCGCCAAGCCTGACGACAAAGCTGCACCGTCAGCCAAGACCGCAGAGGCGACCCAAGGTTTTGGAGCGATTAAAGGAACGATGACGTACTTTTTCAACCAGAATTACGGGGACAAGCCAGACGTGGGGACGAAGGTCACTCTCCTTACGAGCGATCAAGTGGTGAAACTCCAGAAATCGACGGGTGGTACGGGCAACGACCCGATACCTGAGCGCACGGGCATCTCTGCCTTCTTCTTCATTCACTTCGATGCCGACCATTTTAGAGAAACGAAGGCAGACGGAAGCGGAAACTTTTCATTCGATAGGATTCCGGTCGGACGATACTTGGTCGTGAGTGAGAGTGCGCATTCGAATGGAAAGGCGGACCGCGACCTTATGGGCAAAGTGGATTGCACCTTCGTGGAAGTGAAGGCCGGTGAGACAGCGGATGTATCGCACAGCTTTGGCATGACCTACTTACAATGAACACCACCTTTGCTTCGCAGTGATACGGCAGAGCCTGGAAGCACGAAACTAGTGCCGCACCATTCCCTAAGCCATGACGAAGTAGACCTGTACAACAATCTCGGCTGTCAATCGGGTCCCAAACCAAACACTACGGCCAATACATTCGAGGGCGGTAACTCGTCAGGCCACAACAGACGGCAGAGCACCAAGTGTAGCCTCAAGGGTTACCCAAATCACCGGCAAGCAGCGCTCTGGTCAAACTGGGGATGGCGTCGCACCCGGTAAAGGCCCTGCCCATGGTGTAGTTTCTAGGGAGCAGCGAAAGAAGGTGGTTTACCCGGTCCGCGGAGGTATCTGCTATATGAAACGGAACAGGATTGGTGGGGCAGTTGCCGCCCAGAAAGAAACGCATTGTGATATCTGTGATTGGGAGCGAATAACCGCAATAAAATACACGGCTAGCTGACCTTAGGGCGCTCGCCGCCTGAAACCACAGAGCGCGGAGCGTTTCGTGCTCGAAGTACGGCAGTTTGTCGGCTAGCGGCGGGACAATGAGCGGGATCTTGTCGGTCATAAGCTTTTCAAGGAATTCATATTCCTCCTTCCAACCGTCCGCATGAGGCAGAAAGTAAAGCGTCTCACCGTGGGAAGGGCTTCGGCCCGAGTAAAACCAGTTGATTGATCCATGCAACTTGAATAGCCTGAAAGTTTCCGTGCTGGGCCGATAAATGTAGCCGGTGCCGATCCGCTCGTACGCCTGCGTGAGGGGCACGGGATAGACATCCCAAGAGTGAAGCTTGGTGTGCTGGCCGTTCTTGTGCGGGATCGACGGAATACACTTCTCAATTAACGTATCGTAATTGAGGCTGAGCACGACCGCCTTGTTGGCGTGCCACCACTGGGCAAGGTCAAGAAACCAACCTGGGCAATCCCTGCGGACGGTTTCGCGAATCCGATTGGCGAGAATCTCACGTATGGCGAGCGACAGATCCAGAAACACAGCGCGGTTCCGGAGGTTCTCAGCCTCGCTCAGCCAAGGATGGGCCTGCGATAAATAAGTGAGCCACATTTCCACATTATCGGGGAATAGCCCGCTGACCGTCTGCAATCCCTCAATCCGCTTCTCCAGCTCCCTGCTCAGATCAACGAGAAGCGGCATGTCAGCCGATACCGCCCGCGAGAAGCCGGCTCCAATTATGAACACGTCACTCATAACGGAGAGCTCAAAGCAAGAACGGGGCGACCCGACGCGACAATGCTTGTAGGGCGCTCGTAAGATTTCTGTGCCGTCCCTCGCGAGGGTGCAAGAACCATCTGACTATCCTCCCTGCATGGATCACCAATCATTGCATTGCAGGCGATCGCGGTCCAAATTCCTTCGCGGGCATTATAGCGGCCGACAACCCGGACTGCAATTGCCGTTTAGATCGTATGACATGGCCGGCGCTGCCACCAAGCAGGAGGCCGTGGAATTGGTCGGGTTCGCCAAAGAACTCCGCGAGGATGTGCTGGCGTGGTTGCGGAAGAACCATCCGCACTTGCTGAAATCGAAGCGTCCTTGACCGCGCATCCACCCGCGTAAGTCCTTGTTTTTTGCTTGCTTTCGCAAATGGCCCCGCTATCTTTCCCGCCAAAGAAAGGGGTGGGGACCTCATTATGTATCTGAAGAGCCTTCAGCTCATCGGCTTCAAGTCGTTTGCTGAAAAGACAACGCTTGAATTTCTGCCGGGCGTGACCGCCATCGTCGGTCCGAACGGCTGCGGCAAATCCAACATCTCCGACGCGATCCGCTGGGTGCTCGGCGAACAATCCGCTAAAGCCTTGCGCGGCAGCGAGATGGCCGACGTCATCTTCAACGGCACCGACGGCCGCACGGGCCATCAACCTCGCCGAGGTCAGCATGACCTTCGCCGATGTCGATCCGACAACCCTCTCGCTGCCAGGCGTGAACCTCGATTTCACCGAGATCACCATCACCCGCCGCGTCCACCGCGACGGCAACGGCGAATACTTCATCAACAAGACCCCCTGCCGCCTCCGCGACATCCAGAGCCTGTTCATGGACACCGGCATCGGGCGGTCGAGCTATTCGCTCATGGCCCAGGGCCAGATCGACCAGATTCTCAGCGCCCATCCCGAGGATCGCCGCACCATCTTCGAGGAAGCCGCCGGCATCAACAAGTACAAGCACCAGAAAAAAGAGGCCCTGCGCAAACTCGAGTACACGGAAGCCAACCTCGTCCGCATCACCGACATCATCAAGGAAGTCAAACGCCAGATCATCTCGCTCCAGCGCCAGGCCGGCAAAGCCCGACGCTACAAGGAACTCTTCGACCAGCTCAAGGCCGTCGATACCCGTCTCGCCCGCCACAAGTACGACCTGCTGAATTCTGAGATCTCCAATTTCGAATCGGAAATCGCCAACTTCGTTCACCAGTCCGACGCGTTCTCTACTCAAATCGCCGAGAAGGAACAGCAGATCACCGATCTCCGCCGGTCGCTCAGCGAAATCGAGCGCGCCATCAATGACGCCGTCGCCCGCGATCACGATCTCAAGAGCGAGTCGGACCGTCATCAGCAGCGGATGACCACCGATGCCGAGCGCATCGTCGAACTCGAACAGCTCATCGAGAACCATCACCGCGAGACCGCCGGCGCCGAGGAAAAAATCCGCGTTCAGGAAGAGCTATTAACGTCCCTCAACGCCGAGTTCGCGCAAATCGATTCCCTTCTCGCCACCGAGCAGGCCAAACTCCACGCCCAGCAGGAGGCGTGCAGGCAACTCGATGCCGACCTGTCGCAACAGAACGCCGCGTCGAACGAATCCAAGTCCGCGCTCATCGATCTCGAAAGCGGGATCGCCCGCAGCCGCAACGAACTCGCCGCGCTCGACCAGAAGAAAAAATACGACGTCGTCCGCGCCGGGCGGCTCTCGACCGAACGCTTGCAACTCGAAGACCAGCGCCGCGCCCTCGACCAGCGATTGACGGCGTACAACGATGGCCTGGCCGAACTCCGCGGCGCCGTCAACACGCTCCGCGCGGCCTTCGACGCCAAGCAATCGGAATTGCAGAACACCTCGTCGTTGCTCGCCGCAACGACCAACCAGCATCACGTCGCCGCATCCGACGTGTCGAGCAAACGCGCGCGCCTCGAAGTGCTCCAGCAATTCTTTGCCACGCCCGATGGTCGTTCGACGCTCGGACAGATTCTCGAAGTCGACTCGCAATACGGCGCCGCCATCGAAGCGGCCTTGAATCACGCCATCCACACGATCCTGGCCGACGACCTCAACGCCGCCCGCCAGTTGCTTGCAAGCGGACTGCAGAATCCAGCCATCGCCGCGCCCGAATCGCCACGCGCTCACGTGGAGCAAGCCGCCACCGAACTACCGCTCGGCGCCATGGCGTGGGCCAATGCCATCACACAGGTGCGCGACGCGCGCTTCGAGCCGCTCGTCCGCTCGCTGCTAAACGGCGTCGTCATCGCCGGTGACCTTGATACCGCGCTCTCCTTGCGCCAGTACCACCCGCATCTGGCCGTCGCCACCCTGCGCGGCGAACTCGTCGACGAACACGGCATCCTCAGCGCCGTCTCGAAGAGCCACATTGGCGAAATCAGCGCGCTCACACAGGAAGTCGCCCAACTCGCCGCCCAGGTCTCGGGTCAGGAATCGACCAAGGCCGAACTGGAACAGAAAAAGGCCGCGCTCGAGACCGAGCTGTCCGCTCTCCGCGCCGATCTGCACGCGAGGGAAGTCGCGCTCGCGTCGAAAGAGGGCGAACTCAACGCGTTGGCGACCGAAGGCCGCGACCTCGAAAGCAAGGTCCACACGGTCGTGTTCGAATTGCAGTCCATCGAACAACAGGACGCCGAGGAGAAGCAGCGCCGCGAGACCATTTTGGGAAGTTTGCGCGAATCGGAATCGCGCCAGACCGAGCTTCAGCAGCAGGTGAGCGCGGCGCAACACGCGCTGGACGATTTGCTCGCCCGCAAAGAGCAGATGACCCAGCAGTTGACCGAGTTGCGCGTCAGCGTCGGCGGCATCGAGCACAAGCGCCGCGCCATCGAGAGCCAGCGCGAACCGATTGCGGCCCGCGTCCGCGATCTGCGCGAGCGCATGCAGACCTGTGCCACCGAAATCACCACGTACACCGCCCGGATTCAGCAATTCCGCGCCGAGATCGCCGAGTCGGAAACCGCGATTGCGGGACTCGCGGTCGCCCGCGAACAATCGCAGCAGCAGATCGCCGGGTTGCAGCACCAGCGCGGCGAAGTGGCCACCGGCATCGAACAAGCCGAGGAAGAACTCCGCGCCATCCGTAAACAAGCCAACGACGCGCAGTCGCAGAAATCGGGCCTCGAAATCCAGCTCGCGCAAAAACGCATGGAAGCCCAGAACCTCAAGGACCGCGTCTGGCAAAAGTATCAGGTCAATGTCGATGACGTCCGCGGCGACACGATCAACATCACCATCGCCGACCAGGGGCCCGCCGTCACCGAGCAGGTGCCGATGCCGGCCGATTGGGACGCCATCGAGCAACAGGTCGCCGAGATGCAATCCAAGCTCGACGCGATGGGGCCGGTGAACGTCGAGGCGATCAACGAATTCGAGGAATTGGAGGAGCGCTACAAGTTCCTCTCCCAACAGTACGAAGACCTGATCAAGGCCAAGGACCAGCTCCTGCAGGTCATCACGAAGATCAATCTCACCACGAAGCAATTGTTCCAGGAAACGTTCGAGAAGATTCGCGAAAGTTTCCAGATGATGTACACCGACCTCTTCGGCGGCGGCAAAGCCAACCTGATCCTGCTCGACGAGACGGACCCGCTCGAAAGCGGCATCGAAATCGTCGCCAAACCGCCCGGCAAACAGCTCCAGAGCATCACCCTGCTCAGCGGCGGCGAACGGGCGCTGACCGCCATCGCGCTATTGTTTGCGATCTACTCGGTCAAACCGTCGCCGTTCTGCGTGCTCGACGAGTTGGACGCGCCGCTCGATGAGTCGAATATCAACCGGTTCATCCGCATCATGCAACGGTTTGTGCAGCAATCGCAGTTCGTCATCGTCTCGCACAACAAACGCACCATCGGCATGGCCGACGCGCTCTACGGCATCACCATGGAAGAACACGGGGTATCGAAGGTCGTCAGCGTGAAATTCAGCCCGCGCGAGGAGACCACGCGCAAACAGACCGAGAAACAGCGCGAGGAACAGGAAGAACGCATCGATGGCTCCGCCACCGCCCCCGAATCGTCGGAGGCTACCGCGGACAAGGCCGCGTACGGGTTGCCCCCGCGCGAGGAAGAGCTGCACAACGATCTGTTGGCGGAAAAAGAACAAACGATGGCGCCGGTTTCCGAGATCGCCCCCGTTATGTCGCAAGCCGAGCCGACCCTCGGCCAGCCCGCTCCCGCCGACATCAAGGCCGAAGTTCAGGCCGCCATCGCCGCCGCCGCCGAGGCCTCCGAGTCGGTCCAGCAAACCGTCGAAGAAGCCACGCCGAAGCCACCGGTGGAAGGCGAAGCCGCATCAGACGGGACCAGCCACCCAACGACGTGACCTCGTAAGGACTCGCTGTGCACGAGCGAATTCTGGAGCGGATGCGCGAAAAGTTTCGCCATGCCGAGTACGTGGTGACTGCCCATGCCCGGAAGGAAATGAACGAAGACAATTTGAGTGTCTTCGACGTTGAGCATTGTATTCTCGTCGGGCAGATCGTCGAACGCCAAAAAGATCAGGCAACACTCGAGTGGAAATACCGGGTACGAGGCTTCGACGCTGCCAACACGCCGATTGAAGTAGTTGCGAAACTTGCGCCAACTGGTAAATTGGTCGTGATTACAGCCTACGCATTATGAAGAAGCAAAACGGCAGAGTCGTTTGTGACGTCTGTGGAAAGGCGGGCGCTCGCGTGCTCCACGTGGCTGAGACACATGGAAAGGGGAAACGCCTTCTGGTGATCGAGAACATTCCCATGGTCAGTTGCCCGCACTGTGGAGAGAGTTATTTCACCGCCGATACGCTCCACCAGATCGAGCGAATCAAGCTCCACCGCAAGGCCCTCGCCGCCGCCCGCCCGGTCGCCGTCGCCGAGTTCGCGTAGACGTAGTGCCCAAGTCGGGCAACCCCACCAAATCGCCATTGACCATTCCTACGGGGTGGGGTGTAATCGTTTCAAAGAATGAACCTTCAGATACTGGTGCCGTTGCTGATTACCACGTTTGTGGCGATTGTCGGCTGGTACGTGGTTCACCGGTTCTCAGTCAGCCGAGACGTGGCAAACAAACGTCGAGAACTCCGGGTCCAATACCTTATCGAGGCCTATCGTCGGCTGGAGTTTGCGGGCAACCGACCACTAACCAAAGATGTCGCGGTCGAATTCGAGAGAGCGGTGGCCGACATTCAACTTTTCGGGACCCCAAGGCAGGTGGAGCTAGCACGCGTGTTCGCTCTCGGATTTGCCGAAAAAGGAACGCATCCGCTCGATCCGTTGTTGAACGAATTACGCCAGGATTTGAGAGAAGAGCTTAAACTTGCGCCAGTTGAGAAGAGAATCACCTACCTTCGAATCACTACGGATGAAAAAACACATAAGGCCTAATCCAACGGTTGCAACCGAGAATTCTCTTCTGTCATTCTGAGCGTAGCGAAGAATCTCTCGCCATCAGGTGAGAGACCCCTCGACAAGCTCGGGGTGACAACATTGAGACACGTGTGCTATAAATCCGTCGTGCCCGTCGAATTTGATCTGTTCGACTCTGCGTACAACGACGTGCTGGCGGCTACGAGCTACGTCGAACTCCGCAACCGCCTGAATGCCTACAACTGCCAGAAATGTCCGCGCGGCAAGGCCCGCAATCACATCGTCATCGACCGCGGCAATCCCGACTCGAAACTCCTCATCGTCAGCGAGCGCCCCGGCGACAACGAAGATGCCAGGGGACAGGCATTCGTCGGGCGCTCGGGCGAACTGCTCGACAAGATCATGGCCAGTATCGACCTCGACACCAACCGCGACCTGCTCATCGTCAACGTCGTCAAATGCAAGGCCGAAATCGACCGCGCGCCGAGTTCGCAGGAAGTCGAGGCGTGCTTCCCGTACCTGCGCCGCCAGATCGAACTGATGCGACCGAAAGTGGTCCTCCTGCTCGGTGCGGTTGCGTTGAAATACCTCGTGAAAGATCGCGGCGACGAATTCTCGATGGAAAAGGAAGCGGGCAAACTCTTCACTGCGCCGGATTATCCTGACCTGCACTTCATGGTTCTCTACCATCCCGCCTTCCTTCTCCGTGATCCCACCAAGAAAGCCGTCATGTGGGAACACGTCAAAAAGCTCCGCGCCTTCCTCCAGGAACACGGCTGGATGCCGAATTAAGTTTGGCAAGCGGAGCGCTTGCCGTACACTCCGTTCACCATGTTGGAAACTGCCATCGAAGCGGCCAGCGAAGCCGCGAAACTACTGAGGAAGAATTTCGGGTCGACGCTGAACGTCAACCAGGCCACGCACCACGATATCAAACTCGAAATCGACGTGCTGTCCCAGCAGCTTATAGCCCGGATCATTCTGGCGGATTATCCCGACCACTGCATCCTCGGCGAGGAATCTTCGGCGGGTAACCCCCAATCCGACGTCCGTTGGGTCGTCGACCCGCTCGATGGGACGGTGAATTATTTCTACGGCATCCCGCATTACGCGGTGTCGATTGCGGCCCAGGAACGGCGCGGCCCCGACAAATGGGAAACAGTCCTAGGCGTCGTGCTGGCGCCGGAGATCGACGAACTGTTCGTGACCGAGAAGGGCAAGGCGTCGATGTTGCAGGGCCGGCCCATCCATGTCAGCAACCGCACCCAACTCTCGGAAGCGATCGTGACCATCGGCTTCTTCAAGAATCTCGACTCGATGAACCGCAGCCTGGAGGATTTCGGCCGAATCATCTACAAAGTGCGCAAACTGCGATTGACCGGCTCGGCGGCGCTGGACACGTCGTACGTGGCGTCCGGCCGGTTCGATGCCTACATCGAGTACAGCATCCGACTCTGGGACATCGCCGCGGGCCAACTCATCCTCGAAAACGCGGGCGGCCGCGTGCTCGAGCCGGCCCGCCACCGAACCGCATTCCTTCGACGTGCGAATGTGGAACGGCAAAATCCCGATTGACGAATTCGGGTTGGCGCCGCTCTAAACATCTTTGCCTTTGCGGGTCCATCCGGTACAGTCGCGTCCCAATGAGGTGACACTTGGTGCGCGCGACGAAGAGCATTCTTGTCCACTTGCTGGTCGTGTTCGGCCTCGGCACGGTCCCGGCTTACGCCGCGGAATCGGGAATGCCGACGCCTGAACCTCATCCCTTGATGGTCATCCCCTTCGTCGTGTTGCTGCTCTGCATCGCCCTGATGCCCTTCATCCACAAGCACCACTGGGAGAATCATTACCCAAAGGTCGCGATCGGGCTGGGGCTAGTGACCGCGTTTTACTACGTCGTGGTCCTGCACAATGCGCTGCGGATGTTGACCGGCATGATCGAGTACGCCGGGTTCATGGCGTTGATCGGCTCGCTGTTCGTCATCGCCGGCGGAATCCATATCAACATGACGGGCCGCTCGACGCCCGCCCTCAACACCGCTCTGCTGGCCGTGGGTGCGATCTTGGCAAACCTGATTGGCACCACCGGCGCCTCGATGCTCCTGATTCGTCCGTTCCTGCGGATCAACCGGCGCCGTGTCGCCCCGTATCACGTCGTGTTCTTCATCTTCCTTGTCAGCAACATCGGCGGGGCGTTGACCCCTATCGGCGATCCGCCGTTGTTTCTCGGGTACCTGAAAGGCGTCCCATTCTTCTGGCTGATGAAATTCCCGGAGGTGTTGCTCCCGTGGCTGATGTGCTGCGGCGCGATCGTGACGTTGTTCTTCTTCATCGACTCGGCGAACTTCCGCAAACACACGACCAACGCCGAAGTACTCGACGGCAACCGCATCGAATTTGAGGGTTCGCAAAATTTCATCTGGTTGCTTGTCGTCCTCGGGCTGGTGCTCGTGCAAAATGCGGACTGGCTCGATGGATTGGAGCATTGGCCGGCGGTGGTCTCGCTGGGAAATGCCATGGGCTGGAGCCTGGCCAAGGCCAGCGAAAGTCTCGTCACCGTGATGGTCGCGCTGTTGATGATCGTCACTGCGTGCCTGGCCCACAAACTGGCCAACAAGGACACACTGAAGAGAAACGAATTCGATTTTGCCCCCGTGCGCGAGGTCGGGTTTCTCTTTGCGGGCATCTTCGCGACGATGGTGCCCGCGCTGGATCTGCTGGAAAAACATGCCGGCCACATCGGCATCACGACCGTCAGGCAGTTTTTCTGGAGTACCGGCGGTTTGTCCAGCGTGTTGGACAATGCGCCGACGTATCTGAGTTTTCTGACAGCCGCGTTTGGATTGCAGCACCTGTCACTGGAAAACCCGATCCACGTGCAGGCGCTGCTGCACCCGGACATCATCAACCAGTACACCCCGCAGCAATTGGTCGATCTCGGCCTTCACAGGCTCGACCCGAACGCGTGGCGCTACGTGGTCGCGGTATCGCTGGGGGCCGTGTTTTTCGGGGCGGGCACCTACATCGGCAACGGCCCGAACTTCATGGTCAAAAGCATCGCGGAATCCAGCGGGGTGAAATGCCCAAGTTTCTTCGGGTACGTCGTGAAATACGCCGTGCCGATTCTGCTGCCGTTGTTCGCGCTCGTGTCGTGGCTGTTCCTGCGCTGAGGAACCGCCGTCGAGACGGTCTCCTCCGCGACTACCGCGAAACGAGCGGTTCGGTCTCGAATTCGTCAATCCCGCCATGACGAATGGTCGGAGGCGGAGGCAACCGATTCGTTCCGCTTTCGTCTCCATCGGCGGAGCCGGAGGCGCCCGGATGTTCGGCCGTGGCGAGCAATTCGTCTTCCGTCCATGGCGTTCCCTTGGACGAACGACAGGTCGGCAGACCGCCCATGCGCTTGAGAAGCTCTTCCTTGGCGAAAGCTTTCTGGTAGGCCTCGGCGGGTTCGACGATGTCCTTCGCCAGCAACTCGAGCAGCGAATCGTTCAGCGAACACATGCCTTCTTTGCGGCCCATTTGGATGGCATTGGGGATCTGCTGCAACTTGCCTTCGCGGATATTGGCGCTGAGGGCGTAGCTGCCCATCAGGATCTCCAGCGCGGCGACGCGACCCTTGCCGTCCTTCCTCTTGCACAATGCCTGGGACACAACCCCTTTCAGGCTCTCCGCGAGGCCGCAACGGACCTGCGACTGTTCGTCGGCCGGAAACTGATTGATCAGGCGGTCCACCGTCGAAGTCGCGCTGTTGGTGTGCAACGTTCCAAAAACCAGGTGGCCGGTCTCCGCCGTCTCCAGCGCGATGCGCACGGTTTCCACATCGCGCATCTCACCGACGAGGACGATGTCCGGGTCTTCGCGCAACGCCGCCCGCAACGCGCGTTTGAAGCTATCGGTATGCGAGTAGACTTCGCGCTGGTTGATCAGGCACTTCTTGTTGGCGTGCACGAACTCGATGGGGTCTTCGATCGTAATGATGTGGTTCGAGCGATGTTCGTTGATGAAGTCAATGATGGCCGCCAGCGTCGTGGATTTGCCGCTGCCGGTCGGACCGGTAACGAGTACCATCCCCTTCTGGAGGAAACACAGCTTCTTGATCGAGTCGGGCAACCCCAACTCCTTGAAGCCGAGAATCCTGGTTGGGATGAATCGAAAGACCGCTCCAATGCCCTGGCTGTCCGAAAAGACGTTGCAGCGAAATCGCCCCGCGTCGTCGAGTTCGTAGGCAAAATCCGTGTCGTGGGTTTGCTCCCATTCCACCCGGTTGCGCTCGGGAATGATCTCAAAAATGAGCTTTTCCACGGCTTCACTCGTGAGAATTTCCTTGCCGACGGGGGTAATCGTCCCCGCGATCCGGAACGTCGGGCAGTTCCCGCTGGATAAGTGAAAGTCCGAAGCCCCCTGGGCCACCATCGCATGGAAGAATTTGTCTAATGCTGGCATGGGCTGAAGGGGAGCAGGACGGATGCCATGGATACCGATGGGAACCAATCTTCCTGGGGAACATACGCCTCAGACTGCTTGTCAGAAGCAGGTGGACGGTGGTACCATGCACGCCACCTGGAGTTCGGGTCATGTATAAAGAATTTTACGGACTGCGCGAATACCCGTTCAATATGACGCCGGATCCGCAGTTCCTCTTTCTGAGCCGACATCATCGCGTCGCCCTCGATGTCCTGTTGTACGGCATCAGCGAACGAAAGGGGTTCATCGCCATCACCGGCGAGGTCGGCGCGGGTAAAACCACGCTCTGCCGCGCTCTGCTGAATTCTCTCGATGCCAAAACAAAGACCGCCCTGATCCTCAATCCGACCCTCTCGGACTCCCAGGTGTTGCGGGCCATCACCGACGAGTTCCGCCTCCAGCCGGCCAAGACCACCAAGAAGGATCTGTACGACGCGATCAATGCGTTCCTGTTGCGCGAACTGGCCGCGAATCACAACGTCGCGTTGATCATCGACGAGGCCCAGAACCTCAAACCGAGCGTCCTCGAGCAAATCCGCCTGCTCTCCAACCTCGAAACCGAGAAGGAGAAGCTCCTCCAGATTGTTCTCGTCGGGCAGCCCGAATTGGCCGAGATCCTCGACCGCGACAGTCTGCGCCAGCTCAAGCAGCGCATCTCGTTGCGCTATCACGTCGCCTCGCTCGCGCCCGAGGAAGTCGGCGAATACATCGATCACCGTCTGCGGATCGCCGGCGGCGACGGACGCATCCAATGGGCGCCGGAAGCGTTGACCTTCATTTACTCCTACTCCCGCGGCATCCCCCGCCTCATCAACGTGCTCTGCGACAAGGCGCTGTTGTCCGGCTACATCGCCGAAACTTTCGTCATCGACGCGACGAACATCCGCCGCGCCATCGAGGACACCGAGTGCCGGCTTCCCGCGAGCGCCACGGAACAAACGTCGGAGGTCGTCGCCGGATGAGCCTGGTCCACGAGGCCCTGCGCAAAGCCGAGCGCGAAAAGCTGCTAAAAACCGGCGTCGCGCCGAGCGCCACGTCGGCGCCCCACCAACCCGCGCCGCCGCCACCGGCTCAGACTCATACCCCGGTCGTTCACGCGCCTGCCGTGGCAACTCCGTTCGGCTCGCCAATTCGAGGAGCGCATCCTCTCTCGCAATCGCCGACACCGGAACGTCCGCGCGAGACGAACCGCTATCTCCTGCCCGCCCTGATCGGTTGCGTCGCGATTGTGGCCATCATTGCCATCGTGTTTCTCGTGAGTAACGCGCCGTCCATGTTCCGGCAAACGAAAGAGATTGCCCCGGCATCGGCGGCGTCGGCAGCTCCGGTTGCCGTCGCGCCAGCAACGCCGCCATCGGTCGCGCAGCCGTCAGCCGATTCCGCGACGCCGCCAAATGCCGCGCCCGTGGTAATGGCCGATGACTCGAAGTACAAAATCAGCGGCATCATGAAGGACCCCGACGGCAAACCCGTGGCCGTGATCAATGGACGCGTCGCCTACGAAGGGTATTACGTCGATGGCGCCATTGTCGAAAAAATCGAAACGGACCGCGTGACCCTCGATGTCAAGGGCCAGAAGGAACTGCTCCGGTTGCACTGAGGCCGGGTTCGACCATTGACCTGGCCGGAGGCGGTCAACTTCTCTGTTTCGTGCGGTCGCGCAGCGCGCGATCGACTTCCCGTTCGGCGGTCTTCCGCTTCAGCGTCTCGCGCCGGTCAATCTGGGTCTTGCCCTTGCCGAGGCCGAGCAGGACCTTGGCAAAGCTCTTGGTGAAATAAATCTTCAGCGGCACCAGCGCCATGCCTTTGACGATGAGTTGGCCGGCGAGACGATCGATTTCCTTGCGGTGCAAGAGCAGACGGCGGGGACGCAACGGATCGACGTTGTTGCGGTTGCCGAATTCGTACGGGTTAATGTGCGCGTTGTACAGCCAGCACTGGCCGCGTTCGACCCGCGCGAATGCCTCGTCAATGGAAGCGCGGGCGTTGCGGAGGGACTTGACCTCCGTGCCCCTCAACTCGATGCCCGCCTCGTACGTCTCCGTGATGAGATAATCGCGGCGGGCTTTGTGGTTGTTAATGGTCGGAACCATCGGCGGCAAGTATATTGGCCGCGCCGACCCAATCCCAACTCAAAAAAACGCGCGGGCGCTACTCGGTCGGGGTGCTGACGGGCGTCTCGGGCACAATCTCGCCTTCGCCGAGCACTTCGAACGTGAGCTTGCCCTCGCTGATCTCTTTCAGCGCGATTTCGGAGAAATCCATCCGCGCGTCGGTCTGCGTCAGGGGACGATGCCCCTGGGCAAGCTGGCGCACGCGCCTCGACACCACGTTGACCAGCAACTCGGGGCTGGGAATGCGCTGCTGCGCCGGCTCAAGATATTTGCTCTTCATCCGTAAAGGAACTTTAACTGTAGGGGAAATTGTTTCCATCGACAAGCCTTATTTTTTGAGTGAGGCGCGACTGTAGGGGAAACCCGCCCCGCTCACAAGCCCTATTTTCCACCCCGCGCCCCCGCGAATTGACTCAAATGAAAAGACACCCGGGCGGGTGTGGTGTTGGTGGGGGGAGAATATCGTTGACTCAGTCAAAAAGACACCCACGCCGGAGGGATGCAGAAGATGAGCATGGGCAGTCGTCAAGAGGTCGTCGAGAGGTTGCGGCGCAAGTACCAAGGGGCTGGGCCGGGCTATCGACGCAACCTGATCAACGAACTGTGTTCGGTCGGTGGATATGAACGCAAGTACGCCATCAAAGTCCTTAACGGGAAACGGTCGGGACCGCGCGGGCGGCGCCGCGGCGGTAGCCGACCGCGCTACGGACCGGCGGAGGCCGAAGTGATCGCGGCGATCTGGAAGCTCGGGGATTACCCCTGCGGCAAACGATTGGTCGCGATGCTGCCGTTGTGGATGCCGGCCTACGAGCAACGCCACGGAGTGCTGCCGCCCCCCGTGCGGCGTAACCTCCATCAGGTCAGTGCGCCGACGCTGGACCGCTTGCTGGCCCCGCGGCGGCTGCACCTGGTCAAACGACTGGGCGGGACCAAGCCCGGTCGGCTGTTGCGCTGCCAGATTCCCGTACGGTGCGAAAGCTCGGACATTGATCGGCCCGGCTACCTGGAGGCCGACACGGTCGATCACGGCGGCGATACCACGGCCGGCGACTTCATGCGCAGCATCACCTACACCGATATTTACAGCGGTTGGACCGAGCAGGCCGCCATCTGGAACAAGAGCGCCGCGGCGGTACTGGCCCAAACCCGCCAGATCGAACGCGCCCTGCCGTTCCCGCTGCTGGGCTTCGATGCCGACAATGGCGGGGAATTCCTCAACTATGCCTTGTGGCGGTACTTTCAGCGGCGGAGCCGGCCCGTGCCGTTCACCCGCAGCCGCGCTTACCACAAGAACGACAACGCCCATGTGGAGCAGAAGAATTGGACCAAGGTGCGCCTGCTGTTGGGCTATGCGCGCTACGACCAGCCGGAATTGGTCGACCGGGTCCAGCGGTTGTACCGCCACGAGTGGCGGCTGTTGCAGAATCTCTTCCAGCCGATCATGAAGCTCCACAAAAAGCAGCGCCACGGCAGTCGCGTCCAGAAGACCTACGATCGCGCGCAGACGCCGGCCCAGCGGCTGTTGGCTTGGCCAGGACTCTCGGCCGAACAGCGGGAGCGGCTGCGGCAACTCCAAGCGACACTCGACCCGATCGCCTTGAGCGAAGCGGTCAACCGTCAGCTCCAACAGATCCGCCGACAGCTTCGGGAGGGGCGCCGCTATGCCGCGTAGAAGCCTCAACCCAGCGAGCCCCCGCCGGTGGGGGGCGGGGCTCGCCGCTCAACTTCGTCCGGTGTCTTTTTTCATTGAGTCAACGGGCCCCGTCCCCATCGGAGGGCCACGCGTCGTCGTGGCCGAATCCCTCCGTCTAACCCGTCCCGCCCGCCCCTCCTCTGGGGTGTAGCCGCGCTTCTGTGAAGCGCGCTCCGTCTGGAGGGCGAACCTCCCGCCTGCGTGGCCGAAGCCACTTCGGCGAGGCGAAGGCCCAGTGAGCCGTGCCCGCTGGCCGTGCCCTGTCCTCTTTGGAGTGCGCCGACTCGTCGGCGCTTTGCTCCCCCGCCCCAAAAACGCTGTCATGTTGAGCCTGCCTGCCCGTCGTAGTCTTGACGAAGGCGGGTCGAAGCATCTCTGTCGTCCCCCTGCCCGTCTCCGTCCCCATCGGAGGGCCACGCTTCGTCGTGGCCGATTCCCCCCGCCACGCGCCCCGCCCGTTTGTCCTGAGCGAAGTCGAAGGGCTTGTCCTGTTTACCCTGAGATGTATCGAAGGGAGCAACGCTGAAGGGCCATTTCGCCGAGAAACTCAAGCGACTCAAGAATCAGATCTACAGTTTACAGAGTCGACCCTAATCACTGCCCATCAGACTTGCAATTCCCTCTTTACAGCTTCATGATCTTTGCCCGTTGGGATTTTTGTCGGCCTCACCCCGGTGGGCTTTAGCAGTGCGACACTGAACTTCACATGCCACTACTCGACGAAATCCGGGGGGGAGTTCAAGATATTCTCGGCTCGAGGTTGAACGTCCGCGAGGCGAGAGTCATTCCCCATACCGAAGACATTACCCTTCTCGACGAAGGAGTCGAGTTCGACGGGACGGTGATGTTTTCCGACCTCGCCGAATCGACAACATTGGGGACGGATTTCGAGCGGAGGACAGCAGCCAAGGTCTTCAAGGCTTTCCTTTATTCCTGCACCAAGATTATTACTGCACAGGGCGGCAGGCTCACAAGCTTTGAGGGGGATAGGGTCATGGGCGTCTTTATGGGTAACACGAAGAATACGGACGCCGTGACTTCGGCCCTGCGAATCAATTACGTGGTTCACGAAATACTCAGCCCACTTCTTCATTCGCATTTTCTCTCGCTGCAACAAGCAGGCTTTCAAATCCAGCAAGGCACCGGAATTGACACCGGGAGGATTCTCGTCGTCCGTGCAGGTCAACGCAACGCCAACGACCTTGTATGGGTAAGCAAAGCAACCAGTTTTGCTGATCGCCTAAGCGGTATCCGCGAGGAGCCGTACCGGACCTTTATTAGTGCAGACGTATTCAATGTGATGCACGCCTCGGTCAAGTCTACTGGACAACCACCTGTTTCGATGTGGCAGCAGAGGTCTTATCATTGGAGGGGTGCGGATCGCACCGTCTATCGGTCGAATTATTACCTTAGGTTCTAGCGATTGGCTCCGACCGGCCTAGTACGGAAGTTCCGGATAATTGACCAAATACCCATCGAAGCCACGCACTTTCTGTTTCAAAAACTTGAGAACGCCCCCCTTTTCCGTAGGCCACGAGAGCTTGAGCGTCTCGTCTATGTATATCTCGTTTCGTCCTTTCGCTAACTTCGTCGCACGGTAGACGCACTCGCCAAACGCCTTTGGATGCCGCGACTCAGGAAGCCCTACCAGCGTTACAACAGCCGTGTTAAGCGCCAGCCCTACTCCGACCTCCAGCGCGGGCAGATCAAACCGCTCGCGAAGAATTGGGTTCACCACGTCATGCAGCGCATGTAGGCAGTTGATAGCGGCGTTATACGAATCATAAATCGCTGTCGTTTTTTGTTCTTCCGAGGCTAAGAACAGTCCGAGTACCCCATCCCCTAAGTATTCTGTTATCTTCCCCTTTTTATACGACACGACTTTGGCGATAATTGGAAGCAAGACCGAGGATTCGTAAAACGCGCGTTCAACCAGCTGAACCTTGGGCCCACTGATCGCCTGCAAAATATGTTTTGAAGAGTCTCGCATGTCCACGGACAACGCGATGAACTCATCGACCTTCGGTTTACCAAATTCCACATAAGGATGACCCGGAATTTCACTACGAGCCGCTCTTACCGCCCCCTTGGAGAATTCCGCCTGAATTTCCATTAGCGGTGCGACCTTCCTCCATATCCTTTCGGCTTCAGCGAGTGACTCCCCGGCGAGCTCTGTTAGCTCCGTTCTCTGATCTGACGATATCATACGGCACCACCGATACCTAAAGACCCAAGAACAAAGCACACATCCAGCCGCACGCCCCAAAAATTATCCAAGCGATTGCGCATGCAAACGCAGCAGTTTGCCTGAAGCCTTTAACGTCTCGGATATAGGCGAGCTTCATTTGTTCAAACGTCAATTCCGCCACCAGTTCGGCGTTCACCTTAGGGAAATTCGTTATGTGCGACTCTAAAGTTGTCTTTGATCTACGCTGTAGATTTATGAAGATATCGAGAAAACTGAACCGGAATAGACCGCCGCTGTAAAATGAGCCATGGGGTGTCTTGCCGGAAACCTGCCGCGCGGGATTGTATACGCCCATCAGAGTCCTCGCCGAAGCGAAGAAAGCCAGAATCCAACTCAACGCGAAGATTACCGCTCCAGCCAAGATGAAATCTTGCACGATGCGACACCCAGGGTGGTCGCATAGTTTTTTGCAGACCTTGTAAATATCGTCTAAGTGCGTCACAGGTATTATCAAAACAACCAACAGTGCGGCAACTTTCGTGTCCGTAGCCCTTATCGTGCTCTGAATATCAGCGATAGAGGCATATAGAAATGCGCTCAGTTCCTCGTTGTGTAGCTCGCGCTCAGTCATAAATCACATGTCATATCCCTCAAAAGACAAAAGGGGCGAGCCTCTCGGCCCGCCCCTCCGCGTTTAGTGTTTGTACTTCGGATTCATGTTAGCCCGCATATTGCACAAGCCCTCGCGCCATATGCGCCCACAGGGCCGACAGTCGGGCTTGTCACCCACTGTCGGGGCGCACCCCGATAACGCGCTCCGCGTTGTCGGCCTCTGGCCAAGGGAGATCCCGCTCCTTTGGCCTTGAGGTGAATATCGCGTAACGTCCTCTCTGCTGCGCAATATTCAGGTTAGTAGTCCATGCCGCCCATGCCGCCGCCGCCCGGAGGGCCCATCGGAGCCTTATCCTTCTCCGGTACCTCGGTCACGCAGCATTCGGTGGTCAGCAACAGACCGGCGATGCTCGCCGCGTTTTGCAGGGCGCTACGGGAGACCTTCGTCGGGTCGATGATGCCCGCCTTGCCCATGTCGACGTACTCGAGCTTGTCCACGTCGAAGCCTTCCCAGCCCTTGCGGGATTTGACTTCCTGGACAACCAGCGAGCCTTCCTGGCCGGCGTTGTCGGCCAACTGGCGCAACGGCTCTTCGAGCGCGCGCTTGATGATGTCCGAGCCGATCTGCTCGTCACCCTTGAGTCTCAGGTCGTCGAGCGCCGGGATCGCGCGAATGTACGCCGTTCCGCCACCGGGCACCGTGCCTTCCTCGACGGCGGCGCGGGTCGCGTGCAACGCATCCTCGACGCGCGCCTTCTTCTCCTTCATTTCCGTCTCGGTCGCCGCGCCGACGTAAACAACCGCCACGCCGCCCGCCAACTTGGCGAGCCGTTCCTGCAACTTCTCGCGGTCGTAGTCGCTGGTGGTTTCCTCGATGGCCTTGCGGATCTGGTTGATCCGGCCCTGGACGTCGTTATGCTTGCCGCCGCCCTCGACAATCGTGGTGTTCTCCTTGTCGATGACGATCTTCTTGGCGCGGCCGAGATCGTCGAGTTCGACTTTCTCGAGCTTGATGCCGAGGTCTTCGCTGAGGAACTTGCCGCCCGTGAGGATGGCAATGTCTTCCATCATCGCCTTGCGGCGATCGCCAAAGCCGGGGGCCTTGACCGCGGCCACCTGGATCGTGCCGCGCAGCTTGTTGACGACCAGTGTCGCCAACGCTTCGCCTTCGACTTCCTCGGCGATGATCAACAGCGGCTTGCCGAGCTTCGCCGTCTTTTCGAGCAGCGGGAGCATGTCCTTGAGGCTGCTGATCTTCTTCTCGTTGATCAGGATGTAGGCGTCTTCGAGCACGGCTTCCATCGTCTCGGCGTTGGTCACGAAGTACGGCGAGAGATACCCCTTGTCGAACTGCATGCCTTCGACCACGTCGAGCGTCGTCTCGATGCTCTTGGCTTCCTCCACCGTGATCGTGCCGTCCTTGCCCACCTTGTCCATCGCGTCGGCAATGATGTTGCCGATGGTCTTGTCGCCGTTCGCCGAAATCGTCGCGACCTGCTGGATTTCGCTGCGGTCCTTGACCTTCTTGCTGAGCTTGGCGAGTTGCTCGATGACCGCTGTCGACCGCCTTGCCGATCCCGCGTTGCAGCGCCATCGGATTGGCGCCCGCGGTCACGTTGCGCAGGCCTTCGCGATAAATCGATTCGGTCAACACCGTCGCCGTGGTCGTGCCGTCGCCGGCGATGTCGCTGGTCTTGCTGGCCACTTCGCGCACCATTTGCGCGCCCATGTTTTCCCACGGGTCCTCCAGCTCGATCTCCTTGGCCACCGTCACGCCGTCCTTGGTAATCGTCGGCGACCCGAATTTCTTGTCGAGGACCACGTTGCGGCCCTTCGGTCCGAGCGTCACCTTGACGGCCCGGCTCAGTTTTTCCACTCCGCGCAGCAACGATTTGCGCGCGTCCTCCTCAAATAACAATTGCTTTGCAGCCATGTTGCATCACTCCTTTGTGTTTCGCGTTATTCAATCACGCCGAGGATGTCGTCCTCGCGCATGATCAGATAGTCTTTGCCATCAATCTTGATCTCCGTGCCGCCATACTTGCTGATCAGCACGCGATCACCCTTCTTGACCTCGAACGGAATTAGTTTGCCGTGTTCATCCCGTTTGCCGGTTCCCACCGCCACAACCTTGCCTTCCTGCGGCTTCTCTTTGGCGGTATCCGGGATGATGATCCCGCCCTTCTTCACTTCCTGGTCTTCGACCGGCTGCACCAGCACCCGATCGCCCAACGGTTTTACACTCATGCTCGTCTCCACTCCTGTTTGGTTTTTGTTTGCCCTTTGAATCTTGGTGGCGCAGGCGTCCCTGCCTGCGATTGGATTTTTCCCCCGCAAGCACAGAGGCTTGCGCCACCACACCTACAAACTCACTCCTTCTTCTTGTCGTCGTCCACCATCTCGAAGTCGGCGTCCACCACGTCGCCTTCCTTGCCGCCCGCCTTCTTCGGTTCCGCTCCCGCCCCCGGTTGCGGCCCGGCCGCCGGACCCGGCCCGCCGGGCGCGGCGCCCGCGCCGGATCTTCTCGCGCGCCTTCGCGTAAATGTCCGACGACACGCCGTGCCACACCTCGGTCAATTGCTCCTCGGCGCTCTTCATCGCATCCGCATCATCGCGCTTCAGTGCGTCCTTGACCTTCTCCATGGCGTCTTCGAGTTTCTTCTTCTGGTCGCCGCTGATGATGTCCTTGTGCTCCTTCATCAGCTTCTCGGTCTCGTACACGCGCGCGTCGCAGCGGTTCTTCACCTCGATCTTCTCGCGCAGCTTCTTGTCCTCCTCGGCGTGCGCCTCGGCTTCCTTCTTCATCTTCTCGACTTCGTCCTTGTTCAACCCGCTCGAAGCCGTGATGGTAATCTTCTGCTCTTTGCCCGTCCCGAGGTCCTTCGCGCTGACGTGCAGGATGCCGTTGGCATCGATGTCGAACGTCACTTCGATCTGCGGCACGCCGCGCGGCGCCGGCGGCAGTTCCGTCAAATGGAACCGGCCAATCGTCTTGTTGTCCCGGGCCATCGGGCGTTCGCCCTGCAGGACGTGGACTTCCACGCTCGTCTGGCTGTCGGCCGCGGTCGAGAAAATCTCGCTTTTGCGGGTCGGGATCGTCGTGTTGCGCGGAATCAACGTGGTGAACACGTTGCCGAGCGTCTCGATGCCGAGCGACAACGGCGTCACGTCGAGCAGCACGATGTCCTGTTTGACCTGGCCCGTGAGCACGCCGCCCTGGATGCCCGCGCCGACCGCGACGACCTCGTCGGGGTTGACGCCCTGGTGCGGCGCTTTGCCGATGAGCTTGTGCGCGGTCTCGATGACCTTCGGCATGCGGGTCATGCCGCCGACCAGCACCAGTTCGTCCACTTTGGACATGTCGAGCTTGCCGTCGCGCAGGCAGGCCTCGACGGGGCCAATCGTGCGGTCGATCAATTCGTCGCACAGTTGTTCGAGCTTGGCGCGCGTGAGTTTCTTGACGATATGTTTCGGCCCGCTGGCGTCCGCCGTGATGAACGGCAGATTGATCTCGTATTCCATCGCGCTGGACAGCGCGATCTTGGCCTTCTCGCTCTCTTCCTTGATGCGCTGGAGCGCGTCGGCCTGTTTCCGCAAGATCGATCCCGGTGTCCGCCTTGAAGTCGTCGGCGATCCAGTTCATGATCCGTTCGTCGAAATCGTCACCGCCGAGGTGCGTGTCGCCGTTGGTGGCGAGGACTTCAAACACGCCGTCGCCGATGTTCAGCAGGGAAATATCGAACGTGCCGCCACCGAGGTCGTAGACCGCGATGTGCTCGTCCTTCTTTTTCTTGTCGAGGCCGTAGGCGAGCGAGGCCGCCGTAGGCTCGTTGATGATGCGGAGAACTTCCAGTCCGGCGATCTTGCCGGCGTCCTTCGTCGCCTGGCGCTGGGCATCGTTGAAATAGGCGGGAACCGTGACGACGGCTTGCGTGATCTTCTCGCCGAGATACGCTTCGGCGTCCGCCTTCATCTTGGCCAGGATCATCGCGGAAATCTCCGGCGGCGAGAACGTCTTCTCTTCATTGCCGGCGATGACTTTCACCCCGGCATCGCCGTTCGAGGCGCGAACGACGTCGTACGGCACGCGTTTGCGCTCCATCTCGACTTCCTCGTACTTGCGTCCCATGAAACGCTTGATCGAGTACACGGTGTTCTTCGGGTTGACGACCGCCTGGCGTTTCGCCGCCTGGCCGACCAATCGCTCGCCCGATTTCGTGAACGCCACGACCGACGGCGTGGTGCGTCCGCCCTCCGCGTTTGGAATCACGACGGGTTCCCCACCCTCCATGACCGCCATGCACGAGTTTGTCGTCCCCAAATCAATGCCTAAAACTTTTGCCATGTGTTTGTGTGCTCCTCTCTGAGCAAGAAATCCCGCTCATCCTTTAGCAATGGGGGTGCCATGAAAATCACTGAAGCCGTAAGTGCTTTACATTTAGTTGATTACATAAAATCTACACAACGCCAGACGTGTGACATGTCACAGTGAGTGGGACAGGATTCTGCCCCCAACTGTGACACGAGCGCCATCGTGTCACAGCTTGACCGGCTTCCCAATGACGGCGAATATCTCCACATATCATGCAATGGAACGTCTTCGTCACCCGCCGCATCCCGACCGAAGGTCTCGATGTGCTTCGCAAGGCGGACGTGAAGATCGATTTGCATGACGGCGAAACATCGCTCCCGCGCGCCGAGTTGCTTCCGCGCGTTCGCGAGTGCGACGGCGTGATGGTGACCGGCGCAGACCCCATCGACGCGGAATTCTTCGATGCCGCGCCGAAGCTCAAGGTTGTCTCCTGCATCGCGGTCGGCTACGACAACGTCGCCCTGGCCGAGGCGACTCGCCGCCGCATCGTCGTGACGAACACGCCCGGCGTCCTCACCGATGCCTGCGCCGATCTCGCGTGGGCATTGATCCTCGGCGTGGCCCGACGCGTCGCCGAAGGCGACCGTCTCACCCGCTCCGGGGAATGGCGCGGGTTGTCGCCCACGCAGATGCTGGGTGTCGACGTAACCGGCAAGACCCTGGGCATTGTGGGGGCCGGTCGCATCGGTGTGGCGGTGGCGAAACGGGCCACCGGCTTTTCGATGCGCATCCTCTACTTCGCGCGCGCCCCGAAGCCGGGGATGGATGCGCTGGGCGCGACGCGCGTGACATTCGACGAAGTGTTGCGTGGGTCAGACTTCCTGAGCGTGCACGTCCCGCTCACGCCCGAGACGCGTCACCTGTTTGGCGAAGCCGAGTTCCGCAAAATGAAGCCGACAGCGCGGTTCATCAACATGGCCCGGGGACCGGTGCACGATGAAGCGGCCCTGGTGCGCGCGTTGCGCGACGGCTGGATCGCGGGCGCCGGTCTAGACGTTTACGAGCACGAGCCGAAGATCAATCCCGAGCTGGCGCAGATGCCGAACGCGCTGTTGTTGCCGCACATCGGCAGCGCCACCGTCGAGACCCGCCGCCGCATGGCGACCCTGGCCGCGGAAAACCTGCTGGCGGTGCTGAACGGTCGCCCGTGCCTTAATGTGGTGAATCCGTCGGCGCTGTAACCGTGTTGGGCTGTGGGGTGCCCACGGGCCAAGCATTTCTTGACTTGCGAACCCGAAACTGCTAGAGAATCAGCCAGTGAAGCTTGTGCGAGGTCGGCTGGCCCCTCCGCAATCGGTGCGCAACAGGAGAACCGGTGTCATGAAAACGCGCGTTTTGATTGCCGCTGTTATAACCATGGCCACCTTGCCGGCTTACGCCGCCACCATTACTGTCACATCCACCAACGACTCCGGCTCCGGCTCGCTGCGCGCCGCACTCGCCAGCGCCGCCAATGGAGACATAATCGACGCTTCTTCGATCACCGGCACGGTCTTGCTGACCAGCGGTGAACTTCTCGTCAACAAGAACGTGAACATCATCGGCCCGGGCCCCAGCAATCTGGCTGTGGACGGCAACGCGTCGAGTCGCGTATTCCACATCGCCAACGCCGTTAGCGCCGCTATCTCCAGTCTAGCCATCACGAATGGCTCGGTTGCCGGCTTCTACAGTTCAGGCGGCGGCATCTTCAACGACGATGGCGCTCTGATTGTCAGCAACTGCGCTCTCAGCGGCAACTCAGCTGGCTACGGTGGCGGCGGCATCTACAACGCTGGTTACACGCCGCTCCCTGATGTGGCCACACCCGAAAATATTGGCAACTACACCCCTGCCTCGCTTATAAGCATAACTAATAGCGCAACTCTGACGTTAGTTGACAGTGCGCTCAGCGGCAACTCGGTCTCGCAAGCGGGTGGTGGCATCTTCAACTACGGTTTCTCCGGGACGGCGACGCTGATCATCAGCAATAGCACCATCAGCGGCAATTCGGCCCTCTCCGCAGTCGGCGGTGGTATCTATAACGTCTGCTTCTACGGCAGCGCGACCGTGACGATTGCCAGCAGCGCCCTGAACGGCAACTTGGCTCGGTCCGACGGCGGCGGCATCTACAACGACGGTTCCTCCGGCAGCGCGACGGTGGAGATTGTCAACACCACTCTCAGCGAGAACTTGGCCAACCGCGGCGGCGGCATCTTCAACGGCACGACGTTTCCTGGGGCACCTAATGGCAACGCGACCGTGGAGATCGTTAACAGCACGCTCAGTGAGAACTTGGCCTACGCAGGCGGCGGCATCTACAACGCCAGTTCCCCCGGCAGCGTGACACTGACGATTGCGAACAGTACACTCAACGGCAATTCAGCCACTAACGGCGGCGGTATTTTCAACGGCACGACGTTTTTTGGGTCACCTAGCGGCAGCGCGACGGTGGAGATCGGCAGCACCATCTTGAACGCCGGTGCGTCAGGCGCCAATATCACGAACTACGCGTTCTCGGCTATTGCCACCGGCACGGTGACTTCGCTCGGGTACAACCTGAGCAGCGACGATGGCGGCGGTTTCCTGACAGCAACAGGCGATCAGATCAACACTGACCCGATGCTGGGTCCGTTGCAAGACAACGGCGGGCTGACGTTCACCTGTGCGCTGTTACCCGGCAGTCCCGCGATCAATGCCGGCGACCCGAAATTCACTCCACCACCGGATTTCGACCAGCGTGGACCCGGTTTTCGGCGCGTCGCGTACGGCCGCATCGACATCGGCGCGTTCGAGGTACAGACCTTGCCCGACCGTGATGGCGATGGTGTTCCGGACATGTTTGACCAATGTCCCAACACGCCTCCCGGTGCCATCGTCGACGCCGCCGGGTGCAGCATTGGCCAGCTTGCCCCGTGTGCCGGACCCACCACAGGCGGGACATGGAGCAGCCATGGCCAGTACGTTGCCGCCGTCGTCCAAGCGGCAACGGACTTCCTGAAAGCCGGGCTGATCAACCGACAACAGTGGGTGCGGACCGTCACACAGGCGGCTTGGTCCCGGTGCGGGTGGAATCGACATTGCGACTGGGATGGCGACCGGGATTGGAGCCGTGCCTGGGATTGCGACCGTGATGGTGATTGGGGCCGGGAACGACGTTAAGTCAGGTGTCTCTGTAGCGGCCGCTCTGTGAGCCAGCGCGCATTCGGCGCTTCGCAGAGGCGCCGCTACACCATTTTGAACCCCAGCGCGGCGAACTTCGCCCGCAACTCTTTGCTCGCGCCTCGCAACACAAGCCCGGTATTGAAGAACTCGCGACGCACCGGGTATTCGGCGCGCAACCTGTCGAAGTTCACCCCGATTCCGTCGGGGGCACGGACGTTCCGGCGCAATGCCGCGTCGTCGTTGGTAATGTCGTAAACGCGCCGCACCACCCGGCGCAGCACTTCTTCTTCATCCTCCCCGCTGCTCACGGCCAGTTCGATGCGCGGGACCGGCGACGGCGGCAGATGAGGTGACCATGTCGGCGGGAGATGGAAGAACCCGCAAACCGCCTCGTAGATCATTCGGGTGCCGTTGACCTTCCCGTCGAAGCTGTAGCCCGCAATGTGCGGTGTGGCGAGGTCCACGACATCGAGCAATTCGGGCGAGATGTTGGGCTCGTTCTCCCACACATCGAGCACGACACCGCCCAGACGCTCGCCGTCCACGGCCTTGAGCAGCGCCGGGTTGTCCACGACGGCGCCACGAGATGAGTTGATGAGGACCGGTTTGCGATGCGGCAATGCGTCGAGCCGGTCCTTGTCGAACAGGTGAAATGTCGCGTCCTCGCCCGCGCGGGCCAGTGGCACATGCAACGTGATGATGTCCGATTCGGCAAGCACCCGCTCGAAAGGCGCAAACTGCGCCAGCTGCTCCGTACGCTGTCGCGGCGGATCGTTCTGCAGGACACGCATGCCGAGCGCCTC
The DNA here is from genome assembly GCA_963712025.1 of uncultured Verrucomicrobiae bacterium. Taxonomy (GTDB): domain Bacteria; phylum Verrucomicrobiota; class Verrucomicrobiia; order Palsa-1439; family Palsa-1439; genus Palsa-1439. Next base: position 525,241 of record CAVQGJ010000003.1, on the reverse strand, counting down.
GGCATCACGGACAACGCGCGAACCGACGTTGCCCACCCCGATGACGCCCAGCGTCTTGTCGCGCAGCCGAAACTTGTGCCGGTGCGCCAATTCCAGCATCGCCGCAGTGACGTATTCCGCGACGGAATTCGCGTTGCTGCCCTGGGCGCTGGCAAAGCCGATTCCCTTTTGTGAGAGGTATTCCCGATCGATATGGTCAAAACCAATGGTGGCGGTGGCAACGAACCTGACCCGGCTTCCGTCCAGCAACGCCGCGTTCACCGGCGTGACCGACCGCACCAGCAGAGCATCCGCGTCGCGAACGGCATCGGCGGTGATTTCCCGCCCGGGCACCAGCCGCACCTCGCCCAGGGGGCCGAATGCTTCCCGCACGAAGGGGATATTGGGATCAGCGATGATTTTCATGTATGGCAATGGGGGAGTTTAGCAACGATTTTGGCGTTTGACGATGGCGGAAGAGGCGGGTATCCTCCCCGAGCTTCACCAGGGAATATAAAAATATGTTTATCAGTATGCAAGGTGTGGTCCGGAAACACGGGCCGCTGATTCTGGGGGTCATCCTCGCGGTCAGCGTGGGAATGGGGCTCCTGTTCAGCCCCTCCAGCTCGCTCATGGGGAGCAAACAGCAGCAACGCGGCGGGTTGCCTACCATTGGGGGCAAGCCTGTCAATTACGGCGAGTTTCAAAACGCACGCAACGTCATACTCGCGGGGATCGCGGTGTCGAGGGGCCGCCAGCCTTTACGGAACGCGGCGTTTGAGGATGACCTGAACATTGAAGCCGTCCAGCGGATGGTTCTTCTGCGCAAAGCCAAAGAACTGGGCGTCCGCGTGACCGATGACGAGGTGGTCCGTCAGATTCAGGCGCAGCCCATCATGCTCAACGAGCAAAAGCAGTTCGATCCCAACAATTATCAACGGTACTTGATCTTTCTCAACAATCTCGACGTCAGCGAGACGTTGTTCGAGGAGGTCATTCGCGAGGAACTCACTCTGGGCCAACTGCGGTCCCTCATCACTTCCGCGGCGGAAATCACGCCCGCCGAGTTGCAGTTCAATTACAACATGCTCCAGGAACAAACGAAGATTGATTACGTGGAACTGGACGCCGCCGACCACAAGGACACTTCCGTGGTGACCGACGAGGACGCCAAGACCTACTACGGGCAGAATCAGGAGAAATTCCGCACGCCGGCCATGGTGAAGGTGCGTTACGTTTACTTCACGATTTCCGATGCCAGGAAATCCGTCACGCTCGGGGACGACGACATCAGCGAATACTACGAGCGCAACAAGAGCAAGTACGTCGATGCCGCCGGTCAACCGAAGCCGTTGGCGGACGTGAAAGATGAGTTGAAACAAGACCTGCTCGACCTGCGGGCCGAGCGCCTCGCGGGCGACCGCGCCACGGCGCTCACCGTGAAGCTCGTGCCCCAGCCCGGTGCCCCGACTCCCGATTTCGCGAAGATCGCCGCCGACTCGGGGCTGACAGCCTCGGAAACGGATTTTTTTGATTTGCGCAGCCCGGTCAAAGGTGTCGAAGCCGGCGTCGCCTTCAACCAGGCGGCATTCGCCCTGGGACCGGACCTGCCGTTCAGCGATCCCGTGCACGGCAAGGACGGGTACTACGTGCTGGCGTACGTCGCCAGCAAGGCCAGCGAAATCCCAACGTTTGAGGAGGTCAAGGCCCAGGTCGTCGATCGGATTCGCCGGCAACGCGCCTACGACGCGACGGTAAAGCTGGGGCGTGAACTCGATGCCAAGGTCAAAGCGGCTGTTGCGGCGGGAAAGAATTTCGCCGACACATGTACGTCTCTGAAGCTTACCGTGAAAACCTCCGAGCCGTTTACGCTGGTCGGGGGTGCAACCAACCTTCCGTACGCCAGCAGCATCAAGGAGGTCGTCCTCGGAATGGCCACCAACGCGGTCAGCGATTTTCTGACCACGCCGAACGGCGGGATTTTCTTCCACCTCAAACAACGGGAAGCGCCCCAGCCCCTCGAGGCCGAGCCGGTTCGGAAGGAACTCGAAGCGCAACTGCTTCAACAGACTCGCGGGGCATTGTTCGAGGATTGGGCCAGGTCCGTCATGCGGGCGGAGCGGGTGGATTACAAGCGCCGGGCGCCCGTGCCGCAACAGGGATCACCAACGGACGAGACGGCGCCAGCCGAGCAGCCCGCTCCCGCGAGTTGATCGCGTCGCGCCGCGGGCGTCAACGTCCCGGGCGACACGCCTTCACGAAATCCCGAAAGAGATTGAGGAATTCGGGGGCCCGTTTCACCAATCGCTCGGGATGAAATTGCACCGCGCAGCAATAGCGGGCCTCGGGCTTTTCCATCGCCTCGATAATCCCATCCGGCGCACGGGCGACAACTTCAAAACCCCGCGCGACACGATCGACGGCTTGATGGTGGCTGGTATTCACCCGGTCGAAGCCGCCCATCGCCCTCCGGAGTCTTCCGCTCTTTATCCATTCGATTCGATGGGCCAGCGCATCGGGCCTTGGATTCCGATGTCCGTCGATATGAGGGATAAGAGTGCCGCCGAACGCGACGTTCATCACCTGGATCCCGCGGCAGATTCCAAAGACCGGCTGGTCGCGCTTGGCGAGTTTGCGCAGGATGTAGGTTTCCATCTCATCACGCCCTTTGTCCGCGCCGCTGATCTTCTTGCGCAATGCCGCCGACATCCGCGGCGCGTACCATTTGGCCTCGACGTCGCCCCCGCCTGTCAACAGCCAGCCGTCGCACGTGTCAATGTAATGATCGAGTACCCGCCGGTCGCGCGTGAGCGGAACGATGAGCGGCACGCCCCCGGCTATTTCAACCGCCTGCGAGTACGAGACGCCGCAAAACGAACCGCGTCCGTCAATTCGCGACGGCAGGGTGATTGCTTCCGGTGTGATGGCGATGACGGGTTTCATATCAGGCAATCCGGAAATGGCGTTGCAGCAGATAGGTAATGCTCAGGATCGCGAAGCATACCAGCAACAAGAACAGTGAATTCCAGGCGGCGGCGGCGTAATTCAAACTCTGCACCTGATCGTAAATGGAAATTGACAGCGTGCGCGTCACGCCGGGGATGTTGCCGCCGACCATCAGCACGACACCGAATTCACCAAGGGTATGCGCGAAACTCAGGACAACGCCCGCGAGGATGCCGTGCCATGACAGAGGGACGGCCACGTGCCAGAAAATTTGCAGCCGCGTCGCGCCGAATGTCTTGGCGACGTCGGCAAACGCCGGGTCCAACGAACGAAACGCCACCGTGAAGGGCTGCACCGCAAACGGCAGGCTGTAAATCACGGAGGCGATCAGCAGCCCGCCAAACGAGAACGGCAGCAGGTGTCCCGTCAGCGTTTCGTACCATTGTCCAAAGTGATGGCGCGGTCCAAAGGCCACCAGTAGATAGAAGCCGAGCACCGTCGGCGGCAGCACGAGCGGGAGCGCGACGACGGCCTCCACGAATACGCGGCCCCGCCAGTGCGTCGTCGCCAGCCAGTAGGCGATGGGAAGACCGACTGCCAGCAGGACGAGCGCGGCGCAGCCTGCCAGTCTGGCCGTCAACCCGATTGCCACCCAATCCATCATTCGGGCAGTATAAACCCATAGCGTCGCAATGTCTCGCGTCCTTGCGGGCCGACCATCACGGCGCGGAATTGGCGTGCCAGATCCGGTTGCTTCGACGCCGAGAGAATCACGCCCCCCTGCTCCAGCCGGGGATGGGCATCCAGCGGCACTTCCCAATAGCGGCCTTCGCCCTTCATCTTCGGCGACACAGCGAGAGACAGCGCGATCAGACCGATGTCCGCGGCCCCGCTCTCCACGAATTGCGCCGCCTGGGCAATGTTTTCGCCGAGCACGAGTTTGCCGGAAACCTTGTCGTACACGCCAAACTTTTTCATCGCCGCGACCGCGGCGCGCCCATACGGTGCGTGCTCCGGATTGGCGATGGCGATCTTCCGGACCGAGGGAGCCAGCAGGGCTTCGATACCGAGTTTCTCGACATTGACAGGCGAATCGTTTGGCACCCAGACGACGACGCGCCCCACGGCGTACGAGAACAAGCTATCGGCTGCGGCTTTCTTGTTCTCGATCAGTTTCCGGGGAAAGTCGATGTCCGCGGACAGGAACACGTCGAACGGGGCGCCGTTGTCGATTTGCGCGAACAAATTTCCCGATGAACCGTAAGCAACACTCACTTTTGCATCCGGGTGCTCCTTGTAAAACTCCTGAACGATGTCATTCAAAGCGAAACTCAGGTCCGCCGCGGCCGCGACCGTAATTTGCCGCCCGGTGTTGGTATCGGCTGCCCGTAGCGGCGTCACCGCCGCAAGCCAAGCGACGACACATACGAGGCAATATGCGGATGCTTTTTTCACGATCATTGCCCTAATGACGTTCACCGTCGGGCCCGATTAGAACGGGATCCTACCCGACAGGACTAAATTGTTGCGCACCAGGGGATCGCTGGTTACGGCAACTTGGTATCCCACGCCGACGGTCAGCGCCGTGCGCTCCCAGATGGGAAATCGTCCCAGTACCACTCCGGGCGTGAGCAGCAGTTGGTTCTTGTAGGCGTGCTCGCCGTTCGGATAGTACGTGTAGTTGGCTTCCAACTCCGGCCAGATGACCTTCAGCAGGCGGTACTGGAACGTGGTGTTTATCGATACGGGTGTTCCCGCTTCGTTGTTCACAATGCCGTTATCGGGTATGGAGACGCCCGCAGTGCTTTGAATGTCGAAGTCGCCCCACCCTTTGCCGAAGGCAATGGTTGGGGTCCACGCGTAGTGATGCGACGTGAATGTTTCGTCTCCCCAAGGCGCCGAGAGACCCAGGAACGTCGTCAGGATGTAGTTGCCGTTCTCTTCGTTTGCCGACAGCCAACGATACTTCAGCAGAAACGTCTGATCCGCCCATCCGTGTTTGTTGGGCGATAGGTCCTCCGTCTCCCACGATGGCAACGCGACGATCACTTCGACGTGCTCCGCGGGGATTAATTCCAGACCTTTGCCGGTGCCGAAGACATTGAGGACGTGCCCGTTGTCGAGTTCCTCTCGGTATATATCCAACCGGACTTCCTCTTCCAACCGGGGGGTGACGGTGACCAGGGGCGTAATCCAGTGCGGCTGCTCCGCCTGGGTCGCCGACACCCGCTGAAACCAGTTCTTGAAATAATTCGCCACCGGACACGAACTCGAAGAACTGTCGGGCACAGAAGGAGATGTGTCGTCCGCGAGGCACGATGCAATTGCGACCAGCGCCAGCAGCACCGTCAGCAAAGCGGTTCGTGTGGCTCTACGACACGCAAACACAGCAATCTCAGCGGCGCGATTTCCTGCGTCGTCCAGGCCGGATGATCGGCGCGAAGATGGATTTCTCTTCCGGGTGTGAATCGAGTCTGGGGTTAGAATATTGTTCATGCGCGCAGTGTGTACAGTCAGACGATATATTTTGTCAAGTATATCGCGTGTGCGCCATCAACACGGAATCGTCCTGCTGAATATATCGGTCGGAAACCGCAAGCAAACTTCCGGCGAGAGGATTTGGGAGTGAAACTGGCTACCGCAGCCGCAGGTACCGCTGCAATTTCTTTTGCAGGGGACGGGCGGCGCGCAGGCTCAAGATCTCGATCCGCCGATACAGCGCGGCCACCGCCTTGCCGGACTCGGTCACGGTTGCCCGGCCGCCGTCGGCGCCACCGCGTTGGGTCACCACCAGTGGTTTTTTGAAGCAGCGGTTCATCGTCTGCACCAGCGTCCACGCGCGCATGTAGGACATGTCCATCGCCGCCGCGGCTTTGCGGAGGCTGCCGGTGTGCGCGATGTGCTCGAGCAACTCCACCTTGCCGGGCCCCAGGGCAACATCGCGCCCCCGCACGACACGGATGCGTGGAAGGATTTGAATCGATGACATGGTCCACTGGTACCAGTTCAGTGGCTTATAATCAATACGCCCGCACCGTGGATCTCGCCGTGTTTGAGCGCGGTGAGCGCGCGGTTGGCGTCCTCCAGCGGAAACGCCTGCACTTCCGTCCGAATGGGAATTTGTCCGGCCAATCGCATCAACTGCCGCGCGTCGTCGCGCGTCGCGTTGGCGACCGACCGCACGATGCGCTCGTGATACAGCAGTTCATACTTCATCTCGGGAATCGGCGTCATGTAAATACCGGCCAGCGCGAGCGTGCCGCCCTTGCGGAGAGCCCGTAACGCCTCCGGCACGAGTGTGCCGGCGGGTGCAAACATCACCGCAGCATGTAACGCCGCGTCGGGAACATCTTCCGCCCGCCCCGCCCACGTCGCCCCGAGTTCTCTGGCAAGCCGTTGATGTTCCGCGCCGCGCGTGGCGACGAAGACCTCACAACCCCAGCGTACCGCGATCTGGACAGCAATGTGCGCCGACGCGCCGAACCCGTACAATCCGAGTGTTTGCTGCGGCCGCACGTTGCTCAGGCGCAGCGCGCGATAGCCGATGATGCCCGCGCACAGCAGCGGCGCCGCATGCGCATCGTCGAACCCGTCGGGAATCCCGACCGTGAACGCCGCCGAAGCGACGGCGTACTCGGCATAACCGCCGTTGACGTGAAAGCCGGTGAAAATGGCGCGCTCGCACAGATTCTCGCGGTCGCCCCGGCAGAACCCGCATTCGCCGCAGGTGTGATGCAGCCACGGCACGCCAACCCGGTCGCCGATGCGGAACTCCTTCACACTTGCGCCAGCCTTTTCCACCACGCCTACGATCTGGTGACCGGGAACGATCGGTAGTTTACCGGAGATTTCGCCTTCAACAGTATGCAGATCGGTGTGGCAAACGCCGCATGTATGAACCCGCACCAGCAGTTCGTCATTGCCGGGCGTTGGCACGGCGAGATCGACCGACTCCAGCGGAGACTGCTCCACCGGACGAGGATGACGAAGTAGCTGCGCTTTCATAAACATCCCCTCACACGGTCACCACAACGCCCTGCGCCCGTGTTCCGAGACGCGCCGGGTCACGTGCCCCGAACCAGCAGCACCGGCACGTCGGACTTGCGCAGGACGTGCGAAGTGGTCGAGCCGAGGATGAGTTCGCGGATGCGCGTGTGACCATAAGCGCCCATGACAATCAGGTCGGCACCGACAGATTCTTTCAACTCGAGAATCTGGATTTCGGGGTCGCCATGGAGTGGTTCCACGTCGGCGGTGACGCCAGCTTCGAGCGCCTGCTGCTTGGCCTTGTGGAGCGTCTCGGAAGCGGCGTCTTCGGCGCCAAGAGCGGCGACCGTCGTGATGGTCACCTTCGCGCCGAGGATGGGCGCGAGGGCAATACCGGCGCGCAACGCCTTGCTCGATTCGTCGCTGCCGTCATACGCAATGAGCACGTGCTGGATTTTGCGGAACTTGTCGGGTGTAACCAGGCAGGGTTTGACGGAAGCGCGCACCACGCGTTCGACGCTGGAGCCCAGCGCACCCGCCAGCCAGGCGGCATGCTCGCCGCGCTGGCCAAGCACGATCATGTCGGCCTTCCCCTCATTATCCAGTATGACCTGCGCGAGGGTACCCGTGTCGGAAGCGGTTTCGCAGGCGACACCGCCGTCCCGACAGCGTTTCTCGACAGCGGCAAGGACCGTGGCGGCTTTTTCGCGCTGGATTTCCTGGAGCTGCGGCAACAGGGCGGAATAAGGCTGGGCGCCGATGGCACCGGAAAAATCCGATATCCATGGCCCCTCGAGAAGGCGAATATCGGTGACGTACAGCGCGCGCAACCGGGCGCTGAGTTTCTTGCCGAACCAAATTGCATAGTCGGCAGCCGCGTCGGCTGCGGGCGAGCCGTCCGTGCACAACAGTATGTTTTGATACATGATCGCTTCCTTTCGGGCCTTGTGCCCGGCCAACCAAACATACACCCGAGCGGCTGGCGACGCCAAACCGCGGCGTTGACAAGGCGCTGATTTGCCTGTAATGCTCTTTGGTTGCGGGCGCTTAGCTCAGTTGGCCAGAGCACCTCGTTTACACCGAGGGGGTCAAAGGTTCAAGTCCTTTAGCGCCCACCATAAAGCGGTCGATTCGACGCACGAAACACGAAATCCGGCGCGGTAATGTACGGACTTCCGTCTTCCGAAGCGGAAGGTTGGCCCACGCGGGTGGGGGTGTAGCTCAACTGGTTCAGAGCGCTGCCCTGTCACGGCAGAGGTTGCGGGTTCGAGCCCCGTCACTCCCGCCAACTTCCCCATCGTGACCCTTCGTGACAATTCGTGCTAGATCACGCCAAAGTCACTGGCCCGATGCACGTTGCGAAGACGGACCCCTGTTCTGTGTTTTCTTACCGGTGACGTGCTATCATCGGCTCGATGACGAGACGGAGGCCAATCGATGTCGCTCTGCGGCAACAGGCGGCGGTGTCGTCCGCCGCAACAAGAACCCACCTGGCCCACCGTCCCTGGCTTCTGGGTTTGGTTTTGGTGATCGTCACGTTCGCAGCGTACCAGCCAGTCTGGCACGCCGGCTTCATCTGGGATGACGATGGACTGATTACGGACAACCGGATGATCCAGGCAGACGACGGGCTGTATCGCATTTGGTTTACGACGGAAGCCTCGGATTACTACCCGTTCACATCGAGTTTCTGGTGGCTGCAGTGGCGCCTGTGGGGAGAGAACGCCGTGGGGTACCACGCGGTCAACGTCCTGCTGCACGCGGCCAATGTCGTGCTGGTCTGGATGGTTCTTCGGCGCCTGAAAATCCCCGGCGCGTGGCTGGCGGCGCTGTTGTTCGCCGTCCATCCGGTGAACGTGGCCTCCGTGGCCTGGATCAGCGAGCAGAAGAACACGCTGTCGATGCTGTGGTTCGCGCTGTCGATTCTGTGGTGGTTGCAATTTGACGAAACGAATGACAGGCGGTGGTACGGCTGGTCCTTGGCGGCGTTTTTACTGGGTCTGCTCAGCAAGACGGCGGTAGCGATGCTGCCCGTCGTGCTGCTGGGATGCGTCTGGTGGTCGCATGGCCGGGTCCGATCCAGAGACTGGTTGCGGACCGTACCGTTTTTTGCTCTTTCCATCCTGATGGCAGTGACGACCATCTGGTTTGAGTATAATCGGGACCTGAGCGGACAGGTGATCCGAGTCGGCGGGCTGCCTTCCCGCGTGGCGGTTGCCGGTTTGGCGCCGTGGTTTTATCTCTCCAAAGCGGTCCTGCCGCTGGATCTCTGCATGATCTACCCCCGGTGGAATCCGGGGGCGTGGGGTTGGACTGGCTGGCTGCCCGGGATTGCGTTGGCGGGAGGTGCTGCGCTTCTGTGGTGGAAGCGCCACGGCTGGGGCCGGCCGTTGTTGTTTGGATTCGGGTATTTTGTCGTGATGTTGTTTCCGGTGCTGGGGTTCTTCGACCAGGGATTTTACCGGTATTCGCTGGTGGCGGACCATTGGCAGTACTATTCGATTGTGGGGCTTACCGCGCTGGCCGCCGCGGGTGCCGTGGCGCCTGGCTCCCGCCTCCATCGCGGACAGCAGCAGGTTATCGGTCCGGTCGCAGGGGTGGTGGTGATTGTGTTGGGCGCCTTGTGCTGGCAGCGCTGTCGGGTATTCCGCGACCAGGAAACATTGTTCCGGGACAATCTGCTTCACAACCCGCTGGCCTGGGTCGCGCACAACAATCTCGGGATCGCCCTGGCGGAATCGGGCAGGACGCAGGAAGCCGTTGCCCACTACGAGCAGGCGCTGCGGATCAAGCCCGATTACGCCGAGGCCCACTGCAATCTGGGGGCCGCCCTGGCGCGGGCTGGCAGGCTGCAAGAGGCGGTGGGACACTATGAGCAAGCCTTACGGATCCAACCCGATTACGCTGACGCGCAGTACAACCTGGGGCTCGCCTTGGCTCTACTGGGCAGGACCCAGGAGGCGATTGGACACTACGAGCATGCGTTACGGATCCACCAACCCGATAACGCTGACATACGCAACAACCTGGCGGTCGCCCTGGTCCAACAGGGCCGGGTGCAAGAGGCGATTGAACAGTGGCAGCAGGCGCTGCGGATCCAACCCGATAACGCTGAGATCCACTGCAACTTGGGGATCGCCCTGGGCCAGACGGGGAGGATCCAGGAAGGAATCGAGCAGTTGCAGCAGGCGCTGCGGATCAAGCCCGATTTCGTCCAAGCCCAGAATGCCCTGGCGCGAGCGCGGCTGTTCCGTGAGGGGTTAAACTGAGAAGCGAGTGGCGGTCACCCAGCGCCGACTCGACGGCCGGGGTGAAATTCACGACCGGCCGCGCCTCGACCCTCGATTCTTTTCCCCACAAGCCTCGCCCTGATTTTGTCCTTGATTCCCCATTGGCGAGTTGTTACGAATTGGCCGGTTGCATGGGTGGCTACAGGGGCCGTCAAGCGAGTTGGCGGCTGTTATTCGATGGTCATAGCGAAATCGCCTGCTTTGCCTTTTGCCCATCTCGTGCAATCCGATGTCTCTCCGGGGCTCCTGTTCGGCCACGCTGGAGGAATTCAGAACGTGGAGTGGCGAAGCAAGAGAGCGTGCTTGGAAAGGAATCCGGAACAGGTAATCGAGGAGATCCGGCACCGGTGCCAGACGAAGGCATTGCAGATGCGTTGTCCCCAACACCAAAAGAACGCCCGGGTCATGGTCGAGGGGAACCATGCCAACGACGTCACGTTCGATGTGTTCACGTGTTGCGAGCCATTCCGCACCCATGTTTACGAGGAACTGATGGAAGAGCTGTATCTGGCAAATGCCCTCGGCCCGGCCCGTCACCAAGGCGTTGACGACTTCGCATTGTAAGGGTTGCCTCCCCGCCGACGAACGCTTTTCAATGTGGCGCTGGCGTGTTAACTTTCCGCCCATGCAAAATCCGGTCGAGAAAACCAAAACGATGCGCCGGTTGCGGACACTGAAGCCGGTAATCATCGGTGTGGTTGTCCTGTTGGCCATCGGCGGGACGGGGTTTTTCATGGTGTGGCGGCTGAACAACGACGCGGCGGGGATCGTCGACGACTCGCTTCCCGGCCTGGTTTATGGCGGCCAAATCAATTCGGAACTTTCCGAAAACTTCGCCCGTACTCTCTTGGCGGTCAATTCCGGCTCGCCCGAAGAACGAGCCCTTTACCTGAAGAAAATTTCGGAAGGAAGCGTGAGAGTTAACGAGAGCATGGATCGCTATCAGGAGGCGATTTTTGAGAAGGAAGACCGCGACTTGTTCGACCATCTGGTCGCGTTGCGCGGTAACTACAGGGCGATTCGCCAGCGGGTGTTCGACCTGGTGGGGGAAGATAAGCAGAAGGAGGCTCTGCAATTGTTTGCGGCGGAACTGCTGCCGGCGTACGCGGCGCAAAAAGAGGCGGGCGAGGCGCTTTTCGAGTACAACGTAAAGCAGGGCCAGTCGCGAGGAAGACGAATCGAGACGGCTTGCCAAACTACGGAGTGGATCGTGGCCATCCTCTGCGCGGGGATATTTCTGGGCGGGTTTTTCACGCCATTTATCGCCATCCGTCTTCCACCGCACATTTGGAAGTAGCGCGGGGGCACCCTCTTCCATTGGCGGTCCCGGAAATCGGATCGCTTGGGTGGACGACTGCCCCTGTTTTTGCTAAATTACCCTCGCTCGGATAAAGCAGACGCCTTGTGAAGAACTTCTTCATCTCATATGCCCGGAGCGCGAACCACAGCCGTGCCGCCGGAATCGGATACGGTCCCAGTCCGGGCGGGTTCCACGTCAAACACCGGGATCCGTTGGATGTCAGTTTTGCGACGCGGCACGGCGCACGGTCGATAATATGGTGCTGAGCACTACAGACCAGCCGTTGGGTAAATCGCGTGACCGGATCACGGTCGTCGCCTATGGCGGTTGCACGGTCACGGGATATCCTCTGCCCGAAGAAGCGGGCTTTGTTCAGATGGCCGTGACGGGGGCGCAGGCTAAAACGGACATCGAAATCGAGTTGAAAATTTTCGGCTTCACGGCTTGCCCGGCCACCAGGGCGGCGGAGCAGTTGGAGGAAAAGGTCCTATCGCACCGGCCCGATATCGTCGTGCTTCAGTTCGGGCAGTCGGACGCGAAGGTGGCGATGAAGCGGTTGTGGCATGAGACGTTTGGTCGAACGCGAGCTTCCGCGAAGTCGTCGGTTTTGGTATCCGAGAAACCGATGACGCGGCGAGATCGAGTCAACCTGTTTTTGCGGGCGTGTGGCGGGCTGATCGTCCGAGCGCAGCCGACTACTTCGCGGGCGGACTATCGGCAAAGCATGGCGGGGGTCGTCGAGGCGGTCGTCGCCACAGGCGCCTACGCGATTGTTCTCACGCCTTTCGTATTCGAGAACTTCCTGGCGGATGCCTGGGCCCGTTGTTACAGTTGCGACATCGAGGCTGACTTTGCCGGGCGCGCGGACGTAGGTGTGATCAATGTCTGGAACCTGCTGGCGGAGTATCCGCGCCAGAAGATGTTGCTTCATGATGGCCTTCACTTGTCGCGGCCGGCACACGAAGCCCTCGCGGAGTCCTTGCAGGCCCGTCTGGTGGAGCGGATCCGGTCGCGCGCGTCGGTGCGTTGAACCCGGTCTAACTCGACGATCCAACGAACACGGAATCGTTTGTTCCGCGCGTCTTGTGGAACAATCTGGAGAATCAGAGCCCCGCTTGTTCTTCCGTCGCCGGCTTCGAGAACACCACGCGGCCGGCCCTGGCATCAAGCGTCACGACGTACCGTGAAAGCAGGCCGTTGCCCAAAAGACCGGCCTCGCCCTGGAAGATTTCGCGCTTGTGCAGGCCAACCTCGACGGAGTCGATCCGTTCCCTGCCGATCTGGACGGTCGCCGTCGCAAACGGCACCTGCACGTCCGCCAGACCGATACACACCTGCGGCGGGCTTGTCTCGCGCCGGATTTCTTTCGTCACCCAATGCAACGGCTTGGCGCAGCCGGTGTCCAGACGCACCCATTTGGCGCGGCATCCGTTCACGCGCAGGGGAACGCAAAATGCACCGTGATTCAGTCGCAGCGGCAACACCTCCGCCGCGTCGACCGCCGAGCCGGGTGGTAGCAAGCGCAGGGTCTGCCCCGTGTAATCAAATTGTGCCACCCGTCCCCGAAAAAAATCCGCGCCGAGCAGTCCATCCACCGGCCGATCACAGGCCCGGCTCAGTTTTCGCAGGTCCACCGCCACGAACTTGTGCGACCATTCCATCCCGCTGAAACGAATCTTCTCCGTTGGCGTCCAATTCGCCTCCTGTTGGGCGTCGACGCCGCGCACCGAGACCGGTTCCCGCAATTGCCAACCAACTCGTTGCGCCGTCTGCCGATCCACCACGCTCGCCGCCGCGCCGGTATCAATCAAGAACTCCAACGGTTGGGTTGACCCGGGCGCCGCGACCCGCAACCAGAGCAGGCCGTTGTGGTATTCGAAGGGGATCGAGACGGCCGAGGACGGTTTCACAGTCGCGCCCTCGGCGCACGTGAAAGCCAGCGCGGAAATTATCGCTGCGATCCTTAAACCACCCATGGATCAAGACACATGCACGACCTGTGCCGCGCCAGGAACCCAGCAGTGGAATCCGTTTGCTGGTAACATCTTATGGCAATCCGCCACGCGGGTCTTTGGCCCGTATTTTGGCCGCGGATTGTCAGCGTGGTCAAATCGCAACAACCGCACCGTTCGTTGGGTCACCCGACCCTCTCGAGTGCGGTGACTCACCACGCTCGACGCGCGTCCAAACGTGCCTGTTGACACGCGCGGTGCAACTTGCATAACTGTTGTCTCACACATCCCATGCGCGTGATCACTCTGGGGACTGGAGATGCATTCGGCGCGGCTGGCCGGCTTCATTCGGCTGTCGTCGTGCAGGCTGGCAACACCACGGCACTGGTGGATTGCGGCCCGTGTATCCTGCCCGCGTTACACCGATCCCGGATCCCTCCCGAGGACGTTGATTTCATCCTGGTCACACATCTCCATGGCGACCACGTCGGCGGCGTGCCGACGTTGCTCCTGGATTACCAGTACCGCTCGCGACGAAAACGGCCGTTGGTCGTGATTGGCTCGGCGCTGTGTCCCGCGCGGCTCGAGGTCCTGACAGCGTGTATGTTTCCGGAGGTGGTGAAGAGCCGCCGCCGTTTCCCCGTCATCTACAAAACGATCCGCCCCGGCCGCCCGATTTCCATTTGCGGGATGCGCATCCACGCCTATCGGATGAAGCACATCGACCGGGAGCCGTGCCTCGGATACCGCATCGAACACCGCCGCAAGGTTCTGGCCATCACGGGGGACTCGACCTGGTGCGATTCCATCCCCGCCATGTCGCAGGGGGCCGACCTGCTCGTGAGCGAATGCACCGATTTTGACCTGCGAACGCCGGTGCATTTGAGTTACACCCAACTTCGGGAGCATCGGGCGGAACTCGGCGCGAAGCGGATCGTGCTCACCCACGTCGGCGACGATCTCCTCGAGAACCGCGCCGGGGTTCGATACCACATCGCGCGTGACGGTGAGTGTTTTGACATCTGAGAAGGTCAAAGGCCGCTGGCGGCAGCGCGTTCAATCGCTGCCGAAATCGGTCAAGGTGATCCTGTTCACCCTGATCTGGGGCGGCTTGATCCTGGCGCTTTGGGAAAACGGGTTCACCATGCTCTGGCGGATGGACTTCCGGGCTCGGGACTCGTTTTTTCACTGGCGCGGCCCGCAGCCCCGTCCCCGGGAAATCATCGTGCTCACCGATGACGGCCAGGATGATTTCTCGGACGACCGATACAATCGTTTCCCGCGTCCCCGCGATTTGTACGCCTCGGCAATTGCCAAACTGGTCGATGCCGGCGCCAAGGTGGTCGCGGTCGATGTGCTCTTCGAGCGGGAAGGCGCCAATCCCGCCGAGGACAAGAGTTTGTCCGACGCCATCTCCCGTTATGCCGACCATCTGGTTCTCGGATTTCAGGTGTTGAAGGAGGAAGGGCTGATTCGCCACGGGTTGTCTCCGCTGATCCAGACAAATGCCTATCTCGTCTCGGGTTCGGTGAACCTGGAGCAGGATGAAGATATGGATCATCGGGTGCGGCGCATCAGCTTCGGCGGTGAAGATGCGGTGGGGACGTACCTGTCGTTTGCCGCCCTGGCGGTCGAGAAGTATCTCGGCGGCGCACCGATGACATTTCCCCAGGGTGATGTGTATGTGAATTATCCCGGTGGCCCGTGGCCGAAGGGAACCGAACTGGAACTCTGGAAGCTCTTCGAGAAAAGAGCTTGGGACGGTGAACTGAAAAGCGGCTCCGTCTTCTCGAACAAGATCGTGTTGATCGGGTCGACGTCTGCCGCTCTACACGATCTTCATCTGACACCCGTGGGTCTGATGCCGGGCGTCGAACTCCAAGGGGATCGGATCGCGACCATCCTGACAGGTTCTTACCTGAAGGACACGCCGCGCTGGGTCACCTGGGTCGTCGTCATGGCCGCGGCGCTGATGACAGGACTGCTCCTTCTCACGACGGGCCATCCCGCGGGCAAACTGTTCCTGGTCGCGGCGATCTGCGTCATCTATTATCTGCTGGGCGCCGAGGCGTTCATCCAGCGAGGCGTCTTTCTCGCCGTGGCCCCGGTGATTTGCACGGTCGCCGGAAGCGGGGTCATCGAAATCTCGGCGGAACTGACCTCCGAACGCTGGGAACGACGCCGCCTGCGCCAGAAATTGTCGGTCTACGTTTCCGAGCCTGTGGCCGCGGAAATCCTGCGCCGCGGAGACCGGTATCAGCAGGCACTCATCGGAGAGAAACGGGATGCCGCCGTGCTGTTTTCCGATATTCGCAATTTCACCACGATCTCGGAACACTCGGACCCGGCCGACCTGGTGAAACGGCTCAATGAGTATTTCGGTCACATGGTGGCGATCATCAAGGCCAACAACGGAACCGTCAGCAAATTCATCGGCGACGGCATCATGGCCCTGTACGGCGTTCCGCTCAGTTTCGGAAGCCAACAAGATATGCGCAACGCCATCAATACCGCCTTGCAGATGACGGAGAAGGTGAAGGAACTGCAACACATTTGGCAGGGCTCCGATTTCCAACTGCGAATCGGCGTCGCCATCAGCTACGGCAGCGTGATTGCGGGCGACATCGGTTCCCTGGACCGGAAGGAATACACCGTGATGGGCGACGTGGTGAACGTGTCGTCGAGGGTCGAGTCGCTCAACAAGGAATTGTCCACGGAGATCCTCATCACGGACACCGCGTTCCAGCAGGTCGCCGGGGAAGTGGACGTGGACGACAAAGGCGAGCGATCCGTCAAGGGCCGGGAACAACCCGTTCGGGTTTACGCGGTCAACGGCTGGAACGAAGGCCGTCCGGGTGGATTGTCCAGGCCCGGCTGAGGCCCGCGAACGTCAAAAGCGGATTTGCAACGTCAGGTTCGGACCGGCGTTGAGGACTTTATAGGAGAACGTATTGAGGCTGGAGTTGTTGTTGGCGAACAGCGCGCTGGCGTTCACCGATGCATACTTGCTGATGCGCCAGATCAACGACGCGGAAACCGTCTCGGTGAGGTCGCTACGGTTTACGCTGAGATAATTCTGCCATTGCGCCTGCCCGAGAACCTGAAGATACACGTTTCGCCAGACGTCCAGACTGGCCCCCAGAAACCCCGTGTTGTCGGCCCGGGTCAGGATGTTCGGGTCCGAAATCCGCCAGTCAAGCTGATACCCGTAAAACGGCGCGATATGTTTGACGGTCCCCGTCCACGCGGGCAACAGCGCATCGAAATCGCAACGCAGACCGATCCTCACGTCCACCATCTCGAAAATCTGGGCATCGTCCGGTGTCGAACGTCAGCCGCTCGTACGAGCCGTCACCGTACAACGTCCACGTTGACGAGGTTTCTTCTTCATGATGCGGAATCGGGGGTTTGACGAGCGTGTACGCCACGTCCACGCCCGCCTGGTCGCCGTCAAAATCGAACGCGGTGTTGGAATCGTACCGATCGATGTAATGCTGGGCGTAGAGCGTGGTCTTCAGGTCCTCGAAAATCCTCGGGGAATACGACGCCCCGAATACCTGGTCGAGTACCATGTCCTGAACCGGCTTGTGAAACGTCAGCAGGACGTTCGAGTCGTAGAGGTACGACGTGTCGCTATACACTTGAAACGGGGTCTCCCGCAACCTCAGCAGCGGATGGAGCGGGCCGAGTTCGTCCCGATAATCCGACTCGTCCGGCTGCGATTGCGTGGTCGGCGCGGGCCCGAGTTGCCCAAACTCGCGCTGGTCGATCAGGAACAATTGCGGCTCCTGCGCGCGCGCCATCGACGCCGCGAAAAAAAGCGTACACCAGAAAAATTTCACGCCGCTGCTCGTCCGCGAGACCATGGATTTCCTTTTGTCAGTCGCTCACCTGTGTGCGCTCGTGGTCGGCTGGTTGCACCCGCAAACATCGTTGAACTCATGAAGGAGCAGGCCGTCCCGCGATCCCGAATCGTTGTACGGCGGCGTCTGCATCCCGGGAATCTGGGGCACGGGAAATTGGGCGGGCAGCGTCCCTTGCTGCGTGCCGCGGCCGGTCCAGTAGTAGGACGTATGCACCATCCTCCCGTCCTTCAACGCGCGGAATTGTTTCTCGATGACCGCGTTGATGTCGTCCAAGCCCGGCCACGGGCGATGAAATCCCGTGAAGATCGTGGCGTTTTCCGTCAGCGCCTTGACGTCGAAATCGAAGGGCGGACTGAGTGTGGACGCGCCTTCGCGCTGAAAAATCCCCTGGCCCGCGCGCAACGACACGTTATCGCTCCCGTCGGGAAGCCAGAGACGGGCTCGTGTGCCTTCCACCAACAGAAACTTCGTCCAATTCTGCGTCGTATCACCCTGGCGACGCTCGATCTCCTCGATAACCACTGTGCAGCCTTCGACCGCGCCCACCACGGCGTGGGACACCACGCGCAGGCCGCCCATGCCCTTCGGGATGAAAAACACGCTCAGACCACTGCGCGTCTGCACCTCGCGGCTCTCGGGGGAAAATGTAAATGCGCTGTGCGACCCGAGCCGCGTCAACGTTCCGTCCGGGAATTCCAACTCCGCCATCGAGCTCCCGCCCGTCTTGACCACGTCCCGCCCCTGCACCACATCCTCCACCTTGGCGGCGCGTTCCGACCCGTCGGCGGCCTGATAGCTCACCTCGTTCTTGAGTTCGCTGACCGTCGCGCTTTCCAAAGCAGTCGAGGAACCGTTCGCCGCGGGCAGCAGCGGGATGGTGATCAGGGCGCCAACCAAAAAAAATGAACCTCGCCATCGATTCATGTGTGGGTCTCGAGTCCTCAAACCCCGTTGCTAGTATAGCCGGGCTGTGGAGTCAATACTAAATCACCCAGAATCCGTCCGCTCCCCATTCGCATTAGCACTGCCATCTCCGCGGCTCACCCCGAGGCCGTAGTCCGAACCGCTGCCGCGTTTGCAGCGCTTGTCTCAGGAAAAGCGCCGCGAGAAAGCCTAAAGGCGACCCGCCACAAGCGCGTCTTGCCGTTGTCGTAACCGATCTGTTAAGCTTTGCCGGAGTTACGGTCCGCTGGACAAATGACATCGCTCGAACGAGGCTTCGTAGAGTTCGCCAAGTTCGCCGCCAGTCTCAAGGGCGACGAAAAAAGCGAAGCCCAAACCTTCCTTTTTCATCTCCTCGCAGCGTTCAGCAACGACGCGAATACGCTCCCCGAAGGCTCCACCTTCGAATACCGCGTCCGCTTCCCCGGCCAACGCACCAAATTCGCCGATTTCGTCTGGCCGGGCCGCGCCCTGATCGAAATGAAGTCGCGCGGTGTCGAAGCTCTCCAAGCACTACCAGCAGACCTTCGATTACTGGCTCAACCTCGTCCCGCACCGCCCGCCCTACGTCGTACTCTGCAATTTCGACGAACTCTGGATTTACGATTTCAACACGCAACTCAATGAGCCGGTCGATCGCCTCAAAGTCAGCGAATTGCCCGAACGCCACAGCCGCCCTCAATTTCCTCTTTTTCCAGCGCCCTCGCCCGATCTTTGGCAACAACTGGGTCGAGGTTACCCGCGAAGCCGCCAACGATGTCGCCGATCGCCTTCAACGCGCTTATCCATCGCGGCGAGACCGCGTCGAGCGCGCCCGACGCTTCATCCTCCAGGCCGTCGTCGCCATGTTTGCCGAGGACATCGGCCTGCTCCCGGAAGATTTATCCACGCTGCTGATCGACGAGTGCATCCACGGCGGCCACAGCTACGATCTCATCGGCGGTCTCTTCCGCCAGATGAACGACCCCAAACCCGCCCGTGGCGGGCGCTACGGCGGCGTTGATTACTTCAACGGCGGCCTGTTCGCCAAAGTCGAGCCAGTCGCTCTCCAACCGAAGGAACTCGGGCTCCTCCTCGAAGCCTCCAAAGAGAACTGGTCGAAGGTCCAGCCCGTGATCTTCGGTACGTTGTTCGAAGGCAGCCTGCTCAAAACAGAACGCCACGCTCTCGGCGCGCATTTCACCTACGAATCCGACATCCAGAAGGTCGTTCGCCCGACGATTGTCCGTCCATGGGACGAACGCCTCGCCGAAGCCAAGACGGGGCCCGAGTTGATCAAGCTTCTGGAGGAACTCCGCAAGTTTCGCGTTCTCGACCCCGCCTGCGGCAGCGGCAACTTCCTCTACGTCGCTTACCGCGCCCTGCGCGACATCGAGCAACGCTTGCTTCTGAAACTGTTCACCCAACAAAAATCCACCTTCGAGCGCATCGGTCTCGCTTCCGGTATCACACCGCGACAGTTCTACGGACTCGACGTGAACGAGTTCGCCGTCGAACTCGCCAAGGTCACCCTCATGCTCGCACGGCGGCTCGCCCATCGCGACGCCGAGATATTCTGGGAGGAACACCGCGACGTGCTGCCCGGCGGCGACACCAGCGCCCTCGAGTTCGAGAAAGACCTGCCGCTCGATAACCTCGACGACAACATCCTCTGCCGCGACGCGCTCTTCACGCCGTGGCCGGAAGTCGAAGCCAAGGACATTGGTCCACGACAGAATCATGCAAAGACGTGGTGGCAGTTCTGGCGTCCCCGCCCCGAAGTCATTGCATTGTTGCCAAAGCTGCCACGCTACATCGTGTGTTCGAGAGTAACGAAGAGGCCGGTCTTCGAGTTCGTCTCACCCGAGATTCACCCGAATGAGGCTGTAGTAGCTTTCACGCTCCCCGACGACTACTCCTTCGGAATTTTGCAATCCGGTATCCACTGGGAATGGTTTAAGGCCCGGTGCTCGACACTAAAGGCCGATTTCCGCTACACGTCCGACACCGTATTCGACTCGTTTCCGTGGCCGCAGAAACCAACATTGGCGCAAGTGCAGGCCGTCGTCAAAGCCGCGCGCGAACTTCGCCAGCTTCGCCGGTTCATCATGGAGAAAAACGAGTGGCCGCTTCGCGAACTCTACCGGACCCTCGACACCCCCGGCGACAACCGTTTGCGCCACGCCCATGAGATGCTGGACGCCACCGTCCGCCGCGCTTACGGCATGACCGACACCGAAGACATCCTCGCCTTCCTCCTGAAGCTCAATCTCGAACTCGCCGACAAAGAATCCAAAGACAAACCCATCACCCCACCCGGCCTTCCACCGTCCGTAAAGTCACCAGCCGACTTCGTTAGCGACGATTGCGTTACCGTCGACAAGTCACCGTAACGCCATCGGTACGGCCTTCGCCGCCCCCAAATTCGTTTGACAATCACCGGGGCATTTGTTACTTGCCGGAAACCACGTGGCGCGGCTGGAGAGTAAGACGCGATGAACCGGGTCGGGATCGACCCCGCGCCGTTTTCGCTGGCGTGATTCCGGTGGCGGTTGATCTGGTGTGATTCGGTTGCGGAATGGATTTGGAGAAGACTGGGTATTACGAAAACAAGCGCCATGAGAACCCCTCTGCGATTCGGTTGCGGCCTGCTGCTGACCGCCGTGCTCGCTCTTTTCTATCCCGGGCTTGATCGCTCCAGCGCGTTCGCCACCACCCTCACCGTGACCACCATAGATATTGGCGTTCCGGGAGCCTTGGATCAGGTCATCCTCCAGGGCAATACCAGCCCTCCGCCCGTCACCATCAACTTCGCCATCCCGCCGTTCGATGGCACCGTGAAAACCATCGCCCCGCAGACCAGCCTGCCGGCCATCACCAACACGTTCGTCATCAATGGGTTCACCGAGTCGGGTGCCAGCCCGGGTACGCTGTTGATCGCGTTGGACGGAAATTTCGTCGGCGAAGGGGTGGTTGCGACCGGGTTGATCTTTGCTGTCGCCGGCTCCGTTCAGGGTTTGAACATCCAGAATTTCAACGGTGCCGGCGTGTCCATCACGAACGGCACGACGGTTTCGGAGAACGTACTGAGCAATAATTTCATCGGCGTCGGTTGCAGCGGCAACGCCAATTCCATTACCGGCAACGTCTTCGTCCTCAACGGCACGGCGATCCAGCTTTTTGGCTCGTCCAACACGTGCGTAGCGAACGTGATCACGAATAATAACGGGGACGGTGTCCAGGTCTTCGGCGGGAACAACAGCGTCACCGGCAGCCTGATATCGACCAACAGCGGACACGGTGTGAACCTCGCCGGCGGCACGAATAGCTTCGTGGGCAACATCATCTCGTTAAACATCGGCGGCGGCGTGCTGATCGACGGCGATAACAACACGTTCTCCAACGACACCATATCCGCCAACCTCGCTGACGGCGTCGATATCGCTGGGTCCGGTAACGCCCTGGTCAACAGCACGATCGTCTCCAATCTCGATGTCGGGGTGAACGTGGGCGTCTCCACGGGAATCACGAACAACAACAACGTCTTCTCCGGCGACACCTTATCGGCCAATGGCGCCGACGGATTGGTTCTGGACGGCAATACCAACCATCTCGTCTCCAGCACGATCTCCAGCAACGCGGGGGATGGCGTGGTTGTTTCCGGGATTGCCAACGTCATCGGCGGACCGGCCTCAGGCGCCGGTAACGTCATCATCGGAAATACGGGCAACGGGATCAAAATCGCCGGTGCCAGCGCCTTTTCCGCCGAAGTGCTCCTTCTTCCGGCCGACGACAATATCGTGCAGGGCAACTTCATCGGAACGGACGCTGCGGGCACGAATGCTCTCAGCAACACCGAGTCGGGTATTCTAATCGATGGGACCATCCTGGAAGCCTCGGGCAATCTGATCGGCGGAACATCGGCCGGTCAGGGCAACACCATCGCGTTCAACGGCAGCAATGGCGTGACCGTGGTCAGCAACGCCGTGGATAACGCCATCTTTGGGGATTCGATCTTCTCCAACGCCGTGCTGGGCATCGATCTCGGCGCCGACGGCGTCACCCCGAACCACGCGTTCGGCGTCTTCCCCTCGGGCCCGAACAATTTCCAGAATTTCCCCGTGCTCACCGCCGCCACCTGCTCCAACGGCGGCGTGCTCATCCAGGGATCCATCACCAATTCCGGCAGCGCCACGACCGCGCACCTCGAGTTCTTCGCCAACATTGACTGCGATCCGTCCGGCTTTGGTCAGGGCCAGGTGTTTGTCGGATCTGCCGATGTCACCACGGACACGAGTGGCGGCGCCACATTCAGCGTCGCCTTTACGAACGCCGACCTGGTGGGCGAATTCATCACCGCCACCGCCAGCGACAGCAGTTCCAATACGTCCGAGTTTTCCGCGTGCCTCCAGGTGGTGGACAATCAGCCGCCAACCATTTCGCAGTGCGCCGCGTCAATCACTGCCTCGGCCGACACCAACTGCGAGGCTGTCGTGCCGGATTTCACCGGCGCGGTCGTCGCCACCGACAATTGCACGCCCTCCGCCGATCTCGTCATCACCCAGTTACCCACCAACGGCGCCATTGCGTTCCTGGGGACGAATACGGTGACGATCACGGTGATGGACGAGGCGGGCAATTCCACCAATTGCACGACCAGCTTCATTGTGGCGGATACCACGCCGCCGGTGATTACCTGCCAGGCCGACATTACCAACGCCGTGGGGTCATCGTCGTCGTCCGCGGTGGTGACATTCCCCACGCCGACGGCCACCGCCAGTTGCTCGGCCACGACAACCGTCACCTGCGTTCCGGCCTCGGGTTCGATCTTCCCGATGGGGACGACCCCGGTGGTGTGCACCGCCGTCGATGGCGCGGGGAACGCCGCTTCGTGCACGTTTACCGTGACGATCACGGCCCCACAGCAGGTCATCGTGGATATCGCCCCGGGGTTCTGCCCGAACGTGGTCAATACCAACGAGGGCGGTGTGATCCAGGTGGCAATCGTGGGGACTCAATCGCTGAATGTCAGCAACATCATCCCCGCCAGCGTGACATTGAACGGCGTGCTCGCCGACACCAACTCTTTCATCGCCGATGTGGCAGTCCCGTTCGTGTACACGAAGGGCTGCCCCAAGAGGAAGAAGGATGGAATCCCGGATCTGGTTGTCGAGTTCGATGTGAATCAACTCATCGCCAGCCTGAGGACCGTCAAGAACGGCGAGGTTAAGGTGCTGACCGTGAACGGCACAATGAATATCATCGGCACGAACGGTGCCGTCGTCGGTACAAGCATTTTCGAGGGCCAGGACAAGATCAAGATCAGTACACAGAAATGCAAGCTCCCGAAGGGGCTGAAAAACCCGTTCTAGGTGACGCGGGCGGCCAGTGTGACCTGATCGATTGATGGAAGGAGCCGGTGACGATGAGGCGTCGACAACCGGGGAGAAGGGGGAAGCGTCCAACTCAGCGCTGGAGCGTGGCGTTGTGGGGCGGTGTCCTGCTGGCCGCCATCGCGAACGTCAACGCGCTGGGGGGGACAGCAAGACGGTCGATCCGCATGCCGAGTTGCTCGCCGAAAAGCAGTATCCCAGCGCGATGGATTGCGCCAAATGTCACGAGCACATCTACGAGGAATGGCGCTCCTCGGCCCATGCCTACGCGTCCATTTCCCCGATGTTCAACAAGTTCGAGCAGCGCATCAACGAACTCGCCGAGGGCACCGTCGGGGATTTCTGCATGCGCTGCCATTCCACCGTCAGCACGTCGATGGGCGAAAAACGCTACGTCCCACTGTGGGACCGCACCGAGGTCGCGCGCGAAGGCGTGACCTGCATCACCTGCCACCGGATCCAGGAGGAATACAACCGCGTGAACGGCGAGCGACGGATCGTTCCGGGCTCGATTTACGATCCCATGACCGGTGGCGGCGATGGCTCGACGCTGAAAGACGTGATCGCGAAACGCGACCAGTACAAGGTGAAGACGGGACCCGGTGGCGCCGGGCAGGACATCCACACCAACATCTTCCACTTCGCCCAGATAACCCGCTCGGATTTCTGCATCTCGTGCCATCAGGTGGCCGTCCAACCCCAGATCAAACTCGAAGTCGTCTGGGAACAGTACCGCGCCTCGCCTGCCGCCCAAAAAGGCATCACCTGCCAGGATTGCCACATGGGCAAGGACCCCGGCCTCGCAACTGGATTCGATCTGGACAACGCCGCCATTGTCAGCGGCCAGCCCATCGGCGAGAAGCGGGCCCACCACGATCACTCGTTCCCCGGGCCCGGCTACGCCATCGCCCACCCCGGAATCTTTCCGCATCCGGCGAAGAACAATCTCGATCAGGCCAAAGCTTTCACCATCCAGGACTGGATGGCGTTCAACTGGCTGCCGACCTCGTACCAAATCGCGAACGACGACGGAACCAAGACGAATGAGACGCTGGTGTGGGGTTCGGATGACTTCGAAAGCCTGGTGTCCGCCGGGAAGATCAAGACCAACGGCATCGCGCCGGCGTGGATCGACAAGGACCGCAGCCAGGCGTACGACATCATCCAAAATAACCTCGCAGCCCTGCAGAAAAAACTCAAGCAGCGCGACCGCATCATGGCTAACAGCTCCCGGCTCGACGGGCCGTTCTTCCGCGATAAACCCCGGCTCGGGCGGCCGCTGAAGTTTTACTACAAGGTCACCAACCTGAATCCAGGCCACAACTTCCCGTCGGGATCGCTCGGGGCGCAACCGGAAATCTGGTTGGACGTCGCCCTCATCAGTCCCGAGGGCAGCAATGTCTGGGAATCGGGCTACGTGGACGACCACGGCGATTTCTGCGATCTGCACTCCGATTTCGTCCACAGCAACCAGATCGGGTACGACGAGCAATTGTTCAACCTGCAATCCAAATTCCTCACCACCAACGTCAAGGGAACGGACCGCGAGATGTACCTGCCCGTGAACCTTGATTTCGATCAGTTGCCCCTCGTCCGCCCCGGGGGCCAGCCCGTCTCCGTCCTGAATCATCCGCCCTTTGTCCGTATGGAACAACGCAGCCTGCCGCCGCTGGGCAGCCGGCTCGCAAAATACACCGTCCCCGCCGCCCTGATGCAAACACCGGGGCAGTACAAACTGGCGATCCGCCTGCGCAGCCGCGCCGAGCCCATTTACTTCATGCGGTTTTGCCGCTCGACGCTCGAAATGCAGAAACTGATGAATGAGCGCACCGCAAACGTTCATGCCTACGCCGTCGAGTTTGACGTGCAATGACGACACGAACAGGAGATACGAGATTGAAGATCATGGCGCCGCCTCGTGTATCGGGTCGTAATCACGGGATCAATCCGGCGCGTCTGGTCGGGCTGTTGGTTTGCGCGGGTGGAATCCTCGTCAGCGGACCGGCGTTTGCTGACGATCAAAAACTCCCCCAGATGTCGCCTGAGGCGGTTCCGCTGCCGTCGTCCACCGATATCACCAACATGTTCCTGCCGGGGCCGTACTACGGTCCCGACACGTACAACGCGCCGGAGGCCACCGGCATCTACGGATACAAATGGCCGATCATCACCCAACGCCCGCTGTTGGAATTGGGCCGCGAACTCTACGTCGAGGGCCCGTTCCAGGAGTCGCCCACCATCCTCGGCAAAAAGAACCTGATGCTCGCCGACCTGCAGGTGTTCGGCGACTGGCGGACTGCCGTGGGCCAGGACGATAACGGCGGCAAGTACCTGGGAACCGTCGCCACGCGCGTCGATCTCGATATCGACCTGAAATTGACCGCGACGGAGCGGTTCCACGTTTTCCTCCGGCCGTTCGAGCGCAACGGCGAGTTGACCCGTGTGGATTTTGACGGGAACGACCACGACGCGCAGGGTATCTTCAACCCGAATCCGCTGGCCTATTTCTTCGAGGGCGACCTGGCGCGGATCACCGCGGGCATCACCGACCACGAAACCGCGTTGGACCTGCCGTTCACGGTCGGCTTGATTCCGTTGCTGTTTCAAAACGGGATCTGGGTGCAGGACGCGTTCCTCGGAGGCGCGTTCACGATCCCCGCCAAACACAGCACGTTCTTCGACATCAGCAATTTCGACATCACGTTCTTCGGCGGCGTCGACCAGGTCGATTCCCCGGCGATCATCAATAATGGCCAGCCCGCCCTCCACAACGACCTGGTCGGGTTCAACGCGTTCATCGAGGCTCTCCAGGGCTACTTCGAGATCGGGTACGGGTACACCAAGGCCAACGGCGGCCTGGACGATTTGTCCTACCACAATTTCGCCATCGCCTATTCGCGCCGCTACCGTGATTGGTGGTCGAACTCGTTGCGGTTCATCCTGAACGAGGGCCAGAAGACCGATGCGGGCGTGCAACCGACCGCCAAAGGCGAATTGTTGCTGATGGAGAATTCGCTGATCGGCGACAGTCCGTATTTCCTGTTGCCCTACCTGAATCTTTTCGCGGGGTTCGACCGCCCGCAGCCGCTGGCGCGCGGCCCGGGCACGGGAGGAGTGCTGGTGAACACCGGCATCCTGTTCGAAACCGACGGCTTGACCGGGTTGCCGACGTTGAATGCGACGGCGGCCAACCGCTACGGCGGCGCGTTCGGCGTCGAGCACATCTTCTTCCCCACGCTGAGCCCGATCGACGTCGAGCGGCATTGGCGGAACCTCGTGGACATCGTGCATCGCCAGGACCAGCAATTGCTCGGGCCGCCGGGCGAACAGGTCGGTTTGCAGGTCGGCCAACTCGTCCTCGAAACCGCCGTGGTGAAGGTCATGGATGACACCGGCCCGAACCGCGACACGACACTCGGCGACGAGTTCGGCGTCGGCGCGCGGTTCCAGTACACGCTCTCCAACGCGTGGATTTTCCGGGCCGACGTGATGCATGACTGGCGCGATTTCGCGAGGGATTCGTCCGGCGCGCGGGTGGAAGTGCGCATGAAGTTCTGATAGATTTCGATCATGGGTCAGGTCGTCGCAACCGCCGCATTACTTTGCTTCGCCACCAGCGTGGTGTACGTGGTGGTCCTGACGATCAGCCAGCTCCAGCGCTCCCGGCTCGCGGCGAAATCCACGGCGGCCGAACAGGCGGTCTTGCGCGCGCGGTTGGATCTCCTGCTCGAGGAACGCAAGGTCGTGCAGGAAACGCGGGAACGGACGTGGAGCGGCCCGCGCAAGTTCATCGTGAAACGCAAGGTCCAGGAGTGCCGGGACGTGTGCTCGTTCTACCTCGCCCCGCACGACGGCAAGCCGCTTCCGCCATTTCACCCGGGACAGTTCCTCACGTTCCAACTCCGCATCCCCGGCCAGGGCGCTCCGGTCATTCGCTGTTATTCCCTCTCCGACGCTCCCGCGCCGACCTGTGATTATTATCGCGTCACCATCAAGAAGTTCCCGCCACCGCCGGATAAACCCGGCACTCCGCCCGGCTTGGTCTCGACGTTTTTTCACGAACAGGTCAATGAGGGCGACATCCTCGACGTCAAGGTTCCCAGTGGCCGCTTTTATCTCGATATGACCGCGCGCACGCCCGTGGTGCTCGTCGGGGGCGGCGTCGGCGTCACGCCCATGCTGAGTATGCTCAACGCGGTCGCCCAGAGCGGCTCGCGGCGCGAAGCGTGGTTCTTCCTCGGCGTGCGCAACAGCGGCGAGCACATCCAGAAGGCGCACCTCGAGGAAATCGCCGCCAAGAACCCGCACATCCGCCTCCACATCTGCTACAGCGATCCCGGCCCCGACGATAAGGCCGGTCGCGACTATCATCACGCCGAACGCGTCAGCGTGAAGTTATTCAAACAATTGTTGCCGTCGACCGCGTACGACTTCTACATCTGCGGTCCGCCGCCGATGATGAGTTCCCTCACGCAGGGCCTCAAGGAATGGGGCGTGCCCGATGACCACGTCCATTTCGAGGCGTTCGGCCCCGCCTCCGTCAAGGCCGTCGCGCCTGCGGTCGCTCCCGCCGCCGTGGCCACAACCGCCCAGACGTTCCAGATCAATTTCGCCCGCTCGGGCAAGGTGCTGGCGTGGGACCAGAAGATGCAATCGTTGCTGGATTTCGCATCGGGCCACGGCGTGACGATCGATTCCGGCTGCCGACGCGGCGCTTGCGGCACCTGCAAGGTCGCCGTCCGCGATGGAAAATTCTCGTACCTGAATCCGCCCGATTGCTCCTGCGAAGCCGGTTCCTGCCTTACCTGCTGCGCCGTCCCTACCACCGATCTCACGCT
This sequence comes from uncultured Verrucomicrobiae bacterium, assembly GCA_963712025.1. GTDB lineage: Bacteria > Verrucomicrobiota > Verrucomicrobiia > Palsa-1439 > Palsa-1439 > Palsa-1439. The sequence goes on along the minus strand of CAVQGJ010000003.1, from coordinate 496,769 downwards.
CGACGCGTAGCGGCGGCACGGCTGGTGCTCCATTCAAACGCGTGCCGGGATTCTAAAAACCCGTGGCACATGCGAGAGCCCAACCGATAGGCGCGGAAGCTGCCCACGCAGACGCCGCGCCTCGGCTCTGTTTACAGCAATTGCGAGCGGTCACCAGCCCGATTCACCGGTGGGAACGGGCCTTGGGTCCCGCCACGACCCGGCTTCTAGCCCTTCTTGTCGCCGATCCTGACCACGGCGTACAAGATTGCCGCCGGAAAACCGGCCAGCAACGCCAGGGCGATGAAAATCCCGTGCCCTTGCCCGAGCTTTCGGATATCCGTGAAGATCCACGAAGCCAACAACACGTTGCAAACCATCCACACCACCAGGATCGCCCGGAGGATTCCCAGAATGCACCGAATCTCCGACTTCGTGTCGTTGCCCGGCCAGAGCACGCGCACGATGGGCGTCGGCCTGCCCGCACCGTCGGGATGCTGGAACGGCGGCGGTGCCATGCCTTCGTCGTGTTGGGTTGCCTGATGTTCCGTCGCCTCCTGAGCGAAGGCCACGCGTGAACTCCCGCACACCATCCACCCAACGACAGCCACAGCCAAACACAACACTGTGCTTCTCATAGACTACCTCCTGTTGCCGAAAACCCTAGTCCCGGCGGCCAGTCGCGTCGAGCACAATTCGGAAGGCCAGACCCCAACGGATCCGCGGCACATGAACGTCTGCGCTTGCCGGGAAACCGCCGGGGCGTTATAATGCCTGGCTTTAGTCATGTTAACCGACGGATTTACCATCGCGGAAGCGCGTTTCCTGGCACCGGACGTCAAGTTGTTCCGTGTCGTGGCCCCGCGCGTTGCGCGGAAACAGCAGCCCGGCCAGTTCGTGATCGTTCGCATTCACGAGCACGGCGAACGCATCCCCTTGACCATTGCCGAGTCCAATCCGACGGATGGCACGATCACGCTCATCGTCCAGGGCATTGGCAAGACGACGAAGCTCCTGAACCAATTGAACGCGGGCGATGTCATCCCCGACGTGGTCGGGCCGCTCGGTAAGCCGTCGGAAATCCGGTTGTTCGGGACGGTGGTGGTCATCGGCGGCGGCGTGGGAACGGCGATCGCCTATCCGACCGCCAAGGCCCTTCGGCAAACCGGCAATCACGTCATTACCATCCTCGGCGCCCGCACCAAAGGCCTTCTCATCCTCGAAGACGAGGCCCGCGCCATCAGCGACGAGGTGTTTGTGACCACCGACGACGGCAGCTACGGCGAAAAGGGATTGGTCACGGACAAACTGAAGGCGTTGATCGCGGGCGCGGGGAAGATCGATCTGGTGCTGGCCATCGGCCCGATCCCGATGATGCGCGCGGTCGCCGAGACGACGCGCCCCCACGCCATCAAGACGCTCGTCAGCCTTAACCCGATCATGGTGGACGGCACCGGCATGTGCGGCGGTTGCCGCGTGCAGGTGGCGGGCCGCAGCCAGTTTGCCTGCGTGGACGGCCCGGAATTCGACGCGCATGAGGTGGACTTCGCCGGCCTGGCCAAACGCAACGCCATGTACCGCGACTCTGAGCGCCAGGCGCTCGAGCGGTTTGTCTCCGACCCGAAAGCCGACCTGGACCTGGTCCACCACCGATGCCAACTCGAGGATATTGCGCCGCGTTGAGTCTGTTATGGCCAATCCCCTGAAACCCAAGGAACGCACCGCAATTCCCCGGCAGAAAATGCCCGAGCAGGAACCGGAGCATCGACGGCAGAATTTTACGGAGGTCAATCTCGGCCTCAATTTTCACCTGGCCACGCAGGAGGCGATGCGCTGCCTCGAATGCGCCCACCCGAAGTGCATCGACGGTTGTCCCGTTGGCGTGAAGGTGAAGGATTTCATCGCCTTGGTGCTTACGGGCGATTATCTCGCGGCGGCTGCCAAGATTCGCGAGGACAACATCCTGCCCGCCGTCACCGGCCGGGTTTGTCCGCAGGAAGACCAGTGCGAAGGCACGTGCATTATGAACAAGAAGTTCGGGTCGGTGGGCATCGGGTACCTCGAACGGTTCGTGGCGGATTACGAACGCGACAGCGGCAAGATCGGGTTGCCGGCCATCGCGCCGGCCACGGGCAGGAAAGTCGCGATCGTCGGCAGCGGCCCGGCGGGCCTGAGCGCCGCAGGCGATCTGATCCAGAAGGGGCATCAAGTCACCGTGTTCGAGGCGTTGCATGAGATCGGTGGCGTGCTGATTTACGGCATCCCCGAGTTTCGGCTTCCGAAAGAGATCGTGCGTCAGGAAGTCGAGAACATGCAAAAAATGGGCGTCGAATTTCAGAAGAACGTCGTCGTCGGCAAGACGGTCACGGTGGACGAACTGTTTGGCGAAGAAGGCTACCACGCGGTGCTGGTCGCCACGGGCGCAGGACTGCCGCAGTTCCTCGGCATGCCCGGCGAAGACCAGTGCGGCGTTTATTCGGCGAATGAATTCCTCACCCGCGTCAACCTGATGAAGGCCTACAAATTCCCCGAGTACGATGAGCCGATTTACGATTGCCGCGGCCGGAACGTGGCCGTGGTCGGCGGCGGCAACACGGCAATGGACGCCATCCGCAGCGCGTTGCGGCTCGGTGCGAAGAACGCCTACGTCATTTATCGGCGGTCCGAGGCCGAAATGCCTGCCCGCGCCGAGGAGGTCAAGCACGCCAAAGAAGAAGGCATCCAGTTTCTGTTGTTGAACAATCCCATCGAGTTCCTCGGCAACGACAAGGGCTGGTTGCGGGCCGCGCGGTGCATCAAGATGGAGCTTGGCCCCGCCGACGAGTCCGGGCGTTGTCGTCCCGTGCCGATCAAAGGCTCGGAGTACGAGTTGCCGCTGGACGTGGCGATCATCGCTGTCGGCACCAGCAGCAACCCGCTCGTGCAATCCACCACGCCCGATCTCAAGACGCGCAAGGGTGGCTACATCGAAGCCAATCCCGAAACGCTCAAGACCTCGAAAGTGGGCGTGTTCGGCGCGGGCGACATTGTCACCGGCGCCGCCACCGTGATTCTGGCCATGGGCGCCGGCCGCAAGGCCGCCGCCGCCATCGATGAGTATCTCCGCACCGGCGTGTGGTAACGCCGGATTCGCCGCGTCAATTTCACTTGCTTACGCTGGATGCCGCCGCCGCGACCAGTTTCGGCTCGGTATGGTAGCGGTGGCAGAGCAGGCAATCCTGGCGGACTTTTTCGGCGTTGTGGCACGCGAGACAGGTTTCTTTGCGGACGGGTTGGAAATCGCCGGCCGCCTTCTTGACGCCGCCCATCACGTGACAGGTTTCGCATGACGCCAGCCCGATATGCCGATCGTGATTGAAGACGGTGAGTGGGCTTGGCGATTCGTTCGGATACTTCCAATGAACAACGGCGAGCAATTCGAACGCCCCCGGCGCAATGTGCGGGTGGTTACCGCGACGAAGGGGGACCAGGTGATTGGTCGACTCCATCGTGTGGCACTTCATGCATCGTCCTGGTTTGGAGTCTCCCGGGGAAGCGGGCCAGAGGATTTCACTTCGTAGTTTATCGAGATTCTTTCCGCCGCGTGTTTGGGCCGCCATCTCGATCCATGCTTTGGCGACAGGATCGGCGTGTCCGGCGGGTTTGTAGGAAAGATTCCAACTATCCTGCGGCACTTCCCGCCAGTACCAGCCACTGGCGGGAGACAGGGCGTTCATGACTATCCCGGCCTCCACCTGGGAATTGGTGCTGCCGGTGTTCCACGCACTGGCCACGGGCGCGAGGGACGCCGATTGCAGTCCGGCGAACAGCGGACCCACTTGATCGGGCGAACGCGCGAGACCGTTGGACACGACGAGATTGCTCAACGCACCCAGCCCGGCGCCTTCGAGTTGTTGCAGGAGCGTCGCCACGGCCTGTGTGCGGCTGGCCGCGGAAGTGCCGGCGTCCAGCACGCCTTCCATGAAACTGGTGAAATGGTATCCGTCGGGATCACCGCGCAATTCGGGAATCGGGATCGGCACGCTGATCAACGGCAGATCGTACGCATCGTCGCGAATCTGGTCGGCGTGGCACGCGGCGCAGGCGGTATCGAACCCCGCCGTCCGCATCGACCGGCCCGATGCCGAGGAGAACTGGTGGCAGGCGAGGCAACTGGTCGGCGCGAAGGCTTTCTTCTGCGGGTCCTTGAAGTGATCGGCATAATGTTTCTGATGGTCGAACCGGATCGTGGGGCGCGCCGTTCGCGGATAATCATCGCCGAACGACGGGTGTCCGTTGGAGAAACTGGCGATCTGGACGTGATGGCAGGCGTTGCACGTCTGGTCGGTGACGCGCAGAACCGGTTTCGCGCCGCCGTGATGCTCGACGTGGCATTGTTCGCAGGACACCGCGCTGACGCCGTTGGTCAGTCCGAACGGCGCATTGTGTGCCGTGGCGGCAACGAGGCGGAGCCGGTCATCCGAGTGAGGCGTCGAGGTCGTCAATGCCGTGCTCCACGCGGCATTGAACTTGTGGCACGCGGCGCATTTCGCGACGAATTCGTGTTTCCCATGGAACGCGATGAACCCGTTCCAGTTGCCGATGCGGCCGGTATGGCAACCTTGGCAGCCCTGTGTCGCCGTGAACACGGCATGCACGGACGAAATCGGCCCGTGGTCGTAGGGTTTGGCGCTGCCGAGGAACACCATGGCGAGGATCGCCGAAGCCGTGCCCGCGGCGGCCAGCACCGTGAACCGTCCCCGCCAGAGCCGCAAGGTCGGTTGCGGACAACACGGCGGATGGGTCTGCGAGCAGTGGCCATCGGGAAGCGGGCCGGGCCGGCATTTTCCGCCGAACTCCGCCGCCTGCGCGCATTCGAACACGTAAATCCCTTTTTCGCGGTCCACGCATTTGCGGCGCGGGATGCAATCGGCCACGCCGCCGCATTTGCCGCCGGGGGACGGTCCCGCCGCGCACGATTTTCCCCAGAGGGACAATCGTCCGCACCGATACTTCCCATTGGGCCGTTCGTATTGGGGCGCGTTCACAGGATGTAGACGTACACGACGAGCGTGTGCCACAGGGCGAGGGCGATCATCGCCGCGACCAGGGGCACATGGACCACCAGCCAGCATTTCATGAGCAGTTGCGCGACGTAATGGAAATCCAAATTGATCTTCTGTTCGGCGAGCGCGGTCAGTTTTCGCAGATACTCCTGTTCCTTCGCGTCGAGCTGGCGGGTGATCGTCGCGCTTTCGTTTCGGAGCCAGGCGCGGGCGTTTTCGCCGCCCACGGCATGGCTCATCGCGAACCGCGGCCGGCGAAAGAACCAGTCGAAGCTTTCGAGATAATGCTCGGCGAGGACGCCGCTGGCGGTGGCCGTGGTGCATTCCGCCACCACGCCCTCGGCCTGTTCCCGCAACGACGCCACTTCTTCGGGGATCCTCTCGAAGATCACTTCGACGCCGGAACGCGTGAGCGATTGCGGATACAGTTTTTGGAGGGCCAGACCGGCCGGGCCGCTGACATTCACGGCATAAAACAGCGCGGCGAGGACGCGTTCATAACCGCCCGCGGGCCAGAGCGTGCCCGTGTGCAGCCAAAAGATTGCCAGGGTCGCGATCCCGCCGGCAACGTGGGCTCTCAGCCACCACGAGGCCCGGCCGAGCGGCAATGCGGAAAGTTTCTTGCGTCCGTTGAACCCGGCCAGCACGAAGATGACGATCAACAAACACCAGCCGGTCACCGTCGAGGTGTTTTGGAGGTGACGCCGACGCGACCACACATCGAGCCAGAGAACCAGCACCACAGCGGCGGCCACCGACCATACGACGGCGTTCGCGACCCATCGTTGTTTGCGGAGCGGATTCACGAGCGTTCCGATTGAAACATCGCCGGGTCCAGGAAATCCGTGCGGGACAGCGCGTCGTGCGGGCAGGCGCGGACGCAGGACGGCCCGTTTCGTTGTTCTGCGCACAGATCGCACTTGGTGGCCTTGAGAATCGGGCTGCGCGTTTCGGTATCGAGAACGGGCGACCCGGTCAGGTCGCGAATGGGGACCATGAAGATGTTCTGGTAGGGGCAGGAACTGGCGCACGTGCCGCAGCCGATGCAGGTGAGATCGTTGATGACGACCATGCCGCCTTCGATGTTGCGATGGATGGCGCCCGTCGGACACCCGATCATGCAGACCGGATCGGCGCAGTGCATGCAGGCGTGGGCGACCATCCAATGATCGAACGTCTTGCCGTTCCGCAAAAACCGCGGATTGCCGTCGTGGGACGCCGCGCAGGCGCGTACGCAATCATCGCAGCGCGTGCAGCGGTCGAGGTCGATCACCATGGCCTTCGTGCCGTTGATGAACCGCTCGTGGACGAGCCATTCCTGCAGCGCGTCATCGGACAGGGGCCGGTGGAGACGGTCGGCGAGCTTCTTCTCCGGTGGCGCCATTTTGGGAAAGACGAATTTTTCGAGCAGGGCGGTGGGAACGCGCAGGGCATCCACGTAACCGACGGCGCGGAGCGATGTGGCCAGCGGGATTTTGGATTGCGTCCGCCAGCTCTCGTACAACTCTTCAAGGCCGTGGACGTCGCCCGCGCCCAGATAGGTCAGCGTCCGCTGTCCATTTCCCAACTTCGCAGTCACGCGGGCGAACCCGGCGCGAACGAGCAGGAGGCCATCGGCGTAATCTCCTTCCGCGACGATGACCGGCTCCTGCAGATCACCGCCGGCGGCGGCTGAATCCCGCAATTGCATGTACGAGGCGAACCAATCGAACGCGCCGTACGTCTCGAAGAGGGTGGCGCGGGCGAGTTCCTCGAGTTCGGCGTCGGCCAGGCGTTTGAAGATGGGCGTCGATTGGAGGTGGCTGTTAAGAGCGTTTTTGCGGTAGGTATCGTCGATGCTCTTTTGCCATTGCGGCGAGGCGCGACGCAGGTCGCGCAATCCCTGCCAGCGGATTTCAAGCAGGGTGGCATCGGTGGCGGCAACGACCGTGGCCACGCGCGGAATCCTGCCCAGCGCGGCCAATTCCCCGAAGAGCGCGCCCTCGTGCAGCACAACATTCTTGTGTTCCTGAAGCACTGCGGGAATGTCCTGCAAGAAGACGGTTGGAGCGCCCGCTGGATTGATGCCGGACCCCGCAACGGATTCGTAGGCAGACGTATCGCGCATTTCGGAAGTGTGCCGCGACCACAATTGCGCGAACGATCCCCACAACAATTTTTTGTGGGCGGGGAGGCGTCCGAGCATCTCCGGTGGCAGATCGAATATTACCTGGCAATCACCCTTGAGGACCAGGAATGCGGAATTCCCGTAGTCGCCCTGGCGCACGACGATGGCGCCGGGTGGGCAGGACACCAAGCGGGTGTCATTCTGGATCAGGCCCCGCAACGGGATGCCGCGTCTCGCCAGCGGATCGGGATCAATGTTGGCGAACAGCGGGTGCTGGAGAATGGCGTCGACATCGGCTTCGCTCATCTCCTCGCCGAACGGGGTCGACCACCGTTGTGGACGGTCCATCAGGCTGATCTGGACTGACGTGTCAGGCACAGGCATTCGTCCCCCGGGGCGTTGGCTTCGTCCGACAAAACCGACGGCGACCGCGGGCAACCCCCGATGCCGTTCCACGCGGGCGATCGCGCATGATGGGGCCGGCGCTGGCCGTCATTTGTACGTCGACGGGGCCGGCAGCAGGTCCTTTACTTTGTCGTACAGGTCGCTCTTGGCGATGGCCGCCTCGACTTTCCGCGCGTTGTCCTCGGACGGGGCATCCAGCAACGCTTTGACTTCCGGCACGCTCGAGACTCGGCCGAGCGCGGCTTTGGCGTCGTCGATGCGTTTTTGCTGGGCGGCTTTGTACTTCGGGTGGTCGGTCTTGCCCGCGGCGCTGGTGGCCGACACGAGTTTCGCCGCCTGGCCGATGATGTACCACTGGGCCAGCTCGGGATTGGTCATCTCCTTGTTGACCGTGTTGTCCTTCGCGCATGGGGCGCTCGGATAAAAGCGGTGGCGAACGGTCCCCTGGGAGTACTGCACCAGTTCATAATCCGCTTCGAGCGGATGGCCGGCATCGAGCATTTTCGCCACGTCCGCGCCTGACACGCTGTCACGCGTCAGGCCGTGGCAGGACATGCAATTGAAAGCGATATCGACCTTCTCGTGCGGGTTGCGCCAGCCTTTCGCCATCGCGTTCTTGATTCGCTGCTCGCGGTGGTCGGGGGTTTCCGCCTCGCATTTTACGTCCGCGCCGCCGAAATCATTGTGAACGTTGATCCAGTCGGACGCCGCGCCGTGACAGCGTTCGCACGACACGCCCGATTTCACGGTGGGCGGGGAATCGGCGTCGGCTTGCTCGGCGGTGAAATGGCATTGCTGGCACACGGCGTTTTTGCGCATAATCGTGCTGCCGCCGACGGCCTTGATGATCGCTTGGTTCTTGTCGCGGGAGGCGATGTCGGCGTAGCCCTTGGCGTGCTTCGAGGCTTCCCAGACGGCGTACTCCTGGCCGTGGCAATCCTTGCACTTCTGGGACCCGACGTAGTAGGCGCTCGATTGGGCGAACGCGATGGGGCCGAGGGCCATCGTCGCGGCGAGCAGCAGGACGTTTCGCAGCCATGTCGTACCGAAGGTAACGCGATTCATTTCCGAATCCTCCTATGGGTGGATGGTCTCAATGCCACGGATGCCATCGGCTCTGACCATCGACAATGCAACGGTGTGACAGAACTGTCTGCAGGTGATGCGATGAAGTCAGGGAATGCGCGCGCTGCGGGGCTGCGGAACGCCACGCAGAAGAATGTTCTTCCGACCCGATTGGTGGCCATCTGCTCGACAATCATGCCAACGCCGCCGTTGTTTGCCGTGTTTGGCAGAGCGATGCGATGCTACCGCATCGGCCGATTCCGATGCAAGCGCGGAGTGCGAGAAATCGACGGGGTGAGTAAGGCGACCGCTGCCGCGACCTCTTTTTGATGGCCCGAAGGATACGTCCAATCCAAAAGCAAAGCGCGAGGTGAAGCCGTTCGCTTCCAATGACTCTCTCGCCACCTCCGGCGACTATTTGGTATCGGGCGGCTGCCATGGAGCCCAGGTTTCTGTGGAGTTTGCACCGTAGCGGATACTGTCACTTACGGGGTGTGACTTTGCGCCTGTCAGGCCGATTTCATAGATGTAGTCGTATTTACTGTCAACGGGGGCTTTTTCGGCCAGCACCATATCGTTTGTCTGCAAGTCGCTCACGTTGCCAGTCTTCAGCATCTCGTATCGCTGGAGAACGGCGTCTACCGCGCCGGGATTGAAATCTGGCGCTGGCGTTTCAAAGATTTCCGGTCCCACCTGGGTGGTCTGACTGAACCAGACGAAAAAGGGCTGTATCTGAGGAACGCTCGCAGGCAATTGGCCGTTGTTGGCTCGGGTATATCGATCCAAGGCAAAACTGATGCTCATGGCAACCTTTCCCTTGGCCGCGCTCCGCAGATTGCAGAGAGCCATGCGAATGTCATCCTCCGTCTCCAGTTTGCTGTTCAGAGCAACGTCCACCCACGTTTTATTAGGGAGATACTGAAGCTCCGGAATGTTCCAGCCCGGCACTTGTCGCAGCCGTTGTTTGAGCAGATCTATTTTGCCAAGTAGCGCCTTGGCCGCCGCTTCCATGGGGTCAGTTGCGCTTTGAGCACTGGCCGCTTTCAACCGAGCCAGCTCCCGAGAGTCCGCGCGGAGGCGCGTGACTTCATCGCGCAATTGGAGCAGTTCATTTCGTTGGTCGTCGGCAAGCGACTGAGAATTATTCGCTTGCGCCACGAGATTGGACAGTCGCCCGTTCTCCGATTGCAGTTGGGTGACTTGTTCCTGCAAGGACTCGGCTTCTTCGCGCAGTTTGGTTTGGGCCTGGTGCTGGACCACCAACGCCGTTGTCGCGCCGGCCACTACCAGCGCGCTGATGCCGAGTTTGAGATTGGTCATGGTCATAATTTTCAACAGGCTGAGGGTTGTCGCGGTTCCCGCCGCTGCGCCCGCGAGGGCGGCGCTGGAAACCGTGGCCGCGAGTCCGGCCGGGGCGGCGGTGATGGCTTCGCTGGCCAGCACCGTTCCCAGGGCTGCGGCAGAAGAAGTTACGCCGCGATGTTTGAGGAGGACGCGAAGTTCTTCCAGGGCTCGGGTGACGCGTTTCTGGGCGGCGTTTTCGGTGCTGCCGAGCGCTTCACCGACCGAACGCAGACCGCGTTGCTCGAAGAAGCGCAGCATAATGGCGGTGCGATCCTGTTCGCCGAGTTGGTTGATGGCCTCGTCGAGAACGGGCGTAACCTGGGTGAGGTTCGGCTCCGCGTGGTCCTGCAGCGCATTCATTTCCACCGCCTGCCTTTCACGGAATTGACGGCGACGCTCGCCGCGCATGATTTTGGAGGCGACGAAACAGGTATGGCGATGCAACCAACCACCCAACATCACGTCGTGGGAAAGCCCGGGCGCCTTGCGAGCCAGATCCACGAAGACGGTCTGGGCCACATCCTTTGCCCGATGCGCGTCGCCACTGACCAGGCGAACCGCCGTCGAATAGACCAGATCGAGATAGCGCGTGACCAGCTCGCGAAAGGCCTGTTCCGAGCCATTCGTCACGTAATCCGCAAGCAATCTCTGGCTGTCGGTCATCTTGTGTTCGTTATTAAAGACCCGCCGACCGCCAAAAGCCGCCAAAAAGTATTTGGAAAGGATCGCCCCTAGAGCCGGAACCACTGGCGGAGGCGGGCTTGAAAGCCGGCGGCGTATTCCTTTTCGGTGGCGGCCGTTTTCGGCCCGGGCGTATCGGAGAGGATGCCCTCGGTTTTCATGCGGCGTTTGGCCATCAGATCGCTGAGGGTGCCGGCCAGCGCGGGCCGGGATTTCAGGAGTCGCCCGAACACCTCGTGCCCGGTCTCGACTCCTCGCGCTTGACGCGCGGGCAAATCCCGGCGACAAATACTGGTTGGCGTTCTCGAAGGTCGTATAACATTTTCATTTTCACGGAGGCATTAGCCATGATGAGTTTGGAATCCAGCGTTCACGCATTCGCCCGCGAAGGGTTTGCCCACCAGTTCGGCAAACCGGCCGTGGCGGTCAAAGACGATCCGGAATGGCGCAAGGTACACGACGCCGGCACCCGCCTGTGGCTCGACACCGGCGACATCGACGAGGCCGGCAAACTGTGGAACTCGTCGTTCGACGCGTTGACGACCAACAACACGCTGCTCAACAAGGAAATCCAGAAGGGCATTTACGACGATCTCGTCGCGAAAGCCGCCCGCGTCGTCCTCGATGCCGCGCCCAAGATCGGCGAACAGGATCTCATCCTCGAAATCGCGTTCATCCTCAACGCCCATCACGGCCTGCGCCTCGTGGACCGGTTTGACGCCAATGTCAGCGTCGAATTGCACACCGACCTCGCCGGCGACGTCGACCGCACGGTCGCCTACGGCAAACGCTACTTCGCGATTTGCCCCGAACGGTTTTACGTGAAGGTGCCGCTCACGCCCGCGGGTTATCTGAGCGCGCGCAAGCTGGCGGCGGCCGGTATCCCGCTCAATTTCACGCTCGGGTTCTCCGCCCGGCACAACTACGTCGCGTCGTTGCTGACCAAGCCCGACTACGTGAACGTATTCCTCGGACGCCTGAATTCCGTCGTGGCCGACAACAAGCTGGGTGATGGCCGCAATGTCGGCGAGAAAGCGACGCTGGCCACGCAACGCGCGTTGCTCGACCTGCGCAAGTCGGGCCGCACGAAAACGAAACTCATCGCCGCCAGCATCCGCTCCGGCCCGCAAATTGCCGACCTCGCCGGCGTGGATGTGTTCACCATGCCGACCAAGGCCGCCGCGGAATACCGCGCCAATCCCAAGCCAAGAGTCACATCGCAGGTCGCCAATGATCCCCAGGTCCCGCTTGCTCCTGGCGTGACGTTTGCCCAATTCAATGCCGAGACGCTTTGGATCGTCCCGCCGAAGTTCAAGGACGCGGTCGAAGACCTGCTCCGCAAGAATCTGGATGCCCTCAAACCCGACGATCTCCAGACTCACTTCGAGAAAGCCGGTTTCGGCGATTTTCTGCCGCGTTGGACCGCTGCCGATATCCAGACCGCGTTGAAAGATGGAAAGATTCCCGTGTACGCAACATGGAAAGATCGCCTCGCCTCCGGCAAGATCGGGCTCGACGCGCTGATGAACCTCAGCGCGCTCTACTCGTTCGCCACCGACCAAAAGGCCCTCGACGACCGCATCCGTTCCCTGCTCAAGAAGGCGAAGATCCTGCCCTGAACGAAGCGTTTCGGCGATACCGCGCGGACCAAATGCCGCTAGAGCGGCTGTCCTTTTCGGTTTGACTCGCCGCTGTGATTCGTTACTCTGCTTGCGCCCCGTGAGAGTTCGTTCTACGGAGACTCGAAAATAATGTCGAAACTTTCTATTACCGATTTGAAGGACTTCCGCAACCAGCGCGTGCTGGTGCGCGTGGATTACAACGTCCCGCTCGATGCGGCTGGCGCGATTACCGACGACAAACGCATCAAAGCCACCGTGCCGACCCTCGATTATCTGGTCAAAGGCGGCGCGAAAGTCATCCTGTGCTCCCATCTGGGCCGTCCGAAGGGCAAACGCGACCCGAAACAGAGCCTGCGGCCCGTGGCGGAACGCCTCGCGGAGATCCTTGGCCGACCCGTCGCGTTCGTCGACGACTGCATCGGCGAGAAGGTTGACCAAACCATCGGCATCCTGCAGCCCGGAGACGTTGTGTTGCTCGAAAACCTTCGTTTCTATGCCGAGGAAGAGAAGAACGACCCCGCATTCGCGGCGAAGCTTGCCAAGAACGCTGACATCTACGTCAATGACGCCTTCGGCACGGCCCATCGCGCCCACGCGTCGACCGAAGGCGCGGCGCAGATCATCAAGAAACGCGGCGGCAAATGCGCCGCCGGCTTCCTGATGGAAAAAGAATTGAAGTATCTGGGTGGGGCACTCAGTTCCCCAGCCCGCCCATTTGTCTGTATCCTCGGCGGGGCCAAGGTTTCCGACAAGATCGCCGTCATCGAGACACCTTCTCACCCAAGCCGATGCCATACTCATCGGCGGCGCGATGGCGTACACATTTCTGAAGACCCAAGGGTTCGGGGTCGGCAAATCACTCGTGGAAAACGACAAGCTGGATCTAGCCAAGTCGTTGCTGGAAAAGGCCAAAGGAAAGAAGTTTCTATTGCCGAACGATCACTTACAAGCGACCAAACCCGAAGCCGGTGCGACGACCCGCATCACCGATGGCCCCAGCATCGAAGACGGTTGGTGCGGCGTGGATATCGGGCCGCAAACGATCGCGCGATACAACAAGGAGATCGCCGCGGCAAAGACCATCGTGTGGAACGGCCCGATGGGCATCTTCGAGGTCCCGGAATATTCGAAGGGCACGTTCGAGGTGGCCAAGGCCGTTGCCGCCAACAAGGGCGCGATCTCGATCATCGGTGGCGGCGATAGCGCGAAAGCGGTGAAAAAGGCCGGTGTCGACAAGCAGGTCACGTTTGTCAGCACGGGCGGCGGCGCATCGCTCGAGTTTCTGGAAGGAAGGGAGTTGCCGGGCGTTGCCGCGCTCAGCGACAAGTGAACATGAATCCAAATCGCAAACCCATCATTGCGGGCAACTGGAAGATGTACAAAACGGCGGCGGACGCGCTGGCGTTGGTATCCGAGTTGAAGAAGGAACTTGTTGGCGTGAAGGATAAAGACGTTGAAGTTGTTGTCTGTCCGCCGTTTACGGCCCTGTATGTTGTGGCGACCATGCTTCAGGGCGAAAGCATCAAACTCGGCGCACAGAACGTCCACTGGGAAAAAGAGGGCGCGTTTACGGGCGAGATTGCGGGTCCGATGTTGAAGGAGTCCGGCGTCCAGTACGCCATTGTCGGCCACAGCGAGCGGCGCCAGTACTTCGGCGAAACGAACGAGGGCGTCAACAAACGCGCCAAAGCCGCCCTGGCCAACGGCATCCGCCCCATCGTCTGTGTCGGAGAAACCCTCGCTCAACGCGAAGCCGGGCATACGGAAATCGTTGTGCGCGACCATGTAGCGGGCGCGCTTGCAGGTTTCACCAAAGATGCTATGCTCGACACAGTCATCGCTTATGAGCCTGTGTGGGCCATCGGGACCGGCAAGACGGCCACGCCCGCCCAGGCGCAGGAAGTGCACGCGTTCATCCGCGAGTTGCTCGCGGCGATGTTTGATTTGACGGTAGCCGACAAGGTTCGCCTTCAGTATGGCGGCAGCGTGAAACCGGCCAACGCGAAAGAGTTGCTGGGCCAGCCCGACATTGATGGCGCCCTGGTCGGCGGGGCGAGCTTGGAAGCGAAGGGTTTTGCGGGCATTGTGAAAGCGGCATTGTAGGGAAGCAATCGCACGGAAGGAATTGAGGTAATTGAGATGAGTATTTTGATCGGACTTTTGACAGCGGTCCACGTCGTGGTCGCGGTATTTGTGATTTTGCTGGTGCTGATGCAAAAATCCTCGGAGCAGGGCGTCGGCGCGGCATTCGGCGGCGGCATGACCGAAACCGTATTCGGCGCGGGCACGACCACCGCGTTGGTGCGCATGACAATCTGGTGCGCCGGCCTGCTGCTGGTCACCACGCTCATTCTGGCGGTGCTGCACTCGCACCGCACAAATACAGGCGGCTCCTTGATGCGCCGCTCGCTGGCAACGATGCCGGCGGCGCCCGCAGGCCCGGCGACCGAGTCGCCCGCGTTCCCGCTTGCTTCCCAGCCGGTTGCGCCGCAAACCGGGCCGACAACTCCATCGACCGCGACGCCAGCCCCGGCAAGCCCGCAACAGGCGACGCCGCCAGCGGCCGCCCCAGCGCCGTCCACAGGCGCACCCAAGACTCCCTGATCTCCACCCCGGATGGCGCTGATGCTCCCAGGCCGGGAATCGCCCGGCGACACTGGAGAGAATCGTACTGTTACGTCGCTCCTCGGCAATGTTTGAGCCGCAAATCGACTTGACTGCCATGGGTTTGGCAGTAGTTTGGGTGGCATGTTTTTGAAAGTCGCCCCGGTCGCGCTCCTCACATGCCTGCTGGCCGCATGCTCCAGCGCGAATCACCAATCCGCTACCCCCATGGACCCACTCCAAGCATTCCAAAACCGCGCGGCCCGGTTCCACAGCATCATCACAGTGCCGCCGTTCGAGACGACAACGAACGAAGTCCAGGCATCCGTGAAGGACGTCATTGCCCTCGGCAACGCGGCCCTGGACCGCATCGGCAAACTCGACGCGGCCAACGTCACGTTCACCAACACGGTGCGGGCGCTCGATGATCTCGGATTTCAACTCGACCTCGTGGATAACCGGCTCTCGCTCATCAAGGAAACCAGCCCGGACGCCACCCTCCGCGACGCCGCGACGGATTCCCTGAAAGAACTTCAAGAATGGGTGGTGGGCCTCGATTATCGTGAGGATGTCTACCGCGCCGTCAAGGCCTACGCCGACACCCAACCGAAATTGGAAGGCGAGGACGCCAAGCTTCTCTTCGAAACCATGCGCGATTACCGCCGCGCCGGGCTGGAATTGCCGAAACCCGACCGTGACGAAGTCGAGCGCATGCGCAAGGAGCTGTCGCGATTGATGACCGATTTCGAAACCAATATCACGAAGGCGGAAAAGGCGATCAAGTTCACGAAGTCGGAACTGGACGGCGTGCCGGAAGACTTCCTCAAGCAAATCAAGACCGGCGACGATGAATACACGGTGATGGCGAACATCACCTGGCATTACATCACCGTGATGGACAACGCCACGCGCGAGGACACCCGCAAGCGGCTGTACATCGAGCAGAGCAATCTGGCGAAGGACGAGAATGTGCCGTTGCTCGAAAAGATCCTCGCCTTGCGTGACGACATCGCCCGCAAGCTCGGCTACCCGACGTGGGCGGATTACCAGACCGAGGTGAAGATGGTCAAGAACGCCGCCACCGCCATTCAGTTCCTGGAGGATCTGAAGGCGGGCCTGCAGCCCAAGTTCCGTGGCGAGCTGGAGGTGTTTCGCCAGTTCAAGGTCGGGGAAACCGGCAACACGAACGCGATCATCAACGTGTGGGACTGGCGCCACTACAGCAACCAGTTGAAGAAGGAAAAGTACAACGTGGACGCCGAGCAATTGCGCGTCTACTTCCCGTACCAACATGTGCTCGACGGTTTATTCACCATTTATCAGGGCATCTTCGGATTGAAGTTCGAGCGCGTCGAGCCGCCCTACAAATGGATCGGCGATTTGCAACTCTACACCGTGACCGATGCGCGCACCGGCGAACCGCTTGGCCTGTTCTACCTCGACATGTTCCCGCGTGAGGGCAAATACAATCACTTCGCCGAATTCGGCATCATCGACGGCAAGTTGTTGCCGGATGGAAGGTATCAGCGGCCCACCGCCGCGCTGGTGTGCAATTTCCCGGCGCCAACGAGCGATCATCCCTCGCTGATGTCGCACGACGACGTGGTGACGGTCTTCCACGAGTTCGGCCATGCGATGCACTCGATCCTGACCCGCGCCAAATACAGCCGCTTCTCCGGCACGAGCGTGCCGCGCGATTTCGTCGAAGCTCCGTCGCAAATGCTCGAGAACTGGCCCTGGGACAAGAAGGTCCTGGACAGTTTTGCCGCCGACTACCGCGATCCGTCGAAGAAAATCCCACCGGCGATCCTCGCCAGCCTCAAGGAAGCCAGGCTCGCCACCGAAGGCACGCGGTACGAGCGCCAGCTCTCCTTCGCGCTGCTGGACTTGAAATTGCACACCCAAATCCACGACGACAACGCGCAGGATGCCGTCAAGCTGTCGAATCAGGTGCTCAGCGATGTCTTCCTGCCGGTTCCCGATGACACGGCGTTTGTCGCGTACTTCGGTCATTTGATGGGGTACGATGCCGGCTATTACGGCTACGCGTGGGCCGACGCGATCGCCGCCGACATGAACACCGTGTTCGAGAACGCACCCGACGGCCATTTCGACAAGCAGGCGGGCATGAGGCTGCGCAAGGAAATCTACGAAGTGGGCGATTCCCGCGACGTGAACATCTCCATCGAGAAATTCCTCGGCCGGCCGCGCTCGATCCAGCCGTTCCTGAAGAGGATCGGGATTGACGGCGAATCCACCAAGAGCCCATGACCGATGCGACGGAACCGGCGAAAAGCGTGTAGGCGCGGGCTTTTCCTGTTCCTGGTGTTGGCACTCGCTGGTTGCGGCCGGCGCGAGACGCGCGTTGAGATCGCGGATCGTGAGCAGGTGTTGCTCATGGGCAACGGTGGCGAGCCGCAGGAACTCGATCCATACATCGTTACGGGTGTTTCCGAGCAACACCTTCTCATGTCGTTGTTCGAGGGGCTGGTCACGGAAGATCCCGTGGATTTGCACCCCGTCCCCGGTGTGGCGGAACGCTGGGATGCGTCCCCCGATGGAAAGGTCTACACATTTCATCTTCGGAGAGATGCGAAGTGGTCGAACGGCGATCCCGTTACGGCGCGTGACTTTCTGGAGTCGTACAAGCGCATGCTGGCCCCCTCGCTGGCGGCGGAGTACTCGTACATGCACTTCGTTGTGAAGAATGCTGAGGCTTATAATGGGGGTAAAATCACCGACTTCAATCAAGTTGGGTACGCAGCGTTGGACGACTATACGTTTCAAGTCACCCTGGAAAATCCCACGCCGTATTTCTTGTCACTCATCATACATCCCTCGTGGTATCCGGTACATTTGCCGACCATTCGAAAATATGGCGATCCGTACCTGCGCGGCAGCAAATGGACGCGGGCGGGACGGCTCGTTGGCAACGGCCCGTTCGTGCTCACGAAATGGAGGGTGAATGACGTCATCATCGTAAAAAAGAGCCCGACCTACTGGGATCGAGACCGCGTGCGGCTCAATGAGATCCATTTTCTGCCGATTGACAGTGACGATACGGAAGAGCGCGCATTTCGCGCCGGCCAGCTTCAGGTGACGTATATGCTGCCGGTGACGAAGATCGATTTCTACAAAAAGAACTACCCGGACCTGCTCAAAATCGAGCCATATCTGGGCACGTATTTTTACCGCATCAATGTCACGAAACCGCCGCTCAACGACAAACGTGTTCGCCGCGCACTGTCGCTGACGATTGATCGCGAGAGCCTCGTCGCGGACGTAACGCGTGGCGGCCAACTGCCGGCGTTTTGTCTCACGCCCGCCGGCACGGCGGGCTACACGTGCCGCACACAACTGCACGAAGACGTTGCGGAGGCGAAACGCTTGTTGGCCGAAGCGGGGTATCCGGACGGGAAGAACTTCCCGACGATCGAGCTTCTATACAATACGCTGGAAGCCCATCGAGTCATTGCCGAATCCATCCAGCAAATGTGGAAGAAAAATCTTGGCATCGACGTGCAACTGGTAAACCAGGAATGGAAAGTCTATCTCGATGCGCAGCGGACACTGAATTATCAGGTTTGCCGCGCTTCGTGGATCGGCGATTACAATGATCCAAACTCTTTTCTCGATATGTGGCTCACCGGCGGCGGTAACAATGAAACCGGCTGGTCCAACCTTGAATACGACCGCCTCATCGCGGAGGCCGCGCGCACTACGGATCCGAGGCAACGACTTGATGTGTTTCAGAAGGCCGAGGCGATTTTGCTCGATGAATTGCCGATGATTCCGATTTATTTTTATACGCACGTCAACGCGCGCCGCCCCGAGGTTAAAGGCTGGTATCCAACAATCCTCGACAACCATCCGTACAAATACGTGCATCTGGAACCGAACAAGAACTGATTCTCCCTGACCATGCTTCGCTTCATCGCCAAACGATTTCTGGAAACGATTCCGGTGCTCTTGGTGATCGCCACCATCACGTTTTTCATGGTACGGCTCGCCCCGGGTGGACCGTTCACCACCGAAAAGGTCATTCCGCCGGAGATTCAGAAGAAAATTGAAGCCTTTTACGGATTGGACAAGCCCTTGTTCCAGCAATATCTCGACTACATGGGCAACCTGCTCAAGGGAGATTTGGGGCCGTCGTTCAAATACGCGACGTGGTCGGTCAACGAACTCATCTGGTCGGCGTTCCCGGTCTCTCTGGAACTCGGCTGCTACGGGCTGGCGATCGCCCTGGTGCTGGGATTGGGAGCAGGCATCGTCGCTTCTTTGCGCCAGAATTCGGCCCTCGATCATGTCTCCATGTCCCTGGCGATGGTTGGCATTTGTGTGCCGACGTTTGTGCTGGGGCCGCTGTTGATTCTGATGTTTGGGCTGGGGCTGGGTTGGGTCAACGCGTCCGGCTGGGATTCCCCGCGCGACCGCATCCTGCCGTCGCTCACACTCGGCTTCTTCTACGCCGCATACATTGCGCGGCTCGCGCGCAGCGGCATGCTGGAAATCCTGAATCAGGAGTTCATCCGCACGGCGCGCGCCAAGGGCGCTTCCCGCCACCGGATTATTCTCAAACACGCGCTCAAAGGCGGCCTGCTGCCCGTCGTGTCGTTTCTTGGCCCGGCCGTCGCCGACATCATCACCGGCTCGTTCGTGGTGGAAACGGTTTTTCAGGTGCCCGGCCTGGGCCGGTTCTTTGTGACGGCGGCGTTCAATCGTGATTACACGATGGTGATCGGTACGGTCTTGTTCTACGCGGTGCTAATCATCCTGCTCAACCTTGTCGTGGACATCGTCCAGGTCTGGCTGAACCCGAGGTTGCGATTTGAATAACATGCCCGAAACCCTTGCTCCGCAAATGCCGCAGGCAACACCCTTCGTGGACGCGGAGGCGGGAACCTCCTTATGGCAGGACGCCTGGCGTCGGCTCCGAAGGAACAGGATGGCCGTGGCCAGCGCCGCGATTCTGGCCATGCTCTCGCTCTTGTCGACGCTCGCGCCGTGGATTGCGCCGTATTCCTATGAGGAACAGAACCTCGCGCTCCGCGCGGTACCGCCGCAATCCAGCCACTGGCTCGGCACCGACGCGCTCGGGCGCGACCAACTCACGCGGTTGTTGTACGGCGGTCGCGTCTCGCTCATGGTCGGCATCGTAGCCACGGGCGTGGCGCTGGCCATTGGCGTGACGTACGGCGCAATCTCGGGTTTCTACGGCGGCATGGTGGATGTCGTGATGATGCGCACCGTGGACATCATCTATGCGCTGCCCTTCACGATCTTTGTCATTCTGCTGATGGTCTTCTTCGGGCGGGACCTTCGGTTGATGTTCGTGGCCATCGGCGCGGTCGAATGGCTGACCATGGCCCGCATCGTTCGCGGCCAGGTGCAATCGCTGCAAAAACAGGAATTCATCGAGGCTGCGCGCGCTCTCGGGTTGCGACGGCGGCGGATCATCTTTGTGCACATGCTCCCGAACGTCCTCGGGCCGATCATCGTGTATGCCACGCTGACGGTACCGGCGGTCATGCTACTGGAGGCGTTCCTCAGTTTCCTCGGACTGGGAGTCCAGCCGCCGATGAGTTCGTGGGGATTGATGATCAAGGACGGCGCCGATCGGATGGAGGAATGCCCGTGGCTGCTCATCGCGCCAGGCGTGACCCTGGCGCTGACGCTGTTTTGCCTGAACTTTCTCGGCGATGGCTTGCGAGATGCCCTGGATGTGCGCACGTCGAAGGATTGACCCATGCCCCTGCTCACCGTCACCAATCTCAGCGTCCACTTCCATACGCGCAACGGCGTGGTGCGCGCCGCCGAAGACGTTTCATTTGAAATCGAGAAGGGCGAGACGCTCAGTATCGTGGGTGAATCCGGCTCCGGCAAGTCCGTCACGTGTTATTCGCTGATGGGCCTCGTGCCGCAGCCGCCGGGAAGAATCGAGGGCGGCTCCGCCGTTTTCGACGGCAAGATCGATTTGCTGAAATGTTCGCCGCGCGAGTTGAACCGGATCCGCGGAAAACGCATCGCCATGATTTTTCAGGACCCGATGACCTCGCTCAACCCGTATTTGCGGATTGAAGACCAGTTGATTGAGCCGCTGATTATCCACGAAACCATCGCCCGACGCGAAGCTGTCCGCCGGGGCATCCGCGCGCTGGAGGAGGTCGGCGTGCCGGACGCGGCCCATCGCATTCGCGGTTACCCCCACGAATTTTCCGGCGGCATGCGCCAGCGCGTCATGATCGCGATGGCGCTCATCACCCAGCCCGAATTGCTCATCGCCGATGAACCAACCACCGCGCTCGATGTGACCATTCAGGCGCAGATTCTGGATTTGTTGAAGGACCTCAAAAAGAAGTTCGGGATGAGCATCCTGCTGATCACGCACAACCTCGGGATCGTCGGCGATCTCGCGGACAACGTCGCCGTCATGTACGCGGGCCGCATCGTCGAATACTCCCCGGCCGCCGCGCTCCTGAAACGGCCGTTGCATCCGTACACCACCGCGTTGATGCGCTCGATCCCCGTGCTCGGCGCGCACGCCAAACGGCTCCAGGCCATCGCCGGCTCCATTCCCAACCCCACGCGCCTGCCGGCGGGCTGCAAGTTTGCCGCGCGCTGCGACCGCGCCCAGAACGATTGCGCGCTCGATCCCGAACCGCCATTGACCGAAGCGGTCGATTCCTCGCGCCAGGTCCGCTGCCCGTACTGGGACAAACCCGATTTGAAAAGAGCAATCCCGTGAGCCTTCTCGAAATCAAGGACCTCAAAACTCATTTCCCGGTCCGCGCCGGCGTGTTGCAACGGACCGTTGGCTGGGTGCGCGCGGTCGATGGCGTGAGTTTCGTCATCAACGAAGGCGAAACGGTCGGCCTCGTCGGCGAGAGCGGCTGCGGCAAGACCACGCTCGGGCGGACAATCCTCCGTTTGATCGAGCCAACGGCCGGCGAAATCCGGTTCGACGGAAGCGACATCACCCGCCTCGACACCGCGGACATGAGGCCCTTCCGCCGCCATGCGCAAATGATCTTTCAAGACCCGTACGGCTCGCTGAACCCGCGCATGACCGTCGCCAGCATCATTACCGAGCCGCTGCGCATCCACAAACTCTGCGCCAACCGGAGCGAGGAACGGGATCGCGTCGCCGAATTGCTGCGCGCGGTCGGTCTCGCGCCGGAACACGGACGCCGTTACCCGCACGAGTTCAGCGGCGGCCAACGCCAGCGCATCGGCATTGCGCGCGCGCTGGCTGTGGAACCACGGTTCATTATTTGCGACGAACCGGTCAGCGCGCTCGACGTGAGCGTGCAGGCCCAGATCATCAATCTGCTGCAGGATCTTCAGGAGAAGCTGAATCTCACGTACCTGTTTATCGCCCACGATCTCGCGGTGGTCGAGCACATCAGCAATCGCGTCCTGGTAATGTATTTCGGCAAGATCGTCGAGGAAGCCAGCGCCGCGGATATCTACCGCGACCCGATCCATCCCTACACGAAGGCCCTGCTGTCGGCTGTCCCAACCATCGACCTGGCCCATAAGCCGCCGCGGGTGATCTGGCCCCCCCCGGGCACCACACCCGAACAAGCTCGCGCCGCTTTGCAGGAGAAGAAATTGTCGCGTCGCGAAGCCGGCCCAAACCACTGGGTGCTGGAAGAAGTCGGCTAAACGGGAACCCCCTGCTGAGGGCGTGGGCTGTCGAGGCCCACAGTTGTAGGTGAGGGTGGGGCGTTTTTTGTGCTTTCCTCGCGTTTACATCAGAGGTTTAATAAGGGCCGCACTCTTGGAGTTAGTCGAGACAAATGGACGATGGTTGGAAAGCTTGGAACCGGGCATCGCGTAAGACAAAAGTTTTGGTCGTCGGGGTTTGGGCTATCATGATGGCCAGTGTCTTGTACGATGGGTTTTTGTATGAATACTACGGGGCATATATGCCAAGAAGTCCGCAGCAGGAAACAGGCAGGGTTTTTGCCTTCGAATACAAATCGGTTACGGTATATGTCACCAGGAGTGAGCAGCAGATGTATAAGACCGCGGACCGCATCATGTACCTGAGCTGGGTCACTTGTGGCGTGACATTCGTGATGGTGGGGCGATTATGGGAGCGTCGTACTACCTAACCATGCGGTCGGGCAAACTGGCGCCCTGCTAGGTGCTCGCGGCTCACCTTGAGCATTAGGCGAAGCAAACCTTTCCCAGCGCGGCAGGCCATTGAAAGCTCAAACTGTAAGGTTCGCAAACCGCCCAAAGCGGGGAGCAAATTTCTTCCGAGCCATCCTGTTGAGAGCGGGTCGCCGCACTGCGGCCATTCACGAGTCGCCTAGGCCGGAATCCTGGCGGCCAACTGGCGGGCCGCGGACGCCAGCAGCTTCTCCGCCGACGCCATCGCCTCGTCCAATTCCATTCCCGGGTCCATTGTGGACAGCGCCAACTCGATTCCCTCGCGACGCCACGCGTCCTCGGGAACCTGCACGCTGCCCGCAATCACGGCCACCTTCACCGCGTGTTTTCGGGCGCGCTTGGTGATACCCGACACAACCTTTCCGTGAAGAGATTGTTCGTCGAAACGTCCTTCGCCTGTGATGACCCAGTCCGCGTCGGCCATCTCGGCCTCCAATCCGATCACGTCCATCACCGTCTCGACGCCCGGCGCCAACCGCGCATCCAAAAACGCCATCGCCCCGGCAGCCAGTCCGCCTGCCGCGCCCGCACCGGGAATATTCGCGATGTCTTTGCCAAGTTGTTCCTTCACCAACTTCGCCAAATGCCGTAGCCCCGCATCGAGCTGTTCGACCGCCTTGGTTGTCGCACCTTTTTGCGGTCCGAAGACGCGGGCCGCGCCGCGCTCGCCGCAAAGTGGATTGTCCACATCACACAGCACTTCGACGGCGGGCGTTTGGGGATCCGACGGCGGGACGATGCGTTCGATCTTCCCGAGTTCTCCGCCGCCGAGGCCGACCGGCCCGCCACGCCCATCCAGAAACCGCCAGCCAAGCGCCATCGCGGCGCCCACTCCGCCATCGACCGTCGCGCTGCCGCCGACTCCCAGCAGAATCCGTCGTGCTCCGCGCGTCACCGCGTCTCCAATCAATTCGCCGGTCCCAAACGTCGTCGTCTTCAACGGGTCACGCTGTTCCGGCGTCACGAGCGCCAAGCCGCTCGCACTCGCCATCTCGACCACGGCCATCCGGTCGCGCTCCAACCAAAGATACGAGGCGTGGACGCGCGTCCCCGGAATCGGCCCGCTCACCTCGCGCGCGAGCCGTTGCCCCCCGAGCGCGGCGTGGAGAACGTCGGCGGTGCCGTCGCCGCCATCGGCCATGGGTTTGCTGACGACGCGCCAATCGGGGTGGATGGACAAAAGAGTGTCCCGGACGATCTCACACGCTCGGGATGCGGTGAGGCTGCCTTTGAATTTGTCGAGAGCGACGACGACCTTCACGCCGCCATTATACCTTGGGAAAGTCCGCAGCGCACGCGAAGAGACACTGGATCAGTGCGCGCGACAACTGCATCGGCAGAGCCGACGGTCTCTCCACAAGCCGTAGGCCATCAGCACTGGCCCGCCAATGACCAGCGTCTGCGCGAGGAACGGGCCGAGCCAGAAGGAGGCAAATCGTCCCGTGGCGTTCAGTGCCAGGCCCGTGATCACCAGAAGGAGCGGCGTCGTGTCGCTGTGATGGCGCAGGCTGAGTATGCACCCGCCCAATCCAAACACCGCCGCCACGCTGAGCGCGACCACGTCCATGACCCGGCTCCAGTGGATCCAGGTCATCACCGGAAAGAAAATCAACACGATGGGCAGGACCATGCAATGCACGGCACAAACCGCCGACAACCAAAACGCGAGCCGGTCCAGTTGCGCGTGGGTGTGATGCCCCTCATGCTCATGCCCGAGAGGCTGGAGCGGCGCCCGTGCAATCTCCGCCGGCGAAGCGATCTCGATCTTTGTGTCCGCGGTCATTGCCCGTCGATCTTGTCCACGGTGAGCACGTAGAGGCTTACCGTGTATCCGTCCTGTTTGGTCTCACCCACGCTGAATTTCCCGCGCACGCGGATGACGTCGTTGAAGAACTTCGTCGTTTGCCCCGGCGGCATCCGCACCACGACGACGTGGTTGACCGCCGGCGGCTGGCCGTAACAGCAACCCCAGAGCGACGGCACGAGGATGAACTCCGTGATGTTTTTCACCTCGCTCAACGGCATCATGAACCCGACCATCTCGATGTTCTGTCTATTCAGCTTCTGGATGAAATCGGGGATCGGCGTCTTGCCCTCGATATACGTCCAACTTTTCAGCGTGTCGAACTGCAGCCGCGTGTACTTCGAATCCGACGCGTCGGTGAAGGGCGCCGACGCCGGGGCGCTGGCCATCGCGTTTTGCGCCAGGGTCAACTTCGCCATCTTCCGCTGGATCAGTTGTTGCTGGATGAAACTGGCCAGGCCCGGTAACAGCACGAGACCGATGACGATTGCGCCCGTACTGAACGTTTTCACCTGTTGTTTTGTTATCGCGATGCCCATACGCCGATATTCCTAACTGGTGGGAGCCAGGTTTTTGGCCACATCCGTGCGGTACGCACCAAACGCCGGCCCGAGCCCGGCCACCGCTCCCAATATAACAGCCACTCCCAGAATATACCATTCCAGAGGCTGAATGTGAAACGCCGGGATAACGAACCCGGACGCCTTGTACAAGGCCCCGTTGGCCAGGCCGACGACCACATGCCCGCCCACAAGACCCGCCGCCGCGCCGACGAGGCAGATAATCACGGCCTCCAACAATACGATGGAGAAAATCGTCGCCCGTCTCGCTCCCAGCGCGCGCAAAATGGCGATCTCCCGCCTCCGTTCGCTCATCGAGTTATAGATCGATACCGCGATGGCCACGCCCGCCACGATCAGGATGAGGATCGCCTGGGCCAGGAGCAAGCGGTCGATATTGCCGACGATATCGAACAGCTTGCGGATTTCCGCCGCTGGGAATGCCGCCATCGCATCCTCCCGATCATTGATCTCGCGATACAGGCCAAAAGCGGTAATCGGACTGCGGAGCTTTAACACAATCGAGGAAACCTGACCGGGATCCGGGTCATTGTCCTTTTCTTCCGGCTTTTCCGGCGCGGTTGGCGCCCGGAGTTCGTGTCCCTCAATGTGATAAAAGCTATCGAGGTTGATATAGATCGCGCGGTCAACCGCCGTGCGCGTTGGCTGGAGAATGCCGACCACCGTCCAAGGGTTTTCGGTGTGCTCCTTGGCCTCGGCTGACGGCTGAACGCCGTGCGCCGCGATAAACGTCTGGCCGACGGCCAAACCTGTTTCCTCGGCGACCGTCGAACCGACCACGGCCTCGAACGGGTGTTCCACAGGCGCGGGCTCCGGCGCGGGCTTGACCTCTTCCCCGCGTTCTTTGGCTTCGCGCTCACGGGCCCGCTCCGCGGCTTCCCGAAACGCACTCATCAACGCATCCTCTTTGAAGTTGAAAATGCGCCCGGCTGCCAGTTCGGGTTTGCGGCCCGGTTCAAACTCGAAATCCTTGAAGAACGCGTCGGTCGTGCCGACGATGCGAAAGCCGTGATAATTGTCGCCGACCGAGAACGGCACGGCGAGTTTCACGCGTTTGTCATCGCGCAATTTCTCGAACAACTTCCACGAAATGTTTCCGGGCGAAATATCGAGGTTGTACACCACGTTCAACACCAACTGCAACGGGCTGCCCTTGGCGCCGACGACCATTTCGTAACCGAGCGTGCCCTGTTCGAAACGCTGTTGCACACCCTGTTTGATCAGGAGTATTGCCACCGCCAGGGCCACTCCCAGCATGACCGAGGCGCCCGTCAACCACGTGGCCAGCGCGCGTTGTCGCATGTTCTTGATGACAATTTTCACCAGGTTCATTGCAGGTCCTCCAGGCGCACGACCTTCTCGAACTTCTCCATCACATGCGGGTCGTGCGTGACCAGCAGGAGCGAGTGTTTGCCTTCCGTGCAAACGCGGCGAAGCAACTCCAGCACCGCCGTCCCGTTTTTCGAGTCGAGACTGCCGGTGGGTTCGTCCGCCAGTACCAGCGGCGGCGCATTGACCAACGCCCGGGCGATGGCGACGCGTTGCTGTTCCCCGACCGACAAGGCCCGCGGTTTGTGGTGCAGGCGATGTTCCAAGCCGACGTTCTTGAGCAACTGGACTGCCCGGTCCGCGCCGCCGTTGCCGCCGCCAAACATCTGCCCGAGCAACACGTTCTCCAGGGCGGTGAACCCCTGGAGCAGGTTGAACGATTGGAACACGTACCCGATATTGGCCGCGCGGAACCGGTCCCGCGCCGCCTCGCTGAGTTTCGTGGGATTGGTGCCGTTGACGAGGATCTCTCCCTCGTCCGGCAACAGGATCCCGGCGATCAGGTTCAACAACGTGCTTTTGCCCGAACCGCTCTGGCCAACCAGCGCGGTCTGTTCGCCTGTGCCGAGAGCAAACTGTTTGACACGGATGACTTCAATCAAATTGCCATCGGCTTCGCGAAAGCTCTTGTGCACGCCGCGAAGTTCCAGAATGGCGTTCGTATCTTTTCCCCTGGCCGGCAACTGAGGCCCCTTGGTTGCCTGTGACTCTACAGAGACATTTGTATTCATCTAATTAATCCCGAAGTACGGTTTTCACCGGCCGGTATGACGGTCCGGATTTTCCACTCAATTGAACGAAACCAATGAAGCTATGCCAGGGTGGCAGGAGGGGCGCGACTC
This sequence comes from uncultured Verrucomicrobiae bacterium, assembly GCA_963712025.1. Lineage (GTDB taxonomy): Bacteria > Verrucomicrobiota > Verrucomicrobiia > Palsa-1439 > Palsa-1439 > Palsa-1439. The sequence goes on along the minus strand of CAVQGJ010000003.1, from coordinate 469,180 downwards.
GGGGAAAATGAAAACGTGGGGCTGGAATGCGAAATCGCCTGGAACACTTGCAGCGGATGTTCCAACACAGAGCCGAAGATGAACGGCGTCACGTTGGGAACGTCGGTAACGGCGTAGAGCTGCCACGCGCAGGCCGCGCAATTGTTCTGTCGGTGAGCGGGATCCCAGATCCTTTGGTGCTGGTGGATGACACCAAAGCCCATCACGACCATCACATAGAACTGGCAGACCACTAGGGTGATTAGCCGCTTTTTCATCAGGTAAGACGAATGTGACCGCAAACCCCCGCAAAGTCAAGGTGTTGCGTCCGCGGGGAAATCCTCAAGGCGTTCAGCGGCCAACCGCTCCAATCTCCTTGCCTGAGTGAGCAACGTACGGCGAAGACCGGGGGACACATCGCGTTCGCTGATGACGCGCGCGAGGCTGGCGATTGTGCTGGCTCGCCGCGCAATCCGAACATCCGGGTGCTTCCGCTGCGGGTAGATGCTGTCAGGAATGATCCGCCGTCGGTGACAGGGCGGCAGCTGAATTGTCTTCGATTGAGCCGGCGGCTTCTCGTTGAGAACCGCACCAAGTTTGGACTCGGAAACAACCTTCTGAAAGAGCGTGTACTCCGCACGGTCGAGGTAGCCCCGTTTTTCTGCTTCCGGTACATTTGACAAGTCCAACGGCCAGACGGAGATCTCGGCGACCTCAAACGGGTCGAGAACATTCATCGCCACCGCGTCAGTTCGCTGATTAGTCAAGTGCCGCCCGATCCGCTGTCTGAGACTCTCAAAAGTCTGCCCGACATAAATCGGCTCGCCATCGTAATCGTAAAAAGCATAAACGCCGTACTGGTAGTTGCCAATTTTGTTACCGGCGGCGTCCTTCGTATCAAAGAAGCCGCTGATCTCCCGGCGAATCGCGGCGACATCTTCCGGCAATCCGACCCGGGCGATCTTAGCGTCGCGCGGCTCTCTTGTAGGTAACGCGGCGCTCTCGGACTGCTTTTGGGATTTCTTCTTCGGCATACAGTTCTTTCCAGATTGGGTTCAAATAGTTCTCAGCGATCCACTTGATTACTGGCACACAGACCGCATCACCGAAGCCAAACAATGCCTGGTTAACCGGTGCCTTGATCGTGAAATCACCTGCGCCCATGAGTCGGGCACATTCGCGCGGCGTCAACAAGCGAACGGCGCAACGACCCCCTCCAGCGACGAAAAGAATCTGCCTGCCGCTGCCTCCCCGCGGCGTTCGCAGGCATCCAGCTACTCCATCTGTGCGCAATTCGGCCATTGACCTTCCATAGCGGACGCGCCGAAAAACCGTGGCATAACGAGTTCTCGTACTGCGGATCATTGCATCAGCCTGCCCGCGATGTTTGGGGCTCATCTGGTTTAGCAAGTAATCGACGCGGTCCCGGCTCCACCAAAACGCAGAGTTTGGCGACAAACTCTCGATCACATCTTCTAGTCTGGTGCTCGCCGATGGGAGCGAAGGCAACGGTCGGATTCTCCAAGGAATGTCTGGGTGCCAAAGAATGAAATCAGCTAATGCCGACGGACGGCAGTCGCTCTCCAAGAACTTCGGCGTCGTTTCCCTTACGAGGCGAGCCTGCCCCTTCGTCCCAACAACAAACAGGCGCTGCCGACTCTGCGGAACAAACCGGAGAGCATCAATAATGAAAGCATCCACGGCATAACCCAGATTGTTCAAGGCCACGAGCGCGTCTCGAAAATCGTTTCCGTCGTGAGATGTCAGGAAGCCGGTCACATTCTCGAGCAGCACAAGCGAAGGGCACCTGCTTCCCATTGCCGTGATTGCTTGGATGAATCCCCAGAAGGCGGAAGACTGTTCTCCAGCGAGTCCTTTACGTGCACCAGCCAACGAAAGATCATTGCAGGGAAACGACGCGGTCGCTAAGTCCACTTTGGGGATTGAAGCCGGATCTACCTTGTGGACGTCGCCCAAATGGAACGTTCCATCATCTCCGAAATGGTCTCGGTACATCTGCCATTTCTTTTCATCGATGTCGTTCGCGTAGAGAGTCTGCCATCCGGCTTGTTCCAACCCCATACGCATGAGGCCGATGCCGGCAAAGAACTCAGCGACTGTCTTTTGGTGCTTCATGCGATTTCCCCATAACGAATAGCCCGTTTACTGTGAACCTTCAAACATCAAATTACACGTGTGCCCGTTGTGCCTTGGGCTGGTGAGTGCCCCGCAGCACCGCCCGGACCTTTGCGACGACGGTTTTGGGATTACGCAAAGAATGCTCCCACACCCGAAGCACCCGCCAGTTCTGCCGTTTTAGCAGGCGGACGATTTTTTGATCACGAGCCTTGTTCCCCGCAAGCTTACGACGCCAGTACGAGCGATTACTTGCTGGGCATTCCCCATGAACGCGGCAACCGTGCCAGAAACATCCGTCAACAAAGACGGCCAAACGTTCACGCCGAAAGACAAAGTCCGGTTTTCCCGGTATGGGCTGGTGACGCCGCCAGCCTTTGACGCCGTGCGTCCGAAAGATGGAAACCAAACGCAACTCGGTATGCTTGTTGCCTTTTGACCGCACTGCGGCCATCACGCGTGAGCGCTCTTTGCCTAGAAAACACATCGGTCATATGTCGCAATCCACGGCTGGCGCAGGACACTCCCCATCCCCGCGCCTTTTCACGGAAACAGGCCGCGGGCCTGTTTCGCCTGGGCGATGCGGCTGATGCCGAGGGCGAGCGCCGCGTCGCGCATATACAACTTGTTTTTTCGGGCCATCTGCAAGACCTGCTGATAGGCGGCTTCGAGTTGACGATACAACTTGTCGTTCACTTCCGCCTCGGTCCAGAAAAAACTCTGCAAATCCTGGACCCACTCGAAATAGCTGACGATCACGCCGCCCGCGTTGCAGAGCACGTCGGGAATGAGAAAGATATCGTCGCGCTGCCGCAGGACGGTATCGGCCTCGATGGTGGTGGGCCCGTTCGCGGCTTCGGCGAGGACGCGGCACCGAATCTTGCCGATGTTTTTCCCGGTGATCTGGCGCTCGAGCGCGGCCGGGACGAGCACATCGCATTCGAGTTGCAGCAATTGCTCGTTCGTGATGTGGACGCCTTCCCCAAAACCTTCGAGGCTCCCATGCTGCCGCCGTGTAATCGATGAGCTTGTTGACATCGAGGCCGTTCGGGTTGTGGACGCCGCCGGAAAAATCGCTGACCCCGATGATCTTCGCGCCAAACCGATAGAGTTGTTGCGCCGCGACGGAACCGACGTTGCCGAATCCCTGGACCACGACGCGCGTGCCTTCCGATTTCATGTTCAGATTGTCCAACGTGCGGTGGACGAGATAGGCGACGCCGCGCCCGGTCGCTTCCTTGCGCCCGGCGGAACCGCCGAGGGAAAGGGGTTTGCCAGTGACGATCTGCGGGACCGGGTTGCCCTCGTGCATCGAGTACGTGTCCATCATCCAGGCCATGATCTGTTCGTTCGTGCCGAGATCGGGCGCCATGACATCAACGTGCGGGCCGATGAACGGGATCATTTCCTGGGTGAATCGGCGGGTCATCCGCTCGAGTTCTCCGCGGCTCATCTTGCGCGGGTCGCACGTGACGCCACCCTTGGCGCCGCCGTAGGGCAATCCGCACAGCGAACATTTCCAACTCATCCACATCGCCAGCGCGGCGACCTCGCCGAGCGTCACGTCGGGGTGATACCGCAGTCCGCCCTTGGTCGGGCCGACGGATAGATGATGCTGGACGCGGTAGCCGGTGAACATCTCCGTGTGGCCGTCGTCCATGCGCGTCGGGACCGACACCATCATGGCGCGTTTGGGCATCTTGGTGCGGACCCGCTCGCTCTGGCCGATCTCGAGGAAGTCAGCGACGCGGTCGAATTGCTGGCAGGCCATGACATACGCCGGGGACTGCAGGAATTCATCAAGCATGATTGTCTCCTCGGTTCGGTTTCGGCACGACCACCCGCAACGCGCGCGGCACAACCGAGAACGTCACCGGCGCGTCGCCCGCATCCTCGCCGTCCAGCTCGAACGGCGTCGGACCGGTCACGCGGCACGCGAGGTTCTCCGCCTGGAAATATTTCACGTCGCCAAAACCGATGTGCACGCCGCGCAGGATGCCCTGTGCGTAGCGCAACACGTCCCAATAACCCACGTTTTCAAACACGCAAATATCGAGCAACCCGTCGTCCAGGCGCGCCTTGGGGAAGAGCGCGAACGGCCCACCGTAGAACCGCCCGTTCCCGACGAGCACGGCCACGCCGCTGCCGAGCGGGCCGCTTCCATTCACCGAAACCTCGATGGGCGGGTGCGACCTCGACAGCGCCTTGATCCCCGCCCAGACGTAGCTGAGCGGACCGATTTGTTTCTTCAGATCCAAACTGGCGGTGCGGACCGCGTGGGCGTCGAATCCAACGCCCGCGAGCTGGACGAAATAGCGAGTCGAGCCGTTGGCCTGGGTACACGCCAAATCGATCGTGCGCGTGTGCCCGCCGCGGATGACGGCCCATGCGGCATCGAGTTTGGCGGGGATGCCAAGCTCGTGCGCGAAGACATTGAGCGTGCCGAGCGGCAGCACGCCGAGCGCCACGCCGGAGGTGCCGATGCCGTTGATGACCTCGTTGATAGTGCCATCGCCGCCGGCGGCGACGATGACCTTGTACCCCTCGGTGACGGCGCGGGCGGCCAGTGATTGCGCTTCGTTGGCGCGCTGTGTCGGCGCCAACGTGGTGGAAGGGCCGGCCTGCGCTTCCAGAAAGCGACGGGCCCGCCGGGATTTCTTCCCGCAAGCCGCGGGGTTGGAAATAATGAATATCTTGTCCATTGTCGAACGGCGGGCATATTCTAGGCGAGAATCTGGAACAATCCAAACGCGAACTCGTGGAGACGAAAAGTGAAGGCGATCAAAGTAATTGTGATCATCGTCGCCGTGGTGATGGCGCTGGCCATCATCGTGGTCGGCGCGGGAATCTATCTTACCAATCGCTACCTGCAAACGCCGGCGTTCAAGGAGCAGGCGTTGCGGGCCGCGCACGATGAACTGGGCGCGGACGTGCGGATCGACGATTTGAAGGTGTCGCTCTTCAGCGGTGTGGAACTGCGCGGCGTGACCATCGGGAATCCGTCCGGCTTTCCCGGCAACCTGGTCACAGCGAACGCATTTGTGCTGCGATACCGGCTCCTGCCGCTGTTGAGCCGTCGCGTCGAGATCGAAGAACTGTCGCTCGACAAACCGGTGATCACCCTCTCCCAAAACACCAATGGAGTGTGGAACTACGAGAAGGTTGGCCCGACGGAAACCCCGGCCAAGCCCGCGGCGACAACGCCGTCCCCCGTTGCGCCGGCGAAGACCCGAGAAGGCCGTCCCGCTTGATGTTGTTCTCTCCAAACTCGCGATCACGCAGGGCGCGGTGTCCATGGTGAGCGACGACGGCAAATCGCTGGTGAAACTGGACGGGATCAGTTTCTCCAGTTCCGTAAGTCTCACGGACAACAAACTGGCCGGAACCGGCAAGGCGGGGATCGACAAGATCGATCTGTCCGAGAAACTGTTCGTGGAGAAGGTCGCCACGGTGGTGCAACTGGGATCGAACCACGTGGTGCTCGAGTCATTACGTGGCGAGTTGGCCGGCGGCCAGATTTCGGGCGCGGTATCCGTCAACTTGGACACCGGGCTGGCGTACGCCGTGAGCGTGCAGTTGACGAACAGCGACGTGGCCAGGCTGTTGCAGGACGCCGGCGCCAAACAAGCCATCAGCGGAAAGCTCAACGTCGCCACATCGCTGGCGGGCACGGGCGGTGTGCCGACGATCGTCGGCAACGGTCGCGTGGAGATCGACAACGGCCAGTTGATGGAGATCCCGATCCTGAATCTGGTGGCCAGTCTGCTGCAAATCGACGCGTTGCGCGATGTGAGTTTCGACCAGTGTTTGTTGGAGTACTCGATCAGCAATAACGTGATGCAAACCCCGGTGATCCGCCTCACATCGCCGCAAATGCAGATTATCGGGAAGGGGTTCGTGTCGCTCGACAAATACACGTTGCACCACGACATGACGATCGTCTTCGCGAAGGGAGCACTCGACGATACGCCCGGCACCATCCGCGATCTGTTCACCGAACAGCCAGACGGATCGCTGACGCTGGATTTCAAGGTCACAGGGCCCTACAACTCGCCGAAGACCGATCTGACGAAACGCATTGCCCAGGGCCTCGGCCAGCAACTGCTGCAGAAGGGTCTGCAACAACTCTTGAGGTAGCCATGCGCATCATCGCCGGTCTCGCCAAGGGAATGACGCTGGCCGTGCCGCGCACGGGCGTGCGGCCCACGGCGGATCGCATCCGCGAGGCGGTATTTTCCAGTTTGGGCGCGCGCGTGGTCGGCGCGCGCGTGCTGGATTTGTTCGCTGGGACCGGTGCGCTCGGTTTGGAGGCGGCGAGCCGCGGGGCCGCGTCAGTGACATTTGTGGAACAGGCGCGCGACGCGCTCGAGTCTCTCCAGAAAAATATCCAGGCATTCCAAAAGAACCGTGAAGCGGACTGCTCGTTCGCGGTGGCGCGCGCGGCGGTTGCCGAGCAGCTTTCGAAACTCGCGGCGGATGGAGAAACCTTCCAACTCGTGTTCGCCGATCCACCTTACGGTGAAGCGGCGCAAGAGTTGTTGCGAGATGCGAGCTTGCTGCGAGTGCTGGCGAGCGACGGATTTCTGGTACTGGAGTCGGCGAAACGCGATGCGTTGGTTGTCGGCGAGCCGTGGGAGACGGTGCGCGAGTCGGTTTACGGAGACACGCGGGTGGACTTCCTGCGGGTCAGCGCCACGTCAACCAACGCGCCACGGCTGAGAACTTTTCGGCCAACTCTTCGCTGAGCATGCTGGCAACGAGCGGGAGCCGTTTCTCGACCTTCTTGACGGCGTCGTGCGCTTCCTTGGCTTTGCCCATCTCGGCATAGGCGAGGCAGAGCCAGACCCACGGCGTGGCGTCGCCGGAGTTGATCGAGATCGCTTTCTGGTAGGCCTGTACCGCGAGCTCGTACTGCGCCTGAAGGTGGTGGACGTTGCCGAGGTTGTTCCAGGCGACGACGAAATTCGGCTTGAGGGCAATGGCTTTCTCATACGCGTTGATGGCGTCGTCGTACTTGCAGCGGGCCGCATAGGCATCGGCGAGATTGCACCAGGTCTGGGCGTCGCCGGGCCGGGCGGTGAGGAGTTCGAAGCACGTGGAAATCAACTCGGTGTATTTGCCCTGTCTCTTGTAGGCCACCGACAGGCGCGCCAGCGCGCTGGAATTGCCCGGGTGCTGTTTGATGATTTCCTGGCAAAAATCAATCAGGTCGAAATCGTCCTCGTCCCGTTCATACGCCGCGTCGAGACGCGACCATGCGCCCTCGTCGTCGGCGTGAAGGCGGACAACTTCCTTCGAGAGGGTCAGCAAATCGATGGACGACAATCCCTCTTTGCTGGCGAGCTGAAGGAAGGTCCACGCGTGCCGGTTGCCGGGGTGGACGCGGATGATGTCCTCGCAGAATTGCAGAAACTCTGCCGATTTGTTCTCCTGCGTGCAAATCGTATAGAGCTTTGACCACGCTTTCGGGTGTTCTGGTTTGCGTAAGACGGCTTGTTGATGACGTTGTATCAACCACTTAGCGAGATGATGCTGCATAAATCATGAACCTTGCGAGGTTCTTATAAGCAGCCGGTGGGCCACCCTCTTTCCCGCCACTTCAGCCCAGCGATATCCCCCAGAGAATGCCCGCTTCTCGTGCATCACTCGACAATGCGCATCTGGACGGCATTGATGAGTTTATCGCGCGCGAGGATGTCGGAGATGATGACCACCTGATCACCTTTGGCGAGAAGCTTTCGCTCGAGCAAGGATTGTTCGGCCCGAAGAATCGTGATCTCCGGATCGGCGCTGAATTCGATGACCAAGGGCGTGACGCCCCAATAAAGGTTGAGCTGGTTGCGCAGGCGCTCGGAGTCCATGAACGCGAAGATGGCGGAAGACTCTGGCCGTTGCCAGGACGTGTACTGCGCCATGTGGCCGTAGCGCGTGAAAACCAGGATTCCCTTGGCTTTCAATTCATTGGCCATGACCACGGCGGAGCGGACAATCTTCTGGCGTTCCTCGGTTAGATCGACCTTTTCCGCATAACGAGCGCCGCCGCTCCGTTCGATCCGCTGCGCGATGCGATCGAGCACCTCCAGACACTCGAGGGGATATTTCCCGACGGTCGTCTCGCCCGAAAGCATGACCGAATCCGCCTGCTCGAACACGGCGTTCGCGACATCGGTTACTTCCGCTCGCGTGGGCATCGGGTTTTCGATCATGGACTCCAGCATATGGGTCGCGACGATCACGGGCTTGCCCTGGCGGATGCAGGCCTTGACCGTCCGTCGCTGGATAATGGGCAGTTCCTCGTACGGGCACTCAATCCCGAGGTCCCCGCGGGCCACCATGATCCCATCCGCCGCATCGATCAGATCGTGGAGGTTCGCAACCGCCTGCTGGTCTTCGATTTTGGCGATGATCTTCGCGTCGCAATCCCGCGCCGCGAGCATCGCTCGAAGCTCCTCAACGTCTTTGCGTTCGCGGACGAAGGACAACGCGATCAGGTCGACCCCCAACGAAATCCCCAACCCGATGTCGAGACGGTCTTTTTCCGTGATCGACGGCATGCTGATTTTCACGCCGGGAAGGTTGATGTGGCGACGGGAGCCCAATTCCCCCTCGGTAAGCACCTCGCACCGCATCCGCCGGTGTAACTTCTCCAGCACACGGAGACGAATGACCCCGTTGTCCACCAGCACCGTATCGCCTTCATGGATGTCCTTGACCAGGTTGGGGTAATTGACGTCAACGGACTTTTCCTCCTCGCTCTGGGCGCCCTTGACCGTGAACTCGAAGATGTCCCCCGGCTTCAGTTCGAGCGGGATGGGAAGATCCCCCGTGCGGATCGCGGGGCCTTGTGTATCCATCATAATGGCGCAGGGCATCCCCACCTTCTCCGACGCGGCCCGGATGCGATGAAAGACCTCCCGTGTCCAGTCGTGCGTCGCATGGCTCATGTTCAACCGGGCGACGTTCATTCCGGCTTTGATCATCTTGGCGAGCATTTCCGGCGATTCGGTGCTCGGGCCAATCGTGCACGTGATCTTCGTGTGTCTCATCCGCCCAAACTCTAGCAGTCAACCGACCAAATCCAAAGCGTTTACTCATTTCGGGTGCCACCTGAAAGAAAAGATTGCAAAATGTCGCCCTTAAAATTATCGTCTGGCCCAAGGGCAGGGAGGTTGAATTGTGAAGATTGCCGTCTATCCTGGCAGTTTCGATCCCATCACCAACGGTCATCTCGACATCGTCCGTCGCGCTGGCCAAATGTTTGACCGCGTGATTGTTGCGGTGGCGATCGACGCGGAAAAAAAGCCCCTCCTGAGCGTGGACGAACGCCGGCGGTTGGTCGCGGATGCCGTCAAAGGACTGCGAAACGTGTCGGTGGATGCATTCGAGGGATTGCTCATCCAATACGCCCGGCGCAAACGAGCGACCGCGGTGGTTCGCGGGCTGCGGGCGGTTTCGGATTTCGAGTTCGAGTTCCAACTGGCGTTGATGAACCGGAAGCTGGATCCCGGCATCGAAACCATTTTCCTGATGACGAAGGACGAATACACGTTTATCAGTTCCCGTCTGGTCAAGGAGATCTGTGAGCTGGGCGGGAAGGTGAGCGGTTTTGTGCCGCGCGGTGTCGAACGTGCGATGAAACGCAAGTTTGGCTCCCGGTAGTCGGATCAAGGTTCCGGTCGCCGGGGCGAAAGGGGTATCATGAAAATCAACGTCAAGCGCATCCCCCCGGATGGGGAAACATTGTCCGGTAGCGACCCATCCTCGATCATGGACCTGGAAGAACCCGACACCCGATTCGAGCACGATGTGAAGTATGAATTACTGGCGCAACTCCAAGGGAATGCGCTGCTTGTCACGGGCCGGCTGAGCACCCCGGCCACCCTGCGATGCAGCCGCTGCCTGCGGGTATTCGACTTGCCTGTGCGCGTGGACCAGTTTGTGTTCCACCAGGAACTCCACGGCGAGGATTTCGTGGACTTGACGGCCAATATGCGCGAAGATATTATCTTGGAGCTTCCACAACGGGCGCTGTGCGTCGAGGGTTGCAAGGGATTGTGCCCCCATTGTGGCAAGGACCTGAATAAAGGGTCGTGCCGATGCAAGCCGTCGGAGGGGAATTTGCGGTGGCAGGCGTTGGATAACTTGAAACTCAAATTGAAGTAACGGAGACCATTTTTCATGGGCGTCCCGAAACGTAGAATGTCCAAGATGCGCCTGCGCACCCGCAAGGCGGCGAATCGTCCGAAATCGCCGCCGCAGTTGTCGGTGTGTTCCCAGTGCGGCGCGCGGGTGGTGCCCCATCGCGTGTGCCCGTCCTGCGGCTATTACAAGGGCCGCCAGGTCGTATCGGTAACCACGGGTTAGTTTTCCCGCATGAAACTCGCCATCGATGCGATGGGTGGAGACTTCGCCCCCCAGAACATCGTTGCCGGGGCGGTGGAAGCACTCCGCGACAACAGCCACATTGACCACCTGTATCTGGTTGGCGACCGGGCCCGCGTCGAAACCGAATTGCGCACGCTCGGTGTTTCCGACAATCGCATCGAGATCGTTCACGCCAGCGAGGTGATCGAAATGGATGACCCGCCGGTGCAGGCCGTCCGGCGCAAGAAGGACAGTTCGATGAATCGCGCCATCGACCTCGTCAAGCGCGGCGACGCGGACGCCATCGTGTCCGCCGGCAACACCGGGGCGCTCCTCACGGCGTCGCAGGTCAAACTGCGCACGCTCGATGGCGTGGACCGCGCCGGGCTGGCCGTGCTGCTGCCCGCGCCCCAAAACGTGTTCGTGCTGATGGATGCGGGCGCCAATCTCGAACCCGCCCCCTCGAACCTCGTCCAGTACGCCATCATGGGCAGCATGTTCTCCAAGCAAATCCTCGGCTACGAACGGCCGCGGGTGGCGGTGCTCTCGATCGGCACCGAAGACATCAAGGGAAACGAGCTGACCCTGGAAGCGCATCGCCTGCTGAAGCAGACCAACCTGAATTTCGTCGGCAACATCGACGGCCACGACCTGTTCTCCAATCATGCCGACGTGATTGTGACCGACGCGTTTGTCGGCAATGCGGTGTTGAAAGCCTGCGAGAGCACGGCCCGGTTGGTCGCCCGCTGGCTGAAGGACGAGATGACCAGGAATCCGTTACGGATGTTGGGCGGCTTGCTCGCCTCGGGCGCGTTCCGTGCGCTGAAACGCAAGGCGGACCCCGATGAATACGGCGGGGCCGTGTTGTTGGGCATCAACGGTATCTGCATCAAGGCGCACGGGGCCAGTTCGCCGAACGCGGTCAAGAACGCCATTCGCGTGGCCACTGAGTTTGTCGAGTCCAGGTTCAATCAACATATGGTCGAGGAAATCAAGAAGTTCCATGACAAAGTCCAGCAAAACACATTTGCGCAATCCCAGATCGAAGCAGCATCTTAGGCCGGTGCACATCGTCGGCACGGGGTCCTACGTGCCGGATCACGTGCTCACGAACGCCGACCTGGAAAAGCTGGTCGATACCACCGACGAGTGGATCACGTCGCGCTCGGGCATCAAGGAGCGGCGCATCGCGCCCGATTGGATGTGCACGTCCGACATGGCCGTTGAGGCCGCCCGCCGCGCGATGGAACAGGCCAATGTGCGCGAGGACGAAATCGATTTGATCATTTGCGCGACGATCACGCCCGACATGCCCTTTCCCGCGACGGCGTGTCTCATCCAGCAAAAGCTCGGCGCGAAGCGCGCCGCCGCCTTCGACATGGAGGCGGCCTGCTCCGGATTCCTGTACGGACTCGAAATCGGCCAGCAGTTCGTCACGTCGGGGACCTACAACACGGTGCTGGTCATTGGCGCGGAAAAATTGTCGACGATCATCGACTGGCAGGATCGCAGCACATGCGTCCTGTTTGGCGACGGCGCGGGTGCGGCGATTCTGCGCAGCCGCGGCGAGGAACATGGACACGGGATACTGACGACCTGCATGGGCGCGGACGGCGCCCAGGCGGATATTCTGATGATGCCAGCGGGTGGGGCGCGCTATCCGGCTTCGAAGGAGTCGGTGAGCGCGGGAATGCATCATTTGAAGATGGCCGGCAAAGAGGTGTTCAAGAACGCGGTCATCGCCATGCAGACCGCCGCGGAAGAGGCGTTGCGCCGGTGCAACCTGACCATTAACGACATCAAATGCGTGATTCCGCACCAGGCCAATATCCGCATTTTGGAGGCGATCGCCGAGCGCCTCGACGCGCCCATGGACAAGGTGTACGTGAACCTGCACCGCTACGGCAATATATCCGCCGCGTCCGTCGCCATCGCGCTGGACGAGGCGGCCCGTGAAGGCCGGTTCCAGCACGGCGACCTGATTCTGTTGGTCGTGTTCGGCAGCGGCCTGACCTGGGCCTCGTGTGTCATCCAGTGGTGACCCGGGTTGCCTCCTCGTTGACAGGGCGATGGGGTGGTGCTAGATTGCGGGACGACCTTGGTGAGAAGCGATGGGAGCAACCAGAACGAGATATTTCCGGGGTGTTTGACGCGGAGCTGAATGGCAAACGCTCGCGCAAGGCCAGCGTTCTCGACAAGGTTTTTGATCTGAGTCCCAAGGGCATCACGTTTTTGACCGATACGTTCATGCCCGAATGGATGGAAGTTGGCGTGGAGATGCGCTTGCCCCAGTCGGGGGCGCGCAGGGATCAGCGGCTGGATATTGGGTGTCGCGGCGTGGTCGTGCAATGCGCACGACGCGGCCAGGGCAAGGGCTTCGAAGTCGTACTGATGTTCCTTGACCTGCCGAAGCGGGCGCAAGCCCAGCTCAGTGTCGCTCCCTCCGCCGTCGCCCCCCTCAGCATCTCGATCTCACGCTAGCTTGTATGGAATACCTTCACAGCCTCCTCAAATTCGCCGTCAACATGGGCGCTTCCGATATCCACGTGAAGCCCGGGCACCATGCCACGATTCGTATCTCGGGCGAGTTGTTTCCCGTGCAGGTCGATCCCCCATCGAAGGAACAAGTCGCGGAAATCGTCAAGTTCATGCTTCCGAAGCACATCGAGTCGCGGCTCGAACGCGAGAAGGAAGCGGATTTTTCGTACATCGACCCGGCGCTGGGCCGGTTTCGCGTCAACGTCTTTTACCAGCGCGGACTGCTCAGCTTTGCGATGCGCTACGTGAAAACGAAGGTGCCGTCCTTCAAGGAACTGAATCTTCCCGAGCAATTGGGGATGATCGCGAAAGCCGAACGCGGGATCATCCTCGTCACGGGTCCGACAGGCTGCGGCAAATCCAGCACCCTCGCGGCGATGGTGCAGTACATCAACGAAAACGAGAAATGCCACATCATCACGCTGGAAGACCCGATCGAATACATTTTCGAGGACAAACAATCGGTCATCGAGCAGCGCGAAGTCGGGTTGGATACGCTGAGTTTCGAGAGGGCGCTGGTCCACGTCATGCGCCAGGATCCCGATGTCATCATGATCGGCGAGATGCGCGACAGCCAATCGTTCATGGCCGCGCTGGCCGCGGCGGACACCGGCCACCTCGTCATCACGACGCTGCATACGACGACGGCGTACTCGGCCATCGGCCGCACGCTCGATTTCTTCCCCGCGCACGAACGCGACCAGATCCGCCGCCAGATCGCCGCCAACCTGCGCGCGGTCGTCTGTCAGCGGCTTGTCCCGTCCATCGCAGGCGGCGTCGTCCCGGCCGTCGAAATCATGCTCAATTCGCCGACCGTCCGAAAGTTCATCGAGCAGAACCTGCTCGACAAACTCTCCGCGGCGATCGAGACCGCCACGGACGAAGGCATGCAGACCTTCAATCAGGCCCTGTTCAAACTGGTCAAGGCCAAGGCGATCACCGAAGAGGAGGCCCTCAACAAGGCCACCAATCCCGAAGCCCTCAAGATGAACTTCCGCGGCATCGTCCTCGACGAATCCCGCCGCATCCTCGCCAACGACTGACGGCTCCCCGTTTCTGTCGGCCCGTGCCCGAACCGCGTCCACGGATTGCGCTCGCACTCGGAATCGTCTCGTGTTAGGAAACGGGCGAATCATGGCAGCGCCCACTGTTCTTGCACGCGGTGTCCGGAGGTCATCATGACGGTCAAGCCGAGCATCAAGGACGTTCTTTGGATGGTCTTCGGGGCCGTCCTGCTGCTCGCGATTATGCTTGTCGCGTTGCACTTCCAAAGGGGCCAGAGCCCAGCCGAACTGGTCGCCTCCAAAGCGAAACGGGTTGATCTGGTCGAGCGGATGCGTCTGGCTCTCGCCTCGGCCTCGGAAGCGGAAAAGAGCGCCGTCATGGCCATCACCGATGAGGACTCGCAGAAGTACGCCGACCAGGCCCGCGCCGCCACCACCGATGTGGAACGGAACCGCAACGAGTTGGGCCGGTTGTTGGACACCGGCGGAACCCAACGCGAGAAGGACTTGCTCGCGCAATTCACCAAGGTCTTTGCCGACTTCCAGAGCGTCGACAAAGACCTGCTCGTTCTGGCAGTCAAAAATACCAACCTGAAAGCGTACAATCTGGCCTTTGGCCCGGCGGCGGACGCGATCACGCAGATGAACGACGCCCTCTCCCGGCTGGTAACGAAGAGCGCCGCCTCGCCCGATGCCCGCGCCGCGGCCCTGCTTGCATTCGGCGCCCAGACCGCGGCGTTGCGCATACAGGCCCTGCTCGCGCCCCACATTGCCGAAGAAAGCGACGCGAAAATGGACGCCATGGAAGCGCGGATGACAACGGACGATCAACAAGTCCGCAAGGACCTCGACGGCCTGGCTGCGATATTCCATGGAGACTCCGACCTCGCCACGGGCTTCTCCGCCTATGAGCGGTTCAGCGAAGTCAGGGCGAAAATCCTTCCGCTCTCGCGCCAGAATACCAACGTCCGATCCCTCGCCATCTCACTCGACCAGAAACGCAAGGTGATGTTCCTCTGCCAGGACGCGCTGGCTTCACTCCAACAGGCCATCGCCGAGGAGCCCATCCCCGGCGTGAACTACGGCGCCCCGTCCAGCCCGCGGTAATTTCTCCCGAGCCATCTGCCGCCGCTCTTCGCAAACGTCTGGAACTTGCTGTTCCTGCGCAACTGCAGCCCCCGTTGAATTTCGCCACGCCCCTGCTATACTCAGCCGTTGTTTGCGGGTTTACCCCGAATGCTCTCGGGGCAAAGGCGAGTTCATGGACGACACAATCGCAGCCATTTCCACTCCGATCGGCGAAGGCGGTATCGCCATCGTTCGCGTGTCGGGTCCGCACGCGTTTGATCTCGCGGAACGCGTCTTCCACCCGGTTCGCGGCAGGGTATCCGAGTTCCCCACCCACACACTCCATTTCGGGACCATCGGCGCCAACGGCGACATCATCGACCAGGTAATGTTGGCCGTCATGCGCGCGCCCCGCACGTACACGAAGGAAGATACCGTCGAGATCAATTGCCACGGCGGCGTGCTGACCGCCGCCAAAGTCCTCGCACTCTGCCTCCAAAATGGCGCGCGGCTGGCCGAGCCGGGCGAATTCACCAAGCGCGCCTTTCTCAACGGCCGTCTCGACCTCACCCAGGCCGAAGCCGTGATGGATTTGATCCGCGCCAGGTCCGACCGCGCCCATACCGCCGCGATTCACGAGCTCGAAGGCCACCTGTCCGCCAGAATCAACGCTGCCCGAGATAAACTCCTGACAATTCTTGCCCATATCGAAGCGCATATCGATTTCCCTGATGACGATCTCGGGCCAGAGGTCCGTGAAGATCTGGTTCGCGGCACCGAGGAGGTCATCAGCTTCGTGCAATCGCTCTTGGCAACCGCCCGCGAAGGAAAGATTTTGCGAGACGGCATCTCGGTCGCGATTGTCGGCCGCCCCAACGTTGGAAAATCGAGTCTTCTAAACGCCCTCGTTGGCAGGGATCGCTCCATAGTCACGCCGACTCCGGGGACCACTCGCGACACCATCGACGAAACCGTCAGCATAAGTGGCATCCCGTTTCGCTTCACCGACACGGCTGGGATTCGGCGCGCCCGCGGAACAACTGAAGCGCTCGGTGTAAATCGTAGCCGCAAGGCATTGGACACAAGCGAGATCGTACTACTTGTGTGCGATCTATCTCGACCGTTCGTCCCTGCGGACGCCGCCCTTATCTCCTCATGCCGCACCAGGCGGTGCATCCTCGCACTGAACAAGGCCGATTTGAAGGAGCGGTTCCGTCTGCCCGCGCAATTTCAGTCCAAGGCAACGAGCGTTCGCCTGTCCGCAACCCGAGGTGACGGACTCGATGCGCTACGCTCCAAACTCGTTGAAATCGCCTACTCAGGGAACATCGGCACTGCCCATGTGGACGTGGCTATCAACGAACGTCACAAGGCTTTGCTGGAGTCAGCACAGAAATCCTTGACAGATGCGCTACTTGAGTTTCACGCCGCTAAGCCATTGGAGATGGTATCGCAGCAATTGCACAGGAGCTTGGACTGTCTTGGTGAAATCGTCGGCAAAACCAGCACGGACGACATACTCGAACGGATCTTTGCCACGTTTTGCATCGGCAAATGAGCAACGCCTTCACATACCCAAAACGATACGACGTCATCGTGATTGGCGCGGGCCACGCAGGCACTGAGGCGGCGCTCGCGAGCGCGCGGATCGGTTGCCAAACACTTCTGCTGACGACGAATCTCGATACCATAGGCCAAATGTCATGCAATCCAGCCATCGGCGGTCTGGCCAAGGGCCATCTTGCCAGGGAGATCGACGCGCTCGGTGGCGAGATGGGCCTCAACACGGATCAGACGGGTATTCAGTTCCGAATGCTGAACACGAAGAAGGGACCGTCCGTTTGGGCCCCGCGTGCCCAATGCGATAAGAAGGCCTACCAATTCCGCCTGAAATGGGTCGTCGAGCAGCAGCCGAACCTGGATTTGAAGCAGGCGATGATCGACGACATCGTCGTTGCCGATGACAGGGTTTGCGGCGTGATCACCAAAATGGGCGTCCGATACGATTGTGAGGCCGTGATCGTCACGACCGGAACCTTTCTCCGAGGCCTGATCCACATTGGCGAATCCAAGATGGAGGCGGGACGGGCAGGCGAGCCGGCTGCGTATTCGCTCTCCGACAGCTTGAGAAGACTCGGATTTGAGCTTGGTCGCCTGAAGACAGGCACACCCCCACGAATCAACCGACGATCAATTGACTTCTCCAAGATGGATGTTCAACCAGGGGATGACCCCATCCCGTTCTTCTCGTACCGCACACCGCGAACGTTCCACGTGGAACAATTGCTGTGCTACCTGACCTACACGACCGACAAGACCCGCGACGTCATACAGGCGAACCTGCACCGCTCCCCGATGTACTCCGGCCAAATCCGCGGGGTCGGACCACGTTACTGCCCGTCTATCGAGGACAAGATCGTGAAATTCGCCGAAAAGCCGCGCCATCAAATCTTCCTCGAACCAGAGGGCCTGGCCACCGATGAGTTCTACGTCAACGGTGCATCCACAAGCCTGCCCGAGGACGTTCAGCTCGAAATGATCCATACAATCACCGGCCTCGAGAACGCCCAGATTATGCGCCCAGCCTACGCAGTCGAATACGACTACAGTCTCCCGCATCAGCTCCATCCGACGATGGAAACCAAGCGTATTGCGAACCTCTACTTCGCCGGCCAGATCAACGGCACGTCAGGTTATGAGGAAGCTGGAGCCCAGGGTCTTGTCGCTGGAATAAACGCGGCACTTAAACTTAAGCACTCTCCTCCGCTAATACTCACCCGTGCAGATAGTTACATCGGCGTACTCATCGATGACCTGATAACAAAAAGCACTGATGAACCTTATCGGATGTTCACTTCCCGCGCGGAATATCGGCTTCTGCTCCGACAAGACAATGCCGATATGCGCCTTACCCACCTCGGGCGACAGGTGGGGTTGGTCGACGACAATCATTGGCAGCTATTTCAGCACAAGCAGCGATCTATCGAGGCCGAGATCGAGCGCCTCCGAAAGTCTCGAGACGGATCAAATAGTTACGCAGAGATCCTCCGCCGCCCTGAAATCATCGTACGCGTCGTTGTCAATTGCCGACCGTAGCCTTCCAGACGACGTCACCCAGGAAGTTGAAATCCAGATCAAGTATGAAGGCTACATCGCTCGCGATATCGAACAGATCGACCGCTTCAGAAAACTTGAGGACAAGCTCCTGCCAACTTGGATAGACTACGAGAAGATTTCCGCGCTGCGGTTCGAGTCCCGTCAGAAATTAACCCGCTTCCGCCCGGACTCGATCGGCCAAGCGTCACGACTTTCCGGAGTCACCCCTGCGGATATCGCCATTCTTCTCGTTTGGCTTAAACGATCCGACAAGTTGTAGGACTACACTACGTTGTGTCAAGTATTAACTGGCGAAATCCGTCGAACAGACCATCTGCATCATGCGGCCCTGGAGATGCTTCCGGATGATATTGAACGCTGAACACAGGCAGCTTCTTGTGTCGCATGCCTTCAACCGTCTGATCGTTCAGGTTGATCTGTGTGATTTCCACGTCGCTTGATTTCAAGCTCTTCGGATCAACTGCGAACCCGTGGTTTTGCGCCGTGATGGAAACCCTTCCGGTCGGCAGATCCTTGACCGGCTGGTTCGCGCCACGATGGCCAAATTTCAATTTGAATGTTCGTCCACCAAATGAGAACCCAAGAATTTGGTGTCCCAGGCAAATGCCAAAAATCGGAACCTCGCCCATCAGATCGCGGATCGCATTGTGCGCATAGTCCAACGCCTCGGGATCTCCCGGCCCATTCGACAGGAACACACCCGCCGGCTTGTAGCTCATGACTTCGCTGGCCGTCGCGGTAGCCGGCACGACCTGCACACGAAAACCGCGCTGCCGAAGTTTCCGCAGTATGTTGTATTTGATTCCATAATCGAACGCGACAATTGGTATATCGGCATCCGGAAGTTCGCTCATGTACTGCATCTGCCCATCGGCCTTGCGCACGATCCTCCAACCCCGGCTCAATTTGTCTTCCGGATCCCACGCGAACGCTTTCGGATGGGTGACCTCTTTCACGTAGTCCACGCCGACGATTCCCCGCCAATCGCGCGCGCGCTTCACCGATTCCTGGTCGCTGATGTCTTCCGTCGAGATGCACGACTTCATCGCGCCCTTGACTCGAAGGATTTTTGTCAGTGCTCGTGTATCGATTCCGCACACGCCAGGAACTCCGTGCTTCGTGAGATATTCTGCCAGAGACATCTCCGACCGCCAGTTGGAAGACAGCCCCGAAAGTTCCCGCACCAAAAACCCGGTGACATGCGGCCGCCAACTCTCCACGTCGGTTGAATTGGTCCCGTAATTCCCAATCTCCGGATACGTCATCGTCACGATCTGGCCTTTGTACGACGGATCCGTGAGAATCTCCTGATAGCCGGTCATCGACGTGTTGAAGACCGCTTCGCCGCACGCCGTGGCTACCGCGCCAAATCCAGCGCCGCGGTAGACCGTGCCGTCTTCTAGTGCAAACACTCCGTTCAGTTCTGTCGCCATCTCATCCTTGACCGTTCGCGCGCCAGGCAATCTCGCCGTCCACCACCGTTGCCACGGCCTGACCGTGAAGCTTCCAGCCGTGAAACGGGGAGTTGCGGGATTTGCTCGCCGACGCCGCAATATCGTAAGTCCACTCGCGTTTCAGGTCAATGACCGTGACATCCGCGTCGGCGCCAATCGACAGCGTTCCCTTCTTCAACCGCAGCAGCCGCGCCGGGTTGACCGTGAATTTTTCCACCAGCGCCCGCAGATCGATCACCTTCTTCCTCACCAATTCTAGCGACAGCGCCAGCTCCGTCTCCAATCCGATGATCCCAAACGGCGCAACGTCAAATTCCACTTCCTTCTCGTACGTGCAATGCGGCGCATGGTCGCTCGCGATAATCTCCAGCGTCCCGTCCGCCAGTCCCTCCAGAATCGCGTCGCGATCGCGCTCCGTCCGCAGTGGCGGATTCATCTTGTAGTTCGTGTCGTACGTTTTCACGCAGTCGTCCGTCAACGTGAAGTGATGCGGACAGGCTTCGCCGGAAATTTTGATGCCCCGCTTCTTCGCTTCGCGGATGAGTTGCACCGCGCGCGCCGAGGTAACGTGCTGGCAATGGATATGCCAGTCCACCAGTTCCGCGATCAAAATATTGCGCGCGACAATCACGTCTTCGCCCGTGGCGGGCCAGCCTCGCAACCCGAGCGCCACGCTCCAGTGCCCTTCGTTCATCACGCCGTCCGCGACGAGATTGTAATCCTGGCAATGATCGAGCACGGGCAGGTCGAACATCTTCGAGTATTCCACAGCGCGCCGCATCAACTCGTTGTTCTGGACGCAACGGCCATCGTCGGTGATCGCCACCACGCCCGCTTTTTTCAGCGACCCGATCGGCGCCAACTCTTCGCCCTTGAGTTCCTTCGTGATCGCTCCCGTCGGAAACACATTCACGCACGCGGCTTCCGCCGCACGCTGTTTGATGAACGCGATCGTCCCCGTGTTGTCCGCCGCCGGCGACGTGTTCGGCATGCACACCACCGACGTGAATCCGCCGCGCGCCGCGCAGCGCGTCCCCGTCTCGATTGTCTCCTTGTCGCTTCGGCCCGGCTCGCGCAGGTGCACGTGCATGTCGATCAACCCCGGCGTCACGACCTTCCCGGTCGCGTCGAACACTTCCGCGTTCTTCGCCGCGGCAGACGCGATCTTGCCGTCAGCGATAAACACATCGCGAACCTCGTCCACGCCGTTGGCGGGATCGATCACGCGTCCGTTCTCGTATCACCAGTGAGCTCACTCCGCGCCCTCCGCTGAGATTCTTCCGCCCGCGCACAGGAACAGCACCGCCATGCGGACCGCCAGCCCGTTCGTGACCTGTTCGAGGATCACCGAACGGCTGCAATCGGCGATTTCGCTGTCGATTTCCACGCCGCGATTGATCGGCCCTGGATGCATGATCATCGCGTCGGGCCTGGTCCGCGCGAAGCGTTCCTTGTTCAGGCCGAACATCGCCGCGTACTCGCCGATGCTCGGAAACATTGTCTGGCGCTGGCGCTCGTGCTGGATGCGCAGCAGATTGATCACATCGGCGTCACAGATGGCCTCCTCGATGTCGTGCGTCACCCGGCAGCCGAATTCCTCAAACACCCGCGGCACCAGCGTCGACGGACCCGCCAGCGTGACGCGCGCGCCGAGTTTCGTGAGCAGCCAGATGTTCGACCGCGCCACGCGCGAATACAAAATGTCGCCGAGGATCGTGACGTTCAATCCCGCGATGCGCCCCTTCTTCTCGCGGATCGTGAACGCATCGAGCAACGCCTGCGTCGGATGCTCGTGCGCGCCGTCGCCCGCGTTGATCACGCTCGCCTTCAGCAATCGCGACAGAAAATGCGGCGCACCGGCGGCGGAGTGACGGATGACGATGATGTCCGCGTTCAACGCCTGCAGGTTCAACGCGGTGTCCTTCAACGTCTCGCCCTTGACGAGACTCGACGCCGTCGTCGCGATGTTGATGACGTCGGCCGACAATCGTTTCGCCGCCAGCTCGAAACTTGTCCGCGTGCGTGTCGAGGGTTCGATGAACAGGTTCACCATCGTCTTGCCGCGCAACGACGGCACTTTTTTGACCACGCGCTTGCCGACCTCCTTGAACGCCGCCGCCGCATCCAACAGGTGGTTGATTTCGTCCGCCGTCAGTTCCTGGATGCCGAGCAGATCTTTGTGCGTCCACGTCGTCGCCGTCATGGCTCGATCACCACCTCGTCCGTGCCGTCGATTTCCGCGAGACGGACGCGCACGCGTTCGCTTGCTGCCGTCGGCACGTTCTTGCCGACGTAATCCGGCCGAATCGGCAACTCGCGATGGCCGCGGTCCACCAGGCTCACCAGTTGAATCCGCCGCGGCCGCCCGAAATCGCTGATCTCGTCCATTGCCGCCCGGATCGTGCGCCCGGTAAACAGCACGTCATCGACGAGCACGATCGATTTGCCAGTCACGTCGAACGCAATATGTGCAAGGCCCCACTTTCGGCAGCGAGTCCCGCAACGCCAGATCGTCGCGGTGCATGGTGATGTCGAGTTCTCCCACGGGGAATTCGCGGTGGAGGATCGACCCGACCTTCGACGCCAGCCGTCGCGCCAGCGGCACGCCATGGGTGCGGATGCCCACAAACGCCAGCGAGCCGGCCTCGGGATTGTGTTCGACAATCTCGTGGGCCATGCGCGTCAGCGCCCGGTCGAGCGCCGCGCCGTCGAGGAGTACGCGGGCGCTCACGACACAAAAAAAACCGTCTCGCCTCATCGAGGCAAACGGCCATATCCAATTGATCCGAGTCTTTCATTTCGGCTCCTTGCTGGCCTCTCAGTGCCAGCTTAAAGGTGCAACGAACGTCTCTGCTCGACTACGAGTGCGATTGTTTCCGGGACTTGCGCCAGTTCGACCGATGTTTCACGATCCAATCCAGCAGCGCGCGCTCGAACCCGATGTCGTGCCCCACTTTCTCGCTCTCGAGCCACTTGTGGCGGAGAATTTCATCGCGCTCGGCGAGAAACTCCCGGTACAACGCCGAATTCATCACGATCTCTCTCGAGTCGCCGGCCATATCATGTGTATCACTCACGGCCAAACTCTCTTGCCACATTCTCATACGGAAGCATAGCCTATACCACTGCGCTACTCTGCTAACTATATACCACGCCGCGCCTTCAAAAGCAACGGTTCAGTTTCCTTGGCGCTCAACGACTTGCGCGTCCACCTCGCGCTGAAACTCGATCATCAACCGCAAAATTTCATCCAACGATTTCGTCGGTCGCCACCCCATCAATTGGTATAATTTGTCAGTGCTCGGCACCCGCCGACGCATGTCCTCGAAGCCTTTCGCGTACGCCTGCTCGTAAGGAATGAATCGCAACTCCGACCGACTTTCTGTCAGTCGTTTGACGCGCTGTCCCAGCTCCGCAATCGAGACTTCTTCGGTGCTGCCGATGTTGTAGACCTGCCCAACGGCCCGCATTTGATTGGGCAGCGCGGTCAAAGCCCGCACCACGTCCGTCACATGGCAAAAACAGCGGGTCTGCTTGCCGTCCCCATGAATCATAATCGGCTCGTCCCGTAACGCCGCCTGCACAAACCGCGGCACCACCATCCCGTATCGCCCTGTCTGCCTCGGTCCGACGGTATTGAACAGACGCACCACGAAAACGGGCATCATCTTTTCCCGCCAGTAAGCCAGCGCCAGGAACTCATCGAGCAACTTGGAACACGCGTAACTCCAGCGCGCGAACGTCGGCGGACCAATCAACAGATCGTCGTCCTCGCGAAACTTGTCATGTACACTCTTGCCGTAAACCTCTGATGTCGAGGTCAATAGCAGGCCAATCTTGCGTTTGGCTGCCGCCGCCAACACGTTTTCCGTGCCGCTGATGTTGTTCTCGATCGTGAACACCGGGCTGCGCACCACCAGTTCCACGCCGACCGCCGCCGCCAGGTGATAAACGAAATCAACCTGATCAACGAGCGGCTCCAAAATGTCACTGTCGAGTATGGACCCCTTCGTAAAGTGGAATCTGGGATTGCCCCGCAGGTGGGCGATGTTCGCGAGCGAACCCGTGCTCAGGTCATCGATGACGGAGACCTCCTTGCCCTCCGTCACCAATGCTTCTGCCAGGTGTGATCCGATGAATCCAGCCCCGCCGGTGACCAAAACCCGTTGCACAGTGTGGTAGGCTACCCCCATGGCAACGGAAAAGCCACCCAAACATGTTAGCATTATCCAGCATCATCCCATCGAGGGTCTCGGTATCATCGCCGACGCTTTGAACCGCGCCGGCATTACTCCCCGGTACATTCGCTCCTTTGAAGGCCAACACGTGCCTGGGGAGATCGGCGATGTCGCCGGCCTCATCGTCATGGGCGGCCCGCAAAGCGTCTACGAACACGCCAAGTTTCCCTGGTTGCGACAGGAAATGCGCCTTCTGGAAGATGCGTTGACGCATGGGAAACCCGTTCTCGCCGTCTGCCTCGGCAGCCAACTGCTCGCCGCCGCGCTCGGCGCAAATGTCTATCCCGGAAGGCGTAAGGAAATCGGCTGGCACCGGGTTACCCTGACCAATTATGCCGTTGGTAGCGCAAGCGTCCCTGCTTGCGGTCGTCATATTTTGTGTGGGGAACCCAGTTCCTTCACCGCATTCCACTGGCATGGCGATATCTTTGATCTACCGCACGCTGCCACGCCGCTGGCTTCCTCCGCCCTCACGGCCCATCAGGCCTTCCGTTACGGCAAAAACGCGTACGGCTTGCTGTTTCACATGGAAGTCACCCTGCCGCAGATCAACACCATGGTCGCCACCTTCGCCGACGAACTCCAATCCGCAGGCCTCAACGGCTCCGCCATCAAACTCAATTCCCACACCCATTTGCCGGCTCTTCAGAAGATTGGTCGAGGGGTCTTCGCAAGGTGGGTGGCGATGCTGTAACCGTTGGTCGGTGGTGCCGGGGCAGCTCCCGTTGTCATTTGGCCTTTGCGGGCGGCACTTTCCTGCCCAGCTTCTCCAGCACCGCTTTCATGTCTTCCCACACTTCCTTTTTCGCCGGGGGATTGCGCAGCAGGTAGGCGGGATGGAAGGTGGGCATGATCGGGATGTCGCGGAAGGTGTACCAGTGGCCGCGCATTTTGGTGATGCCGAGCTGCACATCGATCAATCCGCGCACCGCCGTCGCGCCGAGGGCCACGATGATCTTCGGTTGGATGAGTTCGATCTGGGACAGCAGGTACGGCAGGCAATTCGTCACTTCGTCGGGTAACGGCGTGCGGTTTTCCGGCGGACGGCATTTCAGCACGTTGGCGATGTACACGTCCTCGCGCTTGAACCCCATCGCCGCGATGATTTTCGTGAGCAACTCGCCGGCGCGTCCCACGAAAGGTTCGCCCTGCATGTCTTCGTCGCGTCCCGGCGCTTCGCCGACGAACATGATCTCCGCGCGCGGATTGCCGACGCCGAACACGACGCTGTGCCGGCACCGTGACAACTCGCCGCACTTCACGCACACTTTCGCCCGCGCCTCGATCCCCGCGAGTTCGGCGGCAACATTCCCGACAGATTGTGGGGCAGGCGGCCCGCCTGCCGTCGTTTCCCTGATTGAACTTGGAGGGCGAAGCTCCTGCTGAGCCGTCATCCTTCGCGGCTCGCCGGGAGGCTCGCCCTCCAGGTGTGTTGCGCGCGGCGCCTTGCCCAAATTCTCCAGCGTCTCGCGCGACACCGCCACGTGCGTCACGCCGGAGCGCTTCATGTCTTCGAGCGCCTGGATGGTTTCGTCGATGATGTTGTTCAGGTCTGACACAGTTTCACCATATCCTCCGGCACCGGCGCGGTAAACTCGACAAACTCCTGCGTCCGCGGGTGCGTGAACCCCAGTTTATAAGCGTGCAACATCATCCGGGCAACCGCGATTTTGGGTTTCGGACTCCCGATTCCCGATTTATGACCATACGTTGCGTCACCCACCACGGGATGGCCGATGTGCGCCATGTGGACGCGAATCTGGTGCGTCCGCCCCGTGTGAATGTGCAACTCCACCAGCGCGAAGTCCGCAAACTGTTTCAGCACGCGATAATCCGTCACGGCCTGACGACCCCGCGCCACGCGCGCGGACATTTTCTTGCGATCGCGCTCGCTGCGGCCAATCACCGTGTCGATGCGTCCGCTTGGCCGCTCCAATTTGCCCCAGCACACCGCGCGATAAATCTTTTTCACGCCGCGCGATTTGAACTGCGCGACCAACGCCTGGTGCGCGAAGTCCGTCTTCGCCACGACGAGGCAGCCGCTTGTACCCTTGTCGAGCCGATGAACGATGCCCGGACGTTCCACGCCGCCGATGCCGGCCAGGCCGCCGCGACAATGGTGCAACAGCGCATTCACGAGTGTGTGTTCCTGGTTTCCCGCCGCCGGATGCACCACCAAACCCGCCGGCTTGTTCACCACGATCAGGTCGCTGTCCTCGAACAGAACGTCGAGCGGGATGTCTTCGGGTCGCGCTTCGAGCGGACGCGGCGGCGGAATTTCAATATCGATCTCATCACCCGCACGGACGGCATGACTCGGCTTGCTCGGCTGGCCGTTGACCCGCACATCGCCCTGCTCGATCAACTTCTGCAGGAACGCCCGCGAATGTCCGGGCAATTCCCGCCGCAAAAACTGGTCGAGGCGCAACCCCGCGGCTTCATCTGAAACAACGTGCGACGGCATCGTATCACCGATTTTCAAAGCGAAATCAACATCTCACGCGGTGCGCAACTCGACGCGCCGGGGAAGCAGGGCCAGGGCGACTGCGGCGACCGCGATCATCACCATCGCCACGAGATGTCCGAGGGTCAGAACGCCGAAGTAATGCGTCGTGTAGTCGCCCCGGAAGAATTCCACCACGAACCGCAAGAGCCCGTAGCTCAACACGTACAGCCACCAAATCTGGCCATCGGCGCGTTTGTGGCGATAGACCGCGCTGAGACCGGCGAAAATGGCGAGGTTCCCCAGCGCCTCGTAAATCTCCGTCGGATGCACGGGGATGCCGGCCATCACGTGCGGCGGCGGAAATGTCACCGCCCACGGAAGCGCGCACGGTTTGCCGAAACAACACCCATTAAAGAAACATCCCAAGCGGCCAAAGGCGTGCCCCAGCGCGATCGAGGGCGCAAAGCACATCCGCCACCCGAAAGAACGGCAGTTTTTTTGCGGTCGTGTACGCCACCGCCGCGATCGACGCCGTGATGAACCCGCCGTAAAAGACAAATCCCTCCCGCAACGAGCGCACTCCCTCCATGCGCCACCCGTAGAGAAAGTCGTCCCAAAAAAAGATGATATGAAACAGTTTGCCGCCCAGCATCCCCGCCACGATCAGCCACACGCCGAGATCGGTGATTCGCTCCGGATCGATGCCTTCGCGGCGGGCGCGGCGGGTCGCCACCGCCAGCCCGACGATGAACCCGATGGCCACGAACACGCCGTAGGTGTGGATGTCGAGCGGGCCGAGGCGGATAAACTCGGGGTGCACGGCGGCTTCCTAGTATTTCTCGTCGAGCACGATGCTGTTCTTCGCCAGAATAGTGCCTTCCGCCAGGTCCAACGCCACGAGCGACTCGTGGTAATCCGCTTCCGCGCGGATCTGGGCCACGCGGGCGGTGGCCAGTTGCGTCTGCGCCTGCAACACGAGAAATGTTGTCGAGGTGCCAGCCTGGAGCTTCCTCTTCTCCGCGTCGAGCGATTCCTCGGCCAGACGCGTCGCGGCGCGCGCGGCTTCGACGCTCTTCAAATTGGTTTCCACGTGGCCGACCGCGTCGTCCACCGCCACCACGATGTCTTGTTCGAGGGACTTGAGGCTGAGCAACAACTGATCGGCATCCAGTTTCGCCGTGTGATAGTTCGCGCGCGCCTGGCGGTTGCCCAGCGGCAAAGAAACGACGACGCCAACAGACCACGTTGGGCTGTTGCCGCCGGTCAGTATTTTGGGCATAATCCGAAAAAGCTGCCCCCGACCCATTGGCCGCGTAACTACCCTGCAAGTTGACCTCGGGCCAGAGCTGATTGCGATCGAACTGCACGGTGATGTTCTGGGACTCCAACGCATGGTAGGCGCTCTGGTAATCGGCGCGCGTCTGCAAGGCCAGACGGGTGCTCTCCGCCACGTCCAGCGCGATCATTTCCACGGGCGGGTAATCCACCGGCACCAGCGATGCCGTGCCAAATTCCGAGACCTGCTGGCAGATGAGCCGTTTCAGTGTGTTCTCGTTGTCTTTGATTGCGCGCGCGGTGGTGATGACACTCTGCTCGCTCTCGGCGACGCCGGCCTCGGCTTGAATCACATCGAGTGGCGACATCGTGCCGACCCGTTCTTGGATGCGGTTCTGATCGAGTAACTCCCGGGCCAGCTCGCGGTTCTCCACGGCGGACTTGTGATTCTCAATGGCGTACACCAGTTCATAATAAGCGGTGGCAACGTTGTTGACGGTGGTCATCACAAATTGGACGAAGTTCTGGATGGCAATTGTCCTGTTCTCCCGCGCGATGCGGATGAAGGCGGCATTCACCCCGAACCCGAAGTTCTTCAGCAACGGCTGTGTCACGCTGACCCCCGATCGAGCCGTTGTGATGACACGAAGCCGGTGGTCAATTGACCGGATGTCCGTGTGCTCGACCCGAAAAGGTCGTAGCTCGCGCCCGTGGGCAATTTCCCTGTCAGTCCAACGTTGCGATACCAACTCCTTCTGGTCCAGGGAGGACAGATGCAGCGCCGCCGACTGCTCTGGCGCCAGCGGCGTCTTTGCATCCTGGTAGTTCATGCGCCCGGATAGCACCGGGTCGTACACGCCCTGCGCACCCATGACACCCCAGGTCTGGATGCTCGGAGTGACGCGCTGGACCGGATCTCCAGATTGTTTTCCAGCGCGCGCTCGATGCACTCCCGCAGTGTCAGTGGCTTCGCTTGGTTGGTGACCTGACCCCGGGCCGCGCAGGCGATCAACAGCAGTGCGACCCCCATCAGATGCAATTTCAGAAATTTCGGGCGAAGATGGAAACTCATGGATTTATTCATAGCGTAAGGCGTCGATCGGGTCGAGACGGGAAGCTTTCTGGGCCGGGTAATAACCAAAAAACACGCCGACCGCGGCGCTGAACAGGAACGCCAGCACCACCGAAGTCACCGAGACCAGCGTGGGCCAGCCCGCGAGGGCGGACAATAATTTCGCCGAGCCGACTCCCAACGCAATCCCGATCACCCCGCCCAGTGAACTGAGCGTGATCGCCTCGATGAGGAATTGCAGCAGGATGTCGCGACCGTGGGCGCCGACCGCCATGCGGATGCCGATCTCCCGCGTGCGTTCGGTCACACTGACGAGCATGATGTTCATAATGCCGATGCCGCCGACGATGAGCGACACGCTGGCAATGGCCCCGAGCAGCACGGTCATAATGCGGCTGGTCGCCGTGAAGGCGTCGGCGATCTCCTGCTGGCCGCGGATGGTGAAATCATCGTCGCGTTCCGCGCCGAGCCGATGACGCTGACGCAGCAGGTCGGAGATCGCCTGCTGGACCTTCGAAAGACGCCGCGGACGATGAGGACTGAACGATGATGGAACTGATGCTGGTCCGCTTGGAAATCCGTTTCATCAGGCTCGTGTAGGGAACCAGCACCACGTCGTCCTGGTCCGTATTCATAACGGACAAACCCTTGGGATGCAGCACCCCGAGCACTTTGAACGGGATGTCGCGGATGCGCAGGGTTTGGCCGACCGGATCTTCGTCCGGGAACAATTGGTTCGCGACCGTTTTTCCAATGATGCATACCTTGGCCGTGCCGTGCACGTCCTGGTCGGTGAACATCGCTCCGCCTGTCCAGCGGCCAATCGCGAATTTGCAGATAATCGGGTCCTTCGCCGAGGACTTGCGTGTTCCAATTCTGCCCGTTGGCCAGCACTTGATCGCGATCGCGCACCTCCGGGCTGACGCAGGTCACGGCCGGCACTTCGCGCATAATCGCCAGCGCGTCCTCGACCATCAACGTCCCCGCGCCCCCCCAACCGCTACGCGCGCCGCTGCTGCTCCAGTTCCCGGCAAAAATCAGGACGACATTCTGCCCGAGGCTGGCGATCTGGGCCTCGACCTGTGACTTCGCGCCGTTGCCGATCCCGACCATGGCAATAACCGCGCCGACGCCGATGATGATCCCCAGCGCGGTCAGCGTCGAGCGCATCTTGTTGCGCCGAAGCGCGCGCAGGGCCATTCGCAATGTGGCGGAGATTCTCATGCGGAAAGTTTCACCGCTTGCTGGGCCCGTTCGAGGCGGCGGATTTCCTCCTCGGCAACCGACCGCCGCTCGACGAGCGTGTCGTTGACCACCAGGCCATCGCGCATGATCACATTGCGCTTCGTGAACGCCGCGATGTCGAGTTCGTGCGTTACCATCACAATGGTAATGCCCGCTTCGTTGAGTTTTTGGAATACACCCATGACTTCCACGCTGGTGCGCGTATCCAGATTACCGGTCGGCTCATCGGCAAGCAATACCGCCGGGTGGTTGACCAGCCCCCGCGCAATCGCGACCCGCTGCTGTTGGCCGCCGGACAGTTGATTGGGATGATGATCCGCGCGGTCGGCCAGACCGACGATTTCCAGGGCGTGGATCGCGTGCTCGCGCTGCACCGCGGAGCTAAGGTGTTCGTGCGTGTACAGCATCGGGAGTTCGACGTTCTCCAGCGCCGACGTGCGCGACAGCAGGTTGAACCCCTGAAACACGAAGCCCAGTTTCTTGTTGCGGATCGCGGCCAGTTCGTCACGGTCCAGATGGGAGACATCGATGCCATCCAGAAAATACGCGCCCTCCGTGGGCCGGTCGAGACAGCCGATGATGTTCATCAATGTGGATTTACCCGAGCCGCTGGCGCCCATGATCGCCACGAATTCGCCCGCGGCGATCTCCAGGGTGACCCCACGCACGGCCTGCACCTCCACCTCTCCCGTGTGATAGGTCTTATGCACATTCTCGAGCTTGATGACCGCTGTCACACGCCTCGCTTCCTCAGAATCGCCTCATGCCGAATGGATTGTTCGCCCCGCTCGTTTGCTTGTAGATCGCAAAGGTGATCACGTTGTTGCTTTCGGCAAGGCCGTCCGTGATCTCCGTATTGATGCCGTCGGTAATGCCGATCTTGACTTGCACCGGTTCCGGCTTGTCATTCTTGAGGACGTAAACCGTGTGGGATTGACGATGTTCCCCTTTCGGACGCTGGCCGAGGGCGCCGCCGCCTGACGGGCCGGGCCCGCCGCTCGCCGACCGTCGGCGCCGCATTGGTCGACTCCTGCGGATGAAACCGGAGCGCCGCGTTGGGGACCCGCAGAACGTCCTTGCGCTCGGCGACGATGATCGACACGTTGGCGGTCATGCCGGGCTTGAGTTTCAGATCGGCATTATTGACCCCGATCACGGTGTCGTAGGTGACCACGTTCTGGACCGTGATCGGCGAATTGCGCACCTGCACGACCGTGCCGTGGAACGTCCGATTCGGAAACGCATCCACGGTGAAGTCCACTTTTTGGTCGTCTTCCACTCCGCCGATGTCGGACTCGGCGACATTGGCGTCGATCTGCATTTTGGTCAGATCGTTGGCAATGAGGAACAGTTGAGGAGCGCTGAAGCTTGCGGCCACCGTTTGCCCGACGTCCACGCTGCGGGAGATCACCAACCCATCCACGGGCGAATAAATCGTGCAGTACTGCAGATTGACTCTCGCCAGTTCGACGGTCGCGCGTTTGATCTCCACGGTCGCCTCGGCCTGATGAAGGGTGGCCACGGCCTGGTCGTACTCCGACTGGGGTATCAACCGGTTGGTCAACAATTCCTTCGCGCGCGCTTCGTTGACCTTCGCCAGTTCCAGGGCCGCTTCCGCGTTGGCCAGATCGCCCTCGGCCGAATGGACGTTGGCCCGATAGATACGCGGATCGATCTGGGCGACCAGTTGACCATTCGTTACCGGCGAGTTGTAATCGACATACAGTTTCGCGATCGTTCCCGAAATCTGGCAGCCAACCTGGACGTTGGTGACCGGGTTGAGCTGGCCCGCCGCCGTGACCAATTGCGTCAAGTCTCCGCGAGTCACCACGCCGGTCGTATATTGCGCTCCGTTGTCCTTGCGGACCTTCGCGTACCAAACGCCAAGTCCGATCAACAGGACGATCCCCGCGATCGATCCCCATCGCTTCCAAGAACGCCGTTTGGTCGTATTTGCCATCGTTAATTCCACCGTTTGTGATTTTTCGTCGGAGCGTATTCAAGCATCAGACGTGAACTCCGGCCCAAAGGTTACAATAACCAACGCCGGATGTCCCGCCTGTAAAACGTAGCCTTACGGCGCAAGGGCATCGCCCTCCCCGGAGGTCGTGAACCGCACCGACTCCACGCCACCAGCGCGGAGCAGTTTCCGGACGGTGTACTCGGCGTTGTCCTGCGCATTGCTGAGAATCCCCATCTGCACGGCGGCGGCCTGGATCGCTTCCAGCGCGGCCAACCGGGCCTTTTGCTCCAGTTCGGGATCGTAGGGCACCCACGGCGTCCACCATGTCTTGGTGCGGTCCCAGACCCGGGTTTGCTGTTCGTCCAGATACACATGCATGACCTTCGGTTGCGGAAGCCGGGCGGTGACCACGCCCTCCGCCGTCACCTGGACATCGTTCGTGGACAACAACGACAGGTCCACTCCGCCGAGAACGTCCCCTTGCACCAACAACAGGATCCGCTCCGACCCGAACGGCACTTTTTCCTCTTCCAAGCCGACGACTTTCTGGATGCGGTATCTCACCGTGACCAATTCGCTCAGTTCCTGGATTTCCCGGACGACCGCCGGCGCGTCCACCACGCGACGGACCACAGCGCGCCGGCCGCCGAACCAGTACAAGTAGAGGCAGGCGCCGCCCAGCGCGAGGATGATCGCGCTGACCGTATAGAACTTGATTTTCTTCCACATGCGCGTCTGGAGCCCCGTCGTTTACCAGTGGCGTCTCTGAAACGAGCGGAACTCTCCGTTGCGCAGTCGCGCGTCGAACGGTTCCTCGTCCTTCAACAACACCATGTACTCCCGGCCCACCATGAGCGCCACAGCGCCGGCGAACGCGTCGTCGGCAACCGTGAAACTGAGCATCTCTCGATCTAAGACACCGTTGGCGGGCAGTTTGATCAATTCTGTCTGCGTGCCGGTGGTCGACGGCAGATAGTAATTCTTGGCGTGGTCCATGAGCACAAACCAGTTGCGGTCTAACGTCACGTCGTATGGATTCGGGTTTTCCAGCCGCAGGTACACGATCAACACGCACCCGGTCTCGGTCCTGCCCACGGCGACTTCCGTCAACTGCACGACATAGTTCGTCCCACCGTAGGTCTGGACGGGATGCGGACGGCGGAATTCCTTCGCGTCCTGAACCCGCAGCAACGCCAGCAGGCCGAGGCTTGCCCCCATGACCACCAGGGCGATTACGGCCACCAGCTTTTGAATGCGTCGATTCACGGGTCTGGCACCATCCGATTCAGGGTTCCACGGCGCACGTCCCCGGAATTGTGAGCGAGCGCGGCCTGCACGTCCTTGTTGCCGAATCCAAATCGTGACACATCTCGCCGCGTCCGCGCAATCCCTTATTCGGACGACGCGCATACGGCGCCGCCGGGCTTGTCTCCGCCGAATGCGCCTGCAGTTCCACCTTCGCCTGGTCGATATACGCGCGCAGGTCGTCCTCGGTGACGGACGACCGCAGGTTTTCCAACAGTCGCATCCGCCCGGCGTAATCCGGCTTGAAATGTGGCGGCGCGGGGACGGGCGTGTCGCGTCCGAAACTCACCGGGAAACCGGGGTTCGCCACACCGTCGATGGCCGCGTAGAGCACGCGCGCATCGGCAGCGGGGTCGCCGGCCAGCCCGCGTATCAGTTGCTCGCCGTCGGGGTTGACCTCCATCGTGGCGGCAAGATAGCGCGTCGCATCCACCAGATTGGGCAGCGTCAGCGCGCCCGAGCGCCATACCCGGGTGAGCGTGGCCGACTGGTCGCGGTCGGCCAGCAGGGCGATCGCCTCGAGGGCGCGGCGATTGTTGCGGAGGGCCGCTTTCTCCAATTCAGGCAGGGCGCCCGCATCGGCAGCGGCCACGGCTTGTTCGATCCAATTGCTGGAGGCGCCGGGTGGCGGCAGGACTTCCGCCTCCGGGGTCGGCATTCGAAAGGGAATGCGGCGCTGGGTTTCCGACGCGGCCCGCTCCTCGAGATCGCTTTTTCAGCGTCGCCGCCGTTTCCTTGAGACGTTGCACTTCCGCATTCAGCCGGGCGTTGTCCTGCTCCAGAAGTTGGACCTGCTCGCTGGCGGCGACGAGATTGGAATCCGTCGCTGACGCCGCGCCGCCGCGCCCCCGCCCCGCCCGAATTGTTGCACGGTAAACAGGCCGACGGCCGCGATGACCGCCGCCCCCGTCCATAACCCGATCGAGAATGCCGCTGCCGGTTTCATGTCCAACGGATGCGCGCCGGGCCACTATAGCCGCGCCGGGCCGCTGGCGAAAGCGAAATCCCCGGCTCATTTCGGTCTCCGAATTGACTCAAATGAAAGGACACCCGGGCGGGTGTGGCGGTGGCACGGGGTGAATATCGTTGACTCAACCAAAAAGACACTCACGACGGAGGGATGCACAAATTGAGCATTCGCAGCCGCCAAGAGGTGGTCGACAGGCTGAGGCGCAAGTACCCGAACGCAGGACCGGGCGTATCGGCGAAAGCTGATCGATGAGCTTTGCTCGGTCGGCGGTTATGAACGGAAGTACGCCATCAAAGTCCTTAACGGGAAACGGTCGGGACCGCGCGGGCGGCGCCGCGGCGGTAGCCGACCGCGCTACGGACCGGCGGAGGCCGAAGTGATCGCGGCGATCTGGAAGCTCGGGGATTACCCCTGCGGCAAACGATTGGTCGCGAT
Organism: uncultured Verrucomicrobiae bacterium; assembly: GCA_963712025.1. Taxonomy (GTDB): domain Bacteria; phylum Verrucomicrobiota; class Verrucomicrobiia; order Palsa-1439; family Palsa-1439; genus Palsa-1439. The sequence continues at coordinate 434,571 of CAVQGJ010000003.1, read as the reverse complement.
GCTGCCGTTGTGGATGCCGGCCTACGAGCAACGCCACGGAGTGCTGCCGGCCCCAGTGCGGCGCAAACTCCACCAAGTCAGTGCGCCGACGCTGGACCGCTTACTGGCCCCGCGGCGGCTGCAGTTGGTCAAACGACTTGGTGGAACCAAGCCCGGTCGGCTGTTGCGCTGCCAGATTCCCGTGCGCTGCGAAAGCTCGGACATTGATCGGCCCGGCTACCTGGAGGCCGACACGGTCGATCACGGCGGCGATACCACGGCCGGCGACTTCATGCGCAGCATCACCTACACTGATATTTACAGCGGTTGGACCGAGCAGGCCGCCATCTGGAACAAGAGCGCCGCGGCGGTACTGGCCCAAACCCGCCAGATCGAACGCGCCCTGCCGTTCCCGCTGCTGGGCTTCGATGCGGACAATGGCGGGGAGTTCCTCAACTATGCCTTGTGGCGGTACTTTCAGCGGCGGAGCCGGCCCGTGCCGTTCACCCGCAGCCGCGCCTACCACAAGAACGACAACGCCCATGTCGAGCAGAAGAATTGGACCAAGGTGCGACTGCTGTTGGGCTATGCGCGCTACGACCAGCCGGAATTGGTCGACCTGGTCCAGCGGTTGTACCGCCACGAGTGGCGGCTGTTGCAGAATCTCTTCCAGCCGATCATGAAGCTCCACAAAAAGCAGCGCCACGGCAGTCGCGTCCAGAAGACCTACGATCGCGCGCAGACGCCGGCCCAGCGGCTGTTGGCTTGGCCAGGACTCTCGGCCGAACAGCGGGAGCGGCTGCGGCAACTCCAAGCGACACTCGACCCGATCGCCTTGAGCGAAGCGGTCAACCGCCAACTCCAACAGATCCGCCGACAGCTTCGGGAGGGGCGCCGCTATGCCGCGTAGAAGCCTCAACCCAGCGAGTCCCCGCCTGTGAGGGGCGGGGCTCGCTGCTCAACTTCGTCCGGTGTCTTTTTTCATTGAGTCAACGGGGTCTCCCCGCGCCCGAAGCCGAGTCTTCGAGACGCGACCACGTCGTGCCCAGGTCGCAAAAGCGCCGCCTTTCAGCTTTACTCTCACGATCTCTCCGCTATCATCCACCAAGCTGGTGCGGTGGCCTTGGAGGAGTTATGGAAACGCGAGGGCTGTTGCATGGCTGTCTTCTATTGTGGGCGCTGACAGCGGCGCACGCACTACATTGTTACAATGATTAGATGTGACCCCAATTGCACCAGGTTTTTGCCCAAACCTCTCAGATTCTACCGTGGCGAGACAACCCCATGCGTCGCACTTACGAGCCCATGCCTGTCATCTGTGTGCACGGCATCACCAGCGGCAGTGAAGAGTGTTGGGGCTACGGTGTGGATGTAGAAGGGGTCAGTCATTGACTATTGACAGTGTTGCTGGGATCGGGGTGCTGCTGGCGGATGGCTGGAAAGGCAAAGGGGTCAGGTCTCATCATAAAACAATTGACACAGAGGGGCGTGGGCGGTAGCGTGGCCGGGCATGGCCAGACCGATACGGATTGAGGTGGCGGGAGGGTGGTATCATGTGACCGCGCGCGGCAATGAGCGGCGGGCGATTTTCCGCGACGAGGCGGATCGTCGGCGATGGCTGGCGTTGGGAGAGGAGTGGGTGGGGCGTTTTGGCGTGCGGGTTCACGCGTATGTATTGATGGACAATCATTATCACGTGCTGGTGGAGACGCCGGAGGCGAATCTGGTACGGGCGATGCAGTGGCTGCAGGTCAGTTATACGGTGTGGTTCAATCATCGGCACCGACGGGTGGGGCATTTGTTTCAGGGCCGGTACAAGGCGATCCTGGTGGAGGCGGACTCCGCGGCTTGGGAACTGAGCCGGTACGTCCACTTGAATCCGGTGCGGGTCCGCGGGCTGGGACTGGACAAGACGGCCCAACTGCGGGAACGCGTCGGGGTGGGGACGCCACCGGGCGCACGAACGGTAGCGGAGCGGCTGGAGCGGTTGCGGAAGTATCCGTGGAGTTCCTACCACGCGTACGTGGGGCTGGCCGATCGACCGAAATGGTTAACAACGCACACGGTGCTGCAGCAGGGGCCCGGTGGCCGAGGCTCGGCCGCCGAACGTCGCCAGACGTATCGGCGCTATGTCGAGGAAGCCGTGCGGGCGGGAGTGGCCGAAAGCCCGTGGCAACGGTTGGAAGCACAACTGCTATTGGGCGGAGCGGAATTCGTGCGGCGAATGAAGCGACGCGCCAGAGGCAATGCGCGGGAGCAGCCGCAACTCAAACGCTTGCGCGGTCGCCCGGACTTTCCGCAGATCGTGGCCGCAGTGGAACGTGTCAAAGGCGAGAAATGGGCAAGCTTTCGAGATCGGCACGGCGACTGGGGGCGGGACGTAGTGCTGTACTTGGCGCGGCGGCGGGGCGGCATGCGCCTGCGCGATCTGGCGCTGGCCATCGGGGGTGTCGACTACGGCAGCGTGCAAACCGCGGTGCACCGGTTGGGACGACGCCTGACACAGAACCAACAGTTGCGCACAATCGTGACGCGACTGGAAACCAAATTGTTTGATAATGAGACCTGACCCCAATGCCCTTCATGCCCTTCATGCGACCCACCTTACCAGAGGGCTAGTTATGACCATCCAGGTGCTTTGGACGGCAGACCTATAATATACGGATATCCTAAGCTCACATGGGGGGAATAGACATGCTTGCTTTGCTCATGGCAGCGATACTCAGTTACGACCAAACGTTGAAGGAATTCGAGGTCTTTTGCTCGAACGCCGAAATCGAAGTGAGCCAGCGGATCACGTCGGAGACGGTGAAGCCATTTCGGACCCGCCACGAGGACGAAGCACGCATCCAGGTGGCAGATCGATACAGCCTGAACTACTACGGAAGCAGGGTTCGGGATTTTCAGGACCTGCAGGAGAGCGGCATTCCCAAGCTTAACCGTCTCGACCCGGCAGAGATGCAATCCTGGTCAGAGGAACAATGTTTGATTGACGAAGATGGCGCAAAACAAATTGCCACCCGTCTCTTCCACCGTCTGGGCTTTGATGAGAGGCTGTTTGATCCAGTCGAGGTGCATCGATACACGTGGCAACCGTCCGAGGCCAATCCAGAGCACGTGCTTCGGCTCCCGCTTTTCTGGGTTAACTGGCGGCGCAAAGCGTTCCACCATGACAGCACCGGCGGACCGTGCGTGCAAATGGACATTTCCGGCACGACCAAGAAGCTGGTGAACTACCTGGACTGCACACACGACGACATCCCGTTCTTCGGCTTTAGGGAAGAACTGCCGCCACTCGAGGACCGGACGGCAGTGACGAACGGTCCTCCGGTCAGTCCCACGACAGCCACGCCCGTGGAACGCTTCTTCGAAGCCACCGGCATCCAGCCGCCCAAAAACTGGCGACAGCAAACGCAGGCCACCGATCCGCCTCCTCCCACATTCGTTCAGGTAGAAGATCGATATCTCTTCCGGCTGCAGGGCGATTCCGTTCGCGAGTTTGGCGATGGCGAGCAGAACTTTACCTTGCTCGCCCTGAGACGAGGACAAGCCAGCCTGAGCAACTGGTTTGGCGTGGGAACGGTTGTCACGGAAACTCAAGCCGTACAGATCGCGACACACCTCTTCACCCGGTTAGGGTTCGACGAACAGGCGTTTTCCCCGGCGGAAGTTCATCAGGATGAATCACAAGGACCGGATCCAGCCAGCGGGACATTCCCTGCTTCCTACACAATCCGTTGGGTGGGCAAGCGTCCGCCATCGGTCTGTTCCGGCCTGCCAGATGTGGTGGAGATAGGAATCTCCGGAGCAAACAGCAACCTCGTGCATTATTGGTATGCGCCGAACACCTTTCGCTTCCGGCCTTGATAGACGTTGGGATGAGTCTGGTACCGTTTCCGATGTTATTCACGACCGACGGAAGTGTAGCCCGCCATCGAGGCGAAGGGGGCGTGAAACGTGAGCCCTCACCAGGACGCTCTCCCCTAAAAAGGCGAGGGGAACATGCTTCGCCCCCTCTCCTCGCGCGCGGAGAGGATTACGGTGAGACAGACGTCGATCCGTTGTCTGGTTCGATTCGTCAGTGTGTTGGCGGTGCGGGCGCCGGTTTCGCCGGGGCATTCGTCAGGCCGGGGACGGTGAACGTATTGTTTTCCAGCGCGGTGGCGGCGTTCTTCTGGTTGGCCCAGCGGGCGCGGTCGGCGAGAAGGACCTGCTCGTTGTCCGGCGGCAACGGGCTGTAGGCTTTGAGGGGGAAGCTCGCCGGTATTTGGCCGCGGAGGAACGCCTCCCATCCTTTGTACTCGCCCTTGCTAACTTCCGTTTGTGGTCGCGCGTCGATGATATACGGCGTGAGGAACAGGTACTGGAAGCCCCTCGGCGCGACGAAATCGTGGATCTCGTAGAAATCGTCGAGGCTCGAGGGGATCCACACGGCCCGCCGTTCCCCGTCCCAAGCGACGGACCAGGGCAGATCGCTGCATGCGAGCGAGTCGGGTTCGAATTGAGCCGAGACCGCGCGCACGACGGGTGAGATATACGGCGGATAGGGAAACATCCCCACCCGCGGCGGCAACAACGTGAAGATCATTGGCGAGGCGTTCAACAACACGAAACCGCCAATCGCCATGCCCCGGGTCAGCTTGATGCGAAAGGGGATTCGATCGAGAAGCAAGTAGAAGAAGGCGATCCCGTAGACCGCGATGATCGGCAACAGCAAGACCAACAGGTTGCCTCCGCCCACATCCGGGCCGCTGCGTTCCGGGTCCGATCCGATCAGCGACATGGCGATGATGGCCATAACGATCACCCCGAGCACCAAGCCCCGCAACCGCGACACATCACGCCGACGGAAGCCGTACAACACCCCGGCCCCAAAGAACAACACCAGAAAATCGGTGCCGACCAGGCGCAGATTGTTCAGCAGGACGACGCGCGCGTTGGTCAGGAATTTTCTCCAGAGCACCCCCGTCGCGTAGGCGCCATGAAAGTCGGGTTTGTAAGAGCGTGGCAGCGTTTCTCCGTGAAATGCCCCGGTTCGATCCACCAACTCGTACCGCGCGATCCCCAGCACATTGCCCGAGACCCGATGGTTGCGGACCAACCAGGGCGTAATGACCGCGGCAAACACCACGATATAGACAGCCGCCCAGATCGCCGCTGCCCACCCCCGAAAGATGCGCATCACATAAATCACCATCGGCAACAGAAAAAATGCCGCCAGATAACGGGTCAAAAAGCACAGCCCCACCAGCACCGCGCTGGCGAGCACCCAGGGCACCGCCCGGCCCGTCGACGGGGCCGGGGCGCTGTCCGTCGGCACGCTCTCGGGCCGCTCGGCAGGATTGAGTTTGCCGTCGGCGACAAACAAACAGTACGTCGCCAGCAGGAACAGCAGCATCAGGAAGTTTGTCGGCAACCCGGATACGCCATACGACCACAACGTGTCGGAAAACAACATCAACCAGGCCGCCATGAGGGCCACGCGCCGGTCAAAGAGTTGTTTCGCCCACGCAAAGGTCAGGAGCACACACGCCAACAGGCAAAGCTGGTTGAATGGCAGGATGACCCAACGCTCGGGGTAGTAGAGGTGTTCGGAGTTGTCGTACGTGAACGCCTTTTCGGGAAGTATCTTGAACAATCCCGCCAACACCATCGGATACAGCGGCGGGTTGCAAATGTCGGGGTGGTTCATGATCAATTTCACGCGTGTGGCTTTGTCCTCAATGTTCCAACCGTGCTGTTCGAGTTGCCAGAGGCTGAGTGGACGGATGACATACGTGGTGAAGCCCTGGCCGTGCGCAAGGTTGCGCGCCAATTGGGCCATATCCATCGATTCCCGCTTGTTGAGCCCGCGAAATTGTCCCGACGTATAAATGAGACTTAACGCCGCGGCCAGGAGGATCAATAACACCCACTGCATGATCTTCCTGCCCCGCCCAATCTCCATTTGAAAGACCGCCGTTTGGATCGTCGTTTCCGGTGCTACGGATAGCGCCATGTTGTCTGCTCCTGTTCTCCGATTCTCGCTTCGCCCTACAAAGTCTCGAGCCCGTACTCCTTCAGTTTCCGATGCAGTGTCCGCCGGCTGATGCCGATCTTCCGCGCCGCTTTCGTGCGGTTCCCGCCCGTTTCCTTCAATGCTTGCACGATCAGTTGCCGTTCGGCGTCTTCGACGGTCATTCCGGCGCGGACCACATTGATCTTGCTCAGGTCGGCCCCCCCGCGAATGGCCGCCGGCACGTCACGCACGGTCAATCGTTCCGCCCGTGCCAGGACCACCATCTGCTCGATGGCGTTGCGCAATTCCCGCGCGTTGCCCGGCCAATCGTACGCCAGCAACAGGTTCAACGCTTCCGGCGTCAGCTCGCGAACCTGCTTGTCGTTCTCGCGGTTGAACTCATCCAGAAACGCCTTCACCATCAGCGGGATATCATCCCGCCGCTCCCGCAGCGGTGGCAGGTCAACCGTCACAACGCTCAGCCTGTAAAACAAATCATCGCGGAACTTGCCCTCGCTGACCAGCTTTTTTAAGTTCCTGTTGGTGGCGGCGACCAACCGGACGTCCACCTGTAACGTCTTTGACCCCCCGACGCGCTCGAACGCTCGTTCTTCCAGCACCCGCAACAGCTTGACCTGCATCGGCGGCTCCAGCTCCCCAATCTCGTCGAGGAACAGAGTTCCCCCATCCGCCAGCTCAAACCGTCCGATCCGCCGTTCTACCGCCCCCGTAAACGCGCCCCTCTCGTGTCCAAACATTTCGCTCTCCAGCAGGGAACTCGGGAGCGCCGCGGCGTGCACCGCCACGAACGGTCCGTTCTTGCGCGGGCTGAGATTGTGAATGGCCTTGGCAATGAGCTCTTTGCCGGTCCCCGTCTCCCCCGTGATCAGCACCGTCACCCGGCTCGGCGCCACCTGTTGCACGGTTTCGAATACCTGGCGCATCGCGGGCGACTCGCCGATAATGTTCTCCAGTCCGAACTTGTGGTCGATCTGTTCGCGCAGGTTGACGTTCTCGGACTCGATGCGGCGGCTGTTGAGCGCCCGCTGGATGACCAATTCCAACTCGTCGAGGTTCACGGGCTTGGTCACGTAGTGGTACGCGCCCGCCTGCATCGCCTGCACGGCGTTTTCGATCGAGCCGTAGGCCGTCATCATGATGCACACGGGCGGATTGGTCAGGGACATCGCGCGGCGCAACAGGCCCATGCCATCCACCCCGGGCATCCGCAGGTCCGTCAGCAGCACGTCCACCGGCGTGGATTCGAGTGTTTGCGTCGCTTTCTGCGAATCTTCGGCCAGCAGGACATCGTAGCGATCTTGCAGGGCGCGTTGCAATCCCTCGCGGGTGTTGCGCTCGTCGTCCACAATCAAAATGGTGGGCGGTTTCCTCGTCATTTCACAAGGCTTTCGTCGCGCGAAGCCTCCAGCAGCCGCGTCCGCTTCTCGTGAATGGGCAGTTTGATGCGGAACGTGGTGCCGCGGTCCTTGTCGCTTTCCACCTCGATGGTGCCGCCGTGCTCCCGGACGATCCTCTGCACGATCATCAGCCCGAGACCCGTGCCGTTTTGTTTCGTGGTGAAATACGGCTCGAACAACTGCCCGACCTGTTCGGGCGCGATGCCCTGACCGCTGTCGATAAACGAAACGATGACGTGCGTATCGTCGGCTTCCGTGCGAATGCGCAGGATGCCGCCCGACCGCATCGCCTGCAACGCGTTCTTGATAATGTTGTAGAACGCCTGCTTGAGTTGGGCGCGATCCAGCAATATCCGCGGCAACCCGTCCGCCAACTCCCGCTCCACCAAAATGTCCCGGTCGCCAACCTCCCGCTCCATCAACGTCAGTGTCTCGGCGACGACCTCGTTCACGCTGGTCGGTTGCAACTCCGGCTGCGTGGGGCGAATCGCGCGCAAAAACTGGTTGATGATCTGGTCGAGCCGCGCGATCTCGTCGCGAGCCACGTGCAAATCCTCCCGGAGCCGCTCGCCTTGCGGTGTGGGCAATTTTTTCAACTCGCGTTCCATGAGTTGGAGATGGATGTTCAACGAGTTCAGCGGGTTGCCAATTTCATGGGCGACGCCCGCCGCGAGCAGGGTGATCGCCGAGAGCTTCTCGGATTCGATGGTGCTCGCCGCGCGTTGCCGCGTCTCCGTCACGTCGCGCAAAATGATCGCCATGCCCGTGACCACCGAGTTCTGTTCGTCGGCCACGGGCACAATATAAAACCCAAGGAACCGCTGTTGGGGATAAAACACTTCCAGTTCGTGCGTGTACACCTTGCGCCACTCGGTCTTGTCCGCCGACCAGATCTTCTGCCAGTCGATGTCGCGGAGGTAGTGCGACAGCGGCTCACCGACGGCCCGCTCGGGATCGATCCCGAGGAGTTGGCCCGCCGCGGCGTTCAGATAGGTGATACGCCCGTCCGCATCGGTCACAATGACGCCTTCCTGGATCGTATTGAAGAGCGTTTCCAGAAACCCCTTTTCCCGAGCCAGCTTGAGCACCACACTTTGCAGGCTTTGGGGGTCAACCCGCTCGATCCGACCAATCAGCTTGTCGAGGAAGGAAGTTTTCACTCGGTTTTCCAGTTACGTCGTTGTGCAACTACGTCACGATCTCAGAAGTTTCGTCTTTGACAGGACCCGGAGTTGTGTGTCAACATGACCCTAGACAGAGGCGTTTTCAAGCCAAAAACAGAGAGATTTTCATGAATACGGATCAGCTTTATCATAACTTATTGGTTCCGAACGATTCCAAACTCGCGCTGGTCGTCCTGGACGGACTTGGCGATATCGCCACGGAGTCGACCGGCTTCCGCACACCGCTGGAAGCCGCCCGCACACCGAACCTCGACATGCTGGCGAAACGCTCTGCCATGGGTCGAATGATCCCTGTTGCCCACGGCATCACGCCCGGCAGCGGCCCCGGTCACCTCGGGTTATTCGGTTACGATCCGCTCGAATATGAAGTGGGACGCGGCGTCATCGAGGCGCTCGGGCTGGGCATCGACCTCAAGCATGGTGACGTGGCCGCCCGCGCGAACTTCTGTTCCATCGACGCGAAAGGCATCGTGACCGATCGCCGCGCCGGACGCATCGATACGAAAGTTTGCGAGGCGCAATGCGCGCTGCTCGCCGCCAAAATCAAAAAGATCGGCGACGTTCAAGTCATCATCAAGGCCGGCAAAGGACATCGGTTCGTGGTGGTATTCCGCGGCAAGGGACTCGAAGGCCCGCTCGGCGACAGCGATCCGCATCGCGAAGGCCAACCTATCGCCACCGTCAAGCCGCTCGCCAAATCCGCCAAGGCCGCGAAGACGGCCAAAATCATCGCGACGTTCTACAAACAGGCGCTGCCGTTGTTGAAGAACTGCAAGCCAGCCAATGGTTTCCTCCTCCGCGGCATCGCGCACCAGCCGAAAATCCCCCTCTTCGAAGAACGCTACGGACTCAAGGCCGCCGCGATCGCCATCTATCCGATGTACAAGGGCCTCGCCCAACTCGTCGGCATGAAAAAGGTGGAAGGCCCCAACACCGTGCAGCAGGAGTTCGAAGCCGCCGTCGACGCCCTCAAAGCCTACGATTTCGTTTTCGTCCATGTGAAAGGGACCGACATGGCCGGCGAAGACGGGAATTTCGACGCAAAAGTCAAAGCCATCGAGGAAGCCGATGCCGCGCTCGGTCAACTGCTGCCCCATGTCGATGTCCTCGCGGTGACCGGCGATCATTCCACCCCGGTGCCCGTGAAAGGACACAGTTGGCATCCGCAACCCGTGATGATTTGCGGCGAGATCGCCGGCTGGGACGGTCAGGACCGCTTTACCGAACGCACCGCCAATCTCGGTTCCCTCGGCCGGTTCGAAGCGAAACACCTCATCCGCCACATGCAGGCCAACGCCCGGCGGCTCGATAAATTCGGGGCGTAAAGACGCGGGAAAAGCCTCTTCACAACTGTTTAAGGAATCGCCGCACTTCGTCGTGTGTGCCGGCAAAAACGAAGATGATTGCGTCCGCATCCAGTTTGAAGACCAGCCGTAGATCCAGCCCAACGCGCATCTCAAAGTAACTATCTACGAGTTTTCGAACACCCGACCCGGCATGTTGGTGCGGACGACCGAGAGATTCCTGCAAACGATCAATCGCCTGGCCAATCTCGACGCGTACGGGTTTGGGGTATTCGCGAACAACCGCGCGGAAGCGCTCGCTGAGAAAAGTTTCCCGGCTCACGATTGGCGGAACGTCATGCTCGATGTTGCCGCTGTACCGACGCATCCGTCCACGCTTCCTGTCGGCAGTCAGTTCCGCATCCATACGTTTGGCCGCACGGCTCAACTCCTTCTTCGTGAGGCCGTACTCGCGTTGCGCGTAATCCGTGGATTCGACTTCCACCTTCCGTAGCGCAATGATGTCCGCCCCGGAAACAATCCCAATATCTTCGCCCCGCGCCGCGGCCGCCAGCCACTGCCCGAGATTCTTCTTCGCATCCGTGATTGTCAGGGTTTTCATGGAGACTATATACAGCCTTTTTAGAGACCGGTCAAGATGTGTAGCGTGTCAGTGGTCGTTGGCCATTTCGAGCCAACCGCGATCCACTAACTCCTTCTTGAATTCATCGAGTTCGGAATCGATCCCCGCCGCTATCACCAGCCGCTTTTCCGACAAACACACGTGGGCTGGAAAAAACATCTCACTAAAATCAAACCACACACCCTGTCTCGCCGCTTCAGTGCGTTGCCGCTCCGACTTTGATAGGCGCTCCAATTCTTTCCACGCTTCGGGACGAATCCGGTAGATCCGTCCCATCTGTCGCAATTGTGGGCGACCGAGAATGAGATCTCGTCCCTGACGTTGGCACGGGATTTCCATGCCCGAAAGCGAAAGCCCCAGAATATATTTCAGAGCCTCACACACCGGCACGTTCCGAAGGGCAAACGTGATCTTGTGTTCGCCCCAGAGTTTCGGGGGGATATACCCATGCGCAACCTGCTCTTCTACTTGTTTCTTAAGTTCCTGCGCCACCCGTCGCCCGTCATCGCCCAGCCCGCTCGGCACGCTGATATGGACTTCGGGGGGATTGGCGTCGAAGTCCATCTCTAGTCTAACTCCGAGCTCCTTCTCCGTCTGCTCGCGGAGATAGCTTACTGCGTTCGATATGGAAACTTCTCTGTAGTTAAACTCAGACAGAATCAGTGCGGTTTCCGCATCGGTTGAGCAACACGAGGAACCCTGTCCGTCGACAGAAACCGCAATTGCCAACACGGCCACGAGGGCCGCACCGAACCCGGCCAGCATCCTCCGGGTTCTCATCTTTACTCCCCGCTGAATTGGCGGTCGCCGGCGTCGCCCATGCCGGGCACGATGTAGCCTCGTTTATTGAGGTGGGAGTCAATGGTCCCGAGATAAATGGCGACGTCGGGATGCGCATTCGCCAATTTCTCGATGCCCTCGGGAGCGGCAAACAGGCCGAGGTATTTGATTCGTTTCGCCCCCCACGATTTGAGCCGCGCGACGGCGACACACGCGGAGCCGCCGGTGGCCAGCATCGGGTCGAGCACGAACGCGATGTCCACAGGCTTGTGCTCGGAGAATCTGCTGTAGTACTCGACCGGTTCGAGCGTCTTCTCGTCGCGGAACAATCCGAGGTGATACACGCGCGCTTCGGGCAGAAATTCGAGGATTCCGTCCACCATCCCGAGTCCCGCCCGCAGAATCGGCACCAGGCCGACACTGGCCCCGACGTGCGCCCCTTGCGTTTCCGCCAGCGGCGTCGTCACCGTCATGGATTCCTGCGGCAGGTCGCGCGTCGCCTCATAAAACAGCAGCACGGAAAGCCCGCGGATGCGGCTGCGAACAATCGCGCGGTCGGAGTCCTTGTCGCGGATATCGGTCAGGAAACTTTGGGCCAGTGGATGGTTCAGGACGTGGACGGTTTCGCGCATGGCGGCAACCAGTGTAGGAGGCGGGAACTCATTTGCAAGCCCTGAGCTTGGCATCAACTGACCAGGAGCCCGCGCCGACGATCAGCAGAAAAATAAGGCCCAGCCACATCGACAGATCCGTGCGCGCTTCGTGCAACATGCTCAACAACCCGTAGCGCGGCAACTTCGCCAGCGTGAACGTCCAGAATCCATGCCCCAGCAAAACCGGGATCTTCGTGGAGAGAATGGCGACCGAAATATCGATAAACAGCGGGATCGATGCCAGCCGGGTCAGCAAGCCCACCACCAGAAGCGCACCGCAAATTATTTCCACGCCGCCAGCAAACGGGCCGAGCATGTCGGGCATCGGGATGCCGATTTTGGCGAACCGGCCCGCGCCCAATTCGCCGGGGTACAGGAACTTCAGCACGCCCTCGACGAAAAATACGCCGCCGACCATGAGCCGGATCAGCACGACCGAACCCGGTGCTTGTGTGCGGAACGTGGAATGTGCGTTTGTCATCGTTGCACCGCCATATGGCCCGACCGGATGTCACTCCCCATCCGCCGCCGGCCCTTACTCATTCCCGGACAGGCGGACCACCTTCACCAAATGCCCGGTAGCAATTGTCGTCGCCTCGGGCACTTCTACGAGGCAATCCGCATTGGCGAACGACGAAATCGCGTGGGCGCCCTGGTTCGGCATTGGTTTCGCCAGCCATTTCTCGCCGTCGCGTCGCAAGCTCGCCCGCATATAATGGAGGCGATCCCCATCGTTCACAAAATCCGCCGCCGCTTCCGCCGTCACCGTCGGCAAATCGATCTCGGCCAGTCCCCGCATTTTTTGCAGCGCCGGCCGCACCAGCATCAGGAACGTCACCGCCGCGCTCACCGGGTTCCCCGGCAATCCAAACACCAGTTTTGCTTCGCGCGTGGCGAACACGAACGGCTTGCCCGGCCGCATCGCGATCTTCCAGAACTTCTGCTCGCAACCGAGTTCCGTCAGCACGTCCTTGACGAGGTCATACGCGCCCACGGACACGCCGCCGACCGTGATCACCACGTCGCACTCGCTCAACCCGTAATCGATCTTCTCGTGCAAATCCTCGCGCGTGTCATCGGCGATGCCCAGTTCGACCGGCTCGCCTCCCGCCTGTTTCACGAACGCGCACACGGCATAACTGTTCGCGTCATAAATCTCGCCGTCGCGCAGGGCCCGCCCCGGCTCGACAATCTCCCCGCCCGTCACCAGCACGCCCACGCGCGGACGGGGATGGACAACGAGTTGCGTCATTCCCAAGGCCGCCGCGAGTCCCACTTGTGGGGGCCCCAGCCGCGTGCCCGCGCGCAACACGACCTCATCCTTCGTCACGTCATCGCCCGTGCGCCGGATGTTCTCCCCCGGCTCGACGGATTCGGTCACGGCAATGTAGCCTTCATGATGAGGATGCGTGTCCTCCTGCATGACGACCGCATCCGCGCCCTCCGGAATTGGCGCTCCCGTGAAGATCCGCCCGCACGTCTGGGGCTCGATGGTTGCCTTCGCCGTTGTCCCGGCAGGGACCTCCGTCACCACGCGCAAATGAATCGGGTTGTTATCGTTGGCATCCGACACATCCGACGCGCGCACGGCATAGCCGTCCACCGAACTGTTGTCCCACATGGGGAGATTGACCGGGGACGCCACATCCCGCGCCAGCACGCAGTCCAGCGTTTCCGCCAGCGGCAGGGCGGCCTCGGGGAGCGGCCGGACCGCCGCCAGGATAATGTCTTTCGCTTCGGAGACTGTCAGCACGTTTGCTCCGCCTAACGGGCTTCATCGCCCACGCGCACGTCGCCGTCCACGACATCGGCGGTCGCCAGGGGCGCGTGCACCGGCTCGGTGATCCGCACCGTGCCAACCCGTTTATCGCCGCGGTACACATTAATCCGGGTTCCCACGGGCGGCATCGTTTGCGCCGCGAAATCGACCACCACAAAACCAAGCTCGGAATTCACCGAGGCGACTTTTGCCACCCCGGTTTCCGGCCCCGACGGTTCGAGGCGGGCACCGGCGGGCGTGGTGGGTGTTCCGGCCGGAGCGGTCGCCCCGCTTCCCAGACAACCCGACAGGAGCGCCGTGGCCAGACTCATCACCATCGCGCGTTTGACTTCCGGCGAAAACAACCATCGAACTTTCCGAATGTTCATGCTCTTGCTCCCGAAACTGGCGCGCCTGGCGTGATTCGAACACGCGACCGCCGGATTAGAAATCCGATGCTCTATCCAACTGAGCTACAGGCGCAGACCTTTATTTGATTGGGTTTTGTGAAAATTGTCCGCGCTTGGCGATTCTGTTGCCTTGTGTTTGCTCGCTGTTGTCGTGAACCCGGCGCGTTTGACCCGCAGGCATCAAACGCCTGTTCCTGTTGGTGACCGCCTCCACCGTTCACCCTGTGATTTTCCAACGCGACGCGAAGCAAGTCAAGCGCAGCCTCAAAACAACCGACCCCGAACTAGCCAAGCGTCGGCAGGAGATTCATCGTCAAAAGGTCGAGCGACGGACTAGTGACAGCGCCAAAAACCTGCTGCTTGCAGAATACGACACCAAGACCCAGGAGTTGATCGGCGGACTGGCAAAGCGACGGATGGAGATTGCCGGTGGCACGATGGGAGTGAGCAGCCGCGACCGAATGCGTGATGTCGCGTGTCGCATCAACTCCATGCGGACCCGCTCGGGTGCGCCATGCCCCGCCAGGTTGGTATTAAAGGTGTGGCGCAACGCGTGGAAACCCGCTTGTCGCCCAGATCGTCCAGGGCTACGAGACACTGGCCCGCGCGTCCCGACAAGCATCTCGCAACGACGCGAGCGATCCGGTGACGACACGATCCAGCGATTTCCCGTTTTGCAGATTGCTCAGGGCCAGTTTTCCAATCTCGGCGATTCGAGGAATCATCAAGCCTCCGCCAGTTGCTGTAAACTGGAAAGCAGTTTCGCGGACAACTGGTTCACTGACATTGGTTTCGCTGGTCATTTGATTCCTTTCGATCCAGCCCGGCCAATCACGTCGCGACGCTCGGTGGTTTCATCCACCACCCGCATGATGTCTCCCCATTGTCCCGGCGACAGCACGGACGCCACACGGTAATTGTTGAATGTATCCAGCAATTCGCGGATGACGTGTCATCTCTATCTTGACTCAGGCGCTTTGGCACTCACGGCGAACAATACGATCCCGCCGATCAGGGCGAACGCCCCGGCGATCGGGGGAACGTAGTTGGTTTTGGTCGTCTCCACATGCACTCCCAGGACATCGACCGGCTTTCCCGGGCTCTTAAACGTGATGCCCTGGTAAGCGAGCACGACGATGCCGAGCGCGACGAGTATGACTGCAATCGTTCTTGAATTCATTTTGAACCTCCTGTTTCCTTTCTTCGATTAACCGCTTCTTACACCGGTCGCCGCCCCGATATGATATTGACCAGAATCATGATCACGGCAACCACGAGCAGGAGGTGAATAAACCCTCCCATCGTGTAACTGCTCACCAGTCCCAGCGCCCATAGAGCTATCAGCACCACAGCAATCGTCCACAACATATGATTCCCCTTTCGGTTTGGTTTGTTTTCCACTGCGGCTGGTGCGCCATGTACCCCTCACACCAGCCAGCAATGAGTGAATGTCTACTTGTTACTGGACACGGTCGTCGCAATGGTCATGTTGTTGACCACGCTCTGCACACCGTTAATGTCGGTGACGAGCTTGGTGACCAGGGCCTTTTCGGCTTCGTTCTTGGCCGTGCCGCTCACCGTGACCACGCCATCGGTCGTCGTGACCTTGGTGCTGAGCATGCTGGTCGAGCGATGCGACAGCAATGACCCCTTGACCTGGGCCGTGATCGACGCATCGTCAATCTTTTCGCCCGTTGTTTCGCCGCGCGTTTCCAGGCTCGCAGACACGACGATCTCGTTCTCCACGCTTTTCACACCGTCGATGTCTTTGGCATATTCGGTGGTCAGGTCTTTTTGGGCCTGGCTGGCGGCCACGCCTTTCAACGTCACCACGCCATCCTTCACGTACACCTCGGTCTTGGTGCCGCTGACGTTACGATGATACAGTAATGCCGATTTCACTTTCATGCTGATCCACGTATCCGAGCTCTCCGCGGGCTGGTCGCCCACGACGGTGATACGATTGTCCACGCTCGTGACCCCGGGCAACGCCTCGGCGGTGTCCTGGGCCATCGGTTTGTGGGTTTGGTTGTATACGTCACCCGACAAGGTGACGGCTCCATCCTTGGAGCTCGATTTTGATGTGTTCGTCCTTCAGATAGGTCTTGTAGACGAAGCTCTTCGTGAATGAGGACTCGATGCGGTCATCCGTCTCGGATGCGCGCAACGGTGTGCTGCTGCCCATCAGGGCGGCCACGGCCACTACCAGCGCCAATGAATATCTTGCTCTCATGATACTTCACTTCTTTCTGTTGTTACAACTTTGGGTTGGAAGCACGCTAGGCGATGGGCTGACCCTTCGCTATGGGGTAGAACCCTACCGCGGATGGCTCAAGAAAACGCTCCCCGAAAACGGATGCAGCCTCCACCGAGCGAATGAGCAGGCTGGCAGGGTAGGGTTTCACCCCATGGACGGCTTGAGGCAAAAGTCAGACAGTGACAGTGGATCAAGAGGCACACGATGCCGACTGTATTATGAAGCGAACAACAGCCAGGTTATCGCAGCGATATGCGACGGCTTTGCGTAATTATCTGAAGCAAGGGTCGCGAGCCAGCTTGCAGCCCGCGCGTGGCCTGGGATGCAAGGCCATGGCCCTCGGGTTGGAGACGCTGGACCTGGCCAGGGTTCACGAGGCAGCACTCGCCTCACTGGAAGCCTCGAGCAGCCGGGATGGGATCATCAAACGGGCGCAAATCTTTTTTGTCGAGGTCATCACGCCAATCGAAACGACTCATCGCGCGGCGCGGGAAACCAGCGGCGACCTGAATCGTCTGACGAAGACGTTGAGCCGGCGCACGGCGGAACTGGCCGCCTCTGGCCGTCACTTGAAACGGGGAATCGTCCAGCGCAAGGCCGCGGAGGAAGCCCTGAAGAAAAGCGGGAAACACCGAACCGATTTATTGGTGCAGTCACGTCTTGTGCAGGAGCATTTGCGGCACCTGACCCGTCAGATTCTGTTGGCGCAGGAGGACAAGCGAACGAAGATCAGCCGCGACTTGCATGACGAAATCGCCCAGACATTGTTGGGAATCAACGCCCGACTCCTGGCATTGAAAAATGAGGCCATGGCCAATACCAAGGGCCTGAAAAAAGAGATCGCCAACACGCAACGCCTTGTGGAAAAATCGAAGAAGACCCTGAGTCGGTTCGTCCGTGGACTCGGCAGGCAACATGACACGTAAGCTAACCGGATTGTCGCGAAGCTATCAGGCGGCGTTGCGTGAGTATCTGAAGCAACGGCCCCGGGCCAGCCTGCAGCCAGCGCGTGGGTTGGGACACAAGGCCATGGCCCTCGGGCTGGAGACACTGGACCTGGCGGGGATTCACGAGCAGGCGTTGATTGCCCTCGTGCTGCCGAGCGACTCTCCCGGCACCCGGGATGCGATGGTCCGGCGGGCGGGAAATTTTTTCGCCGAGGCCATCACCCCGATCGAGAAGACTCATCGCACCGCGCGCGAGGCCAACGCCCACTTCGGTGAACTGAACGAGGCACTGCGCCAGCGGAGCGCGGCTCTGGCTGTCTCGAACCGACAGTTGAAACGGGAAATTCTCCGCCGCAAGGGGGTGGAGCAATCCCTTCGGAAAAGCGAAAAACACTATGGCCGGTTGCTCGAGCAATCCGAGCGAATGCAGGAACAGTTGCGGCATCTGACCCGCCAACTCCTGTTGGCGCAGGAGGAAGAACGCAAGAAGATCAGCCGCGAGCTGCATGATGAAATCGCCCAGACCTTGACGGGAATCAATGTCCGGCTGGCGACCTTGAAAACCGCGGCGACGCACAACACCCGTGGTCTCCAAAGCAAAATCTCCAGCGCGCAACGGATGGTCGAGAAGTCGGTGGACATCGTGCACCGGTTTGCTCGTGAGTTGCGCCCGACGGTGTTGGACGATCTGGGGTTGATTCCCGCCCTGCATTCATTTGTCAAAACCTTTTCCAAACGGACACGCGTCCACGTCCGCTTGACGATCTTTGCGGGGGTTGAAAAACTGGATAATGCCAAACGCACGATACTGTATCGCGTTGCCCAGGAAGCGCTGACCAACGTTGCCCGTCATGCGCAAGCCAGCGTGGTGGACCTGAGCATCGACAAACTTCGGGACAGGATTTGCATGAAGATCAAAGACGACGGCAGATCCTTCCAGGTGGATCACGTATTGCAGGCCAAAAAGAACAAGCGATTGGGCCTGCTCGGCATGCGCGAACGGGTCGAGATGATCGGCGGCAATTTCGCCGTCGAATCGGCGCCCGGCAAAGGCACCACTGTCTGCGCGCAGATTCCGCTCGGCAACGGTCGCATGCAGGTCGGGCGCCGATGAATCCTCTACCCGGTCCAAACTTTAGGTAACTATGAAACGTATCACCGTCCTGCTGGCTGAAGATCACATGATTGTCCGCGAGGGGTTCCGGAGGTTGTTGGAGGCCGAAGACGATCTCGACGTGGTCGGCGAGGCGCAAACCGGCCGCCAGGCGGTGGAAATGACCAGGAAACTTCGACCATCCGTGGTCGTGATGGACATTGCGATGCCGCTGCTCAATGGGCTGGAAGCCACGCGACAAATCCGCAAAGCGGTGCCCAATACCAAGGTCCTGATTCTCTCCGCGCACAGCGATGACGCGTACGTCGATCAGGCAATCGCCATCGGCGCGGTGGGTTTTCTGCTCAAACAAACGTCCTCCCACGATCTGTCCAAGGCGATCCGGGAAGTGGAAAAAGGAGAAACCTTTTTCAGCCCCTCCATTGCCAGACGGTTGCACGATCAGAAGATCCCTGCGGGCGGTGTGGCGCTGCGCAAGAAGGTCGCCCGTCTGAGTTCGCGCGAGTTGGAGGTGCTCCAGTTGATCGCCGAAGGCAAAGCCAACAAACAGACCGCGACGGAACTCGGCATCAGCATCAAGACGGTCGAGAAACACCGGCAGAATCTCATGGCCAAACTCGGCATCCACGAGATCTCCGGTCTCACCCGCTACGCCATTGGAGCCGGTATCGTCGAAAGCCGCGTCCAGTTGACGATCATCTAGTTGCTGGACCTCCCGCCTCCCCGACGTGGTCTTGTCAGAATTGGACCCCGGGGTTCACCTGGGGCAAACACCCCATAGCAGTTACGGGTGTTTAGTCTTATCGTGGTGCAGTGAAAAGGCTCTTCCAACGGTCGGAGCGAGCCAGCGCACAAACACTCGTGGCGCTCCTCATTCTCTCATGCCCAACCTGTCAAGCTGCTGACCGGGCGTCGTGGTATGGGGAAAAGCAGCGCGGTCTACCGATGGCCAATGGCCAACGGTTCAATCCCGACAGGCTCACCGCCGCGTCGTGGTTTTTCGATTTCGGCACCAAGGTGATCGTCACGCACGCGAACCGGAGAGTGGTTGTCGAAATGACGGATCGCGGCCCCACGAAACGGTTGGTCCAAGAAGGACGGAGGATCGACCTGAGTCGAGCCGCCTTCGCGAAGCTGGCCGACCCTGATTTCGGCCTGATTGACGTCACGCTAAGAAAGCAATGAGGCAGCGGACCGTTTCGGATCGATGAACTCCCCCGTGGGGTGAACACCTTATAGCACCCGCAGAGCATCCCGGCTTATCGTCGTGGCATGCAAGCCAATCACAAGAAAAGGGCATTAACGTTCGGCGATCTCATCGAGACCGTTTACGGCGACTGCGGAACTCGCGGGGCCGGAGGAATCATCCGGCTCGGCATTGATGCTCACGCCGTCGCGTTTCGAGAACAACGACGCATTCTTGATTTATTGAACGAAGAGATCGCGACGTGGCTGTGGTTTCCCAAAATAACCAAAAAAACGTCTTGACTGTCTCTTCGGGTGTGCGAAATTGGTACTGGGATTCAACCAATGTTTCGCCCCGTAGGATGGTAGAAAGTCAGGAGTAGTAGTAGAGTAATGTCAGTCGTCTTTACGTAACAAAAAGCCACAGGTTCACCCAACACGGTCACGTCGCCGTTCTGTATTGTTGCCGCCGTTGTTTTCTTCACCCCAAACGAGTGCGGTTGTCACGCAGTTGTTGAGCGTACGCGTCGGTAGGGAGTGATCCTTTACCAGCCATGAAGCTGAAAGGAACAACGGTCCATGAAGTACCCCCAAGAATCTCCGGCCCGGAGACTACCCAGAATCGTATTCATCCTCGTTGTGCTCTTGCCCATCGCCGCGAGTCGCGCGGACAATTTTAACGGGAACGTTGACGATCCCAACAACTGGCCGGCCCATCCATGGAATGGCGCCGGCTGGGGATCATGGCCGACACCCGGCGCTGCCTGGACTAATGATCCGGACGCTAACGACAGCGCACCCGATCCCGCACTCCAGACCCGTCAGAAACGGCGTCTCCAACAGATTCAACGTCCACCAACAACGACGGGACCGCAGTCGATCCGTCGGCTGCCACGGACGATCCGTCTGTCACCACCAACGCGGTTGCCAATGTGACGAGTGATGCGTCCGATGTAACCGCTCAATCATCCAGCCAGACAATACTTCCCTCGATGGTCAATGCCCTCATGGCAACCGAGACCTCGTCGTCGGCGGTCACGTTGCGTTGGAATAGCTCCACGGACATCGGCGGCCTCGGACTTTCCGCCTATTTGATCTTTCGCAACGGCCTCGTGGTCGGAACGACGACCGCAACGATGTACGTCGATACACCCGTGGTGCCGAGCACAGCGTATTGCTACACGATCGTCGCCGTTGACATCGGCGGCAACAATGGCCTCGCCAGCGCGGAGGCCTGTATCACCACACCGGCAGCCTCTCAGGGAAATCTGTCCGCACCCGGTTTCTACGTGGATTACTCGGCGGGAAGCGACTGGAATCCGGGGACAAACCCGGCGACGGCCTGGCAGCATTGTCCGGGTGATGCGGCGGCCACCGG
The DNA here is from genome assembly GCA_963712025.1 of uncultured Verrucomicrobiae bacterium. Classification (GTDB taxonomy): domain Bacteria; phylum Verrucomicrobiota; class Verrucomicrobiia; order Palsa-1439; family Palsa-1439; genus Palsa-1439. Next base: position 413,583 of record CAVQGJ010000003.1, on the reverse strand, counting down.
ACTGGCAGGCGGTACGATATTGACGCCGGGCAGCACCGTCTGGTTCCGGCAGGGCGTTACTTACGTTCTCACCGCGCCGTCGACGTATGCGGGGAACCAGGTGACGGCAGGGATCCAGCTTGATTGGAGCGGGACGAAATCCGCGCCGATCACCTACGCGAGCACGAACGCGTGGGGTGCGAATACAAACCGGGCGGTGATCACCGACAATTACGCGCAGGGGTTCGGTTACGCGGCGTTTTGGAGTTATGGCAGCGGGGCGAGCAACATCGTGATCAACAATCTCGAATTCGGGCCGTTGGGCGGCTCGAACAGCCTGCCCGTCAATGCCGGCTCGAACGTGAACGGCGTGCCGCCGAATCCGGGTTGGGGGATCTTCTTCGACCAGGGCATCGTGTCGAACGTGACGGTGGCGAACTGCTACTTCCATAACATCGGCTACTCGTGGAACCAGCAGCCGATGAGCGCCAACTCGATCCAGGGCACGGGACGGGACGGGGAATCGTCGGCGGGGATCGCGGTCGCCGGCGGCGGCGCGGGCGTGAACGGGTTGACGATCACCAACTGCGAATTCCACGATGTGTGCAACGCGATCGACATCGGCTACCAGGCGCTGAGCTACAACCTGACCATCGCCGATAGCGATTTCGGGTCGAACACGGTGTGGGCGATCGACATTGCCGGCCAGGGCGGCGGCAGTTCGGTCTCCATCAATAATGTGTTCATCCACGGGAACCTGTTCCACGATTGGGATTACAGCTACGCGCCGTTTTACTGGGCCGCGTATGGCGGTCCGCCGCATCACGACGGCGTTTACCTGCGCCCGGCCAACGAGGGCGCCGGCAGCAACATCGATGTGTATGCCAACGCGTTCTACGAGACGCACACCAACGCCTCGGCAACGGCGGCGATCTGGGCGGCCTCCTCGAGCGCGAACATCTACAACAATCTGATCATCAATTGCAGTTCGCTGGCGAATGGAAACTACGGCGGGACGGAACCGATTAACTGTTCGGCGGGATCCGGCACGCCCAACAACGCCGTGATGCGCGTACTGAACAACACGATCATCATCAATACCGCGGCGAACCTGGATGGCAGCGCGAGCACCGAGGCGCTGCATCTCGGCTGCGACGGCAGCGAGACGTGGCCCGCGAACAATCCGTTGCTGGTCGAGAACAACGTCTTCTACGATTGCCGGACATCGAGTTACGGCGACAGCCTCGTGGACACGGACCCGATCACCAGCGGCACGAATGTGTGGACGTTCAACTTCAACGATTACTCGACAGTGCTGGCGACGTTCTTCCAAGTCAGCGGGCTTGGCGAGAACTTCAATCTCGCCGGCCTCCGATCGGCCGGCTGGGAGAACAACGGCCGGACCAACAACCCGCTGTTCGTCAACCTGGCGTACGGCAGCGGCACGAACTCCTGGTTAAACGATTACGGGCTGGCGTCCGGCTCCCCCTGCATCGGGGCCGGCGTGAACCTCGGGTCCCTGAATCTGCCCGGGCTGAACACCGACATCACCGGCGCCCCGCGTCCCGTGACCGGCAACTGGGACATCGGAGCCTACCAACATTGATGCTTGGCGAGTGCGTCATGTCACCGCGCGAACACAGTCCAAAATCACTCGGAGGTGTAATGGTTATGAAAACAGTTCGAGCATGTAGTCAGTGCAAGAGACTGAGAACACTCGTGATTGCCGCGGTCTGGTTGGCCATCGCGGGGGCCGCACGCGCCGGCCTGATCGTCAGCAACGCCGCCGGCGTCAAAGCGGGCATTACGGGGATCGTCTACGACCCCTCGGACAAAACTATTGGCGTGCACTTCATCGTGACCGCGCCCACAACCAACAACCTAACCACCTTCACGATCCAGAAAAGCTTCGACATGAAAACCTGGACGGACTATTCCTCCAGCGTGACCGTGACCGGAAGCCTGGCGCCCACGGTGGTCGTCGATTTCGCCACGGCCACGAACCAGTTCTACCGCATGCAGTTGATCGACTTCCAGTGACGGCTCACGGGCGTTGCCGCGCTCCTTGGCCCATGCCATGCCTTGCCGCCCGGCCTTCGCCATAGTCCGCTGTAAAGATCGCGGCAAGAGATTCATCGTCGCACTTGCCTCCCCGCTCTGAACGATTTGCAAACCGTGCGACTTGAGGTGGCGGAGTCATGCGGGGTGTTGCAATGTCGTGGCTGAAATTGAGTGGCTTCAGGCAAACGATAGCAAACGTCCGACATGCAGGAAAGCCCGATTGCAATTGGGTCTTGTGTACTTAAGCAACCGTGAGCAAACGCAGGCTAAAAACCTTGGCGGGAATTAGAAATCCGATGCTCTATCCAACTGAGTTACAGGCGCAGACCTTTATTTGATTGGGTTATACGGAAATTGTCCGCGCAAAACCATTCTGTTGCCATGTTTATGCCGCTGCTGTCGCGAACACGGCGCGGACGATCCGCATCCATCAACTGCTCGTTCCTGTTGGTGATCGCCTCCACTGTTCAAGCCGCGCCGACATTCACCTTGTGATTTTCCAACGCGACAGGAAGCAAGTCAAGCGCAGCCTCAGGACCACGGACCCCGAACTGGCCAAGCGTATGAACTGGGGCGCATCGGCAGCCGAACCCGCCACCGTTGTGCCAATGGCGGCAAGGGCGTAAAGTAAGCGCCACATCGAACCCGGCCGGCTTAAAGGTAGCCCGGTCGATATAGACCTCAACATCTCCATGGTTGTCGTTCTTGCTTCCGATCCACCTGATGGCGGTCCCAGTGAAGGTATACACGGCGTAGGTGCCTGCCGCGTTGGAAAAGTGGCCAGCAGCCAGGTAATACCCTTGGCTCGTCGTGCTGTAGTTCAAACTGCCGGAATCGGTGATGGCGCTGTGATTGTCGTCGACCGGCAGTCAGGTTCACGGCGGGATCGGTGCGACACCAGGCAAGTCATGACAATGCTGGGCGGTATGCCCCGTGTCTTTGGCATATTTGGCACAAGAACTGCGGTGGACACATGGGCTTGCGATAGCGGAAGAGTGCCTTGCTTAGGATAAAGGAGTGTCCGATGAAGAATTCGCCTTGTTTTCGTTTTCTTGCGCTGTGGATTCTAGGTGTGTCTGTGTTGTCACCTGGCACAGTTGTCTTGGGGCAGTTGGCGAGCAGCCGCAGAAGCAAGATCGTCATTTATCCATTGGCGAACGAACCGATTTCACAGATGCAGGAGCTTGGAATCAGCCGCGTCATCAATTACGGCTCGTACTGGCTGGTGGAGGGGACGGACGACCAGATCGCATCGGTAAAGGCCCGGTATGGCAAGCGCGTCATGAAGGCCGACTACATGAACCGCATCGAGCTGAATGTTCGTGAGATCGATATGAGTCAAGGGGAACCTTCGGACATTCCAGATAGTTTGCGTGAAGGCACCACCTCGGGCAGCCGCCTTCGCCTCGTCCAGTTCAACGGACCGGTGAAACCCCAGTGGTTGAAGCAACTCCAGAGCATTGGTGACGTCAAGATCGTGAGTTACGTGCCGAACAATGCGTACGTGGTGTGGGCGGATGCAGCGGCTGAGTCCAATGTGCGCAGTCTGATCGTCTCGAATGGACCCGTTCAGTGGATCGGCGCCTATCATCCGTTTTACAAAGCGAAACCTTCGCTGCTGCAGACAACCAATGCGGAGGTCGAGGTGACGGTTGAATTGGTTGATACACCTCAGTCACCGCAGAGCCTCAGCCTGATTCGAGGGTTGTGCCATGGTGGCAAGTGCGGTGAGCCGATAGAGGTTGATGGTCGAATCCAGATTCAGGCAACGTTGCCGGCGACGGCGCTGTTGCAGGTGGTGCGACTGCCGGATGTTTTGTGGGTTCAGCAGGTCGTGCCAGCGCGGCGCATGGACGAAAATCAGGCCATTCTGCTGGCCACCGGCAGTACCGGTTCGTCACCCGCACGATATCTTGATTTTCTAAACGCCGTCGGTTTTCCCAACGACCCATCGCGATACCCTATTTTGGATATTGCCGACACCGGGCTGGACGAACCCAGTGAAACCACAGGCATCTACCCGTGGCATCCCTGTTTCTATGACCCATCGTTTCCGGTGTCTCCTGAGGCGCAATGCGCCCCGTCATCCCGGTCGCGTGTAATGTACTACACCGATTCCGATACAGACGGGCACGGCACGATTGTCGCGTCGGTGGCGGCCGGTTTCGACATGGAACCCAACGAAACGATCCATTGTTACACCCAGAGCAACGATGTTGTGGATGTTACCAACATTGTTGCGGGTGTCACCAACGTCGTTCAAGATACCATTTGTGACGTTGTCACGGACAGTCCATCGCCGCCATTCCCGGTCACGATCTTCCGTCGCTCCGGATCGCTGCAATGCGGGCTGGGAGTTTCACCCTATGGCCGCATCGGCTCCAGTCCTGGCGGCGCCCAGAGCGACTATCCGGGCGCGCTTACGGCGGGCCTACGCGCCTATCTTAACGGAGCGCGAATCAGCAATAACAGTTGGGATGAGGTTCTGGTCATGGGTGTCAACGGTGGCGCGTACGACGCCAGCTCGCAAGCGTATGACAGTCTCGTCCGCGACGCGGTGCAAACCGGGTCGACGAATCCTCCCACACCGGGTAATTCGCCCGTCAACCAGGAGCTTTTCTATGTTTTTGCGGGCGGTAATGCCAACGGGGCAGATACGACAGTTGGCGGTTTCGGGGATGTTATCGTAACGCCCCCGGCAACCGCGAAGAACGTCATCGCGGTGGGATCGAGCACGTTGAGTAATGGGATATCTTCGTTCAGTTCCTTTGGTCCCTGCGAAGACGGTCGCTTTAAGCCGGACATTGTCGCGCCCGGCGAGGATATTCTGGGAGCAACATCACAGGCGACCTATACTCATCCGGTCTGCGACGGTTGCGATCCAAACAATCCCAGTCCGCCAGCCTGTTCCCCAGACGTGCGGTCGGATGCGGTCATTACCCGTTTATACAGCGATGTCGATAATGGCCTCACGGCCTACGCTGGCACGAGCTTTTCGGCTCCGGCGGTGTCGGGCGGGGCGCAACTCTTGTGGTGGTACTTCCAGAACCAGTTCCATATGCTGCCACCGAGTCCGTCTATGTTGAAGGCGTATCTTTGCAACTCGGCGCTTTATCTGCAAATCACCGACCCGCTGACGGGGGCACAGGACACATTGCCATCGATCGCGCAGGGGATGGGCCGGATGGATTTGTCGCGGATGTTCGACGGCGTGTCTCGCGTGCTGCGCGATGAGACGACGCCGCGAGCCATTGACACACCGCTCCTGGGCACGAATGCGGTGTCGCAACAGACGTTCTTCTCGCAATCCGGGCAAACATACGAATTGAGCGGCGCCGTGGCGGATCCCACCAAACCGTTTCGTGTCACGCTGGCGTGGACGGATGCGCCAGGTAACCCGGCGGCGTTCAAACAACTGGTGAACGGTCTTAATCTGAAGGTGACGATCGGTGGGCAGTTGTACCTGGGTAACGTGTTTGCGGGGCCGAACTCCGTGCCCGGTGGCATTTTGGATCAGGTCAACAACATGGAGAGCGTGTTCCTGCCCGCGGGGCAGACTGGCGCGTGGAGCGTGGTGGTGCAGGCGCAGGATATCGCCGGCGCCGCAGTGCCCAACGTGAAAGAGTCGCTCGTTAACCAGGACTTCGCTCTGGTGGTGTACAACGGTACCAACGCGTCGGACGTTTCAACCGGACAGACAAACGACACCTGCCAGACCGCCATCCCAATCACTGGCTTCCCATTCTCGTGGACCAACACGTTGGCATCACCCTATGTCAATGCCTTTCCCAGCCCGTCCGCAGGACCGGGCGGGCTAAAAGAGCTTTTCAAGATCGTCCGCCCCGTACCGGGAACGATCATCAGCGCCAACACCATCGGCAGCGGCTTTCCCACCGAAGTGTCAATCTGGGAGGGACAATGCGGAGCCTTGTTTGAACTCGCCTCGGCCGCCCCCAGCCTAACGATCCCGCCTGTGCCACCATCGGTTTCGTGGACGGTGACGGACACCAATGACACGTACTACATCGTGGCGGAAGGCCTGGGGGGGGCCACTGGCCAACTGGTGTTGAATGTCAATGCCCAGGTTCCTGCCATCGGATTTCTTCCATCCAGTCTCACCTTTGGCACAGCGTATCCTTTCACCCCAACGGCTCCGCAAATCGTGACGTTCACAAACGGATCGACGCTCGCCGTGAACGTCAACGATATTTCGTTGGCGGGCGCCAACCCTGGTGACTTCCAAATCGTTGCGAACCAATGCTCCGGGGCGACCGTGCCACCCGGCGGCATCTGTCAGATCGAGTTGGTGTTTCAGCCAACGGCGACAGGAACGCGAACCGCCGTCCTGCAGCTTCTGTCGGACACGACCGGAGCATCGCAGTCCTTGTCGTTGAGCGGCACTGGCCTACTGTCAACCCCATTGGTTTGTTTAAGCGCGGGGAATCTGGCATTTGGTAATCAGTTCGTGGGAACCACAAGTCTTGTGGCGAGCGTCGTGGTATCGAATTGCGGTTCCGCGGCGTTGGTGGTGACGAACCACGTGCTGTCCGGCGCCAATTCTGCAGACTTCACACTGGCTGGTTACGACTGTGAAAGTGGATCCATTCCGCCCGGCGGGGTCTGCACGGGTAGTGTCTCGTTCGTGCCAACCGGTATTGGTGCTCGTACCGCCACGTTGACCTTGTATGACAACGCCGTGGGCAATCCGCACTCCATTGGACTCTCGGGCACGGGATTAATTTTGGCACCGGGCGTCTGTTACTCGACCGATTCACTCAACTTCGGGAACGTGCAGACCGGCAGCAACGCAGTACAAACGCTGACGGTTACCAATTGTGGCACCGTGGCACTGTTGATCACGAATGTGACGCTTACCGGGACCAATGCCGCTCAGTTCACAATCGTCGGGAACACGTGCAGCAGTGTGCCAACGGGAGGAATCTGCTCCGTTTCGGTGCGGTTCACCCCTGCCAGCGGCGGCATCTACACCGCGTCGCTGATGATTTCCGACAATGTCAGCCGGCAGCCCACAGACGATAGCACTCACCGGAAACTCGGTGACAGCCTTGCCGGATGCCATGCTCGGCACCTCCACCAACCTGAAGAAATTCATCGGCAAAGGCGTCCTGGATCCCACGGGATCGTCACAAACCATCTACACGACGATTGGCAGGCGCAAGAAGAAGGCCTTTTACATTGCGATCCAGAACCTGGGATCGCAGCCTGATTCTTTCGTTGTTTCGGGCGCGGGAAGCTCTCCGCTGTTCACGGTGAAGTACTACCTCGGATCCACATCCAAAGCCGCGGATATTACGGATGCAGTTGTGGGAGGAACCTATACGACTTCGACCATGGCGGCCGGCGCGATTACAGCGAAGAACGCGATGATCCACATGGAAATCCAAGGCAACGACGTGCCCGCAGGGCAGTCGTATAATGTACCGGTAACTGTGACTTCCGTCAGTGATCCGTCGCTGAGTGACCGAGTCATCGTCGATGCTTTTAATTGACATGGGCCTCGATGGCTCGCCCACACGCTGCCCCGGAAACGAGCGCAACGGATTCCGAGCCGGATGTGTTGCAATGTTTTGTTGCAATGTCGTGGCCGAATTTGAGTGGCTTCAGGCAAACGAGAGCAACCGTCCAACATGCTGGAAAGACCCATGGTTATTGGGTTTTGTGCACTCGAGTAAAGACGAGTAAACACAGGCTCCTGTCCATTGTTTGACCGAATCCGGTCTGATCCCTCTCAGGGTCTCAACGGCCGCGCTTGACCTTGGGCTTCAACCCCATCCCGACCAATATCTCTTTCAACTTTGCCATGTTGGGTTCCGTGCAATGATCGAGCGGACGGATCGGGTCACCGACATCGACCCCGAGCAGATTCAGCGCGTCCTTCATGACCACGGGGAAACTGCCCAGACCGAAGGCGATGCGCAACGGAGCCAGTCGGTATTGCGCTTCGCGGGACCCCTGAATGTCTCCCGCCATGAACTTGTTGTAGATTTCCACCACCAGTGAAGGGGCGACGTTCGAGGTCGCCGCCACGCAGCCGACTCCTCCATAGACCAGCGTACCCAAGATCATCGTGTCCCTGCCAGCCATGACTCGAAACCCCTTGGCCCGCGTGCGGCGGATGTACTCGGAGGTGAGCGTCAGGTCGCCACTGCTATCTTTTGCGCCGACGATGTTCGGAATCCCGGCCAACCGCTCGATCAGGTTCGCGGACATATTGATCCCGGTGCGCTCCGGGTTGTTGTAAACCAAGACCGGCAACGCCGTCGATTCGGCGATTGCGCGGAAATGTTTGTACAGTTCTTCCTCGGATGGGCTGATAAACATCGGGGTCAGAACCGTGACCGCCTGCGCTCCGGCCGCTTCCGCCATTTTCGAAAGCTGGATGCACTCTCGTGTGGTGATGGCGCTGGCCCCGACGTAGACCGGCACCCGTCCCTTGACCTGATCGATGGTGATTTCCGTGGCCCGTTTCTTCTCATCCGGGTCGATACCGTAGAACTCACCCGTGCTGCCCAACACGAACACGCCGTGCACGCCGCCGTCCAACACGTGTTCGATCAGGTTACGCAATCCGGTTTCATAGATCCGTTCTTCGGCATCGACGGGAGTCACGAGCGGGGTGACCACACCGCGGATGAAATCGACATTCATTGCACTGACCTGCCTTTCCTGCTCATTTCCATAGGCATTGCGGAAAGCGACGATTGTTCCTAATATATGTCCGGCTCGGCAATGGCCTTGCCCGCACGGAGAAACTTGAAATCACACCCTTCGTGGGCCTGCGTGCATTGCTGCGCGAACAGCCAGGCGTAGCCGCGCTGATAACGTTCCGGCGGTGGCCGCCAATCCTTGCGCCGTTTCTCCATTTCCGTGTCGGAAACGCGCAGATGAATCCGCCGCGCCGGCACGTCCAGTTCGATCCAATCCCCGTCGCGCACCAGCGCCAGCGGACCGCCAACGGCCGATTCGGGCGACACGTGCAGCACGCACGTGCCGTAGCTCGTGCCGCTCATTCGCGCATCCGAAATGCGGACCATGTCGCGCACGCCCTGGCGGAGAAGTTTGCGGGGCAGCGGCAGCATACCCCATTCGGGCATGCCGGGAGCGCCGAGCGGCCCGGCATTTTGGAGCACGAGGACAGAATCCGCCGTCACGTCCAGGTTTTCATCGTCGAGCCGCGCCTTGAGATCCGCATAATCCTTGAACACAATCGCCGCGCCGACGTGCTTGAGCAATCGGGGTTCGGCGGCCGTGGGTTTGATCACGCAACCGTCGGGCGCGAGGTTGCCGCGCAAGACAAACGTGGCCCCCGCGGACGACAAGGGCCGGTCCAGGGGCAGAATCACCTGGTCGTTGTAAACAGCGCTGCCGTCGATGTTCTCGCCCAGTGTCTTTCCGTTGACGGTCCGACAATCCAAATTCAGGCGGTCGCGGATGCGATTGAGCAAGGCGGGCAACCCGCCGGCCTCGTAAAAATCTTCCATCAGAAACTGGCCGCTCGGACGAAGATTGGCAATGACCGGCGTGCGCTGGGAAATTTCGTCAAACCGGTCCAGCGGCAGTTTGATACCGGCCCGGGCCGCCATGGCGATGAAATGGATGATGGCGTTGGTTGAGCCGCCGATAGCCATGTCCGCCGTAATGGCGTTGTCGAACGCGTGCGCGGTGAGGATGTCGCTCGGTTTGAGGTCTTCGAATACCATCTCGACGATGCGGCGGCCACTGGCTTCGGCCATGCGCGAGTGCGCCGAGTGCGTCGCGGGAATGGAGGAAGCGCCCGGCAGCGTCAGGCCCAGCGTTTCCGCGACCGAGAGCATCGTCGACGCCGTGCCCATGGTCATGCAATGGCCGGGGGAGCGGGCGATGCCGTCCTCGATCCCGCGCCAGGCGCATTCGTCGAGATTTCCCGCACAGCGTTCGGCCCAATATTTCCACGCGTCGGTGCCGCTGCCGAGTGTCGTGCCCTGCCAATTTCCCCTGAGCATCGGCCCGGCCGGGACGTAAATCGCCGGGAGATTCATGGTCGTGGCGCCCATGATCAGCGCGGGAGTGGTCTTGTCGCATCCGCCCAGCAATACCGCCCCGTCGATCGGGTAACACCGCAACGTTTCTTCCGTCTCCAGCGCCAGAAGATTGCGATAGTACATGGCCGAGGGTTTCATGTACGTCTCGCCCATGCTCATCACGGGAATCTCGACGGGAAAACCTCCGGCCTGCCAGACGCCGCGTTTGATTTCCTGCACGCGCTGCGGGAAATGCGTGTGGCACGGGTTCAACTCGTTCCACGTGTTCAGGATGCCGATCACCGGTTTGCCGACATAATCCTCGGCAGTGTAGCCCATTTGTTTGAGCCGCGACCGATGGCCGAAGGAACGAAGATCGTCGGGGCCGAACCACCGGAAGCTGCGAAGTTGATCAGGGGTCTTGCGCATCGGTTTTCATTTACCTTGTGGAACGAGTTCGGTCGAGTTCTTTCGCCTTGCCGTGGTCGCCCGGTTTATCCCACAGCGTGACAAACCGCCGCGAAGCGACCGCGCGGCGGCTTCGCACATCAGTTCTGGAGTGATAATTTTCACGGTCAACCGCGATTTACGGCAATCGATCCGTCACACCGCTGCGCGACTTTGTCAACGCCGGTAAAGTCGTGGATCATGCGGGCTTTTCGGTTGCGTCCAGTTCAATGCGGTGAATGGGTCCGATGAGGACGGTATACGAAAACGCGCCGACGACGCTGGCGCCCGCGACGAAGACCAACACCCACGCGAATGAGCCGGTGGCCTGGACGATGTGTCCGATCAGGGTAGGGGTGACGATGCCGGCGAGATTGCCGGCGAAATTGCAGATGCCGCCCGTGAACGCAATGAACTTGCGCGGCGCCACCTCGGCGACAATGGCCCAGGAGTTGGACGATACGCCCTGGGCGAAAAACGCCACGGTGAGAATCGCCAGCGCCAGCGAATTGGAAGAGGTGAAGTTGGCAAGCACGATGGCGGTTGCGCAAAGGAAGCCGCTGACGATGGGGACCTTTCGCGCGGGAGACATCGCCATGCCGCGTCGCAGCAACCAGTCGGACCACAATCCGCCGATGAAGACGCCCATCGTCGCCGCCAGGTACGGCAGCGTCGTGGCATAGCCGGCGTGGAGCGTCGTCATGTGCCGCTGGTCCTGAAGATACGTGGGAAACCACGTGAGCAGAAAATACAGTGAGGACATGATGGCGAATTTGCCGAGGCAGATCGCCCAGATCTGACGTTCCCGGCAGAGTTGTCTCATTTGTGACCAGTCCACCTTTTCGCGCTCCGCCCCGTGCACCAAGGCGCCGCCGCTGGTGATTTTCTCGAGTTCCGCCTGGTTCATCCATTTGCACGCCAGCGGATCGCGATAGAAAAGCAGCCAGACCAGCGCACCGAGGAGCCCGACGGCGCCGGTGCTCAGGAAGACCGACCGCCAGCCGAACCTCATCGCCATCCACGCCAGCAGGGGCGTGAGCAATGCGGTTCCGATGTATTGCCCCATGATATACGTTCCCGTCGCCCGGCCGCGCTCGCGCTGTGGAAACCACAGCGCCACGACGCGGTTGTTGGCGGGAAACGCCGGTGACTCGGTCAGCCCGACCAGCAGACGCAGCCCAAACAGGGATGCAAACCCTCCGGTGAAGGCCAGCGCGAACGTCGCGGCTGACCAGAGGAGTTGCGCCAAGCCGTACACCAGTCGCGTCCCCAGCCGGTCCACGAGGAATCCTCCGGCGAGGGTTGCCAGTGCATAGCTCCAGGCGAACGCCGACAGCAGATGGCCCATCTGAACGGGGTTGAGCTTGAGTTCCCGCGACAGAGGCGCGGCCACGATCGAGAGATTGGAACGGTCGACGTAGTTGACCGTCGTGGCCATGAGAATCAGGAGCAACATCCCGATTCGGATGCGTGTCGATTTGGTCGCCCGCGCCGGCGATGAATCGGCCGGTGGCAACGGAGTTTCGACATCGGGCTTTGCAGGCATCGACGGGTGAACGACCGAAGGCTAGCAGACGCATGAGATGACGGCAAGACCCGTATTTCAGCAGTTGTTGCTGAATTCGTTGTTGTCCGACCCACTGGCGAAATCCCAATGTCGCCCACCACCGGGAATGCATCCCGACTGTGGCCACGACCCCATCCGGACTGTGGGCGACCGCTTGATTACCGTGGTAACTTGGCGGTGCCGTTCTTTCCAGCTTTGGCGGTGTAGTTCAACGTCGTGTCCGCGACAAACGCCTCGTTGTCCACCAACACGACCGCGGTTAGCGTCACGTTGGTCCCCGGCCTCGTCACATCAAGATTCACCAGGCCATCGGCGATCCACGGGGTCCGCCATGTTCCCTTGTGCAGATTGACCGTAACGGTCCAATTCGTGGACCTCTTGTCAAACTTGACCTTGAAATTTCCCAGGGAATTTGCGCCCTGGCCCTTGTCGTTCAGGGCGAACGATACCTGTGCCCCGCCGATGTCCACGGTCGCCGTCTTGCCCGCCACGACGAAGTCGTTGGTCAGACCGATGCTGGCGGTGAGGGTGCACGCATCCTTGTTCGTGTGGGCAAAGTCCGGCTTGACCTGCAACTTGGTGACTTGCATCTGGCAGGCAACCACGACCGTCAGATCGCTATTGGTCGAGGCCTGGCCGTCGCTGACGGTCACGCGGGCGTTGTACGGTCCGCAATCGTTGGTGTAGACGTGATCGACCACGCCCAACACGGTATTGGTGTTCGCGCCATCGCCAAAGACCCATTGATACGTTAGCGGACTGTTGTCAGTCGCAACAACGGTGAGCGCATTGGTCTCATCCGCGACGACGACGGCGTTGCTCGCGACCTGGAGCAGGGCGTTCGTCACCGTCAGGCCGGTGGTGATCCGTAGCAAAGAATTGAAGACGGCGTGGACCACCTGCGTCGCGGTGTTCATGTTGGCGCCATCCGTCGCAATCACCGTGATCGCGTTGGTCCCCAGAGAGAGTGTAACCGATTGCGACCAGTTCGTCCCGGCCAGCGAGGCGGGGACACCGCTGACCGTCACACCAATGAGGCCGCTGGCGTCATTGGCGGTCCCCGACGCGGTGATGTGGGCGTTGGTGAACGCCTGATAGTCGGTTGGGCTGACGATATGGAGTTGCGGGGGCGCGGTATTCGTCGGAACGACAATGATGTAATTCGTCCGGCTCGCCATGCTGACTCCGCCGAAACCGGAAACCGTGAGGCTCACCGAGTTGGTGCCGGTGGTCGTGTAAGTGTAATCCACGCTGGGGGCGCTCGTATTGGTCGCGCCGCCGTCCCCGAAACTCCAGAATCGATTGCTGATCACGCCGGCGGAGCTGTCCGTAAAATGCACCAGCAGCGGCACGGTGCCGGCGGTTGGATTGGCGCTGAACCCGGCCGTCGGGAGAACCACGGCCGTACCGGTCACGGCGTTGGTCGAGTCGCCATTGCCGGGCGTTGAAAACAGAACGGCGTTGGTGAACGCCCCGGCGCTGACGGTCGTGAACTGGATGGTGACGTTGGTCGAGCCGAAGGCCGGCAGGCTGAAACTGCCGCCGGAGAGGCTGGTGAACGGGCCGGCCGTGATGGTGATGGCGCCGTCGCTGATCACGGCGCTGCCGGTATTGGTGATAACGAAGCTGGCCTGGGCGATGGCACCGGTGACCAGGAGACCGAAATCGATCTGGGCTGGCGTAACCACGATGTCGCCCGGGATGAAACTCACTCCAGCGAGCTGATCGGTCGAGTCGCCGGCCGTGCTCGTGAAGATGGCGGCGGCAACAAACGGCCCCGGCGCCTCCGACGCAAAACTGATCACAACGTTGGTCGAGGCGCCCCCCGTCAACGTGTACGCGGCGCCGGCGTCAACGGCAAACGGGGAAGCCACGCCGACCGTACCGGCCAACGACAGACTGCCCGGTGTTGCTCACCGAGAAACTCAGGCTATTGGTCTGGCCGACCGGAATCGCCCCGTAGTCCAAGCTCCCCGGATTGACCGCCAATTGCGCTGGATTGAGCGCCAGAATGTACGCGGTCTGCGTGAGGGTATTGGTTCCCAGCGGCCCGGAAACCGTCAGGCTCACGTCGTTGGTACCAGCGGCCGTGTAGGTGTACACCACGTTGGTGGCACTTGTGTTGGTCGTGCCGCCGTCCCCGAAATTCCAGAACCGGTTCGTGATCGTGCCCGTCGAACTGTCGGTGAACGTCACGGTCAACGGCGGGGTGCCGTTCGTGGGACTGCCGCTGAAATCGGCGATGGGCGGCACATCCACGACGGTCAATGTGGCGCTGTCGCTGGTGACACTGCCCGCACCGTTCGACACGATCACGGAATACGCCCCGGCATCGCCGTCGGTCGGGTTGGAAAGGACCAGCGTGGCGTTGGTCGCGCCCGCCAGCACGTTGGTGGCGTTGAAGAGCCACTGATAGGACGGATCCGGAATACCGGTGGCGGCCACGGTAAACGCGGTCGGCACGCCGGACGTCACCGTGACGCTGACCGGATTGGTGAGAATGTTCGGCGCCAGTTGCGGCACCCAGCCGTTCAACCAGCACGTGGCGGAACTGGCACAGGCCAGTCTGGCATCGCCGTTCGTCAAGATGATGCCGTTGTAGCTCACCGGATTCCCTGTATCCAGATCGGTGTTGTTGTATTCCCACCACGGAATAGTCGGACAATTGGCGAGATCGGATGCCGTCCAACCGACAAGATTACTGTCGATTTGGCAGGAAATGAAGGCCGCGTTGCCAGCGCAGTATCCCAGCGCCCTCGCGAACGTGGTGTTGGTAACCGCCGCGCTGCTCCTCGTGAGCAGGCAGTTCACGAACGAAAACCCGTTGCTCCCGGCGGTGGTGCGGGGTTGGGTGATCGAGGTCGAGGGGTTCACCGTTCTGATTTCGCAGTTGGTGACGAACAGATTGCCAATGCCCCAGAAGTAGTCCGTGTCGCCCTTGATCAAGCTCTTGTAGAAGTACGCCTGCGAGCTGGCGTCATCGATGAGGATCGTGTCCTGGAAGCTGCTCACAACGGCGTTGTTCAGAATGCACCGTTTGGCGTTGGTGTAGACCGTCAGCGCTTCGGCCTGTGAGCCGCCGTGGGGCGTCATGTTGGTCACGGTCATGTTCTCAATCGCGATATCGTTGGCATACACCTTGAACGCCATGCGTGTCCCCGTGCCGCCGTTGTTACTATTGTTGTTGGGATACCCAACGACCGTCCCCGTGCGATCCTGGCCGCGGAAGGTGATGTTGTTTTTGAACTTGGTGTCGACAATTTCCGTGTAGGTGCCGTTGCGAATGGTAACCAGCGTGTACGTCGTGTTCCCGCCGGGCAACGAGTCAACCGCGCCCTGCACCGTACAGAAGTCGCCACTACCATCGGCGGCCACGACAACATTATTCGGGTTGGCCGGGCCGGTGGGCTTGGTAGTGAACACCCATCCGTTGGTGGTCGTAATGCCCGCATACAATGCGCCGTCGGTATCGGTGAAAATGCCCGGGTCAACGGTGACATAATACGTCTGATTGTACGCCAACACGCCCAGGTGCGGATAGATCGCCACGGCGTTGCCGTTGGTGATCACCGGGTAGGTGTTGAAAGTCTCCGTCCCGATGGTCCTGGACTGCAAGGGGCCAAGGCTCGTGTCAATCGTGTCCACCGGCGTGCCCGGGTTGTTCACGTTGTAAATAGTGACCTTCCCCGTACCGGTCAGAACCGGCGTCTGGCTGAACGCCATAAACAACGGCGTGTCGTCGCACACGTTGACCGCCCCGTTGGCCGGCGTCAGCGTGGCGGCCATCGCGGAATCGACGGTCAACGTCGCATTCGTACTCGTGACCTCGCCGGCGGCATTGGAGACCTGAACGTCGTAGGAGCCCGCATTGGCCGGTGAGACGCCGGCAATCGTGTAGGTGGCATTGGTCGCGCCGGTGATCGGCGTGCTGTTGTTGAAATACCATTGATACGTCGGTGCCGGTATGCCATTGGTGGAAACCACCGTGAACGACGCGCTCTGCGTGTTCGTCACAATGAGGCTCTGCGGTTGTGTCTGGATGACCGGCGTAATGATAACGGACAACGTCGCGCTGTTGGTCGCCGTGCCGAGGATATTACTCGCAATGATGGTGTAGCTCAACCCGTTCTGGGAGAACTGAACGTTCGTCAGTATCAGCGATGTTCCGGTCGCACCGGGAATCAGTGCTCCGCTCTGGTACCATTGTTGCGTCGCCGTGGGCAAAGCGGTCACGGAGGCGGTGAACGTCCCGGTATTGCCCTGGATGACTGTTTGATCCGTCAGCCCGCTGATTTGCGGCACAACGTCGTTGGTGGAAACTATCAAGTCCATGCAGTTGGTCGCCACGCCCGCGCTGTTGCTGGCGATCAGGCAATAATGGCCGCTGTCGGCGGACTGCGCGTTCGCCAGACTAAGCGTGGAATTCGTCGAGCCGGTCAGTGCCGAACCGTTCCCGGTGGCCCCATCGGTTGTGTTGGTGCCATTCAGTTGCCATTGCAGCGTCGGCGTCGGAACACCGGTAACCGTCGCGCTGATCACGACGATTGAGCCGTTGGTGACCACCTGGCCCGGTGGGCCGACCATTCCGGGAACAACTGGGTTAAACGTCACGGCGAGAATGCCCGCAGACGCCAACTGCGACGTGTCCCAAAGTTTGCTGGGATCGAGCGAGGGCAAACTTGCCGTTGTTATTGGCAAAAAACTGCCGGATTGGGCGCCGACGAAGAGTTGGTACTGGTCGCCGATGTTCAGCGGCGCGATGCCGTTGGTGATGACGGTCAACGTGCCCGCGTCCGTGATGCCACCGACCGCATTGACCTGGTCATTGCTGCCTGGTTGGCTGTTGTCCAACTTGAGGATCGTCGTCGAACTCGATACGAGTGGCAGGTTGTTGGAAAATGTCAGGGTGCCGACTGAAGTCCCAGCGCCCAGCGACAGCGTTCCCGTGCCGGTGAAGACAACGTTGCCGACAATGGTGCCGGACCCGCTGACCGTACCAGAGGCGTTGGTAATGCCGCCCAACACGCTGAGCACGCCGCCGGAGAGGACCAGGGAGTTCCCGGCGCCTGCAAGGGTCACGAAATTAACATTGGATACCGTCGCATTATTGCCAACAGTAAGGGAATTGTTTTTTCCGGATGTGTTGCCGATAAAAAGGTTTGCGCCTCCGCAATTCCAGAGGGCGCCCCCCGGACCGTCGCCGTGTTGTTCGACGAACTGGTGGATGCGCCGATGCTGCCGGTGTTCTCGGTGAACAACTGTCCGCTTGTGTCCAACAGGAGCGAGTTGAAAAAGCCGCCGTTGCCCACCTGGAAGGTGCCGCAGTCCACCATCGAGCCCGAATTGGAGATGACCAGGGAGTTGCTCACGCTCCCCGCGGTGCTTCCAACCAAACAGGCGGCTGAATTCGACCAGGACGAATTCGGGCCGCTAATGACAGCTGAGGAGCCGTTTGCGGTGATGCTGTTGTTGTTGATGATGAGATTGCCGGCGGCAACAAACCCGTTGGTGAGGAATACGGTGGCCGGTCCATTTTGGCGACCGACAATCATTCGGGCGTTGCCGGTGCCATTCGTACAGAACACTGATCCACACGAGATGTAAAACGTCGCGGTTCCTCCATTGCCGAAAACGAACCCCGAGGCACTGGTGGTGATACTGCTAGGGGCAGCAAACGTGTTCGTACCGAAGTCCAGCGTGAGAACGATCGTGCCGCTGCTGTTGTGGGCGCCAAACACAATAACGCCTATGTTACTGATATAGTTGTTCGTTAGCGGCAGGTCAATGGTGCCGTTAACTGTAAAGCTCGCGGCATCACCGATTAGCATGGGCAACCCGTTGGTTGGGGGGAGCTCCATGAGTTGGGGTCGTTGAAGACTGCACCGTTCGTTCCGTTCCAAGTGTAATTGGTCGCCTGAACGCTACCCGCGACCGCGAGCACTCCCATCGCCAGCGCCAACGCCAGCCGCTCGCCGAGGTTTGCCGATCGGTGACTCTGCCGTGAAGCCAGCCGAAAACGAGACGCGGCGACGATGGCGCGCGCAGGCGCGTCCTCGTGTTGCAAAATGTCTGTGTGGCTGCCGTACATGTCTATTCCAACTCCTCTCGAATTCTCGAACATGCAGCCCACCACGAGAGGCCGCTCCCTGCTTCTGTCGATTATTTGCCTTTCACAGCATACCGTGAGCCAGACATTCACCGACACGCGATGGCCTGACGGTGACGGAAACAGATGACAATTTTGTCATGGCACCGTGCGGCGCGCTGCGTGCTCGTGTTTGGTACTGAATGTGCTGACAACACGGTAAGTGCACAACAATCCGTCACTATTTGTGACCCGAAACCGCAACTTGTTTCAATTGAGGCTTCCGAATGATGAGAACTAGGACGATTTTCCAAAGGCGGGGCGTTCACCAGGGGTCAGGCCGCTCCGCGTCGAGGCCGGTCATCGTCTGTGCTGTCTTGGTCTTGCTCGCCTCGGGCCGGTCGCAGGCCAATCCGCCGTTGCCGAACATTCCGGCACTGAGCACCAACATCACCTTTTTCGGCGCGTATGGCGACGGCGCTTCCAACAATGCCGCGGCGATCCAGAGCGCCATCAACGCGGTGTCCGCCGCCGGCGGTGGCACGGTCGTCGTGTCGTCCGTGGGCATCCTGACCAATTACCTGAGCGGCCCGATCACCCTCGCCAGCGCGGTTTGCCTGGAGATCGACACCAATACGAAGTTGCAAATGCTGCCGATGAGCCGTTGGCCGCTGGCCTCCGAGCCGTTCATCATCGGTTCCGGTGTGCACGACATCGAGATCAACGGGACGGGAACGATTGATGGCCAGGGTAGTGCCTGGTGGGCCGGGCCGGCGCCCACGCGACCGCTGTTCATCACCCTGAGCGGTTGCTCCAACGCCCTCATCCAGAATGTGACGCTCCAGAATCCACCGGAGTTCCACATGATGTTGAAGGGCGGGAATATCAATCTCACAATCCAGGGGGTTACGGTCAACACGCCATTCCCCTCCCCCAACACCGATGGAATGGACCTGACGTCGACCAACGTGCTGATTCAGAACTGTTCGATCAGTGATGGAGACGACAACATCGAGATTGGCGGAAGCGGCGTAGCCGCGGACATCACGATCTCCAACTGCACATTCGGCACCGGGCATGGGTTGTCGTTTGGCAGCACCACCACCGGCGGCATCCATGATCTGCTCGTGAGCAACTGCACGTTCACCGGCACCGAGTACGGGATCCACATGAAGTCGGACCGGGACCGGGGCGGCCTGGTGCAGAACATCAGGTATCTCGATCTCACCATGACCAATGTGAATTTCCCCATCGCGATTTACAGTTATTACAACGAGGTTGGGACCCCGCAGAGTTCGATCAACGTCACCCCCGCGACGGCTGCGGCAGATCCCGTGCACCCGGTTACCGCCAAGACCCCGATCTGGCAAAACGTGACCATCAGCAACTTGACGGCGACGGCGATCGGCGCGAATATCGCGGGCATCATCTGGGGGTTGCCCGAGATGGCGGTTTCCAACTTCACGTTGTGCGACGTGCACATCTCGGCGCCCACGAAGACCTTTCAGATCTACAACGCGCAGGCTATCCAGATCATCGATTCGCAACTCGGTGGGCCCGTCAGCGCCGACATGTTGACGCTCTACCATGCCCAAATCACCGTCACCAACAGCGCGCCCAGCACCAATCTGGTCACGGTGACCGGGTTGGCCGTGCCCCCGACCAACAATTCGCTGGCGTTTTTCGACGCACCGGCCGCCATCGCCGATGTGACTGTGCTCGGGACCGGCCCCATCACGTTGGGGAACAGCACGCTGACATTCCAGCAAAGCTCGGTGAGTTCATTGAACACACCCGTCAGCATCGTTGCCGCGAGCACACTGGCCTTTACCGGCGGCAACAATGCCCTCGGCGGCGCGCTGGACGGCACCGGTGCGCTGACGCTGAGTCTGCCAGCCAGTACGGTTCTTTCCTTGCAGGGCGACTGCTCCGGTTTCACCGGAACGCTGGCCATCGCCAGCGGCGGCACACTCCGCTTCGATCAGGGCGCAAACGAGTGGGGCGGCGCCAATGCCGCGTTCGACGCCGGCGCGTCCGGCGCCATTGACAACAACTCCAGTGCGAACATCGCGATCCTCCTCGGCGGACTCACCGGCGGTTCGGGATCGACACTACGAGGCAGCACCCAGGCCGGCCCGGGTGTGGACACATACGTGATTGGGGGCCTGGACTCGAACACGATCTTTGCCGGCACGATCGCCAACGGCACCAGCGGCGGCACGCCGCACAGCGTGGCCGTCACCAAGATCGGCGCCGGCGCCTTGACGCTTTCCGGCGCGAACACGTATAGCGGCGGCACGACCGTAAGCAACGGCACATTACTCGTCAACAACACCAGCGGCAGCGGGACCGGCCCCGGCGCCGTTTCCGTGGCCAGTGGCGGGACACTGGGCGGCAGCGGGGTCGTTGGCGGGCCGGTGACCGTGGACGGAACCCTCGCGCCGGGCAATAGCGCGGGCGCGTTGACGATCGGCAACAATCTGGCGCTCCTCGCCGGGGCGGTGTCGCAATATCAATTGGGCACCAACAGCGACGTCACCGTGGTCAGCGGGAACCTGACGCTGGACGGCACGCTCAACGTCACCGATGGCGGCGGGTTCTCCAACGGCACCTATACGCTCTTTCAGTACGGCGGGACACTGAGCACGAACGGCAGCGCCAGTATCCTGACCATTGGCACGACCCCGAATCCGAGCGCGGGTTATACCGTGGACATCAGTACCAACGGATACGTGAGGCTGCTGGTGGGCCCTCCGGCTGCGCCCTCGGCCGGATTCAGCGGCAGCCTGACCAACGGCACGGTCCCGTTGACGGTGACGTTCAGGGATAGCTCGACGGGGACGATCACCAACCGCTTTTGGAGTTTCGGTGACAGCAGCACAACCAACTTTGCCGTTGCCACCAACCCGACGCACACGTACGGCAGTGTCGGCAATTACAGCGTGAGCCTGACCGTGTCCGGTCCGGCGGGCACGAATACCCTGAGCCAGTCGAGCTACATTACCGTGACTCACAGCTCACCGGTGATCACGGCAGGAGCGACCGTGATGAACGCGGCGCTGCAAGTTGGCAACGTGATTGTGGTTGTGGCCGACGACACGAATGTGTTCAGCATCGGGGCGACGAATACAGAAGGCAACGCGCTGAGTTATCAGTGGTCGTTTGGCGATGGTGTGACCAACGCCTGGTCGCCGTCGAACACGGTGGATCACGCCTACTCCACCAATTGCGGGCCGTACGACGCCAGTGTGACCATCAGCAATGGCTTCGCCTCCGTTGCCAGCAACTTCACGGTTGTGGTGGCCTGTCCACTCGACCTCGGCAAGCTAACGCCGAAGGTGAATTTCGCCAAGACCAACTCCGATAGTTGCGCCATCACGGGCGCGTTCGATCTGCCGACCAACACCATTTTTGCCACCATGCAGGCGACACTGGACATCGGCGGCGGCTCGGTGACGTTTACGCTCCCCGCCAAAGGCACGACGCTCAATGGCCGGAGCACGTTCAGCGCGCCAAAATTCAACAAGAAAACCGGTTTGTGGAGCCTCAAAGCCTCGTTCAACAAGGGATTCTGGCAAGCCGACTGGGCGAACTACGGCATGACCAATGCCACCATCCTGAAACCGGGGGCGCTGGTGAGCGACCTGCCGGTGATCCTGTTGCTGGACAACGAGGCGTTCATGGCGACCACCAACCTGCACTACACGGCGAAGCAGGGCAAGTCCGGCGCGGCCAAGTAGCAGAAGAACGCTATCGCGGACGCGGCGCCATCATTTCTGCTTGGGGTTCACCGGTTTTATCATTCTTGCGCTTGACGGGGCAAGGGCAGGGGGCCGAAACGCGCTCAATGTGACGATACACGATATCTGGCACAGAATGGGCTGCTTACATAGGAAACGCGAAAATGATACATCACCTACAAGCCGCCACTCCCACACCTGAGAAATCAACCGATTTAGGGCCGGCCATCCTCCTGTCCGGTCACCGTGACTTCGTGAATCGATTTCGGCGGAATCTTGCCGTCGGCGCGCTGATGCTGATCCTGGCGTTGGTCGCCGGTGTGGATAACAGTCGTGCAGCCGATTTTTATTGGACCGGCGGCAGCGACCAGTGGCAGGGTTCCACCGCTTGGAGCGGGGGCCCCGGCTTCCCGGCGTCGGGCGATGACGCGTTTTTCACCAACGCCGCCACGTACACCGTGACGCTCAACACCAATGTCCTCAACATCCAGAGCAACTTCTTTAGCAACGCCGCGAATACCACGGCCATCGTCACGCTGAACCTGAACGGGAACGAACTCAATCCGGCTTACGCCGGGACCAGCCCCGGCGCGTTTGTGGTGGGCGCTAATACGAACAGCACCACGATTGTTTACCTCGCCTCTTCCACCAGCGCAGGGATGGGGTTGGTCGTCCCGGGGCGGATCATTGTCGGGAGGTTTGGGTCTGGCACCATGTTCGTCACCAACGGCAATGTGTCCGTGGCGACGACGATCCTGGCCAATGGTGGCGACGGATGCGGCACGCTGGTGCTCAGCGGCCCGACGGTCGTCTGGAACAACACCGCCGGCCTGTCGGTTGGCAACAGCTCGAACAGCTTCGGCAGTACGCTGGTAATCTCCAATTCGGCCGAGATGACCATCGGCGGCACGTTTCGAGTCGGCAGCGGAGCCAACGACGGCGGATGCAGCAACAACACGCTGTTGTTGGATACGGGCGCCCAATTGAACACGCAAGTAGGGCCCGTCACCATCGGCAACAACGGTCCCACCGCCTCCGTATCGCCGTCGTACAACAACAGCGCGCTGGTACAAGGCGGTGCGGTTTGGAACTGTGGAAATTCATCGTTCTACATCGGCTGGGTTGCTGGTGGTGGACCCGCGACGGGCAATGTGCTTACTGTCGGGGTCGGTGGCATCGTTACCAACGTCTCCCATCTCTACATTACCGCCACCAACACACTGAATATGGCGGGGGGGGTCGTCAGCCCAACGGCGGACTGCTACGGTACCTTGCAAGGTTTTGGCACGGTGGGCAACAATGCGACCATCGAAAACGGCGCGATGTTGAGTCCGTTCAATTCGCTTGGCGCGCTGGTTTTTTCCAAGAAACTGGTCCTCTCCGGTGCCTCGACGACAACCGTCCAATTGGGCACCAACTCGAATGCGACCGTGGTTCAGGGCGGCTTGACGCTGAACGGCACGCTCAACGTCACCGATGGCGGCGGCTTCGGCGACGGCACGTATCCGCTTTTCACGTACACCGGCACGTTGACTTCCCCCAGCTTGACGATCGGCACCATCCCACCCGGTGGCTACACCTGCACGCCTGACTACAGCACCGCCGGTGTTGTAAACCTTATCGTGACCGGTGGGCCCGATATGCCTCCCGTGGCGGTGTTCACCGGCACCCCGACCAGCGGTGCGGTCCCGTTGACGGTAACGTTCACGGATCGCTCGACGGGGACGATCACGAATCGCTCCTGGGATTTCGGTGACGACACAACCACCAACACCACCGAGGCGGGCACCCTGACGCACACGTACAACAATGTCGGCAATTACGATGTGAGCCTGACCGTGTCTGGTCCGGCGGGCACTACCAACTTGACCCAGGCGAGCTATATCATCGCCGGCAACGCGCCGCCGGTGATCACATCGGCGGCGACCGTGACGAACGCGGCGCTGCAGGTTGGCAATGTGTTTGTGGTCGTGGCCGACGACACGAATGTGTTCAGCGTCGGGGCGACGAATACAGAAGGCAACGCGCTGAGTTATCAGTGGTCGTTTGGCGATGGCGTGACCAACGACTGGTCGCCGTCGAACACGGTGGACCACGCGTACACCACCAATTGCGGGCCGTATGCCGCCAGCGTGACCATCAGCAACGGCCTGGCGATGACCACCAGCAACTTTACGATCATCGTGGCTTGTCCGCTCGACCTCGCCAAGTTGACGCCCAAGGTGAACTTCGCCAAGACCGACTCCGACAGTTGCGCCATTACGGGTGCATTCGATCCGTTGGCCAATACCAATTTTGCCGGCATGCAGGTGACGCTGGACATCGGCGGCGGCTCGCTGACCTTTACGCTCCCCGCCAAGAAGGGCACCGCGGTCACCGATTTCAGCACGTTCAGCACGCCGACCTACAACAAGAAGACCGGTTTGTGGAGCCTCAAAGCCTCGTTCAACAAGGGGTTCTGGCAAGCCGATTGGGCGAACTACGGCATGACCAACGCCACCGTCTTGAAACCGGGGTCGCTGGTGAGCGACCTGCCGGTGATCCTGTTGCTGGACAACGACGCGTTCATGGCGACCACCAACCTGCACTACACGGCGAAGCAGGGCAAGTCCGGCGCAGCCAAGTAGTCGTCCGTCAACCCTACGCCCAATCGCCTAAAGCGGCTACGAATCAGCGGGGCGATGGCGCTTCATCTCACATCTCTGACTGAGATGGCCAATAATGTAACCCGCCGCTTCGCGCGCCGGCGCAATTGAGTCACTCCGTCTGGCGTACCCTCATGTATTTACACGGCAAACCCGCGCGGCACACCACATGCTTTTGCATCAGCAAGTGATTGACGTTCAACGCCGGATGCTGTGTCCCGGCGAGTCGATTGACCAAGGGGCGGCCGAAACGGGAGGTCAACGACGGACTGGTTCGGACTTTAGTCTGTAGTTGAGAGAGGCTCATCATGAATCCGGAGACAATTGGCAGGAGGTTGTCAGAAGACGGCCGGGACACGACCCCGGTCGCGCCAGGGAGGATTAGTTGGACGACTTCGATCCCCATCGTTGGCGATGAGTACGGCTGTTGCCGACGGCGCATCTCGTCTGGAGCCGCATCCACCGTGTTGGCCGTGACCGCGGCGGTCGCCGCCTTGTTGTTTGCGCCGAGCGTGACCACGATCCAAGCCGCCGACGCGGCCCGCTCCTCCTCCTCAAACGACTGGAGCAACCTGAGCCTGGAACAACTCGTCAATGTCGAGGTCACCAGCGCCGCCACATTGACCCGGGTCGATTCCCGCCGGGTGCCGGTCGACTTGACTGAACTCGATTCTCGTGACATCAACCAATCCGGCGCGAGGAGCCTGAATCAGTTGCTCGAAGATTACGTGCCCAACGAACAGTTCATCCTCCATCACACGCCGCAGGGCGACGTCGGATTCCGGGGACTCATCAGCGACACGGATAACATCTATCTCTACCGCGTAAACGGCGTCACGTTGAACAACCGCATGGTGCAGGGCGCAAACAACGAGCGCGACCTGCCGCTGCTCGGGGACATCCATTCCGTGAGCGTGGTGCGCGGCCCAGCCTCGGCCACCGACGGCGCCGGCGCGCTGGCGGGGGTCATCGACGTGGAAACGTTCACCGGGCTGACGTTTACGGGAGCCGACTTGAATGTGCGCCAGGGGCTGGTCGATCAATACACCGCCGCCGAGGCCCGATACGGACAGAAATTCAGCGACACGTCCGGGTTGTTCATGTATTTCGGCGTGGCCGATGTTCAGGGCGCTCCGGACACCTACTATATCGGGCATTCCTATGCAGCCGCCAATGGACTGCCCCCGAATGTGGCCGGCAAACCGGCCGGGGATTTTGTCTCCTACCTCAATGCCCCCGCGTTCGACCAGCCCTGGTACAAGGCCCATGTGGATTACGTGGACGGGCCATGGGAATTCTGGGGCCGGTATGTCCAGGACGGCGGCCTGGCGCCTCCCACCCGGACCATCTACACCAAGTCGCTGCCCGCGGGTGAAACACTGCATAACTTTATCACCGGGCGCGAGATTCTGAATGACCAGTACACAGTCGCCGGCCGCTTCAAGAAGGACCTGTCGCCGACGTGGAACCTGGAACTGCTGGAGAGCGACGATCTTTGGGCATTCAGGGATCAACGGGCCGGTACGAGCATCCGGCCGGTGCGCGACGCGCTCGAAAACCAGGCGTTCAGCCGGGCGATCGCGCGTTGGAATCCCGCCGACTACCAGTCGCTGGCGTTTGGGACGGAGTATGCGCACGTTTGGTATCATGACCCGCCCTATTCCGATGCCCTGGATGGGGGGTCGACGGTGGTTAAAAACCGCAGTTGGCAGTCCGATACGATTTCCCTGTTGGCCGAGGACCAGTGGCGGATCGGCGAACAGTGGACGACGTTCCTGAGTTTTCGAACGGACAAGGACACCTACACGCCCTGGATGTTGTCGCCGCGCGCCACCCTGGTGTACACGCCGACGGCGCGCGACACGTTCAAGGCCATCGTGGACCAGGCCGTCCGCAGCGGTGTCGAAGAACAGTTGTGGGCGCAATGGGAACTCAAGCGGAGCATCCCAAAACCCGAAACGCTCCGCTCCTACGAACTGTCGTACGACCGCAAACTGTCGGACCAATGGGACGCGAGCATCGACTCGTTCTACGAAGACTGGCGCGCCATCGGCTACAGCACAACTTTGTTCGAACAGACGTCTCTGGGTGACTTCCAGATGCTGGGCGGCGAGTTCGTGTTAAGCTTCACCAACCAGACCACGCGCCTCACGATGTCGGAAGGCGTCACGAAACTCCTGAGCGCCACCGTGCCCAGCAACCTCGGGGCCGCCGGCCAGGGTATCACCTCCGCCCCCTACGGCTATGGGAACGATCTGGCGGAGTGGTCGCCGTCCATCACCAAGCTGGCCGTGCTGCATGATGTCGGCAAAAAATGGACCCTCAGTTCCTCGCTGGTGTTACTATTCCGGATTCCCCGGGGCGCAGGCGTACGCCAATTACAACGCGTCCTTGGGCAAACCGGTGTCGGGTGCGCCCTTGAGCGATCCGGGATTCTCCACACCGTACGGCAAAGACGTCTTCGTAAACTGCGGCGTGGAGTACCGCCCGTCGGACCACTGGACAATCCGGCTGGACGGTTACAACCTCGCCGCGCTGGCGAACCCGATATTGTCGAAGCGCAACTACTATTTCCGCCTGTCTGAATTCAGCGTCGAGCCGGCGTCGATGACCATCTCCGCCCGCTACCGTTTTTGAGCCACGATGCGATGATACGGAACATGACAGACCGTTGTTTTAGCGGCCAGCCGATGTCCCCGGATGGCCCGATCCGACGATCCGGCCGGCGGGCGGCCAGGATCGCCGCCGCTGTGGCCATTGTCCTCAGTGTGTTGGCGATGAGCGCCCGGGATGACGTAGCGGGCGCTCCGGTGCTCTCCGAGTATCAGGTCAAGGCCCTGTTCCTGTTTAATTTTGCGAAATATGTGGACTGGCCGACCGATGCGTTCGGCAACGCCAATGCGCCGATTGTGATCGGCCTGATCGGCGACGACAGTTTTGGCGATGACTTCAACCGGCTGGTCGCGGGCAAAACCGTCAATAACCGGCCGGTTGTGATCAAACACGTGGCGAACGAACAGGAATATCGGACCTGTCACATCCTGTTTGTCAGCGCCTCGGAGAAAGATCATTTGTCGGCAATTCTTGAAGCCGTGAAAAATACCGCCGTGTTGACGGTCGGAGAAACGGACGGATTCCTCGCCCTGCAGGGAATGATCAACTTCACCAAGAAAGAGAACAAGATTCGTCTGGAAATCAATCTCATCCCCGTCCAGCAAGCCAATTTGAAGTTGAGCTCGAAGCTTCTCAGCGTGGCTGACGTGGTGCTGGGCAAGCCGGAAAGGCAAAGCGCGGCCGACCAGGCGCCGGGCCAGGCGGAAAGGAAGGCGGAGTAGCATGCATCCCTTTCAAAACATTTCCATCCAACGCAAACAGATGTTGGCCATCATGTTGACCTGTGTCGCCGCCCTGTTGCTGGCGTGCGCGGGATTCGTCGCCTACGAGGTTTTTTCCTATCGCCAGGAGTTGGTTTCGAGTCTCACGTCCCTGTCCCAGATGATCGGCAACAACAGCACCGGCGCCCTCGACTTCAATGATCCCAAGGTCGCGGAAGATCTGCTGTCCTCCCTCCGCGCGCAACCGGACATCGTCTCGGCCTGCATCTACACCAAGGACGGAACACCGTTTGCCCGGTATCTTCGGAGCGACGTTCCCAAGGGATTCACTGTTCCGAAACCGGAAGCGAACGGCCACCGGTTTGCCAACGGTCGGCTGGTTCTCTTCCAGGAAATCCGGGAAAACGGCGAGGCGATCGGCTCGATCTACCTCGAATCCGACCTGGGACGGTTGACCGCCCGCTTGCGGGAATACGCCCTCATTGTCGTGGTCATACTGTTCGCCTCGATGTTGGCCGCGTTCCTTTCGTCGTCCCGTCTTCAACGCTGGCTGTCGGAACCGATCCTGCATCTGGCGCGAACCGCCCGGGCCGTCACGCTCGAAAAGAACTACGCCCTCCGCGCGGTCAAGCGCAGCCAGGACGAATTGGGGATGTTGACGGATGATTTCAACGCGATGTTGGGCCAGATTCAGGAGCAGGCCGCCGCGCTGCAAGCCGCCAACGAAAGCCTGGAAAAACGCGTCGAGGAGCGCACGCAGGAATTGGAGCGATCCCTGTCCCTGCTCCACTCGACTGTCGAATCCACCGGCGACGGCATTCTCGTGGTGGACCGGCAACGTAAAGTTGCCACCTACAACCGGAAATTCGTGACGATGTGGCAGGTCCCGGAGGCGGCGATCGCGTCGGGTGAGGACGAAGAAATCCTCCGGTCCGTACGAGATCAACTCAAAGAGCCGGAGGAAGAACTTCGCATTGTGCGGGAACTGTACGAGCACCCGGAAATGCCGAACTTTGGCGTGGTTGAATTCAAGGATGGCAGGATTTTTGAGCGGCTTTCGCTGCCGCAGTGTCTGGGGAAGGAAATCGTCGGCCGCGTCTGGAATTTCCGGGACATCACGGAACGCAAACAAGCCGAAAAGAAACTGGAAGCCCTTCATGGACAACTGCTGGATGCGTCCCGACAGGCGGGCATGGCGGAAGTGGCGACCAACGTGCTGCACAATGTCGGGAACGTGCTGAACAGCGTCAATGTCTCCGCTTCGCTGGTGTGCGAGCAGGTCCGGAAATCGAAGGCGGGGAACGTGACCAAGCTCGCCGCCTTGGTAAACGAACACCAGCCCGATTTCGCTGCCTTCCTGACGAGCGATCCCAAGGGAATGGAGGTGCCCCGGTACCTGGTCGGTCTCGGCGCGCTTCTCACCCAGGAACAAGCCGATGTGCTCAAGGAACTCCAATCCCTCAGCGCCAACATCGAGCACATCAAGGAGATCGTCGCCATGCAGCAGAACTACTCCAAGATGTGCGGCGTGCTGGAGTCGGTTTCCGTGGACGAATTGATCGAGGATGCGGTGCGCATGAATAACGCCGCGCTGGTGCGTCACGAGGTGAAAGTCGTCCGCGAATTCTCCAAAACTCCACCGATTATGGTGGAGAAACACAAGGTGCTGCAGATCCTCGTGAACCTGATCCGGAACTCCAAGTACGCGCTGGATGAAAGCGGTCGCCCCGACAAGCAACTGATCGTGCGGGCGGGCAAGAACGGCAGCGACTTCATCCAGGTTTCGATCATCGACAACGGCGTCGGCATCCCGCCGGAGAATCTGGGGCGCATTTTCGAGCACGGCTTCACCACGAGGAAGACCGGCCATGGATTTGGCCTGCATAGCGGTGCGTTGGCGGCCAAAGAAATGGGCGGAACATTGACGGCCCACAGCGACGGGCCCGGAAAGGGCGCCACGTTTACCCTGGAGTTGCCCATACAATCGAAGGAAAGGAAGCATGAATAATACGTCAGATCAAAAATCCGTTGCGGACAAGAACCGACGGATTCTGGTCATCGACGACAACCGGGCGATCCACGACGATTTCCGCAAAGTGTTGACGGCGACCAATCTTCAGCACTCGTCCGTTGCAGAGGCCGAGGCCGTGCTGTTTGACGAGAAGCCTGCCGCCGGAGTGCGACCGTCCTTTACGGTGGACTCCGCTTCCCAAGGGCAGGAGGGATTGGCCCTTCTGCAGCAGGCGATCAAGAATGATCAGCCGTACGCGGTCGCGTTCGTGGATATTCGCATGCCGCCCGGCTGGGACGGCGTCGAAACCACGCAAAAATTGTGGGAGGTCGACCCCGACTTGCAGGTCGTGATTTGCTCGGCCTACTCGGACTACTCGTGGGACGAGCTCGATGGCGAAGGTGGGCAATTCCGACCGTCTGTTGATCCTCAAGAAGCCATTCGATCCCATCGAAGTGCTGCAGATTGCCAATGCATTGACCGAAAAATGGTGGCTGCACCACAAAGTCAAACGCCAAATGGACGATCTGGAACAGACCGTAACGGAGCGCACCCAGCAGCTCCAACGGGCCATGGAAGATCTGAAGTCCGCCCAGGAGCAGGTCATCCAACAGGAACGGCTGCGCGCCCTCGGCGGCATGGCCAGCGGGATCGCCCACGATTTCAACAATTCCCTCGTCGGCATCCTCGGATTGACCGAACTGTTACTGCAACGGCCCGAGAACCTGGACGACAAGCCGAAGGCCAAGCGGTACCTGGAGATGATCAACACCACGGCCAAGGACGCGGGCAAGATTGTCAATCGCCTGCGTGAATTCTACCGGTTCCGCGAGCAACGAGACGGCATGGAGGCGGTCGATCTCAACCAATTGATCGACGAGGCCATCTCGCTGACGCAGCCGAGGTGGAAGACCCAGGCCCAGACTCGGAACATCTCGATCGCGGTGCAAAAAGATCTCGAGAAGATTCCCACGGTGTCCGGCAACGTGGCGGAGTTGCGGGAAGTGCTGACGAATTTGATTTTCAACGCCGTTGACGCCATGCCGGAGGGAGGAACAATTTCGATTCACACCCATGGGGATGACAACCAGGTCGTGCTCGAAGTGACCGACACCGGCCACGGCATGACGGAAGAGATTCGTCGGCGGTGTTTCGAACCGTTCTTCACGACCAAGGGGGCGCATGGCAGCGGGTTGGGATTGTCGATGGTCCACGGGATTTTGCAACGCCACCAGGCCGCCGTCGACATCAAGAGTGAAGTCGGCAAAGGGACCGCGTTCATCATCCGGTTCGCGCCGCAGTCCCCGCAACCGGACCCGGCGTCCGCGGCGCAACCCAGCGGTCCCGTTCAGAATTTGCACGTCCTCGTGGTGGACGACGAACCGATGGTGCGCGAAATCATCAGCGGGTACCTGACGGGTGACGGACACCAGGTGGAGACCGCGAATGGCGGACGAGACGGGCTGGCAAAATTCCAAAAGGACCGGTTCGATCTCGTGTTGGTGGATCGCGCCATGCCCGATATGAACGGCGACCAGATGGCCAGCGCCATCAAGTCCGTCGACTCGGACACGCCCATCGTGATGTTGACCGGGTTCGGGGCGATGATGGAGGCAACCGGCGAAAAACCCGCGGGCGTGGACTTCGTCGTCGGCAAACCGATCACGATGGCCGATTTGCGGGCGACCCTGAGCCGGGCCGTTGGGCTCCACGCCGTCGCTTGACGGCACGCGAGGTCGAGAACTCCGCGCTCCGGCTGTCGAAGAAACCGGGGCGGTGGCCGCCGCGCATGCATGACGGATAGCGACGCTCCGTGTCTTCCGTTTCTCCCGTACGTGCACTCCTCATGGGCAACGAATCCATTTCCGGCCTTGTGCTATTCATGACATCCCAATTTCGGCTATAATGACGTGTTGCGCCATGACCACGAAGCAGCGAATCACCAATCATCTCGTGTTCCTGTACGGGAAGGAAATCGGATGCGATGTGTCGAAGCAACTGGTGGCATTGCTCGAGGAATTTCGCAAGCGCAACCCGCGTCTGGCCTCGGTTGCCGCGCCGCCGGCCGACCGTTTGACCGAACGCGATGCGTTTCTCATCACCTATGGCGACCAGATTGCCGAGACCGGTCAACCGCCGCTGCGAACTCTCGCGGGTTTCCTGCGCACCAAGCTAGCCGACACAATTGGCGGCGTCCATCTTCTGCCACACTACCCGTTCTCGTCGGACGACGGTTTCTCG
Organism: uncultured Verrucomicrobiae bacterium; assembly: GCA_963712025.1. Classification (GTDB taxonomy): domain Bacteria; phylum Verrucomicrobiota; class Verrucomicrobiia; order Palsa-1439; family Palsa-1439; genus Palsa-1439. The sequence goes on along the minus strand of CAVQGJ010000003.1, from coordinate 381,451 downwards.
GTGATCGACTTCTGGAAGGTGGATCCCGCGCTCGGCGCGTGGAACGATGTCGCGCGCATCGGCGACGACTTCCGCCTGATGTTCGACGGCGTGATCAATCACGTCTCCCGGCAGAGCGAATGGTTCCAACGGTTCGTGCGGGATGAGCCGCGCTACCGGGATTATTTCATCCGCGTCGATCCGCGCGTTGATCTCTCGCGGGTCAGCCGCCCGCGCGCATCGCCCCTGCTGACCCCGGTGGAGACGGCGCGCGGCATCCAGCGCGTTTGGACGACGTTCAGCGCCGACCAAATCGACCTCAACTACAAGAACCCCGAAGTTCTCCTGGCCATCATCGGGTTGCTGCTGTTCTACGCGGAACAAGGCGCACGGGTGATTCGGCTGGATGCCATCGCCTATTTGTGGAAGGAAATCGGCACGAATTGCCTCCACCTTCCGCAAACGCACCGGGTGGTGAAGCTGTTTCGTGCGGTGCTCGACGAAGTCGCGCCCGGCGTCCTGCTGATTACCGAGACCAACGTTCCACACCCCGACAATGTCAGCTATTTCGGCAATGGCGCCGACGAAGCACAAATGGTCTACAACTTCGCTCTTCCGCCGCTGGCACTGCACACATTCCGCCTCGGCAATGCGCGTCGTCTGACCGATTGGGCCGCCACACTCAAGACGCCTTCGTCCTCCACCACTTTCCTCAACTTCATCGCCTCCCATGACGGGATCGGCCTTACGCCTGCGCGTGGCTTGCTCGACGAAGGCGAGATCCAGGCCCTCGTGGAACGCGCGCAAGCCCATGGGGGCCAAGTCTCCTGCAAATCCAATCCCGATGGCTCGCCCAGTCCCTACGAACTGAACATTACCTTGTTCGATGCCTTGAACGATCCCCGGGTGGATGACCCGGCCACGGACGTTCCACGTTTTCTCGCCGCCCAGGCGATCATGCTTTCGCTGGCCGGTGTGCCTGGCGTCTACATTCACAGTTTGTTCGGATCGCGCAACTGCGACGCGTGCGTTGCCGCAACGGGACGCGCCCGCTCCATCAATCGCGAGAAGTTCCAGCGCGCCGCGCTCGAAGCAGAACTTGCCAACCCACACTCCCTGAAGCATCGCGCCTTTACCGGGATCAAACACCTGCTGCGGATTCGTCGGGGTCAGCCGGAGTTCCACCCGAACGCCACGCAACGTGTGTTGTCGTTGGGAGACGGCGTGTTTGCGCTCGTGCGCGGAGGTCGATTGCTGACCATCATAAATGTAACGTCGCAGCCGCGAGATACTTCGCCAACGCTGGTTGACGCCGGCCTCCCGTCCGCCGCCGTGTGGCGCGATCTGATTGGCGGACAACAGTTTGCCGTCGAAGGCGGGCGACTGCATTTGCAGACGGAAGCCTACCAGAGCTTGTGGCTCAAACCCGCCTGACTCAACAACCACGTGTGTTTGGCGATCCGACCAACAAATCTCGTTGCGTTTGACTTTACTGGCTTGTGGTCGGCGCTGCCGGAGCAGTAGACGGTGTCGGCGCATTCGTTGGCGTTGGTTGCGCGCTGTCCGGTGTCGGTGTCGCGGTTGCCGGTGTCTGGGCCGCTGGTGGTTCGCTGGAAGGTGTGGATTGCTGGTTGCATGCGCCCAACGCCAGACACACAAGTACGGTACCCGCCAATGGAACAATTGTTTTCACTAATTTCATTCTCCTGACTCCTTTCCTTCGAGTTGGTTCACGCTAGAGCATCGTTTCACGAGCCACAATCCGTTGATGCCCTGATCCCGGCGTAGGAATGAAACCTTGTGGATTCATAGGACGAAAGATGGGCTGCCGGTCGGGCGAAACCCGATCCGGGACAACCGGCTTGCAAAGCCGCCAGTCTGGGATAGAGTGTATATACAGTTGGCGAGGGCGCATGGCTGGGCAACCTGTTCGACCCAACAAGCCTGGATCACAGAAATCGGCCGTAATGCCGAAACGGTGTCGTTTTGTCACCTCTCCCGCCGTGACGGCAGCCGCAGCACATTACGATTGAGATGAAAACCGGGCACACCAGAGAATCCCCTGACAACACGCGCAAGCACCGGGTGCTGTTGGTGGATGATCATCCCATCCTTTGCGAAGGGCTGTCGCAACGCATCAATGGCGAACCTGATTTGGAAGTCTGCGGCCAGGCCCGCGACGCCCATACCGCCCTGGAAGCCATGGAGAAGTTGCAGCCGCACGTGGCCGTCGTCGATATCGCGTTGGGTGAGGGCAGTGGTGTCGAGTTGATCAAGGACATGAAGGTTCGCTTCCCCCACTTACCGGCGCTGGTGTTGTCCATGCACGATGAGGTGCTGTACGCCGAGCGCAGTCTGCATGCGGGCGCCCGGGGCTACGTCATGAAGCAGGAAGAACCCGAGGTTCTCCTGCGCGCCATCCGCCAGATTTTGCGCGGCCAGGTTTATCTCAGTGAACGGGTGCGGGACGGGATCGTCAACCGTCTCGGCGGTACCGTGCCCGCGGACAAAGCCTCCTCGCTGATCAGCCAACTCAGTGACCGGGAATTGCAGGTCTTTCAGTTGATCGGCGACGGTTATGCCACCCACGAAATCGCCGAGCGACTCCATCTCAGCATGAAAACGGTCGCGTCCCATCGCGAGAACATCAAACGGAAATTGAATCTGGTTAGTGGCGAGGAATTCGTCCGGTTCGCCATTCATTGGCAGCGGTACCGGGGAGAAAGTGGCGCGACGGCCGGCCCGCCACAAGAAAAAGTACGCAGTCCGAAGATCGGGCGGCCCGGGCCGAAGTCCCGCTAACTCGCTGGATTCCCGAGATTCAGGCCCGCATATTTTCGCGCGGCGGAGACGGGGCCGGCGGCACATCCGCCGTTCCAGCCGGAAACGAACACGTCATGATCGTGCCGCCGTCGGTCCCCCGGCGGAGATCGAACTGCGCGCCGATCATCCGGGCGCGATAATCCATAATCCGTAGTCCCATCCCTTTGGCCTCACTTGCACTTGGCGGCAGGCCGATGCCGTCATCCTGGACGACCAGTGATGTCCGTTCACCGTCGGTCGCGAGTTGGATGGTGATTTGCTTCGCTTTGGCGTGCTTGACGGCGTTGTACACGGCCTCCTGGGCGATGCGAAACAGTTGAATGGCCGGCGGTCCCTTGGGCTCGACGCCATCGGATTCATCCACCTTCACGGTGCAACGCACGCGAAAGGTTTGCTCGGTGGTGTGGGCAATTTCTCCCAGGGCGAAAAACAGCCCGCGTCGTTCCAGCTCGACGGGATAGAATCCCTTGGCCAGGTTGCGCACCTGCTCGACGCTTTGCTGAAGGAGCTTCTCGATCTTTTGCGCTTCCCGCGCGTTGGGTTCCGAAGCGCGATCCAGTTTCACTTTCAAGGCCCCCATCATGTAGCACATGCCGGCCAATTGCTGGCCGAGCCCGTCGTGCAATTCCTGGCCGAGCCGAAGCTGCTCGCTTTCGATGGCGTGGGCGATTTCCGCTTCGAGCCGCTTGCGCTGTTCGATTTGCGCCTGGAGTTGTTTGTGGGCCACGGCCAACTCCACGGTGCGCTGCTCGACCCGCAACTCCAGCTCGTGCCGCCACGCGTCCAACTCGGCCCGTTCCTTCTTTCGCTCCGTGATATCGCGCGCAATCTTGGAAGAGCCGATGACGTTGCCGTCGGCATCTTTGATCGGGGAAATGGTCAACGCCACGTCGATGCGGCGTCCGTCCTTCGCGATGCGCACGGTTTCGCAGTGCTCGGTGGTTTCTCCCCGGCGAAGTCCGACAAGGATTCTTCGTTCCTCGTCGCCCTGATCCGGAGGAACCAACAGGGAGGCGGGTTTGCCGATGACCTCTTTGGCCGAATACCCGTAGAGCCGTTCGGCCCCGGCGTTCCAGCTCGTGATGATTCCATTCAAATCTCTTCCGATAATGGCATCGTCCGAGGACTGCACAATGGCGGCCATCTCGCGAATGGTTGCCTCGGCCTTCTTTTTCTCGGTCACGTCGCGCAGGATCACCGTGAACAACTTCTTGTCGCCGACGGTCATGTGCGAGATCGAGGCTTCGATGGGAAATTCGGTGCCGTCGGCCCGCAATCCGCTCAACGTCCCCAGCGCTCCCATGCGGCGGCTGGTGACGCCGTGGGCGCCAAAATTCCGGATGTGCTGGTGGTGCGCCTCATGAAAACGGGCGGGAATGAATTGATTGATTGGCTTGCCCAGCGCGTCCTGGGCCGTGCAGCCGAACACTTGTTCCGCGGCGGGATTGAACAGCACAACGCGTTGCGCCTCATCCACGGCAATGATTGCGTCCATCGCCGATTCGACCAATCCCGCCAATCGCTGCTGGCTCGCCTGCAGTTCTTGCTCCGCCTCTCGGCGCTCGGTGATATCGATGCAGGAACCGATGTAGCCGGCAAATTCGTCTGCCGAAACAAACCGCGGGATGCCGTGGCTCAGGACCCAGCGGTATTCGCCGTCATTTCGCTGGAGCCGGTATTCCACCTGGAATTCCAGTCGAGCGTCGAACGCGGCGGCGTAGACTTCCCGGCAACGCTCGGCGTCATCCGGATGCACCCGTTCGACCCAACCATTCCCAATTTCCTGCTCCAACGTTCTCCCGGTAAATTCCAGCCACGGTTTGTTGACGTAGGTGCACAACTTGTCCATGCCGGCCATCCAGATCATAACGGGCGCCGCCTCGGCCATCTGTCGGAAACGCGCTTCGCTCTCGCGCAGCGCGGTGACGGCGCGACTTCGCTCGATGAGGTCAGCCGCCTGGCGGACGAGGAGATCGAGCATCTGCGACTCGCGCTGATCGAGCCGGTGGGGCGCGCCATAATGCGTGTTGAGCATGCCAACCAAAACACCCGACCGGCTGAAGAGAGGTGTGGACTGCACGGCCCGCACCCCGGCATCCAGCAGAACCCCCATCGACGGTGTCCCCACGAAGATCTCGCTCCTGGTGATATCCTCGACGATCACGCGTTCCCCGCGTTGCATGGCGACGCCACACGCGCTGGTTGCGTCGTTAACCTCCGCGAAAAAATCCAGAAATGGCTGTGTAAAGCCCCGTTGGGCGACGATCTTCAGCGTGCCGGTGATCGGATCCAGCAATTGGAACGTGCCGCGCTCCGCGTCGGTGATGGCAATCGAGGCGTCCAAGAAGGCGTCCAACAAAGCCTGGATGTCCTCGTGCTGAACGAACCGACGACTCACCTCTTGTAGCCGCAACGTGTCTTCCAGGTCTCGCCGGGCCTGCTCCTCATTCTGTCGCAGGGCCGACTCGTGCTGCCGGTTTTCAAAGACAACGGCGCCCAGGACCAGATTCGTCAGGGTGACCGTGCTCAGGTACGCCTGCAACAAGACCAGGGATTCGTTTCGATTGGTGGACGCGAACGGGCCAAAGCCGTGTTGGGTACCCAAAATCGCGACGATGGAGACGATGAACGCGGCGCTGATCGCCCCGCGTTGCTCGAAGCGATACGCCGCCAACAGCACGGCGGGATATAACAAAAAGCGCGGATACCGATTGAACACGTCACCATACGGACCGCTGAACCCAAGAATGCAAACCCCCCACAAGACCGTCAGAATCAGTATCGCCTCGAGAATGTGCCGACGGTCCCATTGCGGAAGCGGATTCGCGCACCAGATAAGAAGAAACGGCGCGACGATTAATGCGCTGACCGCGTCGCCGAGCCACCATGTACCCCAAATGGGCCCGTATTGAAACCAGGGCGCATAACCCCCCAGCGCCAGGCTGGTGACGCCAAACGACGCGCTGACCACCGTGCTCAGAATCGGCGCCGCCAGAACGTACCGAAAAATGTCCCCGGCCCGGTCAAAGGCATGGCGTCCGTTGGCAAACCTCTCGACCAGCCAGGCGCCGGACACGGCTTCGAGTGTGTTTCCCCCCGCAATGCCGATGGTCGTGAGCGCCGACCCGGCGGTGGTGATGTTGACGAGAAAAGCGCCAAGCCAGACGCCCGGCCAGAGGCGATACCCGAACATCAGCAAGGCGGCCAGGGCGATTCCGGTGGGAGGCCAGACAGGCGACGCGCTGCGGTGGAGAAACGCCAATTTGAGCCCGAGCTTGCCGGCCACAAAATAGACGGCTGCGAGGGCGAGAATTTTCCATACGTCCGCGAGAACGTACTTCTCACTTCCAGCAGATGCTCGTGTGGTTGTTAGGCGACTCGCTTCCACATGCATGTTCACGCTCCACGCCGTATGGATGCAAACGATATCCGGCCATCACTCCAAGCGAACCCGATTCACGAAAACAGTGACATACAATGACACCGGAACCGTTCCGTGTAAACTGTCACGACGGTTCGCCCAGCGGGTTCTCGAACACGCTCACCAGTTCGGGCAGGATACCCTCCAGCGCGGACTCGATTCGCCGCCACTCGGGAATCATCGGGGACCCCGACGGGTGTTCCTGAAACTCCTGGAAGGCGTGTTCCAGGACGCCCGCAAAGGATTCGATCGACTTCAACTCTTCGTGAGCATCCAGCCGCTCGACTTTGTTCATTTCCGCGACGGCTTCATACACGCGGACGTAGGCGCGGGCATTGGTCATGTAGGTATGTTTGAGCGTCACCAGGAAATCCCGGCTCAGTACGGAACCGCCGGAGGCCAGCTTGGTATAGAAGGCGCGGGCGATGTCGGCCACCATGCGCAGCAGGCCCCCTTGCACATCGGTGCCAACCTGTTGATGTTTGTGATCGTAGCGCGGCGTGATCTCGACCTGGCACAACCGGTGTGTCCGCACGATGCGGTACATCTCGGAGAGGATACCCACTTCGATGCCCCAATCGGACGGGAACCGCATTTCGTTGGCAATCGAGGTAAACGTCGCGAACTCGCCCGACAGCGGGTACCGAAAATCCGCCATGTAATCCAAGAAATCGTTTCGGCCCAGCACTTCGCGCAGGGCTTTGACGAACGGAAAATAGAACAGCCGCGCCACGCGCCCGTTGAGCCGCTCCGAAAAGCGCGCGTAATACGCCTTGGCAAACTGGTACCGAAGATGGACGACCGGGTAGAGCAGCCGCACCATCATCGCCCGATCGTACGTGACGATGTCGGCATCGTGAAACGCCAGCACCGCCACCTCGGCCTTTCCCAGCGCGTAACCCAAGGCAGTCCAGACCGCCTGTCCCTTGCCCCGCTGGCCGACGGGGGTCACCGAATTGATCCTCTGAATGACCCGCTGTACCGCCGGCGCGTCGTTCCACAGGAGCGCCGCCCGGTCTTTCAACGGGGCGACGATCTCGTGCGCGTTGCGATACTGCTCGACCGTGGCGCGGTCCAGGCTGATGTATACCCGGCGCAAGAAGGCCATGTTCGCCAGTTGGTTTACAATCTCGCGCATGGCCGGCGCGGCGAGGTCGTCGTACAGCGCGGGGATGATCACGCCGATTGGCGAGCGCGCGGAAGCCCGAACGATCTGGCGTTCCATTCGCTCGAGGTCCTCCGCTTCCAAGCGGGGGAACGTCGGCACGACGTTTTGATGAAAATCTGCCATCGCTGTTGTCCTTTATCGCGGCCAGATTCCAATTCGCGCAGGGATCCGCTCGTAACGGCAAACAGCCTACCAGATTGCCGAAGTCACGCAATGGCTGTTTTCAAGCCGCGCGCTTGGCCGTGCAGGGTTCCGCGGGTTCCCGTTGAGACGAGGGACGCCACCTCTGGGCTGCCGCGAGATAGTGGATCAACGCGTCCACTTCCAGGAGATAAATGGCGCGGTCGTCGTCGGAAGTCTGGAACACCACATACGAACGGCGATCATCCGAGCGGAAGGCATAGCTGTGAAGAACGTCGATGCCAACGGCGTTTAGCCGATCGGCCAGCGCCGCCGGCAGCCCCGGTTTATCCGGAATCTCGACCAGAACGACAAACTGCAATTCACACTCGAACCCTGCTGCTGTGAGGGCCCGTCCGGTGCGCGCCGCGTCTTCGGTCACCAGGTTCACCACCGTGCCGGACCCGTCCCAATGCGAGGACGCGACCAGCACTTCCGCGCCGCAGGAGGCCGTGATGGCCATCAACTTGCCGAGCTCGGCCGGTCGATTACTGGCGCGAACGGTTATTTGAATTTGTCGAGTGGCTCCTGTCATAACATCTCCTTTCTATGATTGCCGATGGCCCAATCGCTTTTTGAACTGCCCCAAGTCTACGACGGCGCGGGACGAGTGGGCAATTGGGTGGCTGGCGGATAATCGGCTAGGAAAAGATCGACCTTCCGCCTAGGAGATTGTCCGAGGGGCGGGGTCTTACTCGTCATGGTCTGCCGGAGGCGGTAGGAATTCATCCTAGGCGAGATTCAGGTAGCCGCCCAATAGCGGGTCCCCAATCATTCCGGTAGGATTCTTTATTGCGAGGAAATCTATGAGAACAAGTTTGGAAGAGAAGGGGGAACCCCACCAATGACGACCAAGCTCTATGTCGGAAATCTTCCCTTTCGGACGAGGGAAGAAGAGGTGTTGCAGTTGTTTGAAGCGGCCGGCACCGTTGTCAGTTGCAACCTGATTGTGGACCGGGTCACCTCTCAGTCGAAAGGCTTTGCCTTTGTGGAGATGGGCTCGGAGGAGGAAGCCGCCAGGGCCATTTCCTGGTTCGATGGCCGGGAACTCGGCGGGCGGGCGCTGGCCGTCAATGAAGCTCGTCCCCGGCAGCCTCGAGTTCGTGATGATTTCGCGGATGCCGTCTCCGACAGCGACTGGCGGGCGGACTTGCGTCGGCGATATTGATGAGGCCGACGCGCCGTTCCAACGCGCCGAATTGCCGGCCGATAAGCTGGCGACGACAGACACGGTCAGGGGAGGAAGAGCAGTCATGAATCAAAAACCGGAAGCCAGAGCTCATGGGAAGCAACGGGTCCTTATCGTCGACGATCACGCGGTGCTGCGCGAGGGACTGGCCATGGTGATCAACCAGGAGCCCGATCTTCTGGTGTGCGGAGAGGCGGCCGATGCGCCGGAGGCCATCCAAGCCGTTGCCGCGTTGCAACCGGACGCGGTCATTGCCGACCTCTCGCTAACGACCGGCAACGGTCTTGAGTTGATCAAGGATGTGAAGGCACAACATCCCGACCTGCCCATGCTGGTGTTGTCGCTGCACGATGAGGCGCTGTACGCGGAACGGGTGTTGCGCGCGGGCGCCCGCGGCTACATCATGAAACGCGCGTCGACGGCGGAGTTGCTGGCAGCGCTGCGGAAGGTGCTGAGCGGAGACGTTTATCTGAGCGAACGGATGGCCTCCCTCCTTGTCACCCAGGCGGTTGGCAAACGCGAAACTCCCGCTGACGATGGGCCGCTCGGGTTGTTGAGCGACCGCGAGTTGGAGGTGTTCCAACTTCTCGGGGAGGGCCACGGGACGCGCAAGATCGCCCGGGAATTGGGACTGAGCATCAAGACCATCTCGTGTTACCGGCAGAACATCAAGAGCAAGCTCCACTTGAAGGATGCCACCGAGTTGTTGCATCACGCCGTTCAATGGATCACGAATCTGCATCCCCACGATCCGGCGCAGGTTGATGGACACCAGAATCAGGGCTAGGAGATTGCCCTATTCCAGAATCGGCGGGTAACCCAATTGCGCCGAATGAACGTGTACGGCAGACTGTCGCCATTCGGATCGAGGTGTCGAGGAGGTCATGGCAAACAAGCGCGACAACATTTTGTCGGCGACGAAGATCGCTCGCGGCAACGGTATTCAACCAGTCTGGCGCGACAAGGATTGCACCGCGGTTTGTGGGGTGGGGAGTAGTACCCAATGGGCGGCGCCACGGCACCGTGGAGGACGGATGGCGGCAACGCCTCCATCTTTTCGCGCCAGACTGTTCCCTTTTCCTTTCCGGTGGCGTCGGCAGCAGTCTTCGACCCGCGTGACCGTGGCAATGCGTCCCAACCCTGCCCGGGGATCTCACCGCCCGGCTTCTCCACAACATACCATTGCCTGTGGCACGCAAGGATTGCTGGCCGACGCCATCCGCCTCATTGCCTTCCCACGGATCGTTGGGCCGCGTTTGGTTGCCAGACGCTCTTGCTCGTTACGAACACGCGCCCGCCGCGTCAATTCCCGACCTTGACTCGACCGCCCCAGCCGGGCGAGAGTGGGTTTGGCGATGAACATCGGGTTTGTCTCAACGCGGCTGGCGGGCACGGATGGTGTGACTCTGGAAACCATCAAATGGGCGCGCATCTGCCGCGACCTGGGTCACAACGCGTTTTTCTGCGCCGGCCAGCTCGATCCCGAGATTCAGCCCGGGACGATCGTGCCCGAAGCGCACTTTGCCCATCCCGAGATCGTCGCGGTCCAGCAGAAATGTTTTGGGGCACATACCCGTGCGCCGGAAACCACCGAGCAACTCCACGACCTGCGACGGCGCCTGAAGGCCGGCGTCGCCGAGTTCGTGAAGAGGTTCTCGCTGGATATGCTGGTTCCGCAAAACGCCGTCACGATCCCGATGAACCTGCCGCTGGGCATGGCGCTGACCGAGTTCATCGCGGAAACGGGAATTCACGCGGTCGCCCATCATCATGATTTCTACTGGGAACGGCAACGGTTCATGATCAACGCGGTGCAGGACATTCTCGACGCCTCGTTTCCGCCGAGCCTGCCGAGCATCAAACACGTGGTCATCAGCACACCGGCCCGGCGCGAACTGGCCCAGCGCAAAGGCATCGCCGCGTCGCTCATCCCGAACGTGTTCGATTTCGACACGGAACCGCCGGCGGTGGACGAATACGCCCGCGACCTGCGCGAGCAGATCGGTCTTTCGCCCGACGACATACTGATCCTCCAACCTACGCGACTGGTTTCGCGCAAGGGCGTCGAACACGCCATCGAGCTGGTGCGGCGGTTGAAAGAGCCGCGGGCCAAACTCGTCGTGTCGCACAGCGCGGGCGATGAAGGACTCGACTATTATCAATGGCTGCGGGACCTGGCGCATTCCGAGAGCGTGGACATCCGGTTCGTGGCCAATCGGTTCAGCGAGACGCGCAAGTTCGACGACAAAGGCCAGAAGATTTTCTCGCTCTGGGACATCTATCCGCATGCCGACCTGATTACCTATCCGAGCGTCTACGAAGGCTTCGGCAATGCCTTCCTTGAGGCGATCTATTTTCGCAAACCGATCCTCGTCAACCGCTACTCCGTGTACATGCTCGATATCGAGCCGCTCGGGTTCGAGACGGTCACCATGGACGGATACATCTCCGACGACGTGGTGGAAAAAGTTCGCCATGTCCTGAACGATCCCGAACTGCGCAAGCACATGGCCGACCGCAATTTCGCCATCGCCAAACAACATTTCTCGCTGGCCGTCCTCCGCCGACACCTCCACAATCTCATCGAATCGGCCCAACAGACGCCACCGGGAGAGGCTGCGTAGGAGCAGTCTCGCAACAACACCCGATCGACCCCTCATTTGACAGCGTCCGGAGGTCTTGGTAAGGTACTGGAAAGGCGAGAAGCGGCCTACCCCGTGCCGGAAATCTTACCCAAGCGGAGGCTGCATCATGTCGCCGTTCACCTTGTTCGTGTTGGAAGCTTTGTCTACCGCAGTCGCTGCGCAGCGTATAGAGCCGTTCCCCTGGCGGCTGATCGGCGCACACCAGACAAGCCCGAGGTAACCCGCGATGTGGATTGTCCGCCTTGCCCTTCGTCGGCCCTACACGTTCGTGGTGGCCTCGCTGCTGCTGTTGCTGCTGACCCCGTTTATACTGCTGCGCACGCCCACGGACATTTTCCCGGCCATCAACATCCCGGTCGTCAGCGTCATCTGGCAGTATGGCGGGTTGAGCGCGCAGGAAATGGAACGGCGGATCATGTACAACTGCGAGCGTCCGCTGACCACCACGGTCAACGACATCGAGCACATCGAGTCGTCGGCCTACAACGGCGTCTGCGTCATCAAAGTGTTCCTGCAGCCGGGCACGTCGGTCGACGCGGGCGTGGCGCAGATCACGGCGATCTGCCAGACCGTGCTGCGCTCGATGCCGCCCGGGCAGACCCCGCCGCTGGTCATCCGCTACAACGCCTCGTCGGTGCCGATCCTGCAGTACGGCATCAGCAGTCCGCATTTGTCCGAACAGGCGATCTTCGACATCAGCGCGAACCAGATCCGGGTCGGCCTGGTCAGCGTGCGGGGCGCATCGATCCCGTTCCCGTACGGCGGCAAACAGCGGCTCGTCGCGGTGGACCTCGACCTGACGGCGCTGACCGCCCAGAACTTGTGCCCGAACGACGTCGTCACGGCGATCAATGCCCAGAACCTGATTTATCCGAGCGGCACGGCGAAGATCGGCCCCACGGAATACGACGTCGAGATGAATACCAGTCCGTCGTTGCTCGACGAGTTGAATGATCTGCCGATCAAGACCGTCAACGGCGCGGTCATCCGTATCCGCGACGTGGCCCAGGTCCGCGACGGCTACTCGCCGCAACAGAACATCGTCCGCCAGGATGGCGTCCGCAGCGCCCTGATCAGCATCCTCAAGACCGGTTCCGCCTCGACCCTCCAGGTGGCCAGCGGCGTGAAATTGGCCATGACCCGCGTCCTGAAAACCGTGACCGACCCGGTCGAGGTGAAGGAGTTTGCCGACCAATCGCTGTTTGTGCGGGCGGCGATCCGCGACGTGGTGCGCGAGGGCGTGATCGCGGCGGCGTTGACGGCGGTGATGATCCTGTTGTTCCTCGGTTCGTGGCGCAGCACGGTCATCATCGCGCTCTCGATCCCGCTGTCAGTGCTGACGTCGCTGGCCATCCTCAGCGCGCTGGGCGAGACGATCAACCTGATGACGCTCGGCGGGCTGGCGCTGGCGGTCGGCATCCTCGTGGACGACGCGACCGTCGAGCTGGAGAACGTCCACCGCCAGATGGCGTTGGGCAAACCGACCGTGCAAGCGATCCTCGATGGCGCGCAGGAAATCGCGCTGCCGGCGTTCGTCTCGACGCTCTGCGTGTGCATCGTGTTCGTGCCCATGTTTTTCCTGGCCGGCACGGCGCGTTACCTGTTCGTGCCGCTGGCGGAGGCCGTGGTGTTCGCGATGCTGGCCAGTTACGCGCTCTCGCGGACACTGGTGCCGACCCTGGTGATGTGGTTCTACACCGGGATCCAGTACCACGAGATGGCCGATGCCGAGAAGGCGCGGCCGCTGTTCCGTCCGTTGGCCCGCTTGCAGAACGGATTCGAGCGCTGGTTCGGACGGTTCCGGCAGAGCTACCGTGACTTGCTTGCCGTCGTGCTGCACCACCGTGGCGTATTCGCCCTGGTATTCCTCGCGTTCTGCGGCGGCACCTATCTGTTGATCCCGCAACTGGGCCAGGACTTCTTCCCGTCGGTGGATGCCGGCCAGTTGCGCCTGCACGTGCGGGCCCGCAGCGGATTACGGATCGAGGAGACCGCCAAGCTGGTGGACCAGATCGAAGCGGCGATCCGCCGCGAAATCCCGCCCGAGGAGATCCACGGGATGCTCGACAACATCGGCCTGCCGAACTCGGGCATCAACCTCAGCTACAGCGACAGCGGTGTGATCGGGCCGGGCGACGCCGACATACTGGTCTCGCTGCGCGAAGGGCACCGGCCGACACCCGAATACGTGAAGCGATTGCGCCTCCGCCTCAACCACGAGTTCCCGGGCACGACATTCTATTTTCTGCCAGCCGACATCGTCAGCCAGACGATCAATTTTGGCCTGCCCGCCCCGTTTGACATCCAGATCGTCGGCCGCAACCAATCGGCCAATCGCGCCGTCGCTGCGCGGCTGGCTGACAAGGTTCGGCACATCGCCGGGGCCGTGGACGTGCGTATCCAGCAGCCCGCTGACCGGCCCAAGCTCAAGTTCGCCGTGGACCGGACCAAGGCGTCCGAGATCGGGCTGGCCGAGCAGGACGTTGCCGGGTCGGTCCTGTTGAGCCTCAGCGGCAGCGGTCAGGTGCAGCCGGCGTACTGGATCGATCCCCGCCTCGGCATCCAGTACCTGGTCAACATCCGCGCCCCCGAGTACCGGATGGATTCACTCGGCGCGCTTGATGTGATCCCCGTCACCGCCAGCCGGCCCGGCGAAGGCAACGGCCAATTGCTGGTCAATCTCGCGACCATGACCCGCCAGATCGGCCCGCCGGTCATCTCGCATTACAACATCCTGCCCGTCATTGACCTTTTCGGCGGCGTCAGCGGCCGGGATCTTGGCGGGGTGTTGCGCGACCTGAAGCCGCTCATCGCCCAGGCCGAAAAAGACCTGCCGGAGGGCAGTTCCATCATGCTCCGCGGCCAGGCCGACACGATGCGCTCCAGCTTCATCGGGTTGATGATCGGGTTCGTGATGGCCGTGGCGCTGATCTATCTATTGCTCGTCGTCAACTTCCAGAGCTGGCTCGATCCGTTCATCATCATCACCGCGCTGCCCGGCGCGCTGGCCGGGGTGGTCTGGGCGTTGCATGTGACGGTCACCACGATGAGCGTGCCGGCGTTGATGGGCACGATCATGAGCCTGGGCGTGGCGACGGCCAACTCCGTGCTCGTGGTCACGTTTGCGCGGAACCACCTCCGCAAAGGACTCGACCCGCTGAACGCCGCCTGGGAATCCGGCGTCGGCCGCCTGCGGCCCGTGCTGATGACGGCCCTGGCGATGATCATCGGCATGCTCCCGATGGCAATCGGCCTTGGCGAGGGAGGCGAACAGAACGCCCCGCTCGGGCGGGCTGTGATCGGCGGCCTGGTCATCGCCACGCTGGCCACGTTGTTCTTCGTGCCCGTCGTGTTCAGCCTGTTGCACCGCCATGGCTCGGTCAAGAACAGCGAGGATTTCGATGCGGCGATCGCCGGTGTCCACGTGAAGTGAGGTCGCGGAAGGCGACGAGACACAGCGGCGGTCGGGCATTACCGACCGAAGGAAGCCAGCAACTTCCCGTATCGCCGGGCGTAGGCGCGGAGGGAATACTTCTTCAAGACGATCTGCCGATTATGCTCGACGAGTTTGCGCGGGGGTCGGGCGAGAAGGGTCCCAACGCGGCGTACCGCCTCGTCATCAAACTCGCGGTAGAGATGGTCCAGCTTCATTCCCGCCGCGACGAAATCCTGTGTGACCTCGGGAATGTCGCGGCCAATCACCGGTTTGCCGCACAACCAGCCTTCAACGAACGTGTACCCGAACCCTTCCACTTTCGACGTTGTCAGGATCGCGCGCGCCATGTGAAAAAGGGGCAACGGGCTGTCCAACTCGGCCCCGAAACCGATCACCACCGGCAACTGCTCCTGGCGAATCCGTTTCTTCAACCGCTCGCCATACGCGCGGTCGGTGGCGGAGGACGCGTCGAGCGAGATGATCAGTTGATATTTCCGGAGGCGTTTGACCAGTTCGACCGCTTCTTCGTTGTTCTTGCGAACCATGACCTTCATGGGCGAGAGGAGAAGTTTCTTGCGCGGGTTGAAGGGGAAACGATGGGCGCGGGCGAATGCCGCCAGCTTCTTTTTCACTTCTTGCAACTCGGCGCGCAGCGGCGGAGGCCGGGTGAAGAACTCGTCATCCACCGGGTTGGGGAGAACGTGAATCTTCTGTGATGGAATGCCGCGTGACGCGAGTTTTGTGGCGTCGTGCGTGGTCAATGTCGCCCACACCACGTTTGATGCGTCGTAATAACACATCCCACGCCAGAATCTGTCGTCGAATTTGCCGGTGCAGTGTCGCAACGCGTGCAATTGCGCGGGCCGGTTGTCCTCGGGAAAATCGTGAACCTGATTGATGATTTTGATCCGGCCCCGACGAGCCAGCAGCCTGACCGCGTATGTCAGGCGCGGATGTTTGCCGAGTCCGATGTTGTGCGTGTGCAAAACGTCCACACCGCGTAACCGCTGGCGAAGTTGATTGGCCAGCAGGTTCGCCCCGGCGAGAAACTCGGCCTGGCTTCGCGCCGGACGTTCGTCGTAGCCGAAATCCGCCAGTACGGTCACATCGAATTCCCCCGCGAGCGCGCGTTGCGCGTTGCGGATGACGGTCGTAACGCCGCCCGGGCGCAGGTGATAATGCAGCATCGCGAGTCTCAAAGCCATCCCGACCGTCTTTCCTCTCTTCCAGCCCAAAGAATGCGTTCGTCCGAGGCTGCCCGTAATGGTGCACCAGCATTCCCCGCTTGTCCATACCCCAACAGACAGGGGGTAATGATGACGGGCATGATTTCGAGACGTTGAAAACGAGAATTGAAGAAGCCATTCTGCTGGGCAAAGCATCGAAAGGAAAGCGGCGTTCCTGATTATGGCCAAGCCCGTGATATGGACCGTGGATGACGACCCTGACGTGCTGCGGGCCGTGGAGCGGGATTTGCGTCGGCAATATGGAAATCGGTACCGGGTCATGGCCGCCGATTCGGGGGCGGGAGCGTTGGAATCGGTCAAGCAACTGAAGTTGCGCAACGATCCGGTCGCGTTATTCCTGGTGGATCAGCGGATGCCGAGCATGTCGGGTGTGGAGTTCTTGGAGGCGGCGCTGGAGTTCTATCCGGAAGCCAAGCGCGCCCTGCTCACCGCCTACGCGGACACGGATGCGGCGATCCGCGCGATCAACTCGGTGAAGATCGATCATTACCTGATGAAGCCGTGGGACCCGCCGGAGGAGCGTCTCTACGGGGTCGTGGACGATTTGCTCGATGATTGGCAGGCGTCTTTCCGTCCGCCGTTTGAAGGGATCCGGATTGTGGGCCACCGCTGGTCGCCGCACTTCAACCAGATCAGGGATTTTCTAGCGAGGAATTCCATTCCGTATCAACTGTTGGACGCGGAAACGGATGAGACGGCACGGCAGTTGATGGAGAGTTGTGGCGCCGATGCGAAGCAGTTGCCCTTGGTTGTTTTCGCGGACGGCACGCATCTCACGGACCCGACTTCGACGGCGGTCGCCGACAAGCTCGGGCTAAAGACCAGGGCCGAGTTGCCGTTTTACGATTTGGTAATTGTCGGCGGTGGCCCGGCCGGGTTGGCGGCGGGGGTTTACGGAGCAGCGGACGGATTGCGAACGTTGCTGATTGAACGCGAAGCTCCCGGCGGCCAAGCGGGCCGGAGTTCCCGAATCGAGAATTACCTCGGCTTTCCGACCGGGCTGAGTGGATTTGACCTGGCGCGGCGCGCGGTCAGCCAGGCACGGCGATTTGGCGTCGAGATTCTTGCGCCGCAGGAGGTCACGGGGGTCCGCGTGGATGGGCCGTCGCGGTTTGTCACACTGGGCAACGGCACGGAAATCGGTTGCCGCGCGCTGTTGATTGCGACGGGGATCGCTTTCCGGAAGGTGGACGTGCCCGGCGTGGAGGAATTGAACGGCGCCGGCGTGTACTACTACGCGCCGATGACCGAGGCGCTCTCGTACAAGAATGAGGATGTTTATATCGTCGGCGGGGCCAATTCGGCCGGCCAGGCGGCGATGTATTTTTCCAAGTATGCGCGGAGCGTCACGATGCTGGTGCGTGGCGATTCCCTTTCGGCGAACATGTCGCAGTACCTGGAAGACCAGATTGGCGCGACGAAGAATATCATTGTGAAGTTGAACACGAGCGTGATGGAAGTGAAAGGCAACGGACGCTGCGAGACCATCACGTTGATGAACACGAAGACCTGCGCGCGGGAAACGGTGCCCGCCAGCGCGCTGTTGTTTTACGTTGGCGCCGTCCCGTACACGGATTGGCTGAACAACCTCGTCGAGCGGGATGCGCAAGGATATATCATTTCGGGAACACAGTTGATGCGCGAGGGGAAACGTCCCCGGGGCTGGCTGCCGGACCGCGATCCGCTCATGCTCGAAACCAGCGTTCCGGGAATTTTCGTTGCCGGCGACGTGCGGCATATGTCCGCCAAGGGCGTCACGTCCGGGGTCGGCGAAGGGGCAATGGCGGTGAAACTGATCCACCAATACCTCAGCACGGTGTAATCATGGACGCATCGATCCTACAGGAATTGCAGAAGGTCCCGCTCTTTTCGACGTTGTCGCCGGAACAGAACAGTTGCCTCGAACTGGGAGAGATCGTCCACTTGGAAGCCGGCAAAGTGCTGGCGAGGGAGGGAGAACCGCTGGACGTTTTCTACCTGCTGTTGGAAGGCGAAATGCGGGTCAGCCGAAACTACGAGAACCAGGCGATCTTGATGGGGGTCACCAAACCCGGAATGTTTCTGGGGGAAATCTCCCTGTTGCTCGACAGCCCGAGTCTGGCGACGGTGCGCACGCTGAAGCCCTGCCGGTTGTTTCGTCTGCACAAGGACGGGTTCTGGCGGATGCTGAGCGGCTGCCCGTCGGTGGCGAGCCAGATTTTTCGCACGATGGCCACGCGCGTGCGGAACATGGAAGGCTATTCCCAGCAACGCGAGAAGCTCGCTTCACTCGGGACGATGGCCGCCGGTCTCGCGCATGAATTGAACAACCCGGCGACGGCGGCGCGTCGGGCATCGGCCCATTTGCGAGAGGTTGTGGACAACCTGCAATCGTGCGCGTGCGAACTGCATGAATCGTTGAAGCCCGAACACTGGCAGCCGCTTGTCGACGCGTCGCAGACCGCCATCGCCCGATTGGCAAAAACCGCGCCGCTCGATTCGGTCGCGCGCAGCGACCGCGAGGATCGGGTGGCGACGTGGCTGGAGCAACACGGCGTGGCCGACGGGTGGAAGCTGGCGCCGGCACTTGTAACGGCCAACATGAGCGATGACGAGCTGGCGACCCTCGCGAAGACGCTTCCGCGTGAGGCGCTGGACCGCGCTTTTGGGTGGTTGGAAGCGAGCCTGTCGTTGCATTCGTTGCTGAACGAAGTGGACGGCAGCACGGCGCGCATTTCGGAGCTGGTCAAGGCCGTCAAGGCGTACTCGTACATGGACCAATCGCCCATGCAGGAGGTGGATGTGCACGAAGGAATCGAGAACACGCTGACGATGCTCGGCCACAAGCTCAAGAAGGTCACGGTCACGCGCAAGTACGATCGCGCCATTCCGCGGATCATGGCCTACGGCGGCGAACTCAACCAGGTGTGGACGAACCTGCTCGACAACGCCATCGACGCGGTCAAAGGAACTGGGAAAATCTGCGTTGCCACGTTCCTCGATGACGATCAGGTGGTGGTGGAAATTGCCGACAACGGTAACGGCATTCCGCCGGAAGTCCAGTCGCACATCTTCGAGCCGTTCTACACCACCAAGGGCGTCGGCTCGGGAACGGGTTTGGGTTTGGTGATCAGCAGTCGTATCGTGGCCAACCGGCATGGCGGCGAAATCGAATTCGAATCCGTGCCGGGCGACACGCGGTTCAAGGTGAGACTGCCGATCAAGCAATCTCCGCTCCCGCCAGACGGAGCATCCTGACGTGACGGCTCGGAGGCGGCATTCGCCATCCGGCTTCTAGCAGGTTGTCGACCACGACAAGGATCGAAACCGTTAAGAAGGAGAGTTCTTGTGCTAGCCATCGTCATTCATCAGTTCGGAGACCCAAGGCAACTGAAGGTAGAAGAGGTTCCGACACCCGAACCGCATGGCGACGAAGTGCTGGTGGCCGTCAAGGCGGCGTCGATCAATCCCAGTGACGTGAAGAACGTCGCCGGAGCCATGCACGGCACCACGCTCCCGCGGATCCCCGGCCGCGATTTCGCGGGGATCGTTGTTCGCGGCGCGGCCGATCTCGTTGGACGCGATGTCTGGGGCACCGGAGGCGATATTAGCCGTACGCGCGATGGCTCACACGCGGAGTACCTTCTCCTGCCGCGGACAGCGGTAACGCCGAAGCCCGCGGCGCTTTCTATGGAAGCCGCTGCGACCGCGGGCCTGTCGTTCGTCACGGCGTGGGAGGCCATGGTGACGACCGCAGGCGTGTCGTCTGGCGAAACGGTGGTGATTCTGGGCGCTACCGGCGGGACTGGCTCCGCTGCCGTCCAAATCGCCAAAGCCCGTGGGGCGCGAGTCATCGGTGCCGTGCGGTCCGACGATGATGTCCCGTCGGTTCGCCAGGACGGCGCCGACGAAGTGATTAATACCCGGTCGGCAAACATCGTTGACGCGGTCCGATCCATCACTGGCAATCGCGGAGCGGAGGTCGTCTTCGACGGCAGCGGCATGATGTTCGCCGAGGCGGTCGAGGTGGCCGGCCTGGACGGCCGAATCCCGGTTATCGCCGCCCCGGCCGACGGCAAGGCTTCCTTCAATCTGCGGAGCCTGTATCGCAAAGGGCTTCGTGTTCAGGGCATCGATACTCTCCGCCTGGATGCCGTTGCCTGTGCAAAGCTGTTGGCGCAGATGACGCCCGGCTTCGAGACCGGACAATTCAAGGCCAAGGCGGGCAAGCCTCTGCCTCTTGCCCTGGCGGGCGAGGCGTATGCGCAAGCCGCGCACGGAGGCGATCGAATTGTGCTGCGGCCGGATCCCCGAATCGGCTGACGAGACAACCGACACCAGACATCAGGCTCGCACGCCCCGAACCAGGCACCGATACTGTCCCCCCCGCATAACAGGGTTGCGTTTCCGGAATCTGTCAGGGGTTGTGCGCTGATCCGATTGATGCCGCATTGACCGTCGCGGGTCCGATTTCGAGGATGCGCCACTCGGCCCAGTCGAGGGGGTCTTCGCCGAGGTAGGTGTGGACGCAGGTGAGGACGCGTTGGGGATCGCCCATCGCCTTCAACGGGATGCGGAGGGTCAATTCCCGGTCATGGCGCTGGAATTGGACGGTGTTTTCGGGCAGCTTGCGGGTCTGATCGAGGACGTCGCGCTTCAACTCGCCGATGTTGATGCGGAGTTTGGGCATCTGCTCGAAGGGCCAGTTGTCGCGATAGCCGAAAGCAAAAATGGACGCCGATAAGGCGCCGCCGAGGGGTTTTGACAAGCGTACGGTCACCACGAGATTGTCCGCTTCGCGCCAGGTGTGGACCTGTTCGATGCCCACGAAGCTGGCCCGCTCCTCCTCGGTCAATTGCTCTTGAAGTTGCGGGGAGCGTTGGAGGCGGCCGGCGGGAAGCTGGTCTTCCGTGGGAACGATGGGGACGATGACCGGCGGAAAATCGCCAAACAACTCGTTGGCCCGCACAAAGGAGAGCAGGTATTTGCCGCTCGATTCCATCTGGCTGCGATGCGCTCGTAACGCTGATTCTTTCACCTGGATTTGCCGGTCGGACAACGGCACGACTCCCCAGTTGATCATCGTCCCGGTCCCAAGCGATGCGGGAGGCAGGATCGGCCGGTGCCGGTTGCAAGCCACGCGGGATGGGCCAGTGCGCGAAATGGACGAGGTACGGGTACACGTCCGGACGCATCCGGCCTTCGAGGTCCCACAACGCCACGCGGGTGAACAGGTAGAAGGCCTGGTGGTCGACGTTGCGATCCGAGGGATGCGAGACGAAAACTTTTGTTGGCTTGAATTCGCGCAGGTTCGCCTCGACGTCGTGAAGGATTTCCTGCCCTTTGTACGGCGCGCCGGGACGATACGCGTCGGCGTAGGGCACCTTGGTAACCTTGGTCAGCATGCTCTCGAATGGCGGCCGGTCGGCCCAGTGGCTATACCAGATGGTCAGTGTGCCGAAATCCGGATAGCCCAGGAACGCCAGTTGATGCGAGTCCACGCCGAGGATTTTGGCGGCGGCCAGGGCCTCCTGGTGGCGCACTTCGCCCATCTGCCGAACCGCTTCCGGCATCACGACAATATGCTTGCGGTACAGGAAGAACGACCATTCGTTGTTGTCGCCGTAGGTGAGCCAGACGATTCGCACGGGCAGTTTCATGGCCACGGCCTGCTGGATGATACCGCCGCAACCGATTGACTCGTCATCCGGGTGCGGCGCGAAGACGAGGATGCGATCGCCCGGGGTCAGCGTTGGACTGGACGGTAATGGCGACATGACTGATGGCAGGTCTTGAGTCATTGCGCCAGCCACACCCGCCGCGCAGAACAGCGCCACAAGCGCCATTCGTAAGATGTTGCGCTGGAACATCCGATGGCAGTGATTCAATTGGTGCCGCCTTTCAGGACGACGGCGGAAGCTCCATTTCACCCCCTCCCTTTGTCGCACGGCGGATGATGTGTCAATACCATTTCGATTCGCGGCTCGGCGGATCTCGTCGAATATCCGTAGTGCAATCGGCGGTGGCGCGGAGGCTTCCGTCTCCGCCATCCCCCTTCGCGAATGCTGTGGAGGACAGGAGGCTATGGTGGCCGGGTCGGTGCGATGTTTTTGATCTGCCATCGGAATCTTATGGACAATCTGTATGCGATAATGTATAGTCGGGGTGTTTTGGGTTGTTTGACATAAGGAGGGAAGGAAATGATGAGTGACGAGAGAAGAGGGATGCGGCTCACCGGGAGGTTCGCCCTCCAAACGATACGAAGCACGGCACGCAGTGCCGTGGCTACAAGGGACCATCCAAAAAAAGGGCGATTTTGCGAAACGAACCCAATGGTTTATTGACAAAAGAGACTGTGTATGGAGCTTGTGGTACAGGTGGTTAGAGCTTTTTGGCGGCGGATTCTTGGTTGGGTTCGTTCCTCTAAAAATTGGGTTCGATTGACGGGTCCGCCAGCCGATTTGACCCGAAATCCGCGTCAGGATGGGTTAATCTCGTACCCGAGCTTCTGGAAGTGCTGGAGCTTGTAGAGGAGGGCGCGGCGGCTGATGCCGAGGGCTTTGGCGGTTTCGGTGCGGTTGAAGTCGTGTTTCCGAAGCGCCTGGAGGATGGCTTCGCGCTCGACTTCTTCGAGTTGCCCGGCGTTGGCGGATGACGAGGCACCGGGTTTGCCTGCAGCGTCGCGGACACGCGCGGGAAGATGCTCGGGCAGGATGAGTTCGCTGCGGGAAAGCAGTACGGCCCGTTCCATCGCGTTGCGCAGTTCACGCACGTTGCCCGGCCAGGAATATCCTTCGAGGCAGGCTGTGACAGTTTCTGAAAATCGCGCGCGGCCTTTGGCGAATTCCGCAATGAAGAGTCCGGCCAGCGGCAGAATATCCTCGCGGCGCTCGCGCAGGGGCGGAATGTTGATCTCGACCACGTTCAACCGATAGAACAGGTCTTCGCGAAACCGGTTGTTTTTGACCTCCTCCTCGAGATTGTGATTGCTGGCAGCGAGAATCCGCGCGTTGGTCCGAATCTCGCGGTTGGAACCGATGCGCTGGAACCGTCCGTCCTGGGTCACGCGGAGGAGTTTCGCCTGAAGTTGCTGGGTCATCTCGGCGATTTCGTCGAGAAAGATCGTGCCGTCGTTGGCTTCCTCGAACCGGCCGATGCGTTGCGCGTGCGCGCCGGTGAACGATCCGCGTTCGTGCCCGAACAACTCGCTTTCGAGGAGGGATTCCGGGATCGCGGCGCAATTGACCTTCACCAGCGGCCCGGCCGATCGGGTGCTCCACGCGTGAATGACATCGGCGAGCACTTCCTTGCCGACACCGCTTTCGCCGGTAATCAGCACGCGCGTGCCCGAGGGCGCGACCAGCGAAACATCGCGAAAGACCGCCTGCATCAGCGGGCTTTTGGCGACGACGTACGCGGGCAACTGCCGGTCCTCGTCGTAGCGGAGCGGAGTGGATTTCGAAATGCCGGTGGCCTGCTGCACCGACGCGAGCAATTCATCGAGGTCGATGGGCTTGGCGAGATAATTCACCGCGCCGTCGCGCATGGCGCCGACGGCTTCGCGAATGTCGGCGTAGGCGGTCACGAGCAGAACGGGCAGCGTGGCGTTGATCTGGCGGGCGCGACGGAGTGTTTCCAGTCCCGTCAGGCCCGGCATCCGCACGTCGGACACCATCATGGCGATGTTGCCGTCGCGCAACGTTTCCAGGGCACGCTCGCCCGACTCGACCACGGTGGTTTGGAATCCCTGGCTCCGCAAAAAGGTGTCGAGCAGGCTGCGCTGGCCTGCATCGTCGTCCACAATCAGGATCCGCACCGTTGATTCGGTGCCCGATGCCGGTGTTTTCAATTCTTTCCCGCGAGTTTTACGTGTGCCAGACGGAAGATAGCACCTTTCGGCTCATTGGGAAGGCATTCGATTTCCCATCCGTGGGCGTGCACGATCTGCTGGACGACCGTCAGACCCAGCCCGGTTCCCTTGGGTTGGGTGGTGAAATAGGGCTTGAAGATTTCTTTGCGGCGGTCGGCCGGCACGCCCGGCCCGTTGTCGCGAATCTCGAGCACGGCTTCGACGGCGTTCGGACGCGCGATGACGACCTGAATCGCGCCGCCGGGGTCGACCGCTTGAATGGCGTTGAGGAGCAGATTGAACAGTGCCTGGCGGAGCAATTGTTCGTCCGCCTCGATCGTGAGCGGCTCGCCTTTGATCTCGACCTGGACACGTTTCTCCTCGATGTCGTATCCCAACGCGCGGACCACTTCGCTGACCGCCGACGAAAGCGCCAGGGCGGAGCGCCGGACTTCGCGGGGCCGGGAATAATTGATGAATTCATTCAGTTGCACCGTGACCTTGTCAGCCTCGTCGACGATGGCGCGCGATTTGTCGCGGATTTCTGCGGGTGCATCGGCCTGTTTGGATATCATCTGCGCCAGTCCGCGGATGATGTTGAGCGGATTGCGTGTTTCGTGGGCAAGGCCGGCCGCCGCCAGGTTCATTTCCTTGAGATGGGTGGTCAATTCACTGGCGCGGACCAGCCGGAGTTGGAGATCGGAAGACGTGGTGAGGTTGCGCCACGCCAGCCCCGAGCCGACCACCGAGACGGTGGCCAGCAACCCGATGATGCATCGCAGCCAGAGATCCTGACGGCTCGCGGCCAGCACGGGCTGGGTGGACATGACAATGACAAAGCTGCGCACACCCTGCTTTTGCAGCATCGCATTGTAGACTTCTTCGCTCATCCAGGGAGGGCGACCGAGCCGTGGCCGGCCCGGACCGCCGCGGAACCACGGCCGATTGGTCGAAGAACCCGATGACGATGGTTCCGCCACCTCGTTCGTCGCCGTGGCAGTATGGTTCGACTCCTCGTCCGGAGGTGGAGGTCCCGGCGGTTCCGGCGGCCCGCCAGCGAACCGGTTCGTTTCAGACGGACGGAAAATCTCGTCGCGCGTCAACACAATTGGCGGGCGGGTGCTCTCGATGTCCCGGGTCACGTTGGTGCCCAGGTCCACAAGGTTCATCAAGGTGACCGTTTGTTCGTCCCAACGCTCGGCGGGACCCTCGACGCCTTTTGTCTGGAAATCGGCGAGCGTGCCGGCCGAGGCCACGACGTCCCCGGCGGCATTGAGGAGGGCGATCCCGTGCAGTTCACCCGGCCTGACCAGATCGTGCAGCGCGGATTCCAACCGCTCCTTGGAAAGGACCCCGAAACGGCGCTGCGATCGAAGCACGATGCCGAGCGTGTTGGAAATGTCCTGGGCCCGGTAGATCAACTGCGCCCGCGCGGCCCGGCGCACGCGGAAATGCTCGGCTGTCTGCCACGCCAATACCAGGACCCACGCGGCCAGTAATAATCCATAGATCAGCCTGCTGCGGCGGCCTATGTCCATGCGCGGCGTTCCATAGTTGCCTGATTATTGAACCGTGGCGGAGGGGTTCGACTTCCCGCCTTTCAATTGCTTCGTCGGCATCTTGTCGAGAAATCTATCCAATTCCTGCTCGGAATACGACTTGGGAATCAACGAATGCGCTCTTTCGCTGGCGGCGAGCGCAGCCAGTTGCGTCGGCGCCTGGACCACGTACGGCGTCAGAAAGATCATAAGTTCCTCGCGGGAGTTGCTGGCGACCCTCCGCTTGAAGACATTCCCGAGAAACGGAATGTCGCCGAGGATCGGGATTTTCTGCTCGGCGGAAGTTTTGTCACGCTGCATCAGGCCGCCGATGACAACGGTTTGCCCGCTGGGAGTGATGGCCACGGTGTTGGCGGAAATCGTGTCGATGACCGGAGCATTGACTCCCTGAGCGATGGGAACCGTCAAGGTCGGGTCAATGGATGAGTCCTGCGGTGCGATAATCATCTGAACCATGCCATCGCTGGTAATATACGGTGTCACCGTCAGGATAATTCCGACGGACGTGTACGTGACGGAGTTGATGGGTGCGCCAGAGATCGAGTTGTAGCTGACGCTGGTGATCAAGGGGACCTCCTGCCCCACCACGACGCTCGCCGGCTGATCGTTCCGCGCCAGAATCGACGGACGCGAGAGCACCTCGGCTTTTCCCATCGCCGCGATGGCCCGCAACGTTGCCTGAAAATCATTCCCCAAAATCTGGTACATCCCGGCGCCCGGCCGGCTGCGAACGGCGCGATCTGGGAAAAGCCCGACACCGGCAGCCCGAACGCATTCAACGTAGGTGCGTTGGATCCTGTGCCGGAGGCCAACGAAGAGAGTCCGAATGAATTGGCGACTTGTCCCGTCATCGCGCCGCCAATGCCATTCATCCAGCCACCTTCCACGCCGATGTCTGTTGCGTCACTGTGCGTCACCTGCAAAAATACGACTTTGATCAGAACCTGGGGTTGTGGGCGATCCAGGTTGGAAATGACAGAGCTGATATTTCGAGTGGTGTCATCGTCGGCGATGATGGTGATATTGTGCGTATCCGGGTCGTAGGAAATCGTGGCGTTACCCACGGTGCCGTTGGCGTTATATTGCTGGCCACCGGTGGTTGAGCCGCCGCGATTGGCTGTCCCACCGCCGCCAAAACCGCCGAAGCCACCAAAACCACCCCCCGCACCGGCGGGGCGTTGCGCCTGCTGTTGGGCGTGGATTGTGTTTGGCGCGCCCAAACAAAGACCCAGAACGAGCGCGAGCCAGCATGTCGATTTCAAGAATTTGGTTTTCATAGGTTCCCTGTAATTATGCGTCTGAGATTGCACGCTCCTCAAAACGAAGTTCCTCCGAGACCGCTACGCGACGTTCCCAAGCCTGAGTTTCCCAAGCCCATGGTGGAGGTCGTGGTGCCGGCATTCTGCTGAATTCGTGTCTGCAGAGGACTCTGCTGCGTCTGGCTGCTCCGCGTTGAGTTCTGACTCTGGAACATGTCTTGCAGCACCTGCTGCACTTGCTGCGGATCGGCGTTCTCCAGATGAACGACGCTCACATGGGGTACCCTCGGCGAATCCTGGTCGAGTTGCTCGATCATCCCCGCGATTTGATCCATCATGTCCTTCGACGCGGTGACCGCCACGGAAGACGTGCGTGGATCGGCCACGGCGATGACCTCCTGCCGCTTTTTGATCCGGGCCGCCTGACCGTTGGCGGGCGTGTTGGCCGCCGCCTGAGCCGCCGCTTGACGGGCGGCAAACCCACCGAACCCGCCCCCTCCAAATCCTCCGAACCCGCCGCCGGGGCCCCCAAACCGGATTGGGGTCTGACTACCGCTCGTATTACTCTGCCCGGAAAACAGTCCCGTCAACAGGTTGGCAATCTCGGTCGGGTCGTGGTGTTTCAAATGAAACACGCGCAATTCCGTCTCGTCTTCGGCGCTCGAATCGATCGCCTTGATGATTTCCACCAGATGCCGAATATTGGCCTGGGTATCGGTCACGGCGATGGAGTTGCCAGCTTCATTGGCGACGATGGTTGCGTGCGTGGACACCATCGGCGACAGATCCTTCACCAGTTGCTCGGCTTCCACGAACCGGATGGGAATGATTTGTGTGACGATTTCGTCATTTTTCGGAATCGCATCCGGGTTGTTGCCGGTCTTAACCGGGATATCACCGTGGATCGCCTCGTCTTTGCTCACAATCGTCAGCGTCCGCCCGTTCCGAATGGCGGCGTATCCATTCTTGTTCAGCATGGAGTTCAACAGGTCAACCGCCTCATCCTTCGTCACGGGATGGGTGCTCCATACATCCACCTTTCCCTTCACGGGGGTATCCACTTCGATAATGAAACCCGCGGCGTCGCTCAGATAACTCAACACCAGATCGATTGGCGCGTTGTGAAAATTCAGGTACAACCCCTTCCCAACGTCCGTGTTCTCCGTCGTGGAGGCGGACGGCTCCGCGGCGGCGCTGGATGAATTCCCCGTCGCGGGCTCGGGTTGGGCGGACGCCGGGGCGGTTGCCATGTTCTGGTCGGCCTCAGCGGTCTGTGGTTCTTCTGGTTGCGACGCGGTGGCCGAGGGCTCCTCTTGTGCGGGCACGTTGTTGCTCACACTTTCGACCGTCTGTGGTTCAGAAGCCGCCGATGGCCCGGTCTGCGCGTACGCTGTCAGCACAAGGCCACACACACAACCGGTGGCCAGAATTCGAAAAATGGCGGTTCTCATTGTAACTCCTGTTCTCGCTGTTTCATCAGCCGCTTGAGGACGTCGTTACCCTCATTGTTGGAATCGCTGGCAGCCGGCTCAGCCGACGCCGCATCCGCGTTCTCCGTCGTGTCGACTGGCAATTCACCCGTAGCCACCAACTGCCAGGACCCTTTTTCTTCGCGCCGCATTTGTGTCCCGACCTTCATTACCAACAGCTTGTCGCCATTGGCCAGTTTCACGGTCGTTGGTGTGATGTCGGTCACCTTGTAACCGGCAATCGTGCCGGCGTTTTGTACGGCCTTCCGGTACTCGGAACTCGTGCCGTCAAAAAACGCGAAGGTCCCCTTGGCATAGCTCATCGTGCCGACCAGGGAAAACGCATCCGCTACCGGCTGCGTTCGGCCTCCGCGTTTATGTCGCGCGGTCCGGTTCGGATTGAAGATATTCCTCTCGCTAATGAGCTGAAATTTGGAGAAGTCCGCCTCGGCCGCGCGGTTTGTCTGCTGGGCCCGAGTGGTAAAGCCTCCGGTCACCACCAGCGCAGCGATCGCCAGGATCTCCCACGGGCGGAACGTCTTTCCGATAGTTGTTGTTTTCCGATTCATTGGGTTTGGGGTGTCAGGACGAGGGCGCTGACTTCCAGCGCGAGGCTCAACTGCTGGCCGATGGTGTCGTGCGAACTCAACTCCGCCGATATCACCTTCAGGGCCATCGGCCCCTTTTCGACCGCGTACAAAAATTGCGCCAACGTCTCCATGTCGCCCGTGGCGTCCACCCGACACTCCAGCGTCATGTAGTCGTCCACATCATGTTTCCATTGGGGCGTGATCGACGTAATGCTCGCCCGGCTCTGTTGCGACCACGTATCAAATGCCTTGAGCATCTGCTGCTCGGCCAACGAGGGATTGTTCGGCAGCGTGTTCGTCCGCATCTCCTCCCAGCGACGGCGGATAAGCTGTTCCCGCTGCAGCAGCGACGATCCCTGGGCAATCTCCTGGCGAAGGTCGGCGATTTTTTTGGAGCGCGCCTGCCAGAGATGCGTCAGCGGCGTAAACACAAACCAGTCGGAAATCAGGAGTCCGAGACCGGAAATCGCTAGGATCGCCAGAAGCCGTTGGCGCTGGTTAATTTGCATGGCCCCCTCCTTCGCCCCACTGAAAATCGAAGGTGAACTGCATCGGAGATTTGCCGCGGATCTGGTCCACTTTCAGGTTGGTCACCCCGCTCGTTGAGCGCAACTGCGTCAGCGTCCGCAACAGCACGGCGTTGTCCCGCGCCGTACCCGAACAGGTCACGGTGTTGGCGTCGCGGATTTCCACGGTCTTGGCCGAGACGACGCCATCCTCGGGAAACGCCAGCGTCAACTCCCGCAACACGCTCAAACTGGGGAATGACCGGTCAAACCAGGGGCGATACTGCCGGATCTGTTGTTGCAAGCCGTCGAGTTCTTCTGCTTTCTGCGACATCGCCCCCCAGCGCGAACGCAAAAGGGTGAGCTGCCATTGCTGGATCAAGAACAATCCCGCCACCAGAAGCGCCACCGCGCCCACAGAGGCTCCCGCCATGCGAAGCCGGCTGGAAGAATAGCGCGCCGCCAATTGCTGCCACGGCGCAATCTTGGGCGGCAGAAATTCAAATGCCGCTCCCTGACTCGTCAGATAACGCGCTCCCAAGCTGAATGCAGGGGAAACTGTTGCTCCCGCCGGAAGCTCGACGCCAAATTCTCCCGGTGAATAGGCCGCGACCAATTCCACCGTCAGTCCCATCGCGGCCAGGGGCGCCTCGATTTCGTTTGCCAGTTCCCCGGCAAGATCGGCCGGGCCAAAGAGACTGACGCTGCGGACGGTCTCGCGGAATTCCGACGGCAGTTGACCGAGGGTGATGCGCACTTCGCGCGCCACGACGTCGGAATGGAGGAGCTTGCGGGTCCCGTCGATTTCCAGCGCGCCTTCCAACGCCCGCAAGGCGCCCACGCCTCCACCGCAGGTGATTTGCAAACCAATGTTGTCCTCTCCGATGGCCAGCGCCAATACGCCGTCGGTGGACCCGACGTTGGGCGGTCGGAGGGCCGCGATCCCCAAGGAGAAACTGGCCGCCTTTAATCGGGCTCCATGGAGGGCTTGCTCGAGCAGGACGAGGTGGTTCTCGGGGATCCCGATTAACGTCGCGTACCGCTTTCCGGACGGTGCTTGCCACCGCGAGGTGGCCAGGCGCAACGTGGCGATATCGCAGGGGAATCCGCGCTCCGCCTCGATATGCAGGAAGCTGGCCACGTCCGCTTCGGGCAACTCGGGCAACTCCACCTGCACGACCAGCGCCCACTTCAGCGGCACACAGACAACGCAATGCCGCTCGCGCACACCGGCGGCATCCAGATGATTCCGAATCTCTCGCCCCACGAGCTCGGGATCCGCCGTCAAGGGATCGAGCGACAACGCTTCGGAGAACGACTGCCGCGCTTCAAGCGAGCCATTGATGCGCCGCAACACAATTCCCTCCAAACGACCGCCGTCCAGCGACAAGGCCAGTACGGAGGAACGGCCCTGCGGCTTCCATGACTTCCAATCACGCCAATCCATCATGACGCCTCCTTGTCCACCATACTTTGGCGGACATCCTGGCCGAGAGCCCAGCCGAGACGGGTGAGGTTCTGTCGATAGAGGATCTTTGCCGTGCCGTCACTGATGTCGAAAATGAATTTGACCCGACGATAACCGCGTCCATACGGGCCCACCGCTGCGATGTCTGCCGCAAACTGAAAACTTCGCGTGGTGATATAATCGCCCGTCTCCAAGCCCAGGATCGCCGTGCTGCCTCTTCCCAGCGCATCCACGATCCAGGCGATCGACCCAAGATTGTTGGGATTGGACTGCCGATAACTGACCACCTGTTGCGCGCTGTTTATATCCATTCCCGGCAGGCAGGACAATACGGTCGCGTTGGCGGTATTGATATTTACGCGTCCCTGCGTGAACGGCGCCGCGCCAACGCTAATATCGGGATAGATTCCCCCAAATTCGGTTTCGCTCAGGCCGCTACGCAGGTAAAACTGCAGTAGTCCGCTCAGAGTGACAGCGGTCCCCCTCACGGCGGTGTTCGTCGTCCCCGTCCCCGGTCGCGTCGCGGTCCCGTATCCAAGCCGGCTGAGAATCTGCGTGGCGCGTCCCCCGCCAAAGTTGCTTTGCAACAGCGCCCGAAGTTGCGGTTGACTGTTGATGTTGGTGAGTGGCGTGCCGTCGCTATGCGTGTTCGGCTCGCGGCTGTAAACCGTAAGATATTCGATTATCCCGGGGTCAACCTGACCATCGCCGTCTTCGTCCGGTTCGCTCGGGTCCAGAACCCCATTGCGATTCAGGTCGTCGCCGACAAGGATGTCCATGGTCGTTCCATACACCAGCCGCAACTCATCAACAGTCTCGAACGGGGCGCCTTTGCGTTGATAGGGCGGCTGCGCCATCGCGTAGTAGAGTTCCGTCCCGGCATTGCTGTTCGGGTTCCGCCAGTCGAGGATCCCGTTGACCACATCCGCTGTCATGCGCGGTAGCATCCCGAGCGTGTTGGTCGGCGCCGTGTTGAGGTTCAGCTTCGACGACTCATCCACCAAACCAAAAGCCACCTGATCGGGGTGCGCCACGGGATAGCTGTTGTCACGTCCGATAATCCAGAAGTGCGCGCCCCCCACCGGCACGGCTTCCGCCTGGTACTCGGTAAGGTCCGGCATGACCCCGTTCGTCGCATACGTGGTGAGGACATACTCGACGTAACGCGCCGCGCCTTCGATGGCCTGATCGGCCGCGACCGCGCTCACGCGATTGTCCGACGCCCGCAACTCCAACGCCATCGAGTTCGCAAAATACAGCGCCAGGCTGACCAATCCAAGCGTGACCCAGAGGACGATCACCAACACCGAACCCCCGCGAGAGTCGGCGGCTTGCGTTTGACCAACCTGTTGTACGCAGCGAAGTTTCATTTCCTTCAGCTTCCCGCCGTTGGCATCTGGTTGGTGCGCGATTGGGAATCAATCGGAACCACCAAGACGATCGGTTCGCGGGCGCGTGGGTCACCGGGGCCTTCTCCAGCCAATTGGATGCTGACGCGGACGGCGATTGGCAAATTGGTGTCAGACGCGGTCGTGTCCCAGGAATTGCGCCATTGCGTGCCGTCGTAACAATCGAACGTCAGGCTTTGCACGCGACCCAACATCCATTGGTCCTCGGGCACCGGAGTGATCGTCGCGAGGAGATTGCGCGTGACGCTGCGGACCAAATCCTGACCCTGGTTTCCGGCGCCGCCAGCCGATGGCCGGAGCTCATACGTCACGCACTGGACGTCCCCCCACGGCTCGTTGTCATGGAGCGCGCCGGTGCTGGTGTACAGTTCGATGGACACATTCTGGTTCATACCGGCGCTGGTGATATCTCCCACACGAAAATCACCGGTCATCACCCCGTTGGTTGTCGGCGACATCGCCGACTCCAGGTCATTGCGCATCGTGGTCAGCGCCAGTTGCGCGGGCTCGGCTTCATCCACCGCCCGAATCGTGGCCTCGCGCAGGCGCAACGCGCCAAAGAACACGCCGTTGATCGCCGTCAATACGATGGCGCAGACCGCCATCGCCAGCATCAGTTCGACCAGGGTGAACCCACCCCGGCGGACAAGTTGGCGGCGACTGGGTTGTGCTGGACGGTTCATTTTCATTGCTGCGGCAAATTCACCAATGTGCTCAGGCGGGTCGCATACGCCCGGTCGCGCGAAGTAAAGGTCACTTCCATGGTCAGGAGTTGCATCGAATCCTGCGGCCAAAGCTCGCTGTGCAGCTTCCACTGGTAGTTGTGTCCACCCTCTTGAACCGTCCCGCTTTGGGCCGTGCCCCCCCCCGCGGTCGTTGTCACGGCGATCTCGTTCAACTCGCGTTCCGCCACTCGGGCGGCTTCGGCCTTGCCCACGGCGAGTTCGCCGGCCGCGCTGGCAATGCGCAGCCCATCGACCGCCACGGGGATGACGATCGCCATGAACGCCAGCGCCGCCAACACCTCGGCGAGCGTGAAGCCGGCCTCCGCGCTCCGTTGGGACGGCTTCCTAGCGATTGATGGTTTGAATGGCATAGGTCATGTGATTGGTTTCTTCCACCAACCATAAAATTGTTCCGTCCGCCGCCGCCAGGCGCAGGGTCGACGGACTGGCATCGTCAATCGTCCCGTCGGGCAAAAACCGGACCGCGGGCAATTTCCGTCCCCCCACCGAAATCGGCGCGGCGTTGACCGCGTCCACTTGCACGCCGTCCGCCACGGTGAAATCTTCGGCCCGGGGATCGCCCGCGCGGGACGCGTTCTCCAATTCCAGTCCGTACGCTTGCTGTGATGAATCGATCCACAACAACGCGGGCGCCCCCTCGGAGACCGCCCGGCTTTGTCCCGCGCGCGTCAGGGACAACAACCGTCGCGCCTCCGAGTCCAGCGTGCGCCCCCGGAAAAACCGGGACAGCACCGGTGCCGTCACGGAAACCGCGACGACCAGCAGCGCCATGACAAGAACCAGTTCGATCAAAGTAAACCCTCGTTCATGGTTTTGCCTGTTGCGTTGTTTGACCCATCGACTCATCTTCGGGGCGTCCAATTGCAGATGTCGTCGTCGGTCCCGAAACGACCGTCCGGTCCTGCCGACGATATATCGTAGGAACTGGGATTATGTTTGCCCGGGCACTCATACAAATAATCGTTGAACCACGGGTCCTTCGGAATCGCGTCGCTTATCGAGATATGGCCCGTGCCAGTTGGCGCCGTCGCGCGGTTGCTGGATCAGGTCCACCAACCCGTTTCGGCCTTTCGGGTAATAGCCCATGTCCACTTCAAATGCGTCGAGGGCCGTCTTGAACATGGAGATCTGCGTGGCCGCTGCCGTCACCTTGCTACGCTGTGCTGTGCCGGAGAATTTCGGGAGAACAATGGCCGCCAGCGTGCCGAGAATGACCAGCACCAGCAGCAATTCGACCAGTGTAAACGCGCCCTGCTCCCGGCGAACGCGAGTGAGTATGCGAGATGTGTTCTTCATAATATTCTGGGGGGTTATTTGATGTATTGTTGCAGGGTGAATATCGGCAGCAGCATCCCGATGAAGATGGTGCCGATGAATCCCGCGATGAGAAACAGCATCAGCGGTTCCGCGAAGGCCACCGCGGTTTTCAATTGCCGGTCGAGGTCGCCCTCGGTCACGTTCGCGACCCGGACCAATTCCGTGTCCAACCGTCCGCTCTCCTCGGCGACGGAAATCATTTCCAGCACGGAACTCGGAAACAACCCGCGGCACTCCGCCAGGCTTTGCCCGAGGCGCTGGCCTTCCTGGACGCGCTCGATGGACGTGGAAACCGCGTCGACAAGAATCTGGTTGCCGATGGATTTCCGCGCGACGTTCAGTCCCTGCACGAGCGGGACGCCCGCGCCGAGCAACGTGCCCAGCATCCGGCAAAAGCGCGCCATGGCAAATTCCGCGACCAGCGGCCCGACCAGCGGCAGGCGCAGGATCGTTCCCTCCCAGACGCGCCGTCCTTTTTCCGAGGCAAACCAGTTGCGGACCAGGAACCCGGCCGTGGCGAGTCCGGCGAGGACAAACAATCCATACGAGCGCACGATGTGACTGGCGGCAATGATCATCTGCGTCAGCACCGGGAGCGAACCGCCAAATCCCTGGAACAGTTTCTGGAAGTTGGGGATGAAGTACACGAGCAGAAACGTCAACACCCCGAGCGCGAGCACGAGGAGAATGGTCGGGTACAACATGGCGCTCGTCACCTTCGAGCGCAGTTCCTTCTCGCGGGATTGAAAATCGGCGATTTGCGCCAGCACCACGTCCAGGAAGCCACCTGTCTCGCCGGCTTGCACCATGGCCACGTACACGCGCGGGAAAACGTCCGGCGACTTGGCCATCGCTTCCGCCAGCGGCATGCCGTCAATCACCAGGTCGTGAACCTCTTTCCATTTCGCCGCCGCGGCCGGCGTCGAAGCTTCCGAGTACAGGATCACGAGCGCCCGACTCAACGACACGCCGGCGGCCAGCAAACTGGACAGCAGGCGCGTGAAGTTTTCCAATGCTTTTGCGGACACGCGCTGTGACTGGAATTTGAACGAAATATCCCCGAGGTTGCCAAGGCTGGGTCCGTCTTTCTTCCCCGTTGCCGCGCCTTCCGACAGACTGACCGGGCGCAACCCGAGTCCTTCCATCTGGCGAAACGCGTCGGGCCGCCCCGTGGCCTCCAACTGGCCTTCGGCGACCGCGCCGTCGCTCTGCAATGCCTTGTAGCGAAACGTGGGCATGGTCGTGAATTATCCTGCCGCCGGGCTTGCTGACGGAGCCGGGGTTGGCGATACTTGTTTGGTTGTGCGGGCCACTTCCTTGGCGGTGGTCACGCTCAACACTTCCTCGACGGTGGTGATCCCCCGCGCCACCAGGCGCCAGCCGTCTTCGGCCAGCGTGCGCATTCCGGCGTGGCGGGCCGCGTCGCGTATCTGGTCCGTGGACGCGCTCTTGAGGATCATTTGGCGGATGTTTTCGTCGGTATCCATCCACTCAAAAATCCCGTGGCGACCGAAAAAGCCGGTGTTGCGGCATTCGCGGCAGCCAACCGAGCGATAAATCGCCACGTGGGCGGGAATTCCCAGGCTTTCCTTGAACGCCTGCGCCGTGGGCGAGCGATCTTCCTGTTTGCAATGGGTGCACAGGACGCGCACGAGACGTTGCGCAAGCACGGCTTCCAGCGACGAGGCGACGAGGTACGGCTCGACCCCCATGTCCACGAGGCGGGTCAACGCCCCGGGCGCATCGTTGGTGTGCAACGTCGAAAACACGAGGTGGCCGGTCAGTGACGCTTGCACGGCGATCTGGGCCGTCTCCTGGTCGCGGATTTCGCCAATGAGAATAACGTCGGGATCGTGACGGAGAATCGACCGCAGGCCGCGGGCAAAGGTCAGGCCCGCTTTTTCCGAAACCTGAATTTGGTTGACGCCTTTGAGCTGGTATTCGATGGGGTCTTCGATGGTGATGATCTTGCGCAGGGCGTCGTTGATTTCATTCAGCGCGGTGTACAACGTCGACGTTTTGCCGCTACCGGTCGGGCCCGTGACCAGGATGATTCCGTGCGGCAATTGGAGGATCCGTCGAAAGCTCTGTAGTTCACGGTCTTCCATGTCCAATTCGCCCATCCCGCGCAGGGTCGCGTTCTGGCGCAGCAACCGCATGACGACCGCTTCGCCATGCAGCATCGGGATGACGGATACGCGGATGTCCACTTCGCTTTCGTCGATGCGAATCTTGATGCGGCCGTCCTGGGGCAACCGTTTTTCCGCGATGTTGAGATGGCTCAGGATTTTGACACGCGAGACGATGGCGGGCTGGAAACGCTTGAGCTGCGCGGGGACGGGAATCTCCTGCAATACGCCGTCGATGCGGTACCGAATGCGGAATTCGTCTTCGAACGGTTCGAGGTGGATGTCCGACGCCCGCAAGTCGATGGCGTCGCGCAACACCTGGTTGACAAAGTGAATGATCGAAGCTTCGTCTTCGGCGGCGGCATCGAGGTTGGTGTCGTCAATGTTGTCATCGACCACCTGGAACGACTTCTCTTCGTGCAGCGTGTCGATGGTGTCGGCGCCGACGCCGAGGTGCTTCTTGATTTCGCGCTGGATCGCTTCCATCGACGCGAGAACGGGTTTGAGACTCAGGCCGGTCAGGGTCTTGAGCGAGTCGAGTCCCTGGGTGGCAAACAACCGGCTGGTGGCGACCTCGGCGGAGCCGTTCAATCGCCGCAACGGGAGCAACTGCTCCTTGAGAAGGATGCGCGCGGGAAATAGTGAGAGAAGCTGGCGATCCGGTTCGATGTTTTCGAGGGTGGTATACGAGAGGCCATATTCCTTCGCCAACCACTGCAAAACATCTTCTTCGCTCTGCACCGAGTGCTTCGCGCGAACCAGAGCGTCCGCGTCCGTAGCGGACAGTTGCTTTTCGGATACCATCCGCTCCAGCAACGGCTTCGAGGGCGAGTCTTGGGTGAAAGCTTCGCTCATGGCACAAACCGCCAGCTTCTCTCCGGATCCATTGTTCAGTTCAGCAAACCCATCAGGGCAGCCTGCGCCTCCTGTCGGGTGTTCAGCACCTTACGAAGGTCATCTTGCGCCTGCGCCAGTTTGGCTTCCTTGTCTTTGCGCGACGCGCGGTATTTCTCCAACATGGTCTTGATCTGCGCCGACGGGGCCCCGTCATCGATGGCCTTCTGCAACGCCTCCGCTTCCGGACTGGGCGCGCCGAAGAACCCACCGCGGCGACCACCCGGGCCGTTGTCTCCGCCGCCGCCACCACGTCGCATCATTCCCATGCCGGGGGCGCCTACTTCGCGGCGCGCATCGAATACCTTCTGCACGAGGGGCTGGACTGCTGCCCAGTCGGTGTCGTTGGTGAATGCAAGACGGTCCCGGACATTGTCCATCATGCGCTGTTGGAATTGCGCGGGATCGAAATTGCCGCCGCCACCCCGACGGCCCTGGCCGCTGCCACCGGTTGAAGTTGAATTGCTGTTGTCCTGCGCGAGAAGCGTGCCGGCGCTCAAACAAAGAGCGGTGGCGATCCCGCAGATTCCCAAGATTTTTCCAAGCTTCATTCTACGAATCTCCTTCTGTAGTCGTGTGTTGTTTTGGTTCACGTCGAATCGATTGACGGGCAGCCTCCACGATGCTGCCCGCAAGCTGCGGCTGACGCTATTGCACAGAATGTGCCATCACCAAAAAGCCAACAAAACCAAGGGGAAACGACCGGGTCGCTGCGCAAACTCTGCTCAAACACGCCGGGTGCGCGCAGATTCTGCGCACGCCAACGGCCCGTTGTGGGGGTGAAGGGAACACTGTGACCTGAACGATCCGGGGTCGGCCGGACCGGTCTCTTTGGGTGGCGCATTTTGCTCAGGCTGTCCATTAAACCCATCGGTCAGGGACGCCCTACCGTCTCCACAACCCAATCGAAACGGATTCAGTGCGTTGTCGTTCAGCCGCACATCCGTGTTTTCGTAAGAATGTGTAACGTCCGTTATGCCAATTTGTTGCGACTGTGTTTGATAGTTGGCTGCTTCTCCTTTTCGTGACGGTCTCTGCCGCTTCTTGATGAACACATCGCCCCGGTGGCATCCCCGCTGCTAAACTTATGGTTGCAGTACTGTGTGGGCGGGGGTAGTTAAACCAATAAGTCACGTAAGGGTCATGAGATTCTCCAGCTATCGGGCCGGGTCATTTTTCGACGAGATGTTTGGTGAGAATGACGCGCCCCGCGCGGTCGCCAAACCGCTCGTCAATATCATCCAGTCTCTCGCCGAGGGAGAACTGTTGCGGCGCCAGCAATCTGCCGAACGTGCCCTGCTGCAAATGGGGATCACGTTCAACGTGTACGGAGACAGTGCCGGCACCGAAAAGATTTTCCCGTTCGATCTCGTTCCCCGCATCGTTTCCTCGGCCGAATGGAACTGGATCGAGCGCGGCCTGAAACAACGCATCACCGCGCTCAACCTGTTCATCGACGATATCTACCACGATCAAAAGATCATCAAGGACAAGGTCGTGCCCGCCGCGATCCTGCTGTCGGCCAAAAGTTTCCGCGAACAATGCGTCGGACTGAACCCTCCTCTGGGCATCTGGTGCCACATTTGCGGCACGGACCTCGTGCGGCATCGGGACGGACAGATTTATGTGCTGGAAGACAACCTGCGTTGTCCATCGGGCGTATCGTACGTATTGGAAAACCGTCTCGTCATGAAACGCACGTTCCCGCGGGTGTTCGAGGCGTCGCGAATCCGCCCCGTCGCCGAGTACCCAAGCCGGTTGCGGGACATGCTGGAGTCGCTGGCGCCGCCGGGGGTCGAGACGCCGCGCGTGGTGGTGTTGACGCCGGGCATCTACAACTCCGCCTATTTCGAGCATTCGTTCCTCGCCCAGCAGATGGGAGTGGAACTCGTCGAGGGCCGGGACTTGGTTGTGTCCGACGGATATGTCTGGATGCGCACCACCAAGGGGTTCGAGCGCGTGGATGTCATTTACCGCCGCATCGACGACGATTTCATCGACCCCAAGGCGTTCCGTCCGGATTCGGTGCTGGGCGTGGCTGGATTGATGGACGTTTACCGGGCCGGGCATATCGGGTTGGCCAATGCGCCGGGCACGGGCGTGGCCGACGACAAGGTCGTGTACGCCTACGTTCCGAAAATCGTGAAGTATTATCTGGGCCAGGAAATCATCATTCCCAATGTCCCCACATACGTCTGCGCGGACCCGAAAGAGTTGACGTACGTGTTGGAACACCTCGAGGAGTTGGTCGTGAAAGCCGCCAACGAATCCGGCGGCTACGGCATGCTCGTCGGCCCGCACGCCACGCCGGAGTTGCGCGCCGAGTTCGCCAACCGGATCCAGGCCAATCCCCGCAACTACATTGCCCAGCCGACCCTGTCGCTCTCGCAGGTACCGACCATCATCGACGACCATTTCGAGGGGCGGCACGTGGATTTGCGGCCTTACATTTTGTACGGGAACGATATCTTCGTCCTGCCGGGCGGCCTGACCCGTGTGGCGCTGAAAAAAGGCTCGCTCGTGGTCAATTCTTCACAAGGCGGCGGCAGCAAGGACACGTGGGTGCTTACCGATGACCCGGGCGTCGTGCGCGAGAGCGTGGCCATGCAAGAACAGGCCGCCACCACCGGAGCGGTGCTGACCTGATGCTCAGCCGCGTTGCCGATTCGATTTACTGGATGAGCCGCTACATCGAGCGCGCGGAGAACGTCGCCCGCTTTATCGACGTCAACCTCCATCTCATGCTCGACCTGCCCATCGGCTCCGCCCAACAATGGCAGCCGCTGGTGGACACCACGGGAGATCACGAAGAATTCGCCCGCCGGTTCGGCGCGGCCACGCAAGCCAACGTCATTCAGTTCCTCACGTTTGACGGCGACAACCCCAATTCGATCCTCTCCTGCCTGCGGGCGGCGCGGGAAAACGCCCGCTCCGTGCGCGAAATCATTTCCTCCGAAATGTGGGAGCAACTCAACAAGTTCTACCTGATGGTCACCGCCGCGGCGGCGAACCCGGACATACTGGCCGCACCCCACGAATTCTTCAGCAACATCCGGATGTCGAGCCATCTGTTCGTCGGCGTCACCGAGGGCACCATGACCCACGGCGAAGGCTGGCATTTCGGACGCCTGGGACGAATGCTCGAGCGCGCCGATAAGACGTCGCGGATGCTCGACGTGAAATACTTCATCCTGCTGCCCACCGTCGCCCACGTGGGCACAACCTTTGACGATCTGCAGTGGACGGCCGTGCTGCGCTCGGCCAGCGCGTTCGAAATGTACCGCAAGACCCATGGCCGCATCGAGCCGCGGCGCATCGTCGAGTTTCTGTTGCTCGACGACGAGTTTCCGCGCGCCATCCACCACTGTCTCATTGCCAGCCGCGAATCCGTCCACGCCATCACCGGCACGCCCACCGGCCTGTTTCGGAACCCGGCGGAACAATTGCTCGCGCAACTGTGCGCGGAACTCGCCTACGGACAGGTCGATGATATCGTCAACTCCGGCCTGCACGAGTACCTCGACGAATTGCAGTCAAATATGAACCGGGTCGGCGCACAGGTCACCGAAACCTTTTTTGCGGCGAAAATGGCCCCGCCTTCCGCCACGAAACGGAAGGAGGCCCGGGCGTGAGCTGGCCGCGAACGCTTTGTTGGCCGGAGGGTAATTGGTCATGGCATTACACATCGCGCTAAACCACCAAACGCATTACCGTTACGACCGTCCGGTGTCGCTCTCGCCGCACATCGTCCGGCTGCGGCCGGCGCCGCACTGTCGCACGCCCATCTTGAGCTATTCGCTCCGTGTCACCCCCGTAAAACATTTCATCAACTGGCAGCAGGATCCCCACGGCAACTATCTGGCACGTCTCGTTTTTAACGAACCCACGCACGAGCTTCTCGTCGAGGTTGATCTCGTGGCCGAAATGTCCGTGATCAATCCGTTCGACTTTTTCTTGGAGCCGTCAGCGGAGACGTTCCCGTTCGTTTACGAGCCGTCGCTGCGCAAAGACCTCGCCCCGTTCCTCGAAACGCTGCCCGCCGGGCCTCTGCTGGGCGAGTTCCTCGCCGGCATCGACCGCAAGCCGGTCCGCACGATCGATTTCGTCGTGGAACTCAATCGCCGCCTGCAACAGGCGATCAAGTACATCATTCGCATGGAGCCCGGCGTACAGGCGCCCGAGGAAACACTGGGACTGCGGAGCGGTTCGTGTCGCGACACCGCTTGGTTGCTCGTCCAGGTCATGCGGCATCTCGGGCTGGCGGCCCGGTTTGTTTCCGGGTACCTCGTCCAGCTCACGTCAGATGTAAAGGCGCTCGACGGTCCATCCGGTCCGGTCGCCGATTTCACCGACTTGCACGCGTGGGCCGAAGTTTATCTGCCGGGAGCCGGTTGGGTGGGGCTTGACCCAACCTCGGGACTGCTGGCGGGCGAGGGACACATCCCGCTGGCGTGCGCCCCCGACCCGGTCGGCGCCGCGCCCGTCACGGGAGCGGTGGACAAATGCGAGGTCACGTTTGCTCACACGATGAACGTGCGCCGCATCTTCGAATCGCCGCGCGTTACCAAGCCTTACACCGAAGAACAATGGCGCGACATCGAGGCGCTCGGCCACGAGATCGACAACGAATTGAACCGGGGCGACGTGCGCCTGACGATGGGCGGCGAACCGACCTTTGTTTCGATTGACGATATGGATGGCGCCGAATGGAACATTGCGGCGCTGGGCACCAACAAACGGAAGCTGGCCGGCTCGTTGCTCAAACGGTTGCGAAAACAATTCGGCC
The DNA here is from genome assembly GCA_963712025.1 of uncultured Verrucomicrobiae bacterium. Lineage (GTDB taxonomy): Bacteria > Verrucomicrobiota > Verrucomicrobiia > Palsa-1439 > Palsa-1439 > Palsa-1439. The sequence goes on along the minus strand of CAVQGJ010000003.1, from coordinate 339,403 downwards.
CTGGCGGCCTGCTGCATTACGGCCAGGGCAAATGGTACCCCGGCGAGTCGCTGCCGCGCTGGGCGCTCGGTTGTTACTGGCGGCGCGACGGCGTGCCGATCTGGAGAGACGACTCCCTGATTGGCGACGAGACGATGGACTACCACCACGGGAACGCGGAGGCGCAAAAATTTATCACGTTGTTGACGCAGGTGCTCGGTGTCGAGTCCCGATTCGCCATCCCGGCTTATGAAGATGTCTGGTATTACCTCTGGAAGGAGCGGGGGCTGCCGGCCAATGTCGACCCGCTCAAATCCGAGTTGAAGGATGAAGAGGAACGTGCGCGATTGGCCCGGATTTTCGAGCAGGGACTCAGCAGGATTGTCGGCTTCGTCCTGCCATTGCAACGACGCTTCAAGGCCAACCCGGGCGCGTATTGGGCGAGTGGTCCGTGGTTTTTTCGCGGTGAACACATGTACCTGCTCCCGGGTGACTCTCCGATTGGCTATCGCCTCCCGATGGATTCGCTGGCGTGGGTCGCGCCCGGGCAATATCCGTATCTCTATGAAGCCGACCCCAGCGTAACTCATCCGCCCCTGCCCGAGCGTCCTTTGCGTGGACGGCAGCAACAGCGCTTGCCGGCCATGGCGAGAACGACAGAGCGCGCTGGATTCGCCGAACAGCAGTTGGATGGCGAGCCGGCCACGCCCGATCGCATCCACCGTGGTGAATCCGCGCCGTGGGTGATTCGCACCGCGTTGTGCGTCGAGCCACGACAGGGACGGCTGCACGTGTTCATGCCGCCGGTGCGGTTCGTGGAAGATTACCTCGATCTCGTGACGGCGGTCGAGGACACCGCCGCGGAACTGAAACTGCCCGTGATCATCGAGGGCGAACGGCCGCCGAAGGATGCGCGGATCAATCACTTCAACGTCACTCCCGATCCGGGCGTCATCGAGGTCAACCTTCATCCGGCGCACAACTGGGACGAACTGGTCAATCACACCACCATCCTGTACGAGGAAGCGCGCCAGTCGCGTTTGGGCGCGGAAAAGTTCATGCTTGATGGCCGCCACGTCGGCACCGGCGGCGGCAACCACATCGTCATCGGCGGATCGACGCCTTCCGACAGCCCGTTGCTGCGCCGGCCCGACGTGTTGCGCAGTCTCGTCGGTTACTGGCACAATCATCCGTCGCTGTCGTTCCTGTTTTCGGGTTTGTTCATCGGCCCCACCAGCCAGCACCCGCGCGTGGACGAGGCCCGCAACGATTCGCTGTACGAATTGGAGATCGCATTCCGGCAAATCCCGGATCGGGGCGGTTGCCTGCCGTGGGTGGTCGACCGCGCGTTTCGCAATCTGCTGATCGATGTTTCGGGTAACACCCACCGCGCCGAGTTCTGCATCGACAAGCTGTTCCCGCCCGAGAGCAGCGGCGCGCGGTTGGGACTGGTCGAATTGCGATCATTCGAGATGCCGCCGCACGCCCGGATGAGCCTGACCCAGCAATTGTTGCTGCGCTCGCTGATTGCCCGGTTCTGGAAACAGCCGTACAACCAGAAACTCGTGCGTTGGGGGACGGAATTGCATGACCGGTTCATGCTCCCGCATTTTGTCGCCCAGGATTTCAACGACGTGTTGTCCGACCTGGGCGCGGCGGGTTACCCGTTGCAGCCGGAGTGGTTTGCGCCGCATCACGAGTTTCGCTTCCCACAACATGGCGCGATTGCGCAACGCGGCATCGTGGTGGAACTGCGCCACGCGCTCGAACCATGGCATGTGATGGGTGAAGAAGCCGGCCCGGGGGGCACCGCGCGCTTTGTGGATTCATCGGTCGAACGGCTGCAAGTGAAGGTCAACGGCATGACGGACACGCGCCACTTCATCGCCTGCAACGGCCGACGCGTCCCGTTGCATCCCACGGGGACGGTGGGCGAATTCGTCGCCGGGGTGCGGTATCGCGCGTGGCAACCGCCGAGCTGTCTGCACCCCATGATTCCCGTTCACTCACCGCTGGTGGTCGACATTGTGGACAGTTGGAACGGCCGGTCGCTGGGCGGCTGCACCTATCACGTGGCCCATCCCGGCGGTCGCAGCTACGAAACGTTCCCCGTGAACGCCTACGAAGCCGAGAGCCGCCGCCGCGCGCGGTTCTTCGATTTCGGCCACACGCCCGGCCCGATGGATGTGCCACCCGAGGAACGATCAGGCGATTTCCCGTTCACCCTCGACCTGCGCCGCCCATGATTGCGCCCTCGCAACCGATACCGTAATTTGACCCGATGAAACATCCCCCCGAAACCAGCCGCGCCTCCGCGCCCTGGCGTTTGCTCGAGCAGTACCAATTCGCGGACGGGGTGTACGACGAAATGGCGGCGGCACCGGACGCGTTGCGACCGCATTGCGAGGTCTTTGCCCGGTCGCTCGAATCCCTGGGACACGACGAACTCGGGGCGCGCTGGGAAAGCGCGCGGCGCAATATCCGCGACAACGGCGTGACCTACAACGTGTATCGTGATCCGCAAGGCATGGATCGGCCGTGGGAACTGGACATGATCCCCTTGCTGATCCCGCCCGCGGAGTGGGCCCGGATCGAGACGGCGCTGGCGCAGCGCGCGCGCTTGTTGAACCTGGTTCTTGCCGACGTCTATGGCCCGCAACGCCTGGTCCGGGAGGGGTTGCTGCCGGCATCGCTGTTGTTCGCCAATCCGGGTTTTCTACGGCCCTGCCACGGCATTCAGGTTCCCGGTGGAATCTATCTGCACCTGCACGGGGTGGACATGGCCCGGTCGGCCGGCGGCCAATGGTGGGCGCTGGCGGATCGCACGCAGTCGCCCTCGGGCACGGGCTACGCGCTGGAGAATCGGATCGTGCTTCGGCGCAGCTTGCCGGAAGCGTTTCGCGATTGCCAGGTCCACCGTCTGGCGTCGTTCTTCCGCTTGGAACGCGAAACGTTGACCGCTCTCGCCCCGGCGCGCAGCCATCATCCACAGGTTGTCCTGCTGACGCCGGGACCGTACAACGAGACCTATTTCGAGCACGCCTACCTCGCGCGCTATCTCGGGTTTCCGCTCGTCGAAGGCGGCGACCTCACGGTGCGCGACCGGCGGGTGTTTATCAAAACACTGGAAGGACTCCAGCCGGTGGACGTGATTCTGCGTCGGCTCGATGACAGCTTCTGCGACCCGTTGGAACTGCGGCCGGATTCCTTCCTGGGCGTGGCGGGCCTCGTCGAGGCGGCGCGCGCCGGCAACGTCACCATCGCCAACGCGCTGGGCACGGGCGTCATCGAAACGCCGGCCATTCTCGCGTTTCTGCCAATCCTGTGCCGGCACCTGCTCGGCGAGGAACTGCGGCTGCCGTCGGTGGCGACCTGGTGGTGCGGTCAGCCGAAGGAATTGCAGTACGTGCTCGATCATCTGGGTGAACTCGTCGTGAAACGCGCGTTCCCGCGCGACGCGCGCGAGCCAATTTTCGGTGAAACCTTGAGCCAGTCGGAGAAAGCGGCATTGGCACAGGAAATTCAGGCGCGGCCTTACGATTTCGTCGGTCAGGAGAAGATTGCCCTGTCCACCGCGCCCGTGTGGCTCGACCACCGGCCGGAGCCGCGGTCGCTGGTCGTGCGCATCTACGCAACGGCCACCCGCGATTCCTACTCGGTGATGCCGGGCGGCCTGACGCGCGTAGCCAACGCGCCGCAGTCAACGGTCGTCTCGATGCAGAGCGGTGGGGGCAGCAAAGACACGTGGGTGCTGTCCGATGGACCCGTCAGCCCGGAGACGTTGCTGCCGGCATCCGAGGGACCGGTGGTGCTGGAGCGCGCGCCGACCGACCTGCCAAGCCGCGTGGCGGACAATTTGTTCTGGTTGGGCCGGTACGCCGAGCGGTCGGAAGGGCTGGTCCGGCTGCTGCGGAGCGTGGCCGCGCGGCTGGCGGATGAATCCGGTTCCGCCGACACGCCTGAGTTGTCCGCGCTGCTGCAGACCATGGCCGCGATGGATTTGTTGCCGCGCCGCTTCGGCGAACGCGTCGCCCTGGCGGAACTCGAGCAGGAAATCCTGGCGATGATCTTCAAGCAGCGCCGTCAGGGCAGCTTGCGACAGACGTTGAATCAACTCCGCCGGTTCGCTTCCATCGTGCGCGACCGATTGTCGGTTGACACGTGGCGCATCCTCAACCAGCTTCACCATGGCGTGCGGACGCCGACCGCGCGGGTTCAGTTGGATGCCGCGTTGGCGTTGCTGAACCACACCATCATGGAGATGTCGGCGTTCAGCGGAATGGAGATGGAAAACATGACCCGGGGGAACGGATGGCGATTCCTGGACATCGGGCGAAGGCTGGAGCGGTCGGTCAATCTGGTCAACCTGGTCCGCGCGGCGTTGTCGGCCACGGGCGGCAGCGATGCCGTGCTGGAGCCGTTGCTCGAGATTGCCGATAGCTCGATGACCTATCGCCGCCGCTACTACGCCCAGGCCCGGCTCGCTCCGGTCCTCGATCTCTTGCTGGCCGACGACAGCAACCCGCGTTCCCTGGCTTTCCAGGTTAATGCGTTGGCCGGCCATATCGACCGGCTGCCGCGCCCGCCGCAGGCGCCAGTTCCGACCCGGGAACAGGCCGCGATCATCTGTTTGGAGGCGACGTTGCGCGAAGCGGATATCAAAGGGTTTTGCGAAGCGCGCCGGAGCGGCGACCCCGCGCCGTTGAGTGGTCTGTTGGACCGGTTTGCGACAGAGCTGCAAACCCTGTCGGACACGATTGCCCATTACTACTTCAGTCACGCGGGGCCGCAGGTGAGTTGAGAGAGTTTCATGCGTTACACCATCTCCCATACAACCGTGTACGACTACAGCGACGAGGTGTCTGTGTCCCATCATTTGGCCCGGCTCAAGCCCCGTACCATGACCGGCCAGTGCTGCGTGAGCTACGAGCAGGTGATCGAACCGTCCCCCGCGGCGCGGAGCGAGCATGACGATTATTTTGGGAATCGCGTGGCGTTCTTTGCGATCCACACGCCGCACGAACGTTTACTGGTGCGTGCCCGTAGTGAGGTCGATGTTTCTCCAGCCAGTATCCCTTCGCCGGGGGCAACTCCGCCGTGGGAACAGGTGCGCGACGGGCTTGTCGGTAATACCAGCGCGGAGGCCCTGGCCGTGTACGAATTCGTCTTCGATTCCGCATTGATCAAGACCACCCCGGCGTTCGAGGCCTACGCGTCCGAGTCGTTCCCCGCGCATCGCCCTTTGCTGGAGGGCGTGGTGGATTTGACCCGGCGCATCCATGAAGATTTCACCTTCGACACCAAGGCCACGACGGTGGCCACGCCGCTGCACGAGGTGTTCGAGTCGCGGCGGGGTGTCTGCCAGGATTTTGCCCAACTCCAGATCGCCTGCTTGCGGTCGCTGCGGTTGCCGGCGCGCTATATCAGCGGATACCTGGAAACGCAACCCCCACCGGGCCAGCCCCGGCTCGCCGGGACGGACGCTTCGCATGCGTGGGTGTCGGTGTACAGTCCGGGCGCGGGCTGGATCGATGTGGATCCCACGAACAATCTGGTCCCGGCCAAGCCGGCACGTGACGGTGGCGTGGGGCCGCGATTTCAGCGACGTGAGCCCCATTCGCGGGGTGATCCTGGGCGGCGGCGACCACGTGGTGAAAGTCGCGGTGGATGTGGTCGCGTCGGGAGGCGAACCATGAATCTGGAGAAATCCGTGGGGTTGGGCCGGGCGTCCGGTGATGTTTGGGACAAGAAGACCCTGTTGTACATCAACCTGAAACTGGCCTTGATGGGGTGTCCCACGGTCGCGTCGGACTCGGACCCGGAATTGGCGGAGCTGACCGACACCCTGCTGCTCCATCAGCGGGAAACGGACCGCCTGCTCGCGGATTATCTCTGCCCGGCAGACCAGCGCATCCAGGATTTCCTGAACGACCATCTTCGGGACGCGGGGGTAACGGTCCGCCTCCCTTCGCGGGCGTTTGTCCTCGACCGATTTGGCCTCGCCCGCGCGCTTTCGTTGCCGCCCGATCGCGATGAATTTCTTTCGGACTTCGTCCAATCTTATCGGGTCAGGCAGGGCGTGCTGCACAATCCCCGGAGCGACCGCCGCACCACGCAGGGCATCTTTCACATTGCCGAAGGCGGTTTGCCGATCCCCGACGACAAGCGCGCCGTGCCGAAGGCCGCGTTCGCAAACCTCCTGCGGCGGGCGTTGTCGCCGCCGCGGGAACTGCAGGAGTTGCCATTCACCAGTTCGCAGACCGACCGGGCGGAGTGTTTCGTCTCGTTACTGTTGCGACCGATCGTTTGCCCGCGCGTGGACGGGTTTTCGCCGGAAAAATCGATGGAGATCCGCTTCTTTGTGCCGGGCAATCTGGTCAGCAATCTCGATTTTGTCGAGAGCATCTTTGGAAACGGCGGTGACCCGTTCCTGCCGGAAAACGACGCCGCGCTGGACACGGAACACTGGACCGGCCACACGGGCTGCGTGATCCTCGCGCCGCACCTGGTCAAGGTGACGAAGAAGGAGCTTGGGCTCCCGCCGTGGGACAAAGCCACGGAGCGACAACGTCGCGACCACATGTGCTGGCGGTCGGACGCCGAACCGTACAACGACGGAGCGCCGTTCAAGGTGGCCTGCCGCGACGCGCGGGGCGTGATGGTCACGATCATCGCCGACAACTATTTTGGGTACTGCAAGAAAGAGGTGAAAACGCAAATCAGTTACTCGGCGAACCTCTATGGGATGTGCGAAGAGGAACACGCGGGCGGCTGCCTCGTCTATACGAGCTACGATTTGGGGGAGGAATTCAGCGGCCACCTGCATGTGCCACGCCTGGATCACAACTACCCGCAAATGATCTCGATGTTTGGGGAGATCATGGACGCACAACCGGAGGGGTACGCGATCGATAAACGGTTTCCCGACATTATCTATGTATCGGAAGACGTGCTCTTCGACCTGCACAAGCAAACAGTGAGTTGGACTTACGAGGGCCAACCGCAACACATCAAGCTGCTCCACGGCAAGACCTACGTCCGCCCCGCAGGATACAAGGTTCATTTGGAAAAACCGCCGGGCGGACGTTCCTGGCGACTCATTGGAACGGTGGCCGAGCCAACGTTTTGCCACAAGCCATCCACTGTCTCGGGCGGCGGCAAATCCGAAATTTCCAAACCCATCTCCGATGCCATCCTCCAGGGGCCGGTGTTCGTGGCCGACTTCCGTCGGGAATTCGAGCTCGTCAACAAACTCATCAAGCGCGACTACTCGGACCGCTTCCGCGAGAAGTCCGCGCAGAAACGGGATAGCCGTCCGGTCCTCAGCCCCGCACGTTCCCTCGGCTCGGTGATCAAGCTGCTTACCCCGTCGCAGGAATTCACCGACGAATACAACGCTTGGTTGGCGTCGATTCCCCAATACGTCAAGGAACTCGTATTCGTCGCGAAGCGCTACTACAAGCCCGAGATGGGCGACGGCTGGCCCGAACTCTTCAGCGTCGACATCATCAACGGCACGCCCGGCAACGAACTGAAATTCCAGAACCGCAAACTGGTGGCCAACTACGCGCGGGTGGGCTTCGAACCGGACGGTTCGTGGCGGACATTCGGGTTGCGCAAGGATTTTCACCCGGCCGACAAGTTGTCGATGGAAGACGATATCACCGCGTCGATCATTGTGGCCGCGGACCGCCTGGCGGGCCTCAATGCGCATTACCAAAACCCGTCTCTCAAATTCACGGCCAACTGTGAGTATCGGCTGTTCCAGCGGCCCGACGACGCCATTCACCGGGGCTACGACAAGCAAACGGAACAGGACTTCGCCATGCCCGGCAATTTCTTTTCGAATTATGAGCCCCTGTCCGTCGAGCAGGCCCGCGAACTCGTTGACGATTCCATCGGGTTCGACAAGTTCACCGCGCCGATGCAGCAATTAATCCGTGAGTTTGCCGAGGAGGGTCATCCGCGCTATCTGGTGTCGTCGGCGCATCCCCGACTCGTGGAGGGCAACCCTTCCAAGAATCCGCGCTATCTCCAGACACGACGCGACCTGGTGAATCCGCGTGACGCCTATCTGGCGGAGATGGCGACTCGTCTTTATCGACGGATTCCCCTGGGGCAACCCGTTCTTACCCCCGTGAACGCCGTCCTGCCCGGCCGCCGCAACAACCCGCCGGAACCGGCGGCACATATTCGTTCCCTCGCGGTCTACAATCCGGTCCACTACATGGAATTGCCGGAGTTGTTCATGGAATTCATTTGCAGCATGACCGGCAAATCCCCGTCCACGACGGGCGCCGGGTCCGAGGGCGCGCTCACGAAAGGGCCGTTCAACGCGTTACCGCCGATCATCGACCTCAACAATGCGCTGGTGTCGTTCCTGTTGACGGGCTACCACGCGTTCATCACGGCCGCCGGCTACGTCGGCCCGTATGTGCGGGTCGATCACGACATCAGTTTGCTCGTCCCCGAAGTCTGGTGTCGCATGAGCCCCGAGGAGCGTGACCCGCAGTTCCTGATCCGCAACGGTTTCCTGGAGAAATGCCGGGACATCGAGCACGACGACAAGAAGGTGCTGGCCAGCCGTCTTGGCTATCGCATCACCATGAAATTCGTACACTCATTCTTTGGGCGCGTGTTCAGCCATCCGCACGTCGTGTTCACGGAGAAAATGCTCCACCCCGAAACACAGGACTACGATATTTTCGCCGACGGCATGGACAATATCGTTGAAACACAGCGGCGGGTGGCCACGGCCTATTTTGATGACCACAGCATTGATGACGCTTGTCCGCCGCTCCGCGCCCTGCTGCACATCATGGTTCACGATCAGTATGAAGGGAAAGACCTGAACCACCCCGATGTCCGTCACCTGTTCACGCGAGAGCACCTGTTGGCCAGTGACTGGTACGCCGAACGCCTATCCGCCAAGCAGGCCTCCGAGTCCCGGTTGTGGCAACGACACGTCCGCAATCTCGAACAATTCTTGGGGAAATCGAACTACGCCGATGAAGCCCGGCGTTTGGGGATTACGGAGCGATTGGCGCAGGCGAAGCGTCATTTGACGTGGGTCGAGTCGTACGATTTCCTCAAGTTCCTCAGCGGTTCCCTCGGTCTGCATCCGATCAAACAGGCCCCGACAGCCGAAGAACGTCAGAAGCCGCGTTTGTAGAAGAGATACGGGATCAGCGCCATCTCCGCCAGACCCGGCATCGGGTCTTTCAGGCTGAATACAGGCTCGGTATCCAGCGAGGCGACAGACTTGAGGAACCGCCACAGCCCCAACTGCCGCCCCCAGACCGCCAGCATTCCCGAGGGAATATCCGTTGTGAGACGCGCCCAGACCACTCCCGGCCGGGCACGTGCGGGCGAAACCGGACGGCCGATCTGATCCTGAAACAGCATGTACGAAAAATCGACGCCGGCGGCGGCACCCAGTGAGTGGTAGCCCCAAGTCCGCGCGTTCACGTCCAGAAGTTTGTAGTCCTGGTCCCGGGGATCGAGACGGAACTCGACTTCCACCAGGCCATAGTAGTTGATGGCGCGAAGGAATTGTTGCGCCCGCCCTTCAATGATTGGCAAATCGATACTCTCGACGAACGTGGAGGAACGCCCGAGCTGAAGTGGATGCGACCGTAAATTATGGGTCGTCATCGATCCGATGGCACGGCCTTCCTTGTAGAACGCATTGTACCCGTACTGCTGTCCGCTCCCACCAGGTATGTACTCCTGGAGCATCAGTTCGGAAATGGGGACGAAGGCGGCGGCCTGCTTCAAGAGGCCGAGCAACTCATCCCGATTGTCGGCCCGCCAGCCTTTGGACTTCGTCGCGTAGATGAAATGCTCCTTGATCGCCGGTTTGATGATCAACGGAAACGTCACGTCCATCTGCCCGATCTCCTCGATGGACTGCAGGAACCATGTTCTTGGAATCGGGATTCCCGCCTCTTGGGCCAATTTGTAAGTGTTTCGCTTGTCCCAGGCCCATCGCACGACATTCCAGTCCGCTGTGGGCACACGGAACGACCGGGACAAAACATCCCGGTGATGAGACAGCGCCGCCACTGTCTCGTCTCGGGTTGGATACAGGACCCAGCCATCCAGTTTTAACTGTCGGCCAATCGCCACGATGGTTTCGGCGGCTTTTTGTTCATCCCGAATCTCCGTGACACGAATTGCGTGTTTGGTGTAGCGCGAGAAACGCGCGATGGATAGTTCGTCATCGATGATGCAAACCGGTATCCCCCGGCTTCCGAGGCTGCGAACGATCCCGAGGCCCTGGTAATCGCCGCCGATGACGATGGCGCCAACACCATTTGTGGGCAGGCTCGAACACGCTCCATCGGTCGTGGCTGAACCTTGTTCGGGGTTGGCGGTCAAGCATCCTCCTTACCGCCCGGCGGCGACGACACGGGTTAACGCCTGGGCGCTGTAGTATGTGCCGGAAATGAACCGGGCGACGGGCCCGAAACTCCACGCGGCCGGTGCCCCCAGAAAATGCAGACCCTGGACCGAAGATTCCAGGCCCGGCTTGAGTCGTGGATACCCGTTGATCTGCTCAATCTCGCGCACCAGTTGGGGAGCAAGAAAGGGGTACCTCGCAAGATCCACCCGATATCCGGTGGCAAACAACAGGTGATCGGCCATTTGTTCGCTGCCGTCGTTGAAGCGCACCCGGAGTTGTTTGCCGTTGGGGGTCCCCGACACCGGGAAGAGACTGGTGCGGATCGTGACGCCTCGCAGGCGATCGATCAACCAATAAGCCCCGGCGGGGCGAATCGCGCGGCGTCCAACCCAATCCTGCGTGGGGCGCGGCAAAAGACGCAAAAGATCCGGTCGCGCCGTCAACTGGCTCATTCCCGCGGGACCCACATCCCGCGGTGAATACAAAAGTCGCTCAACTGGCCGCCCGAGGCGCCGCATGCGCTTCCGCCAACGGAGCCAGCGGACCTGCGGGGCGCGGACGATCACCTCAACCCCGGCGCCGGCTTCGTGCAAGAGGGCCGCGGACTCGAGCGAACTCTGCCCGCCGCCAACCACGAGAACCTTCTTGCCCGCGAAAACTCCCAGGTCCTTGTGGTCGCAACTATGGGACACCTGTGACGGCGGCAGGCCATTGAACTCCGCCGGTCGCCATGCGAACGGCGCAATGCCGGTGGCGACAACCACGCGCGATGCGGTCAGAACTTCACCATCCCCCGCTGCCAGTTGGAACCCGGTCGCCATCCGCTCGATTCGGGTAATCTGGCGGGTGTCGAGGTCCGGCACCCCGTGTTGTTGATACCAACGGCCGTACTCGACAAAACCGGCGACACCGATTGGTTTGGAAAAGCGTTTGCCGGATGTGGCGATGTAGGCGTCAAGGTTCAGCGCACCCGTCGGGTCGGCAATGTGCGTGGCTTCATAAGGAGACCGGAGGAACATGCCGGCCGGCATGTTCTGATCCCAAAAGGACATGGGCTGCCCGAAGGCGCGCACTTGCAGCCCTGGAATTGTTCGCAGGTGAACGGTGGCGGAAAGGCCGTATGGCCCGGCACCTACAATCACAACGTCGTGTTTTTGCATAGGTTCACGAGCACGAGATTACCGCTGGACGGTAGTTGGGGTACCTGGATGTTTCACTCGGCATCGCCCACGCTTCTCACGCTTAGACGTGCAAGGGAGTATCTTATCGCAGTTAATGCCAAAACACAAGCGCATGTGGTGGGTGGGTGGCGGACTGATGCTTTGTGCAAGCAACCGGATTGACACAATTTGTTTCTTCTTTCGTTTTTTCGGCCATTACGGCAACGATCCGAGGTGGTTACCTTCGGCAAGAAATGGTAACCAGCAGCCGCCTCCTAATAAGCGCGATTAAGCTTTGTATCTCTCATGTCTACGTTGGAGGGCCCATTCCCTTGCCACATTGAGGATCGCCGCCCAAACTCACAGGGTGACCCCTGCAAGATTGCGAGTCGCGTCCTCCAAACGATCGCCACGGTGCCGCTCAAGTAGGCGCCAGCTAAATATGAAGATGTGAGTGATCGGCTTGCCGTGCGCCGCGTCATCGACCGGTATGACACGCAGGCGACGAGTTACCGGTTAACGTGAACGACTTTGGCCGGCGGGAACCCGTTGAAATATGTGGACGAGGCGTGACTGTAGGCCCCGATGTTCTTGCTCAACAGCAAATCGCCCAGTTGCAGATTGGCCGGCAGGTGTTCCGCCATCGAGACGACATCCAACGCGTCACAGGTCGGCCCGAAAACCGAACAGATTTGCGGCGCGCCCTTCTTAAATGCCTGGAAGTGATACCGGCAATGATCGAAAATTACGCCCGAAAACGTGTGGTACACCCCATCGTCGATGTAGTAGCAGAGCTTGCCGTCTCGCACCGCCTTGCCGATGATCCGGGAAACCGCGATGCCCGCGGTGGCAACCATGAACCTCCCCGGCTCGGCGAGAATTTGGATCTCCTTCGGGAACAGACGGTGGAGTTCGCGGTTGATGACGCGCGCCAATTCTTGGAGTGGTTTCACCGTGGCATCGTAGGGCGCCGGGAAGCCACCGCCAATGTCCAGCACGTTCATCTTCCGGTACCCGCGGTCTTGCGCTTCCTTAAAGATGGCGGCGGCGAGGTTCAGCGCCTGGACGTAGTTCTCAAAATTGGTCGTCTGACTGCCGACGTGGAAGCTCAAGCCCTCGACCGTCAGACCGGCGCGGTCCGCTTCCAAAATCAAATCCACCGCCACTCCGGGTGCCGCGCCGAATTTGGAAGACAACTCCACCATCGCGCCGGTATTGGCCACCTTCAGCCGCAACGCCAGGCCCGCGTTGGGTGAAAACCGCTTGATCTTCCGAATCTCCTCGGAGTTGTCGTAGGTCACCAACGGATTGTAGTGGTCGAGTTCGGCGAGTGTCTCGTTGGCCTTGATCGGATTGGCGTAAATGATCTTGTCCCAAATCCACTGCTGGCGTTTCTTCGCCGGCAAGTCCTTGATGTTTTCGCAAACAATCCGCAACTCCGGCATCGAAGCGACATCGAAGCTCGCGCCGACCTTGAACAACGTGCGGACGATTTCCGGGTCGGGATTGGCTTTGACGGCGTAGTAGGCCTGGACGCGTGGCAGGTATTTCTTGAACCTCGCATAATTGCGCCGCAACTCTTCGTGGTCCACCACAAACAATGGCGTGCCGTTTTCCTTCGCCAGTTTCTTGAGCGTGTTCAGCGAAACCATGCCTAGTCTCCGTCAGTGATCAGAAAATTCTTGAACTGCCACACGTCGTCAGTCGCGATCGACGGGCTGTTGTATCCGGCAAACGTGTTCTTGTAGTACTTCAGTGGCGTCCAGTCGGCAGGTTTCGAAATCCACCGACCGAGATAGGGCTTCGAGATTTTCAGGACGTATTCGTGCGGCAAATCATCCGGCACGCACACGCCGCGGGCCGGGTTCTCGACCATCCACATCGTGGCGGCCACAACGGAAATGGCGACTTGCATCGTCGTCGCGTTTTGGTGCGGCACCAATCGGCGCGATTCTTCAATGCTCAGGTCGCTGCCGATCCACCAGGAATTGTAGGCATGCCCCATCAGCAACGCCCCGAGAATGTCGGAGCCGCGGGTGATTTCGTCGTTGAGAATGCGCTGGTTCTTCTGGAGTTCGTAGTCGTAGCCGCGCAGTTCGTTCAACGACGCGATCGCGACGTCGGCCGGGCAGTAGGCGTAATGCACCGTCGGACGGTAAATCGCCCGGCCGTTTTCCCACAAGGTGAGCCGGTCGGAAATGGTGAACGCTTCGCCGTGGCGCACGACCATGCCGCGGATGCAATAATCCGGCACCCACGACACAACCCAGGTGTTGATGCCCATGCGGGCGAGGCAAATCTGGTTGCGCGGGCCATCGGCGTGCTCGTAGGCCAGCGCCGGCAACTCCTTCTCGTGCGTGCCCCAGCCCATCTCGGCCGTCGTCGTGCCTTCTTCCCGGAACCCTTCGACGCTCCAGGTGTTGACGAACTCGTCAACTTGTTTCGGTTTGTTGGTGATTTGGGTGTCGCGTTCGCTGCAATGAATCACCTTCACGCCGAGTCGCATCGCCAGACGGTTGAACTGTTGGTCTTTCATCAACTGCTGGATCTCTTCCGCAGCATCGCCGACGAATTTCTTGTCAGCGAGCGCGCGCTTGCCGATGTCGAGCAAGCCCTGCTTGGTAAAATGCGAAATCAACCCGGGATTCGCGCCATGCTCCAACACCGCCGTCGGCCCCGGCTCGGGCCACTGTGCCGTCATCCGCCGGATGTTCATGTGCCGCCAGTACAACGTCATCTTCGGCGGCGCCGACCCCCTGCGCGTTCTCGTACGGGTCCCACAATTCGACCGACGTGTTGACGTACAACGCGCCCCGGTCGTGACACCACTGGAGAATCTCGCAACAGTCGATGTTCCAGGCCAGGTCGATCAGCAGGTCGCCAGCGGAAAGATATTTCCCCAGCAGCGCGCCCATGTTCTCGCGGGTCACGCGTTTGCGGACAAACTTCACGCCGCGCGCCGTCCATGGCCGCAGCAACTCCCTGCGGTCCTCGAAGTCCATAACCGTGATGTTTTTCAGCGGCACCTTCAGGTGCTTCGCGAAAATCGGCAATGCGCATTGCGCGACCGCGCCATAGCCCACAAACAAAACCCGTTTCCCGTATTCGATCACGATTCTCCTTCCAACCAAAAGTTCGCCTCCGCTCAATGTGTCGGAAATCGAATCCGCTGACAAGAGTTTAGTGAAAGCAGGGGTGGATGAGACGCGTGTGGATTTCGAGTTTCGCTTTTTGACCGTGGGGGGCGACTGTGATCCATGCGCTTGCGGCCCCGGCCAATAAAAATATGGCTGCCTCGCTAGGACTCGAACCTAGACAAACTGATCCAGAGTCAGTTGTGCTACCATTACACTACGAGGCAGTCGAGTGGACAGAGGAAGAGTAGAGCGAGGCAAAAAGCGTGTCAAGTGTCTGCCGCCCCGGAGAATCTGAGGCTCTGAGGGTACGTCCCCTAGCTCAACCGCATGGGCATCAAAACGTACAGGAACGGGGCGTTGACCTTGATGACGCCGGGGCTCAATTCGTCGGTCAACTCAACAAACACCTCGTCGGCATCCAGATTCCGCAATGGATCCATCATGTATTGCGGATTGAATGCGATGGTGATCTCCTTGCCTTTGTAGTTGATCGACAGGGTTTCCTTGGCCTCGCCGACTTCGGGCGTGATGGCCGTGATCGTGAGGGTGTTCTTGGCGAAATTCAGCTTCACTGATTGCGATTTCTCGCTGGCCAAAATCGACGCGCGGTGCAACGCGGCGAGCAGTAATTCGCGTTCCAGCGTGATCCGCTCCTTCGTCTCCGTCGGGATCACCTGGCGGAAATTCGGGTAGGTCCCCTCGATCAGTTTGGAGGCCAACGTGGTTCCGTCCAACTCGAAAACGATCTGGTTCTCGCCGATGGACAGCTTCGCGTCCCCCTTGTCGGCCAGCAGGTGCTCCAGCTCGTTCACCGCCTTTGTTGGCAGGATCAACTCCGCTTCCGCTCCCTTGGGAATCTCGATATCGTGTTCCATGAGCGCCAGCCGACGTCCGTCTGTGGCGACAACCGTGATTTTATCGCCCTTCAGCCCCATAAAGACCCCGTTCAGTACGTAGCGCGTCTCATCGTTTGAGACGGCGTACGCGGTCTTCTTCAACATGTCACGGAGCACGGCTTGCTCGATTTTCAGGGCTTTACCGGCACCGGACTCGGGAAACCGCGGAAACTCCTCCTCCGGGAGCCCCATGATCTTGTAAAAGGACGATCCGCAACGAATGGACGCCGCGTTCCGGTCGTCCACCTCAATCTCGATTTCAGCGGCAGGCACTTCCTTGAGAATTGAGAATAATTTGCGCGCCGGCAGCGTCGTCGAGCCCGCTTTTGTCACCTCGGCTTCGACGCGACAACGAACTCCGACATCCAGGTCCGTGGTTGTCAGGCTGAGACCCCCGTCAGACGCCTGCATCAACACGTTCGACAGGATTGGCAGCGTGGTTCGCGTGCTGACAACGTTTTGCACACGCTGCAAACCGTCGATAATCGCTTCCTTGGTGACTTTGAGTTTAACTGGCATATGGCACAGATGTATTACTACTAATCGTCTATATAGAATAAAGAGTCGTTACCGTTCGGGCTGTGAATATATCAAACAACTTTTCTTGTCAAGTATACACCAAGCAGTTACGGAAACGGGCGACAGGCGGGAGTCGGGAGGATTATGAACCACCACCGTCGTCCTTCGTTGGCAACCGCGAGTCATCACCGGGTTTTCCCAACCGATTGACAAGTTGTTGGAATGTTATTGTCGTTGCAGCGACTGTTCGAGGTAGGAAACGGTCTGCCGCAACTGCTGGTCCTTCGACGAGCGCGATTCGATCAGCCGGCAGGCGTGCAGGACCGTGCCGTGATCGCGACCGCCGAACGATTCCCCAATGTCCGCGAGCGATCGGCTGGTCAATGTCCGGCTCAGGTGCATGGCGACTTGGCGGGGAAACGCCACGTTTTGCGGGCGACGACGGCTGGTCATGTCCGCGAACCGGATATCGAAGTGTTCGGCGACCTTCTTCTGGATGGATTCGATGGTGATGGTCCGCTTGGCCTCTTCGTGAAGCGCGTCGCGAAGCAGGTTCTCCAGTGCATCACGGGAAACCTCTTTGCCCGTGAGAGATGTGTACGAGGCGACGCGGATCAGGGCGCCTTCCAGCCGGCGAATGTTCGTGCGGATCTTCTCGGCGAGAAATTCGATCACCTGATCGGAAAGCTTCACATCGATCAGGGCCGCCTTCTTCTTGAGAATGGCGATCCGTGTCTCGAGCGCGGGCGGCTGCAGTTCCGTAACCAGACCCCATTCAAACCGGGAAACCAGCCGATTCTCCAAATTGGCGATCTCAGCGGCCGGTCGGTCGCTGGACAGCACGATCTGCTTGTGCGCGTCGAACAGGGCGTTGAACGTGTGGAAGAACTCGTCCTGCATCCGTTCTTTCCCGGCGAGGAACTGGATGTCGTCGATGAGCAGCACGTCGACCTGACGGTACTTCTTGCGGAATTTCGTCATCGAGCTGTTTTGGATGGCCTGAATGAAGTCGTTGGTGAACTGCTCGCAGGTGATGTAGCTGACTTTGCGGTTTTTAGCGCCGTTGGAGGAGGCGTGACCGATGGCTTGCATCAGATGCGTCTTGCCCAAGCCGACGCCGCCATAGATAAACAGCGGGTTATACGCCTTGGCGGGCGATTGGGCGACAGCCAGCGCCGCCGCATGGGCGAAATTGTTGTTGGGCCCGACCACGAACGAATCAAACGAGTAACGCGGATTCAGCTTCACATCGAGGTCGGTCTTGGCTGACGTCCGTTTCTCGCGGTTGGTGGCTGACGGCTGAGGGAGTTCGGGCGGCGCTTTAAGTCCCTGACTGACGGCCAGTCGGACAAGGAGTGGCTGGCGGGAAACCTGATTGACGGCCTCGCGGATCAACGGCAGAAAGTTATCTTGAAGCCAGATTTGGTAAAACTCGTTGGCTACGCCCAGGACAAGTGTGTCCTGGTTGACTTCGACCGGTTTGATGGGCGCAAACCACCGGTTGAACAGCTCCGGATTGAGCATCCCTTGCAGGATTTTGCTGGCGTCGCGCCATAGTTGATCGTGCCCCGCTGTCATAGTTCCTCCGTCATCACGAGTCCTGACTTATTCACAGGCTGTTGACACCACTACTACATTGTCCTCCTGCAGGCGTCTTGCAGCCGGGGCGAACGGAAGGAGCGGCCCGCGCACGAATTCAAGGAGACAAAAAATCCCTGCCTTGATTACCAAACCCATGCAACCGCGAAAAAAACCTCCGGAACGGCTCTTACACCGTTGTGCGGCTGCGTTTTCCCCTCACAGCATTCGTGTCGGACCCAGGAGAGACTCGTGAACCAGAAAATCCACATCCTTGGGCGATGCATACGGCCGAATAGCAAAACGTGGCTGAACGCCCAAGCTGTTCACAACTTATTCACAACCCTCTCTATTACCCTCGCCTTCGCTTTTGCGCGGAGCAGCATAGTGAATGGGATTGCGGTGTTCAAGAAAAAAATGATGCGCGACGAAAAAATTTTCGGCGCCGCGCGCAACTCAGAAAAAAACAGGGCCGAAAGCTCATGCGAACTTTCGGCCCTGCGCGTGACGCACTGTCTTACACGTCGTAATACATGTGGAATTCCCATGGATGCGGCCGCAAGCGCACTTGGTCCTGCTCTTTGCGCTTCATCTCGATCCAGGTGTCGATGACGTCCTGTGTGAACACATCGCCCTTCAGCAGAAACTCGTAGTCATCTTCCAATTCGTCGCAGGCCTCGGTGAGGCTGGCCGGCATTTGGGGCACCTTCTTGATCTCCGCGGGCGACAATTCGTACAAGTTCTTGTCCATCGGCTCGCCGGGATCGATCCGGTTCTCAATGCCATCCAGGCCCGCCATCAACAGTGCGGCGAACGCAATGTACGGGTTGGCGGACGGATCGGGCGGACGATACTCAATGCGCTTGGCCTTGGGACTCGGCGAATACGTCGGGATGCGGACGGCCGCCGAGCGATTGCGGCTCGAATACGCGAGGTTTACGGGCGCTTCGAAGCCCGGGGTCAGCCGCTTGTAGCTGTTGACGGTCGGGTTGGTGATCGCGGCCACCGCGCGGGCATGTTTGAGGATGCCGCCGATATAATGCAGGGCCAGGTCGCTGAGACCGGCGTACTCTTTGCCCGCGAACAGGGGCTTGCCCTTCTTCCACAAGCTCTGGTGCGTGTGCATCCCGCTGCCGTTGTCGCCGAAGAGCGGTTTGGGCATGAACGTGACCGTCTTGTTGTGGCGCTTGGCGACGTTCTTGACGATGTACTTGTAGAGCATCATGTCGTCGGCCATGCAAACCAGCGAGTTAAAGCGCAGGTCGATCTCGGCCTGGCCGGCGGTGGCCACTTCGTGGTGCTCGCGCTCCACTTTCATGCCGCAATCCTTCATGACCATGATCATTTCGTTGCGAATATCGACCTGGGTGTCCTGCGGGGGAACGGGGAAATAACCTTCCTTGTGGCGGATCTTGTTGCCGAGGTTGGGAAATTCTTCACGACCGCTGTTCCAGATGCCCTCATTGCTGTCGATGTAGCAGTAGCTGCTGTTGGATGTCTGGCCGAAGCGGATGTCGTCGAAAATGAAGAACTCGGCTTCCGGTCCAAAGTACGCTGTGTCCGCGATGCCGGTTTGCTTCAAATACGCCTCGGCTTTGCGGGCGACATTACGCGGGTCGCGTGAATACGGCTCACGGGTGATCGTGTCGATCGCGTCCGCCACGATACTCAGCGTGGTGACCTGAGGGAACGGGTCGATGATCGCCGTGGCCGGGTCCAAAATCAGCAACATGTCGCTCGACTCGATGGATCTCCATCCGCGAATGGACGAACCGTCGAACCCCAGGCCCGCCTCGAAAACCTCTTCTTCGAGCTCGGAAATCGGCGCACAGAAATGCTGCCAGGTTCCCAGAAAATCGCAGAATTTGACGTCTACCAGTTGTACGTTCTTGCTTTTACACAGCGCCAGAACTTCTTTGGGTGTCATATTGTTCTCCTGACCAGCCAGCGGCTTCGTTCGCCCGGTTGGCTGAATGTTGGTTTCTCGTCGATCCAGTTTTGGGCGGCGTTACACAGCCTGGTCGCCGCGTTCCTCGGTACGGATGCGTACGGCCTCGTCAATGGGCAGGACGAAAATTTTGCCGTCACCGATCTTGCCGGTCTTCGCTGTCTTCAGGATCGCATTGACCGCGGCCTCGACGGCGCTATCGGGCAACACAATCTCCAACTTCAGCTTGGGCAAGAAATCCACGGTGTACTCACTGCCGCGGTAAATTTCGGTATGACCCTTCTGTCGTCCAAAGCCCTTGACTTCTGTGACCGTCAACCCTTCGACGCCCACGCCCGCCAGGGCTTCCTTGACGTCTTCGAGTTTGAACGGCTTGATAATGGCCTCGATTTTTTTCATTGAATCTCCTCCCCAAGTGCGGGTGCGAATACTAGAGAAGCGGCACTGGCATGTAAACAGAAAAAGCGCCTCGTCAGCTACTCGCGATTATCACACCGGGGACACGTACGCCCGTGTGCGCGAGGATTTAGCAGACGACATGCCATCGCCGCATTCCCCCGCCCAAAACTCATTCGCAACCAATTCTAAAACAAACGGTTACGCATCACCGAAACCCAATGCGATGACGCCGAATCCCGCCGCGGGTCTGCGCCTATTTATTCAGCGTGGTCAAAACAAAACGGAGCGGCTGTCGGAAACGGCTTGACGCTGTAGGCGTTGGGCAGTAAAGGCAGCGCTGTAACATTCTAACCTTCGTTTGGGCGGAAACAGGTCGCAGGGTGGCAAAGGAGACGACTTGTTATTGCGAGCGAATTGTGGAGAGGGCGACAGGAGAAGGCGGGGCCTGTTTATTCCCGTCATTTTACTCATAGCACTTCTTTGGGCATTTCCCGCGGCTCAAGCGCAAGACGACCTGCTGGTCACGAATCTTACTGGTCTCGCGCAGCAAGCCTTTAGCCCGGGTCATTGCATGTATTTGCCCTGGTCCGCGCCGTGGCGATAGCGGGGCTTTTCACTGGATGGCGGCGAGCCGTGGTGGATCGACTGCTCGCAGGTCCCGTGCGCGGATTTGCCGCCGGCGTCGAACAATCTGAGCACCAACGCGCCAACGTACGGGATTATGCTTATGCCCGTGCAATTGACCCTGAACATTCTGACAGGCGAAACGACGCTTCAGCCGGACGGGTCAACGAATGTCGTCGCCGTGATTGCCCCGCCGAGCGATTACCAGCCCGGTGCTCTGTCGGAAGGCGGATGGGTGTGGCGCTGGTGGCAGCAGGCGACGAACTGCCCGGACTGCTGGGGAATCGAAGGGGCGTTTCCCCCGCCTACCATCTCGCTATCCGTGTCTTTGGCGGACATCAACGACTACGCCATCTACGCGAGCAATATGGAAGCGGAAGCGGAGGCCGCAGTAGCGGCACTGGCAGCGTCCACGCCAACATTCACAGTGGGCGGCGGTTTCACGGCGATGGACGATGACGACATGATGGGCGGCGGTGATCCGTGCGCCATCACAAACGAGTCAGCCCCATTCAGCGTCGTGTCTGTGGCTCCCGATGGCAGCGGGGACATGATTCTGTCCTGGCAAAGTTGTACAGACCATATCTACGTTGTAGAAAGCGAGAGTAGTCTCACACCGACCTCGTCGTGGACCGATGTGGCGTGGATGTTTGGGACGGATCGGCAAACGAGTTGGACCGACACCAACGCCGTTGGACTGACGCAGAACTTCTACCGTGTGGTGCGTGGCAATCCGAACACCCTGAACGGCGGCATTCCCTACGGCTGGGCCGTGACGTACGGGCTGGACCCGCTAGACCCCAACCTTGCCAGCGAAACGAGCACGAATCCGTGGGCGCACGGGCTGACCAACCTGCAAGTCTACCAGAACCCGAGTGTCCTGATCGCTGACAACTACGAGACCCTGGGCGACGGCATTCCCGATTGGTGGCGCGTGACGTACTTCGGCGTCTGCACCACAACCAATACGGACTCCTGCGCCACATGCGATCTCGAAGGTGACGGGTGGAACAATCTGGACAAGTATCTCTACGGCATGAACCCGTTGGTGTACTACAGTCCTTTCGACTTTATCGTGAACGGCGGACAACCGTACACCGCATCCTTGAACGTACCCGTTCAGCCAGTTATCACGAATCTTCCCGACTTCTTGGTGAGCCTGAATCCCAGGATGAGCAACGCCACCCTCTTCGCGAATTCGGGCGGCGCGGTCAATTACACATTGCCGAATAATGGGGACGGCGGATACGAATTGTTCGTGCAGTACGCGGATGCACAAGGTCAGCCCGTTGGCCCGGTTCTGAGCGAAGTTGTCGTCTTGGACCAGACGCCGCCCGTGGTCCACATCACATCGCCAGCGAGCGGTGCGGTGCTCAACCAGGCCTTCATCACGTTGCAGGCGGTGGCAGCGGACCCCAACCCGGTCGTGCCGGATGGCGTTCGCCAGCTAAGCATCTGGATCAACGGCCAGCGACTCTGGGATCGTGACTTAACCAATATAGTGGTCAAGCGGTTTCCGGTACCGACGGGCAGCAATTCCTTGACGGTGACGATCAAGGCCGTCGATCAGGCAGGCAACACCAACACAGCTAGCCGGACTTGGCCTATCAACCTCAGCACGGCGACCAACGCACCGAATTTGTTGACGGTCAATCTGTCCTCGTCGATGTTGCTGCCGAACGTGGGCTCGATTTGGGTGGAGGGCGACGTGGACAACGCCTACGCGCTCATCACCGCCATCGTGAGTGCCGCTTCGGGTGACGTGACGACGAATTCGCTCCATGTGAGGCAGAGCCACTTTGAAGGGGCCGTGCCGCTGGCGAGCGGGACGAACCAAGTGGAGTTGACTGCCTCGGACGCGGCGGGCAATACCAGTTCCAGCGCGTACGCGATCACCAATCCGGGGTACGGTGCGTTCGCGACAGTTCCGTCGAACACCGTCAGCGGTTACGTCAGTGCCCTGTTCGACGCCGGGTTGCCGACGCAAACCAATATCACCACCATAACGATCAATGGCGTGGCTGCCGTGTTGGGAACCAACGTCGATGCGTACGGCAACGTGCCGTTCTGGACAACGAACGTGATTCCGCTGGGCGTGCCCATTACCGCCACGATTGGCGGTCCGGGCATCCCGACCGATCCGCCAGGCTTACAGTCGGCGCAGTCGCAAGTGTATGAAGTGACGCACAAGGAAACCTGGACCGAGACCGTTCCGTGCTGTATCGGCCCGTCTGTCGTCACTGACGCCACTGCGGCGACGCCCGACGGCTGTCAGTCACTGAAACGAGACATGTTCACCCGGAACGTCGGATGCCACCGGACCCGACGGATCGTTGCAGGTTACGACCGATGACGAAGTGACCTCGGCTTCCGTTTGCAACGGAAACCTGGACAACGTGGCGTGGGTACCGGCGTGGCCGCCCACGATCAACACATTCACGGAGCCCGGCCCGGAAAGCCGCGACCTCTCGTTCGGCGGCTACCGGGATTGGAAGGACGAGTGGGTCGGCTCTCGAGCCAATGCCATCAGGCAATACGCTTACGGGACCTGCTGCTGCATCGGGAATGGGTTTGTGGACCCCAGCGTTCCCGACGTGACCAACGACCAATTGTGCCACGGCAAGACGTACGCACCTCCCCCCGGCTGCCGCCAGTCGCAGATGGATTGTTATCAACTCATACGTTTTGATCACATCCCGTATAGCAGTTGGGACGTGAGCCGCCAGCGCGAAGGTGGGTGTGTGACCTTCCGCGCCCCCCGCCAGTACGATACGAACACCAAGGTGATCTTCACATTCGAGGGGGTGGACTATCGGCGGCGGGACGGCGCGCCGCTGGACCTGCGCCAGGTGAAATTCCGAGGCCAACCACCGATCTCCTACAGCAACGAGACACAGTCGGTAAGCTACTGGTTGACGGTGGACGGTGGGCAGGAGTACACGATCAGTGAAGCTGACTTCGAATGGCCGGCGGATCAGGAGGTCGACTACAATTCATCGCAGGCACGCGGTTTCTTTAACGGCGACCCCAGTTGGCAGAACGACACCACAACCACCAACTTCCACTGGCTTACCTGGACGGATTTCCATAATCACGTTGTCCCCACGGTGAACATTACTGGCCCTCAGGATCTGTACGTGTTCTGCAACCAGCCGACCCCCTCGTATCAGTTCAAGGCGACCGTGACTCCATCCACAGCAGGGACGTTCGAGTGGAGCGCGTACCATAATGGCGCGCAACACACCGGTTATCTTACAATTGGTCCGGTAAGCCAACCAGCGTCCACCCAGCCCAATTATGCGTACGTACAAGCGGTTGATACTCATCATGTCAGCGACAATCAAGGAGACACGCTCGTCCAAGTAGTCTTTCACCCCGACGACACGACCCTGCCTGACGTGCCCACGAACTTTCCGGTCACCGTGGGCAAGCCGTGGCGAGTAAATCAGCAGCCGATTACATATGCGAATTACGTTGTTCCACCCACCAACGCCTTGGATTCGGTGGAAGCATCCGTGACCTATACGGTCTACGACCAGACGTGCACGGATGTGGCTTCGACACACATGGTAGGGTTTCCGGCGACCGAAACCGTCACCGGAGCTGGATATTGCATGATAGATCAGGCTAACAACACAGTGTATGCAGGAGGTTACATATATGACACGCAAACGTGGGAGCGACTGTGTGGAGTGTTCACAGTCAATCAGCAGATCGGTTGTGATTGTGCCAACATTCAGTATTCCATCACCACTGCGCAAGACCCCACGGCTATGCCCCCCTACCCACGCTGGTACTTAAATTATGTGGAACAACCGGGCTCCAACACGTGCCCACCATGAAGCCGAGGATAACACTATGAGATCGAGACGGGTGGTCCTAAGTTTTGTCTGCGTGACTTTTCTCTGCGGGGCAACTTGCCAGGCCGGCGAGAACGCAACTGCAGGTCTGTGGAACTTCGGGGTTTCCAATTTTTCCTGCACCAACCTGCCCGTCTCGCAAGCTCTCGCCTTACTGTCGAAGGGCACGCCAGTTCCGATCAATTGCATCATCGACGTCACGGAAGAGCCCCGCGTCTCGGTTTCCCTGGCTCATTCGCGCCTCGGGGATGCGTTGCAGGAGATACTGCGTCCGATGACCAATTACGTGTTTCTCGCGAAGTCGGGCACAGTGTTGGTGCTCCCGCATGGGCTTCTCCAAGACAGTACTTGCCCACTCAACCGGGTGATCCCGGAATACAAGGTGACTTACATCGCGGCTGGACGGACTACAGACCACGGATGCCTGTTTTCCTATACGTCAAGTACATCCTTGCCAGCGGCGACCTTTGACAGGCCGCCGCCACCAAGTTGCGGGTCATTTCCGGTGATTCGCCACTTTGAGAACCAGACATTGCTACAAATCCTTACGGCAATTTCGAGTGAATGGCGTGCATCTTGGTCGTGTGGAAGGGTCCGACCGGATTTCATTCGATGGTACAACGATCGCGAACGGAAAGGTGGGGTGCCAGTCAGCGAGATGTGGTGGCCTGACGAAAGTGCGCCATGCTATTGGGTTGAATGGGGTATTGGTGCGCCTCACGGCGAATATGCGTCCATGACCCAGACCACGGATGATCAGGGCAAAGTTCATTGGAAGGGGGTCACCGTGGAAGAGGCGGAGCAACAGGAGCAGCAAACTGAGGCAAAGGCCAAGGAGGAGACGGAACTTCTCGCTCACTTCAACCCGATTGAAGCCCTGATCAGACAAGGGATGTACAACATGGCATCCAGCCCCGTGCAAGTCCATGCGGACGTGGCCACTGTACAAGTATCGAATCATACCACTGCCGTCGAATTGAGCCTGACGATCACCAACACCACACCGGGCGGGGTCAGAATTCCCAATCCTTATCGAAGCGTTGTCACGCAAGCTTTTTGGAGCGTCCGAATCGACCGGAAAGGAAACGGCGCGCAGTACGAGGTCGCCTTGCCAGCGGAGGGGACGGCCCCGGGGCCGGAAGACCTACTGCTAGCTCCTTATTCGGCCTCGACCCGCGTCGTTAACATTCTCGGTGCGAAGACGCTTCTGGATGAGAAATACACAAATCCAGGTTTTTCTGGCCCGGTGACTGACGAATTGAAGAAACCCGGGGAATACACCGCGACCGTGTGGTTATACTTCAAGGAGCCGTCAGGGAATGATCATTGTGTATTCGACGTACGAGAGTTCACGATCAGGTAGTGAGCGTCGATCTGTCACGATCCGTTGCTTGGCACCCGGCCACTCCACCTTCGCGCCGCGCGGGTACAGGCCGAACACCACGGTCATTCTCACATTCGAGGGGGTGGACTATCGGCGGCGGGACGGCGCGCCGCTGGACCTGCGCCAGGTGAAATTCCGAGGCCAACCACCGATCTCCTACAGCAACGAGACACAGTCGGTAAGCTACTGGTTGACGGTGGACGGTGGGCAGGAGTACACGATCAGTGAAGCTGACTTCGAATGGCCGGCGGATCAGGAGGTCGACTACAATTCATCGCAGGCACGCGGTTTCTTTAACGGCGACCTCAGTTGGCAGAACGACACCACAACCACCAACTTCCACTGGCTTACCTGGACGGATTTCCATAATCTCTATGCGTGGGTTGTCGGGCCAACGAATGTGTTATACTTGGGCTGCAGCCAACAGCCGCAAACGAATATCACGCTCACCGGTTACGCTTCGACTGGCGACGCCGCCGACGGGGCGCCGTTCACGGCGGGGACGTACACGTGGTCGGTGATTGCGGGTGGTAACCTCATCCAAATGACCAGCAGCACCAACGTTGCCACGATCACGCCCACAGCGCCAAGCGCAACCTACAGGGATGTCCAAATCACCATGACGTTCACAACTCCTCGCGGCCTCTCCTACATCGTGACCAACAGCCTGACGGTGCTCACACCGGGGGGCATCCAGGTTGCGAGCCAGGCGCCCGGCGACCTGCCGGCTGGCTCTGGATTCACCAACGCCTGTGTCTATCAGGTAGTGAATCAACTCCCTGACCACGCACCTCTTGCGGTGCCCGGGTTGCTTGTCCACGAGGACTTTCCCACCCCGGCTCCTGCAGATTACCAACGGGCAACAAAACGGAGCGGCGATTTGCTGTTGCTGCCGCTTTCCAGCGCGTGCTAACGTCGCCCCGTCATGGACGCGCCAGGCAATGTGCCGGACTCGATCAATTGCCATTCCTGCGGGGCGATTCTCGACCTCACCGGGCGGACCGGCTTCACTCATGTCGAATGCCAACAGTGCGGGGCGACCTCGGTTGTCCCCTTGAAATTTGGTGATTTCCTGCTGCTCAGTGTCATCGGCACCGGCGGCGCCGGCACGGTCTACAAAGCCATCGATGTGCCGCTCAACCGGTATCTGGCCCTCAAAGTCCTGCGCTCGAATCTTGCCTCCGATCCGGCGTTCGTCGCCAGGTTCTCCGGCGAGGCCCGCGCCGCTGCCACCGTCAATCATCCCAACATCGCCCAGGTGTATTCCTTTGGCGAGATCGACCACTGGTACTACGCGGCCATGGAGCTTTGCGACCGCGGCAGCCTCGACAGCCGGATTACCCAGTCGGGACGCCTCTCCGAACCGGAAGTTCTGTCCATCGGCCTTCAGATCGCCTCTGCTCTGCGCGCCGCGCACCAGCGTGGCGTACTCCATCGTGACGTGAAACCGGGCAATATCCTGTTCAACGAGGATGGCGTCCCCAAATTCGTCGACTTCAGCCCGATCCGCGCCCCGGGGAGCGATCCCGAAGACAGCCAGACGACAGAGGCCGAAGAGATCTGGGGCACCCCCTACTACGTGGCGCCGGAGAAACTTCGCGGCAAACCGGACGACGAGCGTAGCGACATCTATTCACTCGGCGCGACGCTGTTTCATGCGCTGGCGGGTCGGCCACCCGAGGATCCCGCGTCGTCCCTTGCGGCGGATGCCCCCGCGGTTCATCGGGGCACAATCCGGATTATCACACGCATGCTGGCGCAGGACCCAGCCGACCGATACGCTTCTTACGACGAAGTCATCCGGGACCTCATGGAGGCCCGGGATTCCCTGAGGAAACCGCAGGGAGTCACGGTGTTTGCCGCCCCCGCACAGAAGCGGTTCGCCGCGTTGTACGTGCTGGGTACTCTCATCCTCTGCGTCGGGGTTGTCTGGTTTATGTGGAAATACGGCGTGGCCGTGTTTCAACCCGCCCGTCCGTCTGCCCCGGTCCACACTGCCCCTTGACGTCGGAAGGGGAAACAGAACCCGCGCGTCAATGTGAGACGTTGGGGATGTTGACGATGATCTGGTTGACCACCGATTTGACGCCCTTGACGGAATGCGCGATCCCTTCCGCGCGCCACGAGGCGGACGGATTGATCGCCGTGCCACGCAGGGTGACGTTGCCGCCATCAACCTCGACGACGATACCGGCGCCCGTGGTGGGGTCGGTGTTGAGCAACCGTCGGATTTCAAAGCCGATGGATTCATCGGTCGTCTCGTCGCCGGTCTGGGCCTCCGACGCTGGCGCGGGTGCGGCAACCGATTGCGTCGTAATGGGTTGCGGCCCGGCTGGCGCGGGTTTGTCTGTGGATCGGGAAGCGCAACCACCGAAAAACGCCAGTGTCGCCGCGACGATCATCGAACGAAACAGAAACCGCACTCGCATTGGATCTCCTGCCATTCTTCGCGTACCTTAGCACAGACGGTTCCGCGCGTGTAGGAATTTTTTGCAGGAAAACAACCGTCGCTATCGCGTGGGAACCAGACAAGAATTGGTGCGCGGGACAGGACTTGAACCTGCACGTCCTTGCCCTGAGCACGACCAGCCTTGCAAGGCAGTAAAAATAAGCATCGCTATCTTCCGTGGCGTCCTTGACATTGGTGTCATGTTATGCGAACGTTATGCCAGTTTTTCAACGGGAGCATGACACATGGCAAGCGTACATAGACAGAAGGGAAAACCCAACTGGTTTTGCAGTTACTCGACTGGCACGGGCCTAGATCGTAAGCGCCACTTCAAATCCACAGGGACATCAAACAAGAAACAGGCTGAGGAAATCTGCCGTGCATGGGAGCGAGCCGAGAAGATTGGACGCACCACGGGCAAGCTGACGCCAGAGGTAGCACGCGAAGTCATTGCGCGGGGCGTGAATGACATCTTCGCTGCCGTCAACGCTGAGACAATGCCAAGCGCCACGGTCAAGGCGTGGTGCAAGCAGTGGCTTGACGCCAAGCAGGTGGAAGCGGAGCCGTCCACGGTGACGCGGTACAACTACGCGCTAGAGCACTTCCTGACGTTTCTAGGGGCCAAAGCGGAGCGTGACATTGCAACCATCCGCCCCGCCGATGTTATGCGATTCCGTGACCAGCAAGCGCGCGATCTTTCCCGCAACACGGCCAACTTTGGCGTCAAGGTACTGCGGGCGTGTTTCGAGGAAGCATTCAAGCAGGGACTTCTAACCAGCAATCCGGCAAAGGTGGTCAGCAAGTTGAAGCAACGCGGTGAGAGCAAGCGCCGTGGATTCACGCTACCCGAATTGCAGCGGGTGTTGGACGCGGCCAAAGGCTCAGATTGGTACGGCGCGACGTTGACCAGTCTCTACACGGGCGCGCGTTTGTCTGACGTGGCGCGGCTGACGTGGCGCGCGGTTGACCCTCAACAAAACACCGTGGCGTTTGTGGCGAAGAAAACTGGCAAGCGTATGCTCGTACCATTGGCAAAGCCGCTCGCCGAATGTCTGGCTAACCTGCCATCCGCCGATGACCCGAACGCACCGCTATTTCCAAGCCTGGACAAGTTGAAAGTGTCGCAACTGTCAGACGGATTCCGTGACGTGCTCGTGAGCGCGGGCATGGCGCAACCACGAAGCCACGAAGCCACTGGCAAGGGGCGCAACGCGGCGCGGCCCGTGGCGGAATTGAGCTTTCACAGCCTACGGCATTCCTTCGTGTCCATCCTGAAAAGCACGGGTGCAAATGAAGCCGTGGCAATGGCGTTGGCAGGCCACGAGACGAAAGCCGTGTCACAAGGCTACACGCATTTGGACACCGACACGCTACGCAGCGCCGTGGATGCGATGCCGGACGTAACGAAGAAAGCAACGAAAGGGGCGGCATGACGGCCACGGGCAACGGTACGACGGGCGTAGCCAGCATGACACCGGCAGAGGATGCGCTGCTCGACAAGCTTCTACTCGAATTCGAGGCAGGACTTAACGACGTGATGGAGCGCCGTGTCGGTTGCAATCACCGGGCAGTCTGTCCGCTGTGCCGTCAGCAGTTGCCGTGTGATGACCCCCGGCGCGACGCGGACATGTGGTTTGCTCACCTAAATCAAATCCCGGTAATGATACGCGGCTTGGAAGCGTTGCACAAAGAGCGCACGGAATACTTGGCGGCTAGTAGGCCAGCATGACGAAAGGACACACGAAGAAACCCCCGTGCCCGTTCAACGAAATCCGATGGATGGGAGAGGCCACGACCAATCTGCTGAAAAGTCACATAACTGGCTGGTCTAAAAAGTCACCAGAGTTTAGGCGGGGCGCGCTGTCCGGTTTCACGTATGCTCACGCCCTCCAATTTGCCGTCAAAACAATGGACTTTGGTGCTACGCAAAAGGAAGTGGAGGAATGGAAGATGTGGAAGCTCGCGGACGTGTTGAAAGATTTAGGGGGTGTTCTCTGCGAGGATGCGCTACTTGTCGCCCCGGAGCGTCTACGCGGCTTTGCACATGGCATAGAGTGCCAGAAAAAAGCCGTGGAGCGGGCAAAGCAGGGCCACGGAGACGACCCGATTGCGGCGATTCCACACCACAAAGTTTATGTGACGCTGCTCAATAACGCCGACACAATCGAAAAACTTCGACGCGAACACCACCACTGCAAAAAGATTTTCGAGTTTCTTGTAGAGAAGGGCGTGCTCACAGATAAACCAGATAGACGTGACGGCAGCGGTAGGGCTTACACCGCCGCGCGGAAACTCTTTGGCCGGATAAAGCTCAAGCACGTCAAGTAGTCCGCACCCCGATAGCGAAAGCAATCTCTCTCTCCGCCCGCGCCGTTTCCCTATCCTCTGTCCCGCTACTGGGACATGGTTCACGTCGTCAACTATGTCCCGTCATTGGCATCCATTCCGGGTTAGGTTCTCGCATGTTTCAAAACAGAACTGTGATAGTGGCAGCAAAGGAAACAGCCATGACGGAAAATCTAAGGTTGAAGGCCGCGAGGGTTGGGGCGGGTCTGACACAACGTCAACTCGCTGAGAAAATCGGCAGGCAGGAAATCGAGGTATCGCGATTCGAGACGGGGCGCGCTAGGCCCGATGAGGCTACGAAGCGCGCCATTGCCGCAGTCCTACAGAAGCCTGCATTTGAGTTGTTCGATTTCTGATAGGTGTCTCCATGAGCAAACGCAAAGGTTTTACCGCACCAATTGCCGCACCCCCCGTGCCCGCTGTTGCGGCTCCGACTCCGATCACCATACGGCTGCCCCGTAGTGGCACGCTTGACCCCTGGTCGGGTTTGTCGAGGGGCAAACTCTGCCAACTCGTTTTGCCGAATAAAGCGAACGGCTTTCGACCCCCAGTCAAATCATTCTCGCTAGTGCCTCGTGGCGCAAGTCGGGGCACGCGACTAATTGATTTTCAATCGCTGATGGCCTTCTTGCGATTGCAGATGGATCAGCAAACCAATCACCTAACCTCACAACAACCATGAAAACGAAGCCCAAACCTGTGCGTCAAAAAGAGGTGAACGAAGTCGCGGCGTTATTCCAGATAGCCAGGGTGGATTCAGGAGTAGATGCCGTAATCGAGGCGATGCTGCCTTACATGCACCAGACGTGGCAAATCCCGCTTCCCGACTACGCCACTTATGAAGTTGTGCGGGCGAAACTGCTCGCGCTGTGCAAGAACTTTGAAATGTATAAAGGAAAGTGAGAATGAACACCATGTCAACAATCACAAATCCCCTGGCCGGTGCGCTGTGGCACGCAAGCTTTGGACACAAGCTGTTTCCACTGCCAAAAGGATTGAAAAAACCGCCGTTGCTTTCTAATCCATACCAGCGATGTTCCAACGATCCCGAAACGCTCAAAGGCTGGTATGAGAAAGCATTCCCCGACTGTAACTTCGGCGTGGCGTGCGGACTGGACGACACTGACGGTTTGATCGTGCTAGACGTTGACCGCCACAAGGGCGACGGATTCAAGACGCTGAAAGAGTTTGCGACCAAGAACGAAGGCCACACTCTACCGCCCACACTGGTCATATCGACGCCCGGCAAGGGGGAGCATTGGTATTACAAGCGCGGCGCTGACGACGCGAAAAAACACGTGCGCGGTCTTGTCGGCTTCGCGCCCGGTCTGGACACCCGCGCTTTTCATAACTACGTGGTCGCAGCGGGCAGCGTGAACGAAGCAGGGGTTGCCTACACCGTTAAGGCCGTCAACGCCGTTGCCGTATTTCCGAAATGGCTGCGCTCCGTTGTGGCGAAGGCTTTCGTTGACGACCCCGGCAAACGGATTGCCAACGCCACAGAGCATGACGCCTTCACAGCTTGGGACAACCCGCAATCCCTCGCGTGGTGCCGTCAGTATCTCCTGAATGACGCCAAAGAATCGGTACAAGGCGACGGCGGAAACGATAACGCCTACAAAGTCTTTTGCACGTTGCGCGACTACGGGATTAGTGAGGCGACGCGCGTGGAAACGGCGCTAGAATTCTGGAACGACCGAAACAGCCCGCCATTCTCCGAAGCCGAGTTGCGAACGCTGTCACGTAACGCGGCGAAGTACGCTCAGAACAAAGCGGGCAGTCAGACGCAGGAAGCGCGCGAAGCCGATGCGCTCCGCATATTCGGGCCAACTGGCACGACAAGCAGCGTACCCGTTATCGACATCAAAGGGCAAATCGTTGACGTGTTGACCAACCAGAATCACACACCCACTCAAAAGAACAATCTTGTGGCGAAGATAGTCGTTGACGCCCTTGCCACGCGCGGGAGTTTTTACTATCACGCGCAACACAGGGACTTTGCCACGGCCATGTTTTTTGACGGCGAAACGAAACGCCTGGAGCGCGTCCAGTCTGACGCCTTTGTTGCTTGGCTATCGGAGTGGGCCAAGATCAATCGGAGTGCGCCCGTCTTTAGGTTCGTGCTTTCCGCCGTCGAAACGGCTTCCCTTAGCGGCCCGCACACCAGCGCCGTCATTCCAGAAAGTTTTTGGGCGTCAAGGTCGGGCGCGTGCTACCTGTCCAATGGCGACGGCCTGGTTGCGAAGATCACGGCGAACGGGGTTGAACCCTGCGACAACGGAATTGACGGCGTGTTATTCGGCGCGGGCGCAACGCTGCCCCCGTGGAAATTAGTGGAACCTGTTGACCCGTTCATATCGTGTAGCCTGTTTTCCAAGGCCAACCATGCGGACGATCACGGCGCGATGTTGTTGAAACTTTGGGCGCTATCGTTTGCGACTTTACCAGTGTGTAAACCGCCGTTCGTTTTAGCTGGGCCGATACGCTCAGGAAAGACGCGGATCGTTCGCGGCGTTGCCGAGTTGTACGGGCTGCCGCAATGTGTAGAGGAGCCGAGCGACACGGAAAAAAGCCAGGTTGCGTTTTGGGTGAATCTGGACGCGGGCGGGGTGTACGCTCTGGACAATGTTGACACGCGCGTTGCGTGGCTGGCCGATGCGATTGCCAGCGCGTCAACTGGCGCGGGCGTGTTTCCGCGCAAGCTCTACACCGATAGCGGGCGCGTCGAAATGCGTCCGCGCGCGTGGCTGGCCGTGACAACTTGCAATCCGACTTTCGCGGCTGACGCGGGCCTTGCCGATAGACTCCTGGTTGCCCGTATGAATCAGCGCGACGGCGAGACTTCTGACGAAGCCCTGTCTACGGAAATCGCGGCTAATCGAGACGCGGGCCTGTCGTGGATTGCCCACACCCTTGCGAAGGCCGTTGCCGATAGCGCCGCCGTACCGTCTGGACTGAATCGACGGCATCCAGACTTCGCAGCGTTGGCCGTGAGGCTTGGTCGCGCGTTGGGGCACGAGCAAGAGGCAATCGCGGCGTTGCGGGCTGCTGAGAGCGACAAGGCGCGTTTCTGTCTGGAAAATGACCCTGTGGGAGCGGCGTTATTGGCCGCGATTGCCGAGGGCGCGAAATTCGTAGGAACGGCTGCGAAGTTACTGGACATACTGGCCCAACACGACACCGATTTTTCGGCTGCCGCTCATGGCCCGCGTGGTAACAGGCTGTGGAGCGCCAAGCGACTTGGAAAGCGCCTCGCGGTCTTGTGGCCGTACATCGCGGAGATGTTCGACACGAAGCGGGATAAAGACCGTCTTGGTTTTACCTTGTTCACGATCAAACCACGGGGGGCCGTTGCGGTGGCCAACAAGCAAGCATGGGATGATTTCCTGTCGTGAAGCAAGTCAGGGCCATAGCCCTGCTTGTTTTTCCGGGAGAAGCCATTGTTGTTTGCGGTGCTGAGTGTGCTGAGTTTGAATCGCTGAAATGGGGTAAACCTCTCACGGGAGAGAGAACTAGGAGTTTACCTGTTTCAGCGCGGGAAACTCAGCACACTCAGCGGAGCGGGAAATTTTGTAATTTTTTCGCGCGGCTCTTCATGTTTATGTATCCTTTGCTGCACAGGTCTGACCATCTCCCCGCCCTAG
Source organism: uncultured Verrucomicrobiae bacterium (assembly GCA_963712025.1). Classification (GTDB taxonomy): domain Bacteria; phylum Verrucomicrobiota; class Verrucomicrobiia; order Palsa-1439; family Palsa-1439; genus Palsa-1439. Next base: position 305,075 of record CAVQGJ010000003.1, on the reverse strand, counting down.
AGAATTCCACGATGTTCTTGGGGGCGCAACGACTTACAGTGCTCAAAGGCCGACAAGTGCGCGCCACAATCCAATTATCGAAATTATCACTTTGGCTCACCTAATTCCGTGAACAAAGAACGCATCCAATCGGTTGTAGACCACTGGACGGGCAATGTCAAAACGACCGCCAAGACTACCGGGCTGACCGAGCGCCAGGTGTGGAATGTGATTCGCACCAACGCATTCGACACCGCCCTATTCTTGAAACAGCATCCGTCCCCGACGCCCGCTGAGCAAGCACTGGATCGACTGCGCGAAGCCTTCCACCACTGGCGCAAGCAGAGCGAAGACCCGACCGTGACTGGCTGCCATCGTAACGCCGCACTCAGAGAATGCCTCACCGCCTCAGCTAGGCTGGCCAGGGCAGAAGGGTGGATGCCGCATGGCAACGCGCGTTCCACAGGCAAGAAAGGCAAAGCGTTTCTCGCATCCGTTCACGGGAAAATAGGCCAGTCCAAAAAACAACGGGCTGAATGACGAATCAGGCCCACAACAACGCGGCAAAGCAGCGGCAACCGATTAGCGGCGCAGCTTCTTGGCGGCCCTCCGAACAGCTTCCTCGCTCGTCTTGCCGGTTGCCTTTCGCATCGTTTCGAGCTTCGTGTCGGCGCGGAACTGCGGGATCGGGTGTGGCAGGTTCTTGTTGAGCGTGTCGCCGCGCTTCTGCTGAATCTCGCCAGACTTTGGACGCCCCTTGTCGCGATGACGATCATCTAGTCCCGGTTCTTTCATTGGGTTTTCCTTTCTCGTACGACCTAACGTTCCAAAATGGATTCTGTCAAGTCTGGCGTCTGATTACTGCCTCTTTTGGTAGTAGTACACCGCAGTAATGAAAACCGCCGTAAGTATTCCGCAAATGCCATTCCCTACGCGTTCATCGACGTGAGCCGCAGTAGCCAAGAGACGCAGCACAACGAAGAAGCCCATCCCCAGCCCAAACCGGATCAGCATTTTTTTCATTGGTGATTGTTTCAACGGTGGTTTGGGCGTCTGCTGATTGCGGGCGGGTTCGGGAGATGCGGCGACGTTAGGGGGCGCGCCATTCTGCGCCCGGTGAGTGGCGGCAAAACCGTCGTGTACCCATAGGGCGATGCGTACAGCGACCAGATAGGCAGGCAGCGTGACAAATGCGAACGCCAAGAATCCCGGAAAAGAAAAGTCGTAGTCACCCGCCTTATGCTCACGTAGATTGAACACAACGCCTACAAACAGGGGAACAGCAACGAGGCCGACAATGAATAGCCGTTTGACTCCGAGATTGGAAAACTTGTATCCATCCCTGAGCCGGGGCCACACAAGCATTGCCAGCCAAGACACCACAAGAAGTGCCAGCCAAGAGACCGGGGTGATGATGGCAGAAGCCAACAGGCCGAAGCGAATGCTCCTCCAAGCCAACTCCGAAGTCGGCGGGCCTACGTGGAACGCATCCTTAGCCCAATCAAAACGCTCGTCCCAGACCCAACGGTCGCAAATTTCTGGTTTCTCCTTCAAATACGCCAAAGCCTTGCCTTGGAAAATCAAAGAGTTGTCCCTATTCATTCCGTTGGTGGAAAGCAATAAGACCCACAACTTTTCTTCCTCGCTCGTGGTGTTACTGATGGCGAACTGCCGAATCTGCTCAAGCGAATCCTTCGCCTCTTTAATCCTCTCCGGGGTGTCACCTTCCGAATGTGACTCATACCAAACACCAATTCCAACAAAGGCAAAAGCAATTACACCGAGAGCAATTGAGATAACGATTCGCGTCCGTCTAAATGGTACAATTCTCTTCATGTATAATGGCCCCCAGCAACAAAGAGAGGGGCGCGAACTCAACGCACCCCCCACGAGAGGCACCGCGAAGCGCCTGTGCAGAGAGAAACGCCAAGCCGCGCCCTTGTGGACGCGTGCTCGGTCGGCCTCTGCACATTGAAAATTCGCGGTTTTCTCGTGAGACCGTAGCCGCAGCTACGCAAAATTGTTGGTCAGTTGTTGTTTTCGGTCAGTGCTTCGTGTCTCTCCTATTGCCGCGCATTGTACGCCCCTGGCATCTGTCCTGACAAGCCAATCACAAACCAGGCCGCAACGTGCAATTGTTTTCCGAGCGGGAGAAAAAACAACCGCATGGGCCTACAGCAGCCAAAGGAAAAGGCGGTGCGGCTCTCTTTGTGAAAGGATATGTTAAAGGAGTCACGTTCCACCTACGCGCACAAAAGGGGGGTGAGGTTTTGGGGGTACGCCGTGGGGGTGCCCCCTCGCACGAAAAGAGGGGGTACGGGGACGGTTTCTACGATCACAAAAATACCGCACAAATTCTAGCCCGTGTTATGCCAAATGGTTATGCGAGCGGGCCTACGGACGGTGGGAATCGAGGAAACAGGCCATTTCATTGGTGTTTTAGAAGTGGTGCGCGGGACAGGACTTGAACCTGCACGGCTTTCGCCATACGCCCCTCAAACGTACGTGTCTGCCAATTCCACCACCCGCGCACCTGTAGCGGCGGTCTGCGACCGCCGGGCGTTATCGGCAATCGCCGCTCTTGCCGAAACACCGATAAATTATATGGAAACCCGACCGTCAGCAAGCTAAGATTTCTCCACCATGTCAGGTCATTCCAAGTGGTCGAAGATCAAGCACACCAAGGGCGTGGTTGACTCCAAGCGCGGCAAGGTCTTCGCCAAGCTCGGCAAGGAAATGACCGTGGCCGCCAAGCACGGCGGCGGCGACCCCGGTTTCAATCCCCGGCTGCGCACCATCCTGATGAAAGCCCGTGCCGTCAACATGCCCGCCGACAACATTGACCGCGCCATCAAGAAGGGCACAGGCGAACTTCCCGGCGTCAGTTACGAGGAGGTCACCTACGAAGGCTTTGCCCCCGGCGGCGTGGCGTTGCTGGTCGACCTGCTCACCGACAGCAAGAATCGCACAGCCGCCGAGATTCGGACCCTCTTTACCAAGCACGGGGGCAATCTGGGTGTCACGGGCGCGGTGAAACACCTGTTTCATCGCAAGGGCCAGATTCTCGTTCCCAAAGAACAGATCGGGGAAGACGACCTCATGAGTCTCGCCCTCGACGCCGGGGCTGATGACATGATCGCGCATCCCGACACGTATGAAATCCTGACCGACCCGCATCAATTCGAGGCCGTCCACAAGGCCCTCGAAGCCAAAGGCATCAAACCGCAGTTGGCCGAGATCGCGCAATTGCCGCTCACACCGGTGCCCGTCACGGACGAAAAGACCGCGCGCGCAGTGCTGGCGCTGATCGACGCGCTCGAAGACAACGACGACGTCCAGAACGTCTATTCCAACGAAGATATCCCCGACGACGTCATCGAGAAAGTGTCCTCCACCCCCGCCGCGTAACTGTAGCGGCGGTCCGCTGCCGCCGTGTATACGATGATTATCCTTGGCATTGACCCCAGCCTCCGCAGCACCGGCTTCGGCGTCGTCGAGGTTCACGGCAACCAGATGTTCGCGCTGTGTCACGGAGCCGTCAAGAACCCGCCGAAGCTTCCTCCGTCCCGGTGCCTGGTGCGGATCGGCGACGAGGTCAGGAAACTCATCAAGGCCCACAAACCCAACGAGGTGGCGATCGAAGGATTGGTCTACGTTCAGAACACGCGCATCGCGTTCACGCTCGGCCAGGTACGCGGCGTCGTCATCGCCGCCGCTGCGGAGAACAATCTCCCGATCTACGAGTACGCCCCGCGCAAGGTGAAACAGGCGGTCACCGGCCTCGGCGGCGCCGGCAAAACCCAGGTCGGCAACATGGTCAAGGCGATGCTCGGACTTTCGGAGATTCCCCAGGCCGACGCCGGTGACGCCCTCGCCCTCGCCATCTGCCACGCTCACAACTGCCGCGGCATCCAGGTCAAACCGGCGAAGGAGATTTAGAACACGTTCAATTAAAATGCCTAAGACGCCTAGCGAATCTGCTAGAGTGCAGATCGGCTATAGCCCGGCATAAAAAAACCAACCCCTTCTAAGCGTTGACGTTACGTGAATTTGTACTTGACGACAACTTGGTTAGACTAGATTGTATCGGGAAGAGATTGATGCTAGGGTATGGGCATCAGGAATATCTGGCAACCAGCACCAGTATTATCGAGGGAAAGAGGTAGACAACACAATGGATTTCGGGACAGATTTTCTCACACCAACATCTAGTTTCAGACTCGGAGTCGGTTCAGTGCTCAACATCGGGGGGAATTTCTTCTATTACAACTATTCGCGCACACCCCAAGCGGCTGATGGCAAGGCAATTCGCTCCGACTGGCAGATGGTTGGACAGGACATCAGAAACGGGATGAAGCAGTACGATCCCCTGCAAACTGAACTGCCACTCGTGCTGTGAGAAATGGCTGCAAAAACCAACCAGCAGCCACCCGAGATTCAGTCCGGAAAACAGCAATCGCCGGTCGATGTAAAATACATAAAAAAGTTCGAGCAGTTGTTTGAGGCCGCTGCGCCCGGCCTGCTGAAAAGCATCCCACAAGATAAGCGTCCTGCCTTGATGCGCGCTTCGTATCAAGTGACCGAAATGATGGTGTATCACCAAGGGCCGCTTCCTGACGCCGAGACACTCGCCAGATACGGGGAAATCATTCCTCAGGGCGCAGACCGAATAATGAAGATGGCTGAGAATCAATCAGATCATCGCATCGGATTGGAGAAAACCGTTATCGCAAGCCAGCAGGCGCTGGCAGCACGAGGTCAACAATTCGGGTTGGCCATAGGAGTGATCGGGATACTGGCAGCGGCGTATTTGGCTATGAACAACCACGACACCGTTGCAGGAGTCATCGGCGGCACGACGGTTGTCAGTCTCGCGGTTGCCTTCATAACAGGCCGAAGGGTGCAGCAAAAGGAACTGCAAGAGAAGCGCCCCCAGTAGAGCGCCTCTTAAGATCTGCGTCCCTTAATTCGCGTTGATTCGCGTGCGTTTGCGGTTACGCCGGCCCGCCGAAAAACTTCGTGTCATTCGTGTCTGATTCGTGGTAATTCGTGCCTGTGATCGCGTACCTCCACGGCAAACTCGCGGAATCCACGCCGACGCATGTGGTCGTGGACTGCCAGGGCGTTGGCTACGCCGTGTTCATTCCGCTGTCGAGCTACGACAAGCTGCCGGCCCGGGGCGCGGACGTGAAACTGCTCACGTATCACCACGTCGTTTCCCAGGATGGCGCGCAGCAATTGTTCGGGTTCGTCACACCCGACGAGCGCGAGATGTTCCTGCTGCTCATCAGCATCAGCGGGATCGGCCCGAAACTCGCCCTGAACATTCTCAGCAGCACGTCGATCTCGGCGTTGCGCGGCGCGATTGCCAGCGGCGACACCAAAACCCTGTCCACCCTGCGCGGCATCGGCAAAAAGACCGCCGAGCGTCTCGTGGTCGAGTTGAAGGACAAGATCGGCGGGGCGGCGGCGTTCGAGACGAAGGGCCGCGCCGCCACGCCCGAGGAACAAAAGCTCATCGACGCCGTTCTCGCCCTCGTCTCGCTCGGCTACAAGCAGGTCGACGCCCACAAGGCCGTCCTCACCGCCGCCGGGACCGCCGGCCCGAAAGCGACGGTCGAGGAAATCGTCCGCACCGCGCTGCGGACCGCGTAACGGTCACTGTTCGATTCCCAACTGCGTGAGAACGAACGCGTATTCGAACGCGGTATCGCGCAAGGCATCGTACCGGCCACTCTTGCCGTTGTGGCCGGACGGCTCCAAATTCATCTTCAGCAGGAGCGGACGGGAATCGGTCTTGGTGGCGCGGAGTTTGGCCACGTACTTCGCCGGTTCCCAGTACATCACCTGGCTGTCGTTCAGCGACGACTCGACCAGCATCGCCGGGTACGCCTGCGGCTTAATGTTGTCGTAGGGACTGTACGTCTTCATGTACGCGAACTGATCCGCGAACTTTCGGGTTGCCCCATTCCTCGAATTCACCGACCGTCAGCGGCAACGATTCGTCGAGCATCGTGTTGAGCACATCGACGAACGGCATCTCGAGCAGCGCCGCCTTGAACAAATGCGGGCGCATGTTCAGCACGGCGCCGATCAGCAGACCGCCCGCGCTGCCGCCCTCGATGGCCAGATGCTGCGGGTCGGTATAGCGACGCGCCACGAGCGTCTCGGCGCAGGCGATGAAATCGGTAAACGTATTGCACTTGGCCAGCATCCGCCCCTGGTCGTGCCAGTGCTTGCCGTATTCGCCGCCGCCGCGCACGTGCGCAATCGCCACGATCAGCCCGCGGTCGAGCAGGCTCAGCCGGCCCGACGAAAACCAGACATCCGTGGGCAACCCGTACGAGCCGTACCCGTACAACCACAACGGATTGCCCGTCGCGCGCTTGAGGTCTTTCCGATAGACGAGCGAGATGGGAATCCGCGCCCCGTCAGCCGCCGTGGCGAAAATCCGCTCGGATTGGTAGCGGTTGGGATCGTATCCGCCTTTCACGATCTGCCGCTTCATCAATGTCCGCTCGTGCGTGGTCATGTCGAAGTCGTAAACGGAAAGCGGCGTCGTCAGGGATTCGTAGGTAATCCGCAGCACGTTCGTGTCGAACACCGCATTGTCACCCGCCGCGACCGCGTAGGCCGATTCGGGCCACTGGATGAAAAACGACGAGCCCGTGCCGATGTCGTACACGCGGATTTGCGGCAGCCCATCCGCCCGTTCGATGAGCGCGATGTGATGTGAAAACACGCCGAAATCGTCGAGCGACACGTCGTCGCGGACCGGCACGATCTCTTTCCAGTTCTCGCGGCGCGGATCGGCGATGGGTGCGGCCACGAGCCGGAAATTCCGCCCCTTGTCGTTCGTGCGAATGTAGAAAAAGTCGCCGCCGTCGTCCGCGCTGTATTCGCGGTCCTGTTCCCGCGGGCTCAATATCTCCAACGGCTCGTCGGGATGATCCGCCCGCAGATAGCGGACTTCGTCCGTCGTCTTGCTGCCAATGGCGACGTACACGAACCGTTTGCTGTGGGAACGGTCGACCTCCACCGTGAACAACGCGTCCGTCTCCTCGTACACGAGCGTGTCCGACTTGTCGCCCAGTTTATGCCGCCAGACCCGGTACGCCCGTTTCGCGTCGTCTTCGGTGGTGTAGAACAGCGTCTGGCTGTCGCTCGCCCACGCGACGGTGTCGACCCGCGGAATCTTCTCGCTCGACAATGCGCCCGTCCGCAGGTCTTTCACGTACAGCGTGTAATCGCGAGCCCCGGTCTCGTCCGTGCTGAACGCCAGCCAGTTGCCGTCGTCGCTCACTTCGGACACGCCAACGTCGAGGAACTCCTTGCCGACGGCCATGGCGTTCAGGTCGAGCATGATTTCCTCCGTCGCGTTCGTGGACGCGCGTTTGCGCAGGTACGTGGGATACTGTTTCCCCGGCTCGGTGCGACGGTAATACAACCAATCGCCGTCACGGTACGGCACGGTGTCGTCCGGCTCCTGCACCCGCGCCAGCATCTCGTTGTAAATCTTGTCCTGCAGGGGCTTCGTAGGCTTCATGAACGCGTCCGTGTACGCGTCTTCGGCGCGGAGATAGTCGAGAACGGCGGGATTGTCCTTCTCGCGCAGCCAGTAATAAGGATCCACCAAACGCTCGCCGTGAAGTGTGGTCACGTGCGCGACCTGGCGCGCGACGGGCGGCTGGCCGGCCTGCGGCTGGTTTGGCGGCGGGGTGGTTCGGCAGGCCGATACGCCGAGGATCAGGACGACAGCGAGGGCCAATTTTCGCGATGTCATGCCAGCCCAGTTCCGACTCATTTCAGGAGCTCGTCATACTGATGGAAGTACGTATTGTACATGCCGAGGATTGTGTACGCTACGTACAGCGCGACGAGCGCGTAGGCGATTCGCGGCAGCCAGGTCACCGCTTGGTCGAGACTGCGGCGCCAGCGGTCCTCGTAATACTTTTCCAACCGATCAAGCATGTCGTCCAACCGCCCGCTCTGCTCGCCCGTGGCCCAAAACTGGATGAGATACTCGGGAAACACGTCCGTCGTCGCGAGGGCCTGGCTGACCTGGAGTTCGCTGCCGATCAGCGGCGCGGCTTTCGCGTAGCCATACGCGATCAAGGGACTGTCCGCCGTGCGGCTGGCGTACTCGAGCGCGGGCACGACGCCAATCCCGGCCCGCAACATCAACCGGATCGACGACACCCACCGGACCAGCGCGTAATCGAACCGCAGCCGTCCCAACACCGGCACCGCACGGAGCAGGCGGTCCACGACCACGTTCAGGCCCGGCACGGACAATGACCGTCGCACCAGCCACACGGTGCCGCCGCCAATCAGTGCCAGCCCGCCGAGAACCCCGGCCGTGTCCCGCAGATAATCGAGCGTGGTGTACGGTTTCCCGCTGGCCGCGCCGAGGAAGAACGACGGGAAACGAGACCCGAACACCGCCACGAGCAGCAGCAACGCCGGGTACATCGAGCCGGCGATGAGCTTGTTGCGCGCCGCCGCGCGGCTCTCGTAATACTTGCTCAACGACAACAACCCGATGTCGAGCGCGCCACTGCGGCCGCTCATGTCGAGGGCGTGTTTGTCGAGCGGCGCGAACCCCCGGCCGTAGCGTTCCATCGCCTCGTGCACCGGCATGCCTCCGTTGACGAGATCGGACAACTCCGCCACGGTGGACCGCATCGTCCGCGGCGCGGTTTTCCGTATCGACCGCAGGGCGGCCTGGATCGGCACGCCCGCTTGCACCAGCGTGCCCAACTGATAGTAAAACGCCGCCAGGTTTTTGGACGAAAAACTCACGTCGGCGCTAACGTAGCATCATCCGCCGCCTCCGTCACAACGAAACAGACGATGGACGTATCCGGGCGCTGCCACCAACGAAACGCAACGCTTGTAGCCGCGAAACTCTTTCGCGGCGAGAACACACCCCGACATCGGTTGTCGGGGCTACAATTCAGTGACTGTGTCCAGATGCACCCGGGGCGGCCCGGCCTTTTCGTCTTGCGGTTTGGGGTGGCGTTTCGCATCTTGCCCGCATGGCCGAGCGGTTCGTCACGGAGACCATTCACGACAAGACGCTGGACGTGTCGCTGCGTCCCGGTCTGTTCGCCGATTTCCAGGGACAGGGCAAGGTGAAGGAACGGCTGGAACTGGCGGTCGAGGCCGCGCGGCAGCGGAAGGAATCGCTCGACCATATCCTGCTCAGCGGCCCGCCGGGTTTGGGCAAGACCACGCTCGCCCATATCCTCGCCAAGGCGATGGGCGTCAATATCGTCGTCACCAGCGGTCCCGCGCTCGAAAAGGCGGCCAACCTCGCCGGCCTGCTGACCAAGCTCGACAAGGGCGACGTGTTGTTCATCGACGAGATTCATCGCCTGCAAAAGGTCGTCGAGGAATACCTGTATCCGGCGATGGAGGATTACCGGTTCGATATCGTGATCGACCAGGGCCCGAACGCGCACAGCGTCCGCCTGAATTTGCCCCGGTTCACTCTTATCGGCGCGACCACGCGCAGCGGGCTGCTGACCGCGCCGTTGCGGTCGCGGTTTCCCATCACCGAGCGGCTCGATTACTACAGCGCCGGTGAATTGACCACGATCATCCATCGTTCGTCGCGCATCCTGAACGTGGACATTGACGAGGGCGGCGCGACCGAGATCGCCGGTCGTTCGCGCGGCACGCCGCGTATCGCCAATAATTTACTCAAGCGCGTCCGCGACTACGCGCAGGTGAAGGCGAAGTCGAAGAAAATCACCAAAGACATCGCCGATAAGGCGCTGGCCATGCTCGATATCGACGAACACGGCCTCGACGAGATGGACAAGCGCATCCTCGAAACGCTCGTGCACAAATTCGGCGGCAAACCGGTCGGCATCAGTTCGCTGGCGGTGGCGGTCGGCGAGGAACCCGACACGCTCGAAGAAGTGTACGAGCCGTTCCTGATCCAGGAAGGCTATCTCAAGCGCACACCCGCAGGGCCGCGTGCCGACGGAGTTGGCGTACAAGAAACTCGGCGTGAAGGCCGGCGCGAAGGAAAACGAATTGTTCTAGCCGGACGTGCTGTGGCAGGTGAACAGGGAATTGCATAATAAATAGACCTGACATACACGTGGGAGGATAGGATGACACCGCAAGGCCTCAACCCCGGAGACAGAGTTGTTGAGCTTGCTGCGCTCGCAGTTTCAGTGGCGGTTGCCACTGGCGCTATCGCCGGCGCGTGGCTCGTCTGGCTCATCAAGAAGAGCTGGCTGGTTTCGGCGGGGCTCGTCGCCGGAGCTGTCATAGGAGTTGGTGTGGGCCAGTTGGTGGCTCGTATTCTCTACCACCCCGGGGGAGCACGATCGTCGTCAAGGTTGGCAGTGCGTCGTTGCTATCCACGATTCGAGCAGGTCTCAGTGGAGGCGTGGTCACCGGCATTGTTATTGGCCTGCTTGCGTTGCTGATATTCGGTGCGAGGAGTCAGGCGTTGTTGTTGTTTAGGGTTGCCATTGGCTGCGGCGTCGTTCTCGGCATATTGTTCGCCTGCGTAGGTTCACTGGCATGAGTTTTGAGAGGGGTGTCATCAAACAGCAGGCGAAACCCCGCCCCCTCACCCGGAAGTGACAAAGCCGCGGCGGAGCAGGTCCATGAGGCAGGTGTAGGCCTCGAAATCCGTTCCTGGAAAATTGTCGATGGCGGTCTCCAGCGTGTTGTGGTGGAGCACGAGCTGGAATAGCTGGATCTCTTCGGTCGCCAGGTCGCGCAGATTGCCGGGCAGGGGTTCGGCCACGTGCAGTCGCGCCCCGGGCCGCGGCAGTTTCGGTTCGAGGATGCGAATTTCGTCCAACTGGCGGACGCCTTCGAGGATCAGGGACGTGGTGGACTCCGTGATTTCCTCCGGAGCGCGATGATCGCCGGCGGGCCTCAGGTCAAACGAGCCCTCGGTCCATGCGAACATGCGGTAGAACGCCTTGCGCGATTTCACGATCGGGTTGCTCTCGATCTCGGCATCGTACACCTGGCCGTCGCGAAGGTAGAGCTTGCCCACGCCGCGGTCGGACCGGATGGTCATGACGCCGCTCTTGCGCGAGTTGGTGAACAATTGGAGCAGATCGGGCAGGGGCATCTCGTGAATGGAACCCGAGATGAGGGCCGAGCCGGCGGTCGCCGGGCTTTCGGGGGTTTTCGCCCCGGCGGGCGCGGCGGTTGGCGTCGCCCGCGGTTTCAGTTCGGCGACGGACACCACCTTGATGGTGGACGACCCGATGATGATCTGGTCGCCCTCTTTCAGTTCGGTGCTGCGGATGCGGGCGCCGTTGACGAACGTGCCGTTCCGCGACGCGAGGTCCTCGATGATGACCTTGCCGCCGTGGGTCGAGATTTTGGCGTGTTTGCGGGACACTTTTTCGTCGAGCAACAGCACATCGACGTCGCTGACGCGACCGATGACGATGTACAAGTCCTGCGGCAGGGGGAATTCCCTTCCCTGGTCCTTGCCGGCGACGAAACGGAGTACGTATTGCAGCATTCGTTCCTCAGATGTCCTGTGTCGCGGTTGCCCGCAGCGAAACTGTACCGAGGCGCTGGAAGCCGGTCAAGCCACAGTGCCCGACCGCAGCTTCTGGCGGCCCCAGCGCAGGGTCAACAGGGTCAAAATTGCTGCAGCAATCGAGCCAAACCCGAGCCATAACATGATCTGCGGCGCGGGCGTGCGCTGAAATAGTTTGGTGCCGAATTGCAGCCAGAACGCCACGATCATGGTCGCCGAGGTGAGCATCCCGCGCGCGGCAAACACCGCGCCGCGCCGTTTGTCGTCGACCTCTTCCTGCAGCTTGGCGTCGATCGGGATCAGGATCGTTGCGGCAATGGCGCCGAGCACGAACAGGAGCAGGACCGTGATCCAGACGCGCGCCGTCAGGCCCATCAGGATGAGCACTCGCGCCGACGAGCAACAATTGGACGAATGGCAACCAGGTCGCCTTCGTCCATGGTTTGCCGCGTCCCACCAGGCCGATGCCGAGCGCCGCGCCCGCGCCGGCGGCGACCAGCAGATAGCCAAACCCGCCGGTCCGCAGGCCCAGCGTTTCCATCGTGTAACCGACGATCTCGACGGCGAACACGCCGCCGAGGAAGGCGAACACAGCCGACAACAGGGACAGCGACAACGCGCTGTGGTGTTGCCAGAGGTAGACAAGCCCCGTTTTCAGGTCGCCCCAGCCGCCGGATTCTTTCGCATCGGGACCGCCCGTCGTGGCGTGCGGGTCCATCTGGATGCGCCAGACCAGGACGGTGGCGACGATGTACGCGACGGCGTTCGAGAGGATCGCCCATTCCACGCCAATTCGTTCCGCCACGAACCCGCCGATGGCCCGGCCGCCGACGCCGGCGATGGCCAGGCTGGTGGTAAAGAGCGTATTGGCTTGGATCAGCCGCTCGTTGCCGACGAGGTTGGGCATCAGCGCGTAGCGCGCCGGATAATAAAAGGTCGTAATCGACCCGATGACGAGAATCAGGACGTACACGGCAAAGAGATTGCGGAATGCGACCCGGCCCATCACGACCGGCAAGAGCCACGCGGCGATCACGACGACAATCAGCGCCCGCGAGGCGTCGCTCACGATCAGGACGTGCCGCCGTTGCCAGCGGTCCACGTAGGCGATGGCGAGCGGCCCGAGCAGCATGCCCGGCAGGGCGACCGCGAAGAACATTTTCGCCGTCTCGGTGCGCTCGCTGTAACCGTGCACGCGGAAGTACTCGAGCAAGCCCATCTGCATCACGGCGTCGCCCAGCGCCAGCGCGATCTGCGAGATCCACAATCGGCGGAATCCTTTGTTGTCGAGGAGAGACAACATTTACGCGTGCTCCTCGATGAAGGTTCGCATGTCGTCGGGCAACAGCGCGACGAAGGCTGGCGCGTTCCCGCGTGCGCGGATGACGGAACGCCACCCGCTCGGCGTGCAAGGCGTGGCGCGGCAGCAGGAGCCTGTCCAGCATCGCATTTGTGACGCCGTCCTTGATGAACTGCAAATACAGCGTTTCGTCGGGCCCGTACACCTTGTCGCCGACAATCGGATGATCGAGCCAGGCCAGGTGCACGCGCAATTGGTGGGCCCGGCCCGTGCGCGGCGTCAATCGGACCACGGTAAACCCGCGCAACCGTTTCTCGACGGTGTACTCGGTCCGGCTCGGTTTGCCGGCGGCGCTGTCCACCACGCGCTTGGTGTACACGACCGAAGTTTGGCTGACGGCGATGGGTTGGTCGATCGAGCCACGGTCCTGCTCGAATTCGCCCCAGCAAATCGCCTGATACTCTTTTTCGATTTCGCGCTTCAGGACGGCTTTGCCGAGCGTCTTCGCGGCGGACTCATTTTTCGCGACGACGATCAGGCCGCTCGTTTCGCGGTCGAGACGGTTGATCATGCGGGGAGTGGGCACGCCGTGGTCGCGCAACCAGTCGGCGAGCGAGCCGTACTCGGGACGCTGCGCCGAGTGGCAGACCATCCCGCCCGGTTTGTCTACCACGAGCACGTCGTCGTCTTCGAAGACAACCCGGGGTGGGGCGTTCGTGAGCGTGTGCACGGCGCATGTTAGCGGTTGTGCGAAGCCGCTGGCAATGAAAAGCGCCAGAGCAGCAAAAAGGCTTTGGAGAGGCACGGGTCGGGATGATACGATGTTGGTTGAGGAGACTGAATGGCCAGTCTGGTCGCGAAGCGCAGGTGGCGGGTAAAGGTCGGCTCACATGATATTGCGGAGAGGTTCAAGGGAGGCGCTGCTGGCGATTATTGCCAGCATCGGCCTGCAGGCGGTTTGCGTTGGGCAAAATCAGATCAAGAAAGACGCGCTGGACCGGCTCGTGGATGAAGCACAAAAGGCGCATTCCGACGCGTTGGTGGTCTGGAAGGATGGCAAGCCGTATGGCGAATGGTATTTCGGAAAATCGCCGAGGAAGATCGAGGCGATGTCCGCGACCAAATCGGTGGTCAACCTCGCCATCGGCAAATTGATCACGGACGGGAAGATCAAGCCGATGGATCAGCCCGTTTCCGACTTTTATCCGGAATGGAAGCAGGGTCGGAAGAAAGCGATCACGATCAAGCAGCTCCTCAATCACACCTCCGGCCTGCAGAACTTCCCGCAAGCCGACTTGGAGATCTACCCGAGCCCGGACTTTGTGCAACTTGCCCTGACGGCCGAACTCACGGATGAACCCGGCGCGGTCTTCTCCTATAACAACAAGGCCGTAAACTTGCTCGCGGGAATCGTGCAAAAAGCCTCGGGCAAGAGGATGGACTCGTACATCCGCGACGAGATCTTTGCTCCACTGGGGGTCACCGATTACTCTTGGGCGCTCGACAAAGCGGGCAATCCGTCAGCGATGGCCGGGCTGCAGATTTTGCCGTCGGATTTCGCCAAGATCGGCCAACTGGTTCTCAACAAGGGGAAATGGGCCGGCCAACAAATCATCGCCGAAAGCTGGTTCGATCTCTCACTGCAACCGGGACAAACGCAGAGACCGGAGTGCGGCTTGTTGTGGTGGCTGATACCCGACCACATCACCTACATTATCGACGACGATCAAATCAGCCAGTTGGCGGCCAAAGGCGTCAACGCCGACTTCATCGCCAAGGTTCGTTTGTTAAAGGGGAGCTACGACAGCCGGAGCGCGCTGCATGCCGCCGCTCAAAAGGCGTTTGGGGAGCGATGGCAGGAACAGATCATGTCCGCTCTCGGTTCCCACGCGGGGAACCTGACGAGAAGAGAGGTCGGGAAGAATATTATCGGCTATTACGCCGAGGGATACCTTGGGCAATACCTGGTGATCATTCCGGGGAAGAACGTGATCGTTGTCAGGATGATAAAAGGCTTCGACGGATATAACGAAAAGACGGATGGCCTCGTTAATATCCAGGAACTGGCGGTTCAACTCGTCGACTGATTTGCGAGAAGTCGACGTCCCGTTGCGATTGCTCAGAAGGTCTCGCTGTTCCAGCCCCAGAGGTTGGTGGGGACATCGGAGAAATTGATGTAGACCCGGCTTGGGGGATGCCGGCGTGGGACTCGACCAGCGCGCAGAGCACTTGCGACAACTTCTCGGTCCTGGAGATCGGCAGGCCGATGCCGCGCAATTCGAGGAAGGCGCACGGCGCATCGCTGCCTCCGAACAGCATGGAGACCGGGGTTTCCGCCGAGACCATCATATATTGCTCGGGCTTGCCGAGTTCCGCGGCGATCGTTTTGGACGCGGCTTTGAGCAGCTTGAGTTTGGGTTCAGCGTCGATGGGTTTGCTGGTCGTGATTTTCAGATATGGCATGGTGCGCTCCTGTTCATCTTTCCGTTGGCTGCGGCGTTCCTGCGGTCGAGCCGGCTTTAGCCGGGTCCTGCCTATAATACAACTTCAGCTCATCGTAAAGTTCCGGGTGCAGTTGCTGGAGCTGCCGGGGCTGCTCGAAGAAGTATTCGGTCACCACGGCGAAGAACTCGGCGGGATTGGTCGCCCCGTACTTGTCGAGGAGGGTGGGGCGGTCGGCATCGGCGGCCTCGGCCAACGCCTGGTATTCCCGGCCGAGAATCCGTGCCCACGCCCGGTACATGGATGTCTTGGGCAACGCCGGCGCGCCGTCCACGAACCCGTTTTCCCCGTCGAGCTGGTGGGCGAACTCGTGGAGGGCGACGTTTCGTCCGCCGCTCGGGTCCGAGGGGCGATGGAGGACGTGGTTCCACGAGATGACCACGACGCCGGTGCGCCAGGATTCGCCGACGCGCTGTTCGTGAGCTTCGACGATCTCGTTGTTCGGCCCCCAGCGCGTGACGCGGACGAAATAGGCATCGGGGTAGACGAGGATCGATTGGAGGCGGGGATAGTAGTCGTGGTGCTCGATATGCAACAAGAGAATGCACGCGTAGGCGGCGATGGTAACCTTGATTTCGTCGGTCATTTCCAGGCCGCCACAACCCTCGAAGTTTTTCTCGGCGATAAAGACCTGGATGGTTTCCCGCAAATCCTCCTGCTCGGCGCGGGTCAGCCGCTGGTAGTGGGGGACGTTGCGCTGGACGATGGCCAGCCAGGACGCGGGAAACGGCTGCGACCGGAGGCGATGGCGGCGTCTGGTCTTGAATCCGAACATGGTCAGTCGATTGGGACAAACATACCACGATTTCGCGACGATGGCGGCACCCTGCGGTCATCAGGAAGCTAACTTTGCGGTTGCTTCTGAGGTCGGATATGCAAGATTTGGTGGCGAGATCGACTGGCAGCGGAGAATTTTTGGGCGGCAACAACATGACGGAACTGATTTTGATGGCGCATGTCTTGTTCGGGGTGGCTTGCATCGTCGCGGCCGTGTGGATTTTCGTCGATGTGTTGCACGCCTCCGAGACGAACCAGGCACGGATCCGGGGGATGTGTTGGGCGGCGGCGATTTTCATGTGGCTGGCGTTTTGCATTGCCGGCTACTGGTACGTGGTTTTCTACAAGGTGGACAAAGCGATCATCCTGAAGGGGCCATGGCCGTTCGCGCACGGTTTTTTCATGGAGACAAAGGAACACCTGGTCATCATGTTGCTGATGCTGGTCACGTATCTGCCGATCGCCGCGTCGAACAACCTCGCGGTGAACAAGGACGCGCGCCGGGTGGTGCTTTGGGTGGCAGGCACGATTGCCCTGATTGCGTTGATGATGGAGGGCGAGGGGGCAATCATTGCGATGGGAGTCAAGGTGGCGCTGCTGGCGAAGTGAGACCAAGAATGACCCCGAACATGCAAACCGCCGGCGTCACGAAATACACGATCTCGTTCGGGCTGTCCGCGGCGCTCGCCAGCGTGGTCAATGCGCTGCTGGTGGTCGCGAAAGAGGAGAGTCCGGCCGTCCAAGCTGGGCTGCAAAAGCTGACGGGCCATCACTGGGCTTCCCACAGCGCCATCATCCTCATTTTGTTCGGCTTCTGCGGCTGGGTGTTCGCGCGGGCCAACGGCGGTCAGGGAGTGAAGATGAGCGTCAACCGATTGATCGGGACGATCCTGGCGGGAGTGGTGACGGGCGGGCTGATCATCATCGGGTTCTATTTGATTGGCGATTGACGGCAGACACACCATGCGAACCACACGACACATGTCCGTTGTCGCCCGGCTGGCAATCCTCAGCGCGACCATCGTCGGAACCGCGTACGGTGGGCCGCCGTTCTTCACCGACGACCCCGAGCCGGTGGATTACCAGCATTGGGAATTCTATGTCGCGTCGCAGGACGCCAAAGTGCCGGGCGACTGGTCGGGCACCGGGCCGCATTTCGAGCTGAACTACGGGGTCATTTCCAACGTGCAACTTCATCTGATCGCGCCGCTGGCGTACGACGCTCCATCGGCCAGCGCCGCCCATTACGGTTATGGCGACACGGAACTGGGCGTGAAGTTTCGGTTCATCCAGGAGACGGATTGGATGCCGCAGGTGGGCGTTTTCCCGCTGGTGGAGGTTCCCACGGGCAGCAGCCGGGAGAATCTCGGCACGGGCCATCTACAGGGATTCGTGCCCGTGTGGCTGCAAAAGAGTTGGGGTGACTGGACGGCGTATGGCGGCGGCGGCTACGGCATCAACTCGTTTGACGGCAACAGGAATTGGGAGTTTGTGGGCGGTGTGCTGCAGAAACAGGTCCTGACGAATGTCCTCATCGGCGCGGAGGTGTATCATCAAACGCAGGTGCAGGTGGATTTTCCCAACGTCGGCACCGCGTTCAATGTCGGCACGGTCATTGATTTCAGCGACCAGCATCATCTGCTGTTGTCCGCGGGCCGGTCGATTGACGGTCCAACGCAGTTCCAGTGTTACATCGCCTACCAATTCACGTTCGACAACAGCTTCTTTCGGTTCAGAAGCAAGCCGGCGGGGGATTGATAGAAGGCGGGAAGACGCAGTCATTCGGTTAACCGAAGATCTGAAGGTTATGAACGCAGAGTTTCTGAGTCGAACGCGGATCCCGGCTGAGTTTAATCCGTTGAAAATCGCCCAGTGGTCGCCGAATGACGAAGTCCTCGAACGGCTTCAACGCGAAGTGACCGAGAGTATAGCCGAGTCGTCTTTACCAGCGGAGGTAAAGGATGCGCTCGCGGATTCTGGTTATAATCGTGCAAAACCATACAACCAAGCGCTTGCGCAGTTCATTGAGGAATCATCGCTTAGGCAGATGATACAGGCAATGAAAGGCGCAGCTCGTGCGCTACGCAACAGCGACCATGTCCCGCCGGCCGCAAAAACCAGATTACTCGAGGAGGTGTTGACCTGCTGGATTCGGGTGTGCCAGATACTGATGGTGTTGTCCCCCGTTCTGGCTGACCACAAGAGGGCAACATTTGAGGGGATGAACTTTTCTCTCGATAAAACCTTTGACGGATTCAAGTCCGCCGCGGAGATATGGGAAGCAATTATGTCGGCGATCATGCACAACGTTGTAAGGTGGTATCAGGAGGATATCTTTTCAAAGAAGATGGGGGCTCTCTTGACAAACTATGTCCGCACGAATCCGGGTGACATTGGAGAGGGGCTGGTGCTTATGTTGATGGTCCGGCAGCGGCCACCGGGTTGGGAAAAGGAGGTCGAGCGTTTTATCGTGAGGGAGAAAAAGAACTCCTATTATTTGTCTAGGGTGTACGCGGCTCTGTGGGGAGAATACAAGGTCGGGTTCGTGACGGAAAGAACGCGGCAGGAATTGCGGCGTTTGGCGGCGATGGCTGTCGCAAAACATGTTACTGGATCCAAGCGCCCAAACCTGAAACTCATCGAAAGAACGAAAGCTGCTATGGATAAGGACGCCGCCAAAAGTCCTTAATCTGACGGGGGCCATCCAACCCCACAATAGACAGGCCGGGAGCCCGCTCAATCTCGGAGTCGGCGCAAGGCCGTCCGACCAAGTCGCCTATCTTTAACCGATAATTCTTCTAGACACGGTCTGGCGTTCGTGGTAGGGTCGGGGTGGTTTGGGTTGTTTGACATAAGGGGATGGGGGAAACGACACGACAGAGATGCTTCGGCAAGCTCAGCATGACAACCGGCAGAACACGGCGACCCTTCGACAGGCTCAGGGCAGGCAGAGCGCCGTGGCCACAGTACGACGGCAAGCGGGACGCTCGCCCTACAACCGGAAAGGCGACGGGACGACCGGCGGTCGTAGACCGCCGCTACAGGAGGAGGGGGCCGCAAAAAAGGCACTCTTTGCGAAACGAACCCAATGTTTTATTGACAAAAACTAGTGCCAGTGGAGCTTGTGGTGCAGGTAGTTAATGGTTTTTATGGGCGGACTTTTTCGTTGGGTTCGTTCCCCCTAAAAATGGGTTCGGTCGGGGTGGGTTCTAGAGCACGGAGGCGCGTTCGAGGATGGATTGGAGGACTTTTGGGGCGGCGAAGTTTGTCCTCGGCGAGTTTGCGGGCGGCGGCGCAGTGGGCTGGGTAATCGGCATTGATGGATTCGATGCCGCGAACGGCTTCGTCGATGGTGGTGAAGGTGACGAGGCCGTTGCCGGTGGGCAGGTGTTTGCTCACGCCGGTTTCCTGGACGAGCGCGGGCCGGCCCGACGCGAGATAACACGTCGTGCGGTCGCTGAGCCAGCCGCTTTGCGTTTTCACGTAGCCGTGTTTGGCGACGCTGAACTCGGCGCGGGATTTCTGGATGTAGGAACGGAAGCCGTCGCGTCCGCCGGCGGACTCGTGGGGATTGGAGAGTTGCCAGCCGTTGTCGCGGAGGGCGGCGATGTCGGTGACCTCGGAGTCGCCGATGAGCAGGGCGAGCTCGATGGGCTGGGGCGTTCGCCGGGGCAGTTCGGCGATCTTGAGGAACTCGTCGCATTTCGGGCCGTAGACCTCGTTGTTCCAGACGGCGTACTGGCCGCGCCACTGGCCGATGGTGGTGAAGTTCGGCGCGGTGGCGTCGGTCTGCACGGGCCAATACTCGAGGGCGACGGGCGGCAGGAAGGTTTGCCATTCGATGCCGCGGAACGGGATCGGGAAGCCCGGCTGGCCGACGTTGAGGCCGACGGTGAAGAAGAGGTTGTGCTTGCTGAGGTCCATATCCCATTCCTGGGCCCAGATTTGCGTGAAGCCGGGATCGAGATCGAAGTAGGCGCGGCGTTTGACGCGGCGCAACAGGTCATCGTTCTTGAGCGCGCCGCAGAGATTGATGAGCAGTGCGCAGTCGCCGCACAAGGAGCGCACCTGACTGTTCTTTGATACCGAAAACTTCGCGGTCGTCATAGATGACCGCCCAGTGTTCGCCGAGGCCGAATTGCTCGCACTGCGTTCGGAAGGCGTCGACCATGTCGGCGGGGGAACGGCTCTCGTGTTTTTTGGGCGGGCCGAGAATATCGAGCCAGAAGACCTCGAAACCCAGCGCCCGCAGGCCGGCGAGGTAATGGAGATTGAGCCATTGCATCCCGCCGCCTTCGGGATAGCCCGCGCCCCATCCGCTGGTGACGATGATCTTATCCATGGATCGTCATTATGCGGGGCCGCCGAACTGGAGTTCGCACACGCGGGCGTAGTGCCCGCCGCGCGCGACCAGATCGTCGTGGCGACCGCGCTCGACGATTTGGCCGTCGTGCATGACGAGCAACAGGTCGGCCTGGCGGACGGTTGACATTCGATGCGCGACGACGAACACCGTGCGGCCTTTGCGGAGGCGGTCGAGGGACCGCAGCACCGCGGCTTCCGTTTCGGCGTCGAGTGCGGTGGTCGGTTCGTCGAGGATGAGGATGGACGAATTTTTCAGGAAGGCGCGGGCGAGCGCGAGGCGTTGGCGTTGACCGCCCGAGAGCGTCACGCCGCGTTCGCCGATGGGCGCGTCGTAGCCTTGCGGCATCGCGCGGATGAAATCGTCGGCCTCGGCCTCGCGGGCGGCGGCGACGATCTCGTCCAATGTCGCGTCGGGCCGGCCGTAGGCGATGTTGTCGCGCACGGTGGTCGAGAACAGCACGGGTTCCTGCGGGACGACGGCGATCTGGCGGCGCACCGAGCGATATTGGAATTCGCGGATGTCGTGGCCGTCGAGGAGCACGCGTCCCTTCTGGGGATCGTAGAACCGGAGCAACAAACTCAGGAGCGTGGATTTGCCCACGCCACTCGGTCCGACCAGCGCGACCAACTGGCCCGGTCGTCCCTCGAAGTCGATGCCCTTGAGGACGGGCCGGTTCGGGTCGTAGCCGAACCACACGTTCTCGAAGCGGACGACGCCGTCGGATCGCGGCAGCGGGCGGGCGTTGGGCGCGTCGTGGATGGTGGGATTCGTTTCGAGGATCTCGATGACGCGGCGGAACGGAGTGAGCGCGCCCTGGATCGCGGTGGCGATGTCGCTGATGGTGCTCATCGGCCCGTAGAGCATGCCGACGTAGGTGATGAACACGAGCAGCTCACCGATGCTGAGCCGGCCTTCGAGCACGCGCCGGCCACCGATCCAAATCATCGCCACGGTGCCGACGGACGTGATGAGGCCGACGACGAACGAGGACACGACCTGCACCTTCGTCATGTGCACGTTCGCGTCCACGCTTTGCGCCGCGCCTTCGCCGAAGCGGCGAACCTCGTCCTCCTCGCGCGCGAACGCCTGGATGGTGCGGATCGACGAGAGCGATTCCTGGATCATGGCGCTGACCTTGCTCTCGTGCGTGTGGTATTGCGTCGACACATCCGCGATGAGCCGGTTGTAGTGCTTGATGGTCAACGCCAGCGCGGGCGCGACGGCCAGCGCGAGCAGGGTCAGCACGATGTCGAAGCGCAGCATGATGATCACCATCCCGAGGAGCGTCACCGCCGAAGACACGAGCGGGATGAGACCGCCATTGAAGATCGTCTGGATCGAGTATGTGTCCCACGTCACCCGATAGATCGAATCGCCCACCGCGCGGCTGTCGTGAAACACGAGGCTCAACTTCTGCAAATGCTCGTATACGCGGTAGCGCAATTCCTGAGTCATGCGCAGGCCGGCGCGCACCAGATACGTCGTGCCCCACGCGCTCAGGCCGCCGCGAACCAGGTAAATTACCAACAGCGCGAGGCACACGACCAACAGGGCGGCCGGCTTTGTCGTTGGCGAACGAGCCCAGCCACGCCGGCATCGGGACGACGCCGAGGATGCTATCCACGATGATTTTCAGCGGCCACGGCTGCAACAGGCTCGCCGCGATGCTGAGAATGGTCAGCGCCAGGCCGACCAACGCGGGGCGTTGCTGTCCCCGGATCAGCGACCAGGCTGGCGGCCAAAGTTTGGGCGTCTCGTTCATTCCGTTCCCACCGCGTCGGCTATGCTGCCAAATCCGTCGCGCGCAAGCAATCGCAGGAGTCCGCGATTGATGTTACGCACGATGGACGGCCCCTCGAAGATCATGCCCGTCCACACCTCGACGAGGCACGCGCCCGCGCAGATTTTCTCGTACGCATCGGCGGCGGTGAAAACGCCGCCCACGCCGATGATGGGCAAGCGTCCTTTGGTTTGTCGGCGGATGTGGCGCACGCACTCGGTCGCCCTCGCCCGTAACGGCGCACCGCTCAATCCACCCTCCGGAGGTGTCGGATGATCGATCGTCGTATTTGTGGCGACGACCCCCGCGAGCTTGTGTTGCTCGACCAAGCCGACCACATCATCGATTTGGTCGAACGTCAAATCCGGGGCGATCTTCAAAAGGACTGGCGCGGTGATCCGCAGTCCGGCAACCCGGCTCAACAACTCATCCAGCATCTCTTTGTCCTGAAGTTTCCGCAAGCCGGGCGTGTTGGGCGAACTGACGTTGATGACGAAGAAATCCGCACGGTCGCGGAATTTGTCGATGGTGGCCGCGTAATTCTCCCCGGCGCGCGCCAGATCCACGTCACGGTTCTTGCCAACGTTGACGCCGACCGGGATGCGGTGCGGTGGCGGCGGGACACGCGCCGCAATCGCCTCGGCGCCATCGTTATTGAAGCCCATGCGGTTGATGAGTGCGCGCTGCCCGGGCTGCCGGAAAAGCCGCGGCGGTTCGGTGCCCGGTTGCGAGTCCAAGGTCACGCTGCCGATCTCCACAAAACCGAATCCAAACGCCGGCCACAATTCCAATCCGACCGCGTTCTTGTCGTAACCGGCCGCCAATCCAACCGGATTGGGAAACTCGATTCCGAACACGGTCTGGCGCAGCCGTCGGTCCTCGAACGCGAACGCCGTCTCGATGGCGTCCCGCGCGATGCGGCAGCGCCCGATCGACGCGGCCAGAGTCAACGCGCGCTCGTGGGCCGTTTCGGGATCGGTCTGAAAGAGCCAAGGACGCACCAACGCCTTGTAGAACATATCGCTACCATGGCAAAATGCGGGGGCGCTTGCTATATTTTTGTAGCGGTGCCATAGTAATAAAGGAGTTCGAGCCATGAAGCCCGAAGTTCAGAAACACGTCGAGTACGCGTCCGGGTACCTGGACCTGAGGATGTACGACGATGCCGTGCGCGAAGCCGACATCGCGCTCTCGCTCTCTCCGAATCTTCCCGCAAGCGATTGCCATCAAGTCCGCCGCGCTCTGGCAGGCCAACCGATTGAGCGAGGCCGAGCCGTTTATCGCCAAGCTCGCCGAATTGAATCCGCGCGACGCCGGCATCTGGATCAATCTCGCCTACATTCGCCGGCGCACGCAATCGCTCGATGCGGCCGTGAACACGCTGCAACGGGCCTTCGACGCCAATCCCCAGGACGCTCTGGCGCATTACAACATGGCCTGCTACCGCGCCATGCAGCAACGCCCGCAGGAAGCCATCGAGATGCTCCGAAACGCCCTGCATCTCGATCCGAAATTGAGGGCGCTCGCGAAGGCCGAGCCCGATTTCTCCGAGTTGCGCCTGTCCCCCGCGTTTCAGCAACTGCTGAAAGGCCACTGACCGTCGCCGTCCCGTACCCGCATCTTTTTCGCGCCGCGCGGTATTTCGCCTTGTCAGCGCCGCCGATCTCTGCGATTCTAAACTCAGCGAGTTTGGGCAGCGGGCATCGCGTCCCGCCCAATGGAGGAAACTTGGAGGACAAACTTATGGACAGCAACGCAGCTCCGCAGTCAGTCATTTCCAGCGAAGTCGAAATCACCGGCACCATCAAAGGGTCCGGCTCCCTGCGCATCGACGGGAAGCTCGAGGGCGAATTACATTGCACCGGCGACGCCGTCATCGGCAAATCGGCGCAGATCAAGGGCAACATTGTCGTCAGCTCCGCCTGCATCGAAGGCGCGGTCCAGGGCAATATCACCGCCAAGGACCGCATCGAGATGAAATCGACGGCCCGCGTCACGGGCGACATCCGCGCGAAGCGCCTGAGCGTCGAGGACGGCGTGACGTTCATCGGCCGTTCCGAGGTCAATCCCTCGGGGTCGCCGATCAGCGGCGTGGCGCCGGTCGTGAGCGCGGCGGCTGAGGCAGCCGACGAAGAACACGCCGAAGCCGCGACGGTCCGATCGTTTGCGCGGCGCTAACGTGCGCCGTGCCGTTCGCGGCGCGCATGAAGACGGGAGCGAGCGGTGGCGAAGAACCGCAAGGTCAATACACTCGATAGCTACGCGACCATTCGCGCCGTCGCGCGCACCAAGCCGTTGCCCGCCACGCAACCGCCCGCGACGGACGAGCATGGCGCGTCCGACGAAGCGGCGCACGACCCCCAGAAACCGGGCGCGCGGATGGCGCGGACCGCCCTCCCCGTCAAACACCAGATCGACTGTTACGAGTGCGGGTACAAATTTCAGGTGCATGGACGCGCGACCACCACGCATTGCCCCAAGTGCCGCGCGTTGCTCGACCTCGGCGATCACGTCATCGATACCGAGTGGGTCGACACGATCAAGACCGCGGGCACCATCCGTCTCACCCCGACCGGCGTCCTGAAGAACGGCGATCTCATCGGCGCCGACGTTATCCTGGAAGGGATCATTGAAGGCGGACGCGCCCGCGCGCTGCGGACGCTCGAGCTTGGCGCGGGCGCGATCTTCTCGGAAAAAGCCGTGTCGGGTCCTGATCTTCGCATCGCGTCGGGAGCGGATTTCAAGTTCAAGCAGGAAGCGAAATATCACAACGTCGAGGTCCATGGCACGTTCCGCGCCCGGCTCGAAGCCACCGGCGTTGTTACCATAAAACCGGGCGGCCTGCTCGAAGGCGAAGTTCACACCGAGCACCTCGTCGTCGAGGACGGCGGCGGTTTGAACGCGGACCTGCGCATCGGCCCGAAGGTGGAACTCGCTCCCGAAGGCGAAGAAGCGGCCTGATCGCGGCCTACTCATGCCCCAAATCGGCGTGGTATTCCTGCAGCGAGCGAACACTGAGCCCCGTGTCCCGCATCGCCTTGATGCCGAGCAACGCCGCGTTCGCGCCCGCCAGCGTCGTCATAATCGGTACCTTGCGGGCCACCGCCGCCGACCGAATCCGCACCTCATCCACCCGCGGTGATTTGCCCGCGGGCGTGTTGATGATGAGATGCACCTCGCCGTTCTTGATCATGTCGAGCACGTTCGGCCGGCCCTCGGCAAGCTTGTACAACGTCTCGACCTTGACCCCGCCCGCCTGCAACACCTTCGCCGTGCCGCTCGTCGCGCACAACTCGAAACCGAGCTTGCCGAACTCCTCGGCCAGCGCCACCACGTTCTTCTTGTCGGAATCGCGCACGCTGATGAAAATGCGGCCCGTCTGCGGCAACGCCGGCGCGGCCGCCATTTGCGATTTCGCGTACGCCACGCCCCAATCCTCACCGATGCCCATGACCTCGCCCGTCGACCGCATCTCGGGCCCGAGCAAAATGTCCTGCCCGGGAAATTTGCTGAACGGGAACACCGATTCCTTCACCGAAAAAAACTTCGGCCGGATCTCCTCCGTGAACCCGAGCTCCGTCAGCTTCTTCCCTGTCATCACTTTCGCCGCGAGCTTGGCCAGCGGCACGCCAATCGCCTTGCTGACAAACGGCACCGTCCGCGACGCCCGCGGGTTCACCTCCAGCACCCACACATTCCAACCCTTGATCGCGAACTGCACGTTCATCAGGCCCGCGACCTTCAACTCCCGCGCCATCGCCTCCGTGTGGCGCCGCATCGTCTCGATGTTCTTGTCCCAGATCGAATGCGGCGGCAACACCATCGCCGCGTCCCCGCTGTGGCAGCCCGCGAACTCGATATGCTCCAGCATCCCGCCGACCACGACCGTGTTCCCCCCAACGCCAATGTCGGCAATGCAATCCACATCCACTTCAAACGCTTCTTCCAAAAATTTGTCGACCAGCACCGGCCGCTCCGGCGACGCTTCCACGGCGAACCGCATGTAATGCCGCACCTCGTCGTCGCTGTACACGATCTGCATCGCCCGTCCGCCGAGCACGAACGACGGACGCACCAGCACGGGATAACCGACCTTGTGCGCCGCGGCCAGCGCCTCCTCCTCGTTCGTGGCCAGCCCGTTCGGCGGCTGCGGAATCCCGAGTTTGTCGAGCATCGCGGAAAACAATTTCCGGTCCTCGGCGATCTCGATGCTCTGCGGCGTGGTGCCGATGATGTTGACGCCGTTCTTCTGCAGGCCGAGCGCCAGGTTCAGCGGCGTCTGCCCGCCGAACTGCGCGATTGCCCCCCAGCATTTCTCCCGCTCGTAAATGTGCAGCACGTCCTCGAGCGTCAACGGCTCGAAAAACAATTTGTCGCTCGTGTCGTAATCGGTCGACACCGTCTCGGGGTTCGAATTCACCATGATCGTCTCGAACCCGAGTTCCTTCAGCGCGAACGCCGCGTGCACGCAGCAGTAGTCGAACTCGATCCCCTGGCCGATCCGGTTCGGGCCGCCGCCGAGGATCATCACCTTCCGCGTATCGGTCTTCCGCACCTCGTCGTCGCCCGTGTCGTACGTCGAATAGTAATACGGCGTGTACGCCTCGAATTCCGCCGCGCACGTGTCCACCAGCCGATACGACGGCGCCAGCCCGACCCGCTTCCGCAACGCCCGCACCTCGTCCTCCGTGCTCCCCACCAGCAGCGCGATCTGCCGGTCGGAGAACCCCATGGACTTCGCCCTGTGAAGAAGTGACTGCCTGGAGATACTCGCCATCGCCCTCGACCTTAGCGAACCCTCCCGATTTTGACAAGTAACGGCTGAATTCATGGCAAATCTGCGGTCAATTGACGGTCTTGGGGGCCGACCGAACCCAATTTTTGGCGGAACGAACCCAACCAAAAAACAGATCCATAAAAGCCTCTAACCACCTGCACCACAAGCTCCATCCACACTTGTTTTTGTCAATAAAACATTGGGTTCGTTTCGCAATTTCCCCCCTTTTGCAGCTCTCCTCGCTTGTAGCGGCGGTCTATGACCGCCGGCCGTCCCGAATTGTAGGGCAGCTGGCCCACCGCGCCGCCTTTCCGGTTGTAGGGCGGGATGCCCCGTTCGACGGGTGTATCCCGCCGTCGCCGTGCCCCGTGCCCTTCGTGGTGAACATCTATGCCCCATATTTCAAAAATCAAACAACCCAAACCGCCCCGACTATACATATCCGCATACCACTTGTCCATATAATTCCGATGGGAGGTCAAAAAAAGATATTTGCTCCTCCGCCCGCCTCCTCGCCCCTTGGGGGAGAGGATCAAGGTGAGGGTCAGCGCCCGCCGGAAGCCGCCACCCCGAGCAAGCTTGTCCTGAGCGAAGCCGAAGGAAGGGGTCTCTGTCGTTCCCGCCCGCCGTTGTAGCCGCGCCGCTTGCCCGCCTCAGGCGTGGCTCTGTCGGCACGCGCCCAAAAAAACCATCCAGACTTGTCGAATGCCCACCGTCTGGCTACACTTCACGGCATGGCGAAGAAAGCGACTTCTCCCACAGCCAAGCCGAAGAAGATCGCCTCAAAACGCTACAAAGGCCGTGAAGTTGGGAAGCTCGTGCCAAAGGAGAGCACGCCGCTCACCTACAAGTCCCTGCGGGACGCATCCGCGCTAGCTGGGCGGGACTTGGAAACCGCGGTCCGCTACGGAAGATACGACGATGATGATTATCGTTTGTGGCAGCGGTTGAAACGGGTTCAGACCCGGGATTCCACCGGAAAACCGCGTGTTACGTTTTTGATGGTTGTTGGTGACAAACGCGTATATCAGAGTCAAGAGCGGCATCCACGATGGCTTGACTTGGTGTTGAATAACCCGCGGCGATTCCTGCCTCCTCTCATGCGTTTCGATCCAATTAAGGCGCTTTCTGAACCGGAAATCGCAAACCTTCTCGCTAGGCTCTTCTTCGTCGCACACAACGGCAAAGGCAGGCATGCGGCACAAGCGAACCAGCTCCTTCGTGAACTGCTACCTCAACGAAAAGGGGGTGGTAGCCCAAATCTTAAACAGGGATTCGTTCGTGAGTTCTTTCGCAGAGAGTTGATGCGGGTCAGATTTTCGCTGGGCCCAAAAACCCAAAGGTTCATCAAGAATCGACTACGCATGCCTCTCCAACACAACACGTCAGAGCAAGTGCAGTTTGCTACCATTGCAGTAAATGCACACATTTACAACAACCAGAGGTACAAGAGAATAAAGCAGCGTGCGAAGTCGAGATTGAGCGACGCAGAGTGGCACGCCCTTGGGGGACGCTTGGGATCCCAATTCTTGGACGTCACGACTTACGATGTAGAGCAGGTCAAATACGGGATGCCGAGGCCGCGTACCTACGCAGTGCGTTGCACAGCCATGCGCTTTGGGATTTCGCCGCGCCAAGTGCAGAAGATCGTGAGGACAGTACCTGACGACGCCTTTGCTGCTCTTCGCGAACGCTGACGGCAGTGTTCGCACTCTCGCCGTTGCACCCGCACCACTTCCCTGACTAGGGTGGAGCACCTTGAGCACCAAAGTCAGGGCCGTCGGCGGTAGCCCGGACCAAGCCCACGCGATTAGCCGCGATCAAGGCCGCCAAACAGGAGCGAGAATGAAGTCCATCATGAAAACGATTCAGTGGCTTCTGGAACAGGTTGTGAACGACTACGGCAAACTGGCCCTTGTACTGCTGTTCCTGGCACTGATGTTCGCGATTTACGAATTGTCTCAACGCGCAAGATAACTGAATTCCGCAGGGCGATTTGATGGCGGACCACGAGCCGTAGCTTTCCAACTCTCCCCGGTTGCATTACACTACCGCGCAGTTTTCATAACGGAGACGATCAATCATGGACTACGTAAATCTAGGCAAGAGCGGGGTGAAAGTATCGCGGTTGTGCCTCGGGTGCATGAGCTACGGGGTGCCGGAACGGGGCAGTCACCGGTGGTCGCTCCCGGAAGATCAGAGCCGGCCATTCATCAAACGGGCCCTCGAAGTCGGCATCAACTTTTTCGACACGGCCAACGTGTACTCGGACGGCACGAGCGAGGAGATCGTCGGCCGGGCGTTGCGGGATTTCGCGAAACGGGACGAATTCGTGTTGGCGACGAAAGTCCACGGCCAGATGCGGCCCGACCCGAATGGAAAGGGCCTGTCCCGCAAGGCGATCATGAGCGAGATCGACGCGAGCCTGCGCCGACTCGGCATGGAGTACGTCGACCTGTACCAGATTCATCGCTGGGACTACGACACGCCGATCGAGGAGACGCTCGAAGCGTTGCACGACGTGGTGAAAGCGGGCAAGGCGCGCTACATCGGGGCCTCGTCGATGTTTGCCTGGCAGTTCTGCAAGGCGCTGGACCTGGCCGAGCGCCACGGTTGGACGCGGTTCGTCTCGATGCAGAACCATTACAACCTTCTCTACCGCGAAGAAGAACGCGAGATGATGCCGCTCTGCCAGGCGGAAAAAATCGGCGTGATCCCGTGGAGCCCCCTCGCACGGGGACGATTGACCCGTCCCTGGGAACAGAAAGCGACCACCGAGCGGTCGGGGTCGGATGAGTTCGGGAATATACTGTACGGCAAGACGGAAGCGTCCGACAAACTGATCGTCGACCGCGTGACCGAGCTCGCCAAAAAGCGCGGCGTCCCGCAAGCCCGGATCGCGCTGGCGTGGATGCTCCAGAAACCGTTCATCACGGCGCCCATCGTCGGCGCGACGAAACCGCAACATATCGAGGACGCCGTCGCCGCATTATCGATCCGACTCACCCCGGACGAAGTCGCGTCTCTGGAACAACCCTACATCCCGCATCCAATCGCCGGCTTCGCGTAAGCCCCATCCTGTTTGTAGCCGCGAATCTCATTCGCGGCAGTCTGGTTGTGCGCCGGTCTCCTGACCGCGCACGGATTTCGACCGAAGGTCTCCCTGTGATCGCTACACCAACTCCTTCAGACTTCCCGCCTTTGCCAGTTCTTCCTCCATGTCCACGATTTCCTTGATGTTGTGGAGGAACCAGCGGTCGATCTTGGTCAGTTGGTAAATGGCGTCGAGATCGAAGCCGGCGCGCAAAGCATGGCGGATGTAGAAAATGCGTTCGGCGCACGGCGTGATGAGTTTGCCCTCGATCTCCTCGCGGGGCGGAAGCTCGCGGCCGCCCCAGCGTCGTCCCCCGCTCAGCCCCGGCGCGCCGATTTCCAGCGAGCGGAGCGCCTTCTGCAGCGCCTCCTTGAACGTGCGCCCGATCGCCATCACTTCGCCGACCGATTTCATCTGCGTGGTCAGCGTGGGATCAGCCTGCGGGAAATTTCTCGAAGGCGAACCGCGGCACCTTCACGACGACATAATCAATGGTCGGCTCGAAACTGGCGGGAGTTGACTTGGTAATATCGTTCGGGATTTCATCGAGTGTGTAGCCGACCGCGAGCTTGGCGGCGATCTTGGCAATCGGGAAACCCGTGGCCTTGGACGCGAGCGCGCTGGACCGGCTCACGCGCGGGTTCATCTCGATCACGCACAACCGGCCGTTGTCGGGGTTGACCGCGAACTGGATGTTCGACCCGCCCGTCTCGACCCCGATCTCGCGGATGCAGGCGAAACTCGCATCCCGCATGATCTGCCATTCCTTGTCGGTCAGCGTCTGGATCGGCGCGACGGTGATCGAGTCGCCCGTGTGCACGCCCATCGGGTCGAAATTTTCAATCGAGCACACGATGACGCAATTGTCGGCCCTATCGCGCATCACCTCGGTCTCGAATTCCTTCCAGCCGATGAGCGATTCTTCCACGAGGATTTCGGTGACGGGCGACGCGTCGAGGCCGCCCTGGGCCATCGCGTCGAATTCCTCCCGATTGTAGGCGATGCCGCCGCCCGTGCCGCCGAGCGTGTACGCCGGGCGGATGATCACCGGGAACCGACCGATCATCCGCGTAATCTCGCGCGCCTCCTCCAACGTGTGCGCCACGCCGCTGACCGGCACATCGAGCCCGATCTTCTGCATGCACTGCTTGAATTTGAGGCGGTCTTCGCCTTTCTCGATGGCCTCGGCCTTCGCGCCGATCATCTCGACCCCGTGCTTTTGCAGCGTGCCGTTGCGCCACAACGCCATCGCCGTGTTGAGGCCCGTCTGGCCGCCAAGCGTCGGCAGGAGCGCATCGGGTTTCTCGCGTTCGATGATTTTCTCGACCACCTCGGGCGTGATAGGCTCGATGTACGTGCCGTCGGCGAACTCGGGATCGGTCATGATCGTCGCCGGGTTCGAGTTGACCAACACGACCTTGTACCCCTCTTCGCGCAGGGCTTTGCACGCCTGCGTCCCCGAATAGTCAAACTCGCAGGCCTGGCCGATCACAATCGGGCCGCTGCCGATGATCAAGATCTTATGGATGTCCGTCCGTTTGGCCATACTCGCGCGTGCACTCTAGCCACAGACCCGCTCCGATGCACTCAGATTTTGCCGCCGGTTCGCGCCTCACCCGGATTTCTTGCGGAACGGCGAGTGCAGGTTGAAATACACCCCGCACAACGGGCGCGCGTCGTCATTCTGGCTGAGCATGATGGTCACGTGACGATCCAGCGCGATGCCGTGACGCAGGCCCGGCGCGCGATTCTCGAACGCGTTGATCGCCTTTCCCATCAGCGACTGCAGGCTCTTGAGAAATTCGTCCGGCGTCTTCTCGACGCAGACGACGAATTTGTCGTAGCTCTTCGCCGCGTCGGCAATCTCATGCTGAAAATCCTCGATTCGGAGTCCCATGGCGGCCCCAGTATTAGCACACCCCCGCGCCGCTGCAAGAACATGCACCGCCGTCGCCGAGTCACGGCAAGTTCAAACAGCCGCATTTTTCGCACGAAACGGCGGAATTTGGATTGACGGACGCGCCGCGCCGCGGCATTCTGTGGCCAACGGTTTCACCAAGGAGGGACCGTGATCGAGTCGTGATCAAGTTTCGTTGCCTGAATTGTGGCCAGAAGCTTGCCGTCGTCGAAGATGGCATTGGCGCCGTTGTCTCCTGCACGAATTGCGCGGACCAGATCGTCGTGCCCCCGTATTCCATCACGGAATTCTTCCCGGCGGAACCGACCCGGCACGCGAGTTCTCCTGTTGCCGAGGGCATGGAATTGATTCGGCCCGCCGCGGAACGCTCCGCAGGCGGGTCCACGGCCTTGCGGATGGCGCTGATTCCGCATCTGGCGCGGATGATGATGAACCGGCTCGTGCAGGCCCTGTTCGCGCAACGCGAGACCCTGATCGATACGCAGGCCGAAGCCACCAAACGCATGGCCGACCTCGAAGAACGGATCGCCAAGGCGCAGGTGAACGTCCAGGACCGGTTCGCCGCCTACGAGAACCGCATCGCCGAACTGGAGAAGCAGTTGGCTGTCGTCGAGGAGGAAAAACGCGAGTTGATGCGGCAGAACTTCCAGCTCGCCCGCAAAGCCCTCGAAGCCGAGAACGCCCCGTCTCAGCCGAGCCGCGTGAACCTACGCGACGCCGGGTTTCTGCTGCGCGCGTAACGCCTGCTCGTAGCACTGCAGCGCCTCGCCGTAGCGTTCGAGCCGATTAAACACCCCGCCCTTGCTGAGGTAGGCCATCGTCATCGAGTTGTCCAGCGCGATGGCGCGGTCGTAGCAATCAATGGCGTCATCCAACGATCCCAGGCGCTCCAGCGCCATTCCCTTTTTGACGAACGCCTCGGCATTCGTCGGGTCGAGCGCGATCACTTCGTCGAAACACGTGAGGGCCGTGTCGGCCTGCTGCAAATTGAGGTGCGCCTGGCCCTTGCCGAGCAACAACGCGATGCGGGCATCGCGCTCTCCTTGCTCCGTCTTGGCGCGCGCCGCGGCTGAATCCGCCTCCGGCGATTCCGTCCGCGCCTCGGCGGCGTTTGTCGGCAATTCGGCCGTCTTCTTCGGCGCGCCAGTCTCGAGGCCGTGGGTCGGCCCCGCCGCGCCTTCGAGTTCGTTGATGCGCTGTTCGAGCCGCTCGATGGTGTTCAGGAACCGCGTGGTGGATTGATCGACGCGATTGAACGGGACCACCTGTGTGTCACCGGTGCCGAGCGCGGCGGGCGTGAAACCGGGGCCGAGAGCGTGCGCGGTGAACTGCGCGATCATGGTTTCGGTGCGTCGGTTCATGATCCGCAACAGGAATACCGCGAAAAACAACATGCCGAAGAACCCGGCGCCCGCGAAAACGCTCACCATGATGAGGGTAAACCGATGCGAGCTTTGCATCACCTCGATCTCGCGTTCGCGCTCGGCGGTCACCGATTGCTCGATGGTGTTGAGGCGGGCTTCGACCTCCTCGGTGTTGCGTTTTGCGGCGGCTTCGGCGTCCTCCCGGGCTTGTTCCACGGCGCGGGCGTTGGCGGCGGCGTCCTGGCGCTCCTGCTCGACCTCCCGCATCAGGGATTGCTGCTCGTCTTGAAGCTGTTGATACGACTGGACGACGTGCTGGGCCAACGCGGCATTATCGGCAGGCTGGTCCTTGGTGGCGGGCGCGGAGTTGGTTTCGGTGGCTCCGAACGCGGTCGGGGCGGCGGCGCAAAGACACACCGCCACGAAGAAAACAACGGTTGCCGAGACGAACCTCGGGCTTCGGCGATTTCCTCCCATAATTCAGGGTCCCCCAACGCGGAACCTAGAAGAAACAAGCCCGGAATTCAATGCAAAAATCGCCTGAACAACTCGGAGCGAGCGCAGTCACGGCTGGCCACTCGGAGCGCGCTGCCGTTGACAGACGGCGGGCGGAAACCTATAGTCGGCGTGTAGTTTTTCCCGACAAGGAGACGACCGACCGATGCCCGAGATTGCCTACGTCAACGGAGAGTTTCTGCCTCTCGAACGCGCCACCGTCCGCGTGCAGGACCGTGGATTTCAGTTCGCGGACGGCGTGTACGAAGTGGTGCGCACCTACCACGGCAAACCGTTTGCGACTGCCGAGCATCTCGCGCGGCTCGGCCGCAGTCTCGACGCGATCGAACTCAAGAACCCGCTCCGTGTCGAGCAGTGGACATCCATCATCGACGAGGGAATCCAGCGGTCCGGGTTTGCCGAGGCGATCGTGTACCTGCAAATCACGCGCGGCTACGCCCCACGCCATCGCGGTATGCCGAAAGACGTCGAACCCACGATTGTGATGACCGTGCGCCAGTTGGGTCCGCCCGCGGCAAAGATTCGCGACACCGGCATCGCCGTGATCACCGTTCCGGAGTTTCGCTGGGCACGGTGCGATATCAAAAGCATCGCCTTGTTGCCGAGCGTGCTCGCGTATCAGGCGGCCAAGAAGGCGGGCGCAAACGACGCGATCTTTGTCGGGGACGACGACACCGTGAACGAGTCGACCGCCGGGAACGTGTTCGTGGTTACGCGCGGGCGATTGCGCACGCCCCCCAAGAGCACGCGCATTTTGCCGGGTGTTACGCGGGACAAACTTCTCGAAGCAGCCCGCGCCGCCGGGATCGAGACGGCGGAAGAACGGGTCATCAAGGCGGAGCTCTATCTGGCGGAAGAAATGTTCCTCACCAGTACCACAGCCGAGGTGACGCCGGTGGTGACGGTGGACGGGAAACAGATTGGCGCGGGGCAGCCGGGGCCGGTCTCGGCGCGGGTGTACGATCAATTCGCGCGGATGTTTATCCGCAAGTAACGATTACTCGACCGGGTCCGGCATCTTGTCGAGCAGGTAGTTCTTTGCCGGGACCGTCGTGGCCTTGATCTCGCCGTTCTTGTCGGGCGCGGTCGGCGCAACGAACACGAAATCCATGAGCGTCTTCGCCGCGTGGCCGGTGTCGAGACGCGCAGGCACGTCCGCAACGGCAAGGGCACGGGCGTCATCGCGGCGCGTATGATCGTAGGTTAGGTTGAGGTTCCCGATCTGGTGGTAAAGTTTTTCCACGCGCAGGTTGCGCTCTTCTTTCGCCAACTCGGCGACGTACCGGCGCGCTTTCAGGTCGCTCAACGCGTGGGCGGCCTTGATACGGGCTTCGTAGTCGTTTTGGATGATCCGCCCCTGGATCTGGCGAAACGCTTCCATCAAAAGGGAAAAAGCCGTGTCCTGATTTCGCAGTTCTGAGATTGGATCGACAGGTTTGGTTTGGGCGGCTGGCCGGGTTGCTGACCCATCGGTGGGTTCTACGCAGAAAGATGGCGTGCAAACCAGCATTGACAGCGTTAACCCCAGCGCCAAACCCGTGTTCTTCATAGCTGATGGTTAAAAAGCGCATTCTGTGCCAGTCGCGTTCGGGCGATCCGCACGTTCATCGAATACGCCGAAGCACGTTTCGTCCGTGGGTGCGCACCCTTGAAGTCCTTCGCATCCAGCGGGTTTCCTCGATGGTTGACAATCAAGTGACGCCTGCTATGATGCGCCTTCCCTAAAAACGGGGCAGACACATGAAACGGACATACCAGCCGTCCAAAATTCGGCGGCAACGAAGATTCGGGTTTTTGAAACGGACGCGCACGAAGAGTGGCCGCGCGACCTTGAGTCGGCGACGGCGCAAGGGACGCAAGCGCCTTT
The DNA here is from genome assembly GCA_963712025.1 of uncultured Verrucomicrobiae bacterium. GTDB lineage: Bacteria > Verrucomicrobiota > Verrucomicrobiia > Palsa-1439 > Palsa-1439 > Palsa-1439. Next base: position 269,305 of record CAVQGJ010000003.1, on the reverse strand, counting down.
CCGTGTAGGATGCGGGCCGTTTCGGCGTCTTGACGGAGGCCGGGTTGCTTGGCAGCAACACATTACCGAAACGCGAGCGACTCAAGCGTGGTTCGCAGTTTCGGCACGCGTATGAACACGGGCGCAAGTTTATCGGCAAACAGCTTGTGCTCTACGTGGTCGATGATCGGCCGGACCGACCCGTGGCAACGGGTCAGGCGTCGCGCGCCGTGGGAGTGGTGACGAGCCGCAAGGTTGGCAACGCCGTCACCCGCAATCGCGCCCGGCGGCTGTTGCGCGAGGCGTATCGGCTGAACAAACAGAAGCTCAACGAGAATTTACAGATGGTGATGGTTGCCCGCAGCGCCATTAACGGCAGGCGGCTGCAAGAAGTGGAGGCGGAATTGCTACGATTGTTCCGCGCGGCGGGCATCCTCAACGAGACGTGATCAAACGCTTACTCTTATTCCTGCTGCGACTCTATCGGTATGCGTCGCCGCTGAAGATGCTGTTGCCCGCCCCGCCGCTGGCGGGCGGCTGCTGCCGATTTTATCCCACCTGTTCGTGCTATGCCCGCGAGGCGGTCGAGAAACACGGTTCCGCGCGCGGCCTGTGGCTGGCGATGAAACGGCTGGGCCGCTGCCACCCATTCAACGACGGCGGATTTGACCCGGTGCCTGACCGATGATGGATCGAAAAACAATTCTGGTTGTGGTCGCCTGCATCCTCGCCCTCATCGCGTCGCAGGCGGTGATCAACAAGATGTATCCGCCGCATCCGAAGCCGCTTCACCCATTGGCGGCGGTTGCGACGAACGCGGTCCCGCCCCAAACGCAGGCTCCGGCACCCGCGCCAGGCGGACAAACCGCCGAATCCACACCACCGGCGCCACCAGCGGCTGCTCCGGCCGCACCGGCGCGATCCGAGCATCCACAGTTACCCGAGCAGATCGTCACGCTCAGCAACGCATTCATGCGGTTGGACTTCACCAGTTGGGGCGGCGGGGTGCGGTCGGTCGAATTGCTCCAGCACAAGGGCCACAGCAACGAGGTCGAGATCCTGAACGGGCCGGGATTTGCGCCCGCATTATCGTTGGTCGGCGTGGCTGGCGCGGGAAGCGACGATGTGTTCTCCGTCCAGGCCGTGGATGCGAAGACCATCCAGTCGCGCAATGCCAGCGGCGTCGTCAAAACCTTTACCCTCAGCAACGACTATCTCCTGGCCGTCAACATCCAGTTGCCGGCGACCCTGGCGCCGGCGGGCACGGTCAGCGTGGTGATCGGCACGGCCGCGCCCACGCAACCCCGCGAGATCCCCAACTATCTGGTGGTGGACTGGGAAAACGCGTCGCGGTTTCGCAATCGCACATTGCCACGCGTGGCGGACCGGGTGAAAGCCGGCAAGCCCCACGAGGATATCTCGGCCGGATGGGTCGCGGTCAAGAGCCAGTATTTTACGATGGTGTTGTCGCCGACGACCAACGTGACCGGCGTGACGTACGGGACCGTGGACCTGTCGCCGCCGGGCCAGACACCGATTGTCCGCGCGCTGACTGCCGCAACCGACGTGGCCGTGACGCGAGGGGCGGATGGCAACGCCTCGTGCGCCTTTACCTGGTACGCCGGGCCGAAGGACTACAACCGCCTGGCCGCATTGGGCAAGCACCAGGAAGAACTGATGGATTTCGGGACCCCGATGGATTTTTACTCGGGCCTGTTCGGGGTCATGCTGCTGCACAGCCTGAATTTCTTCTACGGACTGATCCCAAATTACGGAGTCGCCATCATCCTCGTGACCATCGCGCTGAAAATCATCTTCTGGCCGATCCAGGCGAAGAGCATCCAGTCGATGAAAGCGATGCAGAAATTCCAGCCGCTGATGAACAAGCTGCGGGAGAAATACAAGGACGACCCGCAGAAGCTCAACACGGAGATGATGAAGTTGTACAAGGAGCACAAGATCAACCCGTTTTCGGGTTGTCTGCCGGTGCTGGTGCAACTGCCCGTGCTCATCGCGTTCTACCGCGTGCTGCTGAACGCCATCGCCCTGCGCGGCGCGGGCTTCCTGTGGATCCACGATTTGTCGCAGCCGGATACCATCGCCGTGGTGGCAGGCCTGCCGATCAATCCATTGCCCCTGGCGATGACGGCCGGGACGTTTTTCCAGCAAAAAATGACGCCGACGGGCGGCGACCCGCAACAGCAGAAGATGATGATGTTCATGCCGGTGATGATGCTGTTTTTCTTTTACAAACTGGCGGCGGGACTGACGCTGTACTACACGTTGCAGCAGTTGCTCTCCGTCCTGCAACAATGGCGGGGCATGCGCCAGCGGAAGGCTGATGCCGCCGCCGCGACCGCAATTCCGGCTGGAAAAGGCAAGTGATTTCTGGTACGATGACTCATAACTTGGCATTTAGCGGCGTCGTAGCTTTACCCCGATCCGATCGGGGTTTGCCCCACGTGAGGGAAAGCCGAACGCCCAAAACACAGGAGCATGGTTATGGAAACTGAAGCACCGACCTCATCCGCTTCATCTGTTCCCTCCGTTCCCGCCGGTCCCGCGCTGGATCCGCGCGATACATTGCAGAAAATGCTCGATGGACTCGACCTCCAGACCAAGGTCGAGGTGGTCAACATCGACGGCTCGACGCTGTTGCATATCGCCACCGTCGAACCCGGCCGCCTCATTGGCAAACACGGCCAGACCCTCAGCCAGTTGCAGTTTTTGCTCAATCGCATCCTGCAGCGGGGCAATCCCGACGTCCCGCGCGTGATTGTCGATTGCGAGCGGTACCGCGAACGCCAGCAAGACGATATCCTCAAGAAGGTCGTCGAAGCCGCCGACAGGGTGCGCCGCTGGGGCGAAGCCGTGAAGATCGGGCCGTTCAACGCGTTCGACCGCCGCGTGATTCACCAGCACATGGAGAAAGACCGCGAACTCGAAGCCATCAGCGAAGGTGAAGGCGACGAAGCCGGCATGAAGCGGATGATCATCCGCGTCCGTCAAAGCCCGAGCACGCCGCAAGCGGTGTAGTTAAGCCCGGGCGCGGGCTTCAAACTCACGGGTGTTGCTGATCATTTGTACCGCAGCAGCCGCATCGCATTCAGGATCACGATGACGCTGCTGAACTGGTGGGCGATGGCGCCGCCGATCATGTGGAGGTGGCCGCTGGATGCGAGCGTGACCATCGTGACGTTGTAGACGAGCGCGAAGATCAGCCCCTGTTTGATGATCCACAACGTGTGACGGCTCAAGCCGACCGCAAATGCGATCTTCGAGAGGTCGTCGGCCATGAGCGCAATGTCCGCGGCCTCGTGCGCGACATCGGTGCCGCTCACGCCCATGGCGATTCCGACGTCGGCCACAGCGAGGGCAGGCGCGTCGTTGATGCCATCGCCGACCATGGCGACACCGGTGCGGCCCGGTTGTTTCAATGATTCGATGTGTTTCGCTTTCTGTTCGGGAAGCACGTCGGCTTTGACTTCATCGAGACCCAGTTTGCCGGCAATTTGCATGGCGACGCGCTGGTTGTCGCCAGTGAGCATGACGACTTTCTCGACGCCAAGGCCGCGCAAGTCGCGGATCGCTTCATCCGCCCTGCGCGCGAACGGTGTCGGACACGCAAATCGTGCCGCAGACCACGCCGTCGTGGGCGACGACGACGGTCGTGTGCCCTTCGTCGTGATGTTCGTCCATGTGGGCCTGCAACGCATCGCTCACGGCAACGGATTGATCGTCCATCAATCCCGTCTGGCCGACGACGAGCTTCTGGCCGTTGCGCTCGGCGACAACGCCGCGGCCATGGTGCGCTTCAAATTGGGACGGATCGGCTGTCGAAAGACCCAGTGCCGCGGCCTTGCGCAGGATGGCGCGGGCGACGGGATGGGCGCTCATTTTCTCGGCGACGGCGGCAATGGCGACGAGTTCCGTTTCGCTATGTTCATCGAAGCGGCTGACGTGGGTGACTTCGGGCTCGCCGTGGGTGAGGGTGCCGGTCTTGTCGAACACGATCGTGTGCAGGCGGGCCGTGGCTTCGAGATATTGTCCGCCCTTGATCAGCACGCCCGCGCGCGCGGCGCGGGCAATGGCGGCCATCATGGCGGTCGGCGTGGCCAGAATCAGGGCGCACGGGCAGGCGACAATCAACACCGTGATCGCCCGCGCCGTGTCATGCGTGAAACCAAACACCAGCGCGGCCAGCGTCAGCATCACGGGCACGAGCCAGCCCGCAAGGCGGTCGAGCGTGCGTTGGATGGGCGCTTCGCGTTGCTGCGCCTGTTCGACCAGTTGCGCGATGCGGGCCAGGGTCGTGTCTTCGCCCACCCGCCGCGCTTCGACGATCAGCGCGCCCGTTTCCGCCAGCGTGCCGACGAACACCTCGTCGCCCTCGCTCTTGTCCACGGGCATGCTCTCGCCGGTCACGGGCGCCTGGTTCACCGACGCCATGCCGCTTTGCACCACGCCGTCCACGGGGACGCGTTCGCCGGCGCGGACGACCACGACGTCGCCGACCTGCAAATCCGAAGCCGCGACAAGCTCTTCCTTGCCATCGCGCCGCACGCGGGCGTTGGGCGGCACCAGCGACAGCAAACTCCCCAGCGAACGCCGGGCGCGCCGCACGGTGTACTCTTCGAGTTGCGCCCCGAGCAACATGATGAAGGCGACCTCGCCTGCGGCCACGAACTCGCCCACGGACGACGCGGCGATGACGGCGATGACCACGAGCACGTCGGCGTCGAGCCGTTTCGCCAACAGCGCCTTGACGGCGCGCAGGCAAATCGGATACGCGCCCAGAACCAGCGCGACGATCACCATCGCGGTCGAAACGGATGGCGGCACGAGTTTGGTCGCGCCCAGGAGCCAACCAATGAAAAGCAATGCGCCCGTGCCGATGACTTTGACCAGCGCGAGGCGCGCCGCGCGGTTTTCTTCGGCGTCCCGGTTCTTCGCGGGAGGGCGCGCGCTGAACCCCGCGCGGCTTGACAGCATCGATCAGCGTTCGCTCGGCGGTCTGCGCATCGGACAGGTCAATCGAGGCGGTCTTGGAAACAAAATTGACAGAGGCTTTTTCCACGCCGGGCACGGCGCCGAGCGCTTTCTCCACCGCCTTGGCGCAACTCGCGCACGACATGCCGTCGATTTGGAGTTTTACCGTCTTCATGTTGTTTTGATGCGGTAAGCATAGTCTTCATTGCGGAAAAAGTCGAGGTGGGCCCGGGAGGGTGCTCGGGGCGCGCTTGGCGTGGAGAGGGGAGGCGAGTGTTTGCTCGGCGGCGCCGCGAGCGAACGGGACACCGGAGAAAATGGCCTCACGAGCAGCGCGGAAATTGGCCCACGAATCCCGGAGAAACCCGGTGGCCGAACCCCCCAGCGCGCGGAAAACCTGACGGTGGTCCCAGGCCACGACCGCATTGGCCGCCGCGAACATGGCCGATAGCACCAGCCACCACAAGGCGCGAACCGGCCAGGCCCGTTGCGCAAATGGTTTCGTGGAAGCGCTCGCAATGGAATCGCACATGGAATTTTTCGTCGGCCAGGATTTGCTCGCAGACGATCTCAAGGCACCGGGGCGCCGCATCCCTCGCGAATGGCGCCGTAGTATTTCAGGGAGATGATCTCCGCCATCAAGAGGACCGAAATCTCTTCATAAAATCCCATGAGGTGACGGCACCGACGGAAGAGCGAGTCGGTCCAATGGTGGCGCAGAAGGGGCGCATTCAATTGATGCAGAACGTTGGCCAGAAGTCGGGAATGTTCCTGCTCTTCAGCAATGAACAATTCGATGGCGTCCGCATACGCCTGGTCGCCCGTTCTTCGGGCGAGCCGGCGGGCGCGGGCTTTCAGGCGCGCGCCATCGGAGCTTTCGCCCAACTGAAAACGGGCGAGGGAACGGGCCAATGGGACGCGCAAACGCGGGTCGAGTTGAATTCCCTCATGCCAGGCGATGCCGCGTCGGTCGAGTTGGTTTTGGCGGAAATACGCGAGCCAGTCGGACGAATTCATGCGGTGTTTCCTTTATGCTTTGTAGTGCAAAGTATCTGTTCAAAAAAAGACGGCCCCCTAGCGGTGGCGGTTCACAATGTGCGCCAGCCCTTCCAGGTACCGCGTGAAGGCGGCCCGGCCGGCGGAGGACAGCGATACCAGGGTGGTTGGTTTGTTGGGGTTGCCGGTTTTGCGCAGGCGGATCAGAGCCGGCGTCTTCCAGTGCCCGCAGATGGGCCGCCAGATTGCCGTCGGTGAGACGCAGACCGTCGCGCAGTTCGATGAACGACAGCGATTCGTTGGCGGCCAGCAGCGATACAATCGCCAGACGGGCCTTGGTGTGAATGGCCGGCTCCAGCTTTTCGAACGCCTCGCGATCGGCTGCCAGTTTTGTCGGGCTGAGTTTGGTGGATTTGTCAGTCATCGATGTGCTCCAGCGTCAGAACCTCATTCAGTTGGTTGGGAGACAGCCAGACGCTCGATTTGCGCCCAGAACGCGCGGGCGCGCGATTCGCGCCGCTCGGCGATGAGCACGGCGACGCCGAAACCGATATGGGTTACGCCAAAGCCGATCGCCATGGTCAGAATTGGGTAGGTGTGAGGTGCGAGCAAACTGATGAACCCGAGCCCGAGGCAGGTTGCGCCCAGCCAGGCGATCGAGCGCGGGGCAAAAAAGCTCGTGGCCAACGTACCGCAGCCATACAGCGTGAGCCAGAGCGCCGGCAGCAGGTCCAGGCGACTGAGGCGAGATATCATGACGGTGAGGGCCAGCGCGGCGCCGAAAGCCGGCAACACGGCCAGCAAGACGGTGCGCGCCTGACGCGACCAGGCGGGTTCGGCGCGTTGGCGGGCGCGCCCGAAAGTGAACAACAGGTGGCCGGCAAGGGCGATGACGAACACGGCGCTCCAGACAACGGCGAAATTGGTGGGGTACGCAAAGGGAAGCAGGTTCAGACGCAGAACGACGCATCCGAGGATGGTCACGGCGCCGCCCACAGAGACCCGAGTAACCCGAAATGTGTTCGTAGCGTTGGCTGCGTTCCATCAGCGTGCGGATGGTTTCCAGCGTGTGCTCGGCGTGTTCGAGTTGCATGACGACGTATGCTTCGTGCTTTGTGACACAAAGAACAAGGAGATTGTTCAAAATTCCGCGGCCACAACTGCCTTACAGGGTCCGGCGGAACAGGAGGGTCGCGGCGGCCATGGTGAGCACGGCAAACCCGAGCAGATACGCGATGTCGAAGCTGATGGCCATCAGCCCCGTGTTTTTCAGGATGAGCTCCTTGAAACCGTGCACGGCGTAGGTGAACGGGTCGACGGTCGTAATCACTTTCATCCAGGCGGGGAACGACTGGGTCGGATAGACCGCGCCGCTGGGGAAGAACAGGACGGTGTTCAGCACGCCGAAGATGGCCCGCGGCACCAGCGGATCGCTGACGCGCACCATCAGGAGAAACATCATGCTGATCAACGCCAGGGCGGTCGCCATCACCAACAGCAACAGTCCGCGCCAGGCGCGCGGCGTTGAACGGGTCGGGAATCCCGGCGATGAGCGAGCCGCAGGTCACCAGGACCAGCCCGGCGATGACGGCCTTGATCGCGCCGGAGAGATTGAATCCCATGATCAGTTCGAGCTTCCGAATGGGCGTGACCAGATAGCCTTCATGCAGCCCGCGCGCCTTGTCGTCGATATAGATGATGCCGCCGCCGATCATGGCGGACACGAAGATCGCCAGCACGATCGTGCCCGGCAACAGGTACTGGATGTACGGCACGTAGGGATAGATCTCGACGACCGACAGCGTCGCGTTCGGGGACAAGCGGGGCTGGATCGACTTCGAGTTGTAGGGGACGAGGAGTTGATCGAGCGTTCCTTCCAGGGCCGACGCGGAAAACTGGTCGGTGTTGTCCTCGACGAGCGCGATGCGCGGGGAATTCCCTGCAAGCGCGTCCCGCGAGAAATTCGGCGGGATGTTCAGCACGCCGTTGATCCGGCCGTTGCGCAGGTCCCGCAGGGCGATCGCCTGGTCGGTGTAGGGGATCGTGTCGAACGTGCGGGCGTTGGCGGCGACGGCCTGGAACATCTCCTTCAGCTTGACCGCGGGAACGCCGTGGTCCTGGTCCACGACGCCGACCTTGAGGTTCTTGATCTTGCCGCCGAACGCGTAGCCGAGCACCACCAGTTGCACCAGGGGCATGACCATGGAAACGATGATCAGCGTCGGGCTGCGCCGGAAGCGGCGGAGATCGCGTTCGATGATGGCCCAGATTCGATTCATGGTTATTTCCGGTCGTACATGAACTCGCTGCTGTACGCGGGCGGCGCTCTGCAGCGCGTCGCGCAACTGATGCCCGGTGTAGTGGACAAACACGTCGTCCAGCGTGGTGCTCTGGACGGAGAGCGAGGTCACGGCGACCCCGGCTTTTCGCGCGGATTCCAACAATTCGATCGTCGTGCGCGGGCCGTTGTTGGAGGAGATCCGGAACACGTGGTCTTCCCCCTTCACCTCGGCCACGTCCGGCAACTGCCTCAAGGTGTTCTCCCAGCCCGGCGGAATCTCGGAAAAACTGACTTCGAGGATGTTTTTCCCGGGGATCGACGCCTTCAGCTTCAGCGGCGAATCCAGCGCCACCAATTTCCCGTGGTCCACGATGGCGATGCGGTCGCACAGTTTGTCGGCCTCGTCCATGTAATGGGTGGTGACGAGAATGGTCAGGTCGCGTTCCTGCTTGAGTCGGGCGAGCATTTCCCACACGGCGACGCGCGAGACCGGGTCGAGGCCGGTGGTCGGCTCGTCGAGGAAGAAAATCTTCGGCTCGTGCACGAGGCCGCGGGCGATTTCCAGCCGCCGCCGCATTCCGCCGGAGAACATTTTCACCGGTTTGTCGGCCCACTGTTCGAGGTCGACGGCTTTCAGCAATTCGCGGATGGTGCGGCGGCGTTTGTCGCGGGGAATGCCGTAGAGCTTGGCGAAGATGCTCATGTTTTCCTCGGCGGTCAAATCGAGGTCCGACGTCATCGCCTGGGGAATGACGCCGATGGACTGGCGCACGCTGTTCGCGTCGCGGACGATGTCGAAGCCGAAGATGCGCGCCGTGCCCGGAGGTGGGCGGCACGAGCGTCGTCAACATGCGGATGAGGGTGGACTTGCCCGCGCCGTTCGGGCCGAGCAGGCCGAAGATTTCGCCGTGCTCGACAGTGAACGTGAGCGCGTCCACGGCGCAAAAATCGCCGAAGCGCTTGGTCAGGTTTTCCACTTCGACATCGGCCATGGCTATGGTTTCCCCAGCGGCAGCAGGACGTAGGCGGTCATGCCCACCGCCAGGCTGCGGTCGCCGTTGTCGCAGCGGAGACGAATCTCAAAGGTCTTGATGTCGCGCTTGGTGCGGCTCACGTCCCGCTGCGTGGCGTAGTCGGCGTCCACGCCGCGGTAAAAGACCGTCCCTTCCCGCGTCGCGCCGGAGGGCAATCGGACCGTGAATTTGTCACCGAGGCGAATCCGGTCGATGTAGGTCTCCTCGACGTCGGCGCGCACCCAGAGATTGTCGGGATTGATCAGCGTGACGATGCCCTGGCCGGGATTGACGACTTCGCCCTGCAACGCCGCGCGCGTGTCCACGATCCCGGTGATCGGTGCGTGGATTTCGGTGTAACCCAATTGCACCCCGGCTTTTTCCTGCTGGGCGCGGGCCGCCTGGATCTGCCGGTTGAGGGCGTCGACGTGCGCCTTGGCGGAGTCGCAGGTCGTCCGCGCCGCGTCGTACGCCTGGGCGGAATCGGCACCCGTCGCGTACAATTTCTGTTCGCGCTGGTAATTAAGCTGGGCGTTTTCCAAATCGGCCTTGGCCTGGGCGAGCAGCGCGACGGCCTGTTTTTCGCTGCTTGCGTAAAACGCCAGATCAGCCTGCCGTTCCTGGGGCTGAATCACCGCCAACAATTCGCCATTGGTCACCATATCGCCCTCCTGGACGAACAGGTGCTGCAATCGCCCCTGGATTTCGGAGCTGACGATCACCTCATCGGTCGTCACGATGCCGGTGAGAACGAGGCTGTGGGGACGGCGCGCGGTGGCGTAGTAGAGGCCGGCGCCAATGGCGGCCAGAATCACGATCAGGATGGCAATTTTGCGTTTCATATCAGGGATTCGGATGAGTGAACAGGCCGTACCGGATAAAATCGAGCACTTCCTGTTTGCGTCGTTTCAAGTTGGCATTGCTGTAGGCGTCGGTGTGACCGAGCCATTGGAGGACCTGCGCCGCGGAGAAATAGAAGACGATGAGGGCCACGATGGAAACCGACATGTGAAACGGATCGACCCGGCGGAACTCGCCCTCGCGCATCCCGCGGGCGAGTAATTGGTGCAAGGCCCGGCTCCGCGGGGCGAAATATTTGCGGACCAATCGTTGCATGGGCTGGCCGCCGGTGGTCATCAATTGATGGAACAACCGGGCCTGGCGGTGCCGTGCGCTGATGAAGTCGAAATGCAGGTTCACGTAGCGCAACAGGATCGCGCGCGGCGAGCCCGGGGCGGCGAGCACGTCCAACGCTACGCGGTTGAATTCCTGGAGGTGATTCTCCACGACAGCCTCGTACAACCGCTGTTTGCTCTGGAAGTAGTAATAGAGCAGGGCCTTGTTGACATCGGCGGCGGCGGCAATGGCGTCCGTGCGCGCCCCGGCGAGACCGGACTCGGCGAAGACGCGCTCGGCGGCGGCGAGGATCGCCGCCTGCGTTTTATCGCTGCGGGCCTGGCGATGGATGAGGGGTTGGGCGCGGGTCGACATAATTAACTAACTGGATAGTTAATTTTAACCGAAATACCCCGCGGAGTCAACTCTGGCGGTGGACGGCGGGAGGGAAACCACGAATTTCTTTTCTCGCCACCGGGGCCGGAAAAGGGTAGCATCCGAACTGGTTTAGGTCGATGGCAGAGGATGTACCGGAGGACGATCGATCGACATCTACTTTTTCTGCGGATCGTGCGGACAGCGCATGGTGATCGACGAGGCTGGCGTCGGTCTTGTCATCCCGTGCCCGAAGTGTGCCAAGGACGTGACCGTTCCCGAGCGCAGCCAGCCAGCGCCAACTCCACCGCCCGCGGCCGTCTCACCCCCCGAGAAGGAGCGGACCGTTGCCCTCAAGTGGGTTCCGCCTCCATCAAGCGCGACCAAAGAGCGACCGAGCTGATCGGGCCGCGCCCCGCGGTGTTGGCAGTAATATCTTCCAGGTTTTTCAACGGTTGCAGCGCGATTGGATTGACCACCGTCAAGCGCGTGGTAGAGTGCCGTGGCGGTCGCATCCGGGTGGGGAACGAGCGGACGGAAACGCCGGACACGGCGAGGGCGACAACCAAAGGGCGTGACAGAATTTGCATCAACCGTTTGATATTTGGCTGGTCGAGGGCATCCGGCAATACTGGCTGCACGTCTCGAAGTTTCCCCCGAAGGGCCAACCGCCCCCGTCCCCATGAGCGCTGAACCCGCCCCCTTACTCGTGGTTGAAGACAATCCGGTGTACACGGAGATTCTGCAACGCCTGCTGCCGGCCCTGGGCGCGGAGATGCAGTTTGTCCCAACGTGCGTGGCCACGGCGGAAAAGGCCGTCGAGGAGATCGCCAACACGAAATACGCGGTGGCGATCCTCGATGACAAACTGTCCGGGGCCGACGGGATGACCGTGCTGGCGCACATTCGCAGTCTGCCGGTGTCGCGGCAGCCGGCGGTGATCATGCTGACGGGCACGGGCGACGAGTCGGCGGCCGTCGAGGCGATGAAACGCGGGGCGAAGGACTACCTGCCGAAGGACAGCCTGGATGTCCCGTCGCTGTTGCGGGCGATCAGCAGCGCGCTGGAACGGAAGCAACTGGAGCTGCAAGTCGTCCGGTACACGGAAGCGTTGCGCGAAAAGACCGCCGAGGTGGAAGCCGACCTGAACATGGCGCGCGAGATCCAGGAGGCATTTTTGCCGGAGCGCTACCCGGTCTTTCCGAAGAACACCCCCGCGAAGGAGAGCGCGCTGCAATTTACGCATCGGTACCTTCCCACGGGGGCGGTGGGCGGCGATTTTTTCGATGTGCTGCGGATTTCCGACACCCAGGCGGGCGTGTTCATCTGCGACGTGATGGGGCACGGCGTGCGGGCCGCGCTGGTGACCGCGATGGTGCGCACGCTGGCCGAGGAATTGGTTTCGGCAGCGGCGGAACCGGACAAGTTCCTGGTGGAGATCAATCACCGGCTGCTGGGGATATTGACGCAGACGCGGATGCCGATGTTTGCGTCGGCATTTTACCTGGTGGTGGACCTGGCGCGCGGGGAATTGCGGTACTCGAGCGCGGGTCATCCGAGTCCCCTACTGGTGCGGCGCAACCTCGGGACGGTGGAGGCGCTGCGATTTCCCGAGAGCCCGGCCCGGCGCTCGGCGTGTTTGAAGAGTCCGTGTACCCGACGGGCCGGTGTCCGGTGGCGGCGCAGGATCTGGCGGTGCTGTTTACGGATGGCTTGTACGAGGTGGAGGGCGCGGAGGGAGACGAATACGGCCAGGAACGGTTGCTGGCGGCGGTGAGCCGGCGGAGCCGGTTGTCGGCGGGGGAGATGTTTGACGAACTGCTGGCGGACGTCCAAAAGCACGCGGGCAACCGCGGGTTCGCGGACGACGTCTGCATCGTGGGCGTGGAAGTTGCGCGGGTTGGTTTGACGGAAGACAATCGCGCCGGGGCGTGAGGGGAGGTTAGGCCGGTAGTTTTTCCGCGGTTGCGGCCGGCCCCGTCACCGTGATGGAAAGGGTGGAGCGACCGACGAGTTGCGCGCCCAGTTCCAGCCCCAGACATTCGCAGAACGCTTTTACCAGGGACAAACCCAGCCCGGCGTGTTTCGAATCGGAGCGAGCGCTCTCCTTGCGCCAGAATCTCTCAAAGAAGTGCGTCACATCTTCGGGCGTGAGGTTGTCGGCGGTGTTCGTCACGCGCAGGAGAAACCGGCTGTCGATCACAGTACCCTCGGCACGGACTGTCCCACCGCGAGGCGTGTATTCCACGGCATTGTCCATGAGATTGGTAAGGATGGAGCGCAACAGGACGGGATCGGTTTGCGCCTCGATGCCGTCGATGGAATTCACGGCGACCGTCAGATCCTTGCCGGCGGCGCGTTCGGCAAACGGCTGCCAGACGCTCTGGATCAGCGGCGCAAGCGCGACGCGCTCGGTGGCGACGGGGAGTTGTCCACGTTCGCACCGGAGCAGGGCGAGGAGGCGGGTGACGATGCCCTCCATCTGCAGGGCGATGGCCAGGGTTTCGCGGTCGGTGGTTGCCTCACGGGCGTCGGGCCATTTGAGGGCGACTTCGGCCAGGCTGCGCAACTCAGCGATGGGAGTGCGCAATTCGTGAGCGAGGTCGGCGCCAAACTGCCGCTCGCGTTCAAAAGCTTGTTCCAGACGCGCCAGAAGATCATTCAACCGTCCGCTGATGGGCGCCAACTCGCCGGGCAGGCCGTCCGAGGGGAAGCGGGTGGCGAGCGAATCGGCGTTGACGTGCGCGGCGCGTTCCGCGAGTTCATTCAACGGAGCCAACTCGCGACGCAAGAGGCGGGGTACGATGACAATGGTGACGGCCAACAGGGCCGCGCCGCAACCGAGCAACGCCAGGGCGAGGGCGGCGAGGGCCTCATCCAGATCGTCACGGTCGGAGGCGACGACGAGGATGGCTTCAGAACCCGCAGACACCGGCTGGCCGCTGTCTTCCTGGTCTGCCGGCGGCGCGAACCTGAGCCCGATGGCGCGGCCCGCTGCCCCGGTGGGCAGGGTTAGATTCCAAAACTTCGGCCGGCCGGGTTGGTCGGGTGGCAAAGGCAAATCCGACGCACCAAGAGACTCCGAACGCACCAGAGTCGTGCCGTCCGCGCGCCAGATCTGGAAGAAATGCTTTGGTCTCCGCTCGCCGGATCCGCCCGTGAACGCGTCGGTGACGCGCACTTTGACGCGCTGGCCATGCTGCTTGGTGGCAATCGTGATGGCCTGTGCCGTTGCGCGGAGGGTGGCGTCGAATTGTTCGAACAACGCGGCCCGGGTCAGGAGGTAGACGGCCAATCCACCGAGCAGGAGGGGCAGGGCAAAGCCGAGCAGCAGTTTCCAGGTAAGACGCTGACGGATCGTCCTCATGCCGGTTCCGCCTTGAGGACATAGCCCAGGCCGTGACGAGTGTGGATGAGTGGGATCGGATTGGGCGCGCTGATTTTCTTTCGCAACGAGGAGATGGCGGACTCAACGGCGTTGCTCATCAGGTCCACTTCTTCGCTGTAGATGTGCGCTTCGATTTCGGGACGGGACACGACCTGGCCGGATCGGCGGGCCAGGTATTCCAGGAGCAGGTATTCCCTGGGCATTAGTTTGACCGGATGACCCGCGCGGAACACCTCCTTGGCGGCGGTATCGATTTCCAGATCGGCGATGATGAGGCGAGTCTGCTTGGTGGCGTAGGCGCGACGACAGAGCGCCTCGACGCGGGCGAGCAACTCCTCGAGCGCGAACGGCTTGACAAGGTAATCATCCGCGCCGCGTTGCAGTCCGCGCACGCGGTCTTCCACGGTATCTCTGGCCGTCAGTAGGAGGACATGGGTGTTCTTGCCTTTCTGGCGAAGCTTTTGCAGGAGCGAAAGACCGTCGAGCTTGGGGAGTTGGATGTCGAGCACGACCGCATCGTAATCGGTCGTCTCGGCGCGCCACAGTCCGTCTTCCCCATCACCGGAAACGTCCACGACGTAGCCCGCTTTGCGCAGGGCGCGGCCCACCGACATCTGGAGCCGGGCTGAATCTTCCACCAGCAACACCTTCATGGCGATATTCTACCAAAAGAGACGCGGTTCCGGGGCGAAACGAACGCCCCAGAACCCGTCATCGAAACACCGGTGGTTCGCGGCGGCCTAGTCCTTGTCTTTGCCGCCTTGTTTGGCTTCGGCCTTCTCTTCCTCCTCCGAGACTTTGCCGTCGGCCGTGATATCGGCTTCCTTCTTCTTCCCGTTGACCGTCACTTTGGCTTCGTAGTTCTTCTTCCCGCCTTCTATTTCCTCGCTAACTTTGTCGACGGAGCCTGAACCGGCCAATTGCTTGATGGCCGTCTGGACTACGGCCGGTGCGCTGTCCAACGAAATCTCCTTCAACGTCGCCAGCACGGTTCCATCGGGAGCGACCTCGATTTCTTGTTTCACGCCGTTGATGGTGGCCTTTGCGGCAAAGAAGTCCTTGCCATCTTCCGATTCCTTCTTGATTTTCAGGATGGGGTTGGTTCCCGCGAACTGTTTGATCGCGGCCTGCACGGCGGCGGGGACATCCGCGAGGGCCAGGGACTTTTCGGCCTTCTCCTTCTCCTCGGCGGACGCGTTGATGGCGAGCCCTGCGACGAGGGCGAGAGCGGCAATTCCGGAAACGATCGTCTTCAGCTGCATACGGACTACCTCCCGTTGGGATAAGTGCGTTTCGCAGGCCCGGTTTTCGCGGGTCGCGAGCCGGCGACTGGCCGACTGTGGCGCATCCTGCCACCGAGGGGATTACCGGGACGTTACGGCTGGAAGAATTTGCGGCACCGACGGGCGAACCACATGCCACCGGGACGATGTTTGCCTCGCCACTGAATACCGGCATTGCCTTTACCGTCCTGACCAGGCACAATAAGGAATCGCTCATGGATCACTGGCGGGTCAAGCGGCTTCATTTCTTGTTGGTCGCAATTCTTGTGGCCGGTATCGGACTGTGGATTGACGCAGCCGAGGCCCAGACCGTTACTGCTCCCGCGGGCCCGGACCCGCGGGAAATTCCCGTACCCCCGATCAAAACCGCGATGGGAACGCTGCCGGGCGCGAAGGAGTTGCCCCTTCACAAAGAAATGCCCGATGTGATGGTGCTGAACAACGGGACGAGGGTCACCACCGTGGACCAGTGGAAGCGCCGCCGGGACGAGATGAAACGCATCCTTGAGTATTACGCCATCGGACAGATGCCGCCGCCACCGGGCAACGTGAAAGGACGCGAGATCAAATCTCAAACGGTGCTCGATGGCAAAGTGAAGTATCGGCTCGTGCATCTGACCTTCGGGCCTGAAGAAAAACTGGAGTTGAACATCGGCATTTTCACGCCAACCGATGGCCAGGGGCCATTCCCAACAGTGATCATGCCGGGCGGGACGCCACCGGGAGCCACGCCACTGCCGACGTTGCCGTACCCGCCCCGACAAGGTCGCGGCGTGGACGCCCTTTTGCCGGTGGAACCTGTGACGCCCTCCGCGACGAATGCGCCGGGCCCGGGAACGGTCGCAGGCACCAACGCGGTGGCCCCATCCGCAGGCCCAGGCGGTCGGCGCGGTCGCGGGCCCGCGGATGCCGAAGAGGTGACCAAGGCTGACCGTGAGGTGTTTCGTCGGGGTTACGCCTACGTGATGTTTAACAGCAACGATTGCGCCGAGGACACGACCCAGCGCAACGACGACGGCAGTTGGGCGTTCCGCACAACACGGTTTTATCCTGCCTATCCGAATTACGATTGGGGAATACTGGCGGGCTGGGCGTGGGGCGTGTCCCGCGTTGTGGATTATCTCGAGACGGACCCGTTGATCGACCACACGAAGCTCATCGTCTCCGGCGTGTCACGCACCGGGAAATCGGCGCTGGTCGCGGCGGCCTTTGATGATCGGTTGGCGATGGGCGCACCCTGCGTTACCGGTGGCGGGGGAATCGGCGCCTACAGGTTCAACGGCGCGGGCCGGGGCGGCAAGGAAGGCCTGGGTGAGATGATGAAGAAATACCCCAACTGGTTCTCGCCGCACCTGCACGAATTCTGGGGGCAGACCGACAGGTTGCCATTTGACGAGCATTGGTTCCTCGCGCTGGTGGCGCCGCGCCCGTTCATCGCCCTGGAAGGACTGACCGACCAGGTCTCACTGGCCAACGCCGTCAAACAGTCCTGGCTCGCGGCCCAACCGGCCTACGCGCTGTTTGACGCCAGGGACCGACTCGGCGTGAACTATGCCAATCACGGGCATGCGTTCACCGCGGAAGATTGGACGGCCATGCTGGATTTTGCCGACAAGAATCTCCGCGGGATGAACGTCGAACGGCGCTTCGATCAGTTCCCGCCGGAAACAGCCCCGCAACCCCCGGCCCAACCCGCGACGAGGTGAACCGCGTGATCCCGGTGATCTTCGCCGGGCGTTTGTTTCCCTGAAGGGCGGGCTTCATTTACGTCGAGATTCTTCCCAGAAGCGTGTCACATCGTATCCGGCTGACGGAGCACGCAGGTTGAGATTTGTTTCGGAGCGGACGGCTCACACGAGGATGGCAAGTATTGTTCTTCCGAGGTTGCTGCTCCATGGGCATCAAGCCGAGAAGTTCAACAGGATCAAGAAGGATGGAGCCCTTCAGGCCGGGTCTTTTCTCGTGGCTCAAGCCAACACCCCCGAACGGCTCGAAAAAAACGGGGTCATATCAAAAGCAGGATTGCAGCGCGAGCGAATGTGCTACGTATCAGGTATCGACTTTCTGACAGGTTTTAGGTAGAAAATTTCAAGCGCCGTACCGTTTACTACGCTTCCGACGAGGCCGCCTATCGCGAGTTTAGCGGATTAGGACGAGCAGCAAGTGCCGGTTAAGGATAAGGAGTAGGGGGGGTTATGAAGATCAAGAATCACCTTCTTGTTGCGGTAATCACCATTGCGGCTGCTTCGGCATGGGCGCTGTTCAGCCAGTCGGCATCGGCTCAAGATCCGGTGGTCTTTAGCGATAATTTCTCGAACGGGAGCACCGTCAACCAGACGAGCACGCCCGACGGCACGCCGACGGCCTCCAAGACCAGTTACGACTTCGTCTCCCCCAAAGCCGCCACCAGCGGCATTACCGCTGGTGATCTAAATATCACTCTGCCATCGACGAGTTCCGGCTTCGTGGAAGCTCAAGCAGTCTTTACGAGTACGCCGCTCGTACTGAGCACCATCGGTGACTACGTCGACTTTACAATCGAGTTCGAGAACACCGCCGGTATCGCCGATACCGCCAGCAGCGGCAATCAATTGTGGATCGGCCTGTTCAATTCCGGCAAAATCGTTCCGTTGACGGGCGAAGTGGGCAGCGGTGCTGGCCAAACGACCGGCGGCGGAGTTCAGACTTGGACCGGCTATACCAGCGCGTTATTCGCCTCGGGTACCACCGCTTCGAAACTGTACAATCGCCCATCTCAGAACACCGCGGCTGGAAATCAGGATCTTTTTGGCAATGGTACCGGCACCGATACCGATAACGGTCCGAAGGGTACCCAGCTTGTCAACGGTACTGCGGCATCCACCGTGCTTCTGACAGACGGTAGCTACTACACGGAGGAATTCAGGATTACGCTGACCGGCGCTAGCCAACTCACCGTGGCCAATACGCTTTATGCAGGCACTGGCATTGGCGGCACGGTCCTCTTCAGCCAGGGCGGCTACAGTAACAATGTCCCGAGCACGACCTTCGATTCTCTGGGCTTTGGCTGGTATCAAAAGGCCAGTGTGGCCAGCGTTGAAGACGCCAGTCTGGTCCAGATCACCGACAACATCGCTGTTCCCGAGCCGTCCACGTGGATGCTGCTCACAGTCGGCTTGGCCATGATATTCGGGTTGGTTGGCCACCGTCGTCGCAATTGAATCGAGAGCACAACATGCACTACGTACGTCCTGTCTGCGTACACCAGGGGTTCTTGTCTGTGAAACATCTCATTTGCAGTTTTATTGGTATGGCCGCGCTTATCGGCTATGCAGTACCGAGCCAGGCCTTGCACACGAGCGCAGTCATCTAATGAGTAGACTTGCCATGCTCTTCGTATCGACATTTGGCAGTGATCGAGGCATCAGAAAGGCCATCGGTGTATGTGCGCTTCTGGCCGGGACGCGTCCGCGAATGGGGTGTAGCAATCCTCCGATAGGCAACCACGTTTGGGCATAATCCGTGCTCGGGATAAACAAAGCAGGGTACTCACGAAGGTAACGGGATCATGATGAATCACTTTCAGGCAATACTGTCGACTTCCCCCAAATCAATCAGAAACTTCGCGGCCGGCGCATTGGCGGTGGCGCTGGGATTGTGCGGTGGCGTCGAGAGCGCCCAAGCGACCGCGTATAATTGGACAAACAGCGCCGGCAGTTTCTGGTCGGATTCCCTGGCTTGGAACCCACACGGCGTCCCGGGTCCATCGGACACGGCCAGCTTCACCACCCGCGGCACGTACACCGTGACGTTCAGCAGCAGCGTCACTGTCAGTAACATGGACATAAACGTTCATTCGAGCAGCAACCTGGTTCTCACGCTGAATTTGAACGGGAATTCGTTGTCCCTGATCAAACCGGGATCGTCAAGTCCCACGGCGTTGTTTGTCGGGGGTTCGAGTAGCGGTAACGACACCATGTACCTCTGCTCTTCCACCGGTGCTGGGCAAGGCTTGTTCGTCACGAACGCTGTTTCCCTGCGGGCTGCGGTTGGGGACGACACGACAGGGCTCATGATCGTGACCAATGGATATGTCCAGGTGGGGGCAGCCGGGGTCAATGGCAATGAGTTGGTAGTGGGCAACAATAGCGCCTCCTCTTCCCAGGGCACGCTCGTGCTCAGCGGCTCGACGGTGGTCTGGTCCAACAACGCCGCCGTGCTCATCGGTAATAATTCCGCTGCGTCTGCAAACTCCCTGATCATTTCCAATTCGGCTTCGATGATTTGCGCGGGGGCTTCGCTCACGGTGGGGGCCAAGGGCTGCAGCGGAAATTCGCTCCTGCTGGACTCGGGGGGCCAATTGTTCGTCACGGGTGTCGGCGCGAATGTTGGCACCAGCGCGGGAGCCGACAATTCAGCGACGGTGCAGAATGGCGCCATTTGGGATCTCGGAAACACCCCGCTCTCGATCGGCAGCAACGGAGTGAACAACTCGCTCACGATCGGTATGAACGGGACCGTATCCAACGCGATGACCGTGACCATTGCGCCGGGCAATTCACTGATCCTTGCGGGCGGTTTGCTACAGGCCTCCGTCGGGATTACCAATAACGGAGGGACGGTGGCAGGTTCTGGCACTCTTGTCGGGGAGATTGTATTCACCAACACGGGGACATTGACCCCGGGCTCCGGGAGTACCGTCGGAACCATCGTCGCATCCAACGACCTGACGCTCGCCTCCGGTGCCACGACCATCATCAAACTGGACAAGAGCCAGGTCGGCAGCAACGACTTGTTCAACGTGGCCGGTACGCTGACGGAAGCCGGCACCTTGACGGTCAACAACGTGGGCCCGGCGCTTATCGGAGGGGAGGTCTTCCAGATATTCTCCGCGGGGAGTTTTTCCGGCAATTTTGCGGCCACCAATCTTCCATCGCTGACGTCCGGCTTGTTTTGGGACACGTCGCAACTGGGCTCCGCGGGGATCATTTCCGTGCCGCTGGTGCTGAGTGTCATCGGCCCGACGAATCAGATCTTTAGCATCGGTGACACCGTCACGATCAGCACCGTCGTCACCGGCAACCCCACACCCTCGTTGCAGTGGCAATATAATGGCAGCAATTTGTCGGATGGTCCGACCACCAACGGCGGCTCGAGCATTGCGGGCAGCCTCACCAGCACCCTGACGATTTCCGACGCACAACCGGGCGACGCGGGGCAATACTGCCTGATCGCGAGCAATACCGGTGCGACCCAAACCAATTGCATGGTGTTATTCCTGGCTGGCCAAGTACCACCGACGATCACCGGCCCGAGCAATCAAAGCGTTCTCCCGGGGGACACGGCGACATTCAGCGCTTCGGTCTCGGGCCAGCCCGCGCCCGCGATCCAGTGGCAGCAAAACAGCACCAACATCCCGGGCGCGACGAGCGCCTCGCTGGTCCTGACCAATGTGCAGCTCTCGCAGAACGGCTACGTCTATTCGATCATCGCCAGCAACGCGTACGGCGAAGCGACCAACAGCGCCACCTTGCAGGTGGCTACAGCCTGGTACAACACCCCCCCGGCCCTGCCCGTTATTCCCACGAACCAGTTTTTCATCACGAACTATGGCGCCTATGGTGACGGCGCTTCCAACAATGCGAGCGCCATCCAGAGCGCCATCAATGCGGCCGGCGCTGCGGGTGGGGGCACGGTCATTGTGTCGGCGGTCGGCGTCCTGACGAACTACCTGAGCGGCCCGATCAACCTGACCAATAACGTCAGCCTGGAGATCGACAGCGGGGCGATGCTGCAGGCGCTGCCGATGGGCAGCTGGCCCAACGTGAACACGGCATTCATTACGGCCACCAACGTTCACGATGTCGAGATCAGCGGGTCAGGAACAATTGATGGACAGGGCTCCGGCTGGTGGCCGGGCGGCGGCACGCGGCCACCGCTTGTCCAGATGGCTGCAACCACGCGGATCCTCATCCAGAACGTCACCGCGCAAAACCCGCCCTTCTACCATTTCCGGCTGATCGGCGGAAACACCAATGTGACGGTCCAAAGCGTCTCCATCAGCACCCCGACCAATTCACCGAACACCGACGGGGTCGATCTCAGCGCTGTCAACGCCCTCGTCCGGAACTGTTCGATCCAGGATGGGGACGATGACATTTGCATCAAGAATGATACGGGTCTCCACGGCGCGAACATCGTCGTTTCCAATTGCACGTTCAACGGCGGTCACGGCGTCTCGGTTGGCAGCGACACGGGCGGCGGATTCGAAAACTTCCTGGTGGAGGATTGCAACTACCGCGACACGATTTACGGCATTCGTTGCAAGTCGGACAACTCCGCCAGTGGCAGCGGCGGGGGCGGCTTGGTGGAGAATCTCACGTATGAGAATCTCACCATGACCAACGTGACCTATCCGATCATTATTTACAGCTATTACAACGAAGTGGGGACGCCCGACGAGATCGCTCCCACGGACGCGGCCGGCGAATCCGTGGGTTCGACCAACCACTGTGTGATCTGGCGTAACATTACCATCGCCAACGTGACAGCCACCGTGGCGAGTATAAAGAACCACGCAACGGGCATTATCTGGGGGCGACTCGAGATGCCCGCATCCAATATCACCCTCTCGAATGTAAACATCACGGCCCCCAGCAACACCTTCTGTGTGTATAACGCCCAGGGTGTCCAGATCATTGACTCCAACTTGGGCGACCCCAATAAGACCACGAATACGTTTACTCTCTTTAACGCCGACATCACGGTCACCAATAGCGCGGCGAACCCCAACTTGGTAACGCTGGGCGGACTGGTCGAGCCGGGAACCAACAACACCCTGGCTTTCTTCAATGGGCTGGAGACTATGGGCAATCCCAACGTGCTCGGCCCCAACCAGATCCTCACAGTGGGAGGTAACACACTGACGGTGAGTAATGGTGTGAATCTGGGCGCCTCGACGCTGAACTTCGCCGTAGGCACCAATAACACCAAGATCGCCGCCACCGGCAATCTGACTTTGGGCGGCACGCTCAACGTGACCGACGGCGGCGGGCTCACCAGTGGGACCTATACGCTGTTCACCTATGGTGGCACGTTGACCTATAACGGACTGAGCATCGGTCCCTCGTCCGATCCGAACTTCACGTACACGGTCTCTACCAACACACATGGACAGGTGAACCTGGTGGTTTCCAACGCGTGCCCCGTCGGCGCGGCGGGCCCGATCAGCGGCCCGGCTTCAGTGAATGCGGGGACCAGCGGCGTGGCATACTCCATCTCCAGTGTCAGCGGCGCGACCACCTATGCGTGGACCGTGCCGTCGGGTGCGACGATTGCCAGCGGCCAGGGCACCACCTCGATCACCGTCAACTACGCGTGCTCGGCTACCAGCGGCAATGTGGCGGTCACCCCCTCCAGCGGCGGTTGCAGCGGCGCGGCCAACAGT
The DNA here is from genome assembly GCA_963712025.1 of uncultured Verrucomicrobiae bacterium. Taxonomy (GTDB): domain Bacteria; phylum Verrucomicrobiota; class Verrucomicrobiia; order Palsa-1439; family Palsa-1439; genus Palsa-1439. The sequence continues at coordinate 246,459 of CAVQGJ010000003.1, read as the reverse complement.
CTGACGGTCACCGTCACCGGTGTCGGCGCGGCGGGCCCGATCACCGGATCCAGCTCGGTCGACGCAGGGGACGGCGGGCTGGGGTATTCGATTTCCAGCGTCAGTGGCGCCACGACGTACACGTGGACCGTGCCATCGGGCGCATCCATCGCTAGTGGTGAGGGCACAACCTCGATCACCGTCAACTATTCGTGCAGCGCGGTTAGTGGGAATGTGCAGGTGACGCCCGGCAACGCCAACGGCTGCACCGGCACAGCCGGTAGTCTCTCGGTCACCGTCACCGGCGTGGGCGCAGCGGGCGCGATCAGCGGCCCGACCGCTGTCTGCGCGGGACAAGCCGGGCTAGGCTATTCGATTTCCAGCGTCAGCGGCGCGACGACCTACACGTGGGCCGCCCCGTCCGGAGCGACAATCGCCAGTGGTCAGGGCAGCACGTCGGTCTCGGTCAATTGGGGTTCGACCGCCGGTAGCGTGACGGTCACACCGGCCAATGCCAACGGGTGTGACGGCGGTAGCGCCAGTTTGCCCGTTGCGCTAACGAGTCCCGCGACGTTCAATGTGACCGGCGGCGGTACCTACTGTGCGGCCAGCGGCGGCGTGACGGTCGGCCTGGATGGGTCGGAATCGACTGCGGATTACCAGTTGGAAGTGAACGGCAATCCCACTGGTGCGCCGGTCGGGGGCACGGGCAGCGCGATTTCGTTCTCGGACCAGACAGCGATAGGCACGTACACGGTGATTGCGTCCAATGTGACCAGCGGGTGTACGGCGACGATGACCGGCAGCGCCAGCGTGACGCCGGGGGAACCGTTTACGTGCTGGGAACAAATCTACGGCATCACCAACTGCGCGCTCTGTGATGGGAATTCCTCCTACACGGGCGACGGCATGAGCAACACCAACAAGTTCCTGGCAGGCTTCAATCCCACCAATAGCGCGGCGTATCTGCACATCATCGTCGTCGCCAACACCAATAACAGTATCCAGGTGACGTATTTGGGCGCCAGTGGCGATTCGACGTACACAGGTGGTCCCGAGTCTCGCACGAACGTGTTGGAGTTCACGACCGGCACCGCCAGCGGCAGCTACTCCAACAACTTCGCGAGTGCTGGCCAGACCAATATCCTCAGCGGCGGCACGGGTCTTGGGGTGGTGACAAACATGGTGGACATCGGCGGGGCGACGAATGTCCCATCGCGGTACTATCGGGTTCGCGTGCTGCTGCCGTAAAGTACGAACACGTGCGGATGAGCGAGCGCAGCTGTGGGGGCGGACTGAAGTCCCCCGTCTGCGAATCCCCCACATTCTGCGGCTCAGCAGAAACCTTGCGCCGCCCGATGAGAACCGGCCGGGCACCCGATTCCTCGAAGGGCGAGCTTCATTTCCGTCGGGATTTTGGGTATCACGATTGGGTGAATTCGGGACGTCAATTTGAGGCCGCGGGATGAGCACCCGCTGGACACTGGTGGACGGGTACAGCGTGTTGCACGCGTGGCCGCGATTTACGACACGCAAGTCGCGGCAGATGTCATTGCAGCAACGGCGCGAGGCGTTGGTGGCGGCGTTACGGCAGTACGCGGACCACAGTCGCCGTCGGGTGACGGTGGTGTTCGATGGGTATGCGGCGAAACACAAGCCGGAGGTGGCCGAGCCGGCGCATGGGGTCGAGGTGCTGTTTTCGGACAGGGGCAAGACAGCGGATGACCTGATCGAGAGGCTGGTGGGGCAGTCGGCGCATCGGGCGAGTATCGTGGTGGTGACGTCGGACAACATGGAGCGGCGGACGGTGGAGTCGTTGGGGGCGCAGAGCGTGTCGGCGGAGGTTTTTGAGGAGGAAGTGGACGCGGCGTTGCGGGAGCTGGCGGGGGAAGTGCGGTCGCACAGCCGGCGGCGGAATATTGGGCATGGGAGAGGGGATTGGGAGGGGTGAGGGGGGTCGTTGAAGGCGTGGTTGACACGAGTGCGGATATTTGGCTAGGATGCGGGCAGACTTTCCGGAGAATCTCTGGACGGAGGAAGCCGCGCTATGAATAAACTCGGTAAAATTGCCCCGATCATTGTCGTCATCGTCAGTCTCGGGTCGCTGTATCTGGCGTTCCGGCTGGATGCCATGAAAAAGGCCCAAGTTCGCCAAATCACGGAGTTGAACGATTCGGTGACACAGACGACCGCCGAGCTCAACAGGGCCAAGGGGACGTTGAAGCAGGCCCAGGCGGACTTGACGAAGGCGAAGAGCGATTTGGAGCAAACGAACGCGGTCCTCGTGACGACCAAGACGGCGCTCGACCAGAAGACGCAGGAGGCCAGCGCACTGCAGACGCAATTGACGGACGTGACGAATCAGTTGGCGGCGACCAAGGCGGATCTGGCGACGGCCCAGGGAACGATCAAGAACATCCGGACGGGTTGGCGTCGGTGGGCATTACGAACATCAGCAACATCGCGCAGCTTCGTGACCGGATCGTGTCCATGGGAGAAGAGAACAAGGTCCTCGGCCAGCAGCTCATGGTGATGCATACGGAGAACGAGCAACTGAAGGCGAAGATCGAGGAATTGAGCACCACGCCCGTCGGATTACGCGGCCATGTTTCCGTCGTGCAGAGCAAATGGGGTTTTATTGTGATGGATCTAGGCCATTCCCAGCGTGTCCAGCCCAACTCGGAGTTTCTGGTATACCGTGACTCCAAATTTGTCGGGAAAGTGCAGGTTGTCTCCGTCGCCGCGAACAATTGCATCGCCCAGATTCTGCCGGATTATCTGAAGCACCCTCCCCAGCCGGGCGACCTTGTGGTACATTAGCCCCGGCAGGCGGTCAAATGATGAAGGCGTTCCGTACCATTCTGCTTCTTGCTGTAATGGCGACAGGCGTTGTGCTGGTCAGTGGATGCGCCACGACCGACAACGACAATGTTAGCTCCATCCCGTGGGATCGACCCCAGCAATGGGAAGGTGCCGGTGCGTTGGGCGGGTTTCAGGGGCCCGGCGGCATGGGCCATTGAGCATCGAGCGCCGAGGCGCGAATTGTCGCGACTAGGCCAACAATTCGGCGATCTGCACCGCGTTCAACGCGGCGCCCTTCAACAATTGGTCGCCGCTGACGAACAGGTCGATTCCGCGCCCGTCATCCCGCGACACATCCTGCCGAATCCGGCCCACGAGACAATCATACATTCCCGACGCGTCGATCGGCATCGGGTACTTCTTGTTGGCGGGATCGTCCACGACCTGCACGCCGGGCGCTTTCGACAGGATCGCACGCGCCTCGGCGGCGGTGATGGGGCGTTCAAACTCGATGTTCACCGCCTCGCTGTGGGCGCGGTACACGGGCACGCGGACGCAGGTGGCGCTGATCTTCAACGTCGGATGATGCATGATCTTGCGCGATTCGTTGACGAATTTCATCTCTTCCTTGGTGTAGCCGTTGTCGAGGAAGACATCCACATGCGGGAAAAGATTGAACGCGATGCGTTGCGGCAGCGCCTCGGCTTTCACATCGGTCTTGCCGTGCAACAACAAGTGGGTTTGTTCTTCGAGTTCCGCCATCGCCTTGGCGCCCGCGCCGCTGGCGGCCTGGTAGGTGGAGACGATGATGCGTTTCACGGGGTTGGCCTTGTGCAACGGATAGACGGCGACCAACATGATCGCGGTCGAACAGTTCGGATTGGCAATGATCCCTTTGTGTTTCTTCGCGTCCTCGGGGTTCACTTCCGGGACCACGAGCGGCACATCGGGGTCCATGCGGAACGCCGACGAGTTGTCGATCACCACCGCGCCCTGTTTGGCCGCGCCGTGGGCGAATTCCTTCGACCGCGATGCCCCCGCGCTGAACAGGGCAAAATCGATGCCTTGGAACACGCCGGCTTTGAGCAGTTCGACATTCACGTCCGCGCCTTTGAACTTGAGCTTCTTGCCCACGCTGCGCTCGGACGCGAACAGACGCAGGTTCTTCACGGGGAACCCGCGTTTTTCCAAAGTCTCGATCATCTCGACGCCGACCGCACCGGTCGCGCCGACGACTGCTACGCTATATCCTTGTGCCATGACGTGTTCCTCAATCCCATTCGGGGCGGTGAAGTATACCCATGTTGGGCGCGAGCGCAAGCCCGCCTTGAGGCCGAAACTCAGCAAGAAACGGGTCGCCGAGGGGCGGGCTTCGGCGTAGTGTCTGGCCAGTTATGGAAGCCACGTTGCCAGAAACCGCCACACGGAGCGCAGCCGGGCCGTTTTCGCAGGCAGCGATGGACTACGCGAGGATCGAGCGGGCGCTACGCTTCCTCAATGCGCAGTATCTCCGTCGGCCGACGCTTGACGAGATCGCGGCGCACATTCACCTCAGCCCGTTCCATTTCGAGCGGCTGTTTCAGCGGTGGGCCGGGACCAGCCCGAAGCGGTTCCTTCAGTATCTCACGAAGGAACACGCGAAGACGCTTCTTCAAGATTCGGGAAGCCTTCTGGATGCCGCCTACGAATCCGGTCTCTCCGGCACCGGACGGTTGCACGACTTGTTCGTTTCCTGCGAGGCGATGACACCCGGCGAGTACAAACGTCGCGGGGAGGGCGTGACCATCGAGTATGGATTTCATCCCACGCCGTTTGGCGAATGCCTGTTGGCCAGGACGGAGCGCGGGATTTGTGCCCTCCAGTTCCTGCCCATGCCTTCGAGGATGGCGGCGCTTCGGGAATTACGCGACGATTGGCCCGCCGCCAGGTTTGTGAAGGATGACGGCGAAACCGGAGAGATTTGCCGCCGTATTTTCAGCGACGCTACGGAGGATCCCCGAAGGCCGTTTCACCTGCATCTGCGCGGAACCAATTTCCAATTGAAGGTGTGGCAGGCGCTATTGACGATTCCCTCGGGCAAACTGCTGAATTACGGCAGTCTGGCGGCGAAGATCGGCGCGCCGAAAGCAAGTCGGGCCGTTGGTTCCGCTGTGGGCCGCAACCCCATTGCCTGGCTGATCCCCTGCCATCGCGTTATCCGCAGCCTCGGCGTCATCGGAGACTACCATTGGGGCCGGGAACGCAAACAGGCAATGATTGCACGAGAAGCAATCCATGCGGCGTCGCGATAGGGCTGGGCCTAATCAGTTTGGGGGTTCTCTAATGGGCGTTATTCGATGCCCGGTGTCTCAGGGTGTCAATACTCTGCCAGTCGGCGTGACCGGGGAACCGGCATTCCCAGAATTTCCAACCGTTGACGCTTGTGCCCGTGATCTCACAGGCGGGTTTGCTGACCGAACTGAATCCTTTGCTGTTCTGAACGAAACAACCGTCGGACACCTTTGCCGTAAACCAACGCCCCTTATGCTGCATGCGAAACTCAGTCCCATGAGGGAACTCCACGCCATCCGCAATAAAACTCCTTCCAATGAGGTGACTCTCTGGCGATGAAGCGGATCTGGTTTCGGGAAGTTTCAGAACGCTTCGCAGCACGTCATTGTAGGTTGTGTTCTCGCTTTCCCGCATCGCTGTGAGCGCCTTGAACACGTCGAAGTCGATGTCAATTTGCATGGGCATCTCCTATCGTTAGGCTTTATAGTCTAAAGACTATAGATGTGTCAAGCGGTATGAGTAAGTCAAGCTGCGAATATCACGTAATAACCTGAACAGCAAACCCTTATGTCGTCGATGTTTGTTGTGCTGGTAAGCTCGGCAGGGTCCGACAAGCTGGCGAGAGGGCGGGTAACCGAAGAAAGGTCGCCGGGAAGTGCTGCGACCCGGCCTCTATAGCCCTTCGACCGGCACCCGTGGAAGGCTGTCCCTTCTTTACACGGCCGCCGCGACCAGATCGCCGACTTCTTTCGTGCCGTAGCCCATTTTGCCGGCGGCGTTCATTTTGGCGGTGTCTCGCGCACGAATGACCACGAGACTTCGGCGGCTTCGCCGGTGTCGTAGGTCACTTTGAAGTAACTGCCCAACTCTTCGTCCACCTCGACGCGCACGGGAACGGCCTTTGCAGAAATCCGGTTGGCTTTGCGGACGACCGCCTGCGGCTCAAGAAAACAGAGGCCATCGGCAAACTCCACATCGAACGCGTCTTCCCAGCCGAGAAAGCGCGCATGTTTGATGCGAGAGAACGATGACTTGCCATAGGGCTTTTTTAGATGCGCCGCTTGTTTCATAGACGACCTTCGCGCTTCAACGACTCGATAATCTTAACCAATTTTCGGTCGGGTTTCCAGTTTTCAATTCCTTTCATTCGATTCGTGTCCAAGCGCCCGATGAAACGTCCGTCACTACCGTAAATGTGTACGTGACGCGGTACGTGGTCTCCAATAAACCACTCAATGATGTAGCCTCCTCGCCTGATTCGGCCCATGTGTTTTCGTAGAGCTTAAACCGCTGCCGCGACCAGATCGCCGACTTCCTTGGTGCCGTAGCCCATTTTGCCGGCGGCGAGGGACTTGAGTTTTTCGCGGACGGTCTTGATGACGGCGGTTTCGATGGCGGCGGCGGCCTTTTTCAACGGCTCCGCGGATTCGCGGTCGCCGAGGAAATCGAGCATGAGACCGCCGGCGCAGATCGCGGCCAACGGGTTGATGACGTTCTTGCCGGTGTATTTCGGCGCGCTGCCGCCGATGGGCTCGAACATGCTGGTGCCCTCGGGATTGATGTTGCCGCCCGCGGCGATGCCCATGCCGCCCTGGATCATCGCGCCGAGGTCGGTGATGATGTCGCCGAACATGTTGTCGGTCACGATGACATCGAACCACTCGGGGTTCTTCACGAACCACATGGTCGTGGCGTCGACGTGCGCATAATCGCGTTTGATGTCTGGATATTCCTTCTGACCGATTTCATGAAAGGCGCGTTCCCAGAGGTCGAACGCATAGGTGAGCACGTTGGTTTTGCCGCACAAGGTGAGTTGGGCCTTCTTGCCGGCTTTGACATCTTCGGGCTTGAGGCCCTTCCACGGTTTGCCGCCGCGCCGCTTCCGGGCCAACTCGAACGCGTAGCGCAAGCAGCGTTCCACACCGCGACGGGTATTGATGCTTTCCTGCACGGCAATCTCGTTCGGCGTGCCCTTGAACACGAACCCGCCGCTGCCCGTGTAGAGGCCTTCGTTGTTTTCACGAATTACGACGAAATCGATGTCGTTCGGTCCCTTGTCCTTGAGTGGGCAGAATCGCTCATCGTACAACTTCACGGGGCGAAGATTGATGTACTGTTCCATCTCGAAGCGCAGCCGCAACAAGATGCCCTTTTCGAGGATGCCCGGCTTCACGTCGGGATGGCCGATCGCGCCGAGGAGAACGACGGGGAACTTGCGCAATTCACTGACCGCGCTCTCCGGCAGCACTTCCTTGGTGCGCAGGTAGCGTTCGCCACCAAAATCGTAGTCCGTATAGTTGAGTTTGACGCCAAATTTCTTCGACGCGACGTCGAGCACCTTGATCGCTTCCCGAACGACCTCGGGACCCGTGCCGTCGCCGCCGATAACTGCCACGTTGTATGATTTCATCGGAATACCTTTCGCCAAAAAACCCGGCCCTGTGGGCGGGAGTCGTGATTCTAAGCCCTGCGGGGAGGGTTGCAACCGAATTTTCTCTTCGCCACGCGGGCCGCGCGCCGTTACGATTCGCCGAGTATTCCGGATGCGCCACTTTGCGATGAAATCGGATGAATCCAGGTTTGGGGCATGTGGGCTGGCGGCGTTGCTGTTTGTGACGGCCTTGGTCGTTTACGGCAACAACCTGCACGCCGCTTTCATCCTCGATGACGTACCGTGGATTCTCAAAAACCAGAGCATCCGCTCACTCTGGCCGCCCTGGATGCCGCTCCTGAACACGTCGCGCCCGGTCGTGCAATGGAGCCTGGCGCTGAATTATGCGATGGGCGGCCTCAATCCAATTGGATATCACCTCGTCAACAACCTGATCCATGCATTGACGGCGCTGGTTTTATTCGGTGTTGCGCGGCGGACGTTGCGGACGGAAAAACTCGCACCATCTTTTGGCGACGCGGCGGACTGCGCGGGATTCGCCGTGGCACTGCTCTGGGCGTTGCATCCGCTCGATACGGAGAGCGTGACCTACATGATTCAGCGCTCGGAAAGCCTGGCGGGACTATTCGCGGTGCTTGCGCTGTATTGTGTCATTCGCGGGGCGACGGTGGAACGGGCCACCGCGTGGAATTCTCTGGTTATACTTGCCGGGGCGCTGGCAGTGGGGTCGAAACCGGAGGCGGTGGTGATTCCCGGGTTGGTGCTGGCGTACGATTGGACGTTCCTCACGACGATGTGGTCGGAACGGTGGCGCAAGCGCGGGCGGCTGTACGTCGGGCTGATGGCCAGTTGGTTGCTGGCCGCCGTGTTCCTCGTTCGCCGGGAGACGAGAATGGATGGGGAGCGCGGGCGTGGTGTCCGGCAGCGGCGCGATTACGTGGCTCGACTATGCGAAGTTACAGCCCGGAGTGATTCTCCATTATTTGCGCCTCAGCCTGTGGCCAGACCGCTTGTGCCTGCTGTACGGTCGTCCACAGCCACCAACGGAATTGCAACTGCTGATCCAATGCGGGGTGATGGCCATTTTGCTGGTCGTCACCGCGTGGTTGCTGGTTCGAAAGAGCGCCGCGGGATTTCTTGGCGCGTGGTTTTTTCTCGCGTTGGCGCCGACCTCGTCCGTGATTCCGCTGCTGCATCCCGTGTTCGAGCACCGAATGTATCTGCCGCTCATGGCGGTGGTCGCGGCGATCGTGTGCGCGGGGCACGCGACGTTCCACAAGCTTCCAATGCCTCGTGAGGTCAGGAAAAGGCTCGGTGTGGGGACGCTGGTTCTTGCCGGACTTGCGTTGGGAGCGGCCACGGTGCGACGCAACATGGATTATGGGACGGAGGTTTCCATTTGGCGGGACACGGCACAAAAAGCCCCGACGAATCCCGACGCGCAATATGGTTTAGGACTCGCCCTGGCGACGGCGGGACATATCGACGAGGCGGGCGCGGCGTTTTCAGAGGCGTTACGGCTGAAACCCGATTTCGCGCAGGTGCAATATGACTGGGGCCTGGTGTTGATGAAGGCGGGGCGGGAGACGGAAGCGCTGACGCATTTCACCGCCGCTCTCGGGATCAATCCACGGTATGCGGAGGCAGCGGACGGAATCGGTGTCATTCTCTATCACCAGGGCAAGCTGGAGCAAGCCATCGAACGATTTTTCGAAGCCACGCGCCTCAACCCGGATGACGCCGAGGCCCAGCACAACCTGGCCATGGCATTGCGCGAACAGCGGCAGAGGTCAGGCAATCAGAACTGATCGTGGTTGGGTCCGGTTTCTTCGCACGTAGAGCGCGGTCGCCAGGACGAAGCCAGCCAGAGACACGATGGATATCCACGTTCCCACCCGAAACCCGACCGGCGCGTATTCGATCTGGATGTGATGGTGGCCTTGAGACAGCGGGATGGCGCGCAAAACGTAATTCGCCGGCAAGACATTGTACGCGCGCTGCGCGCTGCCGTCCAGCGGACGGGCCCGCCATCCGTCGCTGTACGCGTCCGTGATCAACAAAATCGCTGGATGCGGGAGATCGGCCTCGACGGTCAGTTGGTTCGCGGACGAATCGATGAGTGTGACCGTCGCCTTTTTCGGCGGAGGGTTGCGGCGCGGGGTTGGGCTCGGTTTCGAGAATGACTTGTTGGCTCGGGTCGAACGACGGGGAGTCCATCGCCTGCAGGATTTCGTCGCGACCCGTCATCACGCGGTATTGTTGCACCAGTTGAACATGCGGCATGACCGCATTTCGCCGTCAGAACGCGGTCGCCATCCTTGGTGGGGACAAACGCGTACTGCCAACGCAACATCGCATACAACGGATGGAATCGAGAGAATTGAACATATTGGTCGGCTCCTTCCGGAGGTTGCCCCTGTGTGAACGCCATGAATTCCGTGTAGCGCTTGAGCGTGAGCGGCGCGTATCCCCAGACGTCTTCCTTGCCTAGCCACATGGCGACGTTGGGGATTCGTTGGTAGAAGATGCGATAATCTCCCGGACGTTGGTCGAGAAAAGCCTTCAATTTGGGCGCTTCCGTGTACGCCAGATCAAACGTGGCCAGTGATGCCCTGGCGAAGACGAAAACCTCGGCAATGGCCATGAGGGCCACCGCGTACACAATCCATCGGGAAGCACCGGCGAACAGCATCAGTCCGCTCAAAGCCAGCAATTCCGCCGCCGCGACAAACAGGCACCATGAGGCGAATACCGCAGCCTGCCTTTCGAACGACGGATCCGCGTAGTTCGCCGCGGGCAGGTACGATTCTTGTGTGGCCTGGATCGCCTGCATCGTTCGCGACCACCAGTTTGCCGGCTCCGGGGCGAGCGCCGTCGAGCGAAGTCGCAACCCCGCACACATGATCGTGATGGCGGCGACCAACAAGCCCAACGCGAGCCATTTGTTTCCCTTTGGATTGGTAAGCAAACGATCCAGACCGGCACCCGCCAACATGGCCATGAAAAGCGATGCCTCGATGATAAACTTGGCATTGGCGCGAAACCGATCAAAGCCCGGCACCTCGTAGTAGAGAAACTTGAACAACGGGGTATTCGCACCCAATGCCAGCACCAACATGATTGCCAGTAGTGGGATCAGCCCCCGCCGAAGCTCGCGTTTTCCACGAGCGGCGCCATAGACCGCCAGCGCCAGCCCGCTCACACCGATGAACAGGCACATCTCCCACCAGTACCAACGTCCCCAGTAAGGCAGGTTGATCTTGTTGCCGAAGAATCCCGGCGCCAGCAGGGTGAGCAGATTCTCGGGAGCGAACGAAACCATCGAGGCAAAGCCGTAGCTAACCCCGCCGCCACGAATGCTTTCGGACGCGGCTTGAAAGCTGGTCAGGAGTTGGACGGCGCCCAACGCAGCGGCCCCGGCATACATCCCCCCAAAGCCCAGAAGGACCATTGTCCGGTGCCGGGAACCGATCAATCCAAAGAGCACAAGCAAACCCGCCGCCACCGCCGTGTAGAAGCAGGCTTGGAAGTCGCCGGCGAATATCTGCATGGTGATGGCGGCCATGCCGGCCAACACCCAACCGAAGGTTCGCGTCTGCGTCCACTCGTCAACCGAAGCGAGCACGAGGGGCGTCCACGCGATGGCGTACAACAACGACACGTGCCCGGCGTAGACATGAAGAAAGAATGAACCGGAAAACATGAACAAGGCACCGGCCACAACCGCGGCAACCGGATGCAGTCCACGGCGGAGTCCCCACAGGTACGCAAACAATCCGGCGAGAAAGACATGGAGCGCGATGCCGAGATTGATGGAGCGGGGGAGTGGCAACACCAGATCGAGCCAGTTGGTCGGATACAGGACCGCGGTTTGCGCCCAGCCCAGATACGGCATGCCGCAGAAGACGCGAGGATTCCAGAGCGGCAGATGCCCGTGACGGAGTTGGTCGGCGGTGAACGCCCGCCAGTAGATGAATTGCGAGGCGAGATCGGTTCGACTGTTCGACAACACGACGGGCCGGTTCGTGAACAACACGTCGCCAAACATCCCGAGGGTCAACGCCAACAGGATCGCGGCTCCGATCCAGCGGGAGCGGACTGACGCGGTTGCTTTGTCTGTTGTGGTTGGACGCAAACCGAGGAACAGGATACTCCGCGCCCGTGTGCGTGGGAAGTCCCGGATGTTGGCGCCAAAACCGGTTCTTGCGGTTCTCCATCGGGGGCCGTAAACAGGATGAAATGACATTCACGCCAGAGCGGACAACGCTACCGCGCGAGCGGGTGGCCGATTTTCTCGGTTTGCGGCGGAGCATTGTCGGACTGCTGGGGATGGTCGTTTTGGTGGGCATGGGCGAACACATGGCCGAGCAATTCCTCCCGCTCTACCTGCTGGCGCTCGGCGGCGGTTTCATCTCGATCGGCTTCCTCAACGCCATGGACAACCTGCTGGGCGCTCTCTACTCGTTTCCCGGCGGCTACCTGTCCGACCGGCTCGGGACGAAGCGGGCCCTGCTGGTCTTCAACGTCGCGTCGATGATCGGCTTCCTGATCGTCGTGCTGATCCCGACCTGGCAGGCGTTTTTGGCCGGCGCGGCGCTGTTTCTATCATGGACCGCGATCTCGCTGCCGGCGACGATGGGGTTGGTCGCGAAAGTACTGCCCAAGAACAAGCGGGCGATGGGTGTTTCCCTGCACTCGCTGGTGCGGCGCGTGCCTATGGCGCTGGGGCCGGTGGTGGGCGGCGCGCTCATCAAGGCGTGGGGAGTCGAACGGGGCGTGCGGCTGGCCTTTATCGTGGCGCTGGTGATGGCCGTGATCGCGGCAGTCCTGCAACAGTTCCTGATTGAAGACGACGCGCCACGCGAGAAAACGCAGGCGGAACACAATCCCTTCCGTATGTGGCGGTATGTGAACGCCGATCTGAGGCAGTTGCTGGTCGCCGACACCCTGGTGCGGTTCTGCGAACAGATTCCGTATGCGTTCGTCGTGGTGTGGGCCGTGGGGACGGCCAACGCGCCGGGGCCGGTGAGCGCGTTGCAGTTCGGCGTGCTGCGGACGGTCGAAATGGCGACGGCGATTCTCGTTTATATCCCGGTGGCATACCTGGCCGATCGCAGCCACAAGAAACCGTTTGTGGTGATGACGTTCATTTTCTTTACGTTGTTCCCGCTCCTGCTGCTGTACTCGCGAACCTTTGGCATGCTCGTCGTCGCGTTTGTGCTTCGCGGGTTGAAGGAGTTTGGCGAACCGACCCGCAAAGCGCTGATTATGGACCTCGCCCCCGAGGACCGAAAGGCGGGCGTGTTCGGCCTCTACTACCTGATTCGCGACGTGATTGTGTCCATCGCGGCCCTCGGCGGCGCGTTCCTGTGGCAGGCCAACCCGCGATGGAATCTGCTATCGGCGTTTGCGTTTGGCGCGCTGGGCACGATTTGGTTTGCGCTGCGCGGACGTGATCTGGGGCGGTCCAACCCCTAGAATTTCCCGGCCGGCACGCGAACAAACGGAGGCGGTTGCGCGTGGCGACATCTCGATGCCCGATTGAATCATGACTGACGCGCTCAGGTAATGCGCGAATGGAACGCCGATTTTACTTGGAGGACTGCAGGTGTTGGCGGAATATTCGAAGTGGCAACGGCGATCGCTTCGTGGATGTGAACGTGGAGCGCGCCGGCTTTTCTCGGGGATTACATTATGCAGGAATCATTGGATTCGAACCGGCACATCGAAGTGGCGGCAGGTCACAGCACGAATTTCCGGCTCGGATTGATTTCGACGTTGGCTGGCGGTATCGGCATCGGCGCGGGGCTTATCGCGTATTTGTTGCTCAAACTGATCGGCTTGTTTACCAACCTGTTCTTCTTTGGCCGGCTCTCCGCGGCGTTCACGAGCCCGGCAGGGAACCATCTCGGCCTGTGGGTAATATTGTTGCCGGCGGCAGGCGGGCTTGTGGTCGGGTTGATGGCCAAGTACGGCACGTCGAAGATCAAAGGCCACGGCATTCCCGAGGCGATGGAAGCGGTGCTGACGAGCCGCAGCCGAATTCATCCGAAGGTGGCCGTTCTCAAGCCGCTCTCAGTGGCGGTGGCCATCGGCACGGGTGGGCCGTTTGGGGCCGAGGGCCCGATTATTCAGACCGGCGGGGCGGTCGGCTCGCTGGTCGGACAATTGGTCCGGATGACGGCCGTTGAGCGCAAGGTGTTGCTGGCATGCGGCGCCGGGGCGGGAATGTCGGCGACGTTCAACACGCCGATTGCGGGAGTCATTCTGGCGATCGAACTGTTACTGTTCGAATTTCGGCCGCGTTCCTTCATTCCCCTCGTGGTTGCCAGCACGCTGGCGACGGCCACGCGGTTTGTGGTGATGGGGCGACAGGCGATGTTCGAGATGGGCAGCGTGGATTTTGGGATCCCGTCGAATTTGTTGTACTACATCCTGCTCGGCGTGGTGTGCGGCTTTGCGGCGGTGGGATTCAGCCGGGCATTGTATTGGGTCGAAGACCGGTTCGAGCATCTGCCGATCGATGAGCTGTGGTGGCCCGCGATTGGCGGATTGGGGCTGGGGGTCATCGGTTTTTTCATGCCGCGCGTGCTGGGTGTCGGCTACGACACGATCTCCGATATTTTGAACGAACGGCTCGCGCTGAATCTGCTGCTGGGCATCATGGTATTGAAGGCGCTGGCATTGCTGATATCGCTCGGTTCCGGGACTTCCGGCGGACTGCTGGCGCCGATGTTCATGACCAGCGCGGCCATGGGCGCCGCGTTCGCCGCGGGAATGAATCATCTGATTCCCGGCGCGCACCTGCCTGCGGGGGCGTTTGCCCTGGTGGCCATGGGCGCGGTGTTCGGCGCGGCGGCCAACGCGACGTTTACGTTCATCATTTTCGCCTTTGAGATCACCCGCGACTATAACGCGGTGCTGCCGTTGATGCTGGTCTGTGTTGTGGCCAGCGGCATCGCGCGGCAGTTCATGCGGGCCTCGATCATGACCGAAAAGCTGGCGCGTCGCGGCCTGCGGGTCGATCAAGAATACGAGACGAATGTGTTTCAGCAGGTGACCGTCGGTGAAATCATGGACAAGCGGCCGCCGACCGTGTCCTCGGATATGAAGGTGGCGGAGCTGGCGGACCGGATGGTGCAGAATCAATCGTCAGCCCATCGGCGGCAGGCGGTCTTCGTTCTCGATAACGCGAGTCGGCTGGTCGGAATCATCACGCGGGGCGACGTGCTGCGACTGCTGGAAGGTGATCCGACGGGAGCCGTTACCGTGGGAGAGGCGTGCTCGATGGTCCTGATCGTGACGTATCCCGATGAGAGCGTGCAGGAAGCGATGACGAAACTGCTGGTCAATAACATTGGGCGGCTACCCGTCGTCCAGCGCGAGTCGCCGCATGCGGTTGTGGGTTACCTGGGCCGGGCCGAAGTGATGGCGGCGCGCACGCGGCGGCACGAGGAAGAACATGTGCGCGAGCCGGGCTGGTTGAGCCGCACCGCATAGGGGCATCGGCAACACGCGGGGACCGGGGACAACGCCGTGCTCGTTGCGCGGCGGAATCGCATTCCGTCAGGATTATTCCAGACCGGTGACTTCGGCGTTGAACAGGGTGAGCGGCTTTCCGTTTTCGACCGTGACCTTCGAATCGATGAACTTGATGCCCTGAGCGTGGTAGATCTTCATGGGCTCCTTCGCCGAGATGGTCACATTCGAGAGGGTCACGTTGGAAATGGGGGCCTCGGGCAACCCGCGAATGGTGCCCGCGGTGGGACAGGCGGTGGCGGTCACGTTGCGGATGACGATGTTCCTGTTGATCGGGGTGTGGGCGTCAACGGGCTGGGCTTTCTCGGTCGATGGATCCTTGGGCGCGTTGCGTTCCGGATACCAGTCGATGATGTAGATCGGATTCTTCACGGCGGTCATGGTCAGGTTTTCGTACGTGAGATTTTGCAGCAAACCGCCGTGCCCGCGCTGGGTCTTGATGCGAATGCCGGAATCGGTCGAATCGAACGTGCAATTGCTCACTCGCAGGTCCTCGATGCCATTGTCCGTGTTCGAGCCGATGGACATGCCGTGGCCGTGGCGGAACGTGCAATTCGTGATGAGAAAGTTTTTGTTGCCGGGCGAGCGCGAGCTGCTGCCGGGTTTCACCGCGATGTTGTCGTCGCCATCGTCGATCGTGCAGTTGGTGATGAGATAATTCCACCCCGACGGATCGATGCCGTCGGTATTGGGAGCGTTGGCGGGCGCCTGGATGGTGATTCCCTGGATGGTCACATCCGTGCAATTTTGGGGCACGAGATGGAACATCGGCGAATTGCAGAGGGTGACGCCGTGAACGTAAACGCGGGTGCACTTCGAGAGTCTGACCATGAAGGGCCGGTGGGTCATGGTTTTATCGGCCCGAAACGCCTCCCACCAGACCTTGCCCTGGCCGTCGATGGTGCCGTCGCCGCTGATCTCGATATCGTGCGCGTCGGCCACGGAGATGCAATCCTGGTACCGATCATTCGGGCTGGGATGATTTTTCATGTCGTCGGAAATCAAAATTGTCGCGCCCCTGGCCAACTGGAGATTGATCTGGCTGGCGAGCGTGAACGGGCCGGTCAGGAATTTGCCTTCAGGAACCAGGACAATGCCACCACCGGCGGCGGTGGCGGCAGCAATGGTTTTCTGGATGGCCGCGGTATTGAGGGTCGTGCCATCGCCCACCGCGCCGTAGTTGGTCACCAGAAACGTGTTGGTGGGGATGACGGGCAGAGGCGGGTTTTGGGCGTGGGCGGTTCCGTTGAATGCGAAGCAGAGGACGACGAACGAGAGAACCGAGACGTTGAAGTGTTTCATAGCGGCAATTCCTTTGATATCCGGTCGGTGCCCCATACTGGCGACGACGCACCCGCGCGGTCAAGGGATTTCACATGCCGACGCAATCGCCGAAGTTGAGACTAGTGTTGCGACACAATTCATTTGACGACTGCCCCTCACCTTTATCCTCTCCCCCGAAGGGGAGAGGAAACACCCCTCTCTCTTGTTGTGTAAGGGAGAGGGTCAGGGTGAGGGTTCTTCATGTTGACGGATAATTTCCTCTCAAATCGAGTGTGTCACGGCGCTACTTCCGCGATTTCTCGGACTGGTAGACGACGCCGATGGCGGCGCGCCAGCGGTCGAGGGCTTTGATGTTGCCGAGCGAATCGTCCCAGGTCATGGCCGGCGACTGGCGGGCCTCGATATGCGCGGCGACATCGTCGGCTTCGATGGCGTAGAGGGGCTGGGGCGAATCGACGACGATTTCCCGCGGTGATTCCCCCTTGCGCTCCAACACAATCGTGGTTTTGCCGCCGTCACGGGACGGTCCCCACGGCGCCGCGACGAGGATGTTGCCTTCGGACCCGAAGATGCGCAGGGCGCTGTCCTGTTGGACCTGGGTGCTGGCGGCGAGGCCGGCGAGTATGTCGCCGGGGAATTTCATCGTGGCAACGGTCCAGAGGTCAACGCCCGTGGTGGCCAGATGACCGCAAGCATGAAGCTCGGTCGGGTCGGCGAACGGCTGGCCGATGGCGACGCCGGCGATGAGACGCGACATGGAAACGGGGTAACAACCGATGTCGAGAATGCCGCCGCCGCCGAGTTCGTGGTTGAAGAGGCGCTGGTTGGGATTGAACTCGCGATGAAAACCGAACGACGCCTGGATGATGCGGACCTCGCCGATGGTTTTCTGGCGGATGAGTTCGACGAGCTTGAGCGTTTGCGGGTGGCATCGGTACATGAACGCTTCCATGAGGAAGACGTTGTGGCGGCGGGCGGCGTTGATGACGGTGACCGCCTCGGCGTGATTGAGCGTGAGCGGTTTTTCGCAAAGGATGTGTTTGCCGGCTTTGGCGGCTTTGAGGCACCACGCGGCGTGCATCGGGTGCGGCGTGGCGATGTAGACGGCTTGCACGGTCGGATCGGCGAGCAGGGCGTCGTAGCTGCCGTGGCAATGCGGTGAGCCGAACTCCGCGCCGAATCGGTCGGCGTTGACTTGGGAGCGGCTGGCGACGGCGGCGAGTTTGCCGGTTTTGGATTGGGGCAGGAATTTGGCGAACACGCCCGCGATGCGGCCGGTGCCGAGGATGCCCCAGGAAACGGAGTTCATATCGGGACACTCCTAGGTCGGTTTGGGGGTTGGGACAAGGAAAAAGCGACCGGACGCGGATATTCACCACGAAGTCACGAAGGGCACGAAGTATTCACCGCAGCCCCGACTCCGAATCGGGGTAAAAGACGCAGAGGGCGCGGAGAGTTTGCCGCGAATGGACACGAATGGGGATGAATGTTCACCACGAAGTCGCGAAGGGCACGAAGGGGGCAGGTTTTCTTCATGATATATCGCTAAGGATTGCAGTTGAAACGGCACAACTGCGTCTCGCCGCTGTCACGGCTCGGCTTATCATGGGTTGCCACGCGTCGGGGCAAGGCGAACCATTGACAGTGGGTGGCGGGAGGGCTATTGTGACACAGTCATACAGATGAAGAAGCGGAAGGATTTTGCGGAGTTGAAGGGGAGCATGATGGAGGCGTTGGATCATGCGCGGGGGAAGATCACGCTGAAGACGAGCGACGTGCCGATGCCGGCGAAGGCGCAGGCGATTCGGCCGCGGGAGATCGCGCGGTTGCGGCGTCGGCTGAACGCCAGCCAGGGTGTTTTTGCGCGGTGGCTGAATGTGTCGCGCGACACGGCGATCAGTTGGGAGACGGGTCGGCGCAAGCCGTCGGGGGCGGCGTTACGGTTGCTGCAGATCGTGCAGGTGGATCCTGGGATATTGCCGCGGTTGTCGGTGTCGGTGGTGCGAGAGAAGCCGGCGAAGAAGTACGGGGCGCGTTGCGAAGAGTGAGGGGCGGACAGAGGGAAACAGGGTCAGGAGGCGGGGAAGCCGTGGAGACTACACTCTTTGTTATGCTGCAGAATCCTTTCGCGCGGGATGGGCGAAGCTGGCTTCAACGAGGGCGCGCTCCGCAGCGGTTAAGCCATAGAGGTCGTAAACACGGCGGTCGATTTCCTGGTCGGTGGCGGCGATGTCGCGTTCCAGTTCCGTGGGGTTGAGCAGCGGAGAGTGTTTCTTCATTTCGGCCAGAACAAGCTTGAGGGTGCCGAGTTGTGTCTCGACATCGTGGACGCCGTGCGAGAGGAACACGGGCACTTGGATTGCGTCCAGAGTCAACGCGAGGAGTTTGCCCTCGCCCCATTTCCTTTTGCGGGAGTTGTCGCGCAGAAATTGGCGGATGCCGTAGAGGATAAAAAGGCGCAGTTTCTGGTCAGCCACGGTCATGTCGAGCACCGGCTTCCAGTCGTCCGCCACCCGGGCACTGATCTGAATCGTTTCGTCGTCCATCTCGCAGCGAAACCCGGTGATCGCGCCGGCGTCGGTTGGTTTTACGTGCGATTTCTTCTCGATGAGCTTCACGTACTCCGGCCGGTTCCAATACGTGTCGCCCAATTCCCGCCACTCGTGCGGGTGACTGTTTAGTGCTTCAGAGAACGCCGCCTCGGCACAAGCTTCTTTGGCTACCTGTTCCCTAATATTCCGACCCAATTGCGCCAATTCGTCATGCTTGTGTTCATCCTGCTTCCTCTTGAAGTCCAGAACAGGAATGGGCAGCCTGCGCACGTCATCGAGAATCACCTGAGCTTGGGCTCTTCCCTCCTCCTGAGAGAATCCGCGATAGAAGTATGTAAGGAGTTTGCTGTTGAGCAAAGCCGTGAGAAAAAAGACGTTGTAGTGCTTGTCGAGTAAGACGGTCGTGTGTACCGAGCGCCCCGTGTAGAAACAGTCCTCATCAGCGGCGCAGATTATCTCATCCGCCGTCTGCCTTGAAACGATCTTGGGTGTTTTCTGCGCCCACTCGTGATTGACGCTGACGGTCTCGTTCTTGGACGCAAACTCATCGTAGTTGCGTCTGAGCCACCGCCGGGCTTTTGGCAGCACCTTGTGTCGCTCAATATCTTCGCCTTTGATGTATGGGTAATCCCGCTGGTTCTGTTTCGCCCCTTCGTAAAAGATCGCCTCGGCAATCTTGCTGCGGGTCCGCTCTTGCCAACCCACACCGTGTCGCTGGTAGTTGATGCCGACATCGCGTGGATCTGCGATGCTCGATAGTGGTTGGAAACGGTCCGATGCCAAAACGCGTCCAAGAAGCTCGCCCGTGGGTTGCCACGCGGCATCTGAACCCGGTCTTATTGTGCATGTGGACGCTGGAACTTGGTCAACCTTCCCATTGGGGCTGATCCTGCAGGTGACATTGTAAGGCAGTTCGGGCAGCGTCAAAGACGTGCAGGCGCTCGAAGTTGGTCAAGACCGCCCACTTGATCTTCTCTTGTCGGGCGTACTTGAAGGCCTGTTTCTCTTCGGGCGTGCGGTCGCCGGTGCGCTCGGTGGACTTCGGTATCAGGCCGAAGCGTTTGACTTCGACAAACAGCCTGGGCTCTCCGCGCAGCAGCAACCCGATGTCGGCAAAGCCTGCTTCGCGAACGTAGCGCTGGCGATTGTATTCATTGGGATTGGTGATGTCCCAGCCTAATGCGGCGAAAAGATGGTCGATAAAGTTCGCGCTGACGTTGGCTTCCGTTCTGGGCGCCGTTCTGTCGCGCTCGTAGCGCTGGATTAGTTCGGACAGCTTGTCATTCAGGTCGGGCACGCGGGCAGTTTACAAGCGGCTGGTTTTGCAAGCAAGCGCGGCGTGGGGAGGTCGGTCAAACCCGGCTTGTCGGTGGGCGGGGGAGTGGGTATAATGGGGATGTGAAACTGGATCGGCAGGCCATTACGAAGTCGACGCTGCGGGAGCATGCGGATGACAATTACGTGCCCGGGACGATGGAGGAACGGGTGTTGATGGTGTGGCCGATGACGCGCGAGGTGGCTTCCCTGAGTCCGCAACACGATGTGGAACGAAGATTACAAAGAGATGTTGTGCGCGTTGGTCGACGAGAGCGTTGACTTTATCCTGGTGGGGGCCTACGCGCTGGCGGCACACGGTTTCCCGCGGGCGACGGTGGACATCGATCTGTGGGTACGACCGTCCCCGGACAACGCGGAGAAAGTGTACAAGGCGTTGGTGCGTTTCGGCGCGCCGCTGTCGGAAGTGTCGGCCACCGATTTCCAGAAGGAGGACGCGGTGGTGCAGATCGGGGTCGCCCCGCGGCGGATTGATTTTGTGACGGGCGTGTCGGGCCTGACCTACGACGAGGCGAGCGGGGGCGCCATTGCGAGAGACATCGATGGGGTGCGGGTGCGCATCCTGTCCATGCCGGATATGATCCGCAACAAACTCGCGTCGGGCAGGCCGAAGGACCTCGAAGACGTGAAGACGCTGCAAAAGCAGGCAGGCGGGTCCCCCCGGAAGTAAGCCCCGACCTCAACTTCGAAGTCGAGGCAGGCTTCGGGATCGGGTTCATCGCGAGGATTTACCATTCGTGGCGAGCGACATACGACTAGGTATAATTGGCGCGGGATTGTGTGCTTTGTGGCGCAAAGTAAACGGGGCGGGGACGGAATGGGGCGGAAGGTGGCAGAGCGTAGTTGAGGGTAAATGCGGCTGCGACCTACGCCCGTTTCGGGCAGCAGTGGAGGATGTCGTAGGGCTTGACGTCGCGGAGGGTCGGGCCGCTGACGAGGTAGATGGTATCGGTCAATCGCTCGACGCTGCGATGGTAATCCCAGCGGAGCATGGCGGTGTGTTGGACGACGAAGCGCGGGTCGTCGTCGCGGAAGCAGGACACGCAACTCGGGTCGGGCAGGCCGACGAGGAATTCCTCGGCGCTGAGGTTGTGGGAGGTGGTGTTGTAGAAGTCCTCGAACAGGATGAACGACGCGCTAAAGGAGTGGTCGACGTAGCTGATGGCCTGGGTCACGCCTTCGTCGTTGCGGAGGCCGCGGGGCGCGACGGGCTGGATGCCGTAGAGGTTGTCGGTGAGATCTTCGAGGATGTCGTCGAGGGACTCGCAGTCCCAGTTTTTCAGCCGCTCGGAATTCACGCCGTAGGTGAACACGGCGCCCTGGATGACGGCGCCGATGCAGATGCCGGGCCACAACGGCAGGCGGTGCGGCGGCAGGCTGTAGGCGGGGGCGCGAAACACCTTTGGGAACAGGAGGGGTTTGATGAGTTTGTAATTGCGGAGATCGGGCACGTCGTCGCTGCAATAATCGAGCAGATTGATGTGCGACTCGATCAACTCGTCCATCCGGTGCGGTTCGAGCAGGTAATGATGATACAGATGCTCGAGGAGAACGGTCTGGCCATCGGGAAGGGTCAGGGCCAGTCCCTCGGGCGGATGGACACCGAGTTGCGGGCGGTGGCGTTTGAGCAGGCTGAAATAATAATTCGTGAACGTGACGGGATCGAGATGCGGATCGTCGTGCAGTTCGAGCGAGTTGACGATGCCTTCCAGATCGTCGTCGTCCACGCCGGCGTCGCTGCTGCGGCAGCGGTAGAGGCAGCGGACCTGGACGCGGCCGCGGGTGAAGATCCACGCGCGGGTATGACCGAAGTCGGCGAGGTGCTCCTCGTCGGGGAGTTCGACCCGGGTAAAGGACATGTAGGCAAGGGCGGAACCGTTGCGCGAGCCGCGTTGAATGAGCGGATAATCGATGTCGGGCCAGGTGCGTTTCTCGCATTCGATGAGCGATTGCAGGGCGCGCTCGGGTTGCATGGACTCCGGGGCGGGCTTCTCGAACTGGCAGGCTTCCACTTTCAGGTAACCGCCCGTGGTGAGGCTGGCGAGGCTGACGTGGGGGGAACCTTCATGCGTCAGAGGCAGCCACCCTTCGGGGTAGCTGATCGTGTAGCTCTTCTCGGGATCGATGTACTCTGGCATGACAGACCCATAAAGCAGCCGCCTTGCCAAGGGTCTGGCGGCGGCGCGGGCAATCCGATTACCCCAAGGGGGCGCGTCACAAGGGTCGGACAGACAGAATTGAACATCTCAGTTGCTGATATGAGAGGCTGGCATTCGCCGGGCCGTGGTGGAGGCAGGTTTTGAGAGTTGATTCGGTGGGAGGGTTTGCGTAGGCTGGCCGCATCATGAGCAAGGTGATTCGCGGAAAGGCCTATGTTGTGCGGGACAATATCGATACCGACCAGATTATCCCGGCGCAGTATCTGACCCTTGTCCCCACGATTCCGGAGGAGTACGAGAAACTCGGCAGCTATGCGATGTGCGGTCTGCCGAAAGACCAGTACCCGACCCGGTATATTCCCGAAGGGCAAACCAAAGGGCCGTACACAATTGTCATTGCCGGGCGCAATTTCGGCTGTGGCAGCTCGCGCGAGCATGCCCCGATTGCCCTCGGGGCGGCGGGATGCGAGGCGGTGGTGGCGGAAAGTTTTGCGCGGATTTTCTTTCGCAACAGCGTGGCCACGGGCGAACTGTATCCCGTGGAATCCACCACGCGAATCTGCGAAACGATCCGGACCGGCGACGAACTCGAGCTCGATCTGGACGCGAACACGCTCACGGTTCTCAAATCTTCGAAGGTCTTCGCGACCAAATCGCTCGGGGACGCGCGGCCGGTGATCGACGCAGGCGGTCTCTTCGATTTCGCCCGCCAGAGCGGCATGATCCAGGCGCAGGGCAATCATTCGAGAGCGACCGGGGAATTGGCGGCCAAAGAGCCGGCGGACGATTAGTTTCCGCCGCACGGCAGGCGCATCCCGCGGTCAGCATACGTCCGGCTAGCAAAAGGCTGTTGACTCGTCAGCGGAAGCTCGGACACAGTGGGGTTTAGATAAGAAAGGCACGCGACCTTGCAAGGCTACAAGCTCGTCGTTCTAGCCGCTTTTCTGGCCGTCAGCTCGCTCTGGGCATCGGAAGTGAAGCTGAAGGACGGCAGGGTATATGATGACGTGACGATCCTGGGGCGCGATGACCAGGGTGTGGAGATCGCCGTGTCTCACGGGAAGATCAAGCTGCCCCTGGACAGGATCGAAAGCATCGACGGCGCTGCCATTCCCCCGTCCACGAATGCGCCGGGTTCGGAAGCCACCGGAAGCGAAAAACCACAGACCGCATCCGCCGCGAATTCCCATCCCGGATCCATGGCGCTTCCATACGTCCATTGCTGGGCGATGGACATCTTTCTGTT
The DNA here is from genome assembly GCA_963712025.1 of uncultured Verrucomicrobiae bacterium. Lineage (GTDB taxonomy): Bacteria > Verrucomicrobiota > Verrucomicrobiia > Palsa-1439 > Palsa-1439 > Palsa-1439. The sequence goes on along the minus strand of CAVQGJ010000003.1, from coordinate 222,900 downwards.
GGTGATGGGAGTGACGGCGATGGCGTGGATTGGAGTATTGATTTGGGTCCAGCACGACGTCAAAGGGACACCGGAAGAAATCAAGCGCACGAATGCGGACGTGCTGCTTCTGCCTGTCCTCGGATTGGTGTTGTATCTGGTCAAGCGCCAGCGTCGGCTGCGAGACAGGGAAGGGCCAGGGACGCTCACCGGCCGCGTGGCCGGGCTGGCACCCGGCGAGGCCCCCAAGAAGCGGGGATTGTTTGGCGGACGGACGAAGATTGCCGCCACGCACGGAGCCAGAAAGCGGCGGGTGAGCATGGAATTTCTGGATGTGGACGGTAATGAGATCCAGGTCCGCAAAGACATGCCCGAAATGACCGGTATCGAGGCGGCGCGGGAAGTGTTGCAAGACGCCATGGGCGAACGGGCCAGCGACATTCACCTGGAACCGCAGGCCGACGGTTGTCGGGTGCGGTTTCGTATCGATGGCGCGTTGCAGGAGCGGCTGACATTTACCCGGGCGGACGGGCTGCGGGTGGTCGCGGCGCTCAAGACGCTGGCGCAAATCGACGTGGCGGAAAAACGCCGGGCGCAAGACGGTCGGTTTCGCGTGCGGACCGGGGGGGGCGAGGTGGATTTCCGCGCGGCCACCGCCAGCGCGATTCACGGGGAGAAGATGGTGTTGCGCATTCTCGACCGCAAGACCGGAGTGCTGGGCTTGGGAGACCTCGGCATGCGCAAGGAGATGATGGAACGGTTCGACCGGGTGATTCACTCGCGCAACGGGATTATCCTGGCCGCCGGGCCAACGGGTTCGGGCAAGACATCGACCTTGTACGCCGCGCTCAGCCGGCTCGACCGCAAGCGGCTGAATATTATGAGCATCGAGGACCCTGTGGAATATGAACTGGAGGGGGCGACGCAGATTCCCGTCAACGCGAAAGCCGGTGTCACCTACGAGGCCGGGCTGCGATCGATCCTGCGCCAGGATCCCGACGTGATTTTTGTCGGTGAAATGCGCGACACCGAGGCGGCCAAAATCGCAATTCGCGCGGCCTTGACGGGCCACCTGGTGTTCAGCTCGCTGCATGCGAAGAATGCGGTGGGGACGGTCATGCGGCTGGAAGAGATCGGGCTGGAGCCGTACCAGGTTTCCTCGGCGCTATTGATCGTCGTGGCGCAACGGCTGGTGCGCGTACTCTGCAAGCAATGCCGGGAAGCTTATAACGCGACGGGGACGGAGTTAAATGAGATTGGACTGGAGTTTGAGCCAGGGGCCCGCCTCTATCGCGCGGCGGGATGCGAGGCCTGTGATAACATCGGGTACCAGGGGCGCACGGGGATTTTTGAATTGCTCGTGATGGACGAGGAACTGCGGAAAGCGGTGAATGATGGCGCCAACGAGCAGGTGTTGTCGGAAATAGCCGCCCGCAAGGGTCTCCGTCCGTATCGCGAAGACGGGGCGGAGAAAATCCTGAGCGGGATCACGTCGGTGGAGGAAGTGATCCAAGCGAGTTGACCATGGCAGAAGGCATCCCAGTCATTCTGAGCATTATGGCGCTGGTGTTTATCCTGACGCTGGGATGGGGCGGGACAATGTTCGGCGTGTTTTACGAACTGACCAGCTCGTTCCTGTTGTTTTTTGCCATGATGGTGACGATGCGGTACTGGTACGAAGCGACGGGATTGGTGGAATCGGTAATGCCGGGAGCGGGCGCGTACGGCGCGTTCGGGGCGTACTGGGCGCTGTTCCTGTTGGGATGCCTGCCGCTGATTCTGGTGCTGAACCGGGTCACGCAACAATCTGTGCCCCGATACCCGCGGATTGTCGACGCGGCACTGGGATTCGTGTTCGGCCTGATCTCCTCGACGATCCTGGTGTGTTGCGTCATGACGAGCCTCTCGGTGATCGCTCCGAAGATTTGGGAACCCTACAATCCCGACGCCTTGACGGTGCGGTTTGATCAGGAGCCGATCGAGATTTACCAGTACATCGAAAGCGCGGTCGGAGTCAAAGCCAGGGATCCGGGTCGTACGCGGTTCCCGACGTTTGAGAAAGAGAACGCAGACGACTTCCAGAAGTACTGGAAATAGCCATCCCGCCCTTGTCAGGGGCGCGTGAAAAAGCGCGACACACCCCAGAGCCCGAGCAGTGCAACGCCGGCAACAATGATCCAGTTTCTGCTGAACCAGGCGCCCGTTTGATCGAGGACTGTTGGCGGCGGTAGCGGCGGAGGGGGAGGCGCGGGGGCGTTCGTCTGCGGTGGCGGTGATGCCGCGATGGCATTCGTGTTCGGCGTCGTCGTCTCCTTGGCCACCTCGATGGCAGGATAAGCCGCAGTAAACAGATCCTGCTCCTGGTGGACCTGCCTCAGTAGGCGAATCGTATTGTCGAGTTGCTCCTGAATCGCAAACTGTCGGTTCTGCTCTTCGTTGTACTGCTTCTCCGCCCGGAGATAATCCGCGCTGGCCTGGCTGGATATCGCGTTGTCGCCCAGGACTCTCGATGTCGTGTTCTGGCTCTTGTCGCGAGCCTGGTCATAGTTGGTCTGGGCATGCGATCGTACCTCGGAAAGGTGGGTGACCCTGTCCTTGGTTGCTTCGAGATCTTTGGTGAGTTGTTGCTGGGTGGTTTCGAGGCTGCTGATCCACATGCGATACACGTCGGCTTGCAGGCGACGGCTTTCCGCAGCGAGCGGCGACGGCGGTGGCGCATCGTAATAGAGCGCCAGCTTCGCGGACGCAGCTTCGAATTGGCCTTCCGCCAGCGATGCCCTGGCGTCCTGAATGATTTGCTGGGTGCGCTCGGTTTCGGCAAGTTTGTTCGCCTCGACGGCGGGCATCCATTGTCCGTGGTACTTGATCTGGCCCGAGGCCACCTTGTCCCGTTCCTCCTGCCAGTCAGCGAGCCGGTCGGTGACGGTGGCAGCTTCCAGCGCGTGCGGGTACAGCATCAGGAAATGACGGAAGCCATCGTTAATCGCAGTGTCGTAGTAGGAGAGCGGATACGAGTTTTGCGGATCCAACTGGTACTTGCCGAGGTCGTGGTAGGCAATCGTTGCCAGGCGCTGGTCGCGATCGGCGGCGCTCATGCGCGAAATGGAGGCGATGTCACTCTTGTCGAGCTGATCCTTCCGGGTGATGGTGCCGTTCGCGAACTGCGAGTCGATGGTGATCTGTTGATCGTTCTCGAGGAGCACCGGCCCTTCGAGCACGCGACCATCTTTGAGCTTGATGGTGACGTAATCGCTGACATTGGAATCGACTGTTTGGCTGAAAGCGACCGACGTGACGTGCGGACCAAACAGAGCCAGGACCGCAAGCAGAATTCGGACGACGTTGCCGCGTAGAAACGATGTCATGGGCATCCGCTCCTCTAACGAGAGTCATGCTACGTCGAACGCCACGGGTTCTGCAACGACAAAAGCGGTGGAGCGAATTGGCGAACGAGGCGGGCCATCTCCATTCATGACTTTACCAAGCGAGACAACGCGTACAGGAGGACGAACAAGACCATCGCCATGTAAACCCAATTGTTTTTCACCCAGGCTCCGGCACCGGCGAACACGTCCGGGGGTTTGTTGGTGGTCGATGGCACGGCCGCCGTCGGAGCTTTGATGGTTTCGACGTTGCGACCGACGGCAACGATTCCCCATTTGGCTTCAACAGTTGACGCCTGCGATTGCAACGCTGCGAGTTTCTTGACCGTATCGTCCAACTGACTCCTGGCCTGATCGAGACAACTCTGGGCCTGGGCAAGATTGCCGCGGGCTGCGTTAACGGCGGTCCGGTTCTGGACGAAGGACTGCGAATCGCCCCCCAGCGCGTGATAAGAGGAGCCAACCGGTTTCGGCCCTCCCAGAGATTGTGCGCTGCTGGGAGCCTGGCTCGCCGATGCCTCCGCCGTGTTGGCCACCTGTTGTGCCCGATCCACCCACTGTTGTGCGGAGGCAACGTCGGATTCCCGTTGCTGCTTCTGGCGTTCGAGCGAGGTGATGGTCTGTTGAAACGCGGAGGCCAGCAGCGTCTTGGCCTGGGAAACCAGGTCGGGCTGCGTGGACAGGGAGAGGACCTTCTCAAGTTCCTGGATGGCGCTATCGAGTCGGCCCTGGGAAATCAACCAGCGGCTCTGTTGCAACAGTTGCTGGCCGCGTTCGTGTTCCGCCAGCCGCGCGCCTTCCGCGGCCGGCAGCCACTGACCGTGGAACTTCATTTTTCCCGCAGCCACCAGGTCGCGCTCTGTCTCCCATTGCGCAATCCGCGTCGTGACGTTCGACGTGTAGGCGGAATCCGGGTGGCTGGCGAGAAATTTGTGGAACACGTCGCGGACGACGTGATTGTAGTAATCGAGCTGATAACTGGCACTCGGACTCAATTGGTATTTCTCGATTTTATCGTAATCGAGCTTCGCTTGCCGGGCCGCCCGTTGCACGGCCGTCAACCGGACGATCGTGGCGATGTCCGTCTTGGCAAGGTGACGCATCTCCGTGATCGTCCCGTGGGCAAACTCGAGGTAAATGGATAACGACGAGTCGTCCTCGGCGGTGATGTCGCCGTCCAACACCGTGCCGTCCTTGAGTGTGACCGTATCCGCGCGAGCGCACGCGGTGACCAGCGCGAACGCCACCAGCAACCAGCACCAGCGCGTCCACGGGCCGCCTCTACTGAGTACGGTGGATTTGGACGGAAACATATTGGCTACGCGGAATACTGAATTTCTTGACCTCGACGGTCACCGCCTGCGCCAGTTTGCGATAGAGAATGACCTTGGCGATGTCGCTGGCGAGAGATTCGACCAATTTCCGCGGCCGCTCCGCCGCCGTCTTCTGAATCATGTCGGCGACCACGTCGTACGGCGTGGTGGAATACTCCCGGTCCGTTCGTCCGGCTTCGGTCAGGTTGCATTCGAGTTCCACGGTGATGAGCAGTCGCTGCGGTCGGGCGCGTTCGGCTTCGGTCACGCCGATGCGCGTGTCCACTTCCAGGTCCTTGACCACGATCCTATCCACGCACGGCCTCACGTGCAACAAGGAACTCTTGCAGTTCGCCAAGATGTTGGCAGATCAGGTCCGGGTTCACCGCCCGCAATTTGTCAAGGGGATTGTATCCCGTCAACACCGCGCAGGTGTGGATGCCGCCGGCCCGGCCCGCTTCGACGTCATGTTCCATGTCGCCGACGAACATCGTTTCCTCCCGGTCGAGCCGGTTCTCGTCCAGGATGTGATGAATCTTGGACGTTTTGTCCTCGATGCCGATATACGGCTTGGTGATGTACGACCCGATTTCGAAACGCGTCATTTGTGTTTCGTACGTATGAGCATCCACCGTGCTAGCGATGTACACACCCATGCGCCGCTGCTGGCAGAAACGCAGAAACCCCAGCGTATGAGGCAGCAAGGTGATTTCGGCGTGGTGCTTCGGGTATTCAGCGAGAAAGATCTGTTCGAGCCGGGCCTGGGGCACGCGGGGCAGGCGGTTCTCATAAAACTTTCGGATCGGCAGACAGAATTGTTCGCGGAATTCCTCGCGGGACATGGCCGGCAACCCGCACGACTCCAGCACGTGGTTCGTGGTTTTCAGCACCGGCATCAAATCGTCAACGAGCGTACCCGACCAGTCGAGGATGACATTGCGGATGATCACGCCCGTGAGCGTAACACAAACCCCCAAGCCGCTGGCACAAGAAAACGCGGTCGGCTCACGCTTCTGTGCAACCTCAGCGGTTTCTTCGGACGGGAGTATGTAGCTAACGCAAGCCGGGTTTAAGCAGGTGGTGGACAAAGTTGAAGCACGAACACGCCCATCAATTAGCGCCGTACTTCTTGTGCGAGCGTTCCCGAACCGCGAGAGAGTCTTTCGCACTCCGCGCCCGCGGCTTGCGTTCTGTGCCAAGCAGCCACTTGCTGCGCTTGTTCATTGCCAGGTAGTACCCCACATCTTTATTCGTAACGCCCAACACTGTGATGGGCAAACCGGCAAAAGCCTGGATCATCCGCGTGCGCTTCGGTTCCGGCGCGCGGTCGATTTCGCTCTTCACCACTTCCGAACTGAACAGCGAGCTTGTCACTCGCGGCAGGAGTCGGTATTCCGCTTCACTTTCCCTCCCAGCTACAAAATGGCGATGGAATGGGTCGTGCCAGAAGGTCGTGACTACGCAACCTGGACCAACGCGCAAATGGTCAGTGCGCGGGCGATGCGCTTCTTCCGGGAGGGTAAACCATTTTCACCTGCGCTCAACAGCAATCAGAATGTGCTTCGGGAAATGAGGACTTTGCGAAACGCGGTTGCGCATTCGGCCACGAGTACTCAGGAAAAATTCGAGGAACTTGTTAGGAACAAGATCCCTGCCTACCCTCCGAATCTGAGTGTAGGAGGCTTCCTCGCAATGACTGTGCCGCGTTCAGCGCCACCGCTCTCTTTTCTAGATTCTTATCTGGACAAGCTCGAAAGCGCGGCTCGTCAGATCATCCGCTCATAGTTCCGCGCGTTGCCGTCAATCAGTCGCTCATGCTCCGACGGTCGTCCCGGCAGTGGCGTCAGTTCAACTGCAAGCGGTGTCCGTCTACGGTTTACGGCGGGGGCCGCGCTCGCGTTTGGCGAGGCGCTCGGTCTTGCGTTTGCGCAGGCGGCGTTCGATCTTGCCCGTTGCCACGTCGAGCGCGGTGATCACCGAGGCCCGGGATTCCTCCGCGCTGAGGTCGGCGCCGGGAATCTCGACGAACACGCGCACAGTATACTGGCGCTGCGACGGATGGGCGCTGGCTTTGCGTAGGCGCACGCGGGCGCGCACGGCCCGCGGCGCGTATTGCTCGACGTGGCCCATCTTTTCATCAATAGCATCCTTGATTGCTTCCGTGAGAGTCACCCCGTCGGCCTGGATGAGAATATCCATGGACTGTCTCCTTGATTAATAGCTGAGCGTACCCAACTGCACTTTACCACGGAACACCCAATAGACAACCGAGGTGTAGGCCAGCACGAACGGCATGCCGAGCGCGGCGATGGTGGCCATGATCGCCAGCGTCTTGTGCGACGACGACGCGTTGTAGACCGTCAGGCTCCAATCGGGATTAAGCGACGAGTGGACCAGGTCGGGGAACAGGGCGACGCCGAACAGGAACGTCAGCGCGGCAATCGTCGCGCAGGACGACAGGAAGGCGTAGCCGGGCCGGCCAAGGAAGATCGCCCGCGGAATATTGGCGACGGCCAGCACATTGAGCACCACGACAATCCACACCCACGGATGATCGTGGAAATTGCGGGTCGCCAGCGGCACGTCGACGAGCGTGTAGATCGTCGTGAGGATGTAGAGAACCAGAAAGAATCCGAAGGTGCGCCACATCCACCCGTGAATGCGCCGTTGCAGGTCGCCTTCCGTTTTCAAATAGAGATAGATCGACCCGTGCATGGCGAACGTGGCCACCGCGAACACGCCAACGAGCAGCGCGTACGGATGCAGCAAATCGAGGAACGCCCCGTGAAACTCCATGTCGGCGCCGATGGGCATGCCGCGCATCGCGTTGCCGACGGCCACGCCAAACAACAACGTGGCCACGCCGCTGGCGAGCGAGAATGACACGTCCCAGAACGCGCGCCACGACGACGAGTCGTGTTTGCTGCGGAATTCCATCGACACGGCGCGGAAAATCAACGCAAACAGCAGGACCATGAAAGCCGTATAGAACCCCGAGAACGCTGTCGCGTACGCGTCGGGGAACGCCGCGAACAGCGCGCCGCCAAATGTGACCAGCCACACTTCGTTGCCGTCCCACAGCGGCCCGATCGAGTTCATCAGGATGCGGCGTTCGTGGTCGCTTTTTACGGCCAGATGCACGATGCCGACGCCCAGATCGAAGCCATCGAGGATCGCGTAGCCCGCGAGCAGCACGCCGAGCAGTATGAACCAGAGAATGTTCAAATCCATGGCGCTATTCCGTCTCCTCCGCGTTGGCGGTCCCGGTCAGCGACGGGCCGCCCGTGCCGGCGCGCAAGCCGGCAATGCCGAGCAGGCCGCCGGGCGCCGTCGGGGCCGGGACGGTCATGGTCTCATCCGGTCCGTGCTTGATCTTGCTGTCCAGGACAAACACCCAGACCACGAACAGCAGGGCGTAGATGACGACGAACATGATGATGGAACCGAGCACCTGATTGGCGACGACGGCTTTCGAGAGCGCATCACTGGTGCGCAGCAACCCGTACACGACCCACGGCTGACGGCCAACCTCGGCGGTCATCCAGCCGAACTGGTTCGCGATGTACGGCAGCGGCACCGCCAGCACAAACACCCACAACAACCAGCGTTTCTCGAAGATCGTGCCCTTCCAGAGAAAGTACACTCCGAGGAGCGTTAGGAACACGAACACCCCGCCCAGCCACACCATGATGTGGAACGCCTGAAACGTCCCGGCCACGGGAGGCCAATCCCGGCGCGGAATCTGATCGAGCCCGGGCACGGGTTTGTGAAGATCGCCATAGGCCAGAAGGCTCAGCAGACCCGGGATGGCGATGCCGTGCCTGACTTCTTGCGCCTGTGGGTCGGGCTGGCCAAACAGATAGAGCGGCGTCGGCCCCGGGCCGGTATGAAACACCGCTTCCATGGCCGCGAGTTTTGCGGGCTGAGTTTGCGCGACCTTCCTGCCCTGCAGGTCGCCGGAAATCGGCTCGGCCAGCGACGCCACGGTCGCCACGACCAGACCGATGGTGAAACTTTTCTTCGCGAAATCGAGGTGCCGTCCCTTGAGGATGTAATAGGCGGTGATGCTCATCACAAAGAACGCCGCGAGTATGTAGGCGCCGATCACCGTGTGCGCCAGTCGCTGCATACTGGACGGGTTGAACACCATGGCCCAGAAATCCGTGATCTCCGCGCGCGCGTGGAGTCCTTGTCCGACGATGTGGAAGCCCGCCGGTGTTTGCTGCCAGGAATTGGCGATGACGATCCAAATGGAGGAGAAGAACGCGCCGAACGCGACCATGCAGGTCGAGAAAAAGTGCATGCGCGGCGAAACCCTGTCCCACCCGAAGATCAACACAGCCAGGAACCCGGATTCCAGGAAGAACGCAAAAATGCCCTCGGCCGCCAGCGCCGAGCCGAACACGTCCCCGACGTACCGCGAATAGGCGGCCCAATTGGTGCCGAACTGGAATTCCATCGTGATGCCGGTGGCGACGCCCATGGCGAAGTTGACCGCGAAAATCCTGGTCCAAAATTTCGTCATCGCCTCGTACTCCCGGCGACCGGTCTTCAGGTAGATGGCCTCCATGATGACGAGGATGCCGCCGAGACCGATCGATAACGGCGGAAACAGGTAATGGAACATGATGGTCAGCGCGAATTGAAAGCGCGACAACGTCAGGACGCTCAGGTCCACAAGGTCAATCCTCCCACACCGGGTGTTGCGACAATTATTACTCGTGACTCGCCGAAATGCAACTGGCTGGTGCCAGAAATCTTGCGAGCTGGGTTTGACGGCGTCGAAACCGGCGCGCCGCCAGATTTCGTGGAGGCCGGGCAACCGGTCGACCGGTTTTATTCCGCTCGACAGAGCGAGCGGGTTCGCCGTATAAGTCGCGTGGCGGGAGGGCACCCGTGGCGAGCTCAACCCAAACCCAAAGGAGAGCAATTATGAAGAGACTCATTGTGATTGTGGCAACGGCTTGTGCAGTGGTTGTGTTCATGTCCGGATGTGCGATGCTCGGAGGAGTTGCTGGCGGAAGCTACGCAGGAATCTATACACAGACAGAGGGGCCAGTAGCTGTCGGGAGCGCCGCGACCTCCGAGAAGGTTGGAACCGCTACGTCCACCGCTATTGTTTGCTTCGCCACTGGCGACGCGAGCATCAAGGCGGCGATGGACAGCGCGGGGATCACAAAGATCCATCATGTGGACTACAAAGTAATGAGTGTAATGGGCGTTTACGCCAAGTACACCACAGTCGTTTACGGCGAATAGGCAAACAGCGGCGCCACGGGTGCCTGGTCCGTCTTGTTTGCCGAAAGAAGTTCGTCCCGTTGGTTGTGTGCGGTCCTGCGCGTAGAATCTGGCGCATGGCCAGACAACTCACTTCCCAATTGCGTTGCATCATTCGCGGCGCGACGTATCCGGCGGGCAATCGGTACACGCGCGACAAATGCGGCGTCGAGGGGATCCTCGACGTTGAGTAGTAGGACGACGAAAAAGTTGTCAGGACGCTGACGCGGCAACCGCTGATGGACGCAAGGAAATTCGCGAGCGTCGGGGAACGGTTTATTGAACTTCCCCACGCGATCGCCCGGCGAAGGCGGAAGACAAGCCCGGTGGCGACGGCCCGCCAGCACGCGGCCGGGAGCAACCACCAAACCCTGTCCATTCAAGAAGCGGCGACGTTCGACGCTGTCAAGACGAGGGCTGCGTTCGTTCGTCCGGCCACCTGAAACCACCGGACCGACTCGTCGGCGATGGTCTGCAACGTCATCCGCGGGTTCCAGTTCAATTCCTGCGTCGCTTTCGACAAATCATACCACTGCCGCCGTCGGGCGTGGGCGCTGGTTTCGCGGCAAATGCGTTCGCTGCCGATTGCTTCGCCAATCGCGCCGGCCAGTGCAATGGCCGGCTGCGGCAGCGGAACACGGGGCGCCCGGCGATTCGTGGACCGCGCGAGCGCCTGGAGAAACTCCTGGAGCCACACGTTGTGGTGACCGAGGAGATATCGTTCGCCGATTCGCCCCCGGTCCGCGACGGCCACGATGCCGTCCGCCACGTCGCCGACGTGAACGAAATTCAATCCCACGCGCGCGCCGAACGGGAACCGCCCGCGCATATAGTCCAGCACCATGCGTCCCGTGGGGGTTGGGGTTTCGTCGCCTTCTCCCAGCGGACATGTGGGACAGGCAATCGTCACCGGCAGGCCGCGTTGCGCGGCGGCCAGCACGGCGAGTTCACCGAGCCATTTCGAGCGGCGGTAAGGCTCGTGGCGGGGGACGTCCGTCGGGAAGTCGCGCTCGGTCAACAATCCGGGTCCGCCTTCCATCACACCGCTGGAACCGACATGGACGAACCGTTCGATGCCGTTCTGTTCGGCGGCCTCGAGCAGGTGCTCGGTGCCGCCCACGTTGGTTTCCTCGGCGACGCGACGCGCTTCCCGGCCGAACTGAAACGTCGCGCCGAGGTGGATGATCGCGCGGCAGCCACGCACGGCCGCGGCCACGCTGGCGCGATCGCGCAAATCGCCGCGGGAAATTTCCACGCGATTGCCGAAGAGGCGTTGCGCCTTTTCCGGCGCGCGGCAGAACACGCGCACCGCCGCGCCCCGGCCCAGAAGCCGGTACGCGACATGTCGGCCAATAAAGCCGGTGCCACCCGTGATCAGGAATTGCGTCGACTCGCCCATGCGCGGAAAGTCTACATCAAACGCGAGCCACAGGAAAGTATTTTTCCTCGGAAATGATTTCGGGATGAACGCAGATGGTAACCAGGCCGGCGTCCGGGCCCATTCCCGCGGTGTCTGGCGCGGGGCCAGTTTGATGGCTGGCAGGCCGGGGACAGCGGCAGAGATCGGCTAGACCAGGTCGCAGGCGTCGGCGGGCATCCAATGCGCGTCCTTGCCGTCCCATTTGACGTTGCAGCCGATGGGATTGGTCAGGGGTTTGGACAGGGGTTTGCCCGCGAGATGCTCGCGCAAGGCGTTCTCGAGATCGTTGACGGTCATTTTGCTCGTGTCACGCGGGGTATCCACGCCGCGTCCCGTGTAGACCAGTTTGCGTGCCCGGTCGAACACATAGAAATGCGGCGTTCGGAGCGCGCCGTACGCGCGGGCCACGGCTTGCGATTCGTCGTACAGATACGTCCACGGGAACTTCTTTTCCTCCATGCGCTGGACCATGTGCGGGAAATCGTCTTCGTGGTAGGTGTTCTTGCTGTTGGAATTGATGCCGACGAATTTCACGCCCTGCGCGGCGAACTGGTCGGCGGTTTTTCGCGTGACCTCGTCCGATCCCGTGACGTAGGGGCAGTGGTTGCAGGTGAAGAAGATGACGAGAACCCGGGCGCCGGCGAAATCCGCGAGCCGGTAGGTTTTGCCGTCCGTGGCGGGCAGTTGGAAATCCGGCGCCTTGTCCCCGATTTGTAATGTGAATGCCATTGCGACCGTCCTTTCTGGATTCGCCCTGAATCTAGTCCGACAGTCCACCGGCGACAACCCAATTGTCAGCCAGCGAGTAGAGATGTCTTACGGTTCGACGCCTGGGTCGGGCATGTGGAGGACGTTGGAATCGGTGGTGAGGCCGAGGTTGCGGACGGCGTGGGCGAGCGGCTGGATGATTTCGAGGGCGCGGGCGATGGTTTCGTCGCCGGCTTTCTGGCTGCTGTCGGGACTTTCACCAAGCAATCGTTCGAGGGGCGATTTCGCGCGCGGAAACAGTTTCAGTTTGATCTTCGCGTCGGCGGGTAATTTTGCGGCCTCGCGGACGAGACGCAGGGCCACGGGAAATCCGCCGAGTTCATCCACCAAACCGAGCGCCTTGGCGTCCTCGCCGGTCCAGACGCGGCCTTTGGCAATTTCGAGGACTTTGTCTTTGGGAAGTTTGCGGCCGTCGGCGACCTTGGTGGTGAAATCGTCGTAGATGCGGTCGAGCCAACCTTCAAACCGCTGCCATTGTTCGGGTGTGTAATCCTGCAGGCCGGTGAACACCGTGGCGTTCGAACTGGTGTGGACCTCGTCCCAAGAGATGCCGAGTTTGTCCCAGAAATTCGTGGTGAGCATTTTTCCCGCGAACACGCCGATGGACGCCGTGAGCGTGGCGGGCTGGGCGACAATCTTATCGGCGGGCAGTGCGATGAAATAGCCGCCGGATCCAGCGACGGCACCCATGGAGACGATGATTGGTTTACCGGCTTTTTTGGCGCGGACCACTTCCCGCCAGATCGTGTCGGAAGCGACGTACGACCCGCCGCCGCTATCGATCCGGAACAGGATGGCTTTCACGCTCTTGTCGTCTGCAGCCGCGCGGAAGGCGGCGGCAACGGTGTCGGCTCCCATCGAGACATTCTGGAAGATCGCGTTGTAGCCGCTTTTGCCGCGGTGAATGTCGCCGACGCCGTAAATGAGTGCGACGGTATCACCCTCGTCGTAGGGCGAACCGGCGCGGTCGAGGTATTTCGATGCGTAGAGGAATTTGGCGTGGGGCCCGACCTGTTTCTTGATGTCGTCATACGCGGCGTCGCGGTAGGCGAGTTTGTCGACGAGTTTGGCCTTGAGCGCTTCGTCGGCGAGGAACGGGCCGCGATTGATCAGGGCGCGGACATCGTTCGTGGACATCTTGCGGGCCTCGGCGATTCCCGCGACAAGCTGTCCGAAGGCCGAGTCGACGATCTTTTCGGTCGCCTCCTTGTGCGCCGGAGTGTACTTCGTCTCGGTAAGCTCGTTCATCGCGTTCTTGTACTCGGCGCGATGGTCCATGCGCGGGACGAAGCCGAGTTTATCAAGCGTACCGCGAAGAAATGGGGTTTCAGTCATCAGGCCGGCGAGGCCGAGTTCACCTGATGGCTGGAGATAAATTTTGTCGAAGGCGGTGGCGAGGTAATACGAGCCGTTGGCTTTGCCGCCTTCCCCGAACGTCTCGGCATAGGCGATGGCGGGTTTGCCGGTGTGGCGAAAGGCGATCACGGCATCGCGGATTTCCTGGACATCGGCCAGCGGCAGGCCGGCTTCCCCGACGCGGGCGATCAGGCCGACGACGCGGTGGTCGGTGGCGGCGCGCTGCAAGGCTTCGATCAGGTTGAGCATCGTCGGCACGCGGCCCGAAACGATCCGCGCGACCGGATCGTCCGGCACGTATTCGACGAGGCGCTGTTCGAGATTGACTTCGAGGATCACCTTCGGGGGGATGGCCCGTTTGGCAATGGCGAACGCGGCCCCGCCGACGATGGCCGCGAGGAGAACCAGCGCGCCGATGGTGGCCAGTAGACGGACGAAAAAGTTCTTCACGATGTTCTGTCCCATGGTTTTTCTCCTTCAATGACGGAAGCCGCGCGCATATCGCCGCCGACAGTACCGCCGCGCGTCCCCGACGGCAAGCTGAGGATGCTGGTGGCACAGGAAATGATGCGAAAGTGACGGCAAACCGGCCAAACTCGTGTCCGGGCCAGACTTATGAAAGTGATTACGCTACTCCTTGCGGCGGGGATGATCGGAACCGTCCTGGCAGAGGATTCCGCGCCGGTATCCGTGACGGCCACGGTGACGATCCACGCCGACCGGCCCGGCGGGACGATCAACCGGAACATTTACGGTCAGTTCGCCGAGCATCTGGGGCGGGGCATTTACGAAGGGATCTGGGTTGGCGAAGGATCGTCAATCCCGAACACGCGCGGCATACGGAACGACGCGGTGGCGGCATTGAAGCGGCTGAACATCCCCGTGTTGCGGTGGCCGGGCGGATGTTTCGCGGACGAGTATCACTGGCGGGACGGGATCGGCCCGGCGGAGGAGCGTCCGCGGACGATCAACACGCACTGGGGCGGCGTGGTGGAGGACAACGCGTTCGGGACGCATGAGTTTTTGGATTTGTGCGAGCAACTCGGGTGCGAACCCTACATTTGCGGCAACCTCGGCAGCGGCACGCCCGAGGAGATGAAGGACTGGGTCGAGTACATCACGTCGGATGCGAACAGCGCGCTGGCCGATTTGCGGCGGGAGAACGGGCGCGAGAAGCCGTGGAAACTGCCGTACCTGGGGTTGGGGAACGAGAGTTGGGGATGCGGCGGCAACATGCGGCCGGAGTATTACGCGGACAATTATCGGCGGTACAACACGTTCGTGAAAGATGATGCGGGCAATCGGATCGCGCGGATTGCGTGCGGCCCGAGCGTCGCCGACGACACCTGGACGGAGACGGTGATGTCGATGGTGGGCGGTCAGATGGACGGGTTGGCGCTGCACTATTACACGATTCCGTCGGGGCAGTGGACGCAGAAGGGCGCGGCGACCGGGTTTACGGAGGCGCAGTGGCAGTCGACGATGCGGGAGACGTTGCGGATGGACGGGATGATCGGGCGGACGGCGGCGATCATGGACAAGTACGATCCGCAGAAGCGCGTGGGGCTGGTCGTGGACGAATGGGGCGACTGGCTGGATGTCGAGCCCGGCACGAACCCCGGTTTCCTGTACCAGCAGAACACGATGCGCGACGCCGTGGTGGCGGCGGTGAACCTGGACATTTTCCAGCGGCATTGCGACCGGGTGGTGATGGCGAACATCGCGCAGATGGTGAACGTGTTGCAGGCGATGATTTTGACGGACAAGGAGCGGATGATCGTCACGCCGACGTATCACGTGTTCGAGATGTACAAGGTGCACCAGGACGCCACGTGGCTGCCCGTGGAGATCGCGGCGCCCGACTACAAATTGGGGGACAGCGGCGTGCCGTCGGTGGACGCGACGGCGTCGCGGGACCGGGCGGGACGGATTCACGTGTCGCTCGTCAATCTCGATCCGCGCCGGGCGAGTACGATCAGGGCGAAGCTGGCCGGCGCGACGGCGAAACGGATTACGGGCCGGATCCTCACGGCGGCGACGATGGACGCGCACAATACGTTCGATGATCCGGAAGCCGTGACGCCGATGGCGTTCACCGCGTTCGCACTCGACGGTGACGCGCTTTCCGTCACGCTCCCCGCGAAGTCGGTTGTGGTGCTGGAGATGGAGTAGAAATTGTTCGCGCCACCAGCGTCTTCGGCGGGGGGGACGCTCGCCTTACAATTCCGCGAGGACTTCTGCGCTACAGGAGGTACTGGCGGGAGTAGACCGGGTAGCGACCGAGTTCCGGGTGGGGTCGGGCTTTCCAGCGTTTGTAGCTCCAGAGCCAATGTTCCGGGTGGTCGCGAATGATGCCTTCGCAGAAGTCGAGGCATCGCTGGCTGATCGTTTGGATGTCGGCCTCATCGTTTCCACTGGGTTGATAGGGAAACTCCTGGCAGTCGATCCGGATCCTGCCGTCCGGCAGCGGATGGGCGATGCTGGTGACGATGGCGGCGCCGGAGAGCAGTGTCAATTGGCCGACAGTGGAGCAGGTCAACACGGGCAGGCCAAAGAACTCGCACCAGGTGCCGCCGGAGCGGACACCGACATGCTGATCAATCAACAACGCGGCGGCAGCCGGCGCGTTTCAACGTTTTCAGCATGCGGTACATGGCATGGGAGCCGTTGACGACGGAATGTCCCGACTGGCTGCGGAGGCGGGCGAAGATCCGTTCGAGGGCCGGGTTGCGCATCCGTTTGGTGACGACGGTGATCGGGATTTCGTGCAAGCCGAGGGTGAGACCGAGCAATTCCCAATCGGCATAATGCATCATGACAAAGATGATGCCGCGACCGCGGGCGGCGCAATCGCGGAGAAGCTGGAGGCTGTTGTCGGGCACATCGACGAGCTGGTTGGCGGTGGCCCGCGTGAGGCGCACGCTCCAGAAGAGTCCGAGCATGGTGGCCCCGAAACTTTGGAAGGAAGCGCGGGCGATCCGCATTTTTTCCCGATGCGTTTTGGCGCCGCCAAATGCCACGTTGAGGTTGGCCAACGCGATCCGTCGTTGCCCGCCCATGAGCCAGTAGCACAGCCAGCCGAGACATCGTCCAACGCGGCGAACGGCGCGATAGGGAAAGAACGGGATGACCCAGAGCGCGGGCGCCAGCAACGCCGCCTCGAGGCGGTGACGAAAGCGTTTCCACCGGGAGTAACGTTTCACAGCTTTACGAGGAGTGGACATGTGACAGAGCGACTGGTTTCAACATTGTGCGGCTGGCCGCTGTTGCCGGCGAAGTGTCCTGAGGTAGCTGTAGCCGACCAATCTGTGACGTTGTTCATCCCAGAGACGGAACGTGAGCGATTTGAAGCTGGAGAACAGCGTCACGGGCGGGACGCTCTGGAAGAGCGGCTCGGCTTTGTGGCACTTCTCGAGATTGTAGTTGGGGATCCGTGCGCTCAGATGATGGATGTGATGAAAGCCGATGTTGCCCGAGAACCATTGCAGAACTTTGGGGAGTTTGTAGAAGGAACTGCCCTGGAGCGCGGCGGCGAGGTAATCCCAATCACCATGACGCTGCCAGTACACGCCCTCGAATTGATGCTGGACGTAAAACAACCAGACGCCCGCCGAGCCGGCCACGGCCATGACCATCACTTGAAGCGCCAGATACACCTTGATGCCGAAGACCGAACTGAGAGCCACGGCCATGCCGAGAATCCCGAGGTTCGTCCAGTAAACCGAGTGCCGCTCGCGCCGACTGGCCTGGGCGTTGGAAAACCGATGCCGGACGAGGAACAGGAACAGGGGCGCAATCAGGAAGAGGATGACCGGGTTGCGGGCCAGTCGATACGCGAACCGTTTCCCGCGGGACGATTCCAGATACTCCTGCACCGTCAACGTCCACACCGAGCCGAGGCCGCGCTGGTCCAGATCACCCGAATGCGCGTGATGGATCGCATGTTCCCAGCGCCAGAGATAGTACGGGGTGAAGGTCAGCACGCCGGTGATAAATCCCCATGTGTCATTGGCTCGGCGGGATTTGAAAAACGCGCCGTGGCCACAATCATGGTGAATGATGAACACCCGCACGAGAAATCCGCCCGCGAGAATCGCCAGCAGCAGGGTGATCCAATACGACACCGCCAGACTACGGTACATCAAGTACCAGAGGACGGCATAGGGAACGAGCGTGTTACTGATTTGCCAGATGCTTCGCCACCGGGACGGCTGCTGGTACCTGGCGACGATTTCCTGCCAGGGCAACTCGCCGACGTGGTCCGAACCCGCTGTCGGCGACGGCGATGGCGGGTGGGCGGCCACACCCTGTTGAAAAACTCCGCTCATGATATGAGGACAGTAACCGGGGAAGAAACGGGCCGCTATGGGGTGTTTACCCCATATGGGAAACCTGAACGCCCCGCAATCTTTGGGTGTGGCACCGGAGCGAGTCAGAACCTGGTACGTCGGGACGAAAACGAAGAAGAGGCCGGTCCGCCGTCGGATCGACCCTTTTCTTCCTGGTTGCGCACCGGCGCCCTTTCGCAGGCGACGCCATCGGCGCTCGTAAATTTCCGGGGGCTACGTGGCCTTCTGGTGTTTGGCCCGTTCTTCGCGCATCGCTTCCTTGCCGGCTTCGACGGCCGCGGCCAGTTCCGCTTTCTTGCCCTGGACGAAATCCGCAGCATCATCAAGAGCCTCTGATGCCCGGCCCTTTAGATCCCGTCCTTTCTTGGCGAGCAGTTCCCGCGTTTCCTTACCCGAACGGGGCGCGTACAGCAGGGCGGCCGCCGTCCCGACGAGCGCGCCGATGGCAAACGCGGCGAGATACCCGCTGACGCGGCATGATTCATTATTGTCTGACATTTTGGTCCTCCGCTTTTTGTGGCTGGTGGGGTTTTCGATTCAAGAACGCCTCAAAGAACTTCGCGATCCCCTTCCGAAGAATCTGTGCGCTGAACGCCGCTGTCAGGATGGGCGGCTCCAGGACCGAGCCGACTTCCTCGACGACGCGATCGGCTCGCTCGGTCCAACCGCGCACCGTTTGGATCACGCGCTCGACGTCGTCGCACTGCTGGTGGGCGCGCGTGGACAGTTCGTCGACATTGTGCAACAACTTGCGGCTGTCCTGGACGAGCAGCGAAACCTCGGCTTTGAGTTCGGCCAGCGTCTGCGTCATCCGTGCGGTATGCTTACGGAGTTGGAGTATTGCCGGAATGCAGCACGCAACGAAGATCACGATGGCGATGCAGGCGAGAAACAGGGCGATCTGTAGTGGGGTTGACATTCAGATCATCCATCCTGCCGGGTTGTTGTTCACCGGATCAGTGTAGGCCGTGGGACTACGCGGCGACCATGGGGTGTTTACCCCATATGGGCACAGCCGGCGGTCCGGACTAGCGAATTGTCAACTGGACGCTGCTCTCGATGATTCCGGCGGCGATGGCGTAGCGGGTGAGACCGGAGATCTCGTGGATGCCGAGTTTGGCCATGAGATTCTGCCGGTGTTTCTCGACGGTCTTGATGCTGATGCCGAGTTCCGCCGCGGTCTGTTTGTTGGCCTTGCCCTCGGCGATCAACTGGAGCACCTCCAACTCGCGCGAACTGAGACGGGCGACCTTCTTGCGCAGCGCCACACCGCCCGCAGGGATCTTCTGATCGTGCAACCGCCTGGCAATGGAGGGGCTGAAAAAGGTTTCCCCTTTTTGTACTTCCCGGATCGCCCTGGACAGATCGTGGGAGGACGTTTGTTTGAGCAGAAAACCCACCGCGCCGATGGCGATTGCCTGATCGACGTACGCGTCATCGCTGTGCGCGGAGAGAATCACGACCTTGGTGCTGGGAACGGCTTTGCGGATTTGCCGCGTGGCTTCCAATCCATTGAGCAGCGGCATCGCAATGTCCATCACGACCACCGACGGTCGAAGTTTCCTGGTCATTTCCACCGCCTGGCGGCCGGTTTGCGCCTCGCCGATCACCTCGATGCCCGCTTCGGCCTGCAACAACGACCGCAATCCTTCGCGGACGATCATGTGGTCTTCCGCCAGCAGGACGGTAATGGGTTTCATAACCATACAGAATCTCGCCCGTGCCGTGCTGACGTTCAAGTCTGAATGCGGACGCCGTTGTTGACAGGAATCACGGCCCGGATGGTGGTGCCTTTACCCGGTGAGGACTCGACGGCAAAGCTGCCGCCGACCATCTCGACCCGCTCCCGCATGCCGAGCAGTCCCAGACGTTTGTGCCGCTTGGCGAACAGCACGCGCTCGACTTCGAAGCCGGTGCCGTTGTCGTGGATTTCCATGCGAACGGCGTCCGGCAATTTCTGGATGCTGACATTTACCCGGGTGGCGTGGGCATGCTGGGCGACATTGGCGAGGGCCGACTGGGCGACGCGATAGAGCACGGGACGCTTGGAACTGTTCAACTGTTCCACCCCGGCCCGAGCGCCTGATTTTCTCCCGGCGCACGAGGATTGTTCCTCGGAGAGCACGTCTCGTCCATTTCAGGTAGGGTTTTACCCCATACAAAGGGGATGGAACACGGCGCACACTGTAGGGGACAAACTCGTGGACAAACCATCTCAGATCCGGAAAATTGCGTTTCTCGGCGATTACCTGCCGCGCAAATGCGGCATCGCCACGTTCACGGCCGATGTGCTCTCCGCCGTGGCGGCCGAGCATCCGCAGACCCAGTGTTTCGCGGTGCCGGTCAATGACATCCCGGGCGGCTATGAGTACTCCGGACGTGGTTCACTTCGAGATTGAGGAACAGGACTTGTCGTCCTACCAGCGCGCCGCGGACTTCCTCAACATCAGCAATGTCGACATCGTCAGTTTGCAACATGAGTTCGGGATTTTCGGCGGACCGGCGGGCAGCCACGTGCTGGCGTTGTTGCGCGAATTGAGAATGCCGGTTGTCACGACGCTCCACACGGTGCTGCGCGAGCCCAATGCCGACCAGCGGCGCGTGATGCAGGAACTCATCACGCGATCGACGCGGCTGCTGGTCATGGCGGAGCGCGGCCGGCAACTGTTGCAGGACGTTTACCAGGCGCCGCCGGCCAAAATCGATTTTGTCCCGCACGGCATTCCCGACATTCCCGTTTGTCGATCCCAACTACTACAAGGACCAGTTCGGCGTGGCGGGAAGAGCGGTGTTGCTGACGTTCGGGTTGCTGTCGCCGAACAAGGGGATTGAGCACGTGCTCAATGCGCTGCCGCAGATCCTGGCGGAGTTTCCCGACGTGGTGTACCTCGTCCTGGGCGCCACGCACCCGAACGAATTGCGCGAGCAGGGCGAGGCCTATCGTCTGCGACTCGAACGCCTCGCCAAGAAGAACAAGGTCCAGAAGAACGTCATCTTCTACAACCGGTTCGTGGAACTCGATGAGCTCAAGGAGTTCATCGGCGCGGCGGACCTGTACATCACGCCGTATCTCAACGAGGCGCAGATCACCTCGGGCACGCTGGCCTATACGTTTGGGGCGGGCAAAGCCGTGATCTCGACTCCCTACTGGCACGCGACCGAGTTGCTCGCCGACGGGCGCGGCGTGCTGGTGCCATTCGGCGACGCCAAGGCGATTGCCCGCGAGGTCATCGGCCTGCTGCGCGACGACACGCGTCGGCACGCCATGCGCAAGAACGCGTACAAGCTCGGACGCGAGATGGTCTGGAGCAACGTGGCCCGGCTCTACATGCGCTCGTTCGAGTTGGCGCGGATCGAGACGAGCGGTGTTGTCCCGAAAATCGTTTGCCACGAAGACGCTCGACCAGCAGCCGCGCGAGCTGCCCGAGTTGAAACTGGATCACCTGGCGCGGATGACCGATTCCACCGGGCTTTTTCAACACGCCATTTTTACCGTACCGAATTTTTCCGAGGGCTACTGCACGGACGACAACGCCCGCGCTTTCATTCTCGCCGTGCTGCTGGACGAGTTGGGAGAAGGAACGGAGCGCGTGCGGACGGTGGCGACGATCTACGCGGCGTTTCTGCATCACGCGTTTGATTCCAAAACGAAGCGGTTCCATAATCACCTGAGTTTCGACCGTCGCTGGCTCGATGAACAGGGTTCGGAGGACTCTCATGCGCGGGCGCTGTGGGCGCTGGGCATGGGCGTGGGACGCTCGCCCTATCGGAGTTTTCAGGTCATGTCGGGACAAATCTTCGCCCAGGCGCTGCCGGCGGCGATGGAGTTCACCTCCCCGCGCGCGTGGGCGTTCAGCCTGCTCGGCATTCACGAATACTTGCAGCGGTTGAGCGGCGACCGAACCGCCAGCCAGATTCGGGACACGCTGACCACGCGGCTTATGGAACTGTTCCATCGGACCGAGCAGCCGGACTGGCCGTGGTTTGAAGACGTGCTTTCCTACGACAACGCGAAGCTCGCGCAGGCCTTGATCGTGAGCGGAAGAGCGACGGGACAAAAGCCGGTGTTTGAGCGGGGACTGCAAACGTTGCGCTGGCTGGCGGAAATGCAAACCGCGGAGAGCGGCGACTTCCGCCCCATCGGCAGCAATGGATTTCATCAACGCGGCGGACCGCGCGCGACGTTCGATCAGCAACCCATCGAAGCGCAGGCCATGGTGTCCGCCTGTCTCGAAGCCTATCGGGCCACATCGGACGCGTGGTGGTACGCGGAGGCCCAGCGCGCCTTCGATTGGTTTCTCGGCTGGAATGATCTCGGCCTGGAAGTGTACTCGCCCAGCACTGGCGGCTGCCGCGATGCGTTGCATGTGGACCGCGTCAACCAAAACCAGGGCGCGGAATCGACCCTGGCCTTCCTGCTCTCCCTGGCGGAAATGCAACTGATGCAAAACGCCGTCACGGCGTTCAACCAGCCGGTTCCGTAGACGCGATCGCAACTTATGTGGGCACCCAACATCCAACGCACCAATGTTATCCTTCATCCGGACCGCACGCGGGTGCTGCTCCGTCCATTCCTGATGACCAGCGACCGGCGGGCGATCAATCTTTGCGCCCAGGTCATGGCACTCCCCGAAGACGAAGTCCACACACTGCTGCAGCAGGTACAGGCCGAGTTTGGGGATCGCCACGTGAAAATCGACGAGTTCCTGAGACGGCGGTTCGACCGGGTCCGTCCCAATCTGCCAACCCGCGAGGAACCGTCGGAGGAAAGGAAGTTGTTGCTCGGCGCGTATTTCAGTCATGAGTATTCGCTCGAAGCCGCGGCGCTGTTCAATCCCTCGATTGTGCCGCACCCGGACCAGTCGGATCTTCCGCCGGGCTCGCTACGATTCATTCTCAGTCTGCGGGCCACGGGCGAGGGTCATATTTCCTCGATCACCTTTCGCACCGGGTATTTGGACGCGGACGGCAACATCACCGTCAACGCGCCCACGCGATACTGCCTTGAGCCGGCGCAGGTGCCCAATGCGTCGTATAACAAGGGGCTGTTCGATCGGAAACTTCATGAACTGGGATTGGCGGGCGACTTCAGCCGGGAGGTACTGCAAAGCCTAGGCGACTTGTTCACGCTGCCGGAGCTGCGCCGCAATGTCCTGGCGACCGTGAAACACCTTCGGGCCCGAGATGAAGAACGACAGGCGGCAGCGCGAAAAATCCTGATGTTGGCCCAGTCGAACTACGAAGTGCAATTTGCGCCGGACACGCGCCTGTCCGAACGGGTGTTGTTTCCCACCACGCCGTCGCAGAGTAACGGGATCGAGGACGCCCGCTTTGTTCTCTTTCACCGATGAGGATGGCACGAAGACCTATTACGCCACCTATACCGCGTACGACGGCAAGCTGATCCTGCCACAATTCATTGAGACGCCCGATTTTCTCCACTTCAACTTCATCACGCTGAACGGCCCGGCCGTGCAGAACAAAGGCATGGCGCTGTTCCCGCGAAAGATCAACGGCCGCTACGCCATGCTCGGGCGCCAGGACTCCGAGAACCTGTACATGATGTATTCCGATCATTTGCATTTCTGGCACACGACGCAACTGCTCTTGAAACCGAAGTTCCCGTGGGAATTCGTCCAATTGGGCAACTGCGGTTCCCCGATTGAAACCGACGCCGGCTGGCTCGTGCTAAGCCACGGTGTGGGGCCGATGCGGAAGTATTGCATCGGCGCGTTCCTGCTCGACCGGGACGATCCGACGAAGGTCATCGGCCGGTTGCGCGAGCCGCTGATCAAGCCCAACGAAAACGAGCGGGAAGGCTACGTGCCCAATGTCGTTTATTCCTGCGGCAGTCTCCTGCGCGGCCGGCAGTTGATCATTCCGTACGCGATGTCCGACTACGCCACGACGTTCGCCACGCTGCCGATCGATGAAGTACTGGCCGCGATGGAATAGGCGCGGTGGGGTCATCGAGCGGGTAACGGTAGGGTTTTACCCCAGGGCACACGGTTGGTGTGTGGCCTACGTTGTATCTGTCCCGCGATGACGCCAAGGAAACGACATAGAGTCAGAAAGATTGCCCTGACAGGTCTGGTGGGCGGGTTGCTCGCAGTGGCTTCGGTCGCCATCGCGTCCGATCCCCTGGAAGATGTGAAACGGTTCAGTGATTTTGCCGCAGCCGATCTCCGTCACGTGCTCGACGGTGACATTCTCGGCGCACGCGGTTCGCTGATGAATTTCCCCAACGGGCTCTCCGCGCAGACGTGTTTCGTGACACCGGAGGCGGCGGCAGAAACTGCGCGGCGGCTGCAGGTTTGGGACCCATTGCCCCACGAGACGCTGAACGTGTTCGCGTATCAATCAATGCGCGGGCCGTGCGCGACGGCGGATTTTCAAGGCTTGAATCTGGACTCGAATCAAGGTGCCATCCGCTGGCTGCTGGACAAGACCCTGGCCACCACGGCGGATAAGTCCGATCTCAACCTGACGCGAGCCGAAGCGCAACAGTTGGCGACCTGTGCCAAGAGCAATCCCGATCCGCAAGACATCGGCGCCTGCTGGGGGGAATTGTTGCACGAACGCGCCGTGGCCTTCCAGCGAGAGGGGTTTGATGGCCTGCTGCCGTACGAGGCCAACGGGGCAACGGTGTCACCGGGGAGACAGCTCCGCGAGATGTTGCGCGATCAGCCGGCCGTGTCCCGGCAATTTGCAACCCTGCTACAGCGGAGCGGGTTGCTCGGCAACGAGCCGGCAAGGTTGCTCACACCAACGCTTTACTGGACCCTGTTCGAGGCCAACCATCACGCCACGTTGAGCCTTGGGGCGATCTATGTGTTGCCGCAAGGCGATCACTACCAATTTCTGGACGTGCAGTACTACGTCAGCGGCAAGTATTACGCGGCCGCGACACTGAGCGAGATCTGGCCGATCCAGATCGGCGAGAAGTCGGAGGCGCTGGTGTGGCGGGGGGATTTCGTTGCGGCGCCGACGCTGGCGTTCACGAAGGGAACCGACCGGATCATCTACGGCGCGATCCTGCTCCAGGAGATCAAGAAAGTGGTTCGCTGCTTCCAGGATGATTTGAAGGGGATCCACCGGGCGGGCCGAAGCGATAGTTTGCGAAATAACTAGGTAATTCCCCGGTTGGGCGTATGGTGAAGTTGTATCACAGCGAGCTGCTTCACTCCGACCAGACCTTGCAGCACTGCGGCGCAGGTAAGGCAGCACGACGCAACAGCAAACATCGCTGCCCAAGGAGATTCTTGTGGTAATCAGCCAGATCAGCGGAGAGGAATTCAAACAGTTCTTCAACGAGAAATATGCGCTTGCCTGTGGTCTACTGGATTGCGAGGCGTTCCAGTCGTGGCACACGCCGACCAAGAGCGAATGGAGGGATGTGCTCGCGGTAATTGCCAAGATGCTCAAGAAGTGTGACTGGCCGTTGTACGACGTCAAACGCGACGGCGACGACGCGTCCTCCATGCAGGTGATGAACACCGGCTTGATGATGAACGCTGTCCATAATTTGCTGGATGCATTGAACGGTTACGGGGTGGCGGTCGTGCCGTCGCCGGGACAGTGGGGAGACATCATGCGGGTGGTGGATGAGACCACCGAACGTCGCGACGTGATTGACCGGGCGGGATCGAAAGGAATCAAATGACCAGCGAAACCAATGTTAGCGAGGTGGTTGTCCGTGAAACCGTTTTCCACTTTACAGCAACTGGCGGAGGCCTGCTGATTCACCGGATTGCGGAGATTGAAAAACTGGCGTTGAGCAACCTGCAATGCGGGAAATCACTCGACCGTGTCGTCACCGGGGCGCTGGCGTCGTTGCGAGATGCGTGTCGAGACGCGCGGGCCAGCGTGGCGTAAGCATGGGTGCCGGCGCATCCCGCGGAGGCCATATCGCCGTGAGACAATCACTTGCTATTCCTGCGATTGAGCTTACGGTGCAGTAGAGAGTCGAAGTTGCCGGGGACGCGGCTTTGCTTTCTATCGTTCCGAATCGGCCAATCGTTAACCCAGCGGAGATGAATCTATGAATAAGCAAGCCGCAGAGATGGCGGGGCGCATCCAACGCGCCGTCAAGTCAGGCAAACTAGCGGCTGACAGAAGCTACACCATCCCCGCATTGGTGGCCATCATCGGCACGACGCGAGCGCAATTGCGTCAGGCGGTCAATCGTGAGTTCGGATCGGTCGCCAGCTTCTGCGCGCACCTCGGGTTCGGTCTGATGATCACCGAGGCGGTCGCCACGGTCTGACGATTGAGGATCGCCGCGAGGCTGGCGATTCAGTAGGCGAGTTTCAATTCGTAGCGCAGGACATTGTGGCAATGGATCGTGTCGACGGTGGTCTTGTTTTGCCAGCCCTGGCAGGACATCTCGCCACTGACGGTGGTGCGCTTTTGGGCAACCGCGCTGGCCAGTTCCTTGGTCAGATCAAAATCGCCGCGGATGCATTCATCATTGGGACAGCGGAACCGGAACACGGATTTGGCGTGTTCGAGGTTGACGGTGTATTTGAGCTGACCGTTCTGGGCAACGCCTTTGGTATTGTAATACCCCAAGTTCACGATCAGAGACTTCAACTTCTGAAATTTGTCCGCCAAGCTGGGGGAGGCTTTCACCCGCTCGCCTTCTTGATCGCGGTATTCCGCTCGGAGACCGATTTTTTGTCGATACATATATGGCAACTTTCTGGGCTGAGTTTAGTGGCAACGGAACATCGACAGATTAAGGAGAGTCGAGGAACGAACACGGCAACACGACCGTGGCCCACTTGCTGTCACAGCCTACGCCCAATCGGCAGAATAGCAACTGATTCCCGTCGATCACGGCATGGGGTGTTCACCCCATAGCGGTCATTGCCGAACAAGGCTTATGTTACTGCAGAATCCCAGATAGGGTTCTTCACTCAGGTATGGCTGGCCGTAGGCCGCGATGCCGAAGTCTGGATGGACCACACATGACGCTTCAGAACATAGGCAGTATTACCAGCAAGAGGGATCTGATGATCTTGGGGGTGTTCACCGTCTCGTTTGCGGCGTTGCTCCTGTTCCGCATGAATGTTTGGGGCATCCTGGTCATTGCGGTGTTGTTTATGGGCTACCTTTCGTGGGCGGCCACCCAGTTTCTCGTGAGGCAGCACACCTTCAACAGCAGAAATATTGCGGCATGGGCCTTGCCGGTGGGGATGGCGGTTTTCAAAGTCCTCTTCTGCCTGGGCCTGGTCTGGGTGCTCGTGTGGGTTGTGCGACGGTTGTTCGGATTCCAACTTTCCGCGTAGGCGGGAACCCGCACAGCCTCAATTGAGGAATGGTCGAAATGGGTTGGACCGCCTTTGGCGCAGCTTGGGAAATCTTACTACGAAAACGATAATCGCACTCTCACCCAAGGAACTCCGCGTTCTTCAGGCCGTGGCCGGGCACGCTCGAAGGACTCTGGGGATTCAGGGGTCGTATTCGATGGGAATGCATGAGACGGCGTTGGTTAAGAAAACAGGGATACCACTCGACGAACTCATGACGCTTCGTCGTGACGAGTACGACAGAATCAGGCGAAGCGGTCTTATCCAAATGTTATGCGCGAAATTACTACTTGGTTTGACCGATGGCGACCGAAAGGACCGCTTCGGCTATGTATGGATCACGCCGGCCGGATTGC
Organism: uncultured Verrucomicrobiae bacterium; assembly: GCA_963712025.1. GTDB lineage: Bacteria > Verrucomicrobiota > Verrucomicrobiia > Palsa-1439 > Palsa-1439 > Palsa-1439. Next base: position 195,388 of record CAVQGJ010000003.1, on the reverse strand, counting down.
AGGCATCCCGACCGGGGTCGTGATCCAAAAAGGGGATAAGTAACCCCCAACGCCATGGATGCACGATGCAATCGTGATGATCAAAACCATATCGCAGGTGGAGATGGACCGGTTTCTTCCGCGTCGATTCAACATCGATCGATTCATTGGTGCGGAAGCGGAATGGTTCTCGGATGAGGTGGGAAGCATCATCGGCACAATCGCGGAGGGAACGACGAACAAGCGCTGGGGTTACGCCATATTGAGACGCGATGACGGTGGCCAGTATCAATTCTGGGACCTGGAGACGAGGATCGAAAGTTGCGATGCCGCGCGGATCCAAATGGTCCGGGTGATGGAAGGTGCCGAGAAGGGCGGCCGGACTTGTTCCCTTGGGCTGGGCTGAGGTTTTGGCATGAGGATCTGTGCAAATCAAAAACATATGCCGGTTGGACTTTGAACGGTTCCTGCGGTTTCACATCATTCTGGAGTTGGCCATGGGCAGTGAGGTCGAATGGTTCAGTGACGCCGTGGAGAATACGATTGGCACGATCGCCTTCTGTCAGGGCGAACGGGGCTGGAACTATGCAGTTCTGCGGCGGGATTGGACGGGGGACTTCCAAGTCTGCGACTTGGGAGCGAACCTTTATAGCCTTGGGGCGGCGAGGGTTGATTTTCGACGAGCGATGGCAGAGGCGGAAAACGCCGAACATTCCATCTTTCCACGCACTTCGGAATGAGGAGATACCGGTTGAACGATGGCCAAACATACGTTGCGAAACAACTCGCTATCCCGGGAATGAGGCTTACATTGGAGTTGGGTTTCAGCGAGCTGTCACATTCCGACCAGGTTCTACAGCGCCACGACGCGGCCAGACGGCGAAACACAACCTCGATTGTCGCTGCGGAGAAGGGCATCTATGCCATTTGAAAGCATCAGCCGGGAGAAATTCGATGCGTTTCTGCCGCCCCATTTGGTTTTGGAAAGGCTCGCGACAGAACAGGTCGAATGGTTCACCAACACGGTGGGAAATGTCATCGGCACCATTGCCGGGAAGGCGGACGACGGCTGGAGTTACGCAGTCCTGAAGGGGGACCGAAACGGCAATTATCGGGTGTGCACCCTGGGAGGGGACACGTTCAGTTTGCGGGCCGCGCGCTCGCGGTTCCTGCTGGATATGGAAGCGGCGGAGAAAGCCGAGGAGGAACTAGCGCGCGTGGAGAGAAGAAAGACGACGATGAACCGACGACCATGAAGCAAAAAACAGGACGGGTGAAACCGCTCAGTGAAAGAGACGTTCAAGCGTTCCTCAATGACGATCGGGAGTTGTCGGAGCAAGGCAGCATCCAGTGGCGTAGAGCCGGCATCTGGCGCTGGGTCAGTTCCGACGGGTTGGCGTTCGCCGCTTCGGACGGCCGAACCGTCGACATAGTCCGGACCGCTAATGCGGAGACCATAACGGTTTCGCTCCCCGATTGAACGTGGCGGAGGGATAGGGGTCAAAAGCGGCAGGGCGCGGCGAGACTGCACGTTGAATCGAATCCAGCTTGGTCGCATCCAATATATATTGAAGGGTCGCGGTTGCTGTGTGTTTACTGCGCAAGGTCTTGGCGCAGAGGCTGAAAGAACGTTTATCCATGGTTACGGATCGCTACAACGAAGGCGGAGGGTCGCTCCCACTCTACATGCGAGAGATTGGGGAGACGCCGCTATTGACGCGCGAGGAGGAGATCAAACTGGCGTCGCGGGTCCGGCGCGGCGACAAGCGGGCGCGGGAACGGATGATCAAGGCCAATCTGCGGCTGGTCGTGAAGATCTCGTACGACTACGCCAATTTCGGGATGCCGCTGCTGGATTTGATCAACGAAGGCAACATCGGCCTGATGAAAGCGGTCGAGCGATTCAATCCCAAGAAGGGCGCCAAGCTTTCCACGTATGCGGCATTGTGGATCAAGCAGTCGATCCGCCGCGCGCTGTCGAACCAGTCCAAGACGATCCGCCTGCCCGTTCACGTTGTGGACAAGGTCCACAAATTGCATCGGGCGAGCGCCGAACTTACCGAGACGCTTGGCCGCGAGCCGCGTGATACCGAGTTGGCCGAGCATCTGGGCGTTTCGCCGGCCAAGGTGGCCCAGCTTCGCACGTGTGGAGTCAGCCCCGTCAGCCTCGATGCTCCGATCGGGGATGAGGACGACAATCGGTTCAGCGACATCGTCCAGGACGAGGGCGCGTTGACTCCGTATGAACTGCTGCGCGCCAAGACGATGCGGCAGGAAATTCGCCAGCACATCAAGCACCTGACCCCGCGCGAGGCGGAAATCCTGACCATGCGTTTCGGGTTGGACGGAAAAGAACCCCGCACGCTGGACGAAGTGGGGAAGAAATTCAGGGTGACCCGCGAACGCATCCGCCAGATCCAGGAGCTTGCGCTGGGCAAACTTCGCCGCCGGGTTGAGGCGCTCGACAGCGGCGACCTCATTGGCAAATCCTGACCGCCCGATGCGGAGCGGTCACTGGAAGTCGATCAACTGCATGCGGTAGAACTGGTTCGTGGCCGTGGCGAAATCGACGATCACCGTGGGCGCCAGGCTTCCGGTCACGGTCACGCTGGAGGAATAGTCCGTCCAGGTTTTCATGTCGAAGCTTTTCTGGATTGTGAAGGTGGTTAGGTTGTTGGTTGTGGGCGCGGTCACGATGAAGTGCACGCCAATAGTTTTGTCCGAGGGGTCGTAGACGATCCCCGTAATGCCCGCTTTGACGCCGGCGGCGTTGCTGACGATCAGGCCGGCGCGTGCGGCCCCCGCGATGGCCAACCAGGCTGCGGCAATCACGAGTGTTCTCAGTCTCTTGCACTGACTACATGCTCGAACTGTTTTCATAACCATTACACCTCCGAGTGATTTTGGACTGTGTTCGCGCGGTGACATGACGCACTCGCCAAGCATCAATGTTGGTAGGCTCCGATGTCCCAGTTGCCGGTCACGGGACGCGGGGCGCCGGTGATGTCGGTGTTCAGCCCGGGCAGATTCAGGGACCCGAGGTTCACGCCGGCCCCGATGCAGGGGGAGCCGGACGCCAGCCCGTAATCGTTTAACCAGGAGTTCGTGCCGCTGCCGTACGCCAGGTTGACGAACAGCGGGTTGTTGGTCCGTCCGTTGTTCTCCCAGCCGGCCGATCGGAGGCCGGCGAGATTGAAGTTCTCGCCCAGCCCGCTGACTTGGAAGAACGTCGCCAGCACGGTCGAGTAGCAGTTGTAGTTGAACGTCCACACATTCGTGCCGCTCGTGATCGGGTCGGTGTCCACCAGATTGTCGCCGTAACTCGATGTCCGGCAATCGTAGAAGACGTTGTTCTCGACCAGCAACGGATTGTTGGCCGGCCATGTCTCGCTGCCGTCACACCCCAAGTGCAGCGCCTCGGTGCTCGCGCTGCCATCCAGGTTCGCCGCGGTATTGATGATGATCGTGTTGTTGAGCACGCGCATCACGGCGTTGTTGGGCGTGCCGGATCCCGCCGAACAGTTGATCGGTTCCGTCCCGCCGTAGTTTCCATTCGCCAGCGAACTGCAATTGATGATCAGATTGTTGTAGATGTTCGCGCTCGAGGACGCCGCCCAGATCGCCGCCGTTGCCGAGGCGTTGGTGTGCGTCTCGTAGAACGCGTTGGCATACACATCGATGTTGCTGCCGGCGCCCTCGTTGGCCGGGCGCAGGTAAACGCCGTCGTGATGCGGCGGACCGCCATACGCGGCCCAGTAAAATGGCGCGTAGCTGTAATCCCAATCATGGAACAGGTTCCCGTGGATGAACACATTATTGATGGAGACCGAACTGCCGCCGCCCTGGCCGGCAATGTCGATCGCCCACACCGTGTTCGACCCGAAATCGCAATCCGCGATCGTCAGGTTGTAGCTCAGCGCCTGGTAGCCGATGTCGATCGCGTTGCACACGTCATGGAACTGGCAGTTCGTGATGGTCAACCCATTGATCCCCGCCCCGCTCCCCGCCACCGCGATCCCCGCCGACGACTCCCCATCCCGACCCGTGCCCTGGATCGAGTTGGCGCTCATCGGCTGCTGGTTCCACGAGTACCCGATGTTATGGAAGTAACAATTCGCCACCGTCACATTCGACACGATCCCCTGATCCAAAAAGATGCCCCAACCCGGATTCGGCGGCACACCGTTGACGTTCGATCCCGTGTTCGACGGCAAACTATTCGACCCGCCCAATGGACCAAATTCGAGGTTGTTGAACACCAGATTGCTGGCGCCACTGCCGAAACTCCAAAACGCCGCGTACCCGTATCCCTGCGCATAATTGTCGGTAATGACGGCCCGGTTCGTATTGACGCCCCACGCGTTCGTGCTCGCGTAGGTGATCGGCGCGGCTTTCGTCCCGCTCCACTCCAACTCGATCCCCGCCGTCACCTGGTTCCCCGCATACGTCGACGGCGCGGTGAGAACGTACGTAACGCCCTGCCGAAACCAGACGGTGCTGCCCGGCGTCAATGTCGTACCGCCTGCCAGTCCGGTGGCCGCCGCATCACCCGGGCAATGCTGCCAGGCCGTCGCCGGGTTTGTCCCCGGATTCCAGTCGCTTCCCGCCGAGTAATCCACGTAGAAACCGGGTGCGGACAGATTTCCCTGAGAGGCTGCCGGTGTGGTGATACAGGCCTCCGCGCTGGCGAGGCCATTGTTGCCGCCGATGTCAACGGCGACGATCGTGTAGCAATACGCTGTGCTCGGCACCACGGGTGTATCGACGTACATCGTTGCGGTCGTCGTTCCGACCACGAGGCCGTTGCGAAAGATCAAATAGGCGGAAAGTCCGAGCCCGCCGATGTCCGTGGAGCTGTTCCAACGCAACGTGACCGCCGACGACGAGGTCTCGGTTGCCATGAGGGCATTGACCATCGAGGGAAGTATTAACTGGCCGATTAGTTCGCCGGTAGCGGCTGGCGTGACGCTTGCCGCATCGGCACTCGCGTTGGTGGTGACAGACGGATCGTCCGTGGCAGCCGACGGATCGACTGCGGTACCGTCGTTGTTGGTGGACGTTGAATCCGTTGGAGACGCCGTTTCTGACGGGTCTGGAGTTGCGGGATCGGGGGCGTTGTCGTTAGCGTCCGGATTGTTAGTCCAGGCAGCGCCGGGTGTCGGCCATGATCCCCAGCCGGCGCCATTCCATGGATGGGCCGGCCAGTTGTTGGGATCGTCAACGTTCCCGTTAAAATTGTCCGCGCGACTCGCGGCGATGGGCAAGAGCACAACGAGGATGAATACGATTCTGGGCAGTCTCCGGGCCGGAGATTCTTGGGGGTACTTCATGGACCGTTGTTCCTTTCAGCTTCATGGCTGGTAAAGGATCACTCCCTACCGACGCGTACGCTCAACAACTGCGTGACAACCGCACTCGTTTGGGGTGAAGAAAACAACGGCGGCAACAATACAGAACGGCGACGTGACCGTGTTGGGTGAACCTGTGGCTTTTTGTTACGTAAAGACGACTGACATTACTCTACTACTACTCCTGACTTTCTACCATCCTACGGGGCGAAACATTGGTTGAATCCCAGTACCAATCTCGCACACCTGAAAAGACAGTCAAGACGTTTTTTGGGTTATTTTGGGAAACCACAGCCACGTCGCGATCTCTTCGTTCAATAAATCAAGAATGCGTCGTTGTTCTCGAAACGCGACGGCGTGGGCATCAATGCCGAGCCGGATGATTCCTCCGGCCCCGCGAGTTCCGCAGTCGCCGTAAACGGTCTCGATGAGATTTCGCAGGCAACCGGCGCATATACTTACGGGTTTTACCGGACAATCGCCTCGCTCGGGTCTGGTCACCGAACGCTCGCTACGCACACAAACCTCACTCGACCCGTCGCGTAGTTTCGCCTACCTTGTGGACGGCGCTTGCGCTCCCGTAGCTAAGATAGATAGAGCGTCGGTTTCCTAAAGCACGGCGCGGAAACCCGCAAAAGTGCAGGAAATGCCGATAAAATAAGGGTGAAACGCACTTCGCGCGATATTGCCACTTTTGCCAATTCACGCACGGAAACGCACTTTTTGGAATGTTTTTTGCCACGAATTTGCCACGGGTCAAACCGTTCTGTGCAACTCGCTGCCGGGGAGATCGTGGCTCTGGCGGCTCTGATGGGTGAGAACTTCCATGTGCGGACGGTACTAGGGCACCGCAACATATCCAGCCGCCAGCAGGCCGTACTTCTTTAGCTTGTATTGCAGGGTGCGACGGCTGATGCCAAGGGCACGGGCGGCGAGTTCGCGATTGGCGGAGACGTGGAGAAGCGTCTGGCGGATGAGTTCCTTTTCCACGGCGTCGATCGTCATGCCGGGGCGCACGGTGAACTCAGCTTGCGTGGCGGCAACCTGACGGATTGGTTCCGGCAGGTTGGCGGGTTGAACCACCTTGTGATGGACGGTAATGATCATTCGCTCGATGACGTTGCGCAGTTCGCGGACGTTGCCGGGCCAGCGGTACCGCTGGCAAAGCTGAAGGGTGTCCGGTCGCCATCACTTTCGCGGCGCGTTTGTGCCTGGCGGTGAAGTGAGCGAGGAACGCTTCGACGAGCAACGGGATATCCTCGACGCGTTCGCATAGCGGCGGCAATTGGATCGGCACGACGTGCAAGCGATAGAACAGGTCTTCGCGGAAGCGGCCGTCCTTGACGTGTTGTTCCAGATGCTTGTTGGTGGCGGCGATGATGCGGACATTGCAGCGGGTCAGGTCGCTGCTGCCAACCCGGCGAAACATGCCTTCCTCGATGACCCGCAACAGGTCGCCCTGACCTTTGGGCGGCATATCTCCCACTTCATCCAGGAACAGCGTGCCGCCCTCGGCCATCTGGAATCGGCCGGGGCGGTCGGTGTACGCGCCAGTGAACGCGCCCTTGACGTGGCCAAACAGTTCGGCTTCCAGCAATTGCTCGGGCAATGCGGCGCAGTTGACGGAGATGAACGGTTTGTCGCGGCGCAGGCTCTTCTGGTGGATGGCGCGGGCGACCAGTTCCTTGCCGGTGCCGCTCTCACCCTGGATGAGCACGGTCACGTCGCTGGCCGCGACTTCTTCGACGAGCTGGCCGACAGCGCGCATGGTTTCCGTTGAGCCGAGGAGCGGGCTGGGCTCGGAACGCTTCTGCAGGCGCAGCCTCAATTCTTTGTTTTCGGCAACCACCGCCTGATATTCCAGCGCCTTGCCAACGAGGGCGCGCAGTCGCCGCATGTCCAGTGGCTTGGGCAGGTAATCGTATGCGCCCTGTTTCATAGCCTCGACAGCCGTGTTGACGGTGCCGTAAGCCGTCATCAAAATCACGATGGTGTCTGGACTTCTCGCTTTGACGTGGGCCAGCAAATCTGTGCCGTTGGGGCCGGGGAGGCGGACATCGGAGATCACGAGATTGTAGAGACGTTCTTCCAATCGTTCGATAGCCTTCTGGCCGTCGCCGGCCGTGGCTACCTGGTACCCCTCGCGCCGCAGCGCTTCTTGGATGCCCGTGCACAGGCCCGGTTCGTCTTCGACGACAAGGATGTGAATTCGGGACTTATCCATGCGGCAACCGAACCGGTAGTGTGAGGATGAACGTCGCACCTTTGGCGGGCGCGTTTTCGACGCGCAGCGTACCGCCGTGCGCGTGTATGATTTGCTGCGTGATCCACAGCCCCAGACCGCTGCCATCAGCCTTGGTGGTGAAGTACGGCTCGAAAATCCTGTCCTGATTCTCGGGCGCGATTCCCTTGCCATCGTCGATGAACTCGACGGTCACGTCAGACCCGCGCGCCGCCGTACGCACAACCACGTGCCCTCCTTTGGAAGCGGCCTGGAGGGCATTGATGACCAGATTGATGAACGCCTGGGTCAATTGATCGGCGTCGGCTTCAACTTCTGGCAGCGCGTCACCAAACTCCACGACCAGATCGATGCCCCGTTCTTCCGCCTGGGGTCGCAACAATTCACACGTATGGCTGATCAATTTGTTCACGGAGAGGGGCACCAAGCTCAAAGACGGCGGGCCGGCGAGCTGTAAAAACCGCGTGACCACGTTTTCCAGTCGATGCAACTCCCCATGGATGATCTGGAACCGGTCGCCGGTTCGCTGCGCGAGGTCCGCGCCGCCAACCTCCACGTCTTCTTCGAGCAACTGCACATGGATGTCGAGCGAACTGAGTGGATTGCGAAGTTCGTGAGCTACATGCGCGAGCAGTCGGGTCAACAACTCGCGCTTCTGCTCCTGCGTCAACCGCTGCAGGTCCTGCGACGGAATGGGCTGTCCGACCGCCTTGGCAAGGATTCGTTCCACGAACTCGATGGTAACACGATTGGCAGGTTGGGCAAGGATGGGGATGGGATTGCACGACGCACCCCTGATGTCGTGCAAAACTTGCACAGGGATGGCGGCGCGTTCGTCGCTTGCGCGGACGGGGAACCAGAAAATGAATGCTAACCTGCTGCCGCCTAACGGATTCGCAATTGAGCCATCATTGAGCCATCAGTGTGGCATTGCCGTTGCTAAAGGCATGGCGACCGACGCGAGGTATGGATTCCATGGCGAGTTTTAGCATCGAAAGACCGTTCGAGCTTCAAGAGCGGCAACGGGACGATTTGACGATCCTGCTTGCCGGAGGCCTGATGGAGAAGATCGAGCTCGGCGTGCTTGAGACGGCGCTCAAGCGATTGGCGCGAGAGGGGCGGCATCGGGTCATCGTGGATTTTTCGGAAGTGACGACGCTGAGTACACTGGTTGTCGCCGGCTTCGTCATCTACGCCGAATCGTTTCGGTCCAGCGGCGGAGAAATGATGGTTACAGGGGTTTCGCGTTCGCTGCGCGACGCCTTTCGCATGATCGACTCCGACGGCAAGATCAAACAGCAACCCGACGTTGTGGCCGCCATCAAAGCCATGTCCCCGCGATCCGCTGAAAAGGAAGGGTGAACAAATGGCATCGCGACGAAATTCGCCACCTTCTTGCCAATAAACCGGTCGCGGGCTTACGGCTGTTGATCGTTGTCAGGGTTTGGTGGCGGGATTCTGTTGCGGACGCGTAGCTGGAATCGTCAACGTCTCGCCTGTCTGGAGTGGTCGCGTCCACAGATCGTTGGCCTGCCGTAGTTCAACCGTGAACAAACCATACCGATCCGCAATGCTTTCAAGCGTTTCCCCTGGCAACACGCAGTGTTTCGTCGGACGTGTGGGTTGTCCCTCGTAGCAAGCGCCGGCCAAAACCTGATTACTTGGTCCCACCGGGTATCGTTCCCGCCGGCGTCAGTGCAGTGCGTGCCGGCATTGTCCTTGCCGAGGTGATTGGGCGTTGCATTGACGCTGCCGCCGCTCGCGCCATGGGAATCCTCAGCTTCTGGTTGGGTTGGACCGGGCCGCTCAATTTGTTGAGCTGCCGCAAATACTTCGCGGGCACGTCGTAGTTCTTGGCGATTTGCTCGACAGTCTCTCCCGCCACGACGACGTGTTCCTTTTGCGTCGGAGCGGTGGACTGTTGACCCGGTTGGGTGATCGATTGAGTTGGTTGAGTCATAATGATTATCTCCTTTGGTTGATAGCGCGAATCACACTGGGCGCTGTTCATGGCATTAGCGATGCCATGCAAAACATGATCTACCCAAGCGGCTTGACTGCTGAGGGTTACAGAAGTCAGGAGGCGTGTTCCCTTGAGTATTGTGGCATGGCGCCGGAGTTTTTGGACAATTGTTGCACAAGGAAGCGGACCCGGCGTGCAACACCCATTACTCACGCTGTCAGCGACAAGATTGGTTGACATGTCTGTGCACGCGTTGGCCCGCGCGAGTGCAAAACTTGCGCGACACAATGCCGCAATCGGCTTGGTCGGCGCAGGCCCTCTTGTCCGTTGATACACAGCACATTCGACCGCAAGCAGTTAGGTAACGGCGTGTTGGGCTGGCACACAGATTGTTTAAGGTGGTGCCATGACGATGACCGTAGGGGATTTTACAGAGTTGAGCCTGTTGGTTCCGCAACTGCTCGGTGCGGACCAAGCGACGGCAATTCACGCGCTTAGCAACCGACTGCAAGGCGCGGGGCGAATCAAGGATTCGCTAACGTTCTTCCAAGAGGCTCTGCAACGCGATTACCTCTCGTCTTCGGCGATTGAAGGCGGAGTGGCTTTTCCCCACTCGCGCGGGCACGGAATCCATCGTTTCTCTGTGGCGCTGGGGCTTTCCAAAGAGGGGGTCCATTGGCGGGACGGCTCGCAGGTGCACGCGGTGTTTCTGATTGGCGTACCGTCAGTCGATGCGCAATTATATCTGGCCGTCGGGTCGGCACTGGCCCGGCAATCGCGGCTGGCCGGATGGTTGACCGCACTGATGGCGTGCAACCAACCCGAAGAGTTGCTGGGCATGCTGAGCAAGATGGGCGTGAGCGGGGCGGGAAGCATCACCCGACCGAACAAGCAGGCGTCGGGGCAGGTCGCGTAATATTCCGCAAGAGCGAATGATTCTTGAGCCGGGGAACCCTTTTGTTTGAAAGGATAGAGAAAACAAACCATGGAATTGCGTGTTCGTGAAGTGGCGAAGCTCTTCGCCGTCCCGGAAAAGAGAATCTACGAGTGGATCAAGGACAAAGGCTTGCCCGCTCGCCAGGTTGGCGGCCAGTACCGGTTCAACCGCGCCGAGTTGCTGGAGTGGGCCACGGCGCGCCAGGTTCATCTCTCCAGCGAGATTTTCGGCGGACAGGAAAACGGTTCTGGACCGCCGCCCAGTTTGGCCGCCGCCCTGCAGGTTGGGGGAGTTTTCCACGGGGTTGGAGTCTCCGACCGCGAATCGGCGCTGCGGGAGATTGTCGAGAACATGCCGCTTCCCGACGATGTGGATCGGGAGCTTCTCTTCGACGTGCTGCTGGCGCGCGAAGCACTGCAATCCACCGGTGTTGGTGATGGCATCGCGATCCCGCACGTGCGCAACCCGGTGGTGCTTCACGTTCCAAGAGCAATGGTCAGCCTCTGTCTGCTCAGCACGCCCATCGAGTTCGGCGCGATGGACGGCAAACCGGTGCATGCATTGTTTTCACTGATCAGTCCAACGGTGCGGACGCACCTCCATCTGTTGTCGCGGTTGGCGTTTGCACTGCGCGATCCCGGATTCAAGGCAGCGGTAGCGCGCCGCGGATCCGCGGACGAAATCCTGAAAGAGGCGCGTCGCGTTGAAGCCGGTCTTGCCCAGCCGGCCATCGCTGCCACCAAGGAGGGGCAACGATGACGATGTTGCTGGTCGCCGTCGCAGTTCTCGTCTGCAGTGGCTTGGCCGCACTGTTGGCCGGCGGGTCGCCGCGGGCGGCAACGACGCTCGGGGCGGGCGGCGTGGTGGTGGCGTGCGTCATTGGGTTGATCGCTGCCGTGCCGTTTCTGTTTGGCGCACCGGCCGAGTCGTTGCGGCTCGCGTGGGCCGTGCCCTACGGCACTTTCTTCGTCGGGGTGGACGCGCTCTCGGCATTCTTTCTCCTGCCGATCTTCGGCCTGTCCGCACTGGCGGCAGTGTACGGCGCGGAGTATCTGCAGGCCTGGCGCGGACGCAAATCGCTTGGTGCGCCGTGGTTCTTCTATAATTTGCTGGTCGCGAGCATGGTGCTGGTGGTGCTGGCCCACAATGGCGTGTTGTTTCTGGCCGCGTGGGAGACCATGACGCTCACCTCGTACTTCCTCGTAACGCTCGATCACGAACAGGACAGTGTGCGTGAGGCGGGTTGGACCTACCTGGTGGCGTCACATCTGGGCACGGCGTTTCTGCTGGCGATGTTCGTGTTGCTCGGGCGCAGCAGCGGCTCGCTCGATTTCGACCGGTACTCTTCTGCCAATCCCAGCGCGCTGTTCCTGTTGGCGCTGGTGGGGTTCGGAACGAAGGCGGGGTTCATGCCGTTGCATGTGTGGCTGCCGGAAGCGCACCCGGCTGCGCCGAGCCATGTGTCCGCCCTGATGTCGGGCGTGATGATCAAGATGGGAATCTACGGACTGTTGCGCGCGTTGACTTTTCTCGGTCCGCCCCCGGCGTGGTGGGGCTGGGTGCTCATCGGTGTCGGGCTGACATCGGGCGTGCTCGGCGTCCTATTTGCCCTGGCGCAGCATGATCTGAAGCGCCTGCTCGCCTACCACAGCGTGGAGAACATTGGAATCATCGCGTTGGGATTGGGCGTTGGGCTGGTTGGCGTGAGCAACGGGTCGCCCGTGCTGGCGGTGCTCGGCTTCGGTGGCGGCTTGCTGCATGTGCTGAACCACGCGTTGTTCAAGGGGCTGCTGTTCCTCGGCGCGGGATCAGTGCAGCATGAATCCGGTACGCTGGAAATTGATCATCTCGGCGGACTCGCGAAACGAATGCCGTGGACTGCCACTACATTTCTGGTGGGCGCAGTGGCGATTTCAGGTCTGCCGCCGCTGAATGGTTTTGTCAGCGAGTTCCTGATTTACCTCGGCGCATTAAATGGCGTCACGCAACGCGCTGGAGTGGCCGTGCCGCTGCTGGCGGCGATTGCCGGGCTGGCGCTGATCGGCGGCCTGGCCGCCGCCTGTTTCGCGAAAGCATTTGGAATCGTTTTTCTCGGCGAACCCCGCAGCGACCATGCGGCGCACGCGCACGAGGCCGGCGCGGCGATGCGCTGGCCAATGGCGCTGCTGGCCGTCGGGTGTGCGCTGATCGGTTTTTGCGCGCCATTCGTGGTGCGACCGTTGGCGAGCGTACTGACGTTGGTGAGCGGGCTGGCGCCGGAGACAGTCCGTGAGAAGTTGGCCGACGCTGCGAATGCGTTGGGGTTCGTAACCGCCGGCAGCGTCGCGTTTCTGGTGCTCGTGGCCGGATTGGCGTGGTTACGTCGACAATTGTTGAGAGGGCGGACGGTGGTGGAGACCGTCACTTGGGACTGCGGCTACGCGCAACCGTCGGCACGAATGCAATATACCGCCTCGTCGTTTGCGCAACCACTGACGACGTTGTTCGCGCCGCTGCTGCGCACGCGGCGCAAGCTGGCTGCGCCCGAAGGATATTTCCCGCGGGCAGCGTCGTTGTCGACCACGACCCCCGACGCGGCACGGGTTGCGTTGTATGAGCCGGCATTTTCGGGTGTAGGCCGGGTGCTCGCGCGGATGCGCTGGTTGCAGCAGGGCCGCATCCAGCTCTACGTGCTGTACATCGCGCTGACGTTGCTGGTTTTGCTGGTGTGGAAGTTGGGCTAAACGATGCGAGCAACCTCCTTCATCCAACCAGTACTCGCTCTGGTGTTGTCGCCACTGATGTTTGGCGTGATCAACCGCACGAAGGCATGGTTTGCGGGGCGGCGTGGGCCGCCGGTGCTGCAGGCGTATTACGATCTCTCGAAGTTGCTGCGAAAGGGCGCGGTGTATAGCCGGACGACAACTTGGGTGTTTCGCGCCGGGCCGATTGTCGGGCTGGCGGCAGTGCTGGTGGCGACGGCGCTGGTGCCGCTGGGCGGCGAACCGGCGCCGCTGGCGTTCACGGGGGATTTGATCCTGCTGGCGTACGTGCTGGGGTTGATGAGGTTCTTCACAGTGACCGCAGCGTTGGATACCGGATCGAGCTTCGAGGGAATGGGGGCGAGCCGCGAGGTGACGTTCTCGGCACTGGCGGAGCCGGCGTTGTTGCTCGCACTGGCGGCGATGGCGCGGCTGACCGGGAGTCTGTCACTGTCCGGCATGTCCACGGCGATGTCGCTGGAAACCTGGCGGCAAGCCGGCCCGGTGTTGGCGCTGGTGACCGCGGCGTTGATGGTGGTGCTATTGGCCGAGAACGCGCGCCTTCCCGTGGACGATCCGAACACGCATCTCGAACTGACGATGATCCACGAAGTGATGGCGCTGGACCACTGTGGGCCCGACCTTGCGTTCATCCTGTATGGCGCGGCATTGAAATTGTGGGTGTTGGCGGCGTTGTTGGTGGGGCTGATGTTGCCCGTGCGCACGGGCAACGTGTGGCTGGATGTCGGCGCGGCGTTGGGCGCGATGTTCGCCGTGGCGGTGGCCGTGGGTGTGGTGGAATCCTCAATGGCGCGGCTGCGGCTGCTGCGTGTGCCGCAATTGCTGGTGGGTGCCGGCGCATTGGCGGCGCTCGCGCTGATTCTGACGCTGAGGTGACGCCATGACTCTGGATATCATCTTGATTCTGGTCGTGCTGACCAACTTGCGACTGCTGGGAGCGAGCCGGATCGGGGCGAGCGTGCGTACGGTGGCGGTGCAGGGAATTCTGCTTGGACTGCTGGCGCTGCTCGCGCATCACGGCGGGCTATCGTTGCACGTGTGGCTGGTAGCGGTGGGCGGCGCGGTGCTGAAGGGCGTCGTGTTCCCGTGGCTGCTGTTGCGGGCGCTGCGGTCGGCGGATGTGGAACGCGAGGTCGAACCGTTCGTCGGACCGATTGCCTCGCTGTTGGCCGGTGTCGTGGCGCTGGCGGTGTCGTTGTGGCTGGCGCAGCGGCTGCCGTTGCCGGACGGGGCGCATTCGTCGGTGCTGGTGGCGGTGGCCTTGTTCTCCATCCTGGTCGGTTTGTTTCTGATCGTGTCGCGCAAGAAGGCGATCAGCCAGGTGCTCGGGTTTCTGGTAATGGAGAACGGCATCTACACGTTCGGCGTGGCTTTGGTGCGGGAGTCGCCGTTGCTGGTGGAACTCGGCGTGATGCTGGACGTGTTTGTGGCGGTGTTCGTGATGGGCATCGCCATCTTCCACATCAGCCGCGAGTTCGATCACATCGACACCCATGAACTGACGACCCTGAAGGACTGATGATCATGGTGCTTGCTCTGATTTTGATTCCCGCGGTGATCGGTGGCGGCGCATTCTTTGTGCGGAACGATCCATTGCGCCGCGTGCTGTTGGTGGCGACCGCCGTGACGCACGCCGGACTGACGGTGGCGTGCTGGGTGTGGCGGCCGGGCGCGGCGGCAGGCGGGTGGCTGGTGCTGGATGCGGCAGGGCTGTTATTTTTGAGTATCACAAGCGCGCTGTTCCTGGTGACGACGGTGTATGCGGTCCCTTACCTGCGACGCGAGCATGATCATGTGACACGCGATGCGGTGGAAGGTTTCCTGTTTTCCAACGCGCCGGAAGCCACGTTCACGGGTTGTCTGCTGTTATTTTTGGCGGCGATGACGCTGGTGACGGTGAGCCAGCACGTCGGTCTGCTCTGGGTGGCGGTGGAGGCAACAACTCTGGCCAGCGCCCCGCTGATTTATTTTCACCGGCATCACCGGTCGCTCGAAGCTGCCTGGAAATATCTGCTGATCTGCTCGGTGGGGATCGCGCTGGCATTGCTGGGCAATTTCTTTCTGGCGGTGGCGGCGGGCCCGACACCATTGGTGTTCAGCGAACTGGCCGCACGATCCGGTCAACTTAACGTGCCCTGGCTGAAGGCGGCATTTCTGTTGGTGCTGGTCGGTTACGGGACCAAGATGGGGCTCGCGCCGCTACACACGTGGCTACCGGATGCGCACAGTGAAGCACCGTCAGTCATCTCGGCGCTGTTGTCCGGCGCGCTATTGAACTGCGCGTTTCTGGGAATCATTCGTACGCAGCAGGTCTGCGCCGCAGCGGGGTTGGGCGAGTTTTCCCGGACGCTGCTGGTCGGCTTCGGACTGATTTCGATGGCGGTGGCGGCGGTGTTCATCGTCGGGCAGACGGATTTCAAGCGGATGCTGGCCTACTCCAGCGTCGAGCACATGGGCATCCTCGCTCTCGGCGTGGGGCTGGGCGGTGCCGGTGTGTTCGGCGCGATGCTGCACGCCGTGAATCACTCGCTGACGAAGGCGATGCTGTTCCTCGTGGCCGGCAACATCCTCGGCGCCTACGGCACGAAATCTACCGCGGATGTGCGGGGCGTGTTGCGGGTGCTGCCGGTATCGGGCGTGCTCTGGGTGGCGGGTTTGCTGGCGATCACCGGCTCGCCGCCGTTCGGGCTGTTCTTGAGCGAGTTTACGATTTTGAAGGCGGCGCTGGATGCCGGGCGCACCGGCGTGGCGGTGACGTACCTGGCCCTGCTGGCGGTGATTTTCATCGGCATGGCGACGATCATGCTGCGGATGGCCCAAGGTGTATCGGCAAGCGTTGAGCCGCGACGTGAATCCTGGACGGCAATTGTGCCACCGGCGGTACTGGCAACGGTGGTGCTGATGCTGGGTGTTTATTTGCCGGGCCGGTTGACGCAACTGCTTCAGGAGACGGCCCGGTTGGTGGGAGGCCCGTGATGACTCTCTCGTTCCACAACGGCGAACTACTGAATCGCGCAAAGATTCCCCAGCAGAACGTTGGGGAGTTTCGCCGACAGGTAATTGCGCGTGTGCGCGAGGGGACCCGCGTCGCGGCGTTGTTCGGCCTGCCGGGCAACGGCAGCGTGCCGGTGCTGGCCGTACTGGCCAACGGCGTGTCGGGGACGCTGGAGTTGGTCGGCACGGAAATCAGCGGTGGGTATCCGTCGCTGACGCCCGACATTCCGCAGGTGCACTGGTTCGAGCGCGAGATCGCCGAGCAATGCAGCGTGACCCCGCAAGGGCATCCGTGGCTGAAGCCGGTGCGCTTCGTCAAATCGCAACGCTCGGTCCACGACGCTTGGGGCCGGGCCGCCGGCGAGCAGCCGCTCATCGGCGCGATCGAGTTCTACCGCGTCGAAGGCGAGGAGATTCACGAGGTGGCGGTCGGGCCGGTGCATGCGGGAATCATCGAGCCGGGTCACTTCCGCTTCCAGTGTCATGGCGAGGATGTGTTGCACCTGGAGATTTCCCTTGGCTACCAGCATCGCGGCGTCGAGCGCGCGCTGGTGGGCGGGCCGAACAAACGCACGATCCATTACATGGAGACGCTGGCGGGCGACACGACAGTCGGGCATGCGACGGCGTATTGCCAGGTCATCGAAGCGCTGGCTGGCTGTCGCGTGCCGGCCAGGGCGCGGGCGTTGCGCGGCGTGGCGCTGGAATTGGAGCGGCTCGCCAATCATACCGGTGACCTCGGCGCGTTGGCGGGTGACGTGGGTTATCTGCCGACGCAGTCATTTTGCGGGCGTTTGCGCGGCGATTTCCTGAACATGACCGCGCTGGTGTGCGGCAGCCGGTTTGGCCGTGGACTGGTGCGGCCGGGCGGCGTGGGCTTCGACGTGGACGAGACGCGCATCGGGCAGTTGCGCGAGCGGCTGGAGCAGGCGCTGCGCGATGTGACGAGCGCGGCAAACCTGCTGTGGAACACCTCGTCGGTGCGCGGGCGTTTCGAGAAGACAGGCGCGCTCACGATGGAGACCGCTCGCGAAACCGGCCTGGTCGGGGTGGCGGCGCGGGCGTGCGGACTGGAGCGGGACGTGCGGCATGAATTCCCGTCGGGGATTTACCAATTTGTGCAGATTCCCGTCTCGACTTATCACACGGGCGATGTGTTTGCGCGGGCGTATGTGCGCTGGCTGGAGATCCAGCGGTCGGTGGCGTTCGTGCGCGAGCAACTCAACGCGCTGCCTGCCGGGACAGTGCGCGCAACAGTCGGTCCGCTGGCGAACGACGCGGCAGTCGTCACCATGGTGGAAGGCTGGCGCGGGGAGATTTGCCACGCGGCATTGACGGACGCGACCGGACGATTCGCCCACTACAAGGTGGTTGATCCGTCGTTCCATAACTGGTTCGGCTTGGCGCTGGCGTTGCGCAACCAGCAAATCTCCGACTTCCCGCTGTGCAACAAGAGTTTCAATTTGTCTTACTGCGGACACGATTTGTGAGGTAACCAATGCTTCGAAACGTCGTCATTCGCCTCCAGCAAGGTCATCGCACCATCGAGTTTCCGAAGGCCGACCCGACAATGCCGGATCGGTTTCGCGGTCGACCGGTGGCGGATCCGTCGAAATGCCCGGTCGGTTGCCGCGATTGCGCCGAAGCGTGTCCGACCGACGCGATCGCAATTGATGGCAAGGGACTGCGACTGGATCTGGGCCGGTGTCTATTTTGCACCGACTGTGTCGAGGTGTGTCCGGAACAGGCGATCCGTTATACGCAGGACTTTCGCCTCGCGGCCCGCAAACGCGATGATCTCGTATTGGGCGTCGAGAGTCTCAAGCTGGCGGAAGCGCTCGACGAAAAGACGCGGCAGCTGTTCGGTCGGTCGCTGAAACTGCGACAGGTCAGCGCCGGCGGGTGCAACGGTTGCGAGGCGGATGTGAACGTGTTGAGCACCGTCGTCTTCGATCTCGGTCGGTTTGGCATCCAGATGGTTGCCTCGCCGCGTCATGCGGACGGGCTGCTCATTACCGGACCGGTGACCGAGAACATGCGGCTGGCGTTGAAGAAGACGTACGATGCGGTGCCGACGCCGAAGATTGTCATCGCGGTTGGCTCATGCGCCATATCTGGCGGCCCGTACATCAACCATCCCGAACAGCACAACGGTGCGGGGAGCGTCGTGCCTGTTGACCTTTACATCCCCGGCTGCCCGCCGCACCCGCTGACGATACTCGACGGGCTTTTGCGGTTACTGGGTAGACTGGAACAACGCGACCCTCTGCCGAAGTCTCAGCGGTCTTGAATATCTCGCGGATACACTTGCACTGAATCATTACGGTGATCTTCCACATGGCTTGACCAGACGCATTCTTGCGCTCTAGTATTGGCGCCATGATGCGAATGGTTTGGATCTCGCGGCTGCTTTTTTTCGCGCCTTTATTTGCCACCAAGCCAATGGCGTATTTGTAAGTGCTTGCGCTCCCGTAGCTCAGATGGATAGAGCGTCGGTTTCCTAAACCGCAGGTCGCCCGTTCGAATCGGGCCGGGAGCGCCAACTTTCCCGCGGTGATCGCCGCAACTTTGACATTGCTTTGGGAAGACGCGGGGGCACAGTATTCCCGCGCACGTCGGCCAATTAATTGAGGTGAACCATGCGAAAACAGATTGCGATTGTTGTCGGGGCAGTGGCGGTGATGACCCTGGTACAGGGTTGCGGGTACAACCGCCTGGTGAGCTTGCAGCAGGCGGTGGAGAAACAATGGGCGCAGGTGCAAAACGTCTATCAGCGGCGCGCCGATCTGATCCCGAATCTGGTCGCCACCGTGTCGGGCGCGGCGAATTTTGAGAAATCGACCCTGGTCGAGATCACCCAGGCCCGCGCGTCGGTGGGCAAGATCGACGCGAGCCAGGTCGCCGACGACCCCGCCAAGTTCGCCGAGTTTGAAAAAGCGCAGGCGGGATTGAGCAGCGCGCTGTCCCGGTTGCTCGTGGTGGTGGAACGTTATCCCGACCTGAAAGCGAACCAGAATTACCTCGAACTCCAGGCGCAATTGGAGGGAACGGAGAACCGCATCTCGGTGGAGCGCGGCCGGTATAACGACGTTGTGCAGGCCTACAACACGGCGATCAAGAGTTTCCCGACGATGCTGTACTCGGGCTATTTTGGATTCAAGGAGAAGCCGTATTTCCAGGCAACGACCGGTGCGGAAACCCCGCCGAAGGTCGACTTCAATTCCACCGGGACATCGACGAAGTAGTCCACGAGATCGGCACTCATGAGATTGTTTTGCCTCCTCGTGGCGATGCTGGCCGCGCCGCTTACGTTCGCGGCGGAAATCATGCCACCCAAGCCGCCGCAATACTTCAATGATTACGCGCATGTGGTGTCACCAGCGACCGTTGCGGAGTTGAACAGCCAGCTCGAGGAATTCGAGCGCGATACGTCCAGCCAGATCCTCGTGGTCGTGTATCCAAAGATGGAGTCGGATTCGTCGATCGAGGATTACACGGTGCGCGTCGCGCAGTCGTGGGGCGTTGGGCAGAAGGAAAAGAACAACGGCGCGGTGCTGTTTGTGTTCGTCCAGGACCACAAGATGTACCTCGAGGTCGGGTACGGCCTGGAAGGGGCGTTGCCCGACGCGCTGGCGAAACGGATCATCGAGAACGAGATCAAACCGCATTTCCGCAACGGCGACTTCGACGGCGGTTTGGGGGCGGGCGTCACGGCCATCCTCGCAGCGACCAAGGGCGAGTACAAGGGCACAGGGCAGACCGTGGCGGACCGATTTGGGCGACATCACACGCCGATACCGTGGCCGTTGGTGCTCTTCGTTGCTTTGATCGTGATTGGGCTCGTCGGTCGGCTTCTCAGCTATGGCGCGGGCGGCACCGTGTATTCGGGCACGGGACGAATCGTCGCCTACGGGTTGCTCAATGCATTCCTTAGTGGTGGCGGATCGTCCTCTGGTGGAGGCGGCGGGGGCGGATTCTCCGGCGGTGGCTTCTCGGGAGGCGGTGGATCGTTTGGCGGGGGCGGGGCCGGGGGAAGTTGGTGACGCGATGAAAACGAAACATTTATTTCGCGAGTTGGACCACGACCGGATCACGGCGGCCATTACCGAGGCGGAGAAACACACGACCGGGGAGATCCGGGTGTACGTGAGCCACCGCAAGGTGCACGACCCGCGCCACGCCGCCGCGCACCAGTTCGTCAAGCTTGGCCTCGACAAAACCAGGCACCGCAACGCGGTCCTGATTTTCATCGCACCGGAATCACAGAACTTTGCCGTCATCGGAGACGAGGCGGTGCACGCGAAGTGCGGTGAACCATTTTGGGAAGACGTTGTGGCAGCGATGCGCGACCATTTCCGGCAGGGAAAGTTCACCGAAGGAGTGGTGCATGGCATCAGCACGGCGGGCCGGTTGCTCGCCGAACATTTTCCGTCCCAGACCACGCGCCACGACCACGCATGTTGATTCTTGCCATCGACCTGGGCACCACGGGCAATCGCGCGATTGTGTTCGACCGCGAGACGCGCGTGGTCGGGTCGAGCTACCGGGAGTTTCGGCAATTGTTTCCCCGGCCGGGCTGGGTCGAGCATGATCCCGAGGAGATCTGGGAAACGACCCGCGCGGTGATCGCCGAGGCCGTCGCCAGGGTGAACGCCGACCAGATTGCTGCGGTGGGCGTGACGAACCAGCGCGAGACCGTTGTTTGCTGGGACCCGAAGACGGGAAAGCCGTTGCATAACGCGATCGTCTGGCAGGATCGTCGCACGACCGGCCGGTGCGAGGAACTGAAGCGCAGCGGGTTTGCGGCGGAAATCCGCCGGCGCACCGGGCTTGTGTGCGACCCTTATTTCTCGGCGACGAAGATCGAATGGCTGCTGCGAAAAGTGCCGGCGACACGGCGCGGCATTTTCGGAACGATTGATTCGTGGATCGTATGGAAGTTGACCGGTGGCCGGGTCCACGCCACGGACGTGAGCAACGCGTCGCGAACGATGTTGTTCGATCTCCGTCGGCGCCACTGGGACGCGGATCTGCTGAAACAATTTGGCGTGTCACGGGAATCGCTTCCTGACGTGCGCCCGAGCGCCGGTGATTTTGGCGCGGTGGACCCGGGGCTGTTCGGGTTTTCCGCGAAGATTTCCGGCGTGGTGGGCGACCAGCAGGGCGCGATGTTTGCGCAGGGGTGTTATGAACCGGGTGTCATCAAGAACACGTACGGCACGGGGTTGTTTCTGATGACGAACACGGGCGAACAGCCAAGAGATTCCGAGCACCTGCTGTCCACGATTGCATGGCAGATTGGCGAGCGGGTGGATTACGCGCTGGAGGGCAGCGTGTTCGTCGGCGGGGCGGCGGTGCAGTGGCTGCGCGACGGGTTGCAGATTGTGAAAACATCCCAGGAGACGGAATCGCTGGCGGCGGGTCTGTCGTCAAACGACGATGTATATTTTGTGCCAGCGTTGACGGGATTGGGGGCGCCGTATTGGGACGCGGCGGCGCGCGGGGCGATCGTGGGTCTGACGCGGGCAACGAGCCGGGCGCACTTCGCGCGGGCGGCGTTGGAAGCGATCGCGTACCAGACGCGGGACGTGGCGGACATCATGGGCGCGGAATTGGGCGCGCCGCTACGCAAGCTGCAAGTGGACGGTGGCGCCTGCGCGAACAATTTCCTCATGCAGTTCCAGGCGGACATTCTGGGTGTGCCCGTTGAGCGGGCGGCCGTGATCGAAACGACGGCGCTGGGCGCGGCGGGGCTGGCGGGGCTGACGGCGAACGTGTGGTCGAGCGCGGCGGATTTTCTCGCGCATCGCCGTGTCGACCGCGTCTTCGAGCCGGCGATGTCGGAGTCAACGCGCGAGAGTTTGTACGCGAAGTGGAAAAAAGCCGTGGCCCGGGCCCGGGGCTGGGCCGGGTGAGACGATTCACAAAACATGCATGAAGCGCCAAAATCCAACGCATTGAAACCTGCGGGTTTGCCTGACGGGGAGACGGAGAACAACGCGCCGGTCAATGTTGATGCCATCCTGCAATCGATCCTCGGCCGGGGGAGCGAACGATTCGGCATGGCCGCCGCCGTTCTGCGGGGCGAGCGCATCATCGCCCAAGGTGCCGCCGGGGTTCGAAAGAGAGGGACCGCAGAGCGCATCACGCTCGATGATCGATTTCACCTTGGTTCCTGCACCAAAGCCATGACCGCGACGCTCGTAGCGATGCTCGTCGAGGAAGGCAGGCTGAATTGGACCACCGCATTGGGCGAAGTTTTTGCCGACACGGTGAAGCCCATGCACCCGGCGTGGGAGAAAGTGACATTGCGGCAGGTTCTCGCACACCGCTCCGGCCTGCCCTTGGACCCGGACGGTCTAGGTTGGGTGTTTAACCACCTGTTCCTCGCACCCTACGCCAGCTTGCGCAGCCGTCCCGAGTCGATGCGTTCTTCCGAGGAAACTTTGCCGCAGCAACGCCTGGAAATCGCGAGGCAGGCCCTTTCGCGCCCGCCGAAAATCCCTCCGGGCACCAAATACTGGTATTCCAATGTCGGCTACATTCTCGCGGGGGCAGTGCTGGAACACCTCACCGGTCGTGCGTGGGAAGACCTGATGCGCGAACGACTGTTCCAGCCACTGGGCATCAGCACGGGCGGATTCGGGCCGCCGGGCGCCGCTGGTAAAACCGATCAACCCTGGGGCCACTCGTCAGTCGTTGGCAAACCGATTGACCCGGGCAGCCCTGCCGCGGATTTCCCATTGTACTACGGCCCAGCCGGCCTGGCACACATGACAATTACCGATTACGCAAAATTTATCGGGCTCCATTTGCGCGGAGATCCGGCCAATCCGCATCGCCAGGCCGCGCTGCTCAAGCTGGATACATTTGCGGAATTGCACGCGGTCGCACCCGCCACAACTTCCAAGGGGTGGGTAATGCGCGGGACAACCTTCCTGTGCACTGGTGATGCCGCACCCGTCGTAACTTACTGTGCCGGATGGTTTATCAGCCCAGCCGGTTGGGCACAAGGCACCCGGCTTGGAGACACCGGCCGCCGTTTCTGGACCGGCGGAAGCAACGGACAGTGGCTCTGCGCCGCGTTCATCGCACCCGAAATTGACTTTGCCGTGCTCGTCGCGTGCAACCGCGGCCTGGACACCGCTATCTGGAGGACCCGCCAGGCGGCCAGGGCATTGATTCGGGCATTTGCGCCCAAATTGACCTCACAATAGCGGCGGCAGGCCGAATTCCGGACCGCCACTCGCGAGGAGGACGTCCGTGAGTGTTGTATTTTTGTTTTGTCGTGGGGACAATGTTTTTTCTGGCCTGTATGGATGCTATCGAAATGTTCTTTTCGCGGGTGCGATCACCGGTTACACTCAACCCGTCTGGAGGCTGTTGCGGGCGAGACGCGACATGAAGACTGTTTTCGATTCGAGCGACTGCCAGAACCTCAAGAACGCGCTGGCCAAGGAATGGTTGGAGACCAATGGCCTGGGCGGATTCGCGTCGTCCACGATCATCGGGGCGAACACGCGCCGGCAGCACGGATTATTGGTCGCGTCGTTGCGTCCCCCGGTGGAGCGATACGTGTTGCTGTCGAAGTTCGAGGAGCGCGTGGTGGTGGACGGCCACGAATCGGCGATCAGCACGAACCTGTATCCCGGCACGGTGTTTCCCCACGGGTTCAACATCCAGATGGAGTTTCGGCTGCGTCCGTGGCCGGTGTTCCGGTACGCGAACAACGATTTTGAGATCGAGAAGAGCGTGTTTCTCGTGGCCGGCGAGAACACGGTGGTGGTCGGCTACCGAAACCGGCGGTCGCGCAGCCCCATCGGGTTGAAGGTCCGTCCGCTGCTGGCGTTCCGCGATTACAATGCGCTGGCCGAGCGCGATGACGACGTTGACCTTGATGTCGAGCGCAGCAACGGCGTGGTGTCCATTCAACCCTTCGCGGACAAACCGCGGTTGTATTTCCACACGAAGGCCGAGGCGGTGGACGCGAAGGGGGATTGGTATCTCAGGTTCACGTATCCGGTGGAACAGGAGCGCGGCCTGGATTTCGAGGAGGATTTGTTCACCCCGTTCGAGCTGTCGTATCGGCTGGCGGAAGGGCAGACGGCGTACATCGTGGCCACGATCGAGAAGAAGGGCGCGGTCAACCCCGACGACCTGGCGGCACGGGAGCGGGCGCGGCGCAAGGAATTCGAGCGCGAACGGGATCCGGCGCGGCAGGCATTGTTAATCTCGGCGGACTCGTTTCTGGCGCGACGTGGGAAAGACAACCTGACGGTGCTGGCGGGGTTTCCGTGGTTCACGGACTGGGGGCGGGACACGATGATCGCGTTACCGGGGCTGACACTGACCTCCGGGCGGTTCGACGTGGCGCGGAAGATTCTGCTGACGTTTGCCCAGTACTGCGACAAGGGGATGATCCCGAATGTGTTTCCGGACAAGGGCGAGACGCCCGAATACAACACGGTGGACGCGTCGCTGTGGTTCGTGGTTTCCGCCTGGAAATACTGGCAGTCGAGCCACGATGACGACGGGGCGCGGCAACTGTTACCCGCGCTGGCCGACGTGGTGAAATTTTACAAGGAAGGCACGCGGTTCGACATTCATGCGGACGATGACGGGCTGATCACGGCCGGCACGCCGGGCACGCAGTTGACCTGGATGGACGTGAAAGTGGACGGGTATGTGCCGACGCCGCGGCACGGGAAGCCGGTGGAGATCAACGCGCTGTGGTTGAACGCGCTGCTGATGCTGGCGGAGATGGAGGAGACGCTGGCGCAGGACATCCATTCGGCGGTGATCCTGCGGAAACTGGCGGACCAGGTGGCGGCGAATTTCGTGAAGGCGTTCTGGAACCGCGATGGCGGGTATTTGTATGACGTGATCCAGGGAGATGTGCACGATGCGAGCGTGCGGCCGAACCAGATTTTCGCGGTGAGCCTGCCGTACTCGCCGCTGGACAAGACCCAGCAGAAGGCGGTGCTCGACGTGGTGACGCAGCAGTTGTTGACGCCGTATGGCTTGCGGACGTTATCGCCGAAGGACGAGCGGTATTGCGGCCGGTACACAGGCAACCACTGGCAGCGGGATTGCGCGTATCATCAGGGGACGGTCTGGCCGTGGTTGATCGGGCCGTATTGCGATGCGTACGCGCGGGTGAACGGGACCGGCCGGGCGCAGCGGAAGGAAATCGGCAAGATCATCGCGCCGCTGTTGCATCACATGGAGGAAGCGGGGTTGGGGAGCGTGGCGGAGATTTTTGACGGGAATCCGCCTCATCGTCCCGCGGGCTGCTTCGCGCAAGCGTGGAGCGTGAGTGAATTACTGCGGGTGTATGATACGCAGGTGAGGTGATAACGCCCCTCGCCCTGACCTCACGAACCTCGTGAACGAATCCCCAAAAATAACGAGACTCATATGCAAGGGTCTACTTGGCATCGGACTTTTGTTTCTGTGTGCATGGTTCGGATATTTGGCGGCGTATAATGTGTGGGCCGCAACTGCTACTGCTAACACACCGGACTCTGCGAAGTATGCCTCGAGAGCGAATATCTTTTTTGGAATAACATGCGTTTTGCTCGTCGCGTTTGTTGTCTATTGCATACGGATCGTCTTGAAGTATAAGCGTCAAGGCGGGAGAAAAAAGGGGGCGGCGCACGACGCATGGTGAGAGATCAACGAAATTGCGCCCATCCAAATGAAAATTCATGATGTGAGCGTGTTGTTGCACGGGGAGATGTTGATCTGGCCCGGGGACCCGAAATTGTCGATGAGCCTGGCGAGCAGCATTGCCGAGGGAGACGCGGCGAACGTCACGCGGATTGAGATGGGGGCGCACACGGGGACGCACATGGACGCGCCGTTTCATTTCAAGCCGAACGGCTCCGGCATCGACGAGCTTTCGTTGGAGGTGCTCATCGGGCCGTGCCGGGTGTTCGATCTATCCAGCGGCACGGGGCACGTGACGCGCGCGGACCTCGAGGCATGCGACATGGCGGGCTCCGAAAGAAAGGATGCTTTCGGAGCAGGCGTGACGCGGGCATTGTTCAAGACGCGCAACTCGCGGCGCTGGGCGGACGAGGAACGCGAATTCGACCGGGATTTTGCGGCGATCACCGCCGAGGCGGCGGAGTATCTGGTCGCGCGCGGGATCAAACTGGTCGGGGTGGATTATTTGTCCGTGGAAGCATTCAGCAGCACGCGGTTCCCGGTCCATCACACGCTGTTGGGGGCGGGCGTGGTGATTATCGAGGGGTTGAACCTGTCAGCGGTGACGGCGGGTGACTACGAATTGATTGCGCTGCCATTGAAGCTGAAGGGGGCCGACGGCGCGCCCGCGCGGGTGGTGTTGCGATCACCGGCATAAAGCACCTAACAAAACTCACTGCCTGTTGTAGCCGCGGCACTCTGTCGCCGCGCCACCCTGGATTCCTGCGGCTTCCGACACACGCCGACAGAGCGGCGTGGCTACAGAATCCGGTTGTGTTCGGCGCTCTTACTTCCCGCCCGAGACGCCGAAGTCGAACATCTTGCCCCCGCCGGTCATTCGGGCGGCGCGCATATCGACGAAGGCATATTCGCCCGGCTTCAGAGGACTCGCCGGGGAGACCTTATAGACCCGGTCGGCGACCTTATCGACGTTCAGGGCCTGAACGTCCTTCTTGTTGAGGCCGATGCTCGATCCGCCCATGGTAAATTTGCCAATCTCCAGCCGACGCTCGTCCTTTTCCTTGCGGATTTCCAAGGAGGCGAGTTTGAAGTCATCCGGCGAAGTCGCAAAGGAACCCACGCTGCTGAGTCCCTCCTCGGACTTGTCGAAATAGAAATAGAATACGGGCTGGGATTCGGCGAGTTGGGTCGAGGCGTGCGCTCCCGAGATCACAGCGCGGCTTTTGGCCGAGCCGCCCCAGGCCACACCGAAGCCGCCACCGGATTTGATCTCATCAATGGGGGACGCCCTCATCTGCGTCATTTGGGGTTTGCCATCCACTTGCTGGTACAACCAGACACCCGACGTGTGCGCTGCGTTCGGATCATTTGGATCGCCCGTAGGCGCGGCGGAAGAACCGGAGGATGAACTGCCGGCGGCGATCATCGCCGAAATGATCGCGTCCGACAGGCCGGCGTCCTTGAGGCTTTTCAGGGTGGCGACGCTGGTATCAAACTGGCAGGTGGAGCCCTTGATTTTTTCCACGATCACGGAATCACCCAGGCCGAGTTTATGGAGTTGAATTACGCCGTCGTTGTTGAGGGTTTCCGCCCAGACAACCGTTCCTGCCAGCACCGCGAGACAGGCGACCAACCGGAGCATCGTTTTCATGATCGTTCCTCCCGATTCTAAGTTCCGAGCCACCGCGTGACGCGAGCATAAGAAAAATCACGAGATACACAAGCCGAAAGCGTCGGGCTTTACGTGGCGCGGGATCGGGTCGCCGTGTGGGACGGGTCAGCCCTTGAAGATGAAATATTTGCGGAGGGCGTAATTAATAAGGAGGGAGACGACGGCATTCGCGCCGAACGCGATGGTGGTCATCAGGCCGAAGTGATAGATGAGAAAGCCCATGAGGGCGCTACCGAGGGCAAAGCTGATGCCGGAGACGAGGTAGAAGTAGAGGATTTCGTAGAAGCGGTTGTGGCGGCCGGATTCGAAGACCCAATAGATGTTGATCAGGTAGGCGGTAAGATTCGCGAGCAGGAAGGCGACGGAATTGTCGATGATGGAATTGCGGGTGCGGACGGCATCGGAGACGAGAACGACCTGGACGTGGAGCAGTTTGGCGACGGGGTCGTTCGGGGTGAGGGCCGGCATGAGTTTGAGCGCGCAGCAGTAGAACAGGCCGATGTTGACGACGGTGGCGATGGCGCCGGCGATGGCGTACTTGATGAACTGGACGAGCGGGGAATGTTGGCGGCCGGTGAACTGGTTCAGCAGGTTCCGCATAAGGCATTGGCTTTCGATGTATGGTTACGATTCATTGGCGGCTCGGTTGCGGCGAGCGTTTGGCGGGGAAGAAGTATTTTATTTCCAGCGGAATGTCGAGCCTGCGGGTGTCCAACGCGGATTGGCGCAGATATTTCGACAGGTGATTTGCGCTATGGCACCATTTTAACGAAGCTCAAAAGCTTCGGATCCTCCCTTGGACAGGCGCAATTCTTCCCTGAAAAGCCTGAGCTGGATACGCCCAAATGACAGCATCGAAACCGTTGATTTGGTGTAACCGACTGGGAAACAACGTCTTGCGTAAATTATGTGCTTCCGTTCCTTCCATTTGAGCCAACGATCCCAGCCAATAACGGCGTCCAAATGTAACATTGAAAGCAGGCGAATTGTCTTGCTTTCCATTAGGTCAACCATTATAAATCGTGCCTGTAGCGGAAGAATTGTCTTGCTTCCGGCGAGGTCAGTCGTTATGGTCTGGCCCACTTGGGAGCAGAATGTTGTGAGCTTGCGTAAGCAAGGGCGAGTTATGAAACGGAACATTGTCCGTAAAGAAGCCATGTTGACGGAAGCATGTGCTATTTCAATTTCTAATAAAATGCCAGTGGCCATGGAGATTAGGGCATGAAACGAATTCACGGGGTGACGGGAATTGCGCAGGTAATGACTCTGACTGGTGTGTCTTTGCTCTTGGCTGGCGAAAGGGGTGTAATATGAAAGCACTTCGCAGTCTTGCCTTGGTCGGCAGCTTTTTGTTTTGCCTGACGTTTCACGCCCAGGCCGCCTTGCTTGGTGTGGCTCAGAATGATTCATGGTTGGCAAACCCGAACCTGGGTTCCGACACCTTGCAGGTTACGTACGATGCGACCAGTCTTCAGCTCACCATAACGGGGGGTACTTCATCGTATATGGATCCTCTCGCGAATGCGGACATACCTGGGGACGGTCCCGGCCCAGCGTATGCACCTGATGCTGTGTTGAATGACACCAGTATTGGTGAGGAGGGGACGTTTACCTTGACTGCTACCGTTTCCAATAGCGGCGTCTACACGCCTGGCAGCGGCACGATTTCGATCGGCTCTGCGTCCGGGGTTTACGACCAGAATTGGGATCCTCTCCCCACGCCAATTGGCGCCGGGATATTGCTGCAGGGGAATATAACGGCTTTCGGATTTCTGGGTGAATCCGTGACCAACGACAGCGCTTTCGACTTCGAGTTCAGCGTGACTGGCGGGGCGTTGACCAATGATTATGGTGGGATTGGGGCGACGGCAGGCACGACCGTGGATACGGGCGACGATTCATTTAGCGGTAGTTTCACTAGCGATTTCAACAATCTGCATGACGGCACTGGGGCGGGTGTTGGGGACACGGTTATGGAGGTTCCCGAACCGGAGCCACAGTTGCTTGTAATTTTGTCGGTGCTCGGGCTGTGCTGGGTCGCACGGTGGCGAGCACCACTGCGCAGGGGTTAGTCAGCCGTTCGGGCGTGAGATTGGGCGCAGCGAAAGTGCGGTAAAACGGTCAAGGCCAACGTGTGTGTTGGCGTGGAAGGCATGGAGAAATCATGAACAAGCGTCTATTCGTGTGTGCACTTGCATTGTCTTTGGCGGCCTTGATCGGCGTGGCGCGCGCTGTTTTGCTGGGCGTGACCGTTATCCCGCCGGTCATCAATTATAACACCACCACCTCAACGTCAACAACCTACAACCCGGTCTCAGAGGTGTTCTCCGTGGTTACCACGCCGACCACTGTCCAGTTCAGTCCGACGGGGCCGACCGTGGCAGTTGCGCCCACGCGCAGCATGACAATTAACATAAAAGTGGATAACAATGGCAATCTCGTCGGCAGCGTCGGGCCCGGGCCGGACCTGGTGATTTCGGGCAAGGTGACTCAGGTTGTCGGCACGACGACCAACGTTTATTCCGGCCTGTTGCTGACGGGCCAGATCTATGCGTTTGGCTATGGCTCTTCCGGCGGCGTGAGCGACTTCGATTTCCGGTTCCACCCCACCGGCGGCTTGCTGGAGCCCTTGTACACATGCGACCATATTGGGGTTTTCCTGACCAGTGAACTTTCCACGTTCACCGGCAGTTTCACCACGAATTTTCACGGCGAAGCGAAAGGCAGCGTCGGGCTCGAAGATCTCATCCCACCCACCGTCACCTGCCCGAGCAATGTTGTTCTCCAGTGCAATGCCTCCAGCGGCGGGCAGCACGGCGCATTCTACACGTATCCGGCCCCGATCGGTTCCGACAACTGCAGTACCAACCTCACGTTCATTTACTCCCCGCCATCGGGCAGCTTCTTTGCGCTGGATCCCGCTGACGATTCTACGAATTACACCGTAACCCTCACGGCCATCGACGCCTCGGGCAACTCGAATTCTTGCTCGTTTACCGTCACTGTCGAGGACACGGTGCCGCCAGTCCTCGTTGACAGTCCCATCCTCGGCCAATGCGAGGAAGCTCCATTCGTGCTGACCAATGATGTCGGCGAGTGCTACGCCACGTTCACGTTCGAGATACCGACCGCCGTCGACCAATGCTGCACGAATGGCCTCACGGTCACGGTGTCGGCTATGGACGAGAGCAACGCGGTCATTATGCTTACCAACAACGGCGACGGCACCATGACCGGACATTTCCCTGTCACCTGCACCGGTACCGACGTGATCACGTCCGTGGCCACCGATGGCCGCGGCAACACCTCACAGGCCCTGTGCGATGTTCTCGTCGTGGACGATCAGCCCCCTGTTATCCAGAACTGCAGCAATCAGGTTGTGGAATGCACGGCCAACACGCCGGCGGGCGGGGCGATCAACTTCGAATTGCCGACGGCCTTCGACAACTGTCCGAACGTGATGACCTCCTGCGTGCCGACCAACGGGAGCGTGCTGCCTCTGGGCACGAATCTGGTCGTCTTTACCGCCAGTGACTGCAGCGGCAATACGAATTCGTGCACGTTCGATGTGATCGTGGTGGACACCAACGCCCCAACGATTACCTGCCCGGTGAATGTCACGCTGTCGTGTGGCCAGTCGACCAACGCCAGCTTCACCGGCACGGCCACGGCCACCGATACCTGCGATCCCAATCCGTCCGTGACGTTCAGCGACTCGGCCGGCGCGGTCAATTGTACGGGCCTGGCAGCCATCAACCGCACGTGGACGGCCACCGATGCCTCGGGCAACTCCGCCTCCTGCATGCAATCCATTACCTTCACCAACACAACGGCGCCGACCGTTACGGTTCCGACCGGCAGCAATCTGGGCTGTAACCCGACAAATCCGCCCACCTGCGCGAGCGTGAAGGCACTGGTGACGGCGACTCCTGCTTGCGGTACGGCGACCATCACGGTCACGTCCGCGGATACGACCAATGGCTGCACGATCACGCGCACGTTCACGGTGACAGCCACCGATGGCTGCGGTAATACCTCCGCGCCGCAAACAGTCGTTTACTCTTGGACATCGGATACCACGGCGCCGGTCTTCACCGCGCTGCCATCCGGCGGTAATCTGGGCTGTAATCCGGCTTCTCTGCCCAACACCACCACCGTGCAAGCCGGCGTGACCGCCACAGCTTCCTGCGGGACCCCGACCATTACGGTCACGTCCGCTACCACCGGCTCCGCCTGCGCTGAGACCAATACCTTCACGATCACGGCCACCGATAGCTGCGGCCTTTCCACGGTCACGCACGTTGTTTACACCTGGACCGTCGATACCACGGCGCCGGTCTTCACCGCGCTGCCATCCGGTGGCAATCTGGGCTGTA
The DNA here is from genome assembly GCA_963712025.1 of uncultured Verrucomicrobiae bacterium. Taxonomy (GTDB): domain Bacteria; phylum Verrucomicrobiota; class Verrucomicrobiia; order Palsa-1439; family Palsa-1439; genus Palsa-1439. Next base: position 163,446 of record CAVQGJ010000003.1, on the reverse strand, counting down.
ATCCGGCTTCTCTGCCCAACACCACCACCGTGCAAGCCGGCGTGACCGCCACGGCTTCCTGCGGGACCCCGACCATTACGGTCACGTCCGCTACCACCGGCTCTGCCTGCGCTGAGACCAATACCTTCACGATCACGGCCACCGATAGCTGCGGCCTTTCCACGGTCACGCACGTCGTTTACACCTGGACCGTCGATACCACAGCGCCGGTCTTTACCGCGTTGCCATCCGGCGGCAATCTGGGCTGTAATCCGGCCTCTCTGCCCACCGTCACCAGCGTGAAGTCGGCCGTGACGGCCACCGCTACCTGCGGGACCCCGACCATTAAGGTCACGTCCGCTACCACCGGCTCCGCCTGCGCTGAGACCAATACCTTCACGATCACGGCCACCGATAGCTGCGGCCTTTCCACGGTCGCGCAGGTCGTTTACACTTGGACAGCGAACACCACGGCGCCGAGCATCACCTGCCCCGCCGGTGTGACGGTTCAATGCGCGTCGAACGTGCCGGCGGCCAGTGTTGGGTCCGTGATTGTCTCCGCTAGCTGTGGCACGCCGACCGTTACCTGGGTGGGTGATGTGATCACCAACCAGACCTGTCCGAATCGGTACACGGTCCTCCGCACGTACAAGGCCGTGGATCCGTGCGGCAACAGCGCCGCCTGCACCCAGACGATTACGGTCAACGATACGATAGCGCCGAGCATCACCTGCCCGACGAATATTACCGTGGTCGCTTCGTCCCTCTGCAGCAATTCCGTGCCGGCCTCCACTGCATCGATTGTGGCGTTCCTGCATGGGGTGACCGCCACCGACAACTGCGGCAGCGGCGCCACGGTGACCAACAATGCGCCGTCAACGTTCTCGATGGGCACGAACACGGTGAAGTTCACGGCGACCGACTCGTGTGGCAACACCTCGAGCTGCCAAGCAAGCGTCATCGTGGTGTCCACACCGGTGACTTGTCATCCGATCACCTGCGCTCCGACCTTCTGCCAGCATCACTTCGATAACTACGGCAACTGCCAGTTTGCCACGTTCGAAGGCAATCTCACCTTGTCCGATGGCGATCAGCCGAGTGACTTCCGCACGTCATCGAACAGTTACTATACGGTGAGTGTGACCATCGGCACGAATGTGGTGTACTGCAAGACCCAGATCCTCGCCAACGTCGGCGATGATGGATGCGGCGGCGAGGCGTGGGAGTACTTCGGAAACAACTCCTACGAGCGGGCGATCTGCCGATTCACGGATAATCAGTGCTACAATGCGCTGATGGATCCCAATATGCCGCTCTCGTCGGCGACCAAGAACAAGAACTGCGGCCAACTCTCGACGGTGAATATCGGGGCCACCTCGACGCGGTTCTACTGCGGCTTCCAGAACGCGTCGCAGCCGCTCACGGTCGTGTGCGACGGCATACCGATTTGTTCCGTTTCCAACAACGTTGCCACCTCGACGTTCCCGTTCTCGCAGTCCGGCACGACGATTCAGTGCACGTTCCCCGACAGGCTGGTTCCGGGCAACACGCTCCAGTGGTACGCGTGCGGAAACCCGAACTCGGTGTCATCGAACTGCCTGCTCTACACGCAGCAGACGTGCGCCAGCAACAATGCGACGGCCACGTACTACAATGAGGGCGGCACGTTCGAGTTCCAGTGCCCTACGTCAGGCTTCAACTTCAACGGCACCAATCGCCAGGTGTGCGTAACCATCATGATTGGCCAGCCCGGGGTGACCGCCAAGGTCGCGTGCGGGACGTTCTGTGAGACTCTCGGCGTCGTGGGCTATCAGGATTGGCAGTTCGGTAACTGCTCCCAGTTCCAGGATGAGTTCCAGCAAGAGTCCAACTACTGGTGGTGATGCCGTTTAGCCGTCTAGGAGTCGCGCCATGAAGTGGAAGGGGATCGCCCTTGGCGGTGTTGTGCTCGTGTCGGTCGCTGCCATCTGGTGGCTGACGAGGTCGGAGCAATCCGGTGCCCCCAGGTCACCAGCGGCAACCGCTCCGTCAACCCCCGGTGAGCGCGCAACTGCCCCGAGCCCGTCTTCGGAAGGCACCCCCGCGCCTGCCGCCAGCCCGGTGCCCCAGGCCGCGCAACCCGTCAATCCTCCAGCGGCGCCGAACGCGGCAGTTGTTCCTTCGGCCGCTCAAAAAGCGTCCGTCGCGACGGCGTTGGAGGACGTAAAAAAGCTCTACGGCTACGCCGGGGCGCTGAGTTGGGATGATGCCAAGGCCCTGATCGCCAAACGCAAGGAGGACACCAAGGCGATGGAGGACCGCCTGGCGGCCCTGGGCGCCGGTGGCGCCGCGGCCATCGCCGCCGGCTACACCGCGACGGATGACATGCACGCCAAGCTGATGTTGATTCACGCCTTGGGCTCGATCCACGATGACGCGGCGGATGCGACTCTTCAATCAATGCTGGCCGGGGAAGGCATTTTCAGTCTTCAACGTGAAATTATTGCGGCCCTGGGCGAGCGTCAGGATCCCGCGTCGGTGGCGATGCTCAGCCAGATTGTGGCCAATCAGACCGATCCGCAACAGCGGTTCGCCGCCGTACAAGCCCTGGCCGGCCAGCCGTCGGCTTTGCCCGTGCTGACGCAGCTTTTCCAGTCGGAAACGAATCCCGACGTGCAGAAGCAGATGATCATGGCCATCGGTGCGACCCACAACGATGCCGCCCAGAACGCGCTGGCCGGAGTCGCGGAAGGCAATACGGACATCGGCATTCGGGAAACGGCCATTCAGGAATTGGCCCGGGTTTTTGGGGCCGGGGCGCTGAGTGTGTTCCAACAGTTGCTCAACGATCCGAACGAGGCGATTCGCGTGAACGCGGTGTCGGCGGTGGCGCAAGTGCACAGCGACGCGGCCGTGGCGTTGCTGCAGCGGACCGCGGCATCCGATTCCTCGGAGCCGGTGCGCGCCAGCGCCCAATCAGCCCTGTCGGCCGCAACTGTTCAGTGAGCCGGGCGCCGGCGGCACTCGTTTCGACCAGGAAATTCTCACCCGCCTTGTCTGAAACCACCCCTCATAGCCGCTGTTATCCGGTCGGCAGCCGATCCCCGGCAAGGGGAGAATCCGCGGGCGCCAGCGGCACCTGCATGCAGCAATTCATCGCGGGAACCACTTCCGCGAAGACGCCACAGACGGCTTTCACCAGTTCGTAGCCGCTGCTCGCGCGGACTTCGCGTTCGGGCATTGGATAGTAGAGTTGGAACCCGGCCCATTTGTCGCGTTTCGGGTATTTCCTGGCGGCATCGCGAATCTGCCGGGCGGATGTGAAGTTCTTCTTCGTAAAGACGGTGTTCGTTTCCCAATCGCCCACCTCCACCACGAAGCCCTCCCCCTTCACCAGCCGGTGCAGTTCCCCGTCCAGCTCGGTGCCCGTTGCGCATTGCCCGATCAGCCGATGCCAGTCCCAATCGTCTCTCAGCAAACAGCCCGGATAGGGTTCGGGTCCCTGCGCGTAACCCCGTTCGATCTGCAGGCCGCTCTGGAACACCTTCGTGTCCGCGTCCGCCGAGATGAACAGCTTCGCGCACCCAAAATTGACCTTGTTCGATATCGGCTTGGCCTCGCGGTTGGCCCGCGGGAGCCAACAAATCCATTGCCAGTACACGCCGCGCCCCCAGCGGTCGGTTACGAATGCCGTCCGATACCGTTGTTCGAGGTAAAATTTCAGGATTTGCGTGATCCGCTCGTGCGGCTCGATGTTGCCGACGCGGATCCCGCGCTCGAAATCGATCCACTCGCCCCGGAACGCCTCGCCCGTCGGCAATTCCGCGCCGCTCTCGCCCCGCTTCGCCAGCGGCAGCCAGTCTCGTGTCGAAGTCTGTCGTTTCATGGTGGCCACGAATTGCCGCGTATAAGCGCGAACGATTCGTGCATGTTCGCGGTCACTTCGCCAGGCTGTGACTCGCCAGAATGCTCTCGAAGATCACCCGCCCGTCGTCGCTGCCCAGCGGTTTTTCGCTGGCGCGTTCGGGATGCGGCATGAGGCCGAAGACGTTTCTCGTCTCGTTGCAGATGCCGGCAATGTTGTCGAGCGAACCGTTCGGGTTGGCGGCGTCCGTGACCTTCCCCTCGTTGTCGCAGTAGCGAACGAGCACGCGATCCTCGCGTTGGAGTTGCTCGATGATCCGCGGCTCGGCAAAATAACTGCCCTCGCCATGCGCAATCGGGAGGCGCAAGACCTGCCCCTTCTTGCCGGCGTTGGTGAACGGCGAGTCGGTCGTCTCAACCCGCACATGAATGTGGTCGCAGATGAATTTCAGCCCCCGATTCCGAATCAGCGCGCCGGGCAACAGATGCGCTTCGCATAAAATCTGGAACCCGTTGCAAATGCCGAGGACCAGTCCGCCCGATTTGGCGTGCTTGATGACCGCCTTCATCGCCGGCGCGAACCGCGCGATCGCGCCTGTCCGCAGGTAATCGCCGTAACTGAACCCGCCGGGGACGACGACGCAATCCACGTCGCCGAGCGTGGCGTCCTTGTGCCAGATGTAGCGCGTCGGCTGCCCGAGCACGTCCGCCAGTGCGTGATATGCGTCCTGGTCGCAATTGCTGCCGGGGAATTGAATCACGCCGAATTTCATTCGATCTCAAAAGTGTATTCTTCAATGACCGGATTGCTCAGTAGCTTGTGGCAGGCTTCGTCGATCTTCTTCTGCAGCTCGGCCTTGTTGCCGCCTTCCAGCTCGATCTCCATGAACTTTCCGACCCGCACGTCCTTGATCCCGGCAAAATCCATCGACTCCAGCGCGTGTTTGACGGTCTTTCCTTGCGGGTCGAGGACCGTCCTCTTGGGCATCACGATAATCTTCGCCTTCATAATGTCTCCACCCGGTTGTATCACGCCGCGACGGGATGCGTCCACTCTTCCGTGTCGCCAGTCGTCCGCAAATCCGGTATAAACTCCCGTCATGTTCGAGCGCCGTCACCAACCGGTTATCCCGCGCAAGCATTTTTATCGGCGACTGGCGCGTCACGCCTGCATGAGCCTTGGCATCGTTGCCATTTCGCTTGGCATCGGCATTCTCGGTTATCATTTGTCAGAGGGAATGGGTTGGTTGGACTCGCTCCTGAACGCGTCGATGATCCTCTCCGGCATGGGGCCCGTGAGCGAGCTGAAACATGACGCGGGGAAATGGTTCGCGTCCTTCTACGCGCTGTTCAGCGGCGTGGTGTTCATTACCACCTGCGGCGTCCTCTTCGCCCCCGTCGTCCACCGCTTCCTCCACAAATTCCACGCCGAAGAGGAATCGAAGCCCAGGTGACGAGCGCGTCGGCGCGACTTACTTAATGCCGACTTTCTTGAAGATATTGTCCACTTCGCGCAGGTGAACGTCAAGGTCGAACAGCTTGTCCACCTCCCCTCGCGTGAGATGGCGCATGACATCCGCGTCCAGCAGGAGGAAGTCGCGAAAGGCCTTGGCGCCGGCCCACGTCTTCATCGCGTTGCGCTGAACGAGCGCGTACGCCTTCTCACGGGTCAGCCCCTTGCGGGTAAGCGCCAGCAACACGGCCTGCGAATAAATCAACCCCTTGCTCGATTCGAGATTGGCCTTCATTCGCTGGGGATACACAAGCAACTTGTCCACGACGTCCGTCAGCGTGACGAGCATGTAATCGAGCAACGTCGTCGAATCCGGCAGGATGATGCGTTCGACGCTGCTGTGCGAGATGTCGCGTTCGTGCCACAGCGCGACGTTTTCCATCGCCGCCAGCGCGTTGCCGCGCAACACCCGCGCCAGTCCGCAGAGCCGCTCGCAGGTGATCGGGTTACGCTTGTGCGGCATCGCGCTGCTGCCCTTCTGCCCCGCCGCGAAAAACTCCTCGGCTTCAAGCACTTCCGTCCGCTGCAGATGCCGAAACTCCAGCGCCCAGCGGTCAATCGAGCAGCCCACCAGCGCGAGGGCGCTCATGAATTCGGCGTGACGGTCCCGCTGGACGATTTGCGTCGAGATCCTGTCCGGTTGCAGCCCGAGCTTCTTGCAGACGTAGGTTTCGACGCGCGGGTTCATGTGCGCGTACGTGCCGACCGCGCCGGAAATCTTGCCGACGGCAATGATGTCGCGGGCCAGCACGAGCCGTTCGAGCGCCCGGCCAAACTCGTCGTACATCAACGCCATTTTCAGCCCGAATGTGATCGGCTCGGCGTGGACGCCGTGGGTCCGGCCAATCATCGGCACGAGCTTGTATTTCTTTGCCTTTTTCGCGACGACATCGCGCAGTTTCTTCACGTCATCGATGAGAATGTCCGCCGATTGCGCCATCTGCACCGCCAGCGCCGTGTCGACCACGTCCGACGACGTGAGCCCTTCGTGGATGTGGCGCGACGCCGGGCCGACGTTCTCGGCGACGTTGGTCAGGAACGCGATCACGTCGTGATTGGTGGTGCGTTCGATTTCGCCAATCCGTTTGACGTCGAATTTCGCGCGCCGCTTGATCGTCGCGAGGTCTTTCCCGGGAATCCTGCGCGCTTCGCACGCCAGAATCTCGATCTGCAGCCAGATGGAGAACTTGTTCTCCTCCGTCCAGATTTGACGCATCACCTCGCGGCTGTACCGGCGAATCATAACCCTTTGAGGCTAGCGGACGATCCCGGTGTTGTCAACGCAACCCGTGTTGGGTGCAGTAAACCACGCATCACCGCCTGAGAACTTCGGTTTTCCGAATTTCGGAGTTGCATCCTGACCTGAACTTTGTTACCCATTTGTCACAAGGAGGTGGGGGAACGCGGTTCCCTCGTAAGGAACGATGGAATGGGGAGCCAGCCGTATACTGTCTTTGCGCAAGCACGCCGGCATGACCCAGGCCCAATTTGCCCAGTGGCTTGGCGTGTCCATCAAACAGGTCAAATACCTGGAACACCAGCGCCGCAATCCCAGCGGGCCGACCCGGCGGTTGCTGGATATTCTGGCGGTACAGTTCCATTTCAACGGTACGGAGGCCGTGCTGGTTCTGGGCACCGATACCACGTGTCTGAGGCCATCGGCCAGCCATCCAAAACCCCTGCCGACTGCTTCCGCGCAACCCCACGATGACGGAAACAGGGCCGCGAGCCCGCCCGAAAAGACGCCGGGGCCGGATGCCGGGAAGAACGATCCGGAAGCGACTGAGGCCCCGACTGTTTCCGATGATGACGCTTTCGTTTGGCACTGAGTGGTGCTAGAATTAATGTGTGAACGTTGGCGTGCAGCAACCAGTTTCGCGCTGGAGACGGTGGGCTTGGCGGGCCACATTGGCTGTACTGGGTCTGTCCGCGGTTTTCGGCGTTTGGCGACTTGCCATCAATGGATTCGTTGCCGGCCAGATTGCCGACATCCGCGACAAAGGCTACCCGGTAACGCTTGTCGAGTTGAATCGATGGTATCCCCGTGTTGCTCCCGTGGAAAACGGCGCTGTCCTGTTCGACAAGGCGTTTGCCGGTTTGCCCCGCCCATCGGCTCGGGCCGGCAAACTCCAGGGCGCTCCCGCAGTTGATTCTTCGCGACCTGGTTTGTCCCCGGACCCGCCGGCGCAACCCACTGTGGATTCCCTCGGGGGCAATGACGACGTGCTGGCACTGCTCTATCAGGCATCGAATACTCCCCGGTGCCGGTTTCCCATCGACCTGCGAACGCTCTCCATCATGCCCTACTCGCATCTGGGAAATCTTATTTACAGCGCTCGTTTGCTCAAAGCCGACGCCGCCGACCATACCGTCTGCGCCGACCCTCAGCCAGCCGTTGCCTCCGTCCAATCCTTGTTCGCCCTGTCCCACGCGCTCGCCAAAGAACCACTGGTGCGATCTCATCTGGCGCGTCTGGAGTGCCAACAGATCGCCGTCAACAGCCTGCAGGATCTGTTGAGCGGGACCAGTTTGACGGACAAACAGCTCGACGCGCTCGGGCATGCTTTGGACGAAGCTGACGATCAGCGCGGGCTGGCCCGGGCGTTCATCGGCCAGCGCTGCATCGGCCTTTATGGTTTCGACATGATGCAAAATGTCATGGATCTGACCGCATTACCGGTGGCGCGCTCGTACCCGCTGGGCCAGAGGTTTTTGATCAATCTCGGCGTCTTCTTCAGTTCGCCCGGCTATTTGTATGACTTGTGCGGATTGCTCCGCTGGGATGAACTCAACTACTTGCGGTTCATGGATCGCTGCGTCCAGACGGCCCAAATGGCCTTTCCCGAGCGGATTGGCGCCACGCAAGCGCTCCGCCAAACGCTCGCAGACGAAACCCAACTGCACTCCCTGTCCCGCGCTTGGCTGCGCGGAATGAACGGTCCACGGGTCATCCTCAGAGACGCTGCCATGGCCGCCAGATTGCGCGAGGCCCGGGTTGCGATCGCTATCGAACGCTATCGCCTGGCCTACAACCAGTTGCCGCAGACTCTCGCGGAACTCGAATCGTCGGAAATCGACATCGGGATGCTGCCGGCCGACCCGTTCAATGGTCGCCCCCTGCGCTATACCCGGCTCCCAAACGGCTTTGCTGTCCACAGCGTTTGCCAGAACAGCACAGACCGGGACGATCACGACGGTCTCCGAGACGCCGTGTTCACCGTGGAACGCTGACCAGCTTCCGGCCCGTTTTGGCAATCCCATTCTTGCTAGACGGCGGAAAAAAGTCGCAGATTTGGTTCGCCATTTGTCCGCCTGTTTAGCAGGACAGCGAACACCCCGCCGACGCTCAAGAACCCGCCGAATCCCAAGCCCTTATTTACCAGCGGTAAAACGCTTATCCCGCCAGTATCCAAGCACTTGAAACGACAATTCACACTTCCGGCACGTCTGGTGCTATGCATCCATTCTAACGTCACACCCAAAGGACCGATGGCAAATTCCACCATCCTGGTTGTCGATGACGATATCGTGGTTCTCACCGCCCTATCGAAGCTGTTGAACGTCTTTGGCTATATCGTCGCGGGCGCCTCAAACTCCATGGCCGCAATGGATTACGTCACAGGCTCCCGAAAACGATTCGACCTCATCATCACCGATCTGGCCATGCCGGGCATCGATGGCGTCCAGTTCATGACCGAAGCCAAAAAAGTCTTTCCGGACATCCCCGTCATCGTCATGACGGGGTATTCCGAGCGCTGCACGCCCCAGGAAGCCCTCCGCCTCGGCGCATTCGCCTACGTCGCCAAGCCGTTCAATATCCCCGAGGTCATCAGCACCATCGAACGCGCCCTTCGCCCGTGTGCGGCCACCCCCGCTCCCCGGCGCCACACCCCGGCAAAAGCTCACCACCCACACGTCCCGCACCTCGACAAACTCGCTTCGCGGAACGCCAGCGCCAGCACGTCCGCCGCCAGCCCCATCTGATCCGCTTGGCCTTGCCGCGCATGAAGCCGAGGCGCGAGGGCAGCGCCGAGACGGCCTCGCGTCGTTTCGAGGCCCGCAGGGCGTAGCACAGGGGACTGTGCGAAGCCATTTGGGTTCGTTTTTGGCTTTGCATTTTAAAAAGTTCCACGCCGGCCTGAATAAACTTGGGTTCGTTTTACGAAAACGCCCTCTTTGGCGGATGACCCCTTGCAGCCACGGCGGCTCCGCCGCCGTGAATCGGGTCTTTTGGAGGGCGAGCCTCCCGGCGAGCCGCCTCCCCGGTCGCCCCTCATCACCCATCTCTCGTCTCTCATCCCCCGCCCCGTATGTCAAAGAGCAGCGATCCCCGACCGCAACGCCATCCAAAACCCACTCGTCACGAGAGAATATCGTACTAGGATAAACTAGTCAAGCCCAAAAATCGATCACAACGAAAACGTCACGCAACAGGGGCGGAACTCCCGCCTTGCAGGTCACCGTCGGTGGCGTTTGAGGAACGCGGCGAGGGATACGACTCCGAGCGCGGCCAGCAGAAACGACGATGGCTCGGGAACGTCGATGGCGAGGAACTGCGCGGCGCCGAATCCAGAAGCGAACACGGACATGTCTCCTTCGGGATCAATCTTCAGGATATCGCCGCCGTCGGCTGGGGTCGCCACATAGAGATTGCCGCTGCTGTCAAAAGCCAACCCCGTCGGTTCGACAAGGTACGCCCCCACGCCGTTCGTAGAGAACGAGGCGAATGTTGATCCTATGCCGCTCGCATTGAACTTCTCAACTGTGTTGTCGCCGTGGTTAGCCACGTAGAGGTTGCCGCCGTAGACTGCAAGGCCGTAAGGATTGCTTATCCCAGAGGTGGTGGTTGCGAAGACCGACCCGGTCCCGCCCGGGCCGAACTCCTCGACGGTGTAATTGCCTTGGTTTGCCACGTATAGATTCCCGCTGGCGTCAAATGCAAGGCCAGCAGGATTGTTCACACCTGAGGCGGCGGTGGCAAAGACCGACCCCGTTCCGCCCGAGTTAAATTCCTCAATCGTGCTGTTATCGGCATTGGCTACGTACAGGCTACCACTCCCATCAAAGGCAAGACCGATGGGACCGCTTAGGCCGGATGAGGCGAAGACATGCCCTTGTCCGCTCGAGTTAAACTCTTCGATGGTATTGCTGCCAGGATTGCCAACATATAGATTGCCATTGCTGTCGAATGCAAGGCCGTAGTGGTAGCTCAAGCCTGAAGCGGTAGTTGCGAAGGTGGATTGGTTTCCCGCAGAATCGAATTCCAAAACCGTGTTCAGATTAAATGTAGACAGGTAGACGGTATCGGCACGTACGCAGCGACAGTTGAAGCACAAGCCGAGAAGGATTGTGAACACGAAATGAGCGACTTTACAAAAACCCTTCATACAGACCCCACCTTTCGTACGAGACACTATACACTGGATAGCCTCGCGGCTGCAAGCGCAGAATTGCGGTGGCGAATGTGGTTTCATGCCGATATCACTTTTCCTCTCTGTATCAATACGCTCCCTGATTCCACGGCCCGGTTGTCGGTCTCCCGTTGGTCTGGTCATTGAAGTTGCAATTCAGTCCGGGCAAGTTTAGCGCGCTCAGGTTCACCCCCGCGCCGATGGTTGGCCCGTTTGTGATCGAGTAATTGTTCAAGTAGGCATTTGTGCCGCTGCCGTAGGTCAGACTGAGGAAGGCCACAGGTTATCCTGAGGTTATGGGCGATGGCGTTTGAGGAATACGGACAGCGACATTGCGCCGAGGCTGAGGAGGAGAAGAGACGACGGCTCGGGAACGTCGATGGCGATACCGACAGCGTTGCCCAGCCCGGAAGCGAACACGGAGCCGGTGCCGCTGGAATTAAATTCCAGAATTGAGGCGGTGAAATGGTTCGCTACGTATAGATTGCCGCTGCTGCCGAAGGCGATGCCGATGGGTGCGGAGAGCAGGTTCGTTGATGTGAAGAGCGATCCTTGTCCGTTCGAATTGAATCTCTCTATCGTATTGCCGCTGCCGTTCGCCACGTAAAGATTCCCGGCGCTGTCGACAGCCAACCCATAGGGATTGCTTATGCCCGAAGCGGCGGTGGCGAAGACCGACCCGGTTCCGCTTGAGCCGAACTCCTCAATGGTGCTGTTGCCTTGGTTGGCGACGAAGAGGTTGCCGCTGCTGTCGAACGCCAGCGCAACGGGGGCGTTCAAGCCCGAGGCCGCAGTCGCAAACACCGATCCCGTTCCGCTCGAACTGAACCCAGATTTCCCGGATTCGCTTCACAAGTCAATGTTAGTGACATACAATTTAGCCCCATAAACAAAGGCTGTGGTCGATGTTGACGCGACAAAAGATGGAGAATCCAATGGGTGCAACTAACAAATCGGCTCTGCGGGTCACTTTCGATAGTCGTTTGAAGCTGGAGTTTCACGGTTCCAAGGTCACCTCCGATGCGGGCCTGCTGGTGTACCGAGAACTGGATGATGCGCTGGAACTGACCGCCAGAAGTGGTGGCCTGTTGGATGATTGGCGCACGGGGAAGAACACGCAACACTCGCTGGTGGCCCTGCTGCGGCAATCGATCTTTAGCCGTCTGGCTGGATACGAAGACACCAATGACGCCGAACGGCTCGCGGTTGATCCCACCATGCGACGGGTCGTTGGCGGGCGAGCCACAGAGCGCACGGCGGCTTCCACCAGCCAAATGGGTCGCTTCGAGACGGAAGTGTTGACGCAGCCGCGGAATCTGGCGGAGTTGACGAGGTTGTCGGGCATATGGATTGAGCAGTTGCGGGATCGCCAACCCATGCGGGAACTGATCCTCGACTTGGATAGTTCGGTCAGCGAAACCTATGGGGAGCAGGAAGGCACGGCGTACAACGGGCATTTCGGCTGCACCTGCTACCACCCGTTGTTTTGCTTCAATCAGTTTGGTGATGTGGAGCGTACCCTGTTGCGGGAAGGCAACGTCCATAGCGCCAAAGATTGGCTGACCGTGTTGGAGCCGGTGGTGGCACGCTATCGCGGCCAGAAGTTGCCGCGCTACTTCCGAGCGGATGCCGCCTTTGCCAATCCGGAGGTCTATGAGTACTTGGAAGCCGAAGGCTACGGGTACGCCATCCGTCTGCCAGCTAATGAGGTGTTGCAGCGGGAGATCGAGTCGCTGCTGACTCGTCCAGTGGGCCGTCCCTCGAACGCACCGGTGGTCTGGTATGATGACTTTTTGTATCAGGCGCAGAGTTGGGACTGCGCCCGCCGCGTGGTAGCCAAGGTGGAATGGCACAAGGGCGAATTGTTTCCCCGCGTCGGATTCATCGTGACCAATCTGGGTCGGCCAGCCAAACGGGTGGTGCGGTTCTACAACCAACGGGGAACGGCGGAGCAGTGGATCAAGGAAGGCAAGAACGCCGTCAAGTGGACCCGGCTGTCCTGTCATGACTTTGTGGACAACCAAGTGCGGTTGCAGCTATTTGTGCTGGCGTACAATCTGGGCAACTTTCTGCGGCAGGCCGTGTTGCCCCAAGCGGTGCGGCACTGGACGCTGACGACGTTGCGGGAGAAACTGATCAAGATCGGCGCGAAGGTGGTGCGCCATTCGCGGCAGGTGATCTTTCAGATGGCAGAGGTGGCAATCCCACGGGAATTGTTCCGGACTATTCTGGAAAGGATTGGATGGCTGAGATTGCCCATGCCGCTGCCCGGCTGATGCTCGCTGGGCGGCAAATGCGGGAAAGCAAAATGGCTGGCGGCGATGCTTTGTCTGCGTTCGGTCGAAAATCGGTGCAGAACGCAATCCAGAGCCGAAGGCATCGTCTCCGGAGCCTAGAAAAGGCTTGCTTGCAGTGTCAGGAGAGATAAAATGCGATCAATGAAACTGAATGGCCCGCGATGGTCGCGGGCCGCAGGTCATATGGGAAATGTCGGTTAACAACTTCCTCGCGCTTCTTTGGAATTAGCAGGCGATGAAATCCGAAATCGCAATAGCCGTATCCTGCGCGAGTTACATTTCTCGCTTTCTTGATAGCGCAAGAGGCAGACCCTCCCGAGTCCACCTGATGGGTCTCCGCTCATAATGGCCCACTGAGAAGGCAAGCACGCCCCCCGGCGCGAGTACCCGCTTTACCTCGTCAAAGAACTCGGAGGTGAAAAACCGGTTGATCTGCGCTGAATTCCTCAATGGTACTATTGGCAGCATTGGCCACATAAAGATTGCCGCTGCTGTCAAACGCAAGGCCAATCGGTTCGTCCAAGCCTGTGTTTGCGAAAATCGCTCCGGTTCCGCTGGAATTGAATTCCTCAATCGTGTTGTTGCCGTAGTTGGCCACGTAGAGATTGCCGCTGCCATCAAAAGCGAGGCCCCAAGGTTCATTCAACCCAGGATTGCTTGGGCCGACGAAGGTGGATACGGACCCATTCGAGTTGATGCTCAATATGCTGTCTTCACTAAACGTGGATACATAGACAGTATCAGCATGAGTTGTCGGGGGTGCACAGAATAGGCAGAGGAAAAGAGCAAGACCTAAACAGATGGCTTTCATAACAATTCCTTCATACCCGGTGCAACCTCGCAACGGTCGAAGTATATAACAGCGACCAGGGCCATTGCAAGTAAGAACTTCTCGCCGCACGTATGTTTTCGTCATACCTCAGCCCTCCACTTCAGTGCTGGTACGCACCGATATCCCAGTTGTTGGTTGCGGGGCGCGGGTTGCCATTGATGTCCACGTTCAAGCCCGGCAATCCGAGCGCGGTCAGGTTCACCCCCGCTCCCACGCACGGGGAGTTGCTCAGAATCCCATAATTGTTCTGCCACGAGTTCGTGCCGCTGGAATAGGCGACGCTGATGAACTGTGGATTGTTAGTGATGCTGGCCAGATCAAATCCCGAAGCCTGCATCGCCGGCAACCCGAACGATTCCCCGCTTCCCGTGTTGTAGTAGATCTCATTTGTTTGTGCCGTGTCCGAGTAATCATTGTAATTGATCGTCCAACCATTCGTCACGCCGGCCAGCTCCACGCTGTACAACGCGATGCTGCCGTTCGGCTCAGTCCGCCAGTCAAAGAATATATTGTTGCTGACGTTGAGGAAAGCATTCGTCGGCCAGTCAGCGCTGGTGTCGCCGCCCATGTCCGTCGTGATCCTCTGGCAGACCTGGTACGATGCATTGGTCGTGTTGGCGATGACAGTGTTGTTGTAAACGCGCATCGTGGATGGCAACTCACTGGGAGATTCGATACCGGCGCTCGTCTGAATCGGGAAGGTGTCCCGGCCGGTATTGTCGATGACGTTGTTGTAGGCGTTGCCCGAACCGCTTGCCAGCCAGATGCCCACCGCGGCGTTGCTCTGGCTATTGGTATGCGTGCCCCAGAACACGTTGTTGTAATAGTTACAGTTCGTGCCAGATCCGCATGATTGTGGCTCGGCGTAGATCCCGTCCTGATGGGGCGGGTCGCCGTAGCCTGTCCAGTAATCAGGGGCGTATGCCCAGTCCCAATCGTAGAATTGATTGCCATAGACCCATACGTTGTTGAGCGTAATACCGCTGTTCCCGCCACTGGCCAGACCTTGTGGGTTGATGCACCACACAATGTAGTCGTGGAACTTACAGTTCACCACCGTCAGATTGTAGCTTGGAACGGTGTACTCCACCTCGATGCCGTTGCAGACATGGGTGAATTCGCAGTTGGTGACGGTCAGGCCGTTGACACCGCTTGGGCTTGATGAGGGGCCGGGCGAGATGTTTATCCCCGCCGCAGACGCTCCGCCCCCACGGATGGACTCCGAAGTCATCGGCGCTTGGTTGTACCAGTAGCCGATGTTGTGGAAGTAGCAGTTCTCGATGGTCACGTTCAACGCAATGCCCGCGACAAATATTCCCCACGCCGGGTTTGGCGGCACGCCATTGGTGTTCGAGCCTGTGTTGGATGGCAGGCTGTTAGACCCTCCCATCGGCCCGATTTCGAGGTTGTTGAACACGATATTGCTGGCTCCGTAATAGTCCCAGAAGGCCGCGTAGTTGTTCGTCGCGTAATTATCGGTGAAGATCGCCCGCATCCCGTTGCCCCAGGTGTTCGTGCTGGTATAGGTGATCGGCTCGGCGCTCGATCCGCTCCAAGACAGCTGAATCCCCGGCGTGTAGCCGCCTTGGGACGACTCCGTGAAGACATATTGCACCCCGCCCTTGAAGTACACCGTGTCGCCCGGGAGGAGGGGCGTGCCTTCAGGGCCGGGGCCGACCGACGGACCTCCATCGCCGGGGCAGTGTTGCCAAGCCGTAGCCGGATTCGTGCCAGCGGCGAAATCCGAGCCGTTGGTGTAGTCCACGTAGTAGTCAGCGGGGCTGATGGTGACGGTGTTGCAGATGGTGGCAACGCACAACGGAGAATTGGACATGCTCGCGCAGAGGGTCGCCGTGCCGACATTGCCGGCGGTCCAGAGGACGGTCGTGTCGTTGGAGCCGCCGGTGATCGTGCCGTTGGTGACCGACCACGTGTAGGCGACGCCGTCGCCCTCCGGCGGTATCGAGGCGATGTTGTTGGTGGTACCGGAAGCGATTGGCGATGGGGTGGTAATCACCGCGACCGGATCAAAGCCACACACGTAATCTTGCAGGTTGCTCAATCCGCTGCCGTTGGCATCACAGCTCGCGCAGGATTCGCTGTCGGTCGTGGTGCCATCACCGCCGAAATACTTTGCCCGCCACCAATCGGGAATGCCGTCGCAGGGGGAGCTGACGGAGAGGGTGGCCTCGGAGGAGATTTGCGAGCCGCAATCGCTGGAGACGATGCAGTCGTAGACACCCTCGACGGCGTCCGAGACGCAGCCGGTCCACGAACCGGTGTTGGTGTGAAATTGGTAGGCATTGATCATCATGCTCAGCGAACTGCGGGTTCCCGTCCCTGGAACCTGAAAGTCACCGTTGGCGCCCAACTGGATCCAGTTTGTACCCGCGCTATTCTGGAACCGGCCGACCAGCGACCAGGCAATCAGGCCGGGGACGAGGAAGTCGCTTGTCGCCACCCCCGGACCGGAGGCCAGGAGCGTGCAATTGCTGTCGCCGTAGAGGTTGCCGGCTGGATCTGCCGACAAGCCTGCGTTTATGGGTGTGCACCCCCAGGCTTGATAGGTGTACGTATCACCTATGAGGAGGCTGCCGAAGCCGGTCCCGCCGCCGCCGAGGAGGTGAATCGCTTTGCATTCGGACGTGGTGGCGAACACATTGCTAACGGTGAGCGTGGCGGACGTGGCTCCATGGAAGCGATAACAATTGGCGAGGTCCAAGCCGTCCTTGCGCCACTGATAGGTCAGGTTGCTGCCCGTGGCCGACACGGTGAACGTCACATTGGAACCGATGCAAGCAACTTGCGAGGTGGGCTGGGAGGTGATGGCGAATGTCTCATTCGTGACCGTCACGATGGCCGAGTAGGTGTTTGTGCCGTGCATGTCGAACGCCACAGGTTAGCCTGACTTTATGCGCGGTGGCGTTTGAGGAACGCGGCGAGGGATACGACTCCGAGCGCGGCCAGCAGAAACGACGATGGCTCGGGAACGTCGATGGCGAGACCGACAGCGTTACCCAATCCACCAGCGAAGACCGAACCCACGCCGTTTTGGTTGAATTCGAGGACATCGCCAAGGCCGTGATTTGCAACGAAGAGGTTGCCGCTGCCGTCGAAGGCTAGGTTGTTTGGGAAGGACACGAGGTTGGTGTTTGCGAAGGTTGAGCCCTGGCCATTGGAGTTAAGCCTTTCGATGGTATTGTTTCCGACATTCGCCACGTACAGGTTGCCACCGTAGAAAGCGAGGCCGTAAGGATTGCTTACGCCCGAGGCGGATGTGGCAAAAACGGAGCCCGTTCCGCCAAGGCCGAACTCCTCGATGGTATAGTTGCCCTGATTCGCTACGTAAAGATTTCCGCTGGTATCGAAGGCGACAGCGGTCGGACCGTTCAGCCCAGCAGCAGCGGCGGCGAAGACAGTACCGGACCCGTTCGGAGTGAACTCTTCAATGGTGTTGTTGCCGGCGTTTGCGACGAAGAGGTTGCCGCTGGCGTCGAAGGCAAGACCAATGGGAAGGCTCAATCCCGATGTGGCGAAGATCGACCCGGTTCCGCTCGAATTGAATTCCTCAATCGTGTTATCGCCAGAATTAGCTACGTAGAGATTGCCGTTATTGTCGAAGGCAAGGCCAAGCGGGTTGTTCAGTCCAGAACCAACAGAGGCGAAGGTGGACACGGACCCATTCGAGTCGATTTTCAATATCTCGTCGAAACCATACGCGGATGCGTAGATAGTATCAGCATGAGTTACCGGGGGGGCAGAGAATAGGCAGACGAAAAGAGCAACACCTAAACTGACGGCCTTCATAGCAATCCCTTCATACCTGATGCGACCTCGAGGCCCATAGTTTACAGGGATGGAGGGTGGATGGCAAGTGGAATCCGGGGTGAGACTCGTCGAGTTTATCTTCATTGTAAGCGTCCTCCTTCAATACTGGTAGGCGCCTATGCTCCAGACGCTTCCTCGGTTGGTGCCGGCAAAGTCGGAATCCAGCCCGGGCAGGCCAAAGCCGCTTAGGTTGACCCCCGCGCCGATGGTTGGCCCGTTAGTGATGGCATAATTGTTCAAGTAGGCATTCGTGCCGCTGCCGTAGGTCAGACTGAGGAAGGCCACAGGTTATCCTGACGTTATGCGCGTTTGCGTTTGAGGAAGGTGGCGAGGGATACGAATCCGAGCGCGGCCAGCAGAAACGACGATGGCTCGGGAACGTCGATGGCGATATAATTCGCGTTACCCAAGCCGGAAGCGAACACGGAGCCGATGCCGCTAGGATTAAATTCTACAATTGAAGCGTTGCCTTCGCTTGCCACATAGAGATCGCCGTCGCTGCCAAAGGCGAGGCCAATCGGGGCGGCGAGCAGGTTCGTCGATGTGAAGACCGATCCTTGTCCGTTTGAATTGAATTTCTCTATCGTATTGCCGCTGTAGTTCACGACGTAGAGATTGCCGCTGCTGTCAAAGGCCAGGCCTTGCGGATTATCTACGCCCGAAGTGGCGAACACTGAGCCGGTTCCGCTTGCACCAAATTCTTCGATTGTCTCATTTCCGGCGTTGGCGACATAGAGATTACCTTTGCTGTCAAAAGCCAAGCCATAGGGGTGGTCTACGCCTGATGTGGCCGTCGCAAAAACAGACCCAGTTCCACTTGAATTGAATTCCTCGATTGTGTTGTTGTCGTAATTGGCTACGTACAGGTTGCCACTCGCGTCAAATGCAAGGCCAGTGGGCGCGTTTAATCCCGATGTCGCGAAGACCGACCCGGTTCCGCTCGAATTGAATTCCTCAATGGTGTTGTTACCGTCATTCGCCGCGTAGAGATTGCCGCTGTTGTCAAATGCAAGACCGAGCGGGTAGTTCAGGCCAGAACTGGCCGTCGCAAAGACCGAAACGTTTCCGCTCGAATCGATTTTGTAGATTGTATTGTCATTAAAGGTAGATACGTAGATGGTGTCCGCGTAACTTAACGATCGGTGACAGAATATTCCGAGGAAGAGCGCAAAACCTAAGTAGATGGCTTTCACAGCTTTCCTTTTTTGTCCGATGCGACCTCGCAACAGCCAAAGTATATAACAGTGACCAGGGCCATTGCAAGTAAGAACTTGTCGCGACACATGTGTTTTCGTCATACCTCAGCCCTCCACTTCAATGCTGGTACGCTCCAATGTCCACCCCTATGTTACTGCCATTATTGAAATCCGTGCGCGGGTTGCCGTTGATGTCGAAGCCGATGCCCGGGAGGTCCAGATTGGTCAGTGTGGCTAATGACGTTCCCGCTCCCACGCAGGGAGAGTTGCTCAGGATCCCGTAATTATTCCCCCAGGAGTTCGTGCCGCTGCCGTACGTCAGGCTGAGGAAGGACGGGTTGTTCGTGATGCTCGACGTGTCAAACCCGTAGGACTGCATCGTCCCAAATCCTACCTCTCCGATGCCTCCGTAGCCAAAATCCCAGAGTGTCGCCTGCGCGAGTTCCCGGTAGTCGTTGTAATTGACGACCCAGTTGTTGGTGCCGCCACCGCCATTGTCTGAATCCACCAGCGTTACGTCGCCCCCGGCAGTCGCCGTGCGCCAGTCGTAGAGTATGTTGTTGCGTATGTCGAGTCCGGCGTTCGTCGGCCAGACATCGCCCGTGCCAGAAGTGGATATGAGAATGGCGGCTTCCAGAGACGTGTTGGTCGTGTTGACGATAAATGTGTTGTTCAAAACTCTCATCATGGAGGGCAGTGCAAATGGCGTGGTATTCGTGCTGGCACTCACCTCGACGGGGAAAGTCAGCGACCGCGAGTTGTCGAACACGTTCCCGTACACGTTTGCCGAGCCACTCCCGAGCCACACCGCCGCGGTAGCATCCCCGTTGGTGTGCGTCCCGTAGAACACGTTGTTGTAGATGTACACGTTTGTGCCAGAGCCAGCGGAGTCCGGTCGGTCGTAGATGGCGTCCTGATGCGGCGGACCGCCGTAGCCGGTCCAATATCCTCCGGGTACAGAATAGGCCCAATCAAAGTCGTGGAATTGATTGCCATTTATGAAAACGTTATTGAGGCTGATCGTGCCTGCGTTTCCGTTGCAACAACCATCACAGCCTATATTAACGCACGGCCCCGCCAAGTCGATGCACCACACGATGTAATCGTGGAAGTTGCAGGCCGCCACAACCAGATTGCTGGACGTGATCCCATAGAGGATCTCTATGCCCGTGTGCATTTGAGTAAATTCGCAGTTGGTGACGACCAAGTCGCTCAAGGCGCCCTCGCAGGTGATACCGCCAGGGGAGACACCGCCGCCAGCAATCGAATCGGCATTCATCGGTTGCTGATTGTACCAATAGCCGAGGCTATGGAAGTAGCAGTTTTCCACCGTCACGTTTGTACATCCGTTGGCGAAAAACAGGCCCCACGCGGGATTTGGCGCGACCGTCGACTGACCAATCAGCACGTTGGTCAAGATTTGGCCGTTGTCGCAGTAGACCAGGACCGCGCCGGTGTACGAGCCATAGGTCGGCGTGTTTGAGAGGCAAGCGGTGATGCTGACACTGGAACTGGCGAAGTTTGTGATTGGGTTCGACGAGGTTGGTAACGGTCCACCGAAACTGAAATAGGACCCCACGAAGACGAGGTTCGTGATGAGGACGTTGAAGTTGGTGGAGTTGTCCACTTGAAACGAACTGCAACCGGGAACGGCAACGCTGAAGACGACGGGGGCGCTGCCCGAATCGATGGAAAGCGGCGACGTGCCGGTGGAGATTTCGCCAGTGGTGATTGTCGTGAGGGAAATGTCGGAGTAACCCGGCAGACTGTTGGACCCTCCCAAGGGCCCAATTTCGAGATCGTTGAACACGATGTTGCTGGCCCCGAAATAATCCCAGAAGGCGGCGTAATTGTTCGTCGCGTAATTATCGGTGAAGATCGCCCTCGACCCATTACCCCAGTTCGCGCTCGATGTGTAAGTGATCGGCGCGCCGTTCGTCCCGCTATTATACAGTTGGATGCCCGGCGTGTAGCCGCCTTGTGGCGACTCCGTAAAGACATATTGCACCCCGCCCTTGAAATACACCGTGTCGCCGGGGTTGAGAGCCGTGTTGAGTGGGAGGCGGCCGACCGACGAACCTCCATCGCCATGGCAATGCTGCCACGGTGACAGCGGACTCGTGCCGCTATTCGTGTCATTGCCGCCGACGTAGTCTACGTAGTAGGCGTGGTTGACGACGGCGACGGTGGTGCAAAGGCTGAAGTCGCAGGAGCCGGAATTGGATACCGTCACGCAGACGGTGGCGGTGCCGAGGCTGCTGGGGCTCCAAGTGATATTCGTCGTGTCCTGACCGGTGTTGATCGTGCCGTTGGTGACCGACCACGTGTAGGTGACGCCGTCGCCCTCCGGCGGTATGGAAGCGTTATTGGTCGTGCCCTGACCGACCCCCGGGGGCGTGGTAATCACCGCCACCGGATCAAAGCCGCACTGGTAATCTTGCAGGTTGTCCAGTCCGCTGTCGTTGTCATCACACATCGTGCATGTCTGGTCGTTGATCGTAGCCGTGCCAAAGTATTGGAGCCGCCACCAATCGGGGATGCCGTCGCAGGGGGTGCTGACGGAGAGGGTGGCCCCGGTGGTGATCTGCGAGCCGCAATCGCTGGAGACGATGCAGTCGTAGACACCCTCGACGGCGTCCGAGACGCAGCCGGTCCACGAACCGGTGTTGGTGTGAAATTGGTAGGCATTGATCATCATGCTCAGCGAACTGCGGGTTCCCGTCCCTGGAACCTGAAAGTCACCGTTGGCGCCCAACTGGATCCAGTTTGTACCCGCGCTATTCTGGAACCGGCCGACCAGCGACCAGGCAATCAGGCCGGGGACGAGGAAGTCGCTTGTCGCCACCCCCGGACCGGAGGCCAGGAGCGTGCAATTGCTGTCGCCGTAGAGGTTGCCGGCTGGATCTGCCGACAAGCCTGCGTTTATGGGTGTGCACCCCCAGGCTTGATAGGTGTACGTATCACCTATGAGGAGGCTGCCGAAGCCGGTCCCGCCGCCGCCGAGGAGGTGAATCGCTTTGCATTCGGACGTGGTGGCGAACACATTGCTAACGGTGAGCGTGGCGGACGTGGCTCCATGGAAGCGATAACAATTGGCGAGGTCCAAGCCGTCCTTGCGCCACTGATAGGTCAGGTTGCTGCCCGTGGCCGACACGGTGAACGTCACATTGGAACCGATGCAAGCAACCTGGGAGGTGGGCTGGGAGGTGATCGTCAGCGGGTTGTCCATGGTGACGGTGATGGTCGCGGAGGTCGTCACATCGCACCAAGAGGCGGACAGGGTTGCGGTGTCGCTGTTATAGCCGCTGGACAACTGGAACGTCGCGGTGCCGCCCTGAACAGACACCGTTCCCGCATTCGTCGGAGACACGGCCCAGGTGGGCGCGAACGAAGGGTCTCCCGGACTCCCCAGCCCGGTGAAAGTCTTGTAACTGCCGGGACACATCGTCGCCGAGGACGGAGATATGCTGGCGAGCGCGAAGGCGTGGATATCGATACTTCCCCCGCCGAGGTTTCCGTCGCAGTCCGTGCACGTGTAGGAGACCGTGTAGGTGCCGTTGGTCGGGGGGACGAAGACCAGGTTGGTGGTCGCGGGCATGTCGCAGATGGTGCTGATGACCGTCACGGTCACCGAGTCGCCCACGCAGGCATACGTCTTATCCGCCAGCAACTGGACGGCGCACGGAAAATGTCCCCAAGCCTGCGCCACGACGCCAAGCGTGATGGCCGCGGCGATCAGTGAAGTGCGCAGTTTCATGGCGACACCTGGCCCGCAGCGAGGGCGGTTTGCCGCGCTTCACACACGCTCAAACCCGTGTTGATCAGAGCGAGGTACATGCTTTGCCCCTGGTATTGCTGCGGCTGACCGGTCAACTGCTGCTGCATCTGTTGATATACCTGGGCGGCTTCATACCAGCGCTCCTGTTCGCAATAGCTGTTGGCCTGCAGATAGGTCGCCAGATCACGGTGCGCCGGCGTGGCGTTTGGTTCGGCCAAGAGTTGCCCCAGACAATAGCGCCGCGATTCCTGATCGCCCAGTTCCCGATAACAAGCCGCCGCCTGGAGCCAGCCGACCTCCTGGACCCAGTCGTTGGTGGCGGAGACATTTGTCGCGGCGAGATAATTCGTGATGGCCGCTCCGTATTCCGGCCCGGCCTGGTCCGGTGCGCGCTGCTGGTATTTCCAGTTCAGCCCCGCGTCCTGATGAATCCTGCCCAACCAGAGATAGCATCGGCCCAGTTGTTTGGCGGTGGCGCGGGTCGGGTGATCGTTCACGACCGAGGTGAAGAACATCTGCGCGTGGTTCGTGTCCCCTGTCTGAAACAGGCTCTCGCCGAACGTCATGAACACGGAGACGCGCATCGTGGTGGCAGCCAGCGCATTGCTCAGGGCGTCATCGGTCGCTCCGCTCGTGATCAATTGTTGGAGCGTGGCGCACTGCTGGAGGATCGCCTGGGTTTTCGCGGGGGCGTCATTGTTCCACGGAGGCGACCCCACCTGCTTTTGGAACAGTTGCAAGATGGCGGGCGGGACGCAGTTGGTCGGGACGGGGCTTTGGTCGCAAGCCGGGGCGGAGTTCTGCGAGGCGGCGCGATAGATGGGGATGCCGACGCCGAGCATGGCGGCGAGGGCGAGCAACACCCAGATGAGCGCGCGGCCTGCGGATTTGGGATGCGGGTTGGCGGGCATGGTCATGGCGGGGATTCTCCTACGCAAGCGCCTCGCTGCTGAGATTCGTCCGATTGGCGAATCGTGCGTGTGCCGCCGTGAACTCCCACCGCGGCGCGGAAGTTAGAAAACAGCCGGGCAACAGCCTTCGCTTGCTCCATAACTCCTCCAAGGCCACCACACCAGCTTGGCGGATGATAACCGAACAGTCTGAGAAGTCCAGCCCTGAATTGTAACGATTCGGGGAACGATTCGGCAACGCACGACAAACCAGCGCGATTGCAAGGGCGGATTGTCGCCTTGCACCCGAGGGAGAAACCGATTGACAGCCCCGCAACCGGGCGCGTATGTTTACCCCAGTTGTCGGAGGACTTAATCCCATGGCTGACGAGCATCCTGAGCAAAAACGACCCGAAGAAGAGTCGAAAAAAGACACCGTTCGCATCAATTTGCCTCCCGGCTTGACCGGTCGTGGCGGCCCGAGCACCGGTGCCCCGCCGCCCACCGCCAAGCCCAAACCCCCGGGTTCTCCCGCCAATCCCGAGGAAGAAGCCAAAAAGGAAACGGCGGTCATGCCCCGTCCGACCGAGGCGCCCAAGCCAAAGAAGGACACCTCGCGCGTGCAGGTCGTTGCCGCCAAACCGATCACTGCGGGTAGCCCCCGTCCGACAATCAAATTGCAGCATGAAGACAGTGCACCTCCGGCTTCTGAAGCCGCCGCTCCGGCCGGTGCGGCTCCCGCCGGTAAGCCTGCCAAGCTGGTCACCGTCAGCGCCGGTGCGCCCGGCGGCGCCGAAGCCGGTCTGTCCATCGCGGCCATTGTCCTGTCGCTCGCGGTGGCTGGTTACCTGGCTTATATCGCCTTCGGTTGATTCGCGCCGAATCGAACATCCTCGTTTCTGCATCCTAGCTCCTGAAAGGCATCGGAAAATTCCATGGCAAATCAGCATGTTGTGACGCTTTCGGCAGGCAACTTCGAGCAGGAGGTCGATAAATCGGCCACACCCGTGCTCGTCGATTTCTGGGCGGAATGGTGCGGCCCGTGCAAAATGATCGCGCCCTTGCTCGACGAAATCGCCGAGGAAAAGGTCGGCCGCGTCAAGATCGCCAAAGTCAACGTGGACGACAATCAGGAGTTGGCCACGCGGTTTGGTATCCGGGCCATCCCCACGCTGCTGCTATTCAAAGGCGGCCAGGTCAAAGAAACGATTGTCGGCATGACCGGCAAAAAAGACCTCGAGAAGAAACTCGCGTCGTACATCGGGTAACCCGCGACTATCCCAACAAATCCGCCGAGGCGCACGCTTGTGCGCCTCTTGTTTTTCACCGCAACACTTTCTCCTGGATCGCCATCAATTCCGCCACGCCCTCGCGCGCCAGCTTCAGCATCGCCATCATCTGCCGTTGCGTAAACGGCGCGTCCTCGCCGGTTCCCTGGACCTCGACGAAATGGCCTTTGTCGGTCATCACCACGTTCATGTCCACCGCCGCCTTCGCGTCCTCCTCGTAACACAAATCCAGCAACGGAACACCGTCGAGCAGCCCCACGCTGACCGCCGCCACGGCGGATTTGATGGGGCATTCCTTGAGGACGCCGTCGCTCTGAAGTTTGCTCATCGCCAGCATCACCGCCACATACGCGCCGGTGATCGACGCCGTCCGCGTCCCGCCATCCGCCTGCAGCACGTCGCAATCAATCCAGATCGTCCGCTCGCCCAGCTTCTCGATGTCGGTGACCGACCGTAACGCGCGCCCGACGAGCCGCTGGATTTCCTGCGTGCGTCCCTCGGCGCGGCCGCGGGTTACCTCCCGAGGCTTGCGCGGCGCGGTCGCATAGGGCAGCATCGAATACTCGGCGGTGATCCAGCCCCCGGTCACGCGCTGCTCGCGCATCCACCGCGGCACGCCTTCCTCGATCGACGCGGCGCACACCACGCGCGTGTCCCCCATCTCGATCAACGCCGATCCCGCCGGCTGCTTGACGTAGTGCGGATGGATTTTGACAGGACGAAGCTCATTCGGGCGGCGACCGTCGACGCGTTTCATGCCCCGCTAGAATGGGCGGGGGCCAATGTGGAGGCAAGCAATTTCTCCGCCGCCGGGGAGTGATCGCTCACACGAGCGATGGCGACACCGAGCCGGCCAATACGGGGGCATTGATCGCGTCCCGGACTTTCCGGGCGAGGTCCGGCAGGTCGAATGGCTTCTGCAGGTAGCCCCGCAGACCCTTCTGGCGCATCCGGTCGGCAACGGATTCTTCGCAGCCGGTCAACAGAACCACGCGAACATCCGGGTTGAGACGTTGCAGTTCCTCGAACACCGAGTCGCCTGACATTTCGGGTAGCAGGTAGTCCAGCAACACGATGCTGATGTCCCCGCCGCGTTCCTGATAGAATTTGATGGCCTCATTCGGACTCGAAGCCGTATGCACCACGAAACCGTAGCATTCCAACGCCGACTTGAGCATACTCAGAAAGCCTTCCTCGTCGTCGATGGCGAGGATGCAGACTTTTTGAGGGCGATTACCGGAGATCACGCCGCCAAAATGAGCATTCAGCCTGCCAATTTTGGACGGATTTGCGGGCGCGCACGCCCCCGTCGAGCATCGGCGCGGGCAAAAACGAACGACGAGCTTGCAACGCATCGCTCCTGAGGTACCATCCGCCCAGGTGACCATGATGGAAAACCACAAGATTGTTCAGGGAGCAACGGGTGGCAGCATGATCCATCCGTTTGGGGACGCGGAGTCTTGATGGCGATCATCGCGGTCCGGAATGTTTTCGCGTCGCGCTCCGCCATCGGCGGCGGGCTGCGCCGCGTCATCTTGGGCGCGCTGCTGTTTCTGCAATTGCCGCCGGCCGGGGCCGCGACCCGTAGCGAGACCCTGGCGTTGCTCAATGAAAAAGTGCAGGCGCGCAGTGCGCTGCTGGTGGACGCCGCGAACGGCAGGGTTTTGTTCAGCCGAAACACCACCGAACGCTTGCCGCCGGCGAGCACCGTCAAGTTGCTGACCGCGCTGCTGGTCTATGAGCGGACGCAACTCAAGGGCGACGTTGTCATCGCCGAGGCCGACACGCTCGTCGAGCCGAGCCGCATTCCGCTGCAAACCGGCGAGACCGTCCCCGTCAGGACCCTCGTGCAATCCCTGCTCATCGGCTCGGACAACGATTCCGCGCTGGCGTTGGCGCGGCACACCGGCGGGTCTGTGGAAAACTTTGTGGCGCTCATGAATGCCCGCGCCCGCGAACTCGGCTGCATCGACAGCCTGTTCAAGAACCCGAACGGTCTGCCCGCGCCCGGCCAGTTCACGACCGCCCGCGACCTGTTGAAAATATTCCAGGCCGCCATGGCCGTGCCGGAACTGCGGGAAATCTGTCGTACGCCCAGTTTCCCCCTCCAGACCGCCGCCGGGCTGCAAACGCTGAAGAACCACAACAAGCTCCTGGGCGTGTATCCCGGCATGGGACCGGCCAAGACGGGCTGGACGCTCCGTTCCCGACACACCTTCGCCGCGTCGGCCACCCGCGATGGCCGCGAATTGCATCTGATCCTGTTGCATAGCGCGAACAAATGGGCGGACGCCACGGCGCTATTCGATTTCGGTTTCGAGCAACTCCGCCGCGAACAAACCGGCCCGGCCGCCGGCGCTGCAAAGTAGCGCGCACAGTCGGGTCGTAAACCACAGAGGTTCACCCCGCCATCGGTTGTCGGGGCAGGCAGAGGGCGCGGAGAAGCGCCCCGGGCCGGATCAACGACTCTGTCGAGTATTTGTGCGCGTCGCATGCCATATCCTCGCGCATCTGTTGCTCAACGCAGCAATTGGGGCATGAGTTATGCTTTAACTACAGAACTCGCCATGGAAGCGCTAATCGCCGAACCTCCCACGGAGTTTGCATCTGCGGCGCGTGCCGATGGCGAGGAACTCCAACGCCAGATCGCGACTGTTTCCCGCATTCCGCGGTTGAACGAGCTTTATGACGCCGTGGCCGACATTGTGGTCATCCTGAACCGGCATCGGCAGATCATTTATGTCAACAAAGCTCTGGAAGACGCCTTCCACCTCGAAGACCGGACAGCCATCTACGGACTGCGGCCCGGCGAGGCCTTGAATTGCCAGCACTGCGCCGAGACGCCCGGAGGGTGCGGAACGACGCGGTTCTGCAGTCAATGCGGGGCCGTGAAGGCGATTCTCTCGGGGCTACGGGGAAAGAAGGCATTTGAAGAGTGCCACATACTGCGCAATCCCGGAGGGGATGCGCTGGATCTGCGCGTGTTTTCCACCCCGGTTGCGTTCGAGGACGAGTTGTTCGTCATTTTTGTCGTCACGGATATTAGCCATGAAAAACGGTTGCAGGTGCTGGAGCGCACCTTCCTTCACGACATTTCGAACACCCTCATGGTGCTGCGCGGCGTGGCGGATATGGCGACTGTGAGCGGCTCGCTCGAAGATGCTACCCTTATCAACAAACTCGGTCTGGGCGTCCAAATCATGACCGATGAGATCAACGGCCACAAAGAATTACTGGCGGCCGAGAGCGGCGATTTGCTAATCCGTCCAACCTCAATGTCCTCCCTTTCCGTTTTGCAGGATGTCGTTGCCCTGTATCGGGGCTTGGAGATTGCTCGCGCCAAAACGATTCAAATCGTCCCGTCGTCGGCGGATGTGCGGTTCAGCACGGACAAGACGCAACTGACGCGGATTATGGGGAACATGTTAAAGAACGCTTTGGAAGCTTCTCCCTCAGGCGAGCGCGTCGTCGTAGGGTGCGACTGCGACCGCGACACGCAAGTCAGTTTCTGGGTGCAGAACTTTCAGGTCATGCCTCCCGAAGTCCAACTCCAGGTGTTCAATCGCTCCTTCTCGACCAAGGGCAATGGACGCGGCATTGGGACTTACAGTATCAAGTTGTTGTGCGAACGTTATCTGAAAGGGAAAGTTTCTTTCGTTAGCTCCGCCGAGCAAGGAACGATCTTCAAAGTGACGCTGCCCCTCGCGCTCGCCTAGACGCTGATGCGGGGCGTCTGGCTGGTTTATTCCCTGGCCGCTTCGACATGCCTATCAGCCGTGACCGAGATCAGACCATGCCAGGCGGTGACGCAAGACCGGATAAAGCTTGAATTCGCTTCGTCACCCGCGGTGATTTCCGGGGCTCAGCTTCCTCTTTGGTCGGGAACGCCTCCCGGACGCGCCTGCCCTTGACCATACACGCGACTTGCCAGGCGGTTTCTTCGCTGGTATAGCTGTGGTTGTGAATCGGCGGCTGCAGCAGCGCATCGCCGATTTACGCAGGTCGTTGTGCGCCCGTAGCTCAATTGGATAGAGCGTTGGCCTCCGGAGCCAACCGGAGGCCACTTTCACAATTTCTGGTATTTTCTCAATAAATGCCGCTATCCAGCCGTTGTGTAAGGCTTACAAGCCGATCGTCTGCTTTGCACTGTCTTGCGCCGAATGGCAGTCAAAAGGCGATTGATTTGCCAATTATTGCCAAGTGGAACCCGACGAAAATTCCGAGATGGGTGGGTGGGAGAGGTACTGGATTAGTGTGATCGTGGCTCTGACGGCCTATAGCGAAACAATGCGGGGCCGTGTAACCGCTCTGCTGATCGTGCCGCTACCGACAGCGTCGGCGGTTTGGCTACGGCGTGGTCGGCTCGGGCGCGATACGCTGGATTCGGTGTTTGCGCATGGGGACCTCGCGGCCAGGGGCCATAGGTGGCCAGGTCATCGTCCCGGTCTCAATTGACTGGTGACGCGGTTTCGGCTCGCCGACTGGAGCAATGCGATAGCGGTCAATGGCCGCTTGGATGTCCGTGATGGAAAAGAGAACCGTGCGGCCAATCCGTCGGAAGCCAATGACGCGGGAGGACTGCCACTCCGAGAGGGTGCGGCGACTGATACCGATGGCACGCGCCGCTTCGTCAGGGCGCAGATACAAACGCGGCAGCGGCACTCCTGTGTCCCTTTCATCAATCGTTCTCGTGCCGTTCATACGCCCATACCAGTAGTGTTCACGCTTTCAACTCGCTTACCGTGACGCTCGTGATCCAAACGGTATTGTCACTTGCATCCGGCTCGTAGCGCGCCGGCACGGCTTTCACCCAGGCGACCTCGAACTTCTGCAGCTCGCGTTCCAGCCGCCCAAGGTTCTTGCCGACGATCCGAATTTCGTGGGTGTCCGTGCGCAGACAAATCGTGCTGTCATCCGTTTCGTACTCGCAGTCCACAAACGCAATCCGGCTGTAGGGGACCATACAGGCATGTCCGTCAGCCAGCACCACTCGCAGCGCCTGAACCTTGGTGTCGTTTTCCCAACAGGGAGAAGTCCGTCGCCCCTCGTCTTGTCCGTGCCTTATCATTGCACCCTGACTCCCTGTGTTTGTTGGATTGTCCGCGCGCGCAATCTGGTGAAGCTGAGAAGCCGGCTCAGCCGAAACCCTTCGGCAAAGGCACGGTTGCGCTGGCACCGTGTCCACAGCCGCCGCGGAATGCCGAGGCTCTGGAAATACCGTTGCTTCGCCAAGTCCAAGGCCAAGGGCCGGTCACCGGACCGCTGGATGTTTTCTGCCAGTTGCGCCTTGTCGCTGGTGAAGATGGTGATTCCTTTACGCCCGCGCGAGATCGTCACATACCACTGTTGTTGATTCGTGGCTGCCTTGATGGCCGAATCGGAGAACAAGACGTGATCGACGGTCTTGCCTTGGGAGGCATAGGAGGTAATGGCGAAGCCCCGCACGAATTGCCGGTAGTTTTTGTCCAGAACCCGGCCGTCAGTCAGGGTGATTCGCCCGTCAGCGCCGACCTTCTTCACAGTGACCAGTTCGCCATTGGCCAGACGCTGACCCTCTCGTGTTCGGCCATTGGCTTTCAATTGCAGACGGTCGCCAGTCGCCAGCGTGAGTTCCTTGGGCTGGCATACGGTGAGCCGATCCGCAAACCGGAACGGGACGGTGCGAGTCTTTCCTCCACCTTCCAGAACCAAGCCTCTGTCGGTGATAGCCGCGAGCCGGCAGGTTTGCCCCTTCTGGAATCCGCCCGCGTTGCGGTTCAGTACCAGCACCGTGTCCTCGTTGTAAAACCGACGGTCACGCTTCTGCGCCTCAGTGAGATCGACCGTCTCCAGCGCCGTCACAGTCCGTGTCCTGCTGGCCGAGAAGGCCACGGGATTTCAAGGCAGCCCGTACCTGGTCATTGACCCGATGGATCTCCGACCACGTCTGCGACACCACGACGACAGACTGGTGCTGCTGAACGAGAGCCAGGTAATGCTGGGCAAGACGCTCGGCTTGTTCCTGTGGCGAACAAACCACGACCGCCCCTTGACGATCCAGCCGACGAAACGAGGCGTCGAGGTTGCCTTCGGAGGCCTCTTGCACAGCTTGCCTGTACTGGGCGATCCGCTCGCGTTCAACCCGTGTCTTTCCCCGAGCCGGGTCTTGACGCCGAATCTCGGTGAGTTCGATGGCCTTCAGTGTGGAATACTTCTCGATCGCGCGCATCGCATCGGAGGCTTCGACTGCGGAATGCTGGCGGGTGTCGCCGGAGAGGATCACACGGCCCTCGTTGGCTCTTGCCAGGCAGAAGAGTTGGTGCATCTGCTGGCCGCCAATTTGGCCGGCCTCATCGACCAGCAGCACGCCACCGCGAGGCAGAGCACCGCGAGCCAGAACCGCGCTGACGGTTTGCGCACCCTGAAAACCATCCCGTTCCATCTCCGCGACCTGTTGTCGCTGCGGGGCGACGACCGTGACCGCTTGCCCGGCCTGACGCAAAGCGCCGTACACTTCCCGCAACGTGTAACTCTTGCCCGTCCCTGCCCCACCGCGAAACAGTGTGACAAAATCCCGTGATTGCAGGATGCGTTCGACGGCTTGACGTTGGACCGCATCCAAGCTGGCATTGTGAACCGAATGTCCGGAGCAGTGCGGACCGAACCGGCCGATTCCATCACGCGCCATGCAGACGATCTCCCATTCCCGGTGCAACACTTCCCGCGTGGTGATCCGGCCAGGATGTTCCTTGTAGCGCACGTAGCCGCGCCGGGCCGTGGCAGCCTGAATCTCGGCCAACGCCACGTTCTGCCCGCGCACATGCTCCAGCGCGTGCCGCCACAATTCGTATTCCGGGACCACCGACCGCCGTTCGAACAAATGTTCCTCGGCCCACACGACGGCCTGTTGGGCCAGCGCCTCACTGGATTCAGTAGTTACCGGCTGCCCGGTGGCCAGCCGGCCAAGCGATGCTTTTTCTTCGGCAGTTAGTTGTTGGCCCCAATTGGTCTGTAATTCGGCAAGCGTGATACCCTTGATCTTGCGAGGCCGATCCTGGTGGGCGATATGCTCGCGGATGACGGCGAGGTTCCCATCGGCCTTCTCCGGCTGGCGTTCCAGAAATTGGCGGGTTTTTCGATCAATCTCTTGGTGGCGCTTGGAATACTTTTCGACGAGCGCCGGGGAAATACCCTCGATTTCAAAATCCCCCCGCCGCTTGTTCTCAATGCCGTAGCCGAATTGCCGCAGCCTGCGGGCCAGCTCGTGGTAGTAGACGTTCTCGACGAACTTGTGGGCAAAGAGCATGTCGTGGTTCTGCAGCGCCTTCCAGCGGTCCTCGACCGGATCGAACGTAGCGTTGAACACGATGCAATGGGTGTGCAGGTGCGGATCGAGGGCGCGGGAGGTATCGTGACGGAACACGGCGGCCACGATGTTGCCCGTGGTCCGGTCGGTGCACTGGCCGTTCTTGCGGACCCGAGTGGACGCGAACGCCTGCAATTGGTTCAGGGCCGCCGTCACAGCCTGCTCGTGCGCCTCGACGATGCGCTGAGTCCTGGCCCACCAGGGCGGCGATGGACACTGACTTGGCCGGCGAGAAGGTGAAATCGTAGAACACGCGCCGATTGGTGTTCTTGCGGGGCTTGCCATCCGGGCCAATATCCATGCGGGTGGTTTTCTGGCGGACCGTCAACCTCTGGCCGGTCTGCGGGTGAAGGTTCTCACAGAGTCGAACGAATTCGTCCTGGCGTGTGACCCCCGACAGCCCCAGTTGCTCGGCCCCATCGCCAAACCACTGGCCCAAGACCTGTTGGCCTTCGGCGTAGTAATCACCGACGCTCAAGTGTTCCTTGAAATACTCCTTGGCGTTGGGCAGTCGGTATTGAGCTTTGGTAGCAAGCATGGTCAGAGGTTACAGGTAGCGTGGGAGATTGCGTTAGCGGGTAGCGGGCGAGTTGCCGCCAGTTACGCGGGATTGTGCACCGCCCTCGATTCGGGCCGCGTTCTTGCCGCGTTCGCGCCCGCCACACGAGGTGGGTTGTGGTTTGTTCACTCATCGAATTGTTCATGGGCCATTGCTCCTTTCTGAATCGCGGGTGCGAGAGTAGCACGGGGAAAATCAAGAATTTGGAAATCGGCCAAGGTCGAATTTTGCAGGCGGTAGCTGCCGAATTCCTGCGTTTGGCTTTGTTTGCGCAAAATTCTTCATTTTGTGCTGGACAGGTTTTGGAATGTCATCCGGTTCAGTCCCCAGAAGTGAATTGCCCGCGCGTGAAATCTAGAGCCAGGTCGTTGGCGCAGCGAGCACGGTCAATCTGGAGCGCAGCTTGCGAGCAAGATTGACGGCGCGCAGCGAGCCGTACAATCCTCTGGCGCTGCTTCACGCGCAGTCGATGGCCGATGATGTGATGCAATCATCCGACCAGAGGTAGCACATGGGCGCGAGTCGCGCGTGTAGCTGCTACACAAAAATCGAGGTGTCAACCCAAGTGCCAATGGTTGCATCTCAATCGCAGAACGGGACAAAAGTCCCAGGCCCGCGCTTAGACTGGCCGGCTTTGCTCGTGCCTCGCAGCCAGGCCAGACAAAGCGACGGTCTCGATCAATCCCACGCTCAACGCCCGTCCCTCATCGCCGCTTCTCTGCCGTCGCCTGACGTAAACGACAACGTGCTGCGACTCCGTTCCGCTTTCCGATTCGGGCCGCGCGTTCAGCGTGTTCCCCAACCATGATCGCATGGCCGACGTGGCCATCACGAGGTCCCCCGATTTCCACGATTGCGGTCTGATCATAGTCGTGACCGTGACCAACCAGTGTCCGCGATGTAACCGCTGTGCATCCGATTCCTGTCCGACGTTGTGTACGCTCAAATGTCGTCCAAGTGTCCATGTAAATGTCCGAAGATGTGCCACGGATTTCCCACTGATGTCCCACTGAGTCACGCAGAGTCCCCGCAGATGCCACGCATCGAGCCACCAGTGACCACGCAAGGTTCACGCAAAGACCACGCGCGGTTTACGCAAGGTGCCACGCATGATTCACGAAATGAGCATGCACGGTTCATGGAAAGAGTCCGTGTTGTCCATTCTGCCAGCATCACTCTGGCAATGCATTGACTTCTCGATTTCCCCGCAATTGCTGTCAACGTTGTCCGCATCGAAGAAACTCCGTGGCCGCCCATCCTATACGTCTGGGTTACAGATATGACGCTGAGACCCCTACCATCCATCGGTAGGATTTCGGCGCACGCGACGGCCGCCATCCGGCAGGGTGTTGACAAGTGTTGAAAGGCGTTGACGTTGTCAACACCCCTCAACACCCGTTCGGTTCACCACAGCACGGGACATGGTCACCTTTTCGACAACTTCGCTATTCGCTGCCAAGACGACCGGTCGCGTGCCTGCGCCTCGATTCTATGGCTCGCTCGCGCCGTCAATGTAGTGCGCCCTGTCCCCCCTGCGCCTCCACGATTGACAGCGGCTCGCTCCGCCAAGAGTTGGCGCTTAAGAGTCACGCTCGGGCTGATCTCACTTGGCCGGTAATGTGTTCTTGACCGAGTGTTCGCTCCGACGAGGAGCACCGCCACGGTTTTCACACCAGCCAGTTGATTGACTACACCTTGGAACCCAACCCGGACGCCGGCGAAGACAAGAACGCGCCGCCGCAAAAACTTGCGCTCGCTTTCTCCACCGCCGACGTGGTGATCTTGGGCTGGCGTCTCGGTCGGCTGGCCGATTTGCTCCGCGAAAACGACCTCGCCACGGTCCACGTCCTGTCCAAACGCTATGCCGATCTCGACCACGCCAGCCCCTTCGTCGCTTCGATCATCATCACTCCCATTGATGGGGATGGGGATTCTGCCATTGGTCGAAATGGCTTGTGGAAGGCAGGTGAACTGGGTTAAACGTCCCGTTGTTGGAGTAGTGTGCCACTGCGATGTCTTCTGAACAACAGGCCAGTTCGATCTTTCCTCGAACCGATTGGGCCGCGTTGGGTAAGGCGGCTGAAGGCGATGAAGCGCGCCTTGATCGGCTCATCCGTCAGTATTGGGCACCACTAAAGATTTTCCTGGTGGCGACCTTTCCCGAATTGAGGGATCAGGCAGAAGTCGTGTTGCAGGAGTTTGCCGAGGACAAGATCCTTAAAAAAGGCTGGCTGCAGCGGGCCGATCGAAGCCGAGGGCAGTTCCGCCATTTCCTGAAGACCAGCCTGCGCAATTTCGTGCTGGATCGCCTGAATCGAGCCGACGTGAAGCACGCGCCCGTGTCGCTGGAAGAGTTGGAACACGAATTGCCCGGCGAGGAGGCCGCCTCGGAAGCGTTCGATCAGATGTGGGCTCGCACCGTGCTCGCCGAGACAGTGCGGCGGATGGAAGCTGATTGTAAGAACCCAACCGCCGATCAGCCACGGCGGAGTCACATCTGGGAAATGTTCCGAATTCGCCTGCTGGCGCCGATCTTTGATGATGTAGGCTGGTGCCTTACGAGCAACTAATTGAGCGATTCGGACTCAGCTCCCCGACCGACGCCTCGAACATGCTGTTAAGCGCCAAACGGATATTCAAAATGCACCTGAACAATGTGATCAAGGAATATGCCGGGCAGGATGCCGCCACGGCGATGGAAGTCCAAGCGCTGGAAGAGTTTGTTTCCCGAATGGCGAAACGGGGCTGAATTGCGCAACGCGTGCAAGATTCGGCAAGCAAACCAGTATAGGTAATAGAATCGTTATGTCCGAAGCCGATTCTTCTGCAGCGGTGTTCAAGAGCCGGGCGAAAAGTCTCGTCGCATTGATGGAGGCTGGCTCGGAGAATGCCAGACTTTGGGGGCCAGATGAATTGGCCGCGATTTTTCGACACCAGATGTCCGCGCCCGTGCTTGTCGACCTGGGAGGATTTGACCCCGGCACCGCCGTGAGACTAAAGACCTTGAGTGAAGCCCAAGGATTGCTTCTGAAAAGTTTTTCAGACCTGTTTCATCATCCGTCGCCGCCTATCGAACTGCTGAAACTTACCAAGGATTTCGCCAAGGCAAATATGGACCATCCGGAGAGTGGATTGCCGACGGAGATCGTCAGCGTGCTGTACTACACGAGTATTGCTGCTGCTCTCGTGCGACTCGACGTGCGGATTTCGCAATTGAAGCGACGCAGACCTGCGGCGTGGCCTGCTTTGGGCTAAAGACCAAGCGTGGATTGACGAAGAAACCAAGGGTTGTTGCTCAAGGCCGTGGAGAAGGTTCCGAAGGAAGCGAAAAGTGAACGGCTGTTTATGAGCAAGGACGCATCACAACAGCAGCCTGACGAGTTGGCTCGTCCGGTCTCGTCGTTTGTGGGGCCGATTGCCGAATTGATCGGTCAGGGTATGCTCTCTCCACCTTCGCGGCCCGGTGTGCTGGCAACTGTGGATCGCTTTGAGGTTCTGCGCGTTTTGGGGGGTGGGGGAATGGGTGTCGTGTTGCTGGCACGGGATCCGAATACGCAACAGGATGTTGCGATCAAGATGATCAAACCTGATCTGGTGGCAAACCAGCAGGTTGTTCACCGCTTTGTCAAGGAGGTGGGACACTTGCAGCGGCTGAGACATGCGAATGTGATGCCGGTTCTGGAAGTTTCAGACCGTCCCCAGGGTCCGTATTTTGTCATGCCCTATTTCGAGAGGGGAAGTTTGGCGAGGCGTATTCAGCCAGGACGAGCTTGGAGACGGCACTGATTTTGGATATCGCCACGCAGATTGCGGAGGGGCTGCGGTATGCGCACCAGCGCGGGATTATCCACCGCGACCTCAAGCCCGCCAACATTCTGCTGGCAGCGAATGACAAGGCTTGTCTGGCCGATTTCGGCCTGGCGCGAACCATGTTCAACGACACCATCGTGGATGTCGAAAGCCAGCAATGCGAGGGGACGGCCCCGTACATGTCGCCAGCGGTCGCGGCCGGCAATGCCGAGGACACCCGCTGCGACATCTACGCTTTCGGCGCATTGCTCTACGAAATGCTGACAGGAGAGCCTCCCTACAAAGGCCAGAACACAAAAGAAATCCAGAAGCAAATCCTCGCTGGTCCGCCCAAGCCAATTACGACCCTGAATCCGAAGGCGATCGGGCGCTTGTCACTGTCGCCGAAGGAGCCATGGCACGGGAACTCCGGGATCGGTATGCCGAAATGGCGGATGTCGTCGCGGATTTGCAGAGGATCAAGGAGGGCAAATCGCCTGTAGGGCCGCATGGACGAGGCAGGAAAGTGCGTCAAAATATTCGTTTAGTTCAGAGAATTTCGAAAACCCTCGAAAACCCTGTGGATTTCAGCGTGCTTGGTTGGCGATTGTGGTATTGGGCTGGCTGCTTTGGCCGAGGGTGCCCCAAAAAGACCGCGACTAATCTTCCAAGTTCCCCGAGGTATTGCTGTGGACAGCGGCGGCAATCTCTATGTGGCGGACGGAGACAACTGCACGATTAGCAAGATTACACCGTGGGGGTGGTGAGTACGTTGGCTGGAAGGGCTGGCACGCCTGGCATCGTCGATGGCCTGGCGGCAGCGATGCACGATTCAGTATTCTTCGCGGAGCCGCTGTCGATAGCGCGGGGAATGTCTATGTGACGGACTCTTACACGATACGAAGGATCACGCCCGGGGTGTTGTGAGTACCTTGGCCGGAAGGCCGGGGCTTCCGGTACCACTGATGCCATGGGCAGCAAAGGACGATTTAGCGTGCCATGCGGGAGTCGCAGTGGACGGTGCGGGCAAGGTCTATGTGGCCGACATGTACACGATCCGAAAGATAACCCCGGGATGGTAAGCACGTTGGCCGGGAACGGCTCAAGCACGCGCCCGGTAGTGCCAATGGTGCGAGTGCCAGCGCTCGGTTTAGCGACCAAGCGAAGGGAGTCGCGGTGGACAGCGCGGGCAATGTCTATGTAGCCGACACCGCCGACAACACGATACGCAAGATCACATCGTCAGGCTCAGTGACCACGCTGGCAGGAGCCACTAGGCAAAGCGGCAGCGCTGATGGCTATCGCGCTAATGCGCGTTTTTATCATCCTCAAGGAGTCGCGGTTGACGGTGCTGGTAACGTGTACGTGGTCGACACCGCCAACAACCTGATACGAAAGATCACATCGTTAAGTTCCGTGACAACGCTGGCAGGAGCCGCCGGGTAAAATGGCTATTACAACAGTACGGGAGCAATGCCCGGTTTAATCATCCCCAAGCTATTACCGTCGACAGTAAGGCGCGTTCTTTATGTGGCGGACACTGGAAATCAGACACTCCGGAAAGTGACGCCCAACGGTGCGGTCAGCACTCTGACCGGACGCCCGAGCGGCGGTGAAAGTGACCCCCAAAAACCATGAATTCTAATTCAACACTGGTTTTGACTGTGGTGGCAGCGGCGGCAAATAAACACATTGCGCGCTGCAAGATCTCACAACGCGAACCGTATAGCCAATGAAGCGGTACGCAGACATGTGTGCTCGATATTAATGGCAAACTGTGAAAGGGCAGCGAAATCCAAAGCAATTCAGGAGGAAGACATATGAAAAAAGCGAGAATACTGACAGGAATGAAGGCAAACTTCCACGTTGCGCTTGTTTGCATCGCCTTGAGCGGATGTCTTGGAATGCTCGCAATGGGCGCCACTCGCGGCAATGCAAGCGGAACCACCTTATCTGCCCCGTGGAGTAGTGGATGTGGTGCGACTCACGAAAGCCGGGCATGGGTGAAGACCTCATTCTGGCGAGAGTAAAGAAGGACGGCGTTATCTTATGACCTCACTACTGATCAAATGATCTACCTCAAAGAGCAAGGGGTCTCGGAAAAGCGTCATCGCCACGTTGATCCCCCCGGGCCACCCAGCACACCTGCACCTGCCGTCAGTGCTTCGCCAGTGACTCCGCCGCCACCTTCTACAACTGCGAACGGAACGCCCCCCGTACACCGACGTCGCCTCCTGCCGGTTCTCAAGAACCTCCTGAACCCACGGGGCGGGGGGGCTGACGACTACTGCCGCGTCTCCTGCGACGTCTGCAGAACCGGTAGTGGATGCTGATTATGTTCAGCAGCAACTTACGCCCTACGGCACCTGGGTGGTTGTTCCGGGATATGGCCATGCTGGCAGCCGTCGGACTTCCAGATGGCTGGCGTCCCTACTACGACAGTGGACACTGGGTCTACACCGACGCTGGCCTCTATTGGCAGTCGGATTATCCGTGGGGTGCCATCCCGTTTCATTATGGCCGCTGGGCTTGGGTCGGGGGGTACGGCTGGATCTGGGCGCCGGGTTACGACTATGCGCCCGCTTGGGTTTTTTGGCGTCATGCTGACGGATACCTAGGTTGGGCGCCGTTGCCTTACGGAGCTGTGTGGGTGGCTGGCGGCGGGTGGGACTACCGTGGACATCGGGTTGCCGTTGATTTCGACTTCGGATTTGGCCCCTCGTTCTTCGTATTCGTTGGCAACGATCATTTGTGGGACCACGATTATCACAGCTTTGCTCTGCGCGGGGACGATTGCGATCGCGTCTATCGGGTAAGCGCAGTCAATCGGGTCCGCGGGGATGAACATGGCAGGTTCATCCATGAAGGATTGGATCGGGAGCACCTGGAACGTCTGACCGGTCGAAAAGTGGAAGAAGTGCGCCATGAAGAACTACGGACCCGTGAGCGTGAGGTGCTACGGGTTGATCATGAGCGAGTCGTAGCTCGGGACACGCTCTGGTGGGAACCTCCCGCCGTGGCGAACCTAGACAACACAGCGAACCCCCACGCGCGTCGACTCCGGCAGCATGGCCAACCCCCCTCTCCCACATGGCGCAGCCTCAGCATGGCGGCCCCCGCCAACGGAGAGAAACCTGACAAAGGTGAGCACCCCGACAAAGGCGACCAGAAGGATCCGAAATAGTCAAAAGGGAACAACAACCAGCGTTTTGGGCAGGTGAAAGGCTCTGCGGGTTCTTAGCTGCTAAACACGGAGTCTTGCAACGAGGAGAACAATCATGAAGACGACATTTGACAGACAAGCGGTCGTAGGGCTCGCAGCAGTGATGCTGATCATAGCTGGATGCACAACACCCGAAGGACAACCTGACCGTACGGCCACGGGAGCGCTCACAGGTGGAGCAATTGGGGCTGGCACAGGCGCCATCATTGGTAACGCTTCAGGACATGCAGGCGCTGGGGCCTTGATCGGTGGCGCGATCGGAGCCCTCACGGGCGGGGTCATTGGCAATGCCATGGATCAACAGCAGCGCGAATTTCTGGCGCAGCAAAGTCCTCAAACGCTGGTGCGCGTTGAACATGGTCAACCGCTCGGTTTAGCGGACATCAAGGCGTTGGCAAGGGCTGGCATCGGCGATGACATCATCATCAGCCAGATTCGCAGCTCTCGCACCATGTACCGGCTGAGCACGGCGGAAATCCTTGATCTCAAGACGCAGGCGTCAGTGACCGCGTGATCAATTTCATGATCAACACGCCTGAAGGCTGGAATTCCGCCGGCCCCACCCCCTCCGTCTGATTTGGTGCCGCCACCCACACCTCCGCTTCAAGCCGCGCCGCGCATCTTCAGTGACCAGGCGCTCCATGGGACCAGTCTCAGTTTGCCTCCCGGGTATCAGCTATACGTCTACTGCGTAGGCGCTGGCGGTTATCGTCCAACCGGTCCCTTGGCATCAGGACAATCCGTTCAAGCTCAAGACGTTTGTTGCAATAATACGGCGACGGAGATTGCTGCGACTACAGACAACATCAACAGCTACGAGACGAGTACCACGTATCACGTCATCGTCGGTTTTGGAGTGTCGGGTTTTAATTACGTCCAGGGTTTCTACGGAGTTAATCCGAACCCCGGAGCCCGAATACGGGCGCAAGGGTACAGTTCACTTTGACGACGCCTGCGACGGTTGTCCTTGTGGGGGCCGCGAGCAGTCAGCAATACCATAAGTTTCTCGGGACTCCCCAATCTAGTCACCGACGTGCCATACAACGGCGTTGAGGCCACAGGCATAGCACACGCCAACTTGGGCACGGGCACCTACACGGCCCAACAGAACTCTGCTGCTATCGCCGCCCAAGACCCCACCGCCATGGTCGACTTAATGGGAGTTTTTGTCTTCTCGGATCAACCGAATACGGCGACTTCCCGCAATCCGCAAATTCCGCTCCCCCGGTCAAGAATCGGCGCTCCCGGCGCAACTCCAGCTATGCCGCCACCCCCGCTCCTCCACCTCCCCCGTCGACATCCGAACCGCCAGAACCTCAACCGAATTGAGCGGCTTTATGCGCAAGTTCTTAATCGTAGCCGCTGTTCTGCTGGCGATCCTCGGCTTTGTGTTGCTCTCGGCTGGTACCGTGTTGGCGATCCTCAAGTTTGCGTACGCGCGCCAACACGACTACACGACGATCACGAATCCATTTAACCCGCACGAAAGCACAAGGGTGATGACCAATCCGTTCGTGTCCAGGTCGGTCTTTGGCGACTGGAGCCTAGTCGTATTGTTCTTCGCCCTGATCTGGGTGGGGCTGACAATTCTCACCATCGCAGGCATGTGGAAAGTCTTCAGCAAAGGCGGTCAACCAGGGTGGGCTGTCCTGATTCCCATCTACAACTTCTATGTCCTCCTGAAAGTGGCCGGCAAACCCGGCTGGTGGCTGATCCTGATGCTGATTCCGTTGGTGGGCTTCGTCATCTGGATCATGGCCATGGCGGCGCTGGCCGGACGGTTCGGCAAAGGTGGAGGTTTCGCCGTCGGCCTGATTTTCCTCCCGTACATCTTCTATCCGATCCTAGGATTCGGCAGCGCGCAGTATATGCCGCTCCCGCCCTCGCTTGAGCGCCGAAAGTTTCGCGGGTTTGGGGCGAGCGTTGATTGACGATGCAACGCGCGCGGATATAGCCGAGAAGGGGAAACAGCATGAGGCCGCAATCCCCCTCAATCAGCGATTATACAAATTCTCGATGGGCGGTTGCGTCCGTCGGCAAGACGAGGCGTTCTTCTTGAATTGTTCTGCAAGGTTCTGTGGCCCGAACCGTAAAGGCTAATGAGGCCGTGCGAGGATGCGCGGCCTTGAATACGAAAACTGAACCAAGTCACAGCCAGAGGAAAGAGAGGAAGCATATGAAACTGTCCGACAATCGCACTTCGTGGAGGAAAGCGGTCAGAAATGGAGCCGCTCAATGCGACTAGGAGTAATTGCGCTTGTGGCCGTATCTGGTTGCCTGAGCCAGGCGGCAAGTGGCAACCCGCAGATTACCAGCGTTCAATTCTCTGGAAGTTCCGGAAATTACACCCTCACCGTGAATGGGTGAGGCTTTGGAACTTTACCTAGCAGCCTGCCGTTCAGCGGCGACAGCTCATATTTCCGAATCGCGGATGCTGCGCAGCTTGGATTCGGTGAGTGGGGCTACTCAGGAGACGCCCTCGGTCTGGCCTATCAAACGTGGTCAGACACGCAAATCCAAGTAAGTGGCTTCGGCGGTCAGCCAGGAGATGCAATTGTGTTGGCAGCCTGGAATCCTAGCTGGGCCTCGGTGTGACATGGGGCGGTAACGTCCCCGGGGTGGTGCAGGAACACCGCAAATCACATCAGTGACTTTCTCCGGGCTGGCCAAAACGTCCAAATCACTATTAACGGATCAGGCTTTGGCAGTGCACCCGTAACGGTGCCATTCACAGGTGACCTGAATCAGTTTAGTTTTGGGAACTTCCGAACTCACTGTGGTGGCGGTTCCTCCTTATTCGAGGCTGGCGCGAGCCGCTGGGGTCATGGTTCGCCCAATTCATTGACTCTTAATTATCAGTCGTGGTCCGACACCGAGATTGTGATTACCGGATTTTCCGGTTCGTATGGTCAAGGCTGTGACACCGTCGAAGCTGGCGATCCGGTAGCCATTGTGTTGTGGAACACGAGCAACACCAGTTCAGACCGGCCAGCAGACAGCGTGGGGTGGATTCGTGACAGAAACTGCTGACACGATCTTCCTTTTCACCCCATGCGTCAACGGGCTACAGGTGGATCTAAATGGTGGAGTTTATCCTTCCTCTTCCGGCGCATCAGCCACAAACCTCGTTTGGGACTGGGGCGATGGACAGCAAACATCTGCTCCCTTTGTCATAAGCCATACCTACTCCTCTGCAGGCCAATATACCATCCAAGTAACCGCATACTACAGCGACGGCACTACCGCTTCGACGTTACAAACAGCGAATGTGGGGCCAGGCGTTCTTTCGAACTGTGAATCTTTGACGATTACTGCGGAGCAGGGCGGATCCGTTTCCTATCAGGCAAGCGTGGGATCCGGCGCAGTGTCTGAGGACGGATCAATCACTCTTCAACTGGCCTACGCAGATGACCTTTCTCTCACTGCAACCCCGTGCTCTAGGAATTTCTTCTCGGATTGGTCTGCCTCTTCTGGAATAACCGGGCTGGGCGGTGCACCGGTCCCCGCAAGTTCTACTTCAATAACGATTGTGGTCACCGACGATTCGCAGATAACCGGGTCCTTCTTGTCGCCCTACGGTGTGGAATCGGCTGCGAACTGGTCAGGGTACGTGGTGGGGATGCCCGACGCAAGCGGCACATACCAATCTGACGCTGTTAGCGACGTGAAGGGAACATGGGTCATTCCCGAAGTGCAGAACTTCTCTCGTGGAGAGGGTTTGGCAACATGGATCGGCATTGGTGGGTTTACCGATCCCCCTTCACTGACTGGCAATGTGCCTCTCGTACAGATTGGTACCGCGCTGACATACGCCACTGGGCGATATTACGCGTGGTACGAGGTGATTAATGTATTAGGAGGAGGGCCAGTGATACGCTTCCCAGCTTTCCCCGTAAATCCCGGTGACACTATATCGGCGGAGGTGTCATTTGTCGGGAAGAGGCCG
Organism: uncultured Verrucomicrobiae bacterium; assembly: GCA_963712025.1. GTDB lineage: Bacteria > Verrucomicrobiota > Verrucomicrobiia > Palsa-1439 > Palsa-1439 > Palsa-1439. Next base: position 119,728 of record CAVQGJ010000003.1, on the reverse strand, counting down.
TTGAACCCGTACTACGGCTGGTATAAGCTAACAATCGACAACGTATCGCGAGGTGTCTCCCGAACCCACTACGTCTTGGCCCCTTTCAACACACGAAAGACGGCGGAATGGATCGTTGAGGACCCACTGTTTAAGCTCCCGCCGTTGGCAGATTTCGGCATAATCAAATTCAGCGATTGCTCTGTCACGTTGAATTCCGAAGAAGGCCCTATCACAAGCTCCGGGGGTGGCCTTTCTCTTGCCATGACCAATAATGACGGCGCGATCCAAGCCGAACCGTCTCCGGTGTCCTGCGATGGCACTGGCTTCTCTGTAATATGGCGGCACAAGTGAGCAGTTCACTGCGACTTGGCAGCGGCGAACTACGACCTCCGATTCTATCGCGGAACTGCTTGACCACGCGCTACTGGGTCTTCTTTTCGATTTGGCCGACCGTGCTCATGGTTTCCTCATTGTGGCAAGTACGGCGCTGCCCTTCGCCGTCAGCCGGTATTTCTGTAATCGGCTGTTGGGCTTGTCGGGAATGGTCTGCTCAATCAGACCTTCCGCCAGAGCCGGATCAAGATAGCGTTCTCGCAGATGCGTGCGATCCTTCAGGCCCAGTTGGGTGCGAATCTCGGCGTTGCCTAAAGCCCCGGTTCGCTCCAACAGGCGAATTAGAACCTCGACTGGTGGGCCGACTGGTGGGGTGACTGGTGGGGTGACTGGTGGGGTCGCGACTTCCCTTGTTACTTCTCCTCCAACCGACTCGAAGGCCCGCTCGGGTTTGCGCGGGATGGTGGTCACAAAGCCATCGGTCAGGGCAAATTCCGGTTCAGCCAGACCGGCGTTCCGACACCGCTCGATCATGTCGCCGGTACCGGTGCCCATGCGCTCGATGTATTTCGCCAGATAGAGCGGCTCGGCCAGCAAGGGATTGCCGGGCACCGATCCGTGCGGATGGCGCAATTTTTCCAGGGTCAACGAAGGCGGCAGGGTGCCGGGATTCCAGACCTCCAGCCGGTCGGCGAACAGCATGACCTGCACGCTGCCGTTGCTGGTGTAATCACGGTGGGCCACGGCGTTGACGATGGCTTCACGAACGACTTCGGGCGGCATCTCATAGGCCACTGGAGCTTGGGTGCTATGCTCCCGTGTGCCAACCGCCAGATTGATCTTCGACAGGACAAAATCCACCGCCTGATCCACCAGTTCGAAGACCGTTCCCTTGTACACCTGATAGAAGGGAATCGGCTTTTGGACGGTGACCCCGTGGAAATGGGCACATTTAATCTCGGACGAAATCAGAAACCGCTGGGGCTGCTTGCCGAATAGGAGCACAGCGGCATGCGTGGGCTGCCCGTGCTTTACCAGATGAAGCTGCTCCAGCACCTGCTCCGTCGCGGTGTCTGCCGGCAGAGGAAAACCGCGCGCACGGCGGGCGACGCTGACAAAACGGCGGATTTTTTCGGCGGAAAGATCGTCTAAACTGGCTTCTGGACAGATTGCCCCGTCAAACGGTCCAGTGCGGATCAACTGCCGACTTTCGAGGTACTGAACCAGGGCGGCATACACCCCGGCAATGAGTTCCGCTCCGCTCACGAACCGACGGCGAATCAACTGTGCCCCCGACCGTTGGATCAGCGCCTGCATCTTCGGATGCTTCGACCGGTCATCCGCGCCCTTTACAAAAACAAGCCGGTGCTTGTGCCGCCGCGTCGCGATAGCAAACTCTCGCTCGGTCGGCGACAACCCCTGCGCGTCCTCGACTCCATACTCATCGCCGAATAGCCCGATGTAAACATCACAGTGTTCTACCTCGTCCAAGTACACGTCGTCGGCTCGACGGTCGGCGGCGGGAACATCCTCGAACAGGAACACCTCGAAAAACCGCCGCAGCAAGGGATCGCCCCGCAGATAATCTCGCAAAGCCGCCCGCTCCGTGGCGAACTCCTTTTGTACGCTGCTGATGAATATCCTCTGCGCCTTCATACGTGAATCTGTTTATAACATTTATTCGGCTTTATACGCCTCAGGTCGAATAATTCCCTATAAACCCGCCAGAGCACTTCATGCCACCTATTTATTGCCAACGGCTTTCATTGGAACGATCTTCTCGACAGCATCGGCAGCGGGGCACAAGCTCCAAAACTGCCTAGCCTCGTCCTCGTCCACGAGGGCACGATAGTGACGAAAGAAAATATCCACGCCGACATGCCCCATCAGCCTGGCCGTTTCGACCGGGTTGTTGTGCGCGGCGTAGTGGTATGTGCCGAAACTGTGCCGGATACAATCCTTCGGCCAGTCCTTGAATCGGATGCCAGCGGCCTTGCGCCATGCGTCGAATCGTTTGCGGAAGTTATCCGGCGCAACAACGCGTCCGTGCTTTTTCGCGCACGTCGCCAACCACGCGAGGGCGGTATCATTCAACGGCAGGATGCGTTGCTGTTTCGTCTTGGCGACTTTTGGGCCAATGACCACTTGTCGACGGGTGAGGTTGACCGCGCTCCACTCCAGTTTCTTCAACTCATCGGGGCGCACTCCGGCGAAGAAGCCAAGCACGGCGAACGGCAGCAACCCGTGATCGTCGGCGTGTTCCAACAACTTCGCGATGTGTTTGACGTGGAGAATCCCGACGCCAGCTTCGACCATTTCAGGTCGCTCAGTCTGCTCGACAATGTTCTCTGCCGTCCACTTCCTTTTGACGGCGAGCCGGTACAAAGAGCCGATTTTGCGGCGGTAGTTGTGGCGGTTGACCGGGTCAGCGGCCTGCTTGACCAGCCATGCGGTGAGGTCTTCGCCGGTGATCTCGTTGAGTTTCCGTGTGCCGAATGTTTCGGCGAATTTCCCCCAGCGGTGCCGCAGGTCATTGAGCGTTCCGGGGCGAAGGTTCTTCTGTTCCTTCTCGACCAGTAACCGCTTGACGGCATCGGCGACGGCGGGAGCTTCCCGAAACTTCAAGACCTTCTCGACAAAATGCTCACAGGCTTCGCTGATGGTGGCGTTATAAGGTTTCAGCATCTCGACGCACTTAGCGGCCTCGGCGCGGGTGTCCGCCGGCAACGAGAAGGCGGCTGCTCCTTCGTTGTCCACCATCTGACGGATTTGCGCGGCGCGGGTCTCAGCTTCCTCTTTTGTTGGGAACGCCTCCCGGATGCGCTTGCCCTTGACCATACAGGCGACTTGCCAGGCGGTTTCTCCGCTGGTATAGATGAGCTTGTGAATCGGCGGCCACAGCTTGGTTTTGGATTTGGCAGTTGTCATGGCAATCAGTACCTTTGTGTACCTCACATTGCCAATTATTGCCAACTGTGTCAAGCCAGTTTACGTAAGTCGTTGTGCGCCCGTAGCTCAACTGGATAGAGCGTTGGCCTCCGGAGCCAAAGGTTGTGGGTTCAACTCCCGCCGGGCGTACCAGCTTTCACTCCGGGCGTCGTGAGTGTAACGACGGGTCAGCCCGTCCACTTGCGGGACGCCCGGTTCCAGTACATTGTGAGTTATGCAGGAGGACAAATGAAGTTCATGCTCATCGCTTTGACCGGCGCCGCGGTGATCGGGGTTGCCGCCACCGCCAACGCGTGGTTGGGTGACTCCCAGGATGCCCTGATCCAGCGCTACGGAAAGCCCACGCTCGTGCAGTTGACCACCGGCGACATCCCCGCGCAAAAGGGTTACTACGCCGAACTCAAGGAAAACTACAGCACCAATACCAGCCTGATCGCATGGACGGGCACGAACTACAACGAGATCGGCTTCGGCATGGATCTCGTTGAAACCCGGAGCCGCTACACGTTCGAGAAAGACGGCCTCGACATCGTCGCGTACGTTGGCGCCGACGGCGAGAAATACAACGGTGTCGACTTCACCGGCCGATCGGCTCGCGAAATCATCAATTCCGGGACCGTTTGGGAAAACGACAAGAGCGGTGATAAATTCCGTCATACCGTGCCGCTTGCGCCATCCGTCGTCGCCGCATTCCTCGAAAACAACAAGGGCGATTCGACCTGGGCCGATGCCTGGCAACCGTCCGCCATCCCCGGCACCTGGCTCAAACGGACCACCGATAAAATGCGCATGGCCATCGCCCACGGGATTTCCGAACACGAGATCTACCGGGTGGAAGTTCGGATGGTGGATGATGCAACCCGGGCCCTGGATTGACCGCCGCGCTGCCCCGATTCCGAGATCAAGTCAGCCCGCCGTCGGTACCGGCGTTTCCACTCCGGCCGTCGCGGTCTCCGATGCCGGGCCTGCGGGTAACGGCCACGGTTGCGCCAACAACTCGTCCGTCAACGAACGGTAGCACTGCGCCGCATACGAACCCGGATCGTACGTGGTGATCGGCTTGCCAAAACTCGGGGCTTCCGCCAGCCGCACGGTGCGCGGGATCACCGTCTTGTACACCTTGCCGGCAAAATGTTTGCGCACTTCCGCCGCCACCTGTTGCGCCAGGTTCGTGCGTCCGTCGTACATCGTCAACACGATCCCCTGCACCTCCAACGATGGATTGGCGCCGCTGTCACGAACTTGCTGGAGCACCCGCGTGATCACCGCCAGGCCTTCCAGCGCAAAATACTCGGCCTGCATCGGCACCACCACGCTGTCCACCGCCGCCAGCGCGTTCATCGTCAAAATCCCCAGCGACGGCGGACAATCCACAATAATGAAATCGTAACGGTCCGCGCCCTGGATCGGCGTCAGGGCAAACTGCAACCGCTGCAAATAATTTTCCGCCCGCGCCACGTCCACTTCCGCCACCGCCAGATCGACTTCACTGGGGATGATGTCCAGGTTCGCATGGCCGCTCGGGCGAATCGACTCGGTCAGCGCGGCACCGCCCATCAGGGCCTTGTAGACGCTCCCACCGGAAAGTTTCTCCAACCCCAAGGCGCTCGTCGCGTTCGCCTGCGGATCGAGATCGAGCAACAGCGTCCGTTTCCCCCGTTCCGCAAGACACGCCGCGAGGCTGACGGCTGTGGTGGTCTTGCCAACGCCCCCCTTTTGATTGGCCAGCGCGATACTGCGCGTACTCATTCACCGCCTTATAGCCGAAATTCGCGCCCCTCGGCAAGGCTGTTATGGGCCTTGTCATTCCTCCCCCTGGCTCCCCGCCCAAAAAGAACTCCGCAAACTGTTCCCGGCAGCGGTTTGCTCTTCGCGCACTGGCGTGAGATAGACAACGGAAGAAAGCGCCCTATCGGCGTTTTGCCGTTCCGCGCAGCGACCGGATGCGGTCGCGAAGTTCCGCGGCGCGTTCGTAACGTTCGGTGGTGACGGCCTCCAGAAGCTGGTTTTCCAGTTGCTCCAACTCGGACAGGGGTTTGCTCTTCTGGATTTCCTCGGCGAGTTCGTGCAGCGCTTCCATCGACCGGCGCCGCTCGAACCGGAACGTGTCTTCGTCGATCTCCGGCAACGCCTCGATGGCCTCCGCGGCGGCGTGGACGATCGCCAGTGCCCGATGATGGTTGTTCTCGTCCATCGCCACCATCGCCGCGGCGACGGCATTGATGCGCAGGACGTAGGGCCGCCATTGTTCGAGATACTGGCGGTCTTCGCCGCGCGTGGCGTACTTGCGGACGAAATCGAACAGCTTCAAGTTGCGCACCGTGTCGCGGACCGTGCGGGGCCAGTCCTTGAGTTGGAACAAATGCAGATACCGATAGTAGTACAGCACGCCTTCGTTGAACAACTCGACGCACTCATCGGGATCCAACCGGAACCCGGCCTCCGAGCCGGCCTGCTTGGCGTCTTCCAGACGCGCCCAATAATGGTCCAGCACCGAGTCGGCGTTGTGGGGACGGGAACCGTCCGGGCGGCCATCGAGGTCGTACTGCTCGATACCCAGCGGCAGGCGCACCTGCAAGACTTCCCGCCCGTTGGCCAGGGTGGTCACGCGGACGCAATCGTCCGGATCGTACGGCCACGAATCGAGAAACGGTTTGAGGTCAGAATCCATTGCCACGCCATTCGTAACATGCCAGCGAATGCGCGACTTGGCAACTGCGGAAGGCGAAAAACACCGGCCGACTGCCCCGAGGTTCGCCATCTAAACGGCACGAAATCCCGCTACCGCTTCAATGCCTTCTCCACATCCTTCAGCGGCAGACAATTGATGACATCCTTCTTTTCAAGCCAACCTTTGCGGGCAATGCCGATGCCGACCGCCAGATACTGCAGATCGGGGATGTTGTGGGCGTCGGGATTGATGGAGCACTTGACGCCAAGTTCCTTCGCGTGTTTCCACAGCCGCCAATCCATGTCGAGCCGGTACGGATGGGCGTTGATCTCGATGATCTTGTTGTATTTGGCCGCGGTGGCGATGACCTCGGGCATGTTGACCGCATAACCCTCGCGTTCGAGCAGCAACCGGCCCGTCGGATGCCCGAGCATCGTGACCTTCGGATGCGCCAGCGCCTTGCAGATGCGCTTCGTCATTTTCTCGGCATCCATGTTGAACCCCTGATGCACGCTGGCAACGACGTAATCGAACAACGCCAGCGTCTTATCGTCGAAATCGAGCGAGCCATCGGCCAGAATGTCGCACTCAGTGCCAAAGAAAATGCGGAAACCTTCCCTGGCGAACTTTGCATTCAGCTTTTTCACCTCCTCGGCCTGCTGGCGGACCCGCTTTTCATCGAGTCCGTTCGCCTGCCGCTCGGACTTGCTGTGGTCGGCAATGCCGAAATACTCCAGACCCAGGTCAAATGCCGCCTGCGCCATGGCCTCGACGGTCTCGATGCCGTCGCTCCACGTCGAGTGACAGTGAAACGTGCCGCAGAGGTTCTCCAGTTTGACCAATCTTGGCAGCGTATGATTCTCCGCCGCCTCGATCTCGCCCATGTCCTCGCGCATCTCGGGCTCGACATAATCCAGCCCGAGCGCTTCGTACAAATCCTCCTCGGTCTTGCACTTGATGGAGCTGCCCAGTTCTTTCGCGCTCTTTTCTTTCTCGGAAACGGGCGAGAAACCATATTCGTTCAGTGACAGCTTCTTCAGTTTCAACGCGCGGGCGCGGAGCGCGACATTGTGCTCTTTGCTGCCCGTAAAGTAGTTGAGCGCGAACGCATATTGATCGTCAGTGACCACGCGCAGATCGGCCTGGATGCCGCCCTTCAGCACCACGCTGGCTTTCGTCTCGCCTTTGGCGCTGACGCTGAGGATGCCGGGAATGGTCACGAAATCATCAATGATTTGCTGCGCATCCTTCGGTTTGGCGCTGACGAGAAAATCGATGTCGCCAATCGTCTCGCGGCAGCGGCGCAGGCTGCCCGCGATGCTGCACCGAATCACGCCGTCGTGCGACCGTAGCGCCTCGATAATCGGCGTCGCCGCTGCATACGCCGTGTCGTAGTGATGCCGGCCACTGAACTGCCGCACGAGCGCGATGCCTTCGAGGATCTTCTGCTGCGATTTCTCGCCGAACCCGTCCAGCGCGGCGATCTTGCCCGCCTGACAGGCCGCTTCGAGTTTCTCAATGGAGTCAACCTTCAGTTTGTCGTAGACGATCTTCGCCCGTTTCGGGCCGAACCCGGGGATCTTCAGCATCTCCAGCAACCCTTGCGGCATCGTGGACTTCAATTCATCGTAAAACGCCAGTTTGCCCGTCGTGTACAACTCGGTGATCTTGGCCGCGAGATCTTTGCCGATCCCTTTGATGTCGGTGAGCCGTTCCTCCTTGATCAGCGTGCCGAGGTCTCCCTGCAGGCCGTCCACCATGCGCGCCGCGTTGTAATAGGCGCGCACGCGGAACGGGTTGTCGCCCCGCAGTTCCAGCAGCGCGCCGATCTCCTCGAAAACCCCCGCGATGTCCTTCTTATCCATGACCGGCCTTTTTCACCTGCAACGTCGAATTCACCTCGCGCACGCCATCCGTTTCCAGCGCGACGAGCATGGCTTTCCCGATTTGCTGATGCGACGAGACGTCACCCGCCAACGTGACCCGACCATCGGTGGTGTTGACCGAAATGCTGAAGACGGAAAGATCGCGGTCGACGGCGTACTTGGCCTTGATCTTGGCGGTGATCGCCGTGTCCGACGAAGCGCTGGCCATGGCCGCGCCAAAGTCGGTTGCCTGACGACGCAGCACCCGGCCGGTGCGGCTGAGTTCGGCACTGATTTCGTCGCTGCCCAGGTGCCAGGCGGTGAGCTTGGTGTTGACGGCGTCCCACGCGTGCGTCACGCGCGGGTCTTTCCGGGCGACGACGAAATACCAGCCCGTACCCGCCGTCAGGAACGCCCCCACGATCAGCCCGATGAAGAAATCTTTCATGCTGTCCTCCAGCGGGCATCTTATCGCTGAACCTGTTTCGAGGCAATCCAACGAAAAAAGCGTTGCGCCCCGTGGCGCGGCCCGCGATAACAAGCTCCATGCCCCGCTACATCAGCCAGCACACGATCGCGTGCCTGACGCGTCAGGCGTTGCAGGCAATCATCGCCGAATTGAAACGCGACGAGACCGTCAAGACCATCCGCTGCGTATCCGATTCGCTCGAAGGGAAATTGCTCTGCGAATTCGAGGCGCCCGACAAGGAAACCGTCGTCGCATTCCTGGCCGTTCACAACATGCGCCCGCAATGGGTCATGCGGGTCGAGCATGACTGGTGATCGCAGCGCCGGTTACGGTCCGGCCGACTCCGTTACCTTGCAGGTTTCACCGGCAATCGTCATCGCGCCACTGAGGGGGACGGAGTTTGTGTTGGGCGCGACGGCGTAGTAGACGACACCATTACCAACACCGTTGGTTCCCGACGTGATTGTGATGAACGGATCGTTGCTGACAGCAGTCCAGACGCAGTCGGGGAACCGCGCCTTCACCTTGACGGTTTTGAAGGCACCGGCTGCCTTGCATTTGGCTGCCGACGAACTCAGCGCATAGGTGCATCCACCGGCCGCCTGATTGACGGTGACCGTCTGCCCCGCAATGGTCATCGTGCCGGTTAAGGGGACAGTGTTGGTATTGCCGGGGACGGTGTAACGGACCTTGCCGCTGCCGACGCCGTTGGTCCCCGAGATGATGGTGATGAATGGATCGTTGCTGACCGCGGTCCAGGAGCAGGCCACGTTGCAGGGCTTTACGCTCACGCTCCGGGACTTGGTGCCCTGGGCGCTGAGAGTGACGTTGGTTGAGTTCAGTGTGAAGGCGCACTCGTTGGGCTGATTGGTGATGGATTGGGCGTTGTAGACGACCAGCGCAAAATCCTGATCCATTGTATCCCCGTTGCCCAGGGCATCGGAGGTAAGGTTGTCGGCGGTGACGGTGACGGTGAAATCGCCGGTGACGCCAGCGGGCAGGAAGACGCTTTCGACATTGTTCAGGTGGTCGGCAAAACCACCGGCAACGGAATGGTCGCCCTTGAAGACATTGCCTTTATAGGTAGTGCAGCCAATCGTCACGGTCAGATCGAGATCGTTGTCGAGGGCCGCACTCGTCGTGCTGCCCGGGGGATCGGTCCAGGCCAGGGTGACCCGGAACGGCTTGGTCGGGTCGGTGATGGTCCCCGAGAACGTCCTCGTCTGCCCGCTCTTGGCGAACAAGTTGGTCGCCAGTTCGTCCTGCAAAATGCGCGGCACACCGTCAAACGCCATCCCCAAGTCCAGCTCGCCCATGCCCTGGCTGTTCGACCACAACGTGTCGTTGCCGCCCAAGCCGGTGAGGTACCGGGCCGAGTTCATCAGGTACGCCTTGGTCATGGCGGGACTGGGCGGCGAAAGCAATTGATTGATAAAGTATTGCCGCAGCAGGGCGCAGGCGCCCGAGACCGCCGGCGTCGCGTGGCTTGTCCCCGTGGATTCGGTGAAAAACTCCTGGCCGACCGGGAAAAAATTGCTGGCCCCGACCGTACCGCTGCCCGGCACGCCGCAAACACCGATGTCATTGGCATCGATCGTCAAGAAGCACGGCAGGGCCGATCCCGTCCCGCCGGGCGACGGTGGCGGAAAATTCTGGGGCGCTCCCCCGGTGATGTGGACGGCCGGGGCCACAAGATCCGGCTTGGCACGGCCGTCCAGACACGGGCCGCGGCCGGAGAAGGAGAGGATGTCGTTGGCGTTGGTGGCGTCGGAATCCCGGGAGTCGCAACCGTCATACCCCGACGAGTTGTTGCCCCCATTCGCAGTGGACATGGACCGCACATTTTCCGTGCCTCCGACGTTGATGACGTTCTTGGCGGTTCCCGGCGGGCTGATGGTGGACGAACCGGGGCCGTCGTTGCTATCCGCGAAAACAATGACCATTTCCTGATTGCCGTCGACGGGGAATGTCGACCCGCTCGGCTGGGCGTCTCGGACCAGGGCATCATACGCTTGGGAATCGGAATTGTACGCGCCGTCCGCACCGCTGTCTCCCCAACTGTTATTGCTGATTCGGGCGCCGTCGTTGTACGCCTCGGACATCAGGTTCGCGTAATTTGGATTGGTGAAATTGGCCGGATCGAAAATCACCGAGGAGCCGACCCTGACAAACGGGCAGACCCCGAGGTCATAGTAATATCCCGCGCTGTCCGTTTGGGGGAAACCGGCGGGCTGGTTGTTGTAGGCGCAGACGATATGGGCGTTGAGGTTGCCGTGTCCGTCGCAGCCCTGGATCTTGCTGTCACGATTCGGCGTTCCTTCCAATCGATTGTAGACAACCCGGCTCGGTTTGTTGGTATCGCCGAGTTCGTAGAGCGTAAAGTGGCCGGGGGTCGTGGTGCCATCATCGATGCCGCTGTCGCTGATGTCGACGACGAATCCGGATTCATCGAATTGGGCCTGCGTAAATCCGACGACGTTGGTCAGCCACGCGAGGTACCCGGGCCCCGAGGGGGCGGTTCCCGATAAATTGCCGGCGACGATCTGGTCCTGCCGCTCGTCCAGTTTGCGCGGTTCCCCGTAAGGCTGAATCGAGACAACGTCCGGTTGGGTGGCGAGGGTTGGCAAATCCTGCGGACGAAGGCGGACGAACAAATTCACATAATGCAACATGTGATACTGGCGGCGGACCGGTTCCAACTCGAGATGGTCGATCAGGGCCAGCGTGGCGGGATTGGCATCGGCGTCTTCCACGAGTTGGATGGCAAACAAGTCCGTCGAGAGCTGTCGGGGGTTGCCCTGGGCATCGACGAGCCGGGCCGCGGGATGAATCTTGTAATCGTCGAGGTAATCGCCGTGCCATTGTACGAAGCTCGCTGAACCGGTCAAGCTGTGCACTTTGGCCAAGGTCGGGACGTCCCCGTAAATGAGATAGGCATTCTGGGGGATGTAACTGACAATCCGGACGCCGGTCTGCTTCAGCGCGTCACGCCACTCGGGTTTGACCGGGCCAACAAACTGCACAAGATGCATCCGGTTGCCACGATTCGACGAGGTCGCCTGGCGCGCGGCCGGAACGATTGCCGCGGACGTGTCGATGGTCGCGGCGTTGAGCCGGACCAGGTTGCCGTCGTCACGAATTTCCACAGCGCCCGATTGCACAAGCCCGGTGCGCACCTGATCGACTTGATAGAGCTGGTAACTTCCATAATCCGCGAGGAGCCGGCCGCCATCGGAAACGATCGACTTCGCCGTGGCGGAATCACGGACCTGAACCTTGTGGGCCGAAGCTGCGCGGGGAACGGCGAGTATACCGACCAACGTCAGGATCGTCAGGAGACGAGACGGAATCCGTACTCTCCCGCGTTGTGGTGGACACAATAACCTGCCTGGCAATACCATCGGCACCAAACTCTGTTCCCCTTGCTTTCGGATTGCGCGCAACCGGTCGTATGTAGCACATGGCTGGAGAGTTGTCCACGGCGGGTTTCCCTGGTGTGGGGCGAGCCCCGGCAATCGTTCGTCGCCGTCGGCCTGCGCACGGAATGCGGCAAAGTCGGCGCTTTCTCCGAAGGCGCCTGTTACGGCACAATCTTCAGGGTACCACCGTTGTTGTACACGGTGCCGCTCGGCAGTCCGTTCGTGCTCGTCGGCAGTTGCGGGAGCATCAGAAATGTGTTCGCCCCGCCAACGTTGTAGCTGAAATCCTGGCTGGCCATATTGAAGCTGCCGAAGCTGCCACTGCCACCCTGGCAATGCTCTAGCTTGGCGGCGCTATCGAGAGTGCCGGGGTCCTCGTCCGCGTCCATGCCGCCAAAACTGTTAATACCGCCCGTGCAACTCGTGAATGTGCCGTCGGCAACACCGCCGGTGCCGAAGCTGTAGTCACCGCCTGTGCAATTCACAAATATACCGCTGGCAGTACCGGAGCCGTCGTTGAGACCGTCGTCCACGCCACCGAAACTGGCGTCACCTCCCGTGCAGTCTTTAAACGTGCCGCTGGCAGTACCGGCCCCGCCGCCGAAACTGCGGTCACCTCCCACGCAGTCCTTAAACGTGCCGCTGGCGGTGGCGCCGTAACCGCCGAAGCTGTCATCCCCGCCAACGCAGTTGAGAAACACACCGCTGGCGGTTATGCTGTTACCGAAACTGTTATCGCCCGCCGAACAATTAATGAACGTACCGCTGGCCGTCCCATACGCCCCGAAGGCATTTCCTCCGGCCACACAATCAACAAACGTGCCGCTGGCAGTTCCGTTGACGCCGAAATCCTCATAACCGGTGCCCGCGCCGACACAGTCAATATACAGGCCGGCATACGCAAATTGCCCCCGTGTTCTTGCTGATACGTGACGCAGAACCGTGTTTGTTCCCGCAACTGTCGGCCAATAGGTGTAGCCAGCACTATTATTCAGAAGCACAGACTCTATTTGGACATTATCCGTGGTTTGGGTAATGACGCCGCTGATGACGACCGGGCAATCAGGGTTCGCGAGAGCCACGGTCTTGGTGCGTATTGTCCCAGAGCTATCCGTGAACACCTGTTTGGTCGTCATCTGGGCCGGCACAAGGCCGATGAGATCCACATAGCTGGTGTTCATGACCAAGCCGGCGGAACCCAGGTTGTAGCTGCCCGGCGGAACGAGCACCACCACGCGGTTCGTCGCCGCAGGTCCGAGCGTCGTCGCCGTCGCGTAAGCTGCTTGGAGGTTGCCGCCGCGCTGCACGTCGTTGGTGCCTTCGGCGACAATCACATACTTGTACCCTTGGTAGCCTTGAGCCAGCGATGGCCAATTCGTTTGCTGTACGCCCCCCAGTGTGATCGACGACTGGGCCGTCAGGTTGCTGGTGACGGTCAGATTGCCAAGCAGGTTCACGTCGCCAGCACGCGCGCTGAGTGCCTCGAGCGCGAGTGCCGCGGAAAGTGTGATGGTGGCGAGTTTCATCTTCATAGCGGCTCTCCTTTTCACGGAATTGTCACGGTGCCGACGGGTATGAGCGTGACCGTATTCGATTGCGGATCAATCGTGGTCTCCGCGTAAGCGCCAGCGGCAATCTGGACGCTGTCGCCGCTGATGGCGGCGGCGATCAGGGGTTGGATGTTCAGCTTCGGACCATGTCCGCCCATGACGGCCGGTCGGTAGCCGTCGTAACTGTTGCTGCCAACCACGGAATCGGCGTAGAGCGTGATGTTGTCGCTGGCCGAATTGGTCGGATCAGTGCCGCGCAGGTACTCCTGCAGATTGGAAACGCCATCGTGATCGGGGTCGCACGAGGCGCACGAAAGGTTGTTGTTGGTCGTCGTGGCGGTGCCGAAATACCACTGCCGCCACCAATCGGGGATGCCGTCGCCGACAGTGCTTCCGCCCCCGTTGCCGACGCACAGAATGCGGTCCGATGCGTTCAAGGTGGCTTGCTCGATGCCCCATCGTCCGGTAAACGCCCGTACCATGTAACTGTCGTTTGGCAAATCGTAAATCGCATAGTTCCCGTTCGCATCAGTCTTCATTCCGACGAACACGCCGGTCGTCAGGCCCAAAAGCCGGATGCGGGCGCTGGCCAACGCGTTGCCATTGGCATCCCGCAAGGTTCCGCTCGCCGACAGGTTCTGCATGGGTAGATACCATGGAATCTGCATCGAGTTGGTCCGGCCGGGCGTCATTGCCGGGAGCGAAATGACCTGCTCGTCAAAGTAATATCCGACTTGATAGATCAACCGGGCGGTTTGCTGGTAAGCCGGCAGCGCCGAAATGACAAACGTGCCGTCCGCCGCCGCGTCCACTTCGATGCCGTTCACTTCAACCGTAAAATTCGTGAGGGCCGCCGTCCCGTTTGTGATGACGATGGAGCCGAGTAGCGTCGCCGCGGGCCCCGCGCGAAAGATCACCTGATTTGTCGGATTCAGCGAACTGAGATGCACCTGTTCCACCAATGGCACCACGCTATTGCTGGAAGGGAGCTGCAAAATTCGCGCTTCGCCTTCGATCTCGCCGGTCAGCGTGCCGAAGTCGAATTGACCGTTCACGTCGGTGTTGGTGGATGCAAGCAACGGTTCGTCGCCCTCGGCCTGCGACAAGGGCGAATAGAGCAACTCCACCTCGACATTCGTGAGCGGCTGCATCGTTCCGCCATCAATGGCGCTGCCATAAACACGAAAATCGACACCAGATGTTCTGCAAACAATCATCAAGGCCGCAATGAGGTTAAGCGCGGTAATTTGAAGGGCAGCTTTCATAGTGCTTTAGTACGCCTTCTTGTATTCCCGCTGATGCTGGAGGCCGACGACGGTATCACCCTTCTCTGCTGTCCCTTCGAGGAGGTTGCAGCCAAATCCACCGAGAGGCGTCTCGCCGCCACCGGCACCGCCACCGCCGAGCTTCCCGACCAGCGACTTATCCCGGACGACGAGCAGCGTCATCCCAAAATACTGAGGCGTCTTATTTTCTCCGAAATCAACATAAGCGATCTTGCCAAGGTAAACCTTGCCGGCGTAAACAGTCTCGTCAGTCATGCGCACCACCGTACCTGTCCCGTAATAGGGATCGCGGGAATGGTCGCGCATATGGCCAACGGGAAACGGCCCTGTGCTGTGGACATACATCGATTCCGACCATTCTGAACAGCCGATGACAAGGCAGAGGACAAGCCCCGCAGTCGTGGCGGTTACGCTGCGGCTCATCGCTCGCATACAGAGGATCGAACGGCGGTGAGGATTAGAAGTTGTCATGGCGCACAATACAGAGACTCATTTGGTCCCAATAAATCCACAAGCACGGGAGCAAGCTCGTTATCAGACTGCACGTTTCCGAGTTGGGCGTGGCTTCTTCCTTGAAGCACGAGTTCAGGGTAGATGCAGGACAGATTATGAGCGCTCGCGCTGGGAACGAGGCCGTCGCTGTTCGTGAGAAGCGTGTCGGCCGGTGAGGGAACCATCCCAGCAGCGAACCTGACGAGATCCAGAACAATGTCTTCTTCCAGATCGCCGCCTAGCGTCGACGGTTGGGCGACTCCCTCGATTGGCGCATAGGAAACCGGCACGGGTGGAAGGCCGGCGATTACCCTGGAGACCCGTCCCGCGCCAGTATCAAAATCGTCAAAGGCTGCGAGATCCAGAACCATCATTCCCCGGTCCGCAGGAGCGCTTGGATCATCGAGAGGAACGATCGTGAAGCCGAACTGCAACTCCAAGAAACTGATCCCCGTCATATGCTGGCGTCTCATTTCCGACTTGTGATCTGCCACCCTGTTGAAGAATGCGATCGCCTCCCGCCACCAAGTCATTCCTCGGTGCGGTGTGCCCATGGTAATCAACCTACGAATGTCCCCAACGCCGAAATTATCAGCGCGGCTAAACTCGATCTGTGCGTCGTCGTGAATCGTCGTCGCCTTAAACTTGAGTGGGAGAACCTGAGCGCCATTTGGTGTCGTCAGGGTCACCGTGGGGTCGATGCGCGCACCCGTCGGGCGTTGCGCGGCCGGTGTCATGTACCATCTCGTTACCAGTCCGCCGGCGCTGTGCGCAACGACATCGAGGCGTGTGGCCGCGATCCGCTGCGCACGTAGGGACTGGACCTTCGCGCTGATGGCCGTTGGCAATACCGGGTAGATCACATCCAGTCCACTGAAATTGTTCGCTGAGTAATCGATTGGCGGGACAGCAAGATCGACTGTTATACCTCCCGCATCCAGTATGGACTGGAAGTTGTTCCATCTGGCACCGTTGCCCAATCCTCCATGCACGAGCACCAAGGGCGGTTTGTAAAGAGT
Source organism: uncultured Verrucomicrobiae bacterium (assembly GCA_963712025.1). Taxonomy (GTDB): domain Bacteria; phylum Verrucomicrobiota; class Verrucomicrobiia; order Palsa-1439; family Palsa-1439; genus Palsa-1439. The sequence continues at coordinate 103,693 of CAVQGJ010000003.1, read as the reverse complement.
GAACGGGGCGGTCGCCATCAGGTTGTTGTTCTGGTCGAACACCTGGATTTGGATATCATACGTCTTCGTGTCGCTGTCGAAGGCCCAGCTCGGCGGCGGCACGTAAAAGAAGGCGCTCTCGCCGTCCTGTAGCGTGATCGTCGTATCCCCCGGGTCGGCGAGCGTGGTGGGCAGCGGCGGCAGATTGTTCTCGTCTCCGCCCCACAGGCTGCCGGCTGCCACCGCAGCCAGCGTGCCGCCTGTGAGGGCTGGATCAGATACCGTTACGGTCCAACCGGCGAGCGAGCAGACTCCCGTGGACAGCTGCACGACGATCAGCGACGCGCCATCGGTCAGCGCCCCGACCCGGTCAAACGAGGCGGCCACCGTGCTGGTGATGGGAATTAGGAGCCAAGGGTTTCCGTATTCGTCCAGTTGCGGCTGGAAACCTTGTGCGTCCACGAAGGTCACCGTTGCGGTAGCCGACAGAGCAGTACAGAACGTGAACGAGCCGCTGTTGTCTCCATAGTCGTCATCGTTAAAGTAGAGCCTGTAGCGTACCCGAAGCCGACGCAGTGAAGCTGCCAGTGGTGCCCAACTGGAAGCAAGACCCGCCATCGATCTTGCCGACAAGGGAGTAGAAAACGGCGCCCGGGCAAAGCATCGCGCTTGCATGACCGCCGCCGCTAGAACCGACGATGGCCCCGCTTTGGTCCTTGCCATCCGGGTCCGTCTCGCAGCCAGAGCCACAACCGCCCCTCGAGCACCAGCCCGACGCCGTGTACGTATAGGTATTCCCGGCGCAAACCGCTCCCCAAGCGGCTCCCCCCGCCGGGGCGGGCACGGTCACGCAAGTAAACGACCCGTTCGATGTGACGGTAGGAGTCACAGGGGAGGAAGCCGCTGCTACGACGTCGGTGTCTTGGGCAAGAACGGTGCGGGAATCGGGGAGAAAGTATGAAAGCAAACTTGCGGTCGCGAAAAGAGCAACCGCACCCGGACGAACCAACCGGCCGGGCAACCAACTACGCTCACGCCCCGTCCTGTCGCAATGCCACGTCCTCATCCTGCGCCACGCCCCCTCCGCTCGACGCTGCGACGTGCCGTGAGCTTGTCTGAGCGCTTATCAGATCACCGGGGCCAATGCAAGTGAAATCTTTCACAATCTGTTACGAGATGGTTACAAGTCGTTCGCGGGTGCGCGCCTGGCAGAACCTGGTTGCTCGTAACTGAACAAAGAAGCTACGAATCGGTTCAGTAGTCCGGGAACTCGCAATCGAGAAGCCGGAGGCGGAAACGTTTGTACGCGGCAATGGATTCACGGATGATGGTGTGGGCATCAATTCGGCCACGGAAATCCTCGACCACGGGCAGTTTGGCGTTCTCCAATTCCTTGTAAATCTCGAAAAAGTGGCGCACCTCCCGCAGCACATGCGGCGGCAGTTGCGAAATGTCCGTGTAGCTTTCGAACATCGGATCATTGACATGGATGGCAATGATTTTGATGTCCTCCAGGTCCTGGTCGATCATGCGCAACATGCCGATCGGCCGCGCCTTCATGACGCAACCGGGAACCACGGGCTCCTGGGAGAGCACCAGGACATCGAGCGGGTCGTGGTCGCGGCAATAGGTTTGAGGAATGAACCCGTAGTTGCTCGGGTAGTGCACGGAGCTGTGCAACGTGCGGCTGATGTGGAGAATCCCGTTGTGCTTGTCCAACTCGTACTTGATTTTGCTGCGCATCGGGCATTCGATGAACGCATTGCATTCCTCGGGTGCGCGGTCGCCCGGCGACAGCACGTGGAACGGATTGATCCAGGCCAGGTTCAACCCCGGGTCGCCAGGAACCGGGGACTTCGATGCTGCCAATTTGCGTTTTGCGGATGTGCCAGCCATGGCCGCGGGAATGTAGCGGACAGCCCTTTCGTGCGCAACGTCAAACCCGCAAGAACGCTCGATTTACGGTTTGCTTCTCTCATCCCAATACGGCACAATGCCGCGCAGGAAGCGCGCAGGTATGATTGCCTTGCTCATACCAACCGGGTCGGATCATGATCGCAGCCGCGTCCCCGTGGCCACGCTCTCGCTCATTGGCGCCAACATCGCGATCTATTTCGTATCGAATCTTTTCAACTACCGTCATGTCGCCACCCTGTTCGGCTTCGTCGCGGCCCATCCACGGCCCTGGCAATTCTTCACCCACATGTTCCTGCATGCCGGCTGGCCAACCGAAGCGCAAGCCGCGTGGACGGACTATCTGACCAGCCTCCTGCACATCGGTGGAAACATGGCCTACCTCTGGTTCGCGGGGAGCGACCTGGAGGACGTGCTCGGCGAACGAAAATTCCTCTCCCTCTACTTCGTCAGCGGCCTGGCCTCGGTGCTGTTGTATTGGCTCACGGCGGTTGCCGGACATTTCCCCAACCTCGACGAACCCCTCGTCGGCGCATCGGGGGCGATCTCCGGGCTGCTCGGCTACTATCTGGTGCGTTTCCCGCGCTTTAAGATCCGCATGTGGTTCGGCGCGTTCATTCCCGTGCCGTTCATCATGCGCCACGGGATTACGCGCATCAATTCCCTGTTCTTCATTGGCTTCTGGATCGGGCTCCAACTCATCTTCGGTTTCTTCTCGCTACGTGCCGGCGGTGCGCAGGTGGCGTACTGGGGGCATATCGGCGGGTTCGCCCTGGGGCTGGCGATGGCGCTCGCCACGCGCGAATGGTGCCAGGGCGAGGAAGAGTATCTCATGAAGGAAGCCGACCACCTGTTCTACAAACAGAAATGGTATCCAGCCATGGAGATGTACCAGCGCCTCGCCCAACGCTACCCGCATTGTGCCGAATCCCGGACCAAGTGGGCGCTTTGCTGGGAGTGCGCGGGCATGGTGAAGCGCGCCGAGGACGTTCTCCTGGGGGCCCTGACTTTCTACCGTCAGAAGAATTGGCCGGAGCAGGCGGCGGTGATTGAACAGGAACTGCGTTCCATGACCCGGAAGATGACCGCGTCGGAAACCGCGCCGGCCCCGGCGCAAGCGGGCCCGGCGGCTCCAGCGTACCCCAATCTCATGTTCCGCAAAGAATTCAAATGGAAAGGAAGACCCCGTGATTGAGATCAATTGCTCCTGTGGTGCGCATTTTGAAGTGATCAACGAACAGGTCGCCCAGCGGGCGCGGTGCCCCCGATGCGGCGCCCGCGCCTCCGACATCCTCGCCCAGGCTGACCAAGCCGGCGCCGCGGAAGAAACCGGCGCGTTGGAATCCCGGGAACCTCAATTCGAGGTCGCCTGTGTCCACCATCCGGATCAGCCCGCCACCCACAATTGCATGAATTGTGGAAAGCCACTGTGCATGACCTGCGTGCGGGAGAGCGGCTATTACTGCAGCAATGAATGCCGCACCGCCGTCGGCAGCGCCGAGCCGTCCGCCGTGACCGACACGACCCCGACCGTCGGGGACGACGAAAAGTTCGAGCGTGTGGTCGCCATCATCTTCTCCACGTTGAAAAGAGTGGCGCAGCTCGCCGTCGTCTTCGTCGTCGGCTACGTCGGCTACGTCGTTTACCAGCAATTCTGGGGTCCTCGTCCTCACGTCATCGCCAGTTTCGAGACCCTGTCCGGGCCCTATCAATTCAATGCCCGACCATTGGATTCCATCCGCACACTTGTGCAGGCCGACGACGAGCTGAGCCTCGTCAACATGACCACGCAGCAGAAACAATGGAAGGTCGACCTCCGCTCGCTGGAAGAACCTCTTTCTCTCTCCAATCAGGCCGCCGACTCCGCCGAGGCCGCGTTGTACGGTGATGCGAGCCAACTCCGCGACCCATTAACCCTTTTCGATGTCAACGGAGACACCACCATCCTGCGCTCGCAGCGGCAGTTGGTCGTTCTGAAGACCCAGACCGGCGATGTTCTCTGGAAGTTCTTTCAGCCGGACATCTCGCTGGCGCAGGTGCTCCCGCACGAGGACGGTCTGCTGTGTGTCCTCTCCGCGCGCCGCGGCAAGGGCAAGGCCGTCCCACCACGCGCCCTGTGCCTGGCGTTCGCCGACGGCCACGAACTCTGGTCGGACGCCGACGCTTCCGCCTATGTGGCCGCCGTTCCGGTCCCCGGCAAGCGCGTGGCCAGCATCACCAAAGACACCCCGCCGACGGCGAGTTCGGCCAACGCTGACGATGGGGAACTCACCGCTTCCGGCATGGATGTGAGCGCGTTTCGCGGCACTATGTTCGCCGGAATTCAACGCGCGATGGCCCGTGGCAGCCTCGACGTTGAAATGGCGACGGACCAGGAAGAGCCGGAAAAGGATCAGCCATCGCAAAATTACACGGTCCGATTCCGTTCACTGGAAAACGGGGCCGATGCCGGCCGCGTGAGTGTTTCGAGCAAAGGAATCCCCCAGATCGAGTCCGTTGGGCCGTTTGTCTGCGTGGTATCGGATCACGACCTGCTCGTGTTCGGAAATGAGAGCCAGCCACTCTGGCAAACCTCGCTCGCTGCCTCCCCCAGGCTCGTTGCCGCCAACAGCAATGTGCTCGCCGTGGCGGCGGGCAACAGCGTGGTCGCCTTCGACGCGAAGACCGGCCGACAGAAATGGACTCGCAACAATCTCAAACCAAGCCGTCTTGTCGTCGGGCCGGACGACGGCGTCTATGTAACCATCAAGCTGTCGAGGAACGATTTCATGGCGAGCGAGGGGAAGAAGTTTCCCGCCGACGACATTTTCAAGGAAGGATCGACCGATCCGCGGGCGCCGGTCCAGTACTTGATGAAACTCGATCGCAAGAGTGGCGCCACCTCCTGGGGCGTCCGGAACATCGGGGCCGACCTCGTATTTGGCCAGGATGTCGTCTACGCCTTTGATACGACAACCGAGGTGCGCCTGCTCTCGAACACGGGTTTGTCGGTCACCTATAACAGCGTCCATTGTCTCTCCCAACGCAGTGGCGGGGATGTCTGGGGCTATGTCGGCACCGGCACGGTCCACGTGCATGCCATTCTGGACAAGAAGGCGTTCTTCGTCTTGACGGAAGGCACGCCGATGGGCACCCCACGTCATCCGGTGGCCAATTACCGAATGTGCGTGGTGGACAGAAAGTGACGTCATCAAAGGCGACTCATCCCGTCTGGCGAAACATATTCCCGCCTCGCCGGTCCGCCGGGCGATGGACGCGGGTCTGAACCTGATCGACACCGCGCCGAATTACGAAGAGGGTACAGCGAGCGAATCGTGGGCGCGGCGCTCAAGGGCCGGGCCGATGTCAAACCATGTATCGAGCCGGATCCCCCACTTTAATATTTGGTCAGAACGAGAAACGTGATGTAGTGCGTCACCAACAGGAGCGGAACCCAAAACGCCGGGATCCAATACGCCGCACCCATGTAAATGGGCGCGTTGTAGATCGTGGCGAGAGTGATCGCCGCAATCAGGTCGAGCGTCCCAACGACATTGAATATCCACACGAGCGTTTGACCGGCCGGGCGATTCGCCGCTACGGCCGGGATGGCTGTGAATGCGAGCGCCGCGGTAATGAGATCGCCAATCGCGGCCGGGTAGGCAAATTGCGGGGGCATCCCCGGATAGATCGCGCCTCGCATGAGAAACATCAAGCCGAGATGCCGAAGCGAATGCAGAAGCAGAATCGGGAGAAGAATCGTCCGTCGTTTGAACTCCCCGAGCCTTGGGAGCACGTAGATTCTGGCGGCCACATAAAAGACAACGGTAGTGAGAACCAAATTGACTGTGAGAATTCCATCGAGGATTGGTTGCATGTCAGTCTCTCCTGCCGTCGTCCCGACAAGTGCCCCTTGGGATTCAAATCCGTTCTTCCTCGATGTCGTATACGTCAAACCAGTGGTACACGACACGGTTTCGAGGGATGAATTTCCTGATGTAGTCTTCCATGTATTCCTGCAATTCCGGCGTCATCTCGCTCAGGCGTTGATCGCGCAGTTTGTTGTTCCAGAGGATGATCTCGACAGGCGGCCGCTTTTTGGCATATTCCCCGATCCACACCGCAATCTCATCATCGGTCGCACCCGAGGCCACGAACGCGCGGAAATCCGCGTACTCGATCTCCGCGAATTTCAGCCACATCCGGTCGAGAGGACAATTGGAGTGATACTCGCCCTCCCATCCGACAAGGACAGCGCGGCACTTGTCGATTGCCCGAGCCGCGAGCACATAGCCTGCGAGTGTTTCACGCGGGCTGCGTGGGAACTCTTTTCCATCCCGCAAATCGCGGGCCAGCAGTTTTACCTTTTCGAGGTTCGCATTCATGAACCCTCCGTAATGGTCGTGCCCCCATTTCGATGCTGACTGCCGTGGGAAGAGTTCAGGTTTTTCGCTGGCGCGCTACCGCGTCCGCGTGTCGGCCACGCGGGAATCTTCCCATCCGCCGCCGAGCGCCTTGTACAGCGCCACGAGGTTTACCGTAACGGTGCGCTCGCTTTGGACGAGTGCGTCCTCTGCCTGATACAGCGAACGTTCGGCATCGACCACGTTCAGGTAGCCGGTCAATCCGTTCTTGTAGAGTTCATTGGAAATCTCGACCGCGCCGCGGCTGGCGTCCACGGCCTCTTGCAGCGAGTGGTGGCGAACCTGTTCCTGCGAGTAGGCTATCAGGGCATTCTCAACGTCCTCCAACGACGTGAGGACGCTCTTGTCGTACATCGCGAGGGATTGCTGCGCCTGGGCGTTGGCCGTCTGGATCTGGCTGCGCACATGGCCATAATCCAGGATGCGCCACGTCACCGTCGGCCCCGCGGACCAGTACTTGCTGGCGCCGTTAAACCAGTCGCCGGCGGAGAAACTTTGGAAACCGGCCACGCCGGTCAGCGAGAATTTCGGGAATAACTCGGCGGTTTGGACCCCGATGTTGGCGGTCGCCGCCACCAGTTGACGCTCGGCCCGGCGAACGTCCGGCCGCCGACGCAACAAATCCGACGGCAGACCGACCGGCACTTCGGGTGGCGGCGCGGGGATCGGCGCGGCGGCACTGAGTTCATCGAGCAACGCGCCCGGTTCCTGGCCGATGAGCACTCCCAGCCGATGCACCGCCTGCTTGAGCGATTGTTCGAATACGGGGACTTGCGATTGCGTGGTGGCCAGCAATACGTCCGCTTCCTTGGCGTCCAGTTCACTGGCCAGGCCGGCATGGAAACGGTCGCGGGTGATATCGACGGCATCTTGCTGGGCCGCGATGTTTTGGTGGGCAATAGCCAGGCGTTGCTGGAAATGGCGGACATCGATGTAATTGCGCGCGACCTCGGCGAGAACGCTCACCAGCACGTCGCGCCGATCTTCCTCGGCGGAAGCGAGCAGGGCGTTTGCCTCCTGGAGGGCCCGTCGTTTCCCGCCGAACACGTCGATCTCCCAGCTCGCATCGAAATGCGCGTCGTAGAGGTCGGTACGAAAAAGGTAGTTGCTGCTGATCTGGCCGCCAACGGGTCCCGACGTGTTGAATGGAATCGAGTTTTTGGACTGGCGCGTATCGGCATAGCCCGCGCCACCATTGATTGTCGGGCCGAGGTCAAAAACCGCGCTCGCCCGGAGCGCGCGGGCCTCATGCAGGCGCCCATCCGCGACGCGCAGATCGTAATTGGTCGCAGCCGCACGCTGGATGAGCGAGTTCAATTCAGGATCATGGAATGTCTTCCACCACTCGACCACCGTCATCGCGCCATTGGTCGTGCCGCCGAGTTGGGCTTCGCTCCAGTTGGCGGGCGCTTGTGTCTTCGGTGGATGATAATCGGGTCCGACGGCACAGCCCGCCAGCGCCACGGTTGCCAGGGCGAGTCGGAACGCGGTTCGGGTTTTCATCACGACGTTTCCTTCTTGTTGAGAGCGTCCATCAAATCGAGGATGGTCGCGAGAACCAGGTCATCGCCGAGCGCGGCATTGAGCATGGCGTGATACACGGAGCGGACCGGCCACTCCAAATTAAAATAGTGTTTCACAAACATCTTGCGGTTGTGGTCGACCGTATCGAGCAACTCATTCGCCTTGGCTTCGTTCTGTGTGTGGCCCAGTAGGAAGCGAAACTTGAATTCGCGCGGCGCAAACAGGAACACCCGGAGCGTGTCGGTCCGCTGCCGCAAAAAATAGGCCGAACCCCGCCCGACGATCACGCACTTACCTTCGGCCCCCGCTTGTTCGACGACCTGTTGGACCAGCGCCAGCGCGCGGTCCGCATCGAAGGTTTCCTGTCCGCTGACAGGGATGCCTTTCTCGTAGCAGCCATGCCAGAAAACCTTGGCGAGCCGGTAGAACAGCGGATCCAAACGTCCTTCACGCTGTTCCACAACTGTGTGAGCGACCTGGGCAATGCGCGCGACCTCTTCGGTCAACGACTGGTCCAGCAACTTCCAACCGAGTCGCGTGGCGAGGGTTTCGGCAAGCGCGCTTCCGCCGCAGCCAAATTCCCGTTCGATGGCGATGACGCGGATCATGTTAGTGCACCGCGATGGCTCCTCCCGGCCTCGATTTCTTCATTAGGAACGTTAGCGGGACCAGCGCCAACGCCGACAAACCCAACAACCAGAAGTTATCCAGGTACGCCAGCATCGCCGATTGCTGCGCCACCATCCCGCCGATCGCCGCATACGCCTGTTTGGTGGCCATGACCGTGCCGGCCCCGGAAGCGGCGAAACCACGTGTCAACGCTCGCACGGTGTTCATGAAATGGGCGTCATAGGGGGACAGATGGGCGACGAGCACCGATTGATGAAATTGGGCCCGCCGCGCCAGCGTGGTTGTCACCATCGAGATGCCCACGCTGCCGCCGATGTTGCGGGCGAGGTTGATCAAACCCGAGCCTGCATTGCTTTTTTCGCGCGGCAGATAGGCAAACGCGATGGTGTTGATCGGCACGAATAGGAACGCCACACTGCCCGCTTGGAACACGCGCGCCCACATCATCGTCCGAAAATCGACGCCCAGGTTGAATCGCATCATGTTGAGCGTGGCCAGCCCGACCATCAGAAAGCCGAAGGCGATGATCTTGCGTGCATCGTAGTGCGTGACCAGATACCCGACCAGCGGCATTAATAGCATGATGGTGACCCCGCCGGGCGAAATCAGCATTCCGGCTTCCTCGGCGGTGTAGCCCATGAGGTCCTGGGCATACTGGGGAAGCAGCACGGTCGTGGAGTACAACACAAATCCCACCATGAAGAGCATGAAACACCCCATGAAAAACGTGCGGTCCTTGAGCAGCCGCAGTTCCACAATGGGATCCTTGACGCGTAATTCCCAAATCACCGCCAGAATCAACGCCGTCACAAAAATAAAGGTAAACACGCGGATATAATCGGCCTCGAACCAGTCGGCGCGCTGGCCCTTGTCCAACACCACCTGCAGGAAGCCAAGCCCAACGGCGATCAGCCCAAATCCGATGTAGTCGATCTTCGCGCCGGTTCGTTTCTTGTTCTTCAGGTACGGTGGGTCGGAGATCAACCGCGACGTCAGGATCAGCGACAGGATGCCGACGGGCACATTGATGAAGAAAATCCAGCGCCACGTAAAGTTGTCCGTGATCCATCCGCCCAGCGTCGGTCCCAGCGCGGGCGCGGCCACCACGGCCATGCCATAGACCGCGAACGCCATTCCGCGCTTGGCCGGTGGAAATGTGTCCGCGAGAATCGCCTGTTCACTGGGCTGGAGGCCGCCGCCGCCCGCACCCTGCAACACGCGGAAAAACACCAGCCAGCCAAGACTGGGCGCCAGACCGCACAGCAGCGAGCTGATCGTAAACAGCCCCACGCAACTCATGTAGAATCGCTTGCGGCCAACCCGTTCTGATATCCATCCGCTGAGCGGCAGCACGACGGCGTTGGAGACGAGGTACGACGTCAGCACCCACGTGCTCTCGTCCTGGCCCGCCGACAAATTTCCCGCGATGTGCGGCAACGACACGTTGGCGACGCTGGTGTCCAGCACCTCCATGAACGTCGCCATCGTCACCACCAGCGCGATGATCCACGGATTGTGCGGCTGCTGCCAAAGCGCTTCGTCGGTACGGACTGTGGCGCCATCGGTCATCGCACTTTCACCTCGGGCACCACGGACGCGCCCAGCGGCAACATCTGCGGCGGGTCGTCACCTTCATCAAAAACAATCTTAACCGGCACGCGTTGCACGACCTTGACGTAGTTGCCCGCCGCGTTCTCGGGCGGCAACAGGCTGAATTGCGCGCCCGTGCCGGCCTGGATGCTGTCCACGTGCCCTCGGAACTTTCTCTGCGGAAACGCGTCGATTCTGATCCACACCGGCTGGCCGGGTTTCATGTACGTCAATTGCGTTTCCTTGTAATTGGCGGTGATCCACACGTTGCGCGGCACGATCGCCAGTAACGCCTGCCCCACCTGCAGGTACTGACCCTGTTCGACCACGCGGTGCGTCACCCAGCCGTCGTCGGGCGCGGTGATGTCGGCGTAGGAGCGGTTCAGTTCCGCCTGGCGCAACGCGGCTTCGGCCTGTTGCACGCCCGCGTCCGCAGTCGGGATCTGTGTCTGGTCCTGGCCGATCTGCGCGTCGGAGGCATCCGCTTTCCTGCGCGCTTCCTCGAGTGCCGCGGCGCTGGAATGCGCGGCCGCGATGGCCGTATCCACCTGCTCGCGCGAAACCGCCCGGCTTTCCACGTTTTGATAGCGCGCGAAGTCGGCTTCGGCCCGCGTGGCTTCCGCTTCGGCGACACCGACGGCGGCCCGGTCCTGTTCCGCCTTGGCGCGCGAAACAATGACCTGATGTTTGGCCTGCGCCAAACGACTTTGGGCCGCCGTGAGGTTGGCGCGCGCCTGGGCCAGGGCCACGTCGTAATCGCGAGGGTCGATCTGCACGAGCGGGTCGCCCTTCTTGACAAACTGATTGTCGTTGATGAACAACGTCAGCACGTGCCCTGGTACCTTTGGGCCGATCTGGATCGCATGCCCATCGACGAACGCATCGTCGGTCGTCTCGTACGGGCGGACGGCAAAGAAGTAATAGGCCGCGACCGCCCCGACGATGAGCACACCGATGGCGACGACAAGGGGAATAAACCGCTTGCGTGATGCTCGACTGGTCGCAGCGGATGGTAGTTCGGCGGGTATAGGTGCGGGAGCGGCAAGCGGTTCGTTATCTGGGTTCATGGCAGTCTACTCATGTTCCAGTGCGTTGTTCCTTCCATTCCTGGCGCGTCAACCACCCACTGTAAGCAGATGGTGCAACCTTACAAGCGGTTTCAAAAAGGATTCCGCCGTAGTCCCGAACCGATGAACGCGACCCGATGGCGAACTACGCCTCGCGTTCAGCGATACAACGTAACTGCTTCTGGCGCAATAGCCAGCGAAGCTGACCTCGACCCGGGCGCAGTTCATCCAGCCCCACGCAAGCGATGCACGCCTTGCCCAGGGCCAACCCCTGTGGACTCTTCGATCCAATCAACGCCGCCAAATGCTCGGAGAGCGACGGCATGTGGCCAACCAACAGGATTTCATCCTCAGAGGCGTATGGTTTCAGCGCCCGAAGAAGCGCTTGAGTCGGCGTAGCGTTCGCGAGTTCGTTCAGCGATTCTACGGCGCCGTGGATCTCGAGAGCTTGCGCCGCAATCTCGGCGGTCTGACGAGCGCGCGCCAACGGGCTGCTCAAAATATGCGAAGGTTTGACGCCCAGTTCGGCCAGCGCCGAACCCGCGATCTGTGCTTCCTCTTCACCCTCCCGAGTCAATTCTCGCTCCGCATCACTCGACGCCAAATCCGAGGCGGTGCCATGACGGAGAAGATATAATTTCATCAGCCTAAAACTTCTCGCGGGTCAGTGATGTGGCCCGTGATCGCGCTGGCGGCCACGGTGTACGGCGAGCCGAGAAACACCTGCGATTCGAGATGGCCCATGCGTCCCGGGAAATTCCGGTTCGTCGCGCTGATGCATTTCATCGGCTTGTTCAACCGCCCAAATGTATCGGTCGGACCACCCAGGCACGCCGCGCAACTGGCGTTCTCGGTCATTTGCACGCCGGCTTCCTCGAGCACCTGCCACACGGTCTTGCCGTTCATCTTCGCCGCCTGCAAGTCGTGCACCACATCGGGCGTTGCGGGAACGCCGAATGTGTCAATCTTGACCTTGTGGCCCTTGATGACTTCCGCGAACGCCAGGAAATCGCTGGTTTTGCCGCCCGTGCACGAGCCGATATAGGCGCGGTCGAGTTGGATGCTGCCAAGTTCCCGGGCGAGTTTGCGGTTGCCGGGGTTGGGATGACACGCCACGGTCGGTTCGAGCTTCGAGAGATCGAATTTCTTGTCGTACACGAACTTCTGTTTGTCATCGGAGTCGCAGAACAACGCGTCGTACTTGGCTTTCGTGCCGTTCGCCTTCGTGCGCTCATCGACGTACGCGAATGTGGTCTTGTCAGGCTCAAAAATCCCGTTCTTGCCGCCTGCTTCGATGGCCATGTTGGTGATGGTCATGCGGTCATCCATGGTAAGGGCCTTGGCGCCGGGCCCCTGGAACTGCATCGCACGATAGGTCGCGCCGTCGAACCCGATGTCGCCGATGCAATGGAGGATGACATCCTTGGCCATCACGCCCTTTTGCAACGAGCCTTCCAGCCAGAACCGCATCGTCTCCGGCACCTTGAGCAACAATTTGCCCGTGCCGAACACGAAGCCAGCATCGGTGTTGCCGATGCCAGTCGCGAATTCGCCGAACGCGCCCGCCATGCACGTGTGCGAGTCCGTGCCAAGCAGGACCTCGCCGGGTCTTGTGTGGCCCTTGGCCGGCAACGCCGTATGGCACACGCCCGCAAAGCTGCCGCCGTACTGGCGTTTGAGCTGGCCCTTGGATGGATCGAAATGCCAGGCGCCGTGCGGATCGTCGATTACATCGTAGAAATACTTGATGTTCTGGTCGTGAACGAACGCACGCAGGATGTCCACGTTGCGGTTCGACTTCGAGTCCGCCGTGAAAATGTAATGGTCGGGGATGATGACGATCTTCTCACGGTCCCAGACTTTGGCGTGCTTGCCAAACTCGCGCTGGAACACGCCGATGGTGCCCGGGCCGCACACGTCGTGCGTCATAAGGACGTCCACGTTCACCCAGACATTGTCGCCGGGCTGCACGGATTTCTTGCCCGCCGCGCGGGCCATGATTTTCTCTGTCAGTGTCATGTGATCGGTACTCCGAGATGGCACAGGATACACGAGCAATTGTGCCCATGCAACATCCGCGCTACACTCGTCGCATGACCGAAACTTGGGATTTTCTGCACTCCCCACCCGCCGGCGCGGCGTGGAACATGGCATTGGACGAAGCGTTGCTCCACAGCGCGGCAAAACGCGGACGCCCGCTGCTGCGCGTCTACGCGTGGGAGAAGTCATCCGTCTCGTTTGGCTATTTTCAGAAGTTCCCCGCGCCGCTGGCGGAGCGCCATGACGTGGTCCGTCGTCCCACAGGCGGCGGCGTGGTGTATCACACCCAGGACACCACGTACACGGTGGTCGTGCCGCCTGCGCACGGTTTGTATGCGATGAAGACCGCCGACGCGTACTGCGCATTGCACAAGGCCGTGGCCGCCGCGTTTGAATCGAGGCCAGTGCTGCACGAAGCGATGCTTCAATCGCCCCAGGGCCAGTACGAGTGCTTTCAGAAGCCTGTTCGTGGTGACGTGGTGCTGGATGGGCGAAAACTCGCCGGGGGCGCGCAACGCCGCACGAAATCCGGCCTGTTGCATCAGGGATCCATCGCCGCGAAACTTTCCGCCGGGCAACTCCAGCGCGGGTTTCAGGCGATTCTGGGCGTCGAGTTCGAGACGTATGTGGTCGCAGACTCCGAGCGGGCTGCTGCCGAAAAGCTCGTTCGCGAGAAATATGGCACCGCTTCATGGAACCGACCCGTCTTCGTCGGTTGGCCAGGGTGATCAGCGCGAATGATGGATCGCAGCCAACGCGAGCACGTCCCGGGCATCCTGATCATCGCGATTGTTGCCATGGTGATGGGCATCGTCGTGACCGCCTGGTTGGGGGCCGCCCGGCGCGGCCTCGAATATGACGAACTCTGGACGCTGCAGGAATACGCCCACGGGCCGTCCGTCGCGCACATCTTCTCCGACATGGCGACCCCCAACAACCATCCCCTTAACAGCCTGCTGATTCGGATCGCGACCGCATGCCTTGGTGACTCGGAAATTGTCGTTCGTCTCCCCTCCCTGATCGCGGGAACATTGTTGTGGATTTGCCTCCCGTTCCTGATGCATCGATTGACGCAACGTTGGGATGCGGCGTTGCTGGCCACGGGCTGGGTGGCGGCAAACGCGGCCGTGTTTCATTATGGAGGGACAGCCCGTGGCTATTCACTACAGACGCTCTTGCTCTTGACGTATGCCGCGTTGATCTCGAATGCGTATCGTTGCCCGGAGCGAGAGGGATGGATGCTGGCGGCAGCCGTCGTTGCGGGTGCGGCGGCGATGACCGTGTTGCCGACCACGGGGATTTTTATTTTGCCGATCGCCCTCGCGGACATCGTCGCCCGCGTCATCCGCGGAAAGAAGCAAGCGACGTTGCCACGCACACGGTTTCTCGCGGGCGAATGGCGCGCCGTCACGGCCTACACCGCGCTGGCCATGTTCTGCGCCGTGTGGATCTCCTACGGGGCCGCGGGACTCGGGTATGCGCAGGCGAAGTTTGGGAAGGTAATTTCATCGCCATCGCAATGGCTGCGTTTCGATGCGGAAACAATCGGAGGCGCTCGGCTTGTGGCCGATGATGATCCTGGCGGTGACTGGACTGTGCCTCTGCGTCAGGGACCGGACCCTGTGGACAGGCAATGCCACGACGGCATGCGCGTTGGTGGCCGCGTGGTTCTTTTCCGCGCTTCCGCCGCGTGCCTATGTGCCCCTGGTGCCACTGGTTTGCGCGGCGGGGGCCATGGGGTTGTGCCATGCGCTCGATCTGGCGGCGGGAAGAATGGGGGCGAAATGGAGAAACGCCGTCGTGACGCTCGCAGCGGTGTTGCCGGTTGTCGGATTGCACTCCGCCGTGCTCGGCTGGACGCCGCTCGATTGGAAGCACCTGGTCGAGCCGGTACGGGAAGCCGCCGGCCCACGAGCGTATATTGCTTATCCAGCCTACGACAGTTACATCCTCGTCTATTACTACGCGCCGGATATCCTGCTCGACACGCTTGAGCGACTGCCGGCGGGCGACGGTTCCATTTTGGCGCTTACCGAACCGGGGGGACGAATCACGGGAGTGGATATGGCCTCGGGACGCACAATCAACATTTTTTGCCCGGAACGATTGCGCGTTTCGACGAAGCGCGTTCCCGGGACCTCTCTTGATCTGACGACGTATGCGTTGGAGCAATTGCCGCCACGGTATTCTCCGCAACTGGTCGAGCCGGAATCAGTCTACTTTGTCCGATTGGGGCTCATGAACAAGGTTCAGGCTCTTCAATCGCTGAAGAAGCTGTACATGGACAGCGGGCCCGATCAATGGCAGTTGATCAATCCGCACCTGGAAATGGTCGTCAACGAGTCCGGCGAAATCCTCCAGGCATTCCTCCTCGCGACCACCAACCGAAATGAATTCGTGAGGGTGGGAACGAATGAAGTTTCTTCCGGGAACGTTCGAGCGAGCTTCTACCAGCTTGCGTTACCGAAGGCCGTCCCGTGACCGCTTCTTTCAGGTGAGTTTGGGTTGGTCGGCCGGCGAAATGACGGGTTGTTCGATCTGGCCGAGTTTGGCGTCGAATTTCGCCAGCGCTTTCTCGCCGTCGGAATAGCTGCCCTGCGCGTTGGTGAGATGTTTGCCGAGCACGCGGAAACTTTCCTGGACGCGCTCGAAATCGCCGCGCAGGCGCGCGAGCGTGTTGAGGATTTCCTGGGCGCGTTCTTCGACCTGCATACCGCGGAGGCCGAGCAGGATCGTTTGCAAATACGCGTAGAAACTGTTTGGCGACACGGGTACGACGCGTTTCTCCAGCGCATAGCTGAACAACGGGCGTTCTTCGCCCGACGCGCTGGCTTCTTCCTTGATGATCGTCTCGTAGTAAACGTTCTCGGCGGGAACGTACATCAACGCGAAATTGTAGGTGCCTTCGTCGGGCAGTATATATTTCGTGGAAATCGCATCGACGTGTTTCTTCACGTCGCGCAGGAATTGTTTGCGGGCCGCCACGCGCTCCGAATCGCTCTGGGCGTCGATGATGCGGCGGAAATTCTCCAGCGGGAATTTCGAGTCCACCGGCACCAGCTTGTTTCCGATATGAATCACCGCGTCGACCGCCTCGCCGCTGCGGAACCGGTGCTGCAAATGGAAATGCTCGGGCGGCAGAATCTGTCCCAGCAGATCGCCCAGAAACAACTCGCCCATTCCGCCGCGGAGCTTCGGCGCGCGGAGAATGTTCACCAGATCGGCGGCGGCTTTGCCGACCTCGTGGATTTGACCGACCTTTTCACGCAAATCGCCAACAACCTTGGCAGCGTTGTCGAGGCGACTGTTCATCTGCGAGGCGGATTGCTGCAGGTTCTCGGCAACGGTCTGGCCGAACTTGTCGAGCCGCTCCTGCAACCCGTTCATCTGCTGCTGAATCAGCAGCAGCGACTGGTCGGGCGGCGGTGGCGGCTTGTTGCCCTCACGGGCGACCACGACGATCAATACGCCAACCGCGACAAGCGTGAACACGCTGAGGATGATGATGAGCGCCTGCATTTGCGTTTGTGAGCATAGCACCGGCGTGCTTTCCCGACAATGCCACAGTGGGCCGGGTTCGTTTTGTTCGGTTTCGATGCCGGAGACAGCCGGCGAGGCCTCTTTCGGCGACGCAGCCATCTTGCGCCCAAGCTTCGAACCAACTGAAACACCCCAAAACCCGCGAGCAATGCCACAACCAGGTCGAAGACAATTTGACCCCGACCACGAGCAAGCGGAATGATGGCCAAAATCGCCCATGGGATCACCCACGCGATCCAACTTGCGATGACCGAATCGCAAATCCCCTGCAAGCGTTTTCTTATGTTCCGGCTCATCAACAAAGAGAATGGTTTGGCTTTCACACATAGACGCCCGGGAGGATGATGCCTTGAGAAGATAAGACCCCATTGATTCGCGCTAGAACATCCACAACGCATTCATGATTAGCCTGTTGAGTCGAATGTTGATGTCCGCTTCCCGACCTAAATCGCCGCCTTTGGTAGCGAAAGCCCAGCGTTGTCTTGGCTGCCAAGATCGTGTATCGTCATGCACACGGTACACACGACCAGAGGGATGTATGGACTACGCCAAATGCATCGTTCGCGATCCGAAAATCTGCGGTGGCGAACCCGTCATTAAGGGCACACGCGTAACCGTGCGCAGCATCCTGGCCAGCTTGGCGGAGGGCGCGACTATCAAGGAGATTCTGAAGGATTTTCCGACTCTGAAGAAAGACGACGTGCGGGCTGTGATCGGTTTCGCGGCCGCATCGGCTAAGGAAGACCTGCCTGTTCCCAGTTTGCCGAGCGTGTGATGAAGATCAAGCTGGACGAGAATCTGCCAGCCAGCCTCGTTGGCATTCTTTAAGATCCGCATTCGCCGTCCCTGACAAGAGCCTGTCATTGCCGCTCTGACGGCAATTCTTTGGTTTTTCCCTCCGTTCACGTGTGGAGCGGGCGCGCCTTAACGCTTTTTTAACGGGTTTTGGGCCTGTTTTGATTAACAGGCCGAGGCGAGAGGTGTCATAGTTGACCGCAGAAAAGCGAGCGAACTATGAGAATAAACGAGATCATCCAACTGGTACTGTATTTTGGCCTGCTCGTCGGCTTGACGCCGGTGTTGGGCGGATTCATGGCGCGGGTGTTCGAGGGGAAGCGAACATTCTTGTCGGGAGCCCTCGGTCCGGTGGAGAAATGGATTTACCGGCTGAGCGGCGTGGACCCGGCCGAGGAGATGACATGGAAGGGTTATCTTGCGGCGGTGCTGATCTTCAATCTCGTCGGGTTCCTCGCGACCTTCGTGCAGTTGATGGCGCAAGGCGTCCTGCCCTTGAATCCGCAGAAGTTCGCCGGGCTCTCCTGGCACCTCGCGTTCAATACGGCGATGAGCTTCGTGACAAACACGAACTGGCAGGCGTATTCCGGCGAGTCCACCATGAGCTATTTCTCGCAGATGGCGGGGCTGGCCGTCCACAATTTTACGAGCGCGGCCACGGGCATTGCCGTGTTGCTCGCGATCACCCGGGGACTGAAGCGCGCCTCGACCAAAACCATCGGCAATTTCTGGGTCGATCTGACGCGCAGCACGGTCTACGTGCTCATGCCGTTGTCGGTCGTGATGGCGTTGATGCTGATGTCGCAGGGCGTGGTGCAGAACCTCAAGCCGTACGCGAGCGCCAGGTTGGTCGAGACGTACACGACCCAGGTTCCCAAGACCGACGACAAGGGCAATCCTGTAAACGGTCCCGACGGTAAGCCGGTGATGATCGATCAGAAGGTGGAGACACAGGACATCCCGACCGGTCCGGCGGCGTCCCAGATCGCGATCAAACAACTGGGCACCAACGGCGGCGGGTTCTACGGCCAGAACAGCGCTCATCCGTTTGAGAACCCGACGCCCGTGTCCGGCTTTGTCGAAATGCTCGCCATCCTGCTGTTGCCGGCCTCGTTGGTCTATACGTTCGGCGCGATGGTGGGCAACCGACGGCACGCGTGGTGTTTGTTTGGCGTGATGTTGGTGCTCTATCTCACCGGCTTCTCGATTGCCTGGTGGTCCGAGACGCGTCCCAATCCCGTCCTGGGAAACATCCAGCCATTGCTCGAGGGCAAGGAGGTACGCAACGGCGTGATGAACAGTGTGCTCTGGGGCACGGCGACCACGGCGACCTCCAACGGTTCGGTCAATTCGATGCACGATAGTTGGACGCCGTTGGCGGGACTGGTGGATCTCTGGAACATCGAGCTTGGCGAGATCGTGTTCGGCGGCATTGGCTGCGGCATGTATGGAATCCTGCTGCATGTGCTGATCGCCGTATTCATCGCGGGGCTGATGATTGGACGCACGCCGGAATATCTGGGCAAGAAACTGGGCGCGTGGGAGGCGTCGTGGTCGGTAATCGGATTGTTGGTGCCGAACGCCGTGATTCTGATCGGTACGGCGGTCGCCTGTTCGGTGCCGGCGGGACTGGCCGGTCTCGCCAATGGCGGGCCGCACGGGCTGAGCGAGATTCTCTATGCCTATTCCGAGGCTGCGGGCAACAACGGCAGCGCGTTTGCCGGGCTAAGCGCCAACACGCCCTTCTACAATTCCACCCTCGGGGTGTCGTTTTTTATCGGTCGATTCATCGTGATCGTGGCCGCATTGGCGATTGCGGGCAGCCTCGCAGCCAAGAAGACCGTGCCCGCCTCGCCGGGCACACTGCCCACCGACGGGCTCACGTACTCGTTCACATTGCTCGGCGTCATCGTGATTATCGCGGCGCTAACGTTTTTTCCTGTGCTGTGCCTCGGCCCCATGGTCGAACACGGACTGATGCTGGCCGGGCGCGTTTTCTAGGGAGAACTTATGAGCACAAAAGTCGAAATCAAATACTCCGAGTTGGTGAGCCAGGCGGTCATCGACTCGTTCAAGAAACTGAATCCGCGGGACGAGATCAAGAACCTCGTGATGTTCGTGGTCTGGGTCGGATCGATCTGGACGACGGCCATCCTGTTCATGCCGGGCGGATGCAACCTGTTCAACATCCAGATTTGCCTCTGGTTGTGGTTCACGTGCCTGTTCGCGAATTTCGCCGAGGCGATGGCCGAGGGACGCGGCAAAGCCCACGCCGACGCGCTGCGCAAAATGCGCACGAAAACCATGGCCCGCAAACTCGTCAAGGGCAAGGAAATATCGGTGCCCAGCGCCGAGCTTGAAGATCGGCGAATTGTTTGTCTGCGAGGCGGGCGACACGATTCCCGCGGATGGCGAGATTGTGGAAGGCATCGCCACCGTGGACGAATCCGCCATCACGGGCGAGTCGGCCCCCGTCATCCGCGAAAGCGGCGGTGACCGCAGCGCCGTCACCGGCGGCACGAAGGTCATCAGCGACCGGATTGTTGTCCGCGTGACGGCGGAACAAGGCAACTCGTTCCTCGACCGCATGATTTCGATGATTGAAGGCGCGCGGCGCCAAAAGACGCCGAACGAAATCGCGTTGAACATCGTATTGGTCAGTTTGACCGCGTTGTTTATCGTGGTCGTGTTCACCCTGCCGCCGTACGCGCACTACAACGAAAGCGCCGCCGGCCAGAAGGCCGTGGTGCTGACGTCGATTCCCGTGTTGTTGTCGCTCATCGTATGTCTGATCCCGACGACCATCGGCGGCCTGTTGAGCGCCATCGGCATCGCCGGTATCGACCGGTTGATGCGCCGCAACGTGCTTGCGACCAGCGGACGCGCGGTCGAAGCCGCCGGCGACGTGGACGTGTTGCTGTTGGACAAGACGGGCACGATCACGCTCGGCAATCGCATGGCCACGGATTTCATTCCCGCGCCGGGGATCCCGGTGGAAGAACTTGCCGATTCCGCGCAACTGGCATCGTTGGCCGACGAAACACCCGAAGGCCGGTCGATCGTGGTGCTGGCGAAAGAGAAGTACAACCTGCGCGGGCGCGAGGTCGCGGAGCCGCAGGCGAAGTTCGTGCCGTTCACCGCGCAGACGCGGATGAGCGGTTTGGATTTGATCGATCCCGACGGCAAGGGCGTGCGCGTGATCCGCAAGGGCGCGGCGGATTCCATTCGCCATCACGTCGAACAACGCGGCGGCCTGTATCCCAAGGCGGTCGAACAAACTGTCTTCGACATATCGACGCAGGGCGGCACGCCGCTGGTGGTGACGGACGGCGCCCGCGTCATGGGCGTGATTCGCCTCAAGGACATCGTCAAGGGCGGCATCCGCGAGCGGTTCGCGCAACTGCGCAAGATGGGTGTGCGCACCGTGATGATCACCGGCGACAATCCGCAGACCGCGGCGGCGATTGCGGCCGAAGCCGGCGTGGACGATTTCATTGCCCAAGCCAAGCCGGAAGACAAGCTGGCCCGCATCCGCAAGGAGCAGGAGGGCGGCAAACTCATCGCGATGATTGGCGACGGCACGAATGACGCGCCGGCGCTGGCCCAGGCCGATGTCGGCGTGGCGATGAACACGGGCACGCAGGCCGCGCGCGAGGCCGGCAACATGGTGGACCTCGACAGCAACCCGACGAAGCTGATCGAAGTCGTCGAGATTGGCAAACAACTGTTGATGACGCGCGGCGCGTTGACGACGTTCAGCATCGCCAATGACGTGTCGAAGTATTTCGCGATCCTGCCGGCGATGTTCGGCCTGTTGTACGCCACGACCGCGGGCGGCAAGGGGCCGCTGGACAAACTGAACATCATGGCGCTGCATTCGCCCGAGAGCGCGATCTTGAGCGCGGTGATCTTCAACGCGCTGATCATTGTGGCGCTGATCCCGCTGGCGTTGAAAGGCGTGAAATACCAGCCGCTGGGCGCGGCGGTAATTCTGCGCAAGAACATGCTGATCTACGGTGTGGGCGGGATCATCATCCCGTTTATCTTCATCAAATTGATTGATGTATTCCTGGTGGCGGTGCACCTCGCGCCCTGACGCTGGAGAAAGGAACAATCACAATGAAACTTTTCCTACAATCCATTCGACAAACGATCCTGTGGACCGTCATCGTGGGAGTGGCCTACCCGCTGGTCATGACCGGCGTGGCCCAGTTGTTATTCCGCCAGCAGGCGAACGGGAGCCTGATCGAGCGCAACGGCCAGATTGTCGGTTCCGCGTTGATCGCGCAACAGTTCACGGGCGACAAATACTTCTGGCCGCGACCGTCGGCGGGCAGTTATGCCACCGTTCCCTCCGGGGCGAGCAACCTCGGCCCGACCAGCCAGGCCCTGCAATCCAACGTGACGGCGAATGCCGCGGCCTTCCGCACCGGCAACAAGCTGGCGGCGGACGCGCCGGTGCCGGCGGACATGGTATTCACGTCGGCCAGCGGGCTCGATCCGCACATCAGCCCCGAGTCGGCGCGGTTGCAGGTGGCCCGCGTCGCCGCCGCTCGGGGCATGGCGGAGGATCAGGTCAAGGCGCTGGTCGAGAAATTCGTCGAGGCCCCGCAATGGGGCATCTTTGGGGAACCCCGGGTGAACGTGCTGGAGTTGAACGTGGCCCTGGACGACCTGCAACCCAAGAAAGCGGAAAGGAACGCTTCGGTGAAGGGGTAGGTGACGGGACGTGAACAAGCCTCCATCACAACGACCCGAGCGGTTCGAAACGCGCCCTGTCCCGTACTGATGGTGCGGCCATTCGAGCGCGGATTCGCCATGGACGGCGCCGCCGAGAGGTGTGTGGATCGCTGAGCTGCGCCCGGGAAGTTTCTTCTTCCCGTGGCCGGGCCACGCGTCCCATAATTCCTTCCCATGCGTCTCGGATACAAAATAGAGCCGGGCAACGCGGCCCTGGTGGAGCGGGCGGCGCGGTTTCGCAACCGGCCCGAGGACGACGCCATCCGCCAGGCGAAGATCCAGGTTGGGCTCGGCCCCGGTGACGTGCTCGACGGACGGTTCCTGATCATCGACGTCCTCAACCAGGGCGGGATGGCGACGATTTTCAAGGCGCTGGATTTGCGGAACGGGGACCGGGAGGTGGCGGTGAAAGTGCCGTACCTCGGGATGGAGAGCAACCCGGCGTCCTACGCCCGATTCGCGCGCGAGGAGGAGATCGGCCTGAAGCTGGACCACCCGTTCGTGATGAAATTCATCGGCGTCAACGGGAACCGATCGCGGCCCTACATTGTGGCGGAGTATCTGCGCGGGAACACCCTGGCCGACATTCTCGACAAGGTCCGTCCGCTGCCCGAAAAGGACGCGCTCAAGTTTGCCAGCCTGATTTGCGAGGCGTTGCAGTACCTCCACGCGCACGCCGTCCTGCACCGCGACCTGAAACCGAGCAACGTCATGGTCTGTTCGGACGGCAGCATTCGCGTGATGGATTTCGGCATCTCGTACGCGGAGGCGGCGCGGCGGGTGACGTTCACTGGTTTCTCGACGGCGATGGGCACGGCGGATTACGTCGCGCCCGAGCAGATCAAAGGCCGCCGCGGCGACCAGCGCACGGACATCTACAGTCTGGGATCGATGCTGTACGAAATGCTGACGGGAAAAGCGCCGTTCGACGGCGATGACCCGTTCATCATCATGAACCGGCGGATGTCGGGCGACCCGGCGGCACTGCGGAAGCTCAATCCGGCGCTGTCGCCACAGGCCGAGGAGATCGTCCTGCGCGCGCTGCAACGTGATCCGGGCCAGCGGTATCAATCGGCCAGCGCCATGAAAGCGGACCTGGACGCGCCGGACAAGATGACGGTCACCGGGCTGTGCAACACGCTGAGAGAATCGACAAAGTGGAGACGGTTCTTGCTGTTGGCCCGCTGGATCACGCTCACGTGCATCATTCCGCTGATCGTCCAGGTGGTGCTGTTCTTCGTGCTCTGGCACCATTTCGTCAGGAAGCGATGACGAATATGAACGTCATTGCCTGGCTGATGTTTATTGCCGCGGCCATTCTCGAGGTCGGTGGTGACGCGGCGGTGCGTCGCGGGCTGCGGGGCCGGCGGCTGGCGTTCGTCGTGGCGGGGTTCGTGGCGTTGAGCTGCTATGGCCTGGTAGTGAACTCCGTCAAATGGGATTTCTCGCGGCTGATTGGCGTGTACGTCGGATTCTTCGTGCTCGTCAGCGTGTTGGCGGGGCGCTTCCTGTTCCATGAAGAGATTCCCGTCTCGACGTGGTGCGGGCTGGTGTTGATCATCGCCGGCGGATTGGTCATCCAGTTCGGCCAGCGGTGACAGCGTTTACTTTTGGATGGTGAAACCGCGCCCACGAGCTAGAATGGCCGCATGACCGAGCCACAGCGTCCCAACCCGGATGCGTTGCTTGCGGAAATCCAGCGCGAGGAACGCGCGGCCAAGCGCGGGCAACTCAAGATCTTTTTCGGGATGTGCCCCGGCGTCGGCAAGACCTACACGATGCTGGAGGCGGCGCAAGCGCGGGCGCGAGAGGGAGTCGACGTTGTCGTGGGCGTCGTCGAGACGCACGGGCGCAAGGAGACCTACGCGTTGCTGGCCGGCCTGCCGATCATCAGCCGCAAAAAGATCGAGTACCGCGGCGTTACGCTGGAGGAAATGGATATTGACGCCATTCTCGAGCGGCGTCCCGCGCTCGTGCTCGTGGACGAACTGGCCCACACCAACGCGCCGGGCAGCCGCCATCCCAAACGCTACCAAGACGTGCTCGAATTGCTCGATGCAGGCATCGATGTCTACAGCACGTTGAACGTGCAACATCTCGAAAGCCGCGTGGACGTGGTGCAGCAGATTTCCGGGGTGGCGGTGCGCGAGGCCGTGCCGGATTCGGTGCTCGACCAGGCCGACGAGATCGAGTTGGTCGATCTGACGCCCGACCAACTCCGCAAACGGCTGGCCGAGGGCAAGGTGTACATGGGCGAGCGCGCAGCCACGGCGTCGGAGAATTTTTTCCGCGAAGAGACGCTCACGGCGCTGCGCGAGATGGCGTTGCGCGCGACCACCGAACACGTGGACCAGGAGTTGCGCGACGTCATGCGCGCCAAACGCATCCAGGCGCCGTGGAAATCGGGCCAGCGCCTGGGGGTTGGCGTCGGGCCGAGTCCGTTTTCCGGCCAGTTGATTCGCTGGACGCGGCGGATCGCGGCGGCGATGGATGCGCCATGGGTGGCGGTGTACGTGGAAACATCGGCGACGCTGGGTGAAGAGGAGAAACGGCGGCTGACGAAGAACCTGTCGCTGGCGCGGCAATTGGGGGCGGAGGTGGTGATGACGACCGGCGACGACGTGGCCGGCGCGTTGCTCGAGGCGGCCCGCGAGCAGGGGGTGACGCAAATGGTGGTGGGCAAACCCATGGACAGTTGGTTGCTCGAGTTGGTCAAGGGCGGTTCGCTGGCCAATCGATTGATCCGTCGCGGCGGCGACATTGACGTGCATGTGGTGAGCGGGGTGCAGGGCGGCGGCAAACGCGCGCGGCGGCCCTGGTCGAACTGGGTGGGGACGAACCTGCTGCAGGACTGCGCGGTGGGCGTGGGCGGGGTGCTGGCCGCGACGGTCGTGTCGTGGTTGCTGCAGGGGGTGATGGGGTACGTGGCCGTGTCGTTGATCTACTTGTTGGGTGTCGTGGTGCTGGCCCTGCGGCTGAATCGGTGGGCGGTGCTGTTGGCGGCGGCGTTGAGCGCGGTGGCGTGGGACTACCTGTTCATTCCTCCCATCTATACCTTTACGATCCGGTCCGCCGCATGACGTGATGATGTTCATCATGTTTTTCATCGTGGCGCTGGCGATGGGACACACCACCCATCAACTGCGCGCCCGCGAAGCCGCCGAGCGCCGCCGCGAGCACCGGGCATCGGCCCTGAATCGCCTGCTGGAGAGCGTGACGGCGAGCGCGTCGCTGGAAGACGGCCTGGCGCGGGCGGTGAAGGAAGTGGACGCGCTGTTTCGGACGCGCACGGCCGTGTTGCTGGCCACGGCGGACGGGCGGCTCGACGATAACCCGCACCCGACCAGCACGTTTTCCCCGGATGCGAAAGCGCGGGCGGTGGCGGCGTGGGCGTTCGAGCGCGGGCAGGCGGCCGGGAAATTCACCGACACGCTGCCGGACGCGCACGCGTTGTATCTGCCATTGCAGACCTCGAACCACCGGCTCGGGGTGCTGGGCGTGCATTTCGAGGAGCGGGACACGTGGACGCTGGACGACAACGATTTGCTGGAGACGTTCGCGGCGCAGATCGCGGTGATGACCGAGAGCTATCGGGCGATCGAGACGGCGCAACAGGCGCGGATGGTCGAGGAATCGGAACGGCTGTATCACACGCTGCTGGATTCGGTGTCGCACGAACTGAAAACGCCGTTGGCGGTGATCGGCGCGGCGACGGAAGGGCTCGACACGCAGTTGAAGGACGCCGGGCTGCCGCTGACCGAGACGTTCCTCGACGAGATCAAGGCGGCGAACCGTCGGCTGGAGCGCATCGTGACCAATTTGCTCGATATGACGCGGATCGAGTCGGGACGGATGCCGTTGAACATCGAGTGGGGCGAAGTGCGCGAGTTGCTCGAATCGTCCGTCAGCCAGGTCGAGAACGAGTTGTCGCGGGAGCGCGTGCGGATTACGATGGCGGACAACCTGCCGCTGGTGCGGCTGGATTTTGGGTTGATGGAGCAGGCGATTTGCAATCTACTGGTGAACGCTTCGCAACACAGTCCCGCGGGTTCGCCGATCGACGTGTCGGCGCAACTCGAGGCCGGCAAACTGGAGTTGCGGATCCGCGACCACGGCGCGGGCCTGGCGCCCGGCGAGGACAAGAAGGTGTTCGGCAAATTCTATCGCGGCACGGGCGCGCGGCCGGGCGGCACGGGGTTGGGGCTGTCCATCGTGCAGGGGATCACGCGGGCGCATCGGGGCGAGATTCTAGCTGGGAACGATCCCGGCGGCGGGGCGGTGTTTACGATCCGAATTCCTGTGGAAACGGGGGAGAAACCAGCATGAGCGCGGAACGAACGATTCTCGTGATCGATGATGAGCCGCCGATACGGCGACTGCTGCGGCTGACGTTGGAACCGCAGGGCTACCAAATCCACGAGGCCGGGAACGGCCAGCTTGGGTTGCAGGAGGCGGCGGCGCGTCGGCCCGACGTGATTATTTTGGACTTGGGATTGCCCGACATGGACGGCGTGACGGTATTGAAACGGTTGCGGGAATGGAGCCAGACCCCGGTGCTGGTGTTGTCCGTGCGCGACCGCGAGGCGGACAAGGTGGCGGCGCTGGACAACGGGGCGGACGATTATTTGACGAAGCCGTTCGGCACGGAGGAACTGCTGGCGCGATTGCGGGCGGTGCAACGGCGCGCGCCCGAGGCGCACGAACAGCCGGTGTTCGTGAGCGGGGATTTGAAGGTGGACCTGGCGACGCGGGAGGTCACGTTGAAGGGCAAGGAAGTGCGGCTGACGGCGACGGAGTACGCGTTGCTGCACGAACTGGTGCGTCATGCGGGAAAGGTGGTCATGCACGCGCAACTGTTGCGGTCGGTGTGGGGGCCGAACTCGGAGAGCCAGTCGCAGTATCTGCGGGTGTACATCACGCATTTGCGCAAGAAACTGGAGTCGCCCGGTGGCGGCAAATTGATCCAGACCGAGCCCGGCATCGGGTACCGGTTGCTGGCGAGTGAGTGAGGCGGGGACAGGCAAGAGCGGGAAGCGGAAAGCGGGGAGAGATGGGTGACGGGAGCCGGGAGCGGATGCGAGACTCGGTAGATTCGATGACTCAGGCGGATTTGCGACGCGAGCAAACCAGCATTGAAGCGAATGGGTGCGGTTTGCTATACTCCGTGGTGTGAGGCCGCCAATTTATCGGCTGGGCTCTGCTGACGATTCACCATGGACAGACGGCATTGGGACTGACGGCCTGCCGATTCGTGATAGCGGCCCGTGGATTGAGACCAAGCACAAGCTGCTTGCGTATTACGCCGAGATTTTTGCCACTGGAATGAAAAACAGTTGGCGGAGCCGTGTTTATCTTGAGCTTTTCTCTGGACCAGGCAGGTGTTCGATCCGTACCTCGGGTGAAGAAGCCCATGGATCGCCTCTCAAGGTGATTGACCACGAGTTCACAAAGTTCATTTTTACAGAGAAAAGCGTTCCCGCGGCTGAGGCGCTGGCAGCAAGGCTAGAGTCTCACGGTAATTCCCGTCTAGCTGAGATTTGGTGTGGCGACTGTGCCGACGCCATCCAACAGATCCACATCCCCTCCGGCTCGCTTACTTTGGCGTTCATCGACCCGACCGGAATCGGACACGCACCGTTCTCCCTCATAGAGAAGCTCCACCAAAAGACAAGATGTGACATCTTGATCAATATTCAGCACGGAATGGGAATAAAAATGAACATCCACCAGTATACGGAGGATGCCAACGAACGTTCCGCCCTCACGAGATTTCTTGGAAACGATTCTTGGAAGCAATTGCCGCGTAATGACGCACGTGAGTTCTTTCGTGGCGTCCTCGATCTCTATAAGCAACAACTCAAAGATCTTCAGTTTGCTTACACAGGTCGTGAGGTGTTGATCGCCAATCAACAAGGGTGCCCGCTTTACCTGCTGCTTTTCGCGAGCAGGCATCCGCGCGGGAAAGAGTTTTGGGATAAATCGCTCAGGGGTCTGCCGCAGCAAGAATTCGACTTTGGTGGCTAAATGCGTAATCTTGGAACCACAGGGGCAATGAGCGTAACTATTAATTTGCCGGTCGAAACCCAAGTGAGTGATAGAGGCTCGCAGCCGACCCGCTACCGCTCCGTGAGTTCACCCGTCGGCTTCTGGGATTTGCCGGCGGTGATTTCCGCGAACAATTTCGTTTACAAGAGCTTATCGAACTGGGCGTTCAACGTGGCGGTCGGGTGTTCACACGCGTGCCGCTTTTGTTACGTGCCAAGCGCTTCAACAATCAAGCAAGCACCGAGGTTGAAGAAGTACGGCGTCGATGATCCCGACGAAGAATGGGGCAATTACGTGCTGTTGCGTCCGTGGGATGAGGGGAAATTCCTCGCGTCGCTGCGCGCAGCCGAGGCAACGCCCAAGAAAAGCTTAAAACGCGACGGGAATCGCGCGGTGATCTACTGCAGCACGACCGATCCCTATCAGAATTTCATCCATCCAGATATTGCACGGCAGCGTGAATTGGCGACGGCAGCTCGTCATTTGGTGCGTCGCTCATTGGAATTAATTCGTGACCAGTCAACTTTGAACGTTCGAATACTGACACGCAGCCCACTTGCCCGAAAGGATTTTGATCTGTTTCAAAGTTTCGGCAAGCGGTTGGTGTTCGGAATGAGTCTGCCGACGCTGCGAAATGATCTGGCGAAGCTCTATGAGCCCAAAGCGCCACCGCCGTCGACGCGGCTGGCGACGTTGCGGGCTGCCAAAGAAGCCGGGCTCCATGTGTACGTAGCCATGGCTCCGACGTATCCGGAATGCGACGAAGTTGATCTGACGGCCACGCTAACGGCGATTGCGGAGCTGAAACCGCTCACGGTTTTTCACGAGCCAATTAATATCAGGGCCGAAAATGTTACGAGAATCGCCGAAGAAGCGCGGATGCGTGGCGTTCGTTTGAATACGGATGTGTTTGCCACGAGAGAGTCGTGGCAGGGGTACGCGTTAGGGTCGCTGAAGAGCGTGCAGTTAATTGCGAGGGAAGTAGGGCTTCAGAATCACATGCATCTTTGGCCGGACAAATCTCTTGGGTCTGCCGATCTGGTTCAACGCATGCCGAAACCCGCGGCATACCGGCGATGGCTTTTCCGTTGGTGGAACCGAATCAGCGAGTGGCCAAGATAACTTCTTGGCAGGAGACTCAGATGGCTGATTGTGGTGAGGGCCTGACGGATCGCGTTCGGTCGAGGCCGGCGACGGGTGCGCGAGGCGGCGGGGATGTAGGGGGGGCGGAGGGGAAATGGTCGAAGGGAGATGGCTGATGGGCGACACTCGCAGAGTGCCGCTACAGAAGAAACAGCGGAAACCGGGCCCTACGAACGACCGACGGTAGCCCGGAAAGCCTTCGGGGCGAGAACGCACCCGACATCGGCTGTCGGGGCTACAAGGGTCACTCCTTCTGTTTGGTGACGTAGGCGATGAACTTGGTTTCGAAGGCGTCGAGGCCGGAGTATTTGCTGCTGTAGACCTCCTGCCAGGCGGAATCGAATCGGGCGCCGTCGCCGGAGAGCTTGAGGAATTTCAATAACGGGTTCATGCCGCCGTGCTGGTAATAGAGGAACGTGACGAGCAGGCGCGATTCGTTGTAGAAGTCGACGACCTGGTTGCGGGAGCGCGGGTAATCGACGGCGCTGGTGAGTTCGCCGAGGGGGATGTACTCGTCGTGGGCGAGGTGGTCGGTGATGTTGCCGAGGGCGTAGCCGCGGGCTTTGAGGTAATTGCGATAGAGTCGGACCCCCTCGAATTCGGCGAAGCCTTCACTGAGCCAGAGCGGGATATCGCCGGCGATGAAGCGGTGGACGACGAGATGGGTCATTTCGTGGGGGAGTGTCGGCCCCTGGAACCGGAAATGCGGGCGCGAGGCGAAGAAGAGTTCGCGGCCCGTGCACCAGCCGCCGGTCCATTCCTCCATTTTGCCGATGCCGACGAAGTCGTGCCAGGCCTGCTGGTTGAGGAAGACGTAGATGTGGCATTTGCGCTCGTAGGAATCCTGGGCGACGCCGATGTCCTGCTTGATCAGGGCGTAGCACCATTCGGCCCACGCGGAGAGTTGGGGAACGGAGAAGCCGGTCTCGGTGTGGAAAATGAAATGGTCGGACTCGCTGTGCTGCCACTGGACGGATTTGAGGTTGAGAGCGGCGTCGCCCTGGCGGGAGACGGACTTCTCGCTGAGTTCGTCGAACGGCAGGATCTTGAGGTGATACTGGCCCGGCGGAACCGCGTTGTCGTCGCCGTTGTCGGTTTGCGCGACGGCGGGAACGCCGAGGATGACGCATCCGACGAAGCCGACGACCGCGGCGAGAATCCGTTTCACGGGCGCTTGTATAGAGGCGGCGCGGGGCCGGTTCCAGAGAAATCGGCGCGAGACGGATTCCCGCTTGTGCGGGGCTTGGGGAAGCGCTTAGACTGGCGTGTCATGGGAGCCCAATGGAAACAGAAAGGCCGCGAGATCAGCGCGTTGAAGCGCGGCCAGCTTTTCGGGAAGCTGATGAAGGAAATCGTCGTGGCGGTCAAGCAGGGCGGGCCCGATCCCGACCTGAACGCGCGGTTGCATGCGGCATTGGAAACCGCGCGGAAACACTCGGTGCCGCGGGACACGATCGAGCGGGCCGTGAAGAAGGGCGCGGGGCAGACGGGCGAGTCCGTCGCGTATGAAGTCATCACGTATGAGGGGTTTGCGCCCGGGAAGGTGCCGATTATCGTCGAATGCCTGACGGACAATCGGAACCGCACCGCGCCGGAGATTCGGGCGCTGTTCAAGGCGGGGCAATTCGGGGCGCCCGGCAGCGTGGCGTGGATGTTCACGCACGTCGGGTTGGTGGAGGCGCATCATCCGACGGCGGGACAGGACCTGGAAGCGGTGGCGATCGAGGCGGGCGCGCAGAACGTCGAGCCGCTGGTGAGCGACGAGGTGCCGGCGGACCGCGCGGGGGCGCGGTTTTATTGCGACCGGGCGGACGTGAACGGCGTGAGCCAGGCGCTGAAGAAGGCCGGGTGGACGGTGACCACGGCGGAGATGAGTTACGTGGCCAAGAACGCCGTGGAAGCGCCCGCGGCGCTACGCGCGGAGATCGAGGCGTTTCTCACCGCCATCGACGAGCACGACGACGTGCATCGGGTGTACACCGCGATGAAGTGAGCGACCGGGGTTGCGGAGTTCGTCCGCCGTTTACGACGCCGTTTCCAGTCCGCGCAAATACTGGAACGAATAAATCCCCGAGGCATGACCGTCGGCCCAAAAGGGCTGGATGGCGTAGCCACCGACGTATTGCCAGCCTTGCAACGCGAAGCTGGAGGGCGTGAGGGTTTGGGGCGCGGGTTTGTACTCGACCATCACGTTGGTTTCGCCCTTGCACATCGCGCACGGACAGGCGCGGCGCAGGGCTTCGAGTTCGAAATAGCTCTCATGTCCGTCGTCCCACGCGATGGCGAGGATGTTGTTCACGACTTCGACGGTTTTGGGTTTCATGTTCGTCGCGAACCTTTCTGGCGGCATCCGCCGATCTGTTGCGTCACGCCTTCGTTTTTTCCGGCCACGGGCAGAGCCGGTTGATCGAACAGTTCGGGCATTTCGGGTTTCTTGCCGTGCACACGCGCCGCCCGTGAAACTGCAGCAAGTGACAGAACTTCGTCCAGTCCTTCCGCGGAACGATTTTGACGAGGTCGGCTTCGATCTTGTCGGGGTCGTCCTTGGCGGTTAACCCGAGGCGCTGCGACAGGCGCCACGTGTGTGTGTCGACGACGATGGCCGGTTGGCCGAACGCGTTGGCGAGGACGGCATTGGCAGTCTTGCGGCCGACGCCGGGCAGCTTGAGGAGATCGTCGATGTTATCGGGCACGTTGCCGCCGAAATCCTTGACGAGCATGGCGCAGGCCTTTTGGATCGAGCGCGTTTTTTGGCGGAAGAAATTGATGCGGCTGACCCGCTGTTGCAGCGCGGCCTCGGTTTCGCCGGCGTAGTCGGCGGCACTACGGTACTTTCGGAACAGGTCCGGCGTCACGAGATTGACCAGGTCATCGCGGGCCTGCGCGGCGAGGATCAACGCGACGAGGAGCTCGAGCGGACTGGTGAAGTCGAGCGCGAGTTTTGCGTCCGGGTGGGTCCGTTTCAGGACGGCGATGATCTTCCTGACGCGAGCCTGTTTGGCGGCATGAGACTCCCGGGCCATGACGGGTCACGGCGACGCGATGAGCTGCTGGAATTGCGGGTTTCCATGCAACGGCGCGAATGCCGGGTCGGTGGCGGCCTTGCCCCGAAGGTCCGGCGTCAACTGAATCGCCCGGCCGCAGCATGGCCAGCGCTTCGCCGGCGTTGTGTTGCAACGACCGGACCATGGCAATCGAATAGAACGAGCGCGAATCCTGCGGGAATCGCTGGATCATGACCTGGAGCGCGGCGACGGCGGCATCAGGCTGACCAAGGTTCATATAGGCTTGCGCGGCCTGCAGCATCTGGTCCGGACCGATGCCATCCTGCATCAGATAATGTTGCAGCAGGGGCCCGAGGCGCTCGTTCTGGCCGGCTTTCTGATAGGCGTTGCCCAGTTGCACCATCGCGTTGAAATCTCGAGGGCTGTTCGAATAAGCGGCTTCGAGTCGGGGAACGTCCGACCGTGATTGTTTGAGGCCGCGGATCTGGTCGATCGCCGAGGTGATTTTTGAATTGAGCGGGTCGAGACGTTGCAAGCTTTCCAGTGTGGACAGCGCGTCATCGATGCGGCCCAATTCCATGTAGAGTTGCGCCAGGCGGAAGTTGCCCTCGGGGCTTTCGGGGCAGAGGTCGAGGGATTGCTTGAACGCGTAGATGGCTTCGGGCGCCATGTGGCGATAGGCGTAGATGCCGCCGATCGCGGAGCGCAGTTTGGAAAACGTCTTCTGCGCGTCGGGGTCGCCGTAGAACTGGGGGCGCGCCTTGAAATCCTTGACCAGCTTGTCCCAGTACGCGGTGTCGCGTTTCACGATGTCCGCCCAGAGCTGCGGGTTCTTGTCGGGGCCGGGCAGCTCGTCGTGATTGATCTTCATGATGATGCCGAACGGAGTGAGGTAGGGGAACATCCAGGGAATGACGTAGCTTTCCTCGACATAGAACGCGTGTTTGTCCTTGGCGTGGTCGAAGATCCATTTGGTGAGGATGCCATTGATGTTCATCACCCCCTGCACGCCGCGGACCTGCACGGCGCCATTCTCGATGGAAACCTGTTCGTCGGCGCTGAGGTGTTCCCCTCTTGCCTCGCGAGCCTGGACGTCATTGATGTACTCCTGAAACGCGCGTTGCGTGTCCTGCTCGCTGGGAATCCAAATCGGCTCCTTGGGGTACATCGAGTCGCGATGCAGGTGATGCCAGCCCCAACGGAACAGGGCGCGCTCCCAAGGCAACCGGCGTTCGAGCGTCTGGGGGTTATTGGGATCGGGCCGGGTGTAATCGTAGTGATCGCGGATGTACGACATGTAGGTACTATCGGCCAACGCGTTTTGCGTGATGATATACACGTCGCGCCGGTCGAAGTTCGCGCCACCCTGGGGATCGAAATGCGGGTCGTGGTAGCGGTCCTGGGGACTGACCCGGCTTTCGCAGAAAATCATGTAGGTCGGCACGAACCGGCCCGGATCCGTGCCACCATAGAGCACCGCGTCCCGGTCCATGTCCGGATAACCGCCACCGGGCACGAACATGCGGTAGCCGAACTGGTAGCCGAAATCCTTGTCGTACTGGTTGCAAATCTTCAAGTTGCGGTACAGCGGGATGAGCGGCAGGGCCAATGACGCCACGCACAGCGCCCGCATGACGGCGCGCGGGAAATTCCGCCACCGGGACAGCACCCACGCCACGGTCAGGGCCATACCGTATCCGATCAGCATCGCGAAGAACCCGTGGGCCGGCGCGAAGAACTTGATGTTGATTTCCTGGTTCTGTTTGTCGAGGCCGGGGTTGATGATCGTGAGCAATCCGAAACCGGTCGTCAGGAATGCCGCCCAGACAAAGATCAGCCAGGCGCGGGCGCGCTGGTTCAAATCCTTCCAGCATCGGAAGAGGACGAACAAGGTTGCCACAGCGAACGCAATGATCGGCAAACCAAACAGGAAGTCATTGTCGAATCCCAACGGCGGGCTGAATTGCTGCAATAACGCGCGGGCAAACAGGCGGGCTTGAATCCAAAAATCCGCGCTCCATGGCCACGATAGATTGAGTTTTTCGTACTGTCCCCGCGTGATATGATGGAGGAACCCCTGCTTCGTATAGGCGTAACCCCAGTTCATCGGTGGATTGGTCGATGACGCCACCGGCATGTAAACGTAGAAGCCCCAGCCGATGAGAAGCACCGCGAGACAAATCAGCGCATTTTTCCGACTCAACCACCCTTCGCTCCCCAACCATACCAACAGGAGTATGCCGGCCCCCGTCAACGGGAAAATCAGCGCTTGTACGGAAACGGGCGGACCGTAGATAAGCAGCAGGCTGACCTTTTGCGTCATCACGTCACTGGTGCTGGAGGTCTGCAACCAGGCGAACACATACGCGCCGGCTGCCCAGCCGAACAGCGCTGCCACCAACAATTCCCAAAACGTCGACAGCGCCGCCATTACGACAGTCATCTGCACGGGTCGCCGGTCCCAGATCGACAGGATCCCGACGGCCAACGCTCCCGCCATGAACGGGACGACCATCACGAAGATGGTCTGGTGGTTCGCGATACCCAGTGCATACAACAAGATCGTTGCGTAGAGAAACCCGTGCCGCTGGGGCCGCATCATCCACGCGAAGAACGTGCAGGCCGTGATGATAAACATGAACACATTCAGCACGCGCATCTCGGGCACACACGCCCAGAGCCACACCCCGCGGTTGAACCCAAACAACAGGGCCACGGCGGCCCCGATCGTGAGCGCAATCCAGTGTTTCATCGAGTCTTCGATTTCACGCGCCCACGTCACGGAGCGCAACAGCATCTCGATCGAGCGCGTCATCAGCAACGTCAACACGCCGACCACCAGCGCGCCCGTCAGCACCGACATCAGGCAGATACGATAGGCCGGATTGCCGAACGGCACAAAATGCCTCCACACCCACCCGAGGAACGCCCACAGCGGATACCCCGGCGGATGCGGCACGCCGAAATTGAACGCGCCTGTCACCAACTCCCCCGAGTCCTCGAGTGTGACCTCGGGGGACATGAAGTGAAGGAACGCAAGCCCCGAGATCAGGAACGTAATCGCCGCCGCGATCCAGTCTTCCGGCGTGAAGAAATGGCGCAGGCTCTGCGGCGGCTCCGGCGGAGCCGCTGGTTGCGGCGCAACCGCCACCGCGACCGGAGCGGCGGTCGGGGGCGTTGGATTTTTCGGCTTACGATTTTTCTTGGCCATAATGGTTACTCGTCTGTCTCACCCGTGAAGCGTTAGCGTCGCATTTGAATATTCGTCAGTATGGATGGGGAGTTCAACACGGCGACCGTGTTTCTCCCGACCGGGTACGTCGCGGCGAGTCTGGTTTCCCACCAGGCGAATGACGGCAGGAGCGCGGCGCTGCCGGTCAGCGCGGCGGTGTCTCCGTCCGCCGTCGGCCGTGGCGACCGGGGAAGCCAGTTCCATGCCACCACCAGCGCGAGGGACAACGCACCGGCGAGGGCGACCTGCAAACCGGCGTGGCGACCAAACGACCACAACATCGATTTGGATCCCCGTACCGGTCGCTCCATCTCGTGCAAAATACGTCGCCGGGTCGAAGCCGGCAACGGCGACGGACGGAGCGCGTTGAGTTGATCTTCCAACACATCGAATTCTGTCTTCATGGTGTACCTGCTTTCGCGAGTAACTGCCGCAATGCGGCGAGCGCCAGCCGATAGCGGGAGGCGACCGTGTTCGGCGATTCATCCGTCACGGTGGCAATCTGCTGGAACGTCAGTTCACCCCAGATCTTCAACGTGAGGACTTCCCGCTGCTCGACGGGCAGACGATGGACGGCTGCCTCCAACCGGGCGCGTTCCTCGGCCTGCTCCAAAGACGATTCAAATAACGGCGGCGGCTCGTACCAGGATTCCCCCGCGGCGACTTCACGCCGATGTCGCCGGGCCGCCTGTCGCTGCCGGTCGAGCACCGTATAGCGCACGGCGGCATAGCAAAGGGCCGGCAAATCCGGTTCGGTGACGCCATTATTGGCGTGCTTGCGCCAAACGCGGAGGAACGCTTCCTGGACCACGTCCGCGGCATCGGCGTCGTTGCGGCACAACTGCCGGGCGTACAGAAACAATCCGTCCCCGCACCGGTGGATCATCCGGTGCCACATGGTTCGTCCTGGAGCATTGTCGGTCACGCGGCTGACGTCCTGCCACAGGCTAATCGTCGCCGAATGCGTCATTTGTCACCGCCGGCGCAATTCATCACGGGACATTTCTGGTGATGGAACGGGTTCGTCGCCATGGCGCCCTAACTCTCCGCCTGCTCCAGGCAGCGCATGGCTTGCAGGTTTTTCACGTAGGCTTCGAGCCGTTCTTCCTCGTCGGCAATGTTGCGCACCCGCAAAATCGACCGCACCCGCACCATCAGCTCCAGCGCATGGATCGGCTTCGCGAGAAAATCGTCCGCGCCGGCGATAATGCTTTCTTCCAATGCCCGCTTGGCGTCCACCGCCGACACTACGATCACGCGGATGTCGCGTGTGCGCGGGTCCTCGCGCAACTGCCGGCAGACCTCGATGCCGGAAAGCTCCGGCATCATGATGTCCAGCAGGACCAGATGCGGTTGCCGGGCGCGCGCCAGTTCCAACGCTTCGTCGCCGTCGGCCGCCACCAACACTTCGTGGCCCAGTTCGCTCAGCAGGGTCGCCTCGTATTCCCGAATCGCCGGTTCGTCATCGACAACCAAAATTCTTGCTCGCATCGGCGCGTCGTTCATGTCGTTTCTCCTGTCGCTCTAATGCCGGAAATGCCGGATACCCGTGAACACCATGGCCATGTCGCGTTCATCGGCCGCGGCAATCACCTCGGCGTCGCGCACGCTGCCGCCGGGCTGGATCACCGCCGTCGCCCCGGCGTCAGCCGCCGCGATCACGCCGTCGGCAAACGGGAAAAAAGCGTCGCTGGCCACGGCGCTCGCCTTGAGGTCGAGCCCCGCTTCCCTGGCTTTCCATACGGCTATTTTCGATGAATCCACGCGGCTCATTTGACCCGCCCCGATGCCGAGTGTTCGACTGGTTCGGCCGTCGGCCCGCGCAAACACAATGGCGTTGGATTTCACGTGCTTGACCACGCGCCAGGCAAACAGGATCGCGTGGCGCTCCTCCTGCGTTGGATGCCGCTTGGTAACAATCTTCATATCCCCCGCCGACACCAGCCGTGTATCACGCTCCTGGGCCAACAATCCGCCGGTGACCGAACGCAACGTCAACCCAGGGGTCGCCGGCTGCAACCTTTTGATGAGCCGCAGATTCTTCTTCTTTTGCAAAATGGCGAGCGCCGCCCGCTTCAAATTCCGGGGCGACGATGACCTCGCTGAAAATCTCCGCAATCGCCTTGGCAAGCGCCGCGTCCAAGGGGCGGTTGACGGCGATGATTCCGCCGAACGGCGCTTGTTTGTCGGTTTCGTAGGCCAGATGCCAGGCATCGAGCAGTGTCGCCGCGCTTCCCACACCGCACGGGTTCGTGTGCTTGATGATCGCGACGGTGGGCTCTTCAAATTCGGCCACCAACTCGGCGGCAGCGGTCAGGTCGAGAATGTTATTGTAGGAAAGCTCCTTGCCGTGGAGCTGTTGAAAATGCTCGAAGAACCCGCCGTACAACGCGGCCTGCTGATGCGGATTCTCGCCATAACGCAGGTCCTGCGCTTTCTTCAAGCGAAATGCTGAGCGTCTCCGGCAGCGACGCCGCGGCCTCGCCCTTGGCTTTCATGCGTTCGGCGTGGAGATGCTGCGCGATGGCGCCGTCATAGCGCGACGTGGTTTCGAACACCTTCACCGCGAGTTTCCAACGGAACATTTCACAGGTGTTGCCGCCGTGTTCCTTGATGTCGTGAAGCACCGCGCCGTAATCGGCCGGGTCAACGACCACCGTGACGCTGGCGTGGTTTTTCGCGGCGCTGCGCAACATGCTCGGGCCGCCGATATCGATGTTCTCGATGGCTTCATGCAGGGTGACGTTCGGCTTGGCGACGGTCTTCTCGAATGGATACAGGTTCACGACCACCAGATCGATGGGCTGGATGCCGTGCTTGGCCGCCTGCGCTTCGTGGTCGGGATTTCCCCGAAGATACAGCAAGCCGCCGTGCACTTTCGGGTGCAGCGTCTTGACGCGTCCATCGAGCATTTCGGGGAAGCCGGTGAACTGGCTGATTTCGACGACGGGAATCCCCGCGTCCTTGAGGGAACGCGCGGTGCCGCCCGTGGAGACAATCTCGATCCCCAGTGCGTGCAATTCTTTTGCGAAATCGACCAGCCCCGTCTTGTCCGAAACGCTTATCAGGGCCCGTTGAATCTTGGCCATAACCTACCAAGGGTAGCGGATGAATGGCCGCGCTTCAATCGAATTTCAGTTCGGGTGATTCGGCCCGAATCAGCTCCCAAACGGAGTCATTTTTGCGGAAATAGAGGCGAAATCGGTCTTCCCGGACCTCGCTGTCGGACAGGCTGCCCCGGGCCCGGGCGATGATCTTGGCAATGAACACGGCCTGCGCCTTCTGGTGGTCGGGGTCAACGGTCACGGTCAGGTCGCTGATATGGATGAATACCGGGTCATACTGCGTGCGGTAGGAGTGCACCGCCGCGAGCAACGTGGATTTGTCCAGGCCCCAACCATCGCTGTAGTCGCTGGCCAGCGCGTTGGACAACCGCAGCACGTCGCCCTTCTCGACTGCGCCGGTCATGACGGAAATCTGGCGTTGGACCCGCATTTCGTCCGTCACGAACAGCCATTGCCAGGCCCGCCAGAGCGCGAAGGCGACAAGGGCGGCGATCGCGATTCGCAGCATCCATTTCATCGTTTCCACCTCCAATGACCGATCATCCGCGCCTGCACGAGCCGCGTGGCGACGAGCCCTTGAACGTAATCTTCGCGCTCGAAGTCGCGGTTGTCACCACAGACGAACACTTTGCCCGCGGGCACGGCAATCGGCTCCATCTGCCAGCCGGGATTGGGTTTGGTGTACGGCTCGGGAAGCGGTTTGCCATCGATCATGAACACGCCGCGCGCGATGGCGATGGTTTCGCCGGGCACGGCAATCACGCGTTTCACAAAATAGAGCGGCGGATCGTCTGCCGTGCGGAAGACCACGACATCGCCCCGGTGCGGTTCGTAGTGGCGCACGCGCCGCATCAGGCAGAAATCCCACGACTTGAGCGTGGGCGACATGCTGTCGCCGACGACCACGTACGGCGCGGCGACAAATTTTACCACCAGAAACACGCCCAACACGACGATGCCGCCCCAGACAACTGATTTGGCGCGGCGTTTCACTCGATGACGACGGCGGGGTTCCCCTTCCGAATCTCGCCGATGCGATACGATTTCACCCCGGCGCGCCCGGCGATTTTCTGGATGGCGGGAACGGATTGGGGATCGACGATGAGCACCATGCCGATGCCCATGTTGAACACGCGGTGCATTTCCTCGTCGGTCACGCCGCCGCCTTCCTGCAACAGTTTGAAGATCGGCAGCACATCCCATGACCCGTCGCGGATGAAGGCCGCGCAATTTTTTGGCAACACACGCGGGATATTGTCGTAGAACCCGCCGCCGGTGATGTGGGCGGCGCCGTGGAGCGCGGAGCGTGACGCGGGCGAGCGCAGGAGCGCGCGGATCACCGGGCCAGTAGTTGCGGTGGACCTTGAGAAGTTCCTCGCCGAAGGTGCAGCCGAGCGCGCCGTGGTAATCATCCAGCCGGACGCGCATCTGGGCGAACAGAATCTGGCGGGCGAGCGA
This sequence comes from uncultured Verrucomicrobiae bacterium, assembly GCA_963712025.1. Lineage (GTDB taxonomy): Bacteria > Verrucomicrobiota > Verrucomicrobiia > Palsa-1439 > Palsa-1439 > Palsa-1439. The sequence continues at coordinate 63,523 of CAVQGJ010000003.1, read as the reverse complement.
ATAGCCGTTGGTGTGCAGGCCCGTGCTCGCGAGACCGACGATCGCGTCGCCGGGACGGATGCGGGAGCCGTCGATGATCCGGTCGCGTTCGACGACGCCGACGATGGTGCTGACGAGGTCGTAATCGCCGGTGGCGTACATGCCCGGCATCTGGGCGGTTTCGCCGCCGATGAGCGCGCAACCCGCTTCGGCGCACGCTTTCACCAGTCCATTGATGAGCTGGCCGAACACGCGCGGGCTCGAGTTTGCCCATGCCGATGTAATCGAGGAAGAACAGGGGTTCGGCGCCGAGCACGGCGATGTCGTTGACGCAATGGTTCACGAGGTCCTGGCCGACCGTGTCGTGCTGGTTGAGGGCGACGGCGATCTTCAGTTTCGTGCCGACGCCGTCCATGCTGCTGACGAGCACGGGGCGCCGGTACTTCGACGTGTCGAGGGCGAACAACCCGCCGAATCCGCCGATGGAGCCGAGCACTTCCGGGCGACGGGTCTTGCGGACCTTCTGTTTCAGGCCGGCCTTGAGCGTGTCGGCGAGATGGATGTTCACGCCCGCGCCGGCGTACGCGGCCTCGGTTGACTTCCGGGAATTCACGCGGCGCAGTGTGTGGGAATTGGGGTGAAATTGCAAGGGCGACCAGGCGACGGAAGCGGGATTGCCGCGGACGAACCATTGTGGTAAAGTTATCGAGTCATGAGTGCAAAGGAACTGGTCACGGAATTGCGGAAGCTCGACGAATCGTCGTTGGCGAAGTTCGTCGACGAGCTGCAAAAGCACAGCGAACTAGCGGAAGACCTGTACGATCTTTTGACGTTTCGAATGAGAGCCAACGCGCCGTCCCGTCCGTTTGAAGAGTTTATGCGCGACCTGCCTCCGAAGCGCTGAGCATGTCGTACCAGATCCTCATCCGCCGCCCGGCTGAGAAGGAAATTGCCGATCTCCCTCCCAAAATCCATTCCCGAGTTGTGGAAAGGATTCGCGCTCTTGCCGACGACCCGCGTCCTGCCGGTTGCAAGAAACTGAGCGGTGAAGACCGGGCGTGGCGCATCCGCATTGGCGATTACCGGGTGGTCTACGAAATCAACGATGCAGCAAAATACGTCGAAGTGCGCGTCGTGGCCCATCGCAAAGACGTTTATCGCTAGTGTGATGTCCCTAACAGTTCGTTACAATCCAGTGGCCTGTAGGGGCAGGCCCCCGTGCCTGCCCTGGCTGGCTGGGAAAGGGCGGCCACGGGGGGCCGCCCCTACGCGGTCTGCATTGAAGGGATTGTAAGCACATTACTGTGACGCCACACTAGCGCCCGCGCCGGTGTAGCACCCAAAAATGGGCGAAAAAGGGGCGGAACCGGCGTTAATCTTGGCATTACCAGTGCTCATTAGTGTCGATCATGAGTGCACCAATCCCAGCCAATGAAGCCGAACGACTGAAGGCCCTGTACTGGTACGAGATCATGGACACGGAGGCGGAAGAAGTTTTCGATGATTTGGCGCTGGTCGCGTCCAAGATTTGCCAAACTCCCGTGGCCCTGATCAGTCTCGTGGGCGAGAAGCGGCAATGGTTCAAGGCGCGGGTTGGATTGGAGGCGACGGAGACATCACGCGACATATCATTTTGCGCGCATACGATCCTGGAGGAGAATGTTTTTGAGGTGAGGGATGCGTTTGAGGACTATCGGTTTGCGACCAACCCGCTGGTTCTGTCGTCGCCGAGTATTCGGTTCTATGCAGGCGCGCCGTTGAAGACGGAAGACGGGTACGGTCTGGGGGCGTTGTGCGTGATTGACCATGTTCCGCGTGAACTGACGCGCGACCAAAAGGAATCGTTGTGGGTGCTGAGTCGGGTCGTGGTGACCCTCTTCAAGCAGCGTCGGCTCATGGCGGAGATGGTGGCGGTGGCGGACTAGACCATGGTTAGTGGGCAATGGCTGATGGCAGATGGGGAAGAGGTGACTGACAAATGGTATAATGCTGAGTCACGACTCCAATTCCTGATGAGCTAAACGGGATTTGGCTGTTCACATCTGCTGTTCTTACTGGTGAGCGGTTCCCGGATTATTCCGGTTAATCCGTGTCCATCTCCATGCTGCCAGAAAAGCCGTAGTACTGGGCTTTGACGTTTGTCCGCAATCGCACCGCGCCACGAATAGGGCTAAGGGCGTTGCACGTCCAATGATATCGTAAATCTTGAAGATTCGTGCGGTCGAAGAGCCACATCGAATGCATGGCACAATACGGATGCGTTTGCTTCGCTCCTCTTCTTCTCTCTTTGTGCGTTCGTTTTCGACCTCGCGCCACCCACCGACGATCGGGTCGGACGTCAGCTGTAGTTTGTCAGGAAGAGACTCGCTTTCCATTGATTTGGACCACAGCCGATTCTGGCAATAGAGCCACCCAAATGCGGCGAACGCAGGAACGAATCCTACCAGTCCCATCAAGGATTCAATGCAGATCAATGGCCGGCTCGCCGCCGCAGGCCTGTACTCGCCGTATTGCAGAGTACTGCGCCTGTACTGAATATAAATAGCAGCAGTCCAAACAATGCGTAGAATTTGTAGATATTGTCGGTCGGGAGCGGAATCTGGCTTTCCACGGACATGCCTCATCAAAACATAATGCGCAGGTTCCATCAAGGATTGACGGATGTGTGCGGTCGTTCTCCGTTTGGGCATGGGAATGCTTATGCCCGAATGATGACTGTTTATCTACAGACTAGAAGTGGCACCGAGATTGCGCCGGGGGCGGGGAAGTCCAAGGATGAAGTCGGGAAGGCGGAGGGATGAAGCGCCGGTGCACGGCGACCCTTGGAGGCTCGGGGTAAACGGGGGGTGTGAGTTGGACGGCTTTCCCGGAAACGACAGAGACCCCTCGACCCATTCGACAAGCTCAGGATGACGACGTTGGGGAGGGGAAACGGCCGGTTCCGCGCTCGGCGAGCGCGGCTACAGCGGAAACGGGGACGGCGCGGCGGCAGGCGGCTCACCGGGAGGTTCGCCCTCCAGAGGCGGGCGAGGAAACGACAGAGACCCCTCGACCCATTCGACAAGCTCAGGATGACGACGTTGGGAAGGGGAAACGGACGGGTCCGCGCTCGGCGAGCGCGGCTACAAGGGGACCGGGCCACGGTTCGGTCAGCACGGCGGCGCTCGCGGCGCGAGCGCCCTACCGGAACACCAAAGCACGGCACGCAGTGCCGTGGCTACACCAACGACACGAAGCGCGGCGTGGTTCGGGGCTTACAGCAGGCGGCGCTGGGTATCGTCGTGGACGAGATCGGAGACGGGGCGATGGTAGCGGGCGCGGCGCTGTTCCATGACGAATTTATCCATCTCGGATTCGACGGGGGAGGGATAATTGCCGGTGTAACAGGCGGTGCAGAATTCGTTGGCGCGGAGGCCGGTGGCGGCGATCATGCCGTCGAGCGTGAGATAGCCGAGGGAATCGGCGCCGAGGAACTCGCGGATTTGGTCGAGGGAATTGTTGGCGGCCATGAGTTCTTTGCGCGTGGGGAAATCGATGCCGTAGGCGCAGGGCCATTTATGCGGCGGGCAACTGACGCGCATGTGGACTTCTTTCGCGCCCGCCTCGCGCAACGTCGTGGCCCGGGCGCGGGCGGTCGTGCCGCGCACAATCGAGTCGTCCACGACGACGACGCGTTTGCCGGCGACCATTTCACCGATGAGATTGAGTTTCACGCGCACGCCGAAATCGCGGATGAGCTGGGTCGGCTGGAGAAACGTGCGGCCGACGTAGTGATTGCGGACGAAGGCGTTGCCGAACGGGATGCCGCTTTCCTCGGCGTAGCCCATCGCGGCCCAATTGCCGCTGTCGGGCACGGGAATGACGAGGTCGGCGGCGACAGGATGCTCGCGGGCGAGCTGGCGGCCGAGGTTGATGCGGACCTGGGCGACGTTTTTGTTGTAGATGTCGCTGTCGGGCCGGGCGAAATAGACGAACTCGAAAATGCAGAAGGCGTGCGGCTGCTGGGTGTCGGCCCAGGGATTGACGGAGCGGAGGCCGTTTTTGTCGATGACGATGATTTCGCCGGGCATGATGTCGCGGACGTAGTCGGCGTGGATGAGGTCGAGCGCGCAGGTTTCGCTGGCCAGCACCCAGGCCGCGCCGGCGTCGCTGCCGTCTTCCTGCGGGACCGGCAATCGGCCGAGGACGAGGGGACGGAAGCCGAAGGGATCGCGGACGCCGATGAGTTCGTCTTCGCCCATGATGACGAGGGAGTACGCGCCCTGGATTTTGCGCATGACGGCTTCGAGCGAGTGGGCGCGGTCCTCGCCGTTGGGCCGGGCGAGCAGGTGGAGAATGATTTCGCTATCGACGGTGGTCTGGAAAATCGAGCCGTGCTCTTCGAGTTCGGCGCGGAGGCGGGCGGCGTTGGTGAGGTTGCCGTTGTGGCCGATGGCGATCTGGCCGCAGGCGCAATCGACGACGAGCGGCTGGGCGTTTTTGATGTTGGAGCTGCCGGTGGTGGAGTAGCGGACGTGGCCGATGGCGAGCGAGCCGGGCAGGGAGCGGAGGATGTTTTTGTCGAAGACCTGGCCGACGAGGCCCATGCCCTTGAAGGTGCGGAGCTCGACGCCGTCCGAGGCGGTGATGCCGGCGCTTTCCTGGCCGCGATGCTGGAGCGCGTAGAGTCCGTAATACGTCAACTCCGCGGCATTCGGGTGCCCGTAAATACCAAACAAGCCACAATAATGCCGTGGCCGCGTGCTCTGTTCCGGGTTCATTGCTCGGTCAACTTGCTTCGACGTGCTGCTCGGTGTCGAACGTACCGCCTCCGACAGAATCCATTAGCCCAACGGATGGGAAATAGCAAGGCGCAACGCCCCGGTGGGGACGATTATCTTGGTTGACGGGAAGACGGCTGTTTGCGAAACGACGGTGCGTTTAAGCCGGAGTGGCCACCGAAGCATCCGCTGCCTGATCGTTGTCCAGAATTTCTTCCAACGTCTTGAGCAGGTCGGCGTTGCTGAACGGCTTGGGAATGAAGCGTTCGACGCCTTCGCGGAAATCGGAAGGCAATTCGTTGGAATTCACGCCCGAGACCGCCAGCACTTTTACTTTCGGGCTCAGCTTGCGCAGGAATTGGAGTGTCTCCGCGCCATTGAAACGCGGCATGTTGAAATCGAGCAGGATGGCGCCGATGTCGCCCCTCGCGTAGCGCACCATGTCGAGTCCCTTCGGACCGGTGCTGGAAGCGAGGACATTGTACCCTTCGCTCTTGAGGACGGTGCGCATGGCGTCGAGAAAACCCGGGTCGTCATCGATGATTAGAATGGTGGTTTTCGGTTCGTTGGGGTCGGCGGGGTGTTTCGCCCGCGGCTTATGCCCAACTGTCTGCGACCCACTCTTCCCGAATAACGCGACGGCGGCGCCAAAGATTCCCATATGCTTTTCCTCTCAACTCTTGCTGCGCGACTTCGAAGTGCTTGATGCACCACCCGTCGAAATAGTGCAGGGTTTGTGCCAAAGAATGGAGAAGTAATCGATGAAAGGGAATTCCCTGGATTGGTCAGGCTGCAACAGGTTGGTCTCTTACGCAAGGAATTATCGTTCAAACACTTCCATTGGACGATTCGCATACCAATGGAGGCTGAGATGGTCAGCCGGGGCGAAACGATCACCTGAGAATTCGGCTATTGCCCGGCAAGAACGATCGAGCCTTCGGGAGCTGGAACGCCGCCCGCGCGCTCGACGGTCACCGCAAATTTATCAATGCACGCCATGTCCTTGGCCAGCTTGACCTCGAACTCTCCGTGGCCCGAATCGTCAGTCCAACCAATGCCCGCGGCAACGGGCGGTTCGCTCCCGCAGATCGCCCAGAGTTCCAAACACTTGCCCTGACTCTGTTGGACGGGAGAGCAATTGGAAACGACCAGACACCCCGTCTTCCTGGTGCCATTCCAATACACCTTGGCGACGGCCTTGCCCTCGCCCCTGGGGTCGGCGAGTGCCGTCACGCGAGTGGAGGGATCCATGAAAAGATCGAGCGACGAAGCTTCCTCGTCCATCTTCTTTTGGAGCGCCGCGGTTTGCAGGTTCTGCTGTTCGAGTTGCTCGCGCATCCGGTTCGCCGTCTGCAGCAATCCGTCTTTTTCATCCGACAACTGCTTGTTGGCGGCGCGCAAGGCATCCAGATCATGCTGCTGCTCGATGTTCTTCGTGCGAAGCTGGTCGATCTTCCCGTTGAACTCCTTGCTCTGGGCCTCGAGGCGGCTGTTGAGATCGGCAAGCCCGCCCTGCTGTTCCTTGTTCTTGTCGACGAGATTGTTGTAGGCGTCGGTCTTCGCCTGAAGCTGGTTCGTCACGGATTGAAGCTGGCCGTTCAAGTTCATCAACACGACCGCGAGCGCCGCCGCCGCGACCCACGGGACGAGACGGACGAACAGCGCGCCAGGATGAACCCCCGGCGGTTTCGTGCGCTGGGCGGGAGCAGCCGTTGGAGCGGACGCCGCGGCTGGCCGGGGCCGTTTCCCTTCGTCAATCGCCGCGGCGATTCGATCATACGCGTTCGGCGACGGTCGTGCCGACGGCGCCGCCAGGGCAATCTGATCGGCGACCGCCTGGTACTCGGCCAACTCGGCGATGCATCGTTCGCGGTTCTCGGCGACATACCGCTCAAAGCTGTTCAGCTCGTCGCCGTCGAGCGCGCCGACGACGTAGAGCGGAAGCATCTCGCGAAATGTCTCGTGCGTCATGAGCTGTGCTCCCCTTTGCCGTCCGCTCCGCCGAGCTGCTCGCGCAACCGCATCATGCCGTTCCGCATCCGCGTCTTCACCGTGCCCAGCGGCTGGCTGAGTTGCTGGGCAATCTCGAATTGGGTCAACCCACCGAAATACGCCATCTCAATCGGCACGCGCTGGTCGGACGGCAGCGATTTCAGCGCGCTGCGAACCGTCCGTTGCGCCTCGGATGCGAGCGCGTCGTCGGCCGGTGTCGTCGACCCGGCGGCCTGCGACGCGTCCGTCGCCATGGATTCGGTGACGCGGGTGCGCGTCTTGCGCGATCGGAGCCGGTCGATGGCCCGACTGCGGGTGAGCATGATCAACCATCCCAGCGGTTTGCCCCGTCCCTCATCGAACGAGCCCGCCGTTTTCCAAACCTGGATGAAAGCTTCCTGCAGCACGTCCTCCGCCTCGGCGCGGTCGGAGAGGACTTTCAGCGCCAAAGCAAACAGCACGGCGCTGTGGCGGGCGTACAATTGCCGCAGCGCCTCCTTGTCGCGGGCGGCTACGGCGCGCAACAACGCGCGGTCGTCGGCGCCCGCCGTCGATGACGTGTTCACGCGATCCTGACCATCGGCCATCGGCGCACTGTAGCAATCGCGCCAAAGGCTGGCTAGCGAAAAAGTTCCCCAGACGTCGCAGGGATCGAATGACTCAGTGAGATACATACAAGATGGTCGGCCGGCCTTTGCGCCGCCGGCTCTTGACGGTGACCGGTATCGTCCATGTCGGCTCGGCAGCGAACACCACCGGCACGGTGCGCCAAACGGCGGGGCGGCGTCGCCCGCGCTGGAACCGCCGCGTTCGCGACTTGGATGGTATTCCTGGTCCTCTCATTCCAAGAATACTACGGAGGCGGCACGGACGACGGATTGCCGACGCGGAAAAACTTCGAAAGAGTATCTTGGCCGCTCAGGTGTCCATCAGACGCCCGATGGCGTTCCACCAAACATCCCGCAGGTCGGCCACGTCCCACGACAACTCGCCGCGCGGCGTACGAATTGTCAACTTGCCGCCACCCGTCGCGCCCAGAACGGTCACGGGAAGCGCGGCTTGCGCGATTCGTTCGACGTTTTCGGGAGCGCAACTCACGATCACTCGCGACTGCGTTTCCCCAAACAGCGCCGCATCCACCCTCGTCCCGATCGTCCCGAGATCGATGGTCGCGCCCACCAGCGCGTCGCCGTTCGTCATGCAACATTCGGCGAGCGCCACGGCCAGACCGCCTTCGCTGCAATCGTGGGCGCTCTTCACCAAACCCTGGCGAATGATCTCCAGCGTGAAATCCGACAGCCGTTTCGCGAACGCCAGATCCATCCGCGGCGCCCGGCCCGTCTTCAGCCCGTGAATCCGTTTCAGGTACTCGCTGCCGCCGAGTTCGTCGCCAATCTCCCCGATCAGCAGCACCGCATCGCCCGCGCCCTTGAACCATTGCGTGGTGATATGTTTCGGATCGTCGATCAATCCCAGCATCCCGATCGTCGGCGTCGGGTCGATCGCGCCCGCGGGGGATTCGTTGTAGAAACTCACGTTCCCGCCTGTCACCGGCGTGTGAAACGTGTTGCACGCTTCGCAGATCCCCTCGACGCACCGCCGAAATTGCCAGAACACTTCCGGCTTCATCGGGTTGCCGAAATTCAGGTTGTCGGTGACGGCCAACGGCCGCGCGCCGCTGCACACCAGGTTCCGCACCGCTTCCGCGACCGCAATCTTGCCGCCTTCCCGCGGATCGAGATAGCAATACGTCGCGTTGCAATCGGTCGTGAACGCGATGTATTTCTCGCCCGTCGCGCCCGACGCGCCGAGGTCGGGCCGGCTCAAATTGATCCGCACCACCGCCGCGTCACTGCCGGGCGCGACCACCGTCCCGTGTTGCACCATGTAATCGTATTGCCGATACACCCAGTTCTTCGACGCGATGCTCGGCGAACCGAGCAGCTCTGACCAACACGTCCCGCAGATCGTCCGGTTCCGTGACGTTTCGGATTTCGAAATTCGCATTTCGGATTTCCCATTCCGGCTGTTTCACTTCGCGATAGTACACCGGCGCGTCCTCGGCCAGTTGTTTGGCCGGTATCTCCGCGGCCACGTCGTTGCCGACCTTCACCCGCATCAGGCCGTCACCCGTCACGCGGCCAATCGTCACGCCGTGCAGGTCCCACTTGTTGAAAATCGCCTCGACCTCTTTCTCGCGTCCCTTCTGCGCGATCAGCAACATGCGCTCCTGCGATTCGCTCAGCATGATCTCGTAGGGCGTCATGCCGGTTTCGCGTTTCGGGACGAGATCGAGGTCGATCTCGTTGCCCGTGCCGCCGCGGCTGGCCGTCTCGCATGTCGAACACGTCAACCCCGCCGCGCCCATGTCCTGGATGCCGACCACCAGCCCGTCCTTGCGCATGACTTCGAGGCACGCTTCCAACAACAGCTTCTCCATGAACGGGTCGCCCACCTGCACGGCCGGCCGGTCCTGTTGCGATTCCTCGGTGAGTTCCCGCGACGCAAACGCCGCCCCGGCGAGGCCATCCCGACCCGTCGCGCTGCCGACGTAAATGACCGGGTTGCCCACGCCCGCCGCCTTGCCGCGTTTGATCTGGTCGTGGCGCAGGATGCCGAGCGACAGCGCGTTGACCAGCGGGTTGCCGTTGTAGCACTCGTCGAAATACACCTCGCCGCCGACGGTGGGAATCCCGATGCAGTTGCCGTAATGCGCGATCCCTGCCACCACGCCGGCGAACAACTGACGGTTCTGTCCTATTTGTAGCCGCGGAGCCGAGTCTGCGAGACCCGCTTCGGACTTGCCGGGAGCGGAACCTTCTTCGCGGTCGGCATCCTTGCCGCGAAAGGGTTTCGCGGCTACAACCGGCGATTCTTCAATCGGCCCGAACCGCAGCGAGTTCATGTTGAGAATCGGTCGCGCGCCCATCGTGAAAATGTCGCGGATGATCCCGCCGATACCCGTCGCCGCGCCCTGGAACGGCTCGACCGCGCTCGGGTGATTGTGCGACTCGATCTTGAACGCGATCGCCCAGCCGTCGCCGATGTCCACGATGCCCGCGTTTTCCTCGCCCGCCTTCACGAGGATGAACGGCGCTTCGCGCGGGAATTTCTTCAGTTCGGGCCGCGAATTCTTGTAACTGCAATGCTCGCTCCACATCACCGAGAAAATGCCGAGTTCGGTGATGTTCGGCGCGCGTCCGAGGATTTTCTTGATGCGGTCGAACTCGTCGTCGGTGATCCCGTGACGGGCAATGATCTCCGGCGTTATGGACACATCGGTTTTCATCTCGCAGGAGGATTCTATATCACGAGCGCCACGCGGAATGAAGCGAATCCGGCAAACGGCGTCGGAGCGCCGCGTGGGGGTTCCGAGCCCAGCAAACACGGCTCGGGTCTCGTCCGACTCGGCTTGCGGCCTACAACGGCGGGATCGCGCTTAACAAGCGCGGCTACAGCGGTGCAGCGCGCCCGGCGGTTGCGCCACTGTGGGCTAGCGGATTTTGGCCCAGGCGTTGACGAGTTCGATGATTTTGTCGGGGTCTTTGTTTTCGTCGCGGAGGTTGGCGATGGTGTCGAGTAGGAGGGCGCGGATGATGGTGTCGGCGCCGCGGACGGAGCCGGGCTGGATTTTTTCCTGGGCGGAGCTGCTAAGTTGCTGAGCGCGGTCGAAGACACGGATGGCGCGGCTGGTTTCGACGTGGTCGCGGAGCCAATCGGGGTAGTGGTTGTAATACCAGCGGGAGATGCGGTAGCGGCAGGTTTCGCGGGCGGCCTTTTCGTCCTTGGAGGCGCGTGTCCAGATGAGGCAATAGCGGTCGCCGGCTTTGAGGTTGAGGTCGGGGATATCGCGGTCGGCGACCTGATTGTAGAGCCACTCGGCAACGGTCTGGAACTGCCAGCCATCGTAGAGTTTCTGGTTGATTTCCTCGCGGACGTGGGCGGGAAGGCAGGCGATACGGCTGCGGCGTGAACTCATGGTGCGGTTCTCCTATGGGGGTGGGTGGTTTGGGGTTGGCGGAAACGGAGCGACGCGGGCCGCGCGGCGGTGCGGCCGACGCTTGCATTTCGTGCCGCGACCGATTACAACTTGCATTGTCATGCCGGAGGATGCTATACGCAACGGTATATTATGTCAACAGGTATATTACAACAACCCAGGTGAACCATGAGCGACTTTGCCGATAATCTTCGCACCCTGATGGCCAAACGCGGCTGGAACCAACTGGAAGCCGCCGCCGCCCTCGGCGTCAGCCAGGCCAACATCAGCCGCTGGCTCAGCCAGGGCCATGAACCCTCGGCGGACATACTCATCCGCATCGCGAAGGCGTTCCGGGTCTCATTGGATGAACTTCTCCGCGCGCCCGGCCCGGCCATGCGCGCCGCCCGGGCCGAGTCTGAGTCCGTCATCTGGCCCACGCGGTGGTTTCGTCAGTTGCGCATCACCTGGCAGCGGTATCCGAAAGAGCGTCACCGCATCGAGACGGCGCTCGACCTCGGCTGGCCGAACCAGAAAAAAGAAATCATCGCCTGGCTGAAGAAGAAATAGGGAGCGCGGTCGCCGGGGCCACGTACCTGGCAGCGTATCAATACACCAGGTTCGCGCCGAAGTCAGGGGTCTCCCCTGCCTTCACTTCCTTGCTCCAGTCGTCCAGCTTACCGTAATCCATTTTCCAAAACTTGCGGCAAAGCTCGAAATACTGCAGCGCCGTATTGCGCTCTCCCTTTTCAATCAGATCCTTTGCCAAACTCATGTTTGGACCGAAAGTATCCATTTGCGGGGAGCCCGGGCTATTGCCTGCCGCAATCAGATACTGTTTCGCTTCTTGGATACGTCCTTCACGGACCGCAATGCGCCCCAGCACCAGATTACCATTCTGGATGGCGTTCCCATAATTCCAGTTGCCCTGATACCTCGGGGCGAGGGCGAGCAACTCTGTGGCGTACTCGCCCGCGTCCTCGACCTTGCCAACCTCGAAGCTTTCCTTGGCGGCGTCACCCAACGCATAGAATCTCTGGTCTCCGCCAGGTGAAACGGCCAACGCCTTGGTCGCCTTGTCGAGTCGGCCTTGCGGCGTTGTGGGGTAATCGCCTTTTTTTATTGTGAGCGCGAACAAGACGGGTCCCACGAAGAACAACGCGAGGACCAGGCAATTGATACAAACGCCGGCCAGTGCCATCCCGAACACGCTCTTATGTTCGCGTCGCTTCGTCAGTGCCAGCGCCACGATTCCAAAGACAACACCCGCGAAAATCAACGACAACGGGAGCGGCAAGAGAAGGCCAAACAATGGGAGTCGCATCCGACTGAGGGACAGGAGGTGCTTGTACAAAAGTATGTAGATAAAGGTCACCACGAACGGAGCACAGAGACTGAACATCGCCGCCACTCTGACGAAGCGGATTCTCGTTGGTGGCTTTGGGAGGACTGGTGGTGATGAATCGTTCATGGGCGAGTGCTGCGACGGGTCGCCGGTCGTAGATTCGACAATCCAAAGTCACAAATACCAGAAGCGAATGGGTGTGTGTTTCGGCCGACAAGAAGGCCGACGGACTTGGTGCCCCCCAGCTTCATGGACACGACCTTAGCGGTGTTGCTCGATCGGGGCAAGCGGAAACTGGTTTTCGCCGCATCGGGGGCCTGTGACGCGCGGTAGATCCAAATGGATTCCGCTGTGGACAGCGGACGCTACACAGGCATGGGAGGGGTGGGGCGGTGCATTTGACCGCCGTCGTGTTGTTCGTTTGTCATATTTCCAGCAGGGCGACGGAGCCATCACGTCCGACTTTGGCGATGAAGGGCGGGGGCTGATTCGATGCAATCCGGTGAATTTTGGGGAGCGCTTTGACAAGGATTTCGGCCATCTCCTGCCCGGTCAAATCCTTGCGGGCGATGAGCACGAAGGCTTTCACTCCGGCTTTCCGCAAGGCCCCGATCTCGCCAACGCGATAGCGGATACGCTCGTCTTTCGTGAGAACCAGCCAGTGGTTTTTCCCGGCTTCACTGAGCCACTCAACATCGGTGGCCGTCTGCGGGAAGAGGTCGTCGTGAATCAGCAATTTCGCTCCCGCCGCACGAAGCGCGGCGGCAACCGTGTGTCGGCCCAGGGAGCGGTCGAGAAAAAACGTGAATTCTTCAGGCGGCTTCGAGGCTGAGTTCGCAGCGGATGGCTTCTTCAATCTTTAGGCGCTCACACCCGTAATCATCGGCGAGTTCATCGGCGGATTCCCCGGCTTTGAAGCGCTCGGCGACGACTTCCGTGACCACGCCGTTCCGGCGATGATGGGGCGTCCGAACGAAATGAATGGGTCGATGACGATGTTTTTGGGTTCGTCGAGGTCCCGCTTTCGGGTGAAGGGATATAATCGGATGGGCAGACCCGAGGTGTCCCACTCGATGCGGCGGAGGTGCGCCACCAACAGATCTTTGACAGCAAGCTGACCATCTTGGGAAACTGAGATGAATTGCCCGAATCGTTCGATGAAGAGGTCGATGCCGTCGGTCTCGAACCGGTGTTCGACAAGAGGATGCTGCGAGCCGAAGTGTTTTTTTAGGTAGTAAACGGCGTGGCGCACCTTCGGCAATTCCACGCGATGCTGGCGGCGAATGGCGTCAAGGACGTGAGCTTCCACCAAATTGATGAAGGAAAGTATGGTGGGGGATTTGCTGGCCGGTTCGATGACGGGGTGAAACCGTCGGCGATGTTGGCTGTCTCCGTAAGAAGTCCCAACAAACCAGGCACGCACGGTCGTGTTCGGGATTCGCAGGTAATGAGCGGCTTCCAACACTCCGTAGGCGGGCAATTCTCTAATGTCTGGCTCTTTTGTCGGCATTTCCCCCTCTGCGGCAGCTATATAAACCGACGCGAATGTTCGGTCAAGGGGTAATCAGTCGGAGGGCTTCACCACGTTGGGGGACACGGACAGGCTGAGTGACGAAAGCCCGCCACGGAAGATGACCCAACGACCGCAACCAGGGACGGTCGCGCCACCAGACGAGAGGGGACGCGCGGCGGCGTCTCGAGGACTCAGCTTCGGACGCTATACGGGTAGGGGAGGCCTACTCCGCCGAAGTTGCGGCTTCGGCTACGAAGGCTGAAGGGGCGGAAGGCGAGGCCGGGGGCCGTCGATCAAATGTTGCCATGGTGAAACCTTGACCTGAACCCAAATTCCTCTTGGCGCTGAAGATTAGCGGATGCCCGCAAACTAAATGGTCCTACCCTGTGTGTGTGAGACGGCATGGTCTCGGAGAAGAGTTGGCCATCATTTGTGGATTGTTCGCGGGCACCCGCTCCCTAACGCAAACAGGACCTGCTTTCACGGAGGCAGGCGTGAAGACGCCCCGGTGTTGTGCAGTAACTCCTGTTCCCATATTTCAAGAGCGTATCCGGCACCTCATTTCCGCACAATGGGGTAAACACCCCATGCGCCGTCAGCCGCATGCCCTCCAACTACGGGTGGCGCGCTGGGCCCTTCGACTCCGCTCCCTTCGGCGGGCTCAGGGTAAACAGGACAAGCCAGCGTGCCCTACCGATGGCAAGCGGGCCGCTTGCCCAACAATCATGAGTGAGGACGCGGCGGCTCGGCGGGAGCCTCGCCCTCCCATCCGGCGGCAGAGTTTGGGGCTTGACGGGCGGTAGGGGTTTATTGACTATCGCGGGGTTATGGAACCCAATGAGAAGTTGCTGGCGGGCAAGCCCGCCCAAACACAGTCGGCGGGCAAGCCCACCCAAGGATTGTTGGCGGGCAAGCAGGGGATCGTGTTTGGGGTGGCGAACCACCGGTCGATCGCGTGGGCGATTGCCAAGGCGTGGCATGACGCCGGGGCGCGGCTGGCGTTTACGTACCAGGGGGAGCGGCTGAAGGAGAACGTGGCGGAGTTGGTCGGGGAGTTTGGGGCGAATACGCCGATGTACCCGTGCGACGTGACGCGGGATGAGGACATTGCCCGGGTGTTCGAGCAGGTGGCCAAGGATTTTGGGAAGCTGCATGTGCTGCTGCACTCGGTGGCGTTCGCGCCGAAAGAGGCGTTGGAGGGTGAATTTATCGACACGACGCGGGAGGCGTATCGCATCGCGCATGATGTGAGCGCGTATTCGCTGGTGGCGCTGGCGCGAGGCGCCGCGCCGTTGATGGCGGACGGGGGATCGGTGATCGCAATGACGTATCATGGCTCGGTGAAGGTGGTTCCGCATTACAATGTGATGGGGGTGGCAAAGGCGTCGCTGGAGGCGAGCGTGCGATATCTGGCTTATGACTTGGGGCCGAAGAAGATACGCGTGAACGCCATCAGCGCGGGGCCGGTGAACACATTGGCGGCGAGGGGCATTTCCGGGTTTACGCAGATGTTGAAGCATTACGAGGAGCGGTCGCCGCTGAAACGGAACCTTGAGCCGAAGGAGCTGGGGAGCACAGGCTTGTTTCTGGCAAGCGATATGTCGACCGCAACGACGGGACAAGTGGTGTACGTGGATTGCGGGTACGAGATCATGGGGTGGTGACGTCGAAGTCGTGTGGCGAATCTGTTGTGGGACAATGTGATGCGCGAATATTGTCGCGGATGATCAAGGTTGGCCGTGGTAGTGGGGCTACTTCAAGTTGAGTTGACGATTCCGTCGGCGGACAGTTTGAAGGCGAAACGGATGGTGCTCAGAAGTGTTAAAGACCGTATTCGCAAGAACTTCAATGTGTCGATTGCCGAGGTGGAAGATAATGACCAATGGCAAAGCGCGGTGCTGGCGGTGGCGTTGGTGAGCAACGACAAGCGGTTTGCCAATCAGGTTCTCTCCAAAGTCGTGGACTTCATCGAGAACTCGCGAGGTCTGGTGGTTGACGACTATCAGCTTGGCTTTTGCTGACATGTTCAGTCGGTAGAATTTGCCATGTTCAGTGCGCGGTGGTATCCTGTCTCCTAACCTTGACAAAACTGGGTTCCGGCGTCTATTTGACATGTTCACCTTGATGTGGCGGGTGAAAACTGGCAACTTCCCGCTGGCTTGGGAGTTGCTTCTGATGGAGCGAAAGGATTTGGATATCATCCGCACAATCTGAGGTCATTTGCCCGACGTGTTTACATGTCGGGGGTAAGCGCTGGACATGCCAAGAGCCAAGATATTGGTGGTCGACCACGAGGTGCCGTGGACGCTGAAGCTTTCGGAGCTGCTGATCCAGGATGATTGCGAGGTGTTTTCGGCAAATTCGGTCGAGGATGCGAAGCTGTTGTTGGATGCGCGAAACATCCACGTGCTGATCGCGGACATCAATAATATGCCCGGGGTGGATGGGACGGCGTTCTTGGAGGAGGTGCGGCAGGTGTACGCGGAGGTGGCGGTGATCGTGTACACGGGGAAGGTGTCGGTCGAGCAGGCGGTGAAGGCGACGAAGCTCGGGGCGGTTGATTACCTGCAGAAGGCGGATGACGCGGCGGTGCTGGCGAAGTTGCGGGAGCGGGTGCGGCAGGCGGTGCAGGAGATGGGGACGCTGATCCGGGCGACCGTGGTTGATCCGCGGAGTCGGGGGATGCTGGCGACGCCAGTGCAGGGGTTCTACGGGATTGTCAGCCAGAACAACCAGATGCGGGAGATCTTTGAGTTGATCCAAACCATCGCCGATAGCTGGGCAAATGTGTTGGTCCACGGCGAAACGGGAACAGGCAAGGAACTGGTCGCCCGCGCGGTGCACGAAGCCAGTGGACGTCACGGCAAACCGTTTGTCACACTCGATTGCACCGCCCTGGCACGCGAGTTGTTGGAGAGCGAATTGTTCGGTCACGAGCGGGGGTCGTTCACGGGCGCGGTTGACCGGCATGTCGGCCGGTTCGAGCGCGCCAACACCGGCACGCTGTTTCTGGACGAGGTCTCGAATATCAATCTCAACGTGCAGGCGAAATTGCTGCGCGTCCTGCAGACGCGGACGTTCGAACGGGTTGGCGGTTCCAAACCGATTTCCGTCGACGTGCGCATCATCGCCGCAACGAATCGGCCGCTGGAAACGATCGTGGCCGAGGGCACGTTTCGCGAAGATCTGTATCATCGGCTCAACGTGGTCCAGATAGACCTGCCGCCGCTCCGCGACCGCGCGGAGGACATCCCGCTGTTGGCGATGGAATTTCTCCGTCGGTTTGCGCGTCAGAACGGCAAGGACTTGCGGGGGTTCAGCGACAACGCGATCAACGTGCTCTGCGGCTACGCCTGGCCCGGGAACGTGCGCGAACTGGAAAACGTGGTGTTGCAGGCCGTGGTGCTGGCCAAGTCATCGATCATCGACGCTCCCGACCTGCCGCGACGGATCACGGAAGCCAAGCCCGTGCTGGCAGCGGCTTCGGCGGCGCTGTCGGACCAACTCGGCGAACCGGAAAAGCAGATTCTCGTCAACGCGCTTCGCCAACATGCCGGCAATATCAAGCGCACCGCCGAAACACTCCAGATCAGCCGCACCACGCTCTACGCCAAACTCAAGAAGTACGAGATCGATCCCGATTTCGTCCGCTGAGACGCCTTACTCGGGCCGGCGCGCGTAAATGGCGGTCACGTCATCGGCATAGGCCAGGTTCCAATCCTTCCGCATCGAGAATAACACGTTCAGCGGATGCGTCCGCGGAAGGATCGTCCAGCCAACGCCGTATTTGCGCAGGACCGTTTCCCAGTTGGTCTCCACCGTGTTCACGCTGCTGAACTCGCGGATGAGATCGGGGCCGTAGAAGTCGTTGCGACCATCCACAAAAACCCGGTACGCGGGCATCGCCAGGATGAGGTATCCTCCCCAACCATAATCGTTGAACATTTCGCCGCGGACGGCCTGGGGATGGGCGGTCACGAACCGGACGGCGGCGACGGGGAAGCGGTTGGAGAGCACGTCGCTGGTGACCACGGGTTCGCCGCCAACCAGATTCGGTTTGGCGAGGACGGCCACGAGCGCGAGGAGCGCCACCACGACCGTTGCCCGTCCATCCGCGGCGCGATCGAGCGCGGTCACGTTCTCCGAGAGTCGGCGATAACAATTTAGCAGGCGACCCGGCCGGGCATTGGCGAGGCCGGACTGCCACTGCTCCGCGAGGATCGGGGTGACGACCAGGGCGAAGATCGGTATGTTGCGCGTGGCCATGAGGGCCAGCCATCCCCACACGCCCATGACGACGACGTCGGTGGCGCGTCGGCACCGGCCGCAGGAACACCAGCGTCAGCGCGATCACCGCGAACTCGGCGAGCAGTCCGTGAGCGGCGCCCGAGTGGAAATTCGGGGACCGAAACTCATTCGTGTAGCGGGCGAGCACGGGATTACGAAGGAATTCGACGACGTGCGCCGGGAGCTGCCAACCATTCGGATTGAGAAGCGTGGCCAGCGCGCAACCGGTCAGAAGCCACCCGAGGCTGACGAGTTTGCTTCGCGCCGCGCGCGTCACGGCGACCGGGGCGGTGGCCAGCGCGATGGCGTTGCCCGCGAAAAACGTGGCGATAATGACGAGACCGGCGAAGAACGCGCCGTGCAAGTTCACCCACAAGACCATCAGCGGCACGAGCCGCCAGAACAACGGGCGTGTTCCCAGTTGTCCCCGGTCGAAGAGTCGAAGTTGTCCGGTGAAAATGACGGCGAGCAAGATCGTAAACAAATGCGGCCGGGCCAGCCAGTGCATGGTACCGGCTATCGCCGCCAGCAACGTCAGCGCGGTGGCCGGAAGGATGTCGCATCCCTCCACCAATAGTTGGCGATGCAGAAGCCATAAACATGTGGCGATCAGCACCGCCGCCAACAGCGCGATGCCGTTCCACCCCAACGCGTCACCGGCGGCGGCAAACAGCACCTCGCCCAACCACTCTTTGGAGATCAGCGGCGCGTTGGCCCGTGTATGGGAAAACGGGTCGGCACGGATCACGGCGCGGTGCTCGATCATCCAATTGCCGATGCGCCAGTGCAGGCACGCGTCGCCGTCGGCGTTGATCATGACCAGCCGCCACTGGGAGAGCATCAGCCCGAGCACGAAGATCAGCCACAACGACAACCCGATGGTTGGCAGCCACCGGCGGCGCGTGTTCATGGGACCCTCCCATAAATCGACGCGACGGGGTCGGAGTACACCAGCTTCCAGTCGGCGCGGTCGGCCAGGATGTGATTTAACCGATGATCAACCGGCAGGATCGTCCAACCCACATTGTATTTTTTCAGGATCTCGTCCCAGCCAACCTGCGCGTCATTGACCCGGATGAACTCCCTCACGAGGTCTTCGCCGTAAACATCGAGGTTGGGATGAATGAACACCTTTCGCTCGGGTATCGCGCGGGCGAGATACCCGCCCCACGTGTACTCGTTGAACATTTCGCCGTGCACCGCGTTGGGCGAGTTGCGGAGGAATTCGACGGCGGCGACCGGAAATCGTTGCGCGGGCAGTTCGGTGGTCAACCACGGCTGTCCGCCGAGAAGTTGTGGCTTGGCCGTGACCAGGACCATTGCCAGCGTGGCCAGCGCCGGCAGGCCGCGAGCCCCGGCTAGTTGATTGGCTGTCGTCAGGCTTGCCGACACGTTTCGGTATCGTTGGATGATGCGGGACGGCGACGCGGCACGCAGCCAGGCATTCCAATGTTCCGCGAGGATCGGCGTGGCGACGAGCGCAAACAGCGGTCCGTTTCGCGCCATACGCAATGACAGCGCCAACCAGACAATCAACAGCAATCCATCCGTCGCGGTCAGTCGCGGACGCACGATCACCAGCATGAGCAACGCCAGAACAAACTCCAGGACCAATGGCAGGTTGGCGGGGTCATGGAAATTTGGCGGGAGATATTCCAGCGCCAGGCCCATCAACAACGGGCTGCGCATGTAGTGGATGATCTGCCAATGCAGTCTCCAGCCGTTGGGGTTCAGGAGGGAAGCAAGAAGACAGGCCAACCCCAGTCCCGTGAATACGCCCACTTGGCGGCGGCAGGCGGGCCGTTGGTCCGGAGTTGCGCGGGCCCATGTCACCAGCGCACCGGCCCAGTAGATCGCGATCAGCACGAACGCGAAAACGAATGCCCCATGCACATTGGCCCAGAGCGCGGTCAGCGGGGTCAGGAGCAGGATCAATTTGCGGGCCGTCGTGCGTCCCCGGGCGAACCAGCGCAATTGCCAGGCGAACACGAGCACCAGGAGAAGCGTGGCCAGATGCGGGCGCGCCAGCCAATGGATGGCGCTCACGGCCGCCGCCAGCAGCGTGAGGAGGGTGGACAACACGATCTCGTTGCCCTCGGCCAGCAATTGTCGGTGCAGCAGCCACACGGACGTGGCGCACAACACGGCGGCCACGAGCACGATGCCGTTCCAGCCGAGCGAATTGCCGGCGACCGCGGTTACGATCTCGCTCAGCCACCAGAGATCGACCAGCGGCGCGCCCCCGCGCGTGTGCGAGAACAATTCCGTCCGCAACACGGCATGGTGTTGCAGCATCCAGTTGCCCTGTTGCCAGTGCCAGCAGGGATCGCTGTCGGAGGCCACCAACATCGCGCGGTTTGGCGACAGAATTATCCCCAGGAAGAACGCCAGCCAGATGACTGTGGTGACCGACGGCAGCCACCAACGGCGCGGCGGGGTCGATGGCTCGTGGAAGGAGGCGTCGGTCATGACACACGCGAGAACACGAGCGTTTGCCGGTTCGAAAACACCAACGTCCACTGCGGGCTGAGTTCCAGGATTCGGTTCAGCGGATGTTGCGCGGGGAGGATCGTCCAGCCGACGTGATACTTTGTCAGGACGCTCTCCCAGGAAGGCCGCAAATGGGAGACATCGGTGAACTCCCGCAGGAAGGCTTCGCTGTAGAAGTCGTCACGACCATCGATGAACACCTTTCGTTCGGGCCAATCGAGCAGAAAATAACCGCCCCAGCCGTCTTCGTTGAACATTTCACCGTGGACGATCTCCGGATGCGCCCGCAGATAATTCACGGTCGCGGACGGAAATCGGCTCGATGAAATCTCGGTTTCCAGCAGCGGCAGACCGCCGGCAAATATCGGCTTGGCCAGGACCGCGACCATCGCGATCACGAGAGCGGCCACAAGACCACGGCCCCCGGCGGCGACGTTCATCGCCTGTGCGTTCCCCGACATTCTCCAGAACCAGCGCCCCCATGCCGTGTCGGGTGCCCGCGGACAGGCAGCGGACAAGTGCTCGGCGAAAATCGGCGTGACGATCAGCGCGAAGATGGGCACGTTGCGCATGGCATACAGTGCCGACCAAAGCCAGAAGGCGATGAGGAGAAGATCGGTGATTGCCAGTGGCCGCCGCACCACGATCAGCAAGAACCCCAGAACCAAGAGTTGCCATTCGAAACCGCGCATCCCGCCAAAGTGAAAATTGGCGGAATTCCACTCACTGGTGAAATGCGCTTGAGCGGGTGTTCGCAGGAAGGTCAACAGATACTGATCGAGTTTCCAGCCGTTCGGATTCAGGAGTGTGGCCAGCGCGCACGCGACGCCGAGAGCGCCGAGCGTGATTATTTTGCGGCGTAGCGCCACGCGGACGGAGGCCCCGTCCGTCATGATACGCATGGCGTTGCCGAGGAAATAGAGACCGATGAGCGCGAACCCCGAGAGGAATCCGCCGTGAAGATTCACCCACACTGCCATCAGCGGCACGAGACGCGCGAACAATTGCCGCGCGCTGACGCGATCGCGGTCGAACCACCGCAGTTGCCAGGCGAAGATGACCACGCACAGCAGCGTGTAGAGATGCGGTCGCGCCACCCAATGGATCGTGCACGCCACGGCTGCCAGCAGGACGAGCAATGTGGACAGGAGGATTTCATTTCCCTCCGCCAGCAGTTGCCGGTGCAGCAGCGCCAGCGTGGTGGCAATCAACACAGCGGCGACGAACGAGACGCCGTTCCAGCCCAGCGCGTTTCCCGCCGCGGCGAAGACCACCTCGCTCAGCCACTCCTTGGTTATCATCGGGGCGCCGGGTTGCGTATGGGAAAACGGATCGTGGCGAAGGATGGCGTGATGTTCGATCATCCAATCGCCCAATCGCCAATGCCAGCACGGGTCGCCATCCACGTTGATGAGCGACTGCCGCCAGTCCGTCAGCATGATGCCGAGAAAGAACACGAGCCAGATGAACTGGCTGAGCGATAGCAGCCACCATTTTCGGGCGGGAACCGCTTCTGGATGACCGATGTCCGTCGTCATGATTGTCGCGAAAAGACCAAGGCCTGGCGGTTCGAGAACACCACGTGCCAGTCCGGGCAAAGCCACAAGACCTGATTCAACGGATGTTGTGAGGGCAAGATCGTCCAATCGACGTGATACTTGGCGAACACGGCTTCCCATCCCGGCTTCGGCGTGTCGACAGTGCGAAATTCGTGGAACAGATCAAGGCCATAGGAATAGTTGCGGCTGTCGATGAAGGGTTTTCGTTGCGGAAGAGCGAACTCGATGTAGCCGCCCCAGAGGAAGTCGTTGAACATTTCTCCATGGATCGCGTCGGGGTGCGCGCGCACGTACTCCAGGGCGGCCACCGGATAGCGGTCGGGCGGAAAATCGGTCGCGTACAGGGGCGGGCCGCCGGCGATCGCAGGTTTGGCCACGATCAGCAGACACGCCAATCGCCGCCATCACAATGACGGCGGCATCGGCCTTGTGGCCGCTGTTTGGTATCCCAGCGGTCCAATCACGGTATCGCCGAACCCACGGCGAGTCCTGATTGGCCCGCGTGAACTCCGTAAACCATTGTGCGAGTATCGGGGTCACGACCAGCGCGAAAATGGGCACATTGCGTGCCGAGAGCAGCGCGAAATAACCCCAGCCGCCGATGAGCAGGACATCCGTCGCATTCAGTTTTGGACGGATGATGATCAACCCGACCGCCAGCAACAACAGCAATAGCAGAAACCCGTGCATGCCCACGGTGTGGAAATTGGGCGAGCCGAATTCGGTGGTCACGGTTGAAAGCTCGCGCGATCCCAGGAAGCTCACAATCTGCGCGGGCAACCGCCAGCCGACCGGGTTTACCAAACAAGCGCCGCCGCAAATCGCCAACAGCGCGGCGAGCTGTTTGGGTTTTGCATCCGCGCACGGATTGCCGCCACGCATCCATGGCGCTACCGACCGCGTACATGGCGATCAACACCAGACCCGTCGGAAATGCGCCGTGCAAGTTCGCCCACAACACCATCAGCGGCGGAAGAAGCACGAACAACCGACGCGCGGAAACGCGCCCCTGCTGGAACCATCGCAATTGCCAGGCAAAAATCACGGTCAGGAGATGGGTGAACAAGAGCGGTCGCGCCAGCCAGTGCATCGAACAGGCGAGCATTGCTACCAGGACCAAAACGGTCGCGGTTGCGGCGTCGCAGCCTTCCGCCAGCAGTTGGCGATGAAGCAGCCAGAAACAGGTGGCGATGAGCGATGCCGCCAACAACACGACGCCGTTCCATCCGAACCATTGGCCGGCGGCGGCCATGAGCACCTCGCTGAGCCATTCCTTGGCCATGGCTGGCCCCTGGTAGGTATGAAGCAGATGGTCTTCCCGGACGACGGCGCGGTGCTGGATCATCCAATCGCCGAGCCGACGATGCAGCGCGGAGTCGCTGTCCCCGCTGATGAGCACGATGCGGGCGCTGGTGAAATTCAATCCGAGGAACAGGATCACCCAGAGCATGGCGCTGATGGACGGGAGCCACCCACGGCCGGGCGCATCCGGATTGGGCGAAAGCGTTGTTCACGGCTGCTTGTGAAACACGGCGGCCACTTCGTTGGAATAAACGCAGTGCCAGCCCGGCAACAACGCCAGCGCGAGGTTGAGGCGATGATCGACGGGCATCAGCGTCCAATCCACGTGATACTGCTCGATGGCCTGCTGCCAGTTTGTGTGCAGGAGGGACGTGTCGTCGTACTGGTGAATCAGCGATTCGCCGTAGAAATCAGTGCGGCCATCGACAAATACGCGGTGTTCGGGCAACGCATACATCAGGTAGCCGCCCCAAACGTAGTAGTTGAACATGTTCCCGGTGAACAGGTCGGGATGTTGGTGGATGTAGGCCACGGCGTCGACCGGCCATTTCTTCGCGGGCATTTCTGTCGGGTGAGGAAACGCCACAATCGCCACGATGGCCACCACGCCGACCAGCAACCACGCCCGGGACATCTCGTAGATGTCGCGCAACCGGTCCGATAATCGACGTGCCCATGCCGGCGCGGCGTCGGCGAGAGCGGTCGCGAGAATGGGCGCCACGAAGATGACGGCCAGCGGGATATTGCGCACGGCGTACAGGGCCCAATACGTCCACGCAATCAGCAGCAACGCCGACGTCGGCGACAGCCGCGGTCGCGCCAGCGCCAGCGTGAGGAAGGTCAACGCCAGCCAGGCAAGGAACCCGTGCGAGTCGAACGCGTGAAAATCGGACGAGGCGTACTCGGCCAGCCAGTTCGTCAGGTAATCGGAACGAAGGAAGTGAAGGTTATGGACGTGGAGATAATAACCACTCGGATTGAGGAGCGAGACGACTCCGCACAGGACGATGGCGCCGGTGAACACCTTCAGCTTTTGTCGCGCCGTGCTTGATCGGGTCTGGTCGGCGCGGGCCAATACCAGTTCGATCAGGGTCCCGAGCCAGTAGATGCCCAGCGTGATGAAACCAGCGAGGTACCCGCCATGTAAATTGACCCACAAAACCGTCAATACCCCCAGGATGACGAGCAGACGGCGGGCGGACTGACCGCGGTCGAAGCGACGGAGCGCGTCCGACCATAACACCGCCAGGAGGAAGCTGAAGGCGTGCGGGCGCGCCAGCCAGTGCGCGCAGGCTGCCCACGCAGCGATGAAGGCGACGAGGATCGCGACCGCGTGATTGCCGGTTTCCCGCACCAACTGGCGGTGCAACAAGGCGAACGTCGTGGCGATCAACAGGGCGGTCACGACGCACAACCCGTACAGTCCCCCCGCCCGACCGGCCAGGGCAAAGATGATTTCCGACAGCCATTCCTTGGAGATAATCGGCTCGCCGGGACGCGTGTGGGAAAACACATCGGCGCGGATGATATGGCCGGTTTGCAGCATGTATTCCCCGACGCGCCAATGCATGCACGTATCGCCATCGCTGGTGGCCATCATCGTGCGCCAGGGGTTGCGCCAGCAGGATGAGCAGAATGACCAGCCACAACCATTGCGTCAGCGATGGCATCAGCCACGGCAGTACGCCCCCGTACGATACCGGGCCGGAGGTTGGTTGTGGACGGGACTCCGTCTCGGGAACATTTGCGTTCGCCGCCATGTGCGTCAGCTTACGAACCCGCGCCGCAATGTTCAACGTCGAACTGAGCGTGGGGATGTGATAATGGAGGACGGCATGCGGAGCGGACGA
Organism: uncultured Verrucomicrobiae bacterium; assembly: GCA_963712025.1. GTDB lineage: Bacteria > Verrucomicrobiota > Verrucomicrobiia > Palsa-1439 > Palsa-1439 > Palsa-1439. The sequence continues at coordinate 38,467 of CAVQGJ010000003.1, read as the reverse complement.
TGAACTGGTTGAGGCGCTTGGCGGCCAATCGCGTACTGGATCTCGGGGCCGTCGTGCTCACGGTTTCGGTTCTCGTCTGGTGGTCCGTGGTTCTCCCACCGCGATGGAATGATTACGACTTCAATCACTATTACGGCGGCGGTTGGATGCTGTTGAAGGGGCAGAACCCTTACACGACTTCGCTGGAGGCAGTGAGTCATGCGTTTGGTCTCCGCTACGCCGCGGATCTTCCGATCGCCACGTATCCACCGTCTTTTCTCTGGATATTCGCAGTATTGGCCGTGTTGCCGCCGCGGGCGGCGTTCGCCATCTGGGTCGGGGTGGAACTTGCCTGTCTGGGCATCGTGTTGTGGCTGACGCGCCGTTTGCTGGGAGAAAGATTGCCGCCGCGCGGCTGGCTGTTCGTGGTGGCGCTGGCGACCATTTCGCGAACCGTGAGCTACAGCCTGTACTACTCGCAGGCGCAACTGCCCCTGGCGGCGTTGGTTCTAGCCGCCTATGCCGCGCGCCGCGCCGGCCGGCATGGGTGGGCTTGCGTGGCAATCTCGATGGCGGGGATGCTCAAGCTCTATCCATTCGTCTTGTTGCCCTGGTTCGTGTGGTCCGGCAACGGTGGCATGCGCAGCCGATGGCATCGGTTGCTCGGAGTGATCGGGCTTGTCCTGGCGGCGTTCGCCGTGACAGGCCCCGGTCTCTGGCGGGACTTTTTTCGGTACGGTATGCCGGCGATTGCCGGGTGGGAAGAAGCCGGGCGCAACTTTCAGTTTTCGCTGCCGGCCCTGGTCGCAAATCTGGGATATCTGCACGACGGTTTCCGTCGGTATGCGGAATCCAGACAATGGTGGTGGCTGATGGGGAGCGGGGCAGGTTTGTTGGTGTTCGCCACCGCGTACAGTGTGTGCCTGTTGTCGCGCCGTGACCCGGAGGCGCAGTTCAGCCTGTTGTGCACCGCGATGCTGATCGGGACGGTTACCGTGCAGGGCCACTATTTTGTTTTCCTCGTGTTTCCGCTGACGGTGGCGGCGCTCCGCATTGCTGCGAAACCGACCGGGAGCCGGGTCGTTTGCCTGGTCCTGGTGATACTGGCCTTCAATTGTGTCGATCCACCGGATTCGCCCTTCCTCGGGAGCCATCTCTTCCTGTACCTCCTGGTGAGCGATCTGCCGCTCTACGCACTTTTCGCGTTGGCGGCCTTTTTCTGGCGGGAACTGCGAGATCAAGCGGTGACCCACAGATCAACCATCGGATGCGGCCAACGGTAGCGCGGTTGTCTTCCGGCGCCGGGCGGGCGATGTTTTGGCTGGAGGCTTCGGACGAATTCTGCTAGTGGACGGAACCGCGTGACAAAAGACCTGAACAGGTTGCGGCGGCTGGCTCGGAACCGGCTGCTGGATGCGGGAGCAGCCGTGCTCATACCGTTGTTCCTCTATAAGTGGGCCGTGATTCTTCCGGCACGCTGGTCGGACTTCGATTTTAATGGCTTCTACACAGTTGGCCGAATGTTGCTGACGGGCCACAATCCGTACACGACCTCGGTCGAGGCGTTGAGCCACGCAATGGGCTTCCGATTTGTTGCGTACCAACCAATCGCCTCGTATCCGCCAGCGTGTCTTTGGCTATTCGCCGCGCTGTCGGCGCTACCGCCGCGCGCCGCCTTCGCCGTCTGGGTAGCGCTGGAACTGGTTTGTCTCGCGATTGTCTTGTGGTTGACGCGTTCGCTGCTGCGAGAACGATTGTCCTCGCGAGGCTGGCTGTTTGTGGTGGCGTTGACGATTACGTCACAGTGTGTGCTGTATCATCTTCTATACTCACAAGTACAACTATTGCTGGCGGTGCTGGTTCTGGCTGGGTACGCGGCGCAACGGGCCGGACGGAATGGCTGGGCGTGCCTGGCGGTTGCCACGGCCGGAATCCTCAAATGCTATCCACTCGTCTTGCTGCCATGGTTCGTGTGGTCCGGCAACGGAGGCGCGCGCGGTCGGTGTCGTCGGTTAATCGGAGTGACCGTGTTTGTGCTGGCCGCGGTCGCCTTGACGGGATTTGGTCTCTGGCGGGACTTCTTTCGGTACAGTCTCCCTCTCGCTGTTGAGGGAGCGCTCGGGAGAACATTTCACTTTTCGCTACCGGCGTTGGTGATCAATCTCGGATATTTGCATCACAACCTACAGCCCTCCGGGGAAGCCAAACAATGGTGGCAGATGGTCGGCACTCTGGTCAGCGCCGGGGTTCTTGCGGTTGGATATGCCGTGTGCGGGGCATCGCGGCGTGATCCGGAAGCGCAATTCTGCCTGCTGTGCACCGTGATGTTGATCATCACGATCTCCGTGCAAGGGAACTACTTTGTTTTTCTCGTGTTCCCATTGACGGTAATGGCCGTGCGCATCGCAGCGAAACCCTCTCTGGCGGGGGTGACCAGTCTGATACTGCTGGTGCTGGCCTTCAATTGTCTGCAACCACCCGGTTCGGCCCCATTCGGTGGGCACAGATTCTTGTATCTGCTGGTTAGCGATCTGCCGCTGTATGCGCTCATCGCCTTGGCGGCCTTTTTCTGGCGGGAACTGCGGGGCCATCGAGGAGTGGCTCCCGTCGCTGCCGTCGGCTGAAACGGACCGGAACGTGGTTGGCTCCAGTACGCCGCGGAGAAGTATTGGACTGGAGGCGTCATAGAGAATCTGCTAGTACACGGGCGCGCGTGACGAAAGCGATGAACTGGTTGAGGCGGTTGGGGCAAAACCGATTGTGGGATTTCGGGGCGGCGGTGATTGCGGTGCTGGGCATTGTGCGGATCGCCGCGGTGCTGCCGACGCGTGCCAAGGAGAACGACTTCGCACACTACTACGTGGCCAGAGAACTCCTGTTCGAGGAACGCAATCCATACACGGTGCCGTTGGCGCCGTTGTACGCACGACACGGGTTCGTGAGTGAGAACACGTTGCCGCACGCCACGGACCCTCCGGCGCTGATGTGGCTGTTCGCGCCACTGGGGTTGCTTCCTCCACTGGCGGCATTTGGTGTGTGGGTGGGAGTGGAGGCAGCGAGCCTGGTTGTGGTTCTGTGGTTGATCCGACGATTATTGGAAGGGCGACTGTCAGCACGTGGTTGGCGATTTGTCTCTGCTGGCGTGCTGGTTTCGCCAGCGGTGTATTGGCATTTTTGCGCGTCGCAAGTGCAATTGCCAATCGCCGCGTTGCTGCTCGCCGCGTTCGCATGCCAGAGAGCGGGTAAAGATACTGCCGCGTGCCTGATGGTGATAGCGGCCGGATTTCTGAAACTCTTTCCATTTTTCTTGTTGCCATGGTTTTTGTGGCGCGGCGCGGGCGGGAGCGGGAAGCGGATGCGACGGATGGTGCTGGTCGCCGCGACAATGACAGTTTGTGTTTGGCTCACCGGAATTGGCCGGTGGCGGGATTTTTCACGAGACGCGATGCCGGCGCTCGTGTGGTACGCGGCGCATGGCCTGAATAATTTCAGCCTTGGCTCCCTGGCGATGAAATGCGGGCCGCACTTGAGAGTGATCGGCCCGTTGCTGGGGCCGGCATTTATCGCGTTCTGCTATGCGAGTTGCTATTGGCTTGGCGGGGACACGGAGGCGGAGTTTTGTTTACTGTCGGTCGCCATGCTGGCGGGCGGGCTGGTCGTGTGGCCGCACTATTTTGTAGTTCTGATTTTTCCCATGGCCGTGGCAGCGGCACGAATTGGCGCGAAACCCACGGTGGGACGTTTGATGCTGTTCGTGCTGGTGGGGTTGGCGGTGAATCGTTTAAGCCTGCCTGACTCGCCGTTTCTTTTGCGGCATACGCATTTGTTCTTTCTTGTTTGCGCCATCCCGCTGTATGGACTTCTTGGGTTGGCGGCTTTTTTCTGGCAAGAGATGCGCTCGTCGGGAGCCCTGATGAGGCAGAAACCATGAGCGGGGAATGGATCGTGAAGCTTGTCCGCGTGGCGACATGGTTCTTGCTGGCCGTCCTGCTGGCGGCGGCGATGCTGTGGCAGGTTCATCTCGTGGGTTATCTGGACTTCGACGGCGAGTTGCTGTCCACGGACGCTGAATCGTTATACGGGCTTCGATGCGCGCGCGATGGCGGGTCGCCATATCACGATTTCTCTCATGCGCCGTATGCGGTGGCGTTGTATGGCCCGTTGTTTTACGAGATGCCAGGCATGATCGCGTGCGTACTCCACACCTCGTGGATCGGCACGATTGTCTGTGGGCGGGTGTACACGTATCTGTCGTGGCTTGGCGTGGCCGTGGTGATGTATGCGCTGGGACGATGGATTGGCTGTCAGGGGCCGGCGGCGGCGACGGCCGCGTTGCTGTGGTTGAGTGGGACACTGGCGTCGGGTTGGGCCGTCGCCTATCGGCCGGACGCGACCGCGATCCTGTTGGCGCTCGGCGCGCTCTGGGTGTATCAACGCGGGGAATCCGCCCGGGCTGCGGCCTTGGCCGTGGCGTTACTGGTGGCGGCCTTTTTACACAAGCAGACCGCCGCCGTGTCCATTTTGTTGGCGATTGCGGTCACCGAGATCGAACGGAGACGGTTCGGTCGCGCCGTCGCCGTCGTTGGAGGCTGGATGATCGGCGCGATCGTTGCCATCGCGGCCACCCAATGGTTGAGCAGGGGCGCGTTTGTGGAAAATGCGTTCGAGGCGGTGGCGGTCTGGGCCGGGTCTGGCCAGGTGTGGAGATTTTTGAGAGACGCGATGATTCATGGCTTGGCGGTGTTTGCCGGCGCCGTGATGAGTTACGTTTTGTTTTGCCGCGAGGAACGGTTGACGTTGCTGCGGCGAAGTTTCCTTGTCAGTTTTATGCTGGCGCTGGCGGCCTCAGCCAAGGCTGGCGCACAACTCAACTATTACCTCGAACCATTTGCCCTGGCCTGTGTATTGGCGGCCGGGTTGCTGCGGGACGAACCGCCGCCGGCAACCCGCCGGCTCGCCGGGCCGTTGCGCATCGGGTGGTTGGGACTGGCCATCGTGGTCTGTGCCGTCAACCTGTCGTGGACGGTGGCGCGTTTTCCGTCGTGGTGCCACGAGACGATCGAACACGGCGCGATCCGCGCCCAACAAGCGCGAAACTGGGAACGGTTGGTGGCTTGTTTGGGAGAATTGGACGAACGCGTGCTCATCGAGGATTTGTATCTCGCCGTTCGTCAATGTCCGACGCCATACGTTGTGCATCCCCGCCACCTCGAGGCACTTCGTCGGCGCCGGTCTGTTCGACGATTCAGACCTGCTGCGGCGGATCGCGGACGGGCGGTTCGACGCCATCATCGCCAGTTTCCCCTTGGAGCAGAGGGCGCCCACGCGACAATTTCCGTCGCGCTGGCTTGACGCGGCAAACGGGCGGTATGTAATGGAGCAACGTTGTGAGGGAGATGGGCCGGGTGAGACATTTTATGTCTATCGCGCAACGCCGAGGGTGGATCCACACACGCCAACGAACTAGCGGGGAGCGACCAACGATTCCATGACATCACAAGAGGCGAAATCGTGCGGCGGAGGTGATGCCGTGTCGCGACCACGCCGCGATTATTGGATGGCGCTCGCGTTCTTTCTGGTTGCGCTGGCCATGCGCATTCCGTTTCGCAGCCACTTCGCGTACCACTGGGACAGCGCGCAGTTCGCGCTGGCGATTCGTCAATTCGATATCCGGTTGAGCCAGCCGCAGGCCCCGGGTTTCTACTTGTACATTATCTTGGGCAGACTGGTGAATTTGATGGTGGGCGACCCGCACGCGAGTTTGGTGTGGGTCAGTGTGCTTTCCGGGGCGTGGCTGGCAGCCGCTGGTTATTTGCTCGCGACATCGATGTTCGGGCGACGGTGCGGGTTCGGGACGGGGTTGATACTGCTGACCAATCCGCTGTGTTGGTTTCATAGTGAGATCGCGTTGACGACCATCGTGGACAGCGCGTTGGTGGTGACGTTCATGTTCGTGGCCTGGCGTGCCCTCCGGGATGGAGTGACATGGACCCGCACAATCGTGCTTGCCGCGCTTCTGGCAGCCGTCGCCGGCGTTCGTCTGCAGAGCGCGCCGCTGTTGTTGCCGTTGTTATTGTACGTATTCTACTGCCCGGCACGGCCGTGCCGGCAAAAGCTGTTAATTGCCTGCTTGCTGGCCGCTGGCTTTTCCCTCCTCTGGTTCATACCGACGGTGAACTCGACTGGTGGGCTCGAGTCTTACATCGACGTGCTCCGGCTAAAGAGCCGCTTCGATGCACCGAAGACGATTTGGGGTGGCGGAGGGCTCGATGCATTGCTAACGAACGTCAGCGGGATTGGAAGAAGCTGCTGGGTTGGTCTGTTGGGCGCCGCGATCATTTCGGCCGTGGAATCTATCCGGTGGGTTTTTTTTGTGGAACGGGCAACCAAAGAGGCCATTTATCGAGCGAACCGAGAGCAGATTTGTTTCCTGGCGCTGTGGGGCGTACCGATGGTGCTCTTTTGGACGTTTATGTACATCACCATGCCGGGGTACGTGCTCAATCTGTTTCCGTCGGTCGCAATCCTTGCAGGTCTTGGGATCGCCAGGTTTTCGAGATGGGTTGTGGCGGCGTGGCCGGGCGCCAAGCCATGGTTTCTGTGCTCCGTGTGGGCGTTTGTCGTGGCGATCAACATTTCCGTTTTTCTGTTTTCGCCTGGAGCGACGATGCGCCCTCTTCTGGGGTTGCCCCTGACTGCCATGGAAATCTATGAGCATGATGCGGGTTTATCGGCATGTTTCCAGGCGATACGGCAGAACTGGCCATCGGGGAATGTTGTCGTCTGCCACCGACGCGAGGAGTTCTATTGGGGATTTCGCCAGTTTGAATATTATCTGCCCGAATATACGAACTTGCTCCTAGTCGCCGACAGTTCGTTGCCAGGCACACCGGGTATGAGGGAATGGATTGGCTACCAACGGCAAACCATTTTTCAAACGGGGGTCCCGATTCCAGCCGGTGACGACATCCTCTTGGTCGTGCCGCCCGAAGAGACAGTGGAACTTTTTAAGGACAAGTTTGAAGTGCGTGGTGCGCATTTGTTCGCAGAATCCAAAGTGAAACTATTCCTTTTGCATCCGTGAGAGAAAAGTGTCCAGAAACTGAACACTCCACCGTGACATGTTCGGATGATTGGTCAGCGATGGGAATTCACCGTAGTTCCTATTCAGTATACCTGCTGCGGGCAGCAAACTGAGTGTGTAACTTAATATGTTCACGAATAGCGTGTTGCGTAGATCTTACAACATACCTCTGCTGTGCAGTTCCACGAGAACCGATGCGGTGGCACGTATGCTGCTCGCATTAGCAGCCACAAACGCAAGTCCGTCGGGTCGGTAGATGACGAAGACAATCAGATGAAGGAGGTGAATGTGATGAAGAAAACTCTCCAAAAACTGTACGCCGGTTTGAGGTCGCGCAAGGGCCAGAGCTTGGTTGAATACGCGCTGATTCTGGCGCTGATCGCTGTCGTGGCTGTGGTGGTGCTGAAGGGTCTCGGCCAGCACATCAATAACACGCTGTCGAGTGTGAATACGAACTTGCCGTAACTTGGCAACTAAAACATGCCCAAGATGGGGGTGAAGCAGGTTGCATCCTGCTTCACCCCCCTTGGCTTTTCCGCCTCGCGCTTCTTGCCTCCTTGCCCGGGCAGACCTACCGGCCTGAAATGCTGATCCAAAATCCGCCCATCGTTTTGACTCCGGGCTGCTCTCTTTGCCGTGACGACCTTGGCGCCATGCCAACAGGTTCGTGAGAGGTGGCTCCAAGGCATTGGTCGATCGTCATCAAACTGCCTCGCAACAGCAGTTCGAGGCGGGCGGGATTATGACCCCGGTGCTGATTGAACATTTTTGGCGGTGTTCGGGTTGGCAGTCAGTGTTGTCTCCGTCATCCCGAGCAAGACACCTGGCAGCGCCATGCCAGACAGCCTCAAGATATTTCGACAACCCGTCTTTGAAAAACGACCAGAATTTCACCATGAAAGGCGTCATCGCGAATGCGGAATTCAGCCCCACGAATTACGCGGTCTCACATGCATGAGGATGACCGCCAGTGCCGTAAAAATAAGGTTGGTAGGCGGATCGCTCGTGATAAATAATGCTCACAAGGGGATGAATTGAATGTCTTGGCGCAACGCCCTAAAAACGTGCCTGTCGCCTCGGCGGAGGGTGTAATTGGGCCATGATTTCGCGCCTTTCTCAATTTTGATATTGCATTTTGAATATTGAAGGCACAGCATTTGCTTGCCTTAGGTCAAAACGTCGAACAAGGAGGACTCAATGGCTAAGAAACCAAGTGCTGGTGGTATTATTCTGGCGGCGGTGGCCCTAGGGCTTATCGCGGCCTACATGATCTACCGGCTCGAAAGCAATCGAGAAAAACAGGCCAAAGAGCACTGGATTCCGATCGTGGTCGCTCGGGCAGGACATCCCGTCGCGCACCAAGGTCACCGGCGACATGGTTACATTGATGCCCTACCCCAAGGATCTTCTTACCCCCGGAGCGGTGCAGGACCGCAAGGAAGTGGAGGGGCGCGTTACCCTGGTGCGGCTCAAGGCCAAAGAGCAAATTCGGGCGTCCGACCTTCTGGCGGAGGGCCAGACGCCGAGTCTCTCCTATGACATCCCGGAAGGCATGAGGGCCATCGCCATTGGCGCCAGCGAAATCAGCGCCGCCGGCAACGCTGTCAAGCCCGGTGACCACGTCGACATTTTAGCGACATACTCCGAACCCAACACGCATCAGGAAACAACCCGGCTGGTGCTTCAGAACGTTCTGGTACTGGCGGTCAACCAGGCCGAGACGAATACCCAGGGGCCAACGGGCGCCAAGAGCTCGATGACGCTCGCGGTCAAGCCCGAAGAAGCCGAGCTCCTGACCGCCGCGGATCGCGCGGGCGTGCTGCGCGTGATGCTTCGCGCTCCCTCGGATAAGAAGATCATCGACAATCAGGCGATTACCGTGCGCGACATCCAAGGGTCGAAGACATTTGAAATGGCCCCGCGCTCTCCAGATTCACAAGCCACCCCGGTCATTATTTCTCCGTCAAACCGTCAGCGGTCGGAAATCGAGATTATCCGAGGCACTCAAGAGCAGACGGTGCCGACACAATAGGAACCGCCAGCAGGGGTTTCGAAACAAAAGGACACATCGAAAGGACACATACAGATGAACAAAAACCAATGGAGCGCGGTAGTGGGGACGATCGTGATGGTGTTGGCTCTCGGACTGTTCTCGGCTCCGTACGCCCAGGCTCAGCAGAGCATTCAGGTGGGCGTCGGCGAGGCGGTCACGATTCCTGGCGAGAATATCGCGAAGGTCGCCATTGCCGACCCCACATGCGCGGACGTGGTACCCCTTTCTGACAAGGAACTCAGTATCATCGGCAAGAAGGCCGGTGTCACCAGCTTGACGATCGTCAAGAACGACGGCTCGCCGACGCCAGTTGACGCGCATCGAAGTGGTCAACGACGCCGCGGCGCTGACCATTCGTGAGATGATTGGAAACTCGAACGTCACCGTGCGGGCCATTGGCGATTCGTTGGTACTCGATGGCAAGGTGGACGACGAACTCGCCGCGCAACGCGCGGTGCAGGTCGCCACCGCCTTCAAGCCCCAGGTCGTGAATCTGCTCGAGATCGCGAAGCCCCGCCAAATCAGGGTGCGCACCCGCATTGCGGAAGTGAATACGGAAGCCATCAAGAACATCGGATTCCAGTGGTTTGGGCCTGAAGGCCAGGTGCAGTACGCCATGCAGTACGTTGGCGGTGGTTCCATTATCAACGGCTTCATTCCCACCGCGAGCGAATTCGGCACGCCCGGAACCACAATCTACTCCCCAACTCGTCACCATGGACGTGCTCTTGGATGTATTGATTTCCAAGAGCTACGCCAGACTGCTTTCCGAGCCGACGTTGGTGACGTTCAGCGGCAAAGAAGCGAGCTTTCTTGTTGGGTCGGAGATTCCGATCGTCGAAACATTGCCGAATTCGTTCACTGTGGAATTCAAGGAAGTCGGCGTGCGCATGAAGATCAAGCCGGTGGCCGACAGTGAAAACCGCATCAACACGACGATTCATGCGGAAGTCAGCCAGCTCACCGGACAAAGCTTCAGCCGGACTGCCCGTCATCGCGGACAAATCTGCAGACACGGTCTTGCAGGTCAACAACGGACAGACGATCGTCATCGGCGGCTTGCTGGAGAACAACGTCAGCAAGGATGTCATGCGGAAGTTGCCCTGGTTGGGTGACATTCCGGTGCTTGGCGCGCTGTTTCGCGACAAGCAGTTCGACCAGGCCAAGCGGGAAGTTCTGTTCTTTATGACGCCGGATATACTGAGAGACCCCCAAGACGCCCTCGTGGCGACCGGCGCGCAGTCGCCCGCCATGAAGCAGTGGGTCACCACATGGCATAAGGGAGGCGTGATTGGCCGTCGTGATGAGGACAAGGCCGATGAACACGAGCATGAAAATGCCATCAAGGACGACTGGGGTCTGCACCATCCCGATCATCTCGGATTCCCCCATCACGATTCGTCCGACGACTCGCCGGCCAAATCCAACGTGAAGAACGCCAAGCCGTCCGGGTCGGCGTCATCCGGCGCCGGATACGTCAACGAATTACTCTCCGGCCCGACCGGCGGAGTAAAATCGGGGACAGTGATGAAGGAGGATTGCCGGTACCGAATGTGCTAGGTTACCGGCAAGGGGATGTAGGCCATAGACATGGATCACATCAACGTCATCATCGCCGAAAATGAATTGGGCGAACGGGAAAAGCTGAAGAGCCTGCTTGCGGGCGAATCGGATATCCAGATCGTCGGCGAAGCGCGGGACGGCAAGGAGTGTCTGGATCTCGTCAGCCGCCACCGGCCGGACGTTGTCCTCATCAAGGAGGATCTGCCGGTGGTCAACGGGCTGGCCGCCGCCGAGCAGATCGGCGCGGACCTGCCCGATGTGGGCGTGATCCTCATTCTCACGGGTTCGGAAGGCCAGGAAGTCTGGCATAAGATGTTGCGTGCGGGCATCAAGGAATTCATTACCCGCCCGGTCACCGCCGACCGCCTGCTCGAAGAAGTCCGCAAAGTGGCGGCCATCCAGGCCAAAGCGTCCAAGCGAACCGCCGCGACTCCCCCCGCCCCGGCGACGGCGGCGCAACCCGAAGCCCCGAAACATCGGGTCGTCACCATCACCGGTCCGCGCGGCGGCTGTGGGAAGACCGTGATTGCCACCAATCTCGCTGTCGCCCTCGCCAGGGCCAGTGAGAATGTGGCGCTGGTGGACCTGAACCTCTGGGGCGGCGATGTCGCCATGCTGTTGGATGTGTCACCGAAGCGGACACTCGGCGACCTCCTTCCCGGCTTCGGGGGCATCGACTACGATGTCGTGGACAGTGTCATGTCGAAACACCCGACCGGCGTGTCGGTCTTGCCGGCGCCATTGACCGGGACATTCGATGGATCCACGCTTTCCCGCTACATGGTGCAAAGCATCCTGGAAGCGCTTCGGGAACATTACGAGTATATCATCGTGGATACGGGCTACGCCAATTTGGAGTCGACCCTCGCCGCGATGGATTACTCGGACCTGATCCTCGTTGTGGTGGGCATGGATTTGCCGCGTCTGCGCGATGGCAAGCTGTATTTGAAGAACCTGCTGGCCGCCAACTACCCGAAAGAAAAAATCCGTGTCATCGTCAATCGGACAACCAACTCGAAGGAAATCTCTTCGACGGAAGTCGAGACCATTCTGGAGTTTCCGGTGACAGCCCAAATCCCGAGCGATGACGCGCTCGTGGGTTCCTCGGTGAACCTGGGACAAACCTTCGTCAGCTTCCAGCCCAAACAAGCCGGTGGCCAAGGCGTTGTTGGGGCTGGCTGAGGCCATGGCGCCGGGCGCCTCCCTCGAGAAGAAGCGGACGGGGCGATGGTTTTCGTTCATGCAATGAATTAAGCTAGAACAAAGAGTGGCATATTATGGCGACGACCCCCGAAATCAGTGCGCAGTTATATTCGGAGTCCAAGAACGCGATCCTGGCGTATCTGGTCCAGAATATCGACCAGAAGCTGCTCGAAAAAGGGGATGAAGCGCTGTTACGCCGCCGGGTCGAGGAACTCGTCGAAGAAAAACTTCGCTCGGAGAAATTGCCGTTCTCGCGTCAGATGCGCAACCGGCTCGTCTCCGACATGGCCGACGAAATCCTCGGCTTCGGTCCCATTGAGCCGCTGCTGCGCGATCCGACGGTCACCGAAGTCATGGTCAACCGCCCCGACCAGGTGTACTGCGAGCGCTTTGGCAAACTGGAATTGACGGACATTCAATTTCGAGACTTCGAACATATCCGTCACGTCATCGACAAGATTGTCACCCCACTCGGCCGCCGTGTAGACGAGTCCAGCCCGATGGTCGACGCGCGACTGCCCGATGGCTCCCGTGTCAACGCCATCATCTCGCCGCTCTCGCTCAATGGCCCGGTGCTGACGATCCGTAAATTCTCGGTTGACCCCTACACCGTCGAGGACCTCATCGGCTTCGGCACGATCACCCAGGGCATGGCGGCGTTTCTGGCCGCGTGTGTGAAGATCAAGTTGAACGTCCTGGTTTCCGGCGGTTCGGGCGCCGGCAAGACGACGCTGCTGAACGTGCTCTCCTCCTTCATTCCCGAGGGCGAGCGCGTGGTCACCGTCGAGGACGCCGCGGAATTGAAGCTGCACCAACCGCACGTCGTGCGGTTGGAATCGCGCCCGCCCAACATCGAAGGCAAGGGCGAAATCAGGATTCGCGACCTCGTCCGCAACTGTCTGCGTATGCGCCCCGATCGTATCGTGGTCGGCGAAGTGCGTGGCGGCGAGGCGCTGGACATGTTGCAGGCCATGAACACCGGCCACGAAGGCTCCATTTCCACGATTCACTCCAACACGCCCCGCGACGCGCTGAGCCCGTATCGAGACCATGGTGATGATGGCGGGAATGGACCTGCCCTCCCGCGCGATCCGCGAGCAGGTGGCCGCGGCCATTCACCTGATCGTGCAGATCGGTCGTCTGAGCGACGGCAGCCGCAAGGTCGTTAGCGTAAGCGAAATCCAGGGCATGGAAGGCCAGGTCATCGTGCTGCAGGACCTGTTTGCGTACCAGCAAAAGGGCATCGGCGAAGGGGGCAAGGTCTTGGGAACCATGCAGGCCACCGGCATGGTTCCGAAGTTCATCGAACGCTTCAATGCTTCCGGGATTCATTTGCCCCCGGAAATTTTCAAGACGAACAAGTGAGATTCGGTAGTATGGACAACAACCTCCTGATCATCGTCGTCCTCGCCGTGGCCGCCTGCGGGTTGCTCGGCTACGGCCTTTATTTGCGGGCGAACCGCCGCCGGGCCATCCTCGAGGAACGGTTGGAAACCTATGCCACCATCGAGGAAGAAGCCGCCCGAACGGCCCAGGCTGAGTTGCAACCGTCCAGTCAGGTGCCCCGGCTGTTTCGCATGCTGCTGGGGTCGGGCTACATGACCCATCTGGAAGACGAACTCGCGCGCGCGGACATTCCGATGCGTCCATCCGAGTATCTGCTGTTGCGGGTGGTCCTCGCAGGTTTCGGGTTCTTGGTTGGTCGGTACGGCCTCGGCTACCTGCACAGCGGCATCATTCTCGCGGTTTGCGGCTTTGTGGTCCCGGTGTTTGTGGTTCGCTCGCATCAAAACCGACGACGCGACAAGTTCGTCAAACAACTGGCCGACGCGCTCATGCTGCTCACCAATTCCTTGCGGTCGGGCTATGGGTTTGTCAAGGGTCTGGAACTCGTTGCCAAGGAAATGAGCGATCCGATCTCGAAGGAATTGCACCGCATGTTACGGGAGGTCAACCTCGGCGTGACGGTCGATGACGCGCTGTTGAACCTCGGTCGGCGCGTGAACAGCCAGGACCTGGACATCGTCATCGGCGCGTATCTTGTTCAGAAGGACGTCGGCGGCAACCTGACCGAGATCATGGAAAAGGTCGCGGAAACGATCCGCGAACGGTTGCGCATCCAGGGCGACGTGCGCGTGTTGACCACCCAGGGCAAGCTCTCGGGATTGATTGTGGGGCTGTTGCCGTTTGCGGTGGTCGGGATTCTCACGCTGTATGCACCCGATTATTTCGCCTCCATGTTTGGTCCCCCCATTGTGGGACATCTGTTCGGGCACAATCTCCCGATGGGCGTGGTGTTACTGTCCGTTGGCTTGTGTCTCCAACTGATCGGCGCCTACGTCATTTACAAGGTGATCAACATCAAGGTGTAACCCATGCTTATCCTGGCCATATTCACGTTCCTGCTCGCCTGCATCCTGGGTGCGGTCGGCTTTTACCGGACCTCCTCTCAGTTCGCCGTCGAGAAACGGATCGAACGGATCATGACGGCCGATGCCGAGACGCCCGAGGAGGAACTGGCGAAGCCGTTTGTCCAGCGCGTGCTCCTGCCCCTGGGCGATTCGGTGGCGAGATTGTTCCGCGGATACACGCCGGCGGAAATGGCCGAACGCACGCAAAAGAAGCTCGTCATGGCGGGCCTGTTTCCCCGCGTGACCGCCGTGCAATTGATCGGGCTATGCTGGTTCAGCGCGGCGGGCTGCGTGATTCTGATGTTCCTGATGATTCTGGCGCTGGGCACGACGCCGGGAGGCGATTTCAAGTACGCCGATCCGTGGAACATTGCCTACCTGTTGATCGGCGCTTTTGGCGGGTACACCCTGCCGCAGTTCGTGCTCGGCCGAAAAGTGCGGAACCGGCAGGAACAGATCCTGATGAATCTGCCCTATTCGATCGACATCCTCTCGATCAGCGTCGAGGCGGGCATGGGGTTTGACGCTGCGGTTGGATACACGATGCGCAAAATCAAAGGGCCGCTCGCCGAGGAGTTCTCCAAGACGCTCAACGAGATCCGTCTGGGCAAACCCCGCCTGGAAGCACTGGATGACCTTGGCAATCGTACGGGGGTCGACGACCTGAAGACGTTCATTACCGCGGTGGTGCATGCCAGCCGGTTGGGCGGCAGCATTACCAATACGCTGCGCATCCAGGCCGACTCGATCCGCACGCGCCGCCGTCAGCGCGCCCAGGAACAGGCGATGAAGGCGCCCATCAAAATCGTTTTTCCGCTCGTATTTTTCATTTTCCCGGCGCTGTTCATCGTTCTGCTTGGCCCCGCATTGGTCAGCGTGTGGAACCAGTTGGGGCAATAGCCGGCGCAGGAGCGGATTGTCATGGTATTGGTCAACGCCACCAAGAAAACGGTTGTCTCTGACAAGTGCCATTTCGCCAATACGGTGCTCAAGCGCATGGTGGGGTTGCTCAACCGCGGACGATTTGAGGAGGGCGAAGGCCTGCTTCTGGACCGGTGCTACGGCATTCACACCGTCGGGATGCGGTTCCCCATCGACGTGCTCTTTCTCGACAAGGATTTGCACGTGATTCGCGCCGTCAAGGCCCTGCCGCCCTATCGCACGTGCGTGGTCAAGAAATCCGTGTACGTCCTGGAAGTCCCCGTCGGGGCGCTCGAGGCCTCGCACACCGAAGAGGGCGACCAGATTCAGATCCGCACCGCCAATAACGACGCCGCGACCAGCGCGCGTGTTGCGGCGACGGACCAGGTTCCGTCCGGCTCGTAAGTCGGCCGTTCAGCGGCCGGGTCCGAGGTAATTCTCCGCCACGCGACAATACTTCTCCGCCCAACCCTTGATCCTGGCTCGTTCCGTCGCCCCGACCTGGCTGACCACCTTCGCGGGGGAACCGTACACCAGCGACCCCGGTGGCACTTGCAGGCCTTCGGTCAACAACGCGGCCGCGCCGATAATGCATTGCTCGCCCACCACCACGCCGTTCATCAATACGGCTCCCATGCCCACCAGCACCTCGTCGCTTACGGTGCATCCATGCAGGATGGCGCGATGGCCGACCGTCACGTAATTGCCCACCACACACGCAAACTCGTCGGCCACGTGGCACACGCTGTTGTCCTGGATGTTGGTGTGATGGCCGATCACAACGCGGTTGATGTCCCCGCGCAGGACGCTTCCGAACCAGATGCTCGACTGCTCGCCGATCTCGGTGTCGCCGATGACCCGCGCGGTGTCGGCGAGAAATACGCCCGTGCCGATGCGCGGTCGCTTCCCCAGATATTCCAGGACGTTGGCCACGAACCGAATTCTGGCGATGCGCGTTGCAAAATGCAAAGCAGTTTTGGCAGAATTCCCCCGACCCTATGGGAAAGGCAAAACCGACTCCGCCGAACTGGATCATCGCCCGCCTCGGCGACGATGGGAACTGGTGGGTCGCCGAATCCAGCCAGGACATCTATTGGGGACGAAGGGATGCGGGGACTGCTCGATGCGCGCCAGATCGCCCATGTCGCCGAAGTACTGGACGAGTACCAACCCCATGGATTTCCGCCGTCATCTGCTCGATGACGCCTTCCAGTTCTTCGAACTGGAATCTGAGATCGATGACGAGCGCGTGAGACTGGCGCCTGTCGATCAGGATGATTTTCGCGCCGCCAACGACCAGATTTTCGCGCTGCCGCTGATCGAAGACGAGGAAACGGGCGCGTACTACGATCTGCTCGACGCCATCAGTGTCGCCCGCATCCGCAAACTCAACGCCACCCACCACTACGTCCGCGATTGCACCGACTTGGACATGAGCGAAGAACTCGATGCGCTGGATCGCGACCGCTACTTCGCGTCGGAGGCCATCCACTGTTTCGACGAGATCAACGAAATCCTCCAATGGAGCCCTGCCGAATGGGACGAACCAAACTCTTAATCCTGCTTGCCGCAGCGGCTTGGAGCACAGCCAGTTATGCGGCGGATTGGTCTGCGCTGGAACGCTACCAACAGACGATCTCCCGCGCCGATTTTGAGGGGCTGCTCGCCGGTGTCTATTGTCCTTCCGGCGCGCTCACGAATTACCTGGCGTTTGGCACAAACTCCGTCACGGTCTTTTCCACATCCGAAAAAACCAACGCGCTGTTCACCCTTCGTTTCTCCTCCGTCGCTTCATCCGTCGATTCCCGTTCTCCGTTGTCCATCAAGCGCATCGTTCTCGACCCCGGTCACATCGGCGGCGAATGGGCGCGCATGGAAGAGCGGTTCTTCGAGCGGGGCAAGGACCGCCCGGTGCAGGAAGCCGTGCTGAATCTCACCGCGGCCAGGTTGCTGAAAGCACGACTCGAAGCCGCCGGGGTCGAGGTCTTTCTCACGAAGGACAACTTCGAGCCGGTCACCGACAAGCGACCCGAAGATTTCCGCGCGCAGGCCGAACAGGACACCCCGCTCGCACGGTTCGATGCCTTCCCGCCGCTGGATCGCGAAGCGGCGCACGCCGATGCGGTCCGTAAACGAGCCGAAAACCTCTTTTACCGTAGCTCCGAAATCGCGGCGCGGGCGCGCCTGGTCAACGAGCAGATCAAACCCGATCTCACGATCTGCATGCACTTTAACGCCGTCGAATGGGATCGAATGCCAGAATCTGGTGGACGACAACCGGCTGGTTGTGTTCGTGCACGGCGATTATCTCGCGTCCGAATTGAAGGACGACGACCAGAAGCTGCGGTTGTTCTCCAAGCTGCTGGAGCGCTCCCATCCGACCGAACAGGCTGTGGCCGAAGCGGTTGCGACCGCCATGGCCAGTGCCACGAAGCTGCCGCCAGTTGAATACGGCCCATCGGGCGGCGCGATCCATGTCGGTGACAACCCGTACGTGTTCGCCCGCAACCTCGCCGCCAACCGACTCTACAATGGCCCCGTCGTTTTCCTCGAACCGTACTACATGAACAATCGTATCGTGTACGAGCGCATCCAGCTCGGCGACTATGAGGGCACGCGCGATGTGGATGGTACGCCGATGAAGAGCATTTTTCGGGAGTACGCCGATTCCGTGGCGGATGGATTGCAGAAACTGATCGCCCCGCGAGGCAAGCCCTAACGGTTCCGTCGAAATTGTTCGACGAGTCGGTCGAACCGGCTTTCGTACATCATTTCGTAGAACCTGAACCGGTCCGGAAACAAACGCGCGGCCTCGGTCTTCAGGAACAGGCGTTCGATGGAGATGTCGCGTTCGGAGATGTCCGTCGCCACGATGAGAAAGGCGAGGCGATCGACGCGCCGCTGAATCCGACTGTAGGCCTGTTCGCTTGGAAACACCCTGTATCCTAGCACAAGTCAGCCCGTCGCGCGAATGCTGTAGGGGCAGACCACCGCGTCTGCCCTCCGAAGGGCGCACACAGAGGTGCGCCCCTACGGCTTGATGTGGCCTTTTTCGAGTTGATTTTCACTTGCCGCGCTCTCAGAATCAGGTCAGGAGATTGTAAAATGATTTTGGCAATATTGATGGTTATAGCAGCAGGCATATTCCGCTTGGCGGCGCATGGATTCCACTGGTGGAACATCGCCCCGGTGGGCGCGATGGCCCTGCTCGGCGGCATGTGCCTGGGACGCCGCTATGCGTTGTGGGTGCCACTGGCCGTGCTGGCCGTGACGGATATGCTTCTCAACGTGTGGATGGGCTACCCGATGATTTACTGGCCGCGGGCGTTCGACTACGGCGCATTCCTGCTGATTGGCCTGCTCGGGCTGTGGACGCGTGACCGGAAACTCGGCAGCAAGATCGGGGCGGTGATCGCCACGCCGTTCCTATTTTTCTTCATCAGCAATTTCGCCGTGTGGCTCTTCGGCATGAGCCTGGCCAACGAACCATATGCCAAAACGTTGTCCGGTTTGATGGATTGCTACGCCGCTGGACTCCCGTTCCTGCGCGGCACGGTCATTGGCGACTGGGGATTCATGGGGCTGTTCGCGGTATCGGCCCTGGCCTTGCGCCGCGCCTCCGGCGAACGCTCGCACTGGTTGGTCGCCGAAGCCAGAGCGTGACCACAATCAACTCGCGACCAGCCCGGCGCCCCGTAGGGGCAGGTCCCCGTGCCTGCCCTAACTGGCTGGCAAAGGGCGGCCACGGGGGGCCGCCCCTACGCTAATCCGGGGAATTCCCAACTTCGCAAATCGCTTGTTGCTGGTTGGATTATTTTCATCCACCGCCATCCGTCGCAAAGCCGTCGCAAAGCCGTCTCAATTTGCGGTCGCAGCGCGGGATTTTTTCCAATTAGACGACGAAACGCCCGTTCAAAGCGGGGCGTGAGGACCAGTTCGCTCATGGCTCACTTGGCGGCGCGCAGACGGGCGATGACGCTGTCCACCGAGCGGGCTTTGAGCTTGCCGGCTCGAAAGGCGGCAGCAGCCTGTTTGGCTTCGGCGGCCGTTTCCCTGCGCCACGCTTCGACGCGACGCTGGCGCAACAGGTCTTCCAAAAGTTCCCGCTCGTCCGCGGGCAGGCGCTCAGCGTCGGTCAGCACTCGATCCAATGTGGGAGTATTCATGGGTTCCGCTTGCTCTCTTCGTGGATAAAATAGGCGCAACGCCCGAAACCGTCAATCTCCTTTCCCGTATCGAAACGCGGCGATTGCCACCGCCGGACTTCCGTTCCTGCGCGGCGCGGTCATTGGCGACTGGGGATTCATGACCCTGTTCGCGGTATCGGCTCTGGCCTTGCACCGTGCGTCCGGCGAGCGCACGCACCGGCTGGTCGCCGAAGCCCGGGCGTGAATAGGCCATCCAATTGAACCCGGCGACTGACACCGTCGTAACGCTTCTCTAATCACCGGGCAGGGCCAGAAATTGGGTCAATACGACGGACACCTTTACGAAACTTTTCGTCCGATCCTTGTATCATCAGTTCGACAAACGTTAATCCGTCCCCGGCACACTTATGAGTTCTCTCAAGAAGCAGTCAACTGCGCGTACCGAGATCGGCCTGTGCAGATGACTCGCCAACTGATTGGCAATCTCGGGCATTGTGGTCTTCATGTCATGGACGAGGGAAGGATCATTCAGGAGGGAGAAATCGTTCTGTATTACGAGGGAAACGGTCGTCAGTCCTGCGGAGTCCTTCGCAATCAGAGCTTTTTGACACGTCGGCGACGGTGGTATAAACGCGCCAAAGCCGAGAGGGTGCGAAGAATACTCCCCCTTCGCAATCACTAAATCGAAACGCCCGCTTTCGCTAAATATTCCTAACTCAGTAAGTGCAGCCCCTAAATCGCTGGCATCCTTCGCCGTTGCTGCTCCTGAATAATACACATTGTTCCGCGGCGAGATCACCACACCTGTTCCCCCTAAAGCGCCGATTTTCCGATCGAGCATCTGGCGCATTTGTGATTCGCGAGCCGCGTCCAAAGCAGGTCCCAAAATGCAAGTGCCCAGAAAAACCCCTCCTATTACAATGCCCGAAATGGCCAAGCGTCGTCCTCTGCGCAAATTCTTGGACTGCTTGAGTCCGACTATACCTAAAATGACGGCTATGATGCTGAACAGCAGCATTCTGACCCTATACTGCTCGACGGTATGTTCGCCCGCACCTGCGACAAAGATGCCGACAATTGCGGAGATCAAGCTTGCTCTTGCGTAGTAGTTGCTTTGGTGTCCGCTAGTTGGGTCTTTCGGAGGTGACGGCGGGTTAGCCGCCTGTGCCCATTCTTGCCGCCGTCCCTCTAGTGGGCGCTGCGATTCTGATTGCGATTCATTGTCAGTCATGAGTTTTCCTTTCTTGATCGACTGATATAAAGGTCTCCGGTCGCTGTTATTGATCTACGGTTTCGGCGTCGTGGGCGGCGGAGGTGGCGGTGGTGGGCCGTTGCCGCTCGCGGGGGGAAAGGTGTTCAAACGGAACTGGTCGCGGATGCCGGCTTCGGCGGGGTCGGTCACCGGCCATTGCAGGTCGGCGGCGTTTTGTGGCGCTGCAATCGTGGCATTCATAAATGTCCTCGCGCGACCGCACATCATAACCGACGATGGTGCCGCTTTCCAATTCAAAAAGGGATGCGGTGGTTTCCGTCGTGGAGTCGGTATTGGAAGGCCCAAACAAAACCAGATTCTGTAGCCACGCCGCTCTGTCGGCGTGTGTCGGAAGCGGCAAGAATCTGAGATGGCGCGGCGGCAGAGCGCCGCGGCTACAACAGGCAGTGGGCTTTGTTAGCCGGTATCAGTCACTCCCCGATAATCTTTACGAGGACGCGTTTGCGGCGTTTGCCGTCGAATTCGCCGTAGAAGATTTGTTCCCACGGACCGAAGTCGAGCTTCCCATCCGTTATCGCCACAACGACCTCCCGGCCCATGATGGTGCGTTTGAGATGGGCGTCGGCGTTGTCTTCGCCCGAGTTGTGAGCGTACTGGGAATGGGGTTTCTCGGGCGCCAATCTCTCCAGCCAGCGCTCGAAATCCTGATGCAAGCCGGACTCGTTGTCGTTGATGAACACGCTGGCCGAGATGTGCATCGCGTTGCAGAGAACCAATCCCTCCCTGACCCCGCTTTCCCGCAGGCACGTTTCCACGTCCGGGGTGATGTTGACGAACCCGCGCCGGGAGGGGAGATTGAACCAGAGTTCTTTGCGGTAGCTTTTCATGGTTTTCATGATAAGCGGGTCGTGGTGCGTCCTCAAGCACATCGAAAATCCTTCGACGAGACGGTGGCCGGTCGGTACAATGTCACTGTGATACAGGTCTAAAGAGTGTCACCCTGAGCGAAGCGAAGGGTCTCTGTCGTTTGTGAGTCTGGTAACACAAGAGATTCTTCGCTTCGCTCAGAATGACAAACAAAGGAAAGCACGATGAAAATTGCCAGCGTGAAAGAGATTTCTTCGGAGAAGGTGGAGATGGAGGGCGCGAAGGATTGCCAGGTGAAACTCGCCGTGACGGCACGCGATGGCGCGCCGAATTTTGCGATGCGCGTGTTCGAGGTCGCGCCCGGCGGCCACACTCCGCTGCATCATCATCCCTACGAACACGAGATTTACGTGATGGAAGGGCAGGGGACGGTCTGGCGCGAGGGCAAGGAAGTGCCCATCAAACCGGGCGACGTGCTCTACATTCCAGCGGACGAACAGCACCAGTTCAAGAACGCGGCGGAGAAGCCGTTCAAGTTCATGTGCCTGATTCCCGCCAAGTTCCAGAAATGCTAGGAGCACATGGCGCGACTCACCAAAATTGTCACCCGGACCGGCGACGACGGCACGACGGGACTCGCCGGCGGCGGGCGCGTCAGCAAGGATTCGCCGCGCATCTGGGCCGTCGGCACGGTGGATGAATTGAATTCGGCCATCGGATTGGCGCGGGCGTTGCGGGCCGATGCGGCCCTGGATGTGCGGCTGCGCGACATCCAGAACGACCTGTTCAATCTCGGCGCGGAACTGGCCACGCCCGCGGACAAATTCCGGAAAGGGATGCCGCGCATCGAGGCGGAGCACGTGACCGGCCTCGAGAAACTGGTCGAAGAGTTGAGCGGGGAACTGGGGCCGTTGACGGAATTCATTTTGCCCGGTGGCAGCCCGGCCGGCGCGCAATTGCACGTGGCGCGGACGATTTGCCGGCGGGCGGAGCGGTTCTGCGTGCGCCTGCGCCAGGAAGAAAAGATCGGCGAATGGGTGATCCCTTACCTGAATCGCCTGGGCGACGCGCTGTTTATGCTGGCCCGGTGGAGCAACCAGACGGCGGGCGTGAAGGAAACGTACTGGAAAAAGTGACGAGTGCCAGCTCGCCATTCTGAGCTTGCCCCGAAAGCCTTCGGGGCGGGCGAGAGAATCTCGCCCCCGCCTTTACGCGCTCACCAGCGTATCGCCGAATCGCGCGCTCAGCGCGGCGAACACGATCTCGACGATTTGCACCAGATTGAACCGCGAATTGTCGATCACCAGATCGTGGTGGAACGGGAACCCGGGATCGAGCACGAAGAAAGTGCGGATATAATGATCCCGCTCCTTTTCGCCTTGCTCGACTAGCTTCTCGGCGTCGTGCACGGATAGATTGCGGTTGGCGGCGATGGTGTGAATCCGCCACGCGCGGGGCGCGACCAATCGAATATGCACGCCGTTGCGGAGGTCCTGTGTCACCAGCGAACTTCCACGTCCCACGAGCACGGCATGGCCGTGCACTGCGAGCGTGCGGATGACTTCCGCGAGTTTGCGCACGACGAGGGCGTCATCGCCCTTGCGATTGATGATGTTGTCGAACAGCTCGCTCATCTCATCGCGCCGCGGGCCGTCCAGCATGTCGAGGATCGCCCGCTGGATGGGCAACTGCTCGGACACCCTGTCGAGCAATTCACGATCATAGGACACCCACGGAATGGACGGATGGCAACGTTCGTTGAGGGTCTGAACAAGCTGCTGGGCGAGCGGCAGGGCTTCACAACCAAATTCACGGGAAATCGCGACGAACGGGTAGGTTTCGAGGCGTCGTTTATCACCGAGCGGCTTGACCTTTTCCCAGGCCTGAACGTGCGCGGCGATTCGTGATTCCACGTCCGAGCCAACCCATCCTTGAGAGATCCGCGTCATTTCCTCACCGCGCCAACATAATCCGCAACCTTCAACCGCGCAAGTGCGCGTTGCAGGGAGGCTTGGGCCCTGGCAATGTCAAAATCTTGCCTTGCCTGCTGTAATCGCTGCTCGGCGCGCTCCTTGGCGCGACGGGCCCGCTCCACGTCAATCTCCTCGGGACGCTCGGCGCTGCGGGTGAGCACGGTGGTGCGATCCTTTTGCACGATCAGGAAACCCGTGCCCACGACGACATATTGGTCCTGGCCGCCGGGCATCCGCATCCGCAATGCTCCCGGCTTGAGCGCGAACACAAACGGCGCGTGGTTGGCAAGAATCTCGAACACACCTTCCTGGCCCGGGGCGATCACGAAGCGGACGTCATCGCGCAGGAACAACTTCTGCAGCGTGAGAATCTCGAACGGGAATGTCTTCTCGTCGGCCATGGTGTCGCGCGATTACGCCTTCATCTTCTCGGCTTTGGCCCGCGCCTCTTCAATGACCCCGACCATGTAGAACGCCTGCTCGGGCAGGTCGTCGTGCTTGCCGTCGAGGATTTCCTTGAAGCTGCGGATGGTTTCGGTTACGCGCACGTACTTGCCCTCGAAACCGGTGAATTGTTGGGCCACGAAAAATGGCTGCGACAGGAACCGCTGTATTTTCCTGGCCCGCGAGACCGTGAGTTTGTCTTCTTCGCTCAATTCTTCCATGCCGAGAATGGCGATGATGTCCTGCAAATCCTTGTATCGCTGCAACACCTGTTGCACGCCGCGGGCGACCTTGTAATGGTCCTCGCCGACGACCAACGGATCGAGAATGCGCGAGGTCGACGCCAGCGGATCGACAGCGGGATAGATGCCCAACTCGGCAATCTGGCGCGACAGCACGATGGAACCGTCGAGGTGGGTAAACGTCGTCGCCGGCGCCGGGTCGGTGATATCGTCGGCGGGCACGTACACGGCCTGCACCGATGTGATCGAGCCGCGCTTGGTGGACGTGATCCGCTCCTGGAGATCGCCCATTTCCGTGCCGAGCGTCGGCTGATAACCGACGGCACTGGGCATGCGCCCGAGGAGCGCGGACACTTCCGAGCCGGCCTGGGTGAACCGGAAGATGTTGTCGATGAACAGCAACACGTCCTTGTTCTCGTAATCGCGGAAGTATTCCGCCTGGGTGAGGGCGGACAGGGCCACGCGCAGGCGCGCGCCCGGCGGTTCGTTCATCTGGCCAAACACCATGACGGTGTTGGCGATGACGCCGGACTCGGTCATTTCCAGGTACAAATCGTTTCCCTCGCGGGTGCGTTCGCCGACGCCGCCGAACGCGGAGTAGCCGCTGTGTTCCTTGGCGATGTTGCGGATCAATTCCTGGATCAGCACCGTCTTGCCGACGCCCGCGCCACCGAACAGGCCGATCTTGCCGCCCTTGGCGAACGGGGCCAGCAGGTCGATGGACTTCAAGCCGGTCTCGAACTGTTTCGTGGCTGGCACCTGCTCCTCGAATGGCGGCGAGAGGCGGTGAATCGGCAGCCGCATCTTGGCGTTCACGGGGCCTTTGCCGTCAATCACGTTGCCCAACAGATCGAAAATGCGGCCCAGCGACGTGGCGCCAACGGGCACCGTAATCGGGCCGCCGGTGTCGACGGCTTCCATGCCGCGCACGAGGCCTTGCGTCTGGCTCATCGCGACGGTGCGAACCGTGTTGTCCCCCAGATGGCCGGCGACCTCACACGTGAGATGGATGCCATGCTCTTTGTCATCGATGGTAATGGCCTGATTGATCGGCGGTAGATGCTCTGTGAAAAACTCGATGTCCACCACCGGCCCGATGACCTGCGCGACC
Source organism: uncultured Verrucomicrobiae bacterium (assembly GCA_963712025.1). Lineage (GTDB taxonomy): Bacteria > Verrucomicrobiota > Verrucomicrobiia > Palsa-1439 > Palsa-1439 > Palsa-1439. The sequence continues at coordinate 13,255 of CAVQGJ010000003.1, read as the reverse complement.
TTGCCCGTCTGATGTTCGACTGTGCTCATGATGCGGTTATCTCCTGCGTAAAATCATTCCTTCTTCGCCAAGGCGTCGGCGCCCGCGACCACTTCCAGCAGTGCGGTCGTGATCGACGACTGGCGCGCGCCGTTGTACTCGCGGGTCAGGCCGGTAATCATGTCCGAGGCGCTGTCGGTGGCGGCTTTCATGGCGACCATGCGCGCGGCCTGCTCGCTGGCCAGCGATTCGACCAGCGCCCGGTAGATCAAGACCTCGACGTACTGGGGCAGCAATATATTGAGCAACTCTTCCGCTTCCGGCTCGAATTGGTACGGCGTCTTCGCGCCCTTGGCGGCGTCATCGCCCTGGCCGAGCGGGAGCAACTGGATCAAGATCGGTTCCGATTTCAGCACGCTGACGAATTTCGCATAGGCCAGATGAACCTGGTCGTATTTCGCCGTGCCGTAATCGCTGATGATCCGCTTGCAGGCGTTGCCGAGTTCTTCCAGGCGCACGTCGCGCGAGGGCTGGGGGAAATGGTGCGAGATCGTGTACCCCAGCCGCTGGAAATGGTCGCGTCCCTTGCGTCCCACGGTGATGAGTTCGACGGGCACGGTCTGGTCGATGAGGAACCGTTGGGCCTCGCGGATGATGCCGGCATTGAACGGCCCGCACAGGCCACGATCGGCGGTGACGAGAACCAGCGCCACGCTTTTCACGGGGCGTTGCGCCATCAACGGATGACGCGACGCGCCGCCGCTGGAGGCGACGACGTCCCTGAGGATCTCGGAGAGACGGTCCGCGTAGGGCCGCGCGGATTCCGCTTTGGCCTGGGCGCGACGGAGCCGGGCCGCGGCAATCATGTTCATCGCCTTGGTGACCTGGCGGATGTTCTTGACGCCCTTGATGCGGCGGCGGATGTCGCGGAGACTGGCCATGACAACTTACTTCGCGGAGAACAGGCCTTTGAATTCGTCGGCAGCCTTCTTGAGGCCCGTCACGATTTCCTCGGTGAGTTCCTTGCGGTCGCGAAGTCCCGTGACCAGGGCGGCATACTTGCTCTTGAGAAATTGCAGGAACTCGACTTCGTACTGGCGGATGGCCGGGACCGCAATTCCGTCGAGATACCCGCTGGTCGCAGCCCAAATCACCGCCACCTGGTCTTCCGCGGCCATTGGCTGATATTGGGGCTGCTTGAGCAACTCGACCATGCGTTGGCCGCGATCGAGTTGGGCCTTGGTTGCCTTGTCGAGGTCGCTGGAAAGCTGGGCGAACGCCGCGAGCTCGCGATATTGCGCGAGGCTCAGGCGCAACGTGCCGGCGATTTTCTTCATCGCCTTGGTCTGGGCGTTGCCACCGACACGGCTCACCGAGAGACCGACCGACACGGCGGGACGGACACCCGCGTAGAAGAGGTCGGCTTCGAGATAAATCTGCCCGTCGGTGATCGAGATGACGTTCGTCGGGATGTAGGCCGAGTAATCGCCTTCCTGCGTCTCGATGATCGGCAGCGCGGTCAGCGACCCGCCGCCTTTCGGATAGACGGGGTTGTACTTCGGCGCGTCGGTATTGAGTTTGGCGGCGCGTTCGAGCAACCGGCTGTGCAAATTGAAGATGTCGCCGGGGAACGCTTCGCGGCCCGGGGCCGGCGCAAGAGCAACGACACCTGCCGGTACGCCACCGCGTGCTTGGAAAGATCGTCATAAATGATCAGGGCGTGGCGGCCAAGGTCGCGGAAATACTCGCCCATCGCGCAGCCGCTGTACGGAGCCACGAACTGCATCGGGGCCGGGTTGTCCGCGGTCGCGCTGACGACGATGGTGTAATCCATCGCGCCGTACTTCTCGAGGGTCTCGACCACGCTGACCACGGTGGATTTCTTCTGTCCGATGGCGACGTAGATGCAAACGACATCGCCGCCCTTTTGATTGATAATCGTGTCGACGCAGATGGCGGTCTTGCCCGTTTGGCGGTCGCCGATGATCAATTCGCGCTGGCCGCGGCCAATCGGGATCATCGAATCGATGGCCTTCAGGCCCGTTTGCAGCGGTTGCTTGACGGGTTCGCGCTCGATCACGCTCGGCGCGCGCGACTCGATCGGACGAAGATTTTTCGTGTTGATCGGGCCCTTGCCGTCGATGGGTTGGCCGATGGCGTTGACCACGCGGCCCAGCAACTCGTCGCCCACGGGCACGGACAACGGGCGGCCGGTGCGCTTCACGAGGTCACCTTCGGAGATCTCGGTGAAATCGCCGAGGATCATCACGCCGACCTGCTCTTTTTCGAGGTTGAGCGCCATGCCGAAGATGTTTTTGGGGAACTCCAACATTTCCTCGGCCATGCAGTTGGGCAGGCCCTTGACGCGGGCGATACCGTCGCCGCAATCGATGACTTCGCCGACTTCCTGGACGCTAACTTCGGACTTGTACTCCGAGACGCTGCGTTTCAGGACATCGGAAATCTGTTTCGAGTCGAATGTGAGAGTATCTGGCATGGTCTACCTCGTTACTGCGCCAACCGCTCCTTGATCTGATTGAGCCTGCGGCGAAGGCTGCCGTCGATGATCTGCTCGCCGACCTTGATGATCGCCCCACCGAGAATCGCCGGATCAACCTTCTGAAACAGTTGCACGCTCTTGCCGGTGATGCGCGACAACTCCGTCGCGAGCCGACCCAGGGTCGCGTCATCGAGCGGGATGGCCGTCGTGACCTCGCCGCTGACTTTTTCAGTGGCGTCGGCGGCCTGGGCGCTGAATTCCTCGATAACATTCAGCACGCGGCCCGCGCGGTCCTGATCGCTCAACGTGATCAGCAGATTGAGCACGAGCGGGTGGACGCGGCCTTGGAACAGGTCGCTCAAGGCCTTGCGTTTGCCTTCATGCTGGATGTTGGGGTCCTTGAGAAACTCCAACAGGTCCGGGTTCTTCTTGAGCAATTCGCGGAGGCGGAACAATTCCTCCTCGACGCGGCTGACGACACCCTCGGGCTGCGCCATGTCGAGGAGGGCGCGGGCGTAACCACTATTGATGGGGTCGTGCGGCATGGCGGAAAACTCGTTGGTCAGGCGCGTTGGACTTTGCTGAGGTCTTTGATCAGGTTGTCAACGAGTTGGCGATGAGTGGCTTCGTTGAGTTCCTTTTCGATGACGCGCGAGGCGATCTGGACCGAGAGCGCGGCCACGGTGTCTTTCATCTCCTGGATGCCCTTTTCCTTTTGCCGCTGGATTTCTTCCTGGGCGCGCTGGACGGCGGCGGACGCCTCGGCATTGGATTTGTCGACGACCTCCTTGCGGACGCGTTCGCCGAGTTGGCGGGCTTCCTCGATGATTTTGCCGGCTTCGTTGCGGGCGTCGGCGAGTTGCTTCTGGTAGTCGTCCATCAGCTTCTTCGCGTCGGCGCGCTGTTTTTCGGCCTCTTCGATGGATTTCTTGATCGATTCCCCGCGGCGATCGAGTGCCTGGGCGATGGGTTTGAACGCGAACTTGCTCAGCAGGACCAACAACACCACAAACGATACCAGCGTCCAGATTTGCAGTCCCCAGTCCGTCGGCGGGAGTTGGCTTCCTTCGCCCGGAGGCGGGGTGGCCGTTTCCTCCGCCCAGACCACGGCGCCGCTGAGGGCGACCAGAGTCAACGCGGTGACGAGTCCGTTGATGATTCGATGGATTCTTTTCATGGGACAGGTTACTTCTTGGCGAGCAGGAGGAATGTGATCAGCAGGGCGTACAGCGCCTGCGCTTCGACGAGGGCGAAGCCGGTGAACATCATGCGGTTGATCAGCGGCGCGGCCTCGGGTTGGCGTGCGGCCGACTCGATGCTCTTGCCAAAGATGATGCCGATGCCCACGCCCGAACCCAGCGTGCCCAGCCCGACGGCCAGGCCTGCGCCCAGCCACGCGAGCGCCTGCGGGCTGATCATTTGTGCTGTTTGCGCTACGGTATTTGTGTCCATTCCATTTTCTCCGACAGTTTGTTTGACAGGTCTAGTGCGACTCTTCCAATGCTTCGCCCAGGTACAACGCGGTTAACAGAGCAAAAATGAAGGCCTGAATGAAGGCCACGAAAACCTCGAAGCCATCCATCACGATCACACCCACCAATGGCGCGGGCGCAAGTATCTTCATGAAGATGCCCTGCTTTAAGAGATAGGTTACCCCGATCAAATCACCCGTCAGCAGCACGAGGATGATCTGGTGACCGGCGGTCATATTGGCGAACAGACGAATCGCCAGCGAAAAAGGCCGGGCGAGTATGCCAATGAATTCGATGGGCGGCATCAGTGTGTATCGCAGTATGGCCGGCGCGCTCTTGGGAAAGAGCACGCCCAGATAAAATTTCACGCCGTGACTTTTGATCGCCACGGCCTGGACGATCAGGAAAACCAGGATCGCCATGACCGCGGTGACATTCAGGTTGCTGGTCGCCGCATGGAAGTAACCCGGAATCGGAACCAGCCCCAGCAGGTTGCAAAAGAGAACGAAGAAAAACACGCTCGCGACAAATGGAAACCAGTGGGCGCCGTGCTCACCCATGCAAGCGTCGGAAACATTTTCGCGCACAAATTCCAGCATCGCTTCCACCATGTTTGGGAAACGTCCTTCGCCGGTCGGACGGAGGGCCAGCGCCGCACCCACCAGGAAAAGAAACGTCAGCCCGGCAGCCACGAACAGCATGACCACGAAGTTCGTAATGCTCAGGTTGATGCCTAACAACTGAATCGGCACGTGTACAATTATATGTTGCTCGCCCATGGGGACTCGTCACTTTTTCGGGAAAATTAGCTCCTTCAACTGGCTCAAGAGCGGCGCAGTATATGTAACGACCAAAGCGCCCGTCAACCAGTATTTGTTGGCGTCCGTGAACTCAAACACGAGCCACCAGGCCGCGACCAGGAACACCAATCGACCCGCTGCTCCCGGCACCAGTGCGACCACTCCGCGTGGAGGAGGAGCTGTATTGTTCTGTCGCAACGCATTCCGCTGCAACGCGATATAAATTCCACCAATAACGACCCCGAAGACGATTCCCAGAATGGCCGAACGGTCGAGTGTCACGACGAGGGGCCTCCGCCATTGTGAAAGGCGCGATAGACGCTCATGAATCCGGCCGCCGAGCCCAGCATGAAGAAAATGACCAGAAACAGTGGGGACATTCCTGTCCGTTCATCCAACCACCAGCCGATGCCCGCGCCGAGAAACGTTGCCGCCACCATCTGGGAGCCAACGCCCATGTAACTCCACGCTCCACCCGGCTTCTTTTTAGGATCCATAAGCAATTCGCCGTGCGGAAACTATCACGGAGACAATGCGGGGCGCAACCCCGTGGTTTTTCCGCAGGAGCGCGTTGCATTTGCGGCCGGTCACGATTACAAATCGCTGAACGGAGAGATGATAGATGCGCCGTGCCGTTATCGATATCGGGACGAATACCGTCAAACTGCTTGTTGCGGATGTATCGGAACGCCAAGTGGATCCTGTGGAATCCAAAGATCAAACCACCCGTCTCGGCGAGGGAGTGGAACACAGCAAGCGGCTTCTGCCGGCGGCGATGGCGCGGACGGTTCGAGCCATCCAGAATTTCCTTGCTGAGGCGCGGGCACTGGGCGCGACGGATTGTGCGGCAGTGGCGACCAGCGCGGCGCGCGACGCCGCAAACCGTGATGAGTTCTTAACCCAGGTGCGCCACGTGTGCGGGCTGGACGTGGAGTTGATTTCCGGGGAGCGCGAGGCCGAACTGATTTTTCGCGGTGTGTCCAGCGATCCGGAGTGGTCGGGCACGCCAATTCTCGTCGTGGATGTCGGCGGTGGTAGCGCCGAGTTCATCCAGGGTCGCGCCGGGAAGATGGAGGTCTTTCAAAGTTTGCCGCTGGGGGCGTTGCGGCTCACGGAAAAGTTCGGTGAAGGAAGGTTTGCGGAACTGTGCGAGTATTTGCGAGCCACGTTGACACCAGCGTTGACGGGCTACCATGCGAGCGGATGCCGGATGATTGCCACCGGGGGAACAATGGTCACGCTGGCCCGGGTCGAATGCGGAGCGGCTGATCACGCGACGATTTCGCGGACGAAATTGGAGGCGCTGGTGCGGAGGCTGGAAGCCATGCCACTGGCCGAGCGCAAGAAGGTGCCGGGGCTGCCGGCCGAGCGCGCGGACATCATCATCGCAGGCGGCGCGGTGTTGCTCGTGGCGATGGAAATCCTGGGAGCGAGCGAACTGACCGTCAGCGTTCGCAATCTGCGGTACGGCGTCCTCGTCTCGGACTGAGGCGCGCAACATCTGCTTGTCATTCGTCGTTTCACGGAACAAATTAACCCGTTGCCTCGGCGTCACTGATGAAAACGATATCGAACCTGACCAGGGAGGATGCGGGAACCGTCCTGCGCGTGGAACAGCTCGGCGCGCAGATTTTCGACACGATCCAGGTGATGAAAGAACTGGTCGCGTTCGGGGTGATCACTCTCGGCGTGACGATTACCAAGTTCAACGTCTCGAAGCGGGTGGTGCATCCGCTGATTTTCGGCCAGATCTGGAACGCGGGCGTGCGGCTGCTGCCGATGATCGGGTTTATTGGCGCGATATTTGGGCTGTTGATTGTCGGGCAGACGGTGGGATTGCTCACGAAGCTCGGCGCCGAGGGATACATTGGCACGATCATGGTGACGGTGATCGTGCGCGAACTCGGCCCGCTGCTGACGGCGTTGATCGTGCTGGCGCGCGCGGGAACATCCAACGTTGTCGAACTCGGGACCATCCGCGCGCTGGGCGAGGTCGAGGCCTTGGAATCGCTGGGAATCGACCCCGTGCATTATCTGGTCATGCCGCGCGTGATCGCGCTGTCGCTGTCCGTGTTCTGTCTCGCGACATACCTGGTGTTCATCGCGATCGGCAGCGGGTACATCTTCGCGTTTATGCAAGACGTGCCGCTGACGTTTGGCAACTACCTGGGCCAACTCAGCAACGCCCTGCGCTGGGAGGATTTTGCGTTGTTCGCGCTGAAGACGACATTGTTCGGGGCCATCATCGCGGTGGTGAGTTGTTACCACGGGCTGGCCCGACCGTTGCGCGTCGAGGAGGTCTCGCGGGTGACAGCGCGGGCGGTTGTCGAAAGTGTGACCGCGTTCGTGCTGTTGGACGCGCTGTTCTTGCTGGGGTATTTGTTTGGATAGGAAATCGTGCTGGATCATGACCGACGCCACCGCAAAGACGAAGTCAGACAACATTGCGATTGAACTCGCGGGCGTGCAGGTGACGCATCACGCAGACCCGTCCGACGCGGTGTTGGTGCGCGACGTGAACTGGCGGATTGGCGCCGGCGAGTTTTGGGTGGTGGGCGGGCGACCTTCGAGCGGGAAGTCGTCGCTATTGCTGACGGCGGCGGGGCAGAATCGGCCGGCAGGCGGGACACTGCGGATTCTCGGTCAGGATTTCAGCAGTGCGAGGGAAAAGGACCGGGAGGCATGGTGCCGGCGGATCGGATTCGTTTTCGAGCAGAGCGGACGGTTGTTCAGTCACCTGACGGTCGCGCGCAACATCGCGTTGCCCTTGCAATATCGACACGACAACGAGGACCGCGAGATCGTGGCGCGTGTTGAGGAATTGCTGACGCAGACAGGGCTACAAAACTATGCGACGTATATGCCGGGTCAATTGGGCCTGGGCATGCAACAACGCGTGGCCCTGGCGCGGGCACTGGCGTCGCCCATCGAGGTACTGTTCCTGGACAACCCGCTGACGACGCTGTCGTTGCGCGAGGGGCGGTGGTGGCTGGATTTTTTGCGGCAGTTGCACAAGAATCGGCTTGCGGATGACAAACCGCTGGCGATCGTGGCGAGCGCGGATGATTTTCGCGGGTGGATCGGCCTGGCAAACCAGTTCGCTGTTGTCGAAGGCGGACAGTTCCGGGTGATTGGCGGGCGCGGAGAGGTCGAGGGGGCCGCGGAGCCGACGGTGCGGGAACTTCTGATGAGCGAGATTTGATATGGCGATACAGGATTTGACACCTCAATTGCGGACGCGCCTGCAGCGCGTGGAAAAGGTCGTCGGCTTGTTCGTACTGGTGGCGGTGCTCGCGCTGGTGGCGGGATTTGCCTACTATCTCTATCACATGGCGGAACAGAAGGGCTGGTTCATCCAGAAGTGTCCGTACTTTACATTTGTCGATAACGGCGAGGGATTGAAGGTCGGCGACCCGGTCATGTTGATGGGGTTTGACGTGGGCAACATCACGGTGATCACGGCGGAACCGCCGGGCGCGCAGCACCGGGTGTTTGTCGGGTTCGAAGTGCGCCGTCCGTACTACGGGTACATCTGGTCGGACTCGAAGGTGCGCATTGAGGCGGCGGGGCTGCTCGGGAGCCGGCAGTTGGAGATCACGCCGGGGGTTGATGGCGCCGCGACGGTGATCGAGGAAGGGGGTCGCATCAGCGAACTACGTTTGCATTCCGGCAAAGTGAAACCGATCAGTGAAATTCACAAAGGCGTGCTGCTCGAACCTGAAGAAGAGCCGTCGCTGAGCGATCAGGCCCAGGCGCTGGTAACAACGATCAAGCAGGCACTGCCGGGTATTCTGACGGAGGTTTCCACGGTGTTGACCAACACGGCGGAATTGACGGCGAATGCGAACCAGATTGCCACCAACATGGTTGTCGTTACCGCCAATCTCCGTGATCCGAACGGTTCGCTGGGCGAATGGCTGATTCCTTCCGCGACGCAGACGAACCTGAACGCGAATCTCATCAGTCTGAACAACACGCTGCTGAGTCTCGCGGCGATCACCAGCAATCTCAACACACAGGTTCAGACAAATAATACGGTGCTCACCCGCGTGAACACGCTGGTGGCGGATACGGACAATCTGGTGCAGGGATTGAAGAAGAGCTTTCTGCTCCGAGGCATCTTCGAGAAGATGAACAAGACAAATGCGGTGCCGGCGAACGTAAAAACGGCGGGACCGGCAGAGCAGGGGAAGTGATTCAGCGTTTGTTTGCTTCAGGTCGGTTGAGTTGTGCCAGCCGCATGGGAAAGATGCTCATTCTTTGGCTTCCTCCGGGTCTGCCAAAACAAGTGAATCCAAAATGGACTCGTAAATGTGTCGCTGTGACGGCATGGCTTCCTGTGTGTCGTTCGCGGTGATGAGAACCAAAACCTTCCTGTAACAAGCGCCAACAACCAGCCAAGATCGTAAGCCTGTATCAACCGATTGAAGAAACTCAGCCCGCAAACCATCCCAGTTGTTCTGGTTTATTGCGCGCAATGGGGAAACAACCTTGTAATTCCTGAAGACGCGATCAATCAACCCGCGCAATGCGAGCGGTGAAACACGGTCTCCATGAAAAGCGGAAATCGTCACCTCGCCGCCCCCCTCCGGCGGAAGAATATTTACGATGTTCTCTTGCCGGGAAGCTTTCCAGTCTGCCGGGTGCTCAACACTATAAAATCCAGCGGGACTTGTATAGGTGGTGATACCGTCTCTGGCAGCCTGACGCGCGCCGAATACGCCATAGAGTTCGTCAAAACTTCCGAATGTCTGCGCTCCCTGCTCAACGAGAAACTGCCTGCAAGCCTGTGCCAGCGCGGGGTCTTCAATGTCCAGCAACACGATTTCAGGAGATGTGCGTATAATTCTCGGCGGCTCAATATCCGCGACGAGGACGTAGTCACGCCAGGAACCACCGTTCATAGCGAAAACTTCGCTCGCTCGTGCTGCCAAATCTTGGTCGTCTGATGGCATGGCACGCCTTTCTTTGCGAACAAAGTAGCGAGGAACCCCGGTACGAACAAGGCGAAAATCGCTTGATGCCGTGCCGTACGCAACGACAGAGAATTGCGCAGCACGACATGCGGCTTCTTTGAGTCTCGACAGGCTGCGGATGAGGTTTTAGGCTGGTTCTCCGCTCGTGGCTGATACATTGAAATCAAGACCGTGGCTGCCGTACGTGGCGCCGATGGGCATCTACATGGCGTTCCTGCTGGCGCAGTCGGATGCGAACCTGTTGTGGATGTATCCGGCAAAAGCGCTGGCGGTGGTGGCGGCGCTGATTTATTTCCGGAAACAGTATGACGAGTTGCGGGTGTCGCGAAGCGTGTCGTTGTGGGCGTTGGCCATTCTCGTGGGGCTGGTGGCGATTGTGATCTGGATCGGGATCGATTCGTGGTATCCGAAACTCGGCGCGGTGACGGTGTTTGATCCGACGACGATCCAGTCGGCGGCGCAACGGAACGTATTTCTGGCGCTTCGCGTGTTCGGCGCGGTGATCGTGGTGCCGGTGATGGAGGAATTGTTCTGGCGCGCGTTCCTGATTCGGTGGCTGGTGAACGAGGATTTCAAGGGCGTGGCGGTCGGGACATTCACGGGGATGTCGTTCGGGGTCACGGTGGCGTTGTTCGGCGCGGAGCACTATCAATGGTTGGCCGGGCTGATCTGCGGGGCGATGTACAACTGGCTGTACTACCGGCGCAAGGACGTGTTCGCGTGCGTCGTGGCGCACGCGGTGAGCAACGCCGCGCTCGCGGCGTGGGTGCTGGCCCGGGGCGACTGGAAATTCTGGTAGCCATGAACCCGGACCGCAGCGACGACGATCTGGCACGTTCCACCCCGCGCATACCGGCTCGCGTTGTCGCCGGGGCGCTGGCGCTGGTCTCGATCCTGTCACTCTGGGTGTTTCGGCCCGTGCTGGCCAACGGGTTCGTCGATTGGGACGACCGCATCTATCTCGGGGAGTTGGCGCGGATGGGGAAGTTTTCGTGGTCATCGCTACGGTGGATGTGGACCTCGCTGGAGCCGTTCTATCTGCAACCCGTCGTGTGGATGACGCACTTGGCGGACTACCAAATCTGGGGGTTGAACGCCGTCGGGCATCACGCGACGAATTGGATCCTGCACGGTGTGTACGTCGCGCTCGTGGGCACACTGGTGTGGTTGCTGACGGGAAAAGTCCCGGACATGCGACCGGGGGAACGGCTGGCGATGAGCATGCTGATCGCGCTGGTATGCGGGATTCATCCGTTGCAGGTGGAATCGGTCGCGTGGGTGGCGGCGCGCAACGGGTTGCTGTGCTCGGTATGGATGGTGGCAGCGTTGTGCGCGTACGTGCGGTCGGTCGGGCCTTCGCCGCGCCGAAGCGGCTTCGTCCGCGCAGGCGGCGACGACGGCGCCCTGAACCGGCGCTGGCCCCGACACAACGACTTGTGTCGGGGCTGGTGGTGGACAGTGGTGGCGCTGGATGCGGTCGCGCTCCTGACGAAACCGGTCGCGGTGAGTCTGCCGGTGGTGATGCTGGCGGTGGATTACTTTCCGTTGCGGCGGTACCAAACGCGGGGAGTGCGGCGGTTGGTGGCGGAGAAATGGGCGGTGATTGCGCTGAGCGCGATGGCATCAGTCGGCGCGATTGGGGCCCGGCAGCAAATCGGGGGACTGTCGCAGAACGCGCTGACCACGCGGATGTTGGTGGCGACACGGGGCGCGGTGTTTTATTTATGGAAACTGGTGTGGCCGTCGTGGCTTTCGCCGTTTTATCCGCTGAGCGATCATGTGAGCCTGGGAAGCGTGGAATTTCTGGTGCCGGTAGTGTTGTGCGTTGGGGTGACGGGCGTGGCGGTGTGGGCGAGGAAGCGAGCCCCGGTGCTGCTGGCGGCGTGGGTGGCTTATCTGGCGGTGCTGTTGCCGGTATGCGGGCTGGTGCAGGTCGGTGGACAATCGGTGGCTGACCGCTATGCGTATCTGGCGATGACGCCGGTGCTGTTGGCGTTTTTGGCCGGGATATTATGGATGTGGCGGCGGAGTTCGTCGTTGAGCAAGGCGGTGTTCTGCGTCGCCCTGGGCGCGTGGCTGGTGTTCCTCGGTGTGCGGACGCGGGAGCAGATAGCGGTGTGGCATGATGACATCTCGCTGTGGAGCGCGGCGCTGGAGCATTTCCCCGATGATCCGCATTCGAACTACGATTTGGGCGTGGCGCTACTGGGGGCGCGTCGTTTGCCGGAGGCGCGTGTGGCGGTCGAGCGGGCGGTGACGCATTCCGATCCACACGCGCCGCAATTGCCGCTGGCGCGCGGGGCATTGGGATTGATCGACCTGAAGATGCACGACTACGACGCGGCGATCGGGCAATTGCAGCAGGCCGTCGCGGGCGACGGGGCGTTGTGGGCGGCGCGATACAATCTGGCGTGCGCCTACGCGCGGACGGGGCGGCTGGCGGAAGCGTACGACGTCTTGCAGGCGCTGCTGGCGAAGCAACCGCAATACGCGTCGCTGGCGGCGCGCGACGGCGAGTTGACGGCGTTGCGCGAGGATCCGGAGTACGGGGCGAAAATTGCCGCGCTCATCGGCGCGACGACCCCCTCACCTTAATCCTTTGCGACCCAGACACGGCACGGTCGCGTCTCGAAGACTCGGCTCCCCCCGAGGGGCGAGGAGCGATGCAGTAGGGTTTGCGAGGGGACGGGTGCGGGTTATAATGAACGTGGAGGCGCGACATGGGAGTGCCAGCGAGACTGATTGAGTTTCTCGACCAAAGCAAAGTTCGGTACGAGGTATTGCACCATCCCGAAGCGTTCACGGCGCAGGAGTTGGCGGCCATCGAGCACGTGAAAGGCCGAAGCCACGCGAAAGTGGTGATGGTCAAGGCGGGCGGCGAAGTGCTCATGGCGGTGTTGCCGGCGGACCACCGGGTCGATTTGGAGAAACTGGGCCAGGCAACCGGCCGCAAGACGGCGCTGGCTACGGAAGCGGACTTCGGGGCGCTGTTCCCCGATTGCGCGGTGGGCACGATGCCGCCGTTCGGCGGGTTGTACGGCGTCGCGGGTTATGTGGATGCGAGCCTGGCCGAGGCGGGTAAGATCGTGTTCGAGGCAGGCACGCACAGCGACGCGATCAAGATGCGGTACGCCGATTACGAGCGCCTGGCGAAGCTGACGGTTGCGGATTTTGCCGTGAAGCTGGATTGAGGGGGACGGGGCGGCAGGCGAATCCATTGCGATTTCTTTCAGCCGCCATGGCTGCTACTATCAGCTTGATGACAAGTCGGCCACGAACCGATGACGCTCCGCATCAGGGGACGGCGGCGCCATTCCCGGCGGCGAAGACCGGCCTGGCGCGCCGCGATTGGTTCCTGGCGTTGGTATTGGCGGTCGTCACCTTCGTGGCGTACCAGCCGGCCTGGCACGCCGGCTTCATCTGGGATGACGACGCCTACGTGACCAACAATCCGGCGCTCCGGTCTCTGGGAGGGTTGGAACGGATCTGGCTCGTGCCAGCGGCGACCGCGCAGTATTATCCATTGGT
>CAVQGJ010000002.1:0-259186 GCA_963712025.1 uncultured Verrucomicrobiae bacterium | reverse complement strand
CCATCTCCACAGGCTCGACTACTACGCCGTGCTGCAAGGGCCGGGCGTGGAACAACAAACCAGAGGGGTCAAGGTATGATTACGAAACCCGGCCACGACCAGAATCGTCCGAGCCGTCCTTGCTGGAACAGAGACTATCAGGCGCGGGCTCTGCGAGTGGAGTTGGCTGATGGGAATCTCTATGTGTTTCCTTACCGTCGCCTCGCCTTTGTACGATTCGAGTCCGGAAATGATCACGACACGCTTCACGTCGTCCTGGACACGCACCAGATTCACATTACCGGGAAGCATTTACGGGAAGTGGCGTTTGCACTTCAGAAGTCTGCCGTGGATTGGGTGAGGGAATTGCCCGGCCGCTACGGCTCACAGGCGGATGACGATCACGCTTGGATCACAAGCATCACCGTCAGTGAACGCCAGGGTACTAATGATTCGAGTGGCACCGAAGTGCGCTCAGGAATGGTGGTGAGCCGATGAACACGGACGAGAGATTGAAGAAACTGTTGGATGCCTCACGAGAACAGTTGGAAGCGATTGACGGGATTCTGGAACGGCGCATCCGCGAAACATTCCGGTGACACAAGGCCCTTTGCTCATGGGCATGTCGGCGTCTGCGAAGTTCTTGGGTGTCAGCCGCGCGACCCTCTGGCGAATGATTAAAGCGGGGCTGCTGCAGAAGGTCGAGGTTTTGCCCGGAAGTTTCCGGCTTCGTCGTGCCGATTTGGAGGCCATCGCCGCCGGACAGAGGTTGTGCCGTAGTGAAGCTGGCCCGGATTCTCAATGACGAGACGCAGCGGCTTGATTCGCGTACACACCGAAATCCGCCCCTTGTACCCGCATAGTCCGTTACTCGCTCACCCTGTGACATGGCAGCTTCCGATCCTCGCAGTGTGACCAGCGGCATTTCGGTCCTGCGGGAATTATTGTCGGGAAACTCTTGTATTCCCAGCCCAGTCAAAATCGCCAACACAACCACCAACCCAACACATTGAAGCCTTCAGGCCTAGCCCCTGAATGGTGCGTTGTGCCGGTTGATGGTTTTGTGGGTTTTTGTCCGTCCAAGTTTCACGATGTCCGCTATGTTTCATCAAACCGGGGACGAATTGGCGATATGCCACTGTAAGCCTTGAAAACAAAGGGCCAGAACGCTTGTTCTGGCCCTTTGAATTGGTAGCGGGGGTGGGATTTGAACCCACGACCTTCAGGTTATGAGCCTGACGAGCTACCGGGCTGCTCCACCCCGCAGTCAAAAGTCTGCTGCACCTTAGGGGCGGAGCAGGGGTTCGTCAAGCCCCGAATCCCGACCAACACCACGCGAGCCGGGACGCATTCAGCGCTGGGGAACAGGGGTCTGCGGCGCGGGTTCGAAGCGGAAGATCACTTCGTTCGGTCGCGAGAGGTTCAGCTTGTTGCGGGCCGTCCGCTCGACGTAGCTCGGGTCGGTCTTCAGCGCTTCGACTTCGGTTTGTTGTTTGTTCTCCAGCGCCTCTTGTTGCTCGATCTCGTGGTCCAGTCGGGCAATGTCCAGTTGCATGGCGTGTCGCTGGTGAAGCAGTGGCACGAACAGCAACGCCACGCCAAATCCGACAACCGCCACGAAGACGAAAAAACCGAGCGACTGCAATCGCGACCACAATGCCGAGGCCCAACTCATTGCCTAGAGTTTGCCTCCATAGATGGCGTCCTTGCCGAGGCTCTCCTCGATCCGCAACAACTGGTTGTATTTGCAGACGCGATCGGTGCGGCACAACGAGCCGGTCTTGATCTGGCCGGCGTTGGTCGCGACCGCGATATCGGCGATGGTGGTGTCTTCCGTCTCGCCGGAGCGATGGCTGATGACCGCCGTGTACCCGGCCTCCTTCGCCATCTCGATCGCGTCCAAAGTTTCCGTTAGCGAGCCGATCTGGTTTACCTTCACGAGAATCGAGTTCGCGACGCCCAAATCGATGCCGCGTTTCAGGAATTTCGTGTTGGTGACGAACACATCGTCGCCGACCAGTTGAATCGTATCGCCCAACGCATCCGTGAGCTTTTTCCAGCCGTCCCAGTCGCCTTCCGCGAGGCCGTCCTCGATGGAAACGATCGGGTACTTCCGGCAGAGGCCGCGGTAGAACTCGATCATCTGCTCGGCGGAGCGCTTCGAGCCGTCGGATTTCTTGAAAACGTATTTCTTCGACGCGGCGTCGTAGAACTCGCTCGACGCGGGATCGAGAGCGATGAAAATGTCCTTGCCCGGCTTGTAACCCGCCTGCTTGATCGCCGCGAGGATGACTTCGAGCGGGTGCTCGTTGTTCTTGAGCACGGGAGCGAACCCGCCTTCGTCGCCGACCGCCGTGCTGAGTTTGTTGGCCTTCAGCACGCCCTTCAGCGCGTGGAAAACCTCCGCGCCCATCCGCAACGCTTCCCGGAAACTCGGCGCGCCCTTCGGCATGATCATGTACTCCTGCAAATCGATCGGCGCATCGCTGTGGGCGCCGCCATTGAGGATGTTCATCATCGGGACGGGCAGCACTTTCGCGTTTGGTCCGCCGAGGTATTTGAACAGTTCCACACCGAGCTGGGCCGCCGCGGCGTGCGCGGTCGCGAGCGAGACGCCGAGGATCGCGTTGGCGCCGAGCTTGCTCTTGTTCGGCGTGCCATCGAGCGCGATCATCAGATTGTCGATGCCGACCTGGTCGAGCGCGTCGTGCCCGATCAATTCGCGGGCGATCTTCGTGTTGACGTTGGCGACCGCCTTGAGGACGCCCTTGCCACCATAACGCTTCTTGTCGCCGTCACGCAGTTCCCAGGCTTCGTATTCGCCGGTGCTGGCGCCGCTGGGGACGGCGGCGCGGCCGACGGCACCGCCGGAAAGTTCCATATCCACTTCAATCGTTGGATTCCCGCGTGAGTCGAGAATTTCGCGGGCTTGAATTCGAGTAATCGTGGTCACAAAAATCAACTTCCTCCTTACCGCGCATTTTAGGACGAACTCCTCCTGAATCAAGAAATTAAACGTCGCACCGGCAGGATTTTGCGAATGGCGATTGGCGCTGGTGGAACCCGTCGGAGGAGCGGGCGAGTGTTGACAGGTTTTCCGCGGCGCGACTAGGATACGACGAACGCCATGGCACTGATTGATTGTCCCGAATGCGGAAAGCAGGTTTCGACCGCGGCGGCGGCATGTCCGTACTGTGGTTTCCCGGTGGCATCACAGCTGGGACCGTCCGCGCAAGCCAAGACCGAGGGTGACAAACTGCTCGCTGAGGTGAGGCCGTCGTGGTGGCGGTTCTTCTGGTACCTGGTCTTTGCGTGGTTGATCGTGCCGTGGATCATCGCGTGGAGCCGGCGGGCTTCGGTGGTACTGCGAATCTACCCGGGCCGGATCGTGCTGGAGCGGGGCCTTCTCTCGAAGAGCTATCGCGAGCTGATCATCCGCGACATCCGTTCGGTCGAGATCGACCAGAGCCTGCTCGCGCGAATGGTTGGCATTGGCGACCTGACCATTTCGAGCGCCGCCCGCGTCGATGCGGACGAGGAAATCGAGGGGATTCCGAATCCAAAGGCCGTCCGCGACCTGATTCTGGGTCAAAGACAGGGGTAGCCGCTTACGAGCTTCTTGCTGGCAGCTTGACGGCACGGCCTTTACGCGCCGATTCCAGCAGCGCCTCGATGGCCCGCATGTTGGCCCGCGAATCCTGCTCGGCGTCAACGTCCGGCGGGAATCGCGGCGCGCGATTCTCCCGCACGCACTGGCAGAAGTAATTCACTTCAAGGGCAAACGGCGCGAGTTGGTGTGGCGGCACATCGTCAGCCTCGATCCGAACGACATCCGTCTTGCCCTGCCGCGTGAGATAAAGCTCGGCCGGCCACGCGGGCGGCAGCCACGGGTGCGGGATCAACAGTTTGGCATCGGTCCCGACGATTTCCGCCGGGTACGACGGCTCGGCCTCGATGCTGCACAGAATGCTGGCAGTCACGCCCTCGCCGAACTGGAGACACCCGCTCAGGGTCAAATCGACCCCGTTCGGCCCGTCGAAATGCGCGTTCGCTGCCACGTGGTGCGGCTCGGAGCCGACGAGGAATCGGGACAGATTCACGCAGTAGCAGCCGATGTCCATGAGCGCGCCGCCGCCCGCCTCGTGCCGATAACGCGGATTGTCCCGGTCGCGGCCACGAGAGGTCCGGTGACAGCGGACGTGCAGGACCCGGCCGATTCCGCCGGTCGCGATGATGCGTTTGGCCTCGGCAATCTGTGGATGGAACCGGTTCATGAACCCTTCCATCAACCAGCGCTCGTTCGCCCGCGCGGCGGCGAACATCTTCTCGACCTCGGCGCTCGAACAGGCCAGCGGCTTCTCGCACAGGACGTGTTTGCCCGCTTCGAGCGCCCGCACGGTCCATTCGCAGTGCAGCCCGTTGTGGAGCGCGTTGATCACCACGTCGATTTCGGGATCGTTCACGAGCGATTCATAACCCGAATGCGCGCGCGGGACGCCGTGCTTGACGCCGGCGACCCGGGCCCGATCCGCGTCACGGCTGGCCACCGCCACGAGCGACGCTTCGCCGGTCAACCGAAACGCCTCCGCGAACTTGCCGAAAATCAAGCCCGTTCCCAGAATGCCGTAACGGAGTTTTCCGCCCGTCGTCATGGTGCGAGACTAAACAGTCCGGCGCGATGGTGCAAGTGCGCGTTGCGGCTGCCCGCGAATGAGATTCGCGGCTACAATGCGGTAGGGATTTTTCGTCTTGGCGGGTCCGCATATGGCTGATACGCTGCGATGGCGATGACGCAATGGGTCAAATGGTTGTACCTGCTGACGTTGGCGGTGTGGATCGGCAGCATTGTGTTCTTCAGTTTCGCGGTCGCCCCGACCGTGTTCAAAACCCTCAAACCGGAAGACGCGGCGGCCCTGATTCGGCGGATTTTTTCCAAGTACTATTTGATCGGCATCGGCTGCGCGGCGCTGGGCATCATATGCGTCGGGCTGCTGTTGGCGGACCGGTCGTTCGGCAAATGGCCGGCGATCCTGACGCTGCTGTTGCTGGCGGGAATGGGCGGGACCGACCTGTGGCTCCGTCAGGGCGTGATGCCGCACATGAACCATCTCCGCGACCAGCGGGCCGCAGTCGAGAGTTCGGGAAAACCGCCCGACGAAGAACTGGAGCGGGAATGGAAGGCGCTGCATCGTCTCAGCGTCCAGATGAACGGCGTCGTCCTGCTCTGCGGGCTGGTGCTGGTGTTCCTCGTCGTCTACGCCCGCGTCGTGTGAACGAAACGCAGGCTCGGCACACTTTTTTGCGGGAGGCCCACACCATTTCCCGCACACTCCGCTCAGTTCGTTATGATGTTGTTGTTCTTGAAGTGGCCGTTGACCACCGTCACCGTGTTCGTCCCGGGCGGCGAGGACTGCGTGACCGAGAACGTGAACGTGCCTTCCGCGAGGCCGCCGGCGATATCGAGCGTGCTGAACACCACCGTGCCCGAAGAATTGTCCTGATAGATCGTCGAGATATTCCTCTCGTCCGTGTACAAACTCCCATTACCGACAGGATACGGGACACCCGTCGAGGTCGGATTATCCAACACCAACGTAATGCTTCGCGCTGTCACGAGTGTATTCTCGCCGACAATCGTGAGTATGTTGTCGATTGCGTTTGTAGTGAAGAAGCCGGTGCACGACCCCCAGAAGGCGAAGCCATTGTCCGTGGCCGTCATGAAATTCGTATTCGTGGGAACTTTGACGGGGACCACAGGCATTCTCGAAATATTGAACATGCCGCTCGTTACCGTGACCATTCCTGTATTCGATGGAGTCAGTTCCGGCGCGGTGAAGCCGAACGTGCCGACGAGCTTCTGGTTCGCAAAATCGGCTGTCGTAAACGTGATGGTGCCTTCGGCGCCAAGGAAATCGGTGGCCGGGCTGGCTTCCTGGTCAAACTGTGAGCCGAAATCGATCGGGTACGTGCCGGGGCCGGTGACATTGTCCGCGTAGAGAATCATCGACTGCTGCAGAACGCCGCCCGGGGCATACCCGGCTTCAATGGTGATGATGTTCACTGGATTATATCGTCCGGCCGCTACGAGCCCGTTCGGCCCCATCACCGCGCTGAAGTTGAGGTTCAACGACCCGCTCACCGTCGCGCTAAGGGTATCGCCAAGGCCATTACCACCACCGCCACCGCCACCGCTCCCGCTGGTCTGCGAACTGCACTTCGTGACCGCCGCGTCGGCCTTCAACTCGGCCTTCAATGCCGTCCCGAGAAGCTTTGCCGCCGTCGGGAAATCCGTTGCCGCCGACGCGTTATCGAGGTCTGTTTGCGCGGTGTCCACGGACGTTTGGGCTTTGGTCTTGCAGGAAGCCGTCAGGGCGCTCGCATTGGTCGACGTCGTGTTGATCGACGTCTGCACGTCATCGAGAAGACCGTCCAGCGCCGTCTCGGTGTTTGTCAGCAACGAGCTTCCCGGCGGAGTGTAATCCGTCGGGAACGCCTTGATGAGCGTCTTGGCGGCGCTGCCGAGGTTCTTGACGTCCGTCGCCACTGACGTGGACTTGTTTAGCGTGGTCAGCACTTTCTCAATGGTCTTGAACTGTTTCTGTTGCGTCTTGTCGACACTGTTGCTCAACGCCGCCGCGCGCGTCTGCAAATCAGCAATCAAATCATCGAAGTTCGACGTAAACGGCGCGGCACCGGCCGTCGGCGCGTAACATGCCAGCAGACCGATGATCAGCCCGATCGCCACGATGCGACTCCTGCCCGAGAATAGTTGCCAAGACGTTGTCATAGGATGGTTCTCCCTTGTTTGGTTTGCTGGTGCGACTGCGACTCGCCTCTCTCATTCAAAAAGAAACCGCGCCACCGCCAACCCGGATCGATTCATCGCCACAGTGCCACGCCGCACCACAGCCAGTCGACTCCCAGAGGTTGACCCGATTGGCTCGCAAGCCTACAGAAAGATCGGGTGCCCGTCAAGCTTTCAGCCCGATTCGAATAGAATTGGCAATCAAGAGACCGGTGGCGAACCGAGGAACCGGCCTGGCGGGTCTGGCCTGCTCCGTCCACGGCCCGGTCCGCGTTCGCCTTGGAGTCGGGGAGGGACTTGATAGCACTCTCAAAGTGGATAATGTACGGGTCAATGGGACTGGATGCCACGCGATCGTCGGGGCGCGTGGGTCAGGGGGGACAACGTCGGGTAAGAAGGACGCATAACCGAATTCGGGAGGTGTGGTATGCCATTCGAAATCACCGAGGAGCAAAATGGGAAGATCCTGGACGTGCGTTTGACGGGTAAGCTCGTCAAAGAGGATTACAGGAAATTCGTCCCGGCGGTGGAGCGCGCTGTTCAACAGCACGGCAGGATTCGCATGCTGGTGGTCATGCACGATTTTCATGGCGAGACGGCCGGGGCGTTGTGGGAAGACACGAAGTTCGGCGTGAATCACTTTCATGACATCGAACGTCTCGCCGTGGTTGGCGAGAAAAAGTGGCAGAAGGCTGTCACGGAATTATGCAAGCCGCTCACGACGGCCACGGTCCGGTATTTCGACGGCAAGGAACTGGACGTGGCCCGCGCGTGGGTCAGAGGGGACGATGTCGGTTACGAACCAAACGGCAATGAGACCGTATCCAGGAGGAACAAGAATATGAAGGTCGCAACACCCGCCCAATCCGTCACGGGAAAACATGTGCCGACCGGCACGATTACGAACCCGGAACTTGCCCAGCAGCTACTGGACACCTTGGACAAACTGTTCGGGTTGCACGCCGGCTTTCGGCCCGTCCATGCCAAAGGGCTGATGTGCTCGGGCACGTTCACGCCGTCGCCCGAGGCGGGGCTGCTGACACGCGCCCCGCACGCGAACAAGCCATCCACCCCGGTGACGGTGCGATACTCGAACTCGACGGGCCTGCCGACCGTCCCCGACAACGACCCGGAACGGTCCAGCCCCCGGGGAATGGCCATCCGTTTCCATCTCGACGAGCACGTTCATACCGACATTGTTGCCCACTCGACCGACGGTTTCCCGGTCCGCACCGGCGAGGAGTTCCTGGAATTTCTCCGCGCCGTGGTCGCCATCCAGTCGGGCCAACCCCAGGCGATGGGATCCTTCCTCGCGTCCCATCCGAGCGCGAAGCGGTTCGTCGAAACGCCCAAGCCGATCCCGACCAGTTTTGCGCGGGAGGCATTCTTCGCCGTCACGGCGTTCCAGTTCACCAATGAGGCCGGGGAGAGCCGTCACGGCCGGTTTCGCATCCGGCCCGAAGCGGGGACCGAGTACCTCACCAACGAAGAGGCGGCGGCAAAGCCCGAGAACTTCCTGGTCGACGAGATCGGCCCGCGACTGGCCAAGGGGCCGGTCAAGCTGGGCGTGTTTGTGCAGGTGGCGGGGCCGGGCGACGACGTGGCCGACGCCAGTGTGGCGTGGCCGGCCAGTCGCGCGGAGATTCCGTTCGGCACGATCATCCTGACGGCCCGCGTGGATGACCAAACGCTGGACCGGCGGAGAATCATTTTTGATCCACTTCCCCGGGTTGATGGCATCGATTCAGCGGGCGATCCACTCACCCAGGCGCGCTCGGACGTTTACCTCTTCAGCGGCCGCAGGCGGCGGGCAGCCTCCGGCGACGGGAAACATTAATCAGCCGAGGGAGGGGAGGGGGACTGTTGTTGGTGTTCCTCGTTGTCTACGCCCGCGTCGTCTGAATGTGACTTGGTGGCGCAAGCGCCTGCCCGTCTCCTCGCCCCAAGCTGTCACCCTGAGCTTGTCGAAGGGTCTCTGTCGTTTCCGCACCCCCCAGCCCCCCTCCAGACTTGTCGAACGCCCATCGCCTGACTACACTCCACAGCATGGCGATGCAGGGAAGTTATCACGTCCACCTGTTCTACCCAGGGTACATCTGCCTTCAACCGGCAGTCTGTTACACTTTCAAGGTGGACGGCAAGGATGCTGCGGTGGCGGTCACTCAACACCTTGACGCTTTGAAGATGATCGATTTCGAGAACCAAATCACAAAGGAAGGTCTGGCAAGCCCAGTCTCACCATTCTCTGAGCGGACGCTTCGAATGGCCTACGACATAGGCCCACCAACTCTTCATCGCGAGATGGTGGTGGATCACCTTCGGAAGGAGCACAGGGTCTTCTTCTCAGCATTCTACACGGAGTTGATCATCGTTCACGAGGTGGCCAATCCCGTTATACTTTCGAAGCCTGAGCAGAACTTCTATATGCGCATTCTCGAAAGATTCGTCAGCATGTACAGACTTGCCTCGCACGACGTTAGGATCCCGATGCCGCAGCAAGCATCAAGGGAGCGGATGGTTGTTCGCGATTCGACGGTTGAGTGCCTCTCCTCGGCCAGTACCATTGACGTTTCAGTTTCGGCCCGTGTGGAATTATGAATATGATTTCCAGTGGGTATTTGATTTGATGCATTCGGCGGAGCCCGACTTGGTCGTGTGCGTCGACATTCCCATAATCCAAGAGTTAGACGTTCTGCAGAGGATTGCAGAATCGTGCCGCATCGTGATCTATGATCACCATATTGTGCCCCCGAACCTTCCAACGTTGACAGACAATATACTGTTCTTGAACTCTCGCGCTTTCCTGTCGCTGGAACCATCGCTATCGGGGTGGAGCTTGTCTTCTTTATGGCTATTGTTGCGGTTACGTTTCACCGGAGTTCATTCCCTGATGGAGCCAAATTCCCTTCGCTCGTCGTGCTCGGCCTCGGAGCAGCCTGCATCGTGGTGTTCTTGGGCGGAAAGGCTGCGGCAGAGGGCAAGGTGCCAATACCTGGAGCGCAGGATAATCCCATCAAGTTCGGCCTCACTAGCGGGGCGGCGGCCTTGGTAGTTGTGCTAATTATTGGGAGACTGCTCTGGTAGGTCGCCGGGGCCAACACCCGATTCGCGGCAAATCCGGTGCTGTTCCACACCCATGTGAATCTGTGGCTCGCCCCGGGCCTCCCGCCGCTTCGCTCTTTTCGCCGGGAAAATCTTCTGCCATACTTCCAGCATGACATTTTCACCGAAACGGGCTGTGGTGTTCGCCATCATTGTCACCAGTCTCTTCGTGCCGATCGGCCATCTGGTGTTGGCCGCCGACCCCGTCGAACCCGTCGATCCCGTCCACCGCCAGATCGACGAGGCCGTGGCGCGGGTCAAACCCGCGTTGGTGCGGATCAAGGTCGTCGCTACGCAGTATTACCAGGGCCGCGAAGTGAAGTTCGAGGCGAGCGGCAGCGGCGTGATCATCAGCAAGGAAGGCTACGTCATCACCAATCATCACGTCAGCCGGCCACGCCACCCGGATCGTCGTGATCCTGCCCAGCAACGAGGAAATCCCCGCCGACCTCGTCGGGACCGACGCGCTCGCCGACATCTCGGTGTTGAAACTGGTGTCCGACGGGAAACGCGAATTCCCGGCGGTCGAATTCGGTGATTCGGACGCGGCCCGCGTCGGCGATACGGTGCTGGCGATGGGCAGTCCGCTGGCGATGTCGCAATCCGTCACGCTGGGCATCATCAGCAACGTCAAAATGGTTATGCCGGAGGCGTTCTCGGCGTCGCGATTCACGCTCGATGGCGAAGACGTCGGTTCGCTGGTGCGCTGGATCGGGCACGACGCGGACATTTATCCCGGCAACTCGGGCGGCCCGCTCGTGAACCTCAAGGGCCAGGTCATCGGCATCAACGAGATCAGCTTCGGCCTCAGCGGGGCGATCCCGGGCAATCTCGCCCAGCGGGTCGCGCGCCAGTTGATCGAGAAGGGGAAGGTCAGCCGCAGTTGGCTCGGCGTGGAAATCCAGCCGTTGCTCAAGGAAGACAAGGACAACCGCGGCGTGTTGATTTCGGACGTCATCGATGATTCGCCGGCGGCCAAGGCGGGGGTTCATTCGGGCGATATTCTCATGAAGATCGCGGGCCGGGACGTGCTCGTGCGCTACGCCGAGGAAACCCCGCTCCTGAACCAGATGGTGGCGGATTTGCCCGTCGGCCAGGAGGTCGAACTCGTCGTGCTACGCGACGGCCAGGAGAAAACGCTCAAGCTGACCACCGCCGAGCGCGAACAAATCCAGCGCAAACAGTTTGAATTGAAACAGTGGGGGATCACCGCCCGCGATATTTCGGCGCTGGCCGCCCGCGAACTGAAACTCAAGAGCACGAACGGGGTGATTGTGACCTCGATTCGCCCGGGCGGCCCGTGCGACGACGCCAAACCAGCCGTCCAGACCGGCGACGTGCTCACCGAGATCAA
This sequence comes from uncultured Verrucomicrobiae bacterium, assembly GCA_963712025.1. Lineage (GTDB taxonomy): Bacteria > Verrucomicrobiota > Verrucomicrobiia > Palsa-1439 > Palsa-1439 > Palsa-1439. Next base: position 247,946 of record CAVQGJ010000002.1, on the reverse strand, counting down.
CGGGACGGCGGTCCGCAACGTTGCCGAGATGCAGGACGTCACCGACAAGATCACGACCGGCAAGACGAAGCCCGTGCCGACGCGGCTCGGGTTACTTCGCAGGACGGAGCAATTGCTGACGGTGGTGAGGGTCGGCATCAAGGAACTCGAAGATCCCGGCCTCGAAGCACAAAAGGCGTGGTTGCCCGTCGCGGCGCAGGCGATTACCAGCGATCTGGCCGAGCAACTCGGCAGCCCGGGCCTGCACGGCGTGCGGATCACCCAGGTCTACGCCGACAGCACCGCGGAAAAGGCCGGGCTGAAGGTCGGCGACCTGATTCTGGCGCTCGACGGCGACCCCATCGAAGCCTCACAGCCGGGCGACGAGGAAATTCTCGACACCATGGTGCGGCAGTACAAGATCGGCACGACCGCGACGCTGGCCGTCCAGCGCGGCGCGGACAAGCTCAGCCTTCCAGTCGAGCTGGTCCGCTCGCCGAAACTCGAACGGGAGATGAAGAAGTACCGCGACGACGATTTCGAGTTTACGGCGCGCGACACGACGTTTATCGACAAGGTGCAGGAACAATGGTCGCAGGAACAGCCGGGCGCGCTGGTCACCGAGGTCAAGGAAGGCGGTTGGGCCGCGCTCGGCCGGTTGAACATCGGCGACCTGATCACCGCCGTCGATGGCGAGCCTGTGACGGACGTGGCCTCGCTGAAGCAGAAAATGAGACACGTCGCCGCCGAGAAACGGAAGACGACGGTCTTGCGCGTCATCCGTGGCATCCATACGCTGTACCTCGAAATTGAGCCGAACTGGGACGGACACAAGGCGGTCACGAAAGGAAACCTGTAGATGAAGAAGCAGACTACATTGATGTTGGCCATGGCGTTGGCGGCGGCGGGCGCGATGGTCTCGCTTCCCGCGCAAGCCGACGACCTCGCCAAAACCGGCCGCGACATCCTGGCCAAATCCCAGGGGGCGGTTGTCACCGTGAAACTGGCGATCAAACAGAGCGTCTCGATGGGCGGGCGCGAAAACAAGTCGGAGAGCAAGACCGAGACCACGGGCACAGTGGTCGATCCGTCGGGGTTGACGGTTGTGTCGCTGGCGACCACCGACCCGAGCAGCACGGTGAAAGAGGCGTACGCGCGGGCGATTGCGGCGCGGGGCGGGGACATGTCGCAGTTCAAGTTCGACAGCGAACTCAACGATGTGAAGATCGTGTTGGCCGACGGGACGGAGATCCCCGCGGATGTTGTCCTGCGGGACAAGGACCTGGACCTGGCGTACCTGCGTCCGTCCGACAAGCCCGCCAAGCCGCTGGCGTCGATTGACCTGAGCAAGGACGCGAAAGCGCAGATTCTCGACGAGGTGATTGTGGTCAATCGACTGAGCCAGGCGGCGAATCGCGCGCCCGCGGTGTCGATCGGGCGGATCGAGGGCGTGATTGAGAAGCCGCGGACATTTTATCTGCTCGGCGAATCGATGTGGGGGTACTCGCTCGGCGCGCCGGTGTTCGCGATGGATGGCAAGCTGGTCGGGATCGTGTTGTTGCGGAGCGCGAAGACGCAGACCGATCAGGATAGTGGGTTCATTTTCAGCAACCTCAACCAGTGGGGCATGATGCCGGTGATTTTGCCGGCGTCGGACATTGTGGATGGGGCCAAGCAGGCTCTCGAAGCCAAGGCTCCCGCGCCCGAAGACAAATCGGCCACCGGAAATCAGCCGGCGACAGACAACACGGCAAAACCGGCCTCCGCGCCCGGGAAATCTCCGTAGCTACGGCTTGGTTTCAACAAGGTCGATCTTCGCGCGGTCGGATTGACCGAGGCCGAGACGGCTGGCGGTGACGATGTGGGTCGCTTGGGGTCCGGCCAGCGTGACTTTGGCTTCTCGCCGCCGCGCGTCGATGGCTTCGAGGCAGAGCGAGTCGATGGCGACCGGGTCGGTGCTGAAATACAGCGCGCCGTTGTTCCATGAATACTGCGGTTTGAATCCCGGTCCGCCCGCGTAGCCGGCAATCAGTCCATCCATGACGTTGAGCGCGAGTTTGTCGTGCACCACGGGCATGGCGCAAATCTCCGCAATCATCGGGTCGCCCCGCTGGCCCAGTGTTTCAAACCGGCGCGTGTTGTCCACCATCCCGAGCGACAGGTTGTACAGGCAACCCGCCAGGCCGCACGCGTCGTTGTCCTGAAGAACGGGGACGTTGATGAGCCTGGTGATGGTCCCTGTCACGAGTTTCGGAAGATGAGATCGCTTGCTCAGGACCTCGTCGTTCTTGCCGAATAACAGATCGCCCCAGATCAGTTTCCCCGCGAGATTGTTCTCAAAATAGGCCTTGGCGTCCCAGCCCGTCCCGTCAACCACGGATGCGACCTGCGGGGAATTCGTCCCGCTGACCGGTCGATAACCGGCCAACTGCATCTGGGTCGGGTCGCGGTCGAACACGTAGATGTTCGTGCCCGCCACACCTGCCGCGCGCAACCCGCGCGCCATCGCCTCCACTACCGCCCGCCGCGTCGCCTGGATCGGGCCGGATTGCGTGCTGATCTTGATGCCGACCACGTCGTTGCCGGACACGAAGTGCCGCCACGCGGCCGCTTCGTTGTTTTCCCCCGTGAGCGATTGGATCCCCGCGGCGACCATCGCCTGCGCCTTCGCGGCGTCCACGCTGTAATTGTTCACGGCGCTCACATCGCGCACAAGCACCACCCGGCTTTTTACGACGATCGGAAGCGAAGAGTTCGTTTCTTGCGCCGGTACGTGCGAACAGAGAACGCACGAGAGCAGAACCGTCGCCAGATGGGCGGGGAAAAGTCGGCGGCGCATAGGCAACGGTTGCCCGCGCTCAGAATTTCATCGACAACAGGAATTCCGCGTTGGAGCGGGTCTTCTTGAGTTTCTCGGTGACCAGTTCCATCGCCTCCACCGGCGGCACCCCCGCCAGCGCCTTGCGCAAAATGTAGATGCGGTCGAGTTCGTCGGGATGATACAGCAACTCTTCCTTGCGCGTGCCGCTCCGCTCGATGTTGATCGCCGGGAAAATGCGTTTCTCGACCAGATGCCGGTCGAGGCACAATTCCATGTTGCCGGTGCCCTTGAACTCTTCAAAAATGACTTCATCCATCCGCGAGCCGGTTTCCACCAGCGCCGTGGCGATGATCGTCAGCGAACCGCCTTCCTCGACGTTGCGGGCCGCGCCAAAGAATCGCTTCGGTTTGTGCAGTGCGTTGGCATCGACGCCGCCCGACAGGATCTTGCCCGAGTGCGGCTGCAAGGTGTTGTAGGCGCGCGCCAGTCGCGTGATCGAGTCGAGCAGGATCACCACGTCCTTCTTGTGCTCGACCAACCGCTTCGCCTTCTCCAGCACCATCTCGGCAACCTGCGCGTGACGTTCCGGCGCTTCGTCAAATGTCGAACTGATGACCTCGGCGTGGACGGTTCGCTTGAAGTCCGTCACTTCCTCGGGGCGCTCGTCGATCAGCAATACGATCAGGATCGCCTCGGGATTGTTGGTGAGCACCGAGTTGGCGATCTTCTGCAACAGGATCGTCTTGCCCGTGCGCGGCGGCGCGACGATCAGCCCGCGCTGGCCTTTGCCGATCGGCGTAAACAGGTCCATGACGCGGCTGTTGATTTCCTCGGATACCGTTTCGAGGATGAACCGGCTCGTCGGGAAGTAAGGCGTGAGATTATCAAACATGATCTTCTCTTTCGCCTTATCGGGATTCTCCCGATTCACCGCCTCGACCTTCAACAGCGCGAAGAACCGCTCCTTGTCCTTGGGCGGACGCACCTGGCCGGCCACGAGGTCGCCCGTCTGCAACTCGAACCGACGGATCTGGGAGGGCGAGACGTAAATGTCCTCGGGGCAGGGGAGGTAGTTGTACGCGGGCGAGCGCAGGAAACCGAAACCATCCGGCAGAATCTCCAGCACACCCTCGCCAAACATCTGGCCGCTTCGCTCGGCGTTCTTCTTCAGGATTTCAAAAATGATTTCGTGCTTCTTGAGCACCGCCACTGCCTCGACGCCGCCGTCCCGCGCCATCTTCTGCAGGCGCGGCATGGACATGGCCTGAAGCTCGGCGAGGTTCAACGTCTCGCCCGGCGGCAACTGATTGGGGCGGGCGGGCGACTCGTCCTTTTCAGCAGTGGCTACGGCGACGCCGCCGTTTTTCTCCGCGTCCTCCACTTTCGTTTCCGTCTCGGCCGGGGCGCTCGACTCGGGCGCTTTCGGTTCATCATTCTTGTTGGTTTTCGCTCGGGGCATGGTAATTCTCCTTGATGGTTGCCCAAATGATCTCGGCCTGCTGGTGTAACACCGCCAGCCGGCCATCGTTCCAAATCACAAAATCGGCCCGGTTCATTTTCTTCCGATAACGGCCACTGCGCGCGGATCCGGGCGCGCGCCTGGGTTTCGCTCAAGCCTTTGTGCGCCAGTCGCGACACTTGCGTCTGTTCGCTACAGGCCACCGTGACCACACAGTCAAATTCTGGTTCCGCCCCAACCTCGTAGAGCAACGGGATCGCGACGACCGCGATCTGGGCCTGTCCTTCACGCTGTAGCCGGCCGACGTCTTCCTTCCACATGCGCTCCACGGCCGGGTGCACGATGCGGTTCAGCGTCTCGCGCTTTCCGTCGTCGGCGAACACGATATCTCCCAGTTTGGGACGATTCACGGTCCGATCCTCATTCAAAATCTCGTTGCCAAACACCCGCACAACCTCTTCCCACACAGGCGTAGTCCGGCGTCAGGGCGTCATGGGCCAACTCGTCGGCATCTATCACCGCCGCCCCGGCTTCTCGCCACTGTTTCAAGGTGGTGGATTTTCCCGTGGCGATGCCGCCTGTGAGGCCGACCTTGGTGAGCCGTCTCATAACCCAGTTTTCCCAGTTGGATTCATGGGGAGAAGTGAACCGATTGAGTGCTAATGATTCAGGATTGCCTAACGACCAAGGGGCCAAACAACTTCGCTTACGACGACAGAGAATAACCGCACAGACGCCCGGCGTCAAGTCTCCAAATTCACTTTTTTCTCGGCGGCTGGCGGGTCAATGCGATAGATTGCGGGAATCATGCACCCAATGCGCCAGGACCTGGAAGAGGTTCTTTTGTCCGAAGAACAGATTCAGCAGCGGCTCGATGAGCTGGCGGCCGAGATCCAGCGCGACTATGCGGGCAAGGACCTCACGCTGGTCGCCATTCTCACCGGCAGCGTCATGTTCATCGCCGATCTGCTCCGGCGACTGCCGATGCAACTCCGCCTCGACTATGTCGGCGTGTCCAGCTATCACGGCGAAACGCGGTCCTCGGGGGAATTGATCGTGACCAAGGCGCTGAAGCTCGATGTGCGCGACCGCGACGTGCTGGTCGTGGATGACATTCTCGACACGGGCCTGACGCTCGTGAAAATCCGCGAGATGTTGCGGAAGTTCGAGCCGCGCACCGTGAGGTTTTGCACGCTCCTGGAGAAAGACGTCCCGCATCGCGAGAATTTCAAGGCCGACTACGTTGCGTTTCGCATCCCCAACAAATTCGTCGTCGGCTACGGACTGGACTACCGGGAACGATATCGCAATTTGCCGTACGTCGGGGTGCTCCGCCCCGAGGCGATTGCCGCCACGACGTGAAGATCACCGTCCAGTTTTTCAGTTTCTTCCGTCAACTCACGGGCCAAAACGAATTGCCTCTCGATTTACCCGACAGCGCCACCGTCGCCGTGGCCCTCGCGCAGCTCCACGCAAAATTTCCGCGACTCAAGGAAGCGGACAAATCGACCTTGATCGCCATCGGCATCGAATTCGCCAGCCGCACCGCCAAGCTCCGCGATGGCGATGTGCTGTCGCTCATGCCGCCGTTGCAGGGCGGGGCGGGCCCGTCAACCGACGAATTGCTCCTTACCGACCAGCCAATCGACTGCGCCGAGGCCGAGCTCGGCAAGTTCGGGGGCGACGTGGGCGGCGTCGTGACATTCTGGGGAGTCGTGCGCAATTTGGAAGACGGCAAACCAATTCACGCGCTGGAATACACGGCCTACCGCGAGATGGCCGAGCACCAGCTCCGCAAACTTCTCGCCGAGACTCACCAAAAGTGGCCACTGAAGCGAATACGTATCGTCCACCGGCTCGGTGTCATTGCGGTCGGTGAACCATCATTGCTGGTCCGGGTGGAGGCGGCTCATCGCGGCGAGGCGTTCGCCGCGGCGCAATTCATCATCGACGAGTTGAAGCAGCGTGTGCCGATTTGGAAGCAGGCCGTTCCGTAGCGCCCGCCTCTTTTCCGCGAGCTCGATAATGCAGTCCGTCTATCGCACGATGTTCTTGGGTGCGCCCGCCGCGAACGCCGCAATGTTCTCTGCCGTCGTGTCGAGGATGCGCTCCAGCGCCTCCTGGCTGTTGAATGCGTTGTGCGGTGTGAAGACCACATTGGGCTTCTTCAAAATCACGTGGTTCTGGATCGCCATCCGCAGTTTCTCGGGATTCGTTGCGTCGCCGAGCAACGCGCTTTCCTCGTAAATCGTCTCCTCGCCCTCCAGCACGTCCAGTCCGGCGCCCGCCAGGGTGCCGTCGTCCAACGCCTTCAGCAGTGCGTCGGTGTTCACCAAGCCGCCCCGCGCGGTGTTGATCAGGATCGCGCCACGCTTGATCTTGTGGATATTGTCCCGGTTGATCAAATGATGCGTGTGGCGATTGTACGGCGCGTGCAATGTGATGATGTCCGAACGCCCGAGCAAATCGTCCAGTTCCGCGTATTCGAACCCCAGCACTTCCGCCCAGAAATTGTCCCGCTTGACGTCGAACGCCAGCACCTTCATCCCAAATCCGCGCGCAATCCGGATCACGTGCAGGCCGATCCGCCCTGCGCCAATGACGCCGATGGTCTTGTCCTTGAGATCGAACCCGCGCAACCCCTCCAGAGAAAAGTTTCCCGCCCGCACGCGCACAAACGCCTCATGCACTTTCCTCGACAGCGCGAGAATCAGCGCAAACGTGTGTTCCGCCACCGTGTTCTCGCCATAGAACGGTACGTTGCACACCGTGATCCCGCGCCGCGCGCATTCGGCAATGTCGATGTGGTCGAAGCCCGTCGACCGCGTCGCAATCATCTTCAACTTCGGTAGCTTCGCCAACCGTTCCGCCGTCAACTTCGAGTAAATGAACGGCGACACGATCTCCGCGTCCGCAATCCTGGCGAGGCCCTTGTCCTCCAGCACCCCGGGAAGCGCCACGATCTCATACGTCCCGCCCGCCCACCCCCGCAAATACGTCTCTTCCCAGGGCTGAAGTTCCAGAAAGGCGATCTTCATTTCGCCACCCCTTCAGAATGGAGGCCAACACTGCGACACCATTCCTTGTACGCGAACGGCGAGATTTCACTTGGCTTGATCTCGCTCCGGCCACCCCAGAAGACATTGGTGTAGGAAACGGAGATGCCCGCCTCCTTCAAATGCGCGTCCATCGCCGCTTTGTGGGCGAGGAGCACCCGTTTGTCCGTCCCGTGCGCCACCCCCATGACATTGACGTTGTGAAACTCCGGGCCGCCCTCCCGCCAGTAGGCGTGTGTCATGATATGATGGCGGCCCACCTCGCGCCCCGCGTCAATCTCGCGCCCGCGCGGCACCGCCCAATGAAACAGCGCGTTGTAGCGCGTTACCTGTTCGCCATTGGCGACGGGTTTGACGTGCTCCAGAAATGTCGAGAAACCGCCCGATGATCTTGCGTCGATTCAGCCCGACGGCGACGTCGAGGAACTGGTCGAGCGGGACCCCGGCTTCCGTCGCTCGGGCCGCCCAGATATCCGGCGTGAGTTCCTCGGGAGTAAATTCCCGTTTCAGGGCAATCAGCACGCGCCATTCCGTGTCATCCAGTTCCGTCACCGAAACGTCCGTCACGTCGGCCAGCACGTCCGCGCGGCTGCCGGGTTCGAGTCCGCGCCGTCTCACGTGGCCGACCCCGAGCGCGAACAGCTTTTTCGCCGGCAGGAGGATGAATTTCTCGGCGCCCGTCTGCCGCGAGAGAAACTCACAATGCCGGGTCATCGAGAACCCCTGCGGCACTTTCAGGGTTGTCCATAACCGGTATTTCGAGCCGACGGTGGCCGCGTCCGTTGTGCGAATCACCACATGACCGCTGAACGGGTCACGTTGGAACATGTAGTCGAACGCGGCGTCGAGTTTGTCTTCGGGCACCTGCCATGCCACGAGTGCGCCCTGCGCGAGGTTCGTCGCCAGCAACGTTTGTCGCACGCGCCGAATTGTGCCGGCGCGCAGCATCGCCCGAATCCGCTCGATGACGACCGGCATCTCCACGCCCGATTGCCGCGCAATCTCGCCCAACGGATCACGTTGAAAGCCCTGCAATTGGTCCTCGGACACGGCGAGGATCTTCGCGTTGATTGGATCGGTCGTTGAGATTGGAACGTCAGCCAGCTTCATAAATCTGTTCAGCGAATGCCCCCCCGGCTCGTCACCGCGTCCAGCATGACAAATCACGAGGACGGTTGCAATGCCTTCTCGACCAGCGCCCGGCATTCGGGCGTCATCGGAATCGTCAGCGCGATGTGTTGCGCCTGCGGCGTCATCTTCCGCCATGACTTCTGCAAAATGCCGATCATCTTCTCATCGCCCGTTTTGGCCGTCGTCTCGGCAAATTGCGTCTCCATGAACACCAGGCACAGCGCGTCTTCGAGCACGCGGCCATCCGGTACGCGCGGGAAATTCCGTTTGCGAATCAAGTCCTGCACGCGCGACACCGTGGCCTGATCGTAACCAGTCTCGCGCAGGATCTCACCGGCTTTCTGTGCGTGGAAATGTTTCAAATCTTCGCGCCACTTGAGATAGCCGATTCGCCCCGCCGGGTACGATTCGCGCGGAATCATCCACCGGCAGATATGTTGCGCGCGCGCGGCGAGACGCAGTTCTTCGGATGCCTCCGGCGCAAGCCGCTCGACCCACCCGCTCAATCGATGCGCATACGGCAGTTCCAAACCTCGCGGGTCCTGCGCGTTCGCCGCGTCGATACGGGTAATCGCGTCTTGAAAGCGGCTGGAATTCATGCGACAAGAATAGATGTTTCGGGGGGAGAACACAAATAAATGAGTGAATTGACCAAAGTGGCCGAAGTTGGCGACCTGCAACCGGGCGAGTGCAAGACAGTGGCCATCGGGGAACGCGAATTGGCGCTTTTTAATGTGGGCGGGAAATTCTGCGCGACCGACAACGTCTGCCCGCACCGCGGCGGACCGCTGGGCGAGGGGACGCTCGACGGCAATGTAGTCACTTGTCCGTGGCATGGTTGGCGGTTCGATGTGTGCACGGGGCAAAACCCCATGATTCCCACGGCGAAGGTCGAGACGTTCGAGTGCGTGGTCGAAGGCAACGACGTAAAGGTGAAACTCAATGGCGCTTAAATCATCCTGGGAACTCGCGCTCGAACGCACCGGCGGCAAGTCCTCCGCGAAATTGACGAACGAGCAAAAGGCCAAACTCGCCGAACTCGATCGCGTCTACACCGCCAAGATTGCCGAACGCGAATTGGAGTTGAAACCGAAAATCGCCGCCGCCAATGCCGCCGCCAAGCCCGACGACGCGCAGAAGTTCGACGAAATCCTCCGCAACGAGATCGCCAAGTTTCGCGCCAAACTCGAAGGCGAGAAAGAGAAGGTCCGCCAGGGCAAGTGAAGCGCTCCGTTTGCGCGTTGGTCAGTGGCGGCCTCGACAGTTGCGTGATGCTCGCTTCGTTGGCGCGCCAGTACCGCAAAGTCTATCCCGTCTTCATCCGCCAGGGCCTCAACTGGGAATCCGCCGAGCTTCATTCGCTACGCCGGTATCTTCGGTCCGCCCGCATTCGCCATGAACCGTTGACCGTACTCCATTTGCCCGCGAATGATCTTTACGGTTCACATTGGAGCACGACCGGCCGGCGCGTGCCCGGCGCGAAGACTCCCGACGAAGCTGTCTATCTTCCCGGTCGGAACCTGATGTTGCTTTCCAAGGCGGCGGTATTCTGCGCGCTCCACAAGATCGACGCCATCGCCGTCGGCTCGCTCGGCCACAACCCGTTCCCCGACGCCACACCCAGATTCTTCCGCGACTTCGCCGCCGCCGCCGGCGAGGCTCTCGACTTCCGCATCACGATCATCGCCCCGTTCCGCACACTGACAAAAGAGCAGGTTGTCCGCCGTGGTCTTCGTCTCAAATTGCCGCTCCATCTCAGTTTCTCGTGTATCGCCCCGCGTCGCAGCCTTCACTGCGGCCACTGCAACAAATGCGCCGAACGCCAGAAAGCGTTCCGCGATGTCGGTATGGAGGGTTTGACCCGGTATGCAACGGCTCATTGACGGCGTGCACAAGTTTCGCCGGGAAGAATTCGGCCGCTACCGCGAACTCTTCGCCCGGCTATCCCGCGAGGGACAGAACCCGCACACGTTGTTCATTACCTGCTCCGACTCGCGCGTGCTGGCCGAGTTGGTGACGCAGAGCCAGCCCGGCGATCTGTTCGTGGTCAAAAATGTCGGTAACATCGTGCCGCCGGCCGCCGCCACCGGCAGCACCAACTCGACCGCCGCCGCCATCGAGTTTGCCGTTCACATTCTGGGCGTGGCCGACATCGTCGTGTGCGGTCACACCCAATGCGGCGCGATGACCGCTCTGTTGGACGGCTTGCCGGACGCAGCGGCGATGCCTCATACAGCGGCATGGTTGGAAGTCGCCGCGCCCGTCCGCAACATCGTCCGACGGGACTACGGACATTTGGACGCGGCGGAGCGCGTCACGGCCGCCGCTGCGGAGAATATCCTGCTCGCGCTGGAGAACCTGCACGGTTATCCCGCCGTGGCCGAGCGCCTGAACGCCGGCAATCTTCGCCTGCACGGCTGGTGTTTCAAGATCGACACGGCGGAGATGTTTGCCTACGAACCGGGCATTGGTCAGTTTCAACCGCTTGTGGTATAAGCACCGCCATGGCCTACGATTCCTTGCGCGATTTTGTGCGGAAGCTGGAAGCCACCGGTGAACTGAAGCGGATTTCCGTCGAGGTCGATCCGGTCCTGGAAATCACCGAAATCGCGGATCGCGAGATGAAGCTGCCTAACGGCGGCAAGGCGTTGCTCTTCGAGAAATGCAAAGGCTCACCGTTTCCACTGCTGATCAACGCCTACGGCTCGACGAAACGCATGGCCATGGCGCTCGGCGTGAACGACGTCGAGGATATCGCCCGCGAACTCGAAGGCTTGCTCAAGGCCAAGCCGCCGACCTCCTTCAAGGACGCCATCGGATTGCTCGGAACGGCCCTCGAACTGCGCCACGCGAAACCCACGAGCGTCCGGTCCGGCACCTGCAAGGAAGTCGTTCAGGAGAAGCCGAACGTCGCAACGCTTCCCATCCAGAAATGCTGGCCGCAGGATGCAGGGCGGTTCGTCTGTATGCCGTTGGTGATCACGCGCGATCCCGACAACGGCTCGCGCAACGTCGGCACGTACCGCATGCAGGTGATCGACGAGCGGACGACGTTCATGCACTGGCAACTGCACAAAACCGGCGCGCGTCACTGGCGGCGGTACATGGAATTGAAACAGCGCATGCCCGTGGCCGTGGCGCTCGGGGGCGACCCGGTGTACGCGTTCGCGGCAACGGCGCCGCTGCCCGATGGCATCGACGAAATGATGCTCGCGGGGTATCTCCGCAAGAAATCCGTCGAGATGGTGAAATGCGACACGAACGATCTCGAAGTGCCCGCCGATTGCGATTTCGTGCTGGAGGGCTACGTCGAGGCGGAGGAGAAACTCGATCTCGAAGGCCCGTTCGGCGATCACACGGGTTACTACACGCTGCCCGAACCGTATCCGAAGTTTCACATCGAACGCATCACGCACCGGCGCGACGCGGTGTATCCGAGCACGATCGTCGGCGTGCCGCCGATGGAAGATTTCTACATGGGCACCGCCAGCGTGCGGATTTTCCTGCCCGTCTTCAAAACCAACTTCAATGAAATCGTCGATATGGCGCTGCCCGCCGAAGGCGCGTTCCACAATCTCGTCATCGTCTCGATCAAGAAGCAGTTCCCGTATCACGCGATGAAGGTGATGCACGGGTTGTGGGGCATGGGACAGATGATGTTCACGAAAATCATCGTCGTGGTCGACGCCGATGTAAACGTGCACGACACGAGCGAGGTGTTGTTCCGTCTCACCGCGAACATCGATCCCGAACGCGACATCATTTTCACCAAGGGTCCGGCCGACGTGCTCGATCACGCCACGCCCGTCATGGGTTTTGGCAGCAAGATCGGCATCGACGCCACACACAAACTCAAAGGCGAAGCTCACACGCGTCCCTGGCCGCCCATCATCCGGATGGACGCCGCCGTCAAGAAGCGCGTGGACGACTTGTTGCACCATGCCACCCGTTGACGAGCCGTTCATCTGCCCGAACTGCGGCGCCGAAGTTCCCGCGAAGGCCCGGGCGTGCCCCGAGTGCGGCGCTGATGAAAAGACGGGCTGGTCGGACGATACAATTTATGACGGGACCGGCGTCGAAGACGCGGACGAATTCAAGTACGAGGATTGGAAGCGCCGCGAGGTGGATGGCCGTGGCCCGCGGCGGACCCGCAGGCAGTGGTTCTGGTGGGTCGTGGCGGTGCTGATTCTGGCGTGGCTGCTGTGGCTGATCGTTTCGCGGCTGTGGTGTGCCATCCCGTAGGCGGTGGTTCGCTTTGAAAACCGGATCCGCCATCTGGAAGATCGACGACCGACGCTCGGTGGCTTTGCTGAGCGTCGTGCTCTTGGCGGCGCTCGGGCTTCGATTGTTTCACCTCCAGGAGCGCGTGCTGTGGTTCGACGAAGCCAATTCCCTGCTGATCGCCCGAGCGAGCCCCGCCCAAATCATCGATGCCGTCCGCGATGATACCCACAGCCCGTTTTATTACCTCGTATTACATTACTGGCGATTCGCAGCCGACGGTGAGGCAGGAGCGCGGCTGCTCTCCGTGCTGGCCGGGGTCGCAACGGTCGCTGTTGTGTATTCGATGGGCTGCACTCTGGCGGGACGCGGCGCGGGATTGCTGGCCGCGGTATTTCTGGCCGTGTGTCCGCTGCACGTCTGGTACTCCCAGGAAATCAGGATGTACGCGCTGCAGACGTTGCTCGTGGCACTGTCGTTCCTCTTCATGGTGTGGGCACTGCGGCAGCAACGAAGCTCGCTCTGGGTGGGCTATTCGGTTTTCAACGCACTGAGTGTGTATGCGCAGTATGCTTCGCTCTATGCCGTCGTTGCCCAAAACGTCTTTGTGGCGATCTATTATTGGCGGGATCGCCAGAAACTGCGTTACTGGCTCGTGTCGCAATGCGTCGTCTTGCTCCTGTTGGCTCCCTGGCTGCCTGTGTTTGTCTCCCAAACGAGGATGGCCATGGGCAGTTCGTGGCTGGGTCCGCTGGAGATCGGCCGGGTACTGGCGTTCTTCTCGCTCTTCAGCGGCGCGTATCTCGGAGACACGCACGGGCGGTTGGTATCCGTGGCAATCACGATTGTGGCGTTGATCGTTCCGGCGGTGGTTCTCTGGTGTCGTCGCGAGTCTCGTCAAACTTCTGTGCTGCTTGTCCTCTGGTTCGTTGTGCCGGTGGCTCTCCTGGTGCTGCAGTCGTTGAATCAAAACCGCTTTCTGCCGCGGGTGTTGTTGTGCACGACTCCGCCGCTCGCCTTGCTGCTCGGATGCGCCATGACCCAGCCCGGCAAAATGGTCGCCCGCGCCGTTCTGATTTTCACAGCAATCGCCCTCCTGGCTGCGAATCTCTACGCCTTGCGGAATTACTATTTTTTGGAGAATCGATGGGTGAAGTCCGATTTGCGCGATGCCGCCGGCAAGCTCGCGAAAGAGCTTCGAGCAGGTGACATCGTTGTGCACATGACAGAATCCTCGTTCCGACCGTTTCAATGGTACCTCGGGGATGGAGTCGGGCAAGGCGTGATCAACCCGCCCGTGTACCAGCCGCATTTGTTCCCTGTGACAGGGGATGGTCGATTGCCACAATCCACCAGCGGCATCCATCGCATCTGGCTGGTTTTGTATCCGGACCAATTCCATCCAAACCTCGCGCAAACGACCCGTGACTGGATGGATCACCATCACCATTTTGTCCAAACGCTCTACGACTCCGGCGGCGTTTTCGTTGGCCTTTACGAACGCCAGGACCCGCAATTGGCGCCAACCGCGAAGTAAACTCCCAGATGTCTTGATTGCCATCGCCGTCGCACTTAGAGTGGCGGGAGCGAGGCGCGACAGTTTTGATGAAGCATTCGGATTTTGTTCATCTGCATTTGCACACGGAGTACAGCCTGCTCGACGGGGCCTGCAAGATCTCGGACGTGGTCGACAAGGCGCACGCGTGCAAAATGCCGGCGGTGGCGATGACCGATCATGGCAACATGTTCGGGGCGATCGAATTTTACAAAACGGCGCAGGAGAAGGGGCTCAAACCGATCATCGGCTGCGAGACCTACATTGCCCCCGGCTCGCGTCTCGACAAGAAATCCACCAACGCCCGCGATGCCGCCTTTCATCTGGTGTTGCTGGCCAAGGACGACGTCGGTTACAAGAACCTCGTCAAACTCGTTTCCTCCGCGCACCTGGAAGGCTTCTATTACAAACCGCGCATCGACAAGGAGATCCTCGCCCAACACTCCAAGGGACTCATCGGCCTCACGTCGTGTCTCAAGGGCGAGGTGCCCAATAAAATCAAGGAGGACCAGATTCCCCAGGCCAGGGCCGCGCTGGACGACTACCGCCACATTTTCGAGCCCGGCGATTTCTACGTCGAACTCCAGAACCACGGCATCGAAGAGCAGCGCACGGTCAATCGCACGCTGATCCCCTGGGCGAAGGAGTTTCATCTCCCGCTGGTCGCCACCAACGACGTGCATTACGTCGAACGCGAGCATTGGGAGGCGCACGATTGCCTGATTTGCCTGCAGACACAGTCGTTGCTCTCCGACGAAAAGCGGATGCGGTACGCATCCCAGCAATTTTACCTGCGGACACCGGACGAAATGCACGAATTGTTCGCTGAGACGCCCGAGGCGCTCACGAACACCGTGGCGGTCGCCGAGAAATGCAACCTGTTGCTGGAATTCGGCAAGCTGCGGTTTCCTGTTTACGAGCCACCGAAGGATTTCACCCGCGAGCAGTACCTGTGGCATTTGTGCGAGCAGGGGATGCGTGACCGCTACGGGATCGAATGGAAGCAGCCCGGGAACGAACAGGAAAAACAGATTGTCGACCGCGTGGAGTTCGAACTGAAGATCATGGAGAAGACGGGTTTTGTCAGTTACTTCCTGATCGTCTGGGATTTCGTCCATTTCGCGCGGAGCCACAACATACCGGTCGGCCCCGGTCGCGGGAGCGCCGCCGGCAGCGTGGTGGCGTACATCTTGAAGATCACGGACATCGATCCACTCCGCTACAACCTGCTGTTCGAGCGATTCCTGAATCCCGAGCGCATCTCGCCGCCCGATATCGACATGGATTTCTGCTACAACCGCCGCCCGGAAGTCATTGATTACGTGCGCAAGAAGTACGGCGACGACCACGTCGCCCAGATCATCACGTTCGGCACGCTCGGCGCCAAGATGGTTGTGCGCGACGTTGGCCGCGTGATGGGCCTCTCATACGGCGACTGCGACCGGATCGCCAAGATGATCCCGCCCGACATCGGCATGACGCTGAAGAAGGCATTGGAGATCAATCCCGAATTGAAGGGGGCCTACAACAACGAGGCGACCGTCAAACGCGTGATCGATTACGGGTTCACGCTGGAAGGCCTCTCGCGCAACGCGTCGACCCACGCCGCCGGCGTGGTCATTGGCGCCGAGCCGCTGACAAACGTCGTCCCGCTCACCACGGGCACGAACTCGGACGAAATCGTCACGCAGTACTCGATGAATCCGCTGGGCGACCTCGGCCTGCTGAAGATGGACTTTCTCGGGCTGAAAACGCTCACGGTCATTCAGGACGCGCTCGACCTCATCGAGCAGACCACGGGCCAGCGTCTCGATATCAACAAGATCCCGCTCGATGACAGCAAGACGTTCGACATGCTCGCCAAGGCCAACACCATCGGCGTGTTCCAACTGGAATCACAGGGCATGCGCGACCTGTGCCGGCGCATCGGCGTCGATTCCGTCGACGTGATCATCGCGCTCATCGCGCTGTTCCGGCCCGGCCCGATGAACATGCTCGACGATTACGTCAACCGCAAACACGGCAAGGTCAAGGTCGCGTACGACCATCCCCTGCTCGAACCGATCCTCCGGGAAACATTCGGCGTGTTCGTGTACCAGGAGCAGGTCATGCAGGCCGCCAACGTCCTCGCGGGATACTCGCTCGGTGGCGCCGACGTGCTCCGTCGCGCCATGGGCAAGAAGAAGCCCGAGGAAATGGAAAAGCAGCGCGAGATCTTCATCAAGGGCTGCCACGAAAAGAACAAGATCCCGCGCGGCAAAGCCAACCAGATTTTCGATACGCTGGCGAAATTCGCCGGGTACGGTTTCAACAAATCGCACAGCGCCGCCTACGGGGTCGTTTCGTACCAGACGGCGTGGCTCAAGGCGAATTACCCCGTCGAGTTCATGGCCGCGGTGTTGTCCAACGAACTGGCCAATACCGACAAGATCCAGTTGTTCATCAACGAGTGCAAACGCATGGGCATCGAGGTCCAGGCGCCGGACGTGAACGAAAGCGGCGTTCGCTTCACCGTGCGGGACGGCAAGATTCGCTTTGGCCTCGCGGCGATCAAGAACGTCGGGGAAATCGCCGTGCAAAATGTCATTCAGGTGCGCGGCGCCAGCGGTCGGTTCCAGTCGTTCGAGGATTTCTGCACGCGCGTCGATCTGCGGATTGTGAATCGGAAAGTGCTGGAATGCCTGGTGAAATGCGGGGCGTTCGATTCCCTGGGCGAGCCGCGAGCCGTGGTGTTTGCGGCGGTTGAATACCAGATGAACCGCGCCTCCAGCGTCCAGCGCGACCGGGAACGCGGGCAGTCGGCGCTTTTCGATGTCGAGCCCGTCAATGCCCGGCGAAAAGCCACGGGCCAGGCGCCTTCCGTGGAATGGTCCCAAAGCGAAATGCTCGCGTATGAAAAGGAACTCCTGGGTTTCTACGTGACGGGACATCCCCTGAGCGAGTACGCCGAGATTCTGCAACGGTACGAACTCGGCTCCTCGGGAAAACTGGCCCAACTTCAGGACGGTCAAACGGCGCGCGTCGGCGGGATCATCAGCAAAATTGTGCCGAAGACGACGAAGCAGGGCAAGCCGATGGCGATCATGACCCTGGAAGACCTCGATGGCTCCGTGGAAGTTCTCGTTTTCCCGGAGTCATACGCGAAGCACGCCGCGGGTTTGAAGACCGATACCGCCATCCTGTTGTGCGGCACGGTCAACTTGCGCGAAGACAAACCCAAGATCGTCGCCGAACAGGTCGTCCCGCTCGGCGAAGTCCCGGCGCGGTTCACGAAAGCCGTGCACATTCGCCTCTCCGCGGGAACGACCGAGGATTCGACCCTGACTCGCGTTCACAACGTCATGGGCGCTCATAAAGGGAGTGTGCCCTGTCCTGTTTTGCTTCATCTACCCCGACGGCAAACTGGTTTTTCTCGAAGCGCACGAACATTTCTCCGTCTCGCCGACGCAGCAATTCGTGCACGATGTCGAGGCCATTCTCGGCGAAGACAGCGTCTGGCTGAAAATCGATACCGAGAAGCTGGCCGCGACCAATGGCAACCGCCGCGAGCGCCGCTTACGCCCGCGGCGTTCAGACGTGAGGACCTCGACGGCCATCACTTCTGCGGAATGACGAGTTTCTGGCCGACTTTCAGTGAGTCGCTGGTCAGGTTGTTGGCTTTTTTCAGATCGGCGATCGTGACCCCGTTATTCTTGGCGATGGACTGTCAGCGTGTCGCCCTTTTGAACCACGTATTCGCTGCCATTGGCCGGGCCGCCCGATGGATTGGTCGCGCCGCCACCACCTCCGCCATGCGAGCCGCTCATGGTCGCAAGTTCTTTGGCGAGCTGATCGAGAATAACTTTCTTGTCCGTCTCGCGAGCGGCATCCAGCGCCTTCACGCGCGCCTCCAACGCCTGCAAATCGTTCGACGGACGCGCTCGGCCCGGACTGATGGACTTCCTCGAGTTGCGCCTGGATCTGTTTGAGGTCCTGCTGGATTTGCTGCTGGTTGGCTTGAATCGCATCGACATCCGCCCGCAGCTTGCTCAGCCGCTCGTCGAGGATGGCTACCTGTTGGGCGAGGGTTTGGTCCTGGGCTGGCGCGGTTGGTGCACCGGCGGCACTGAGCACGACGACAATGGCAAAAATGAGAAGCTCCTTGTGTTTCATGGCCGCAGTCTAGAAATCGTGTGGAAACGTTGCAAGTCCCGAATCTCGGCTTGCGCAACAACATGGCCCGGAGGCCGATAATGGCTGGCCTGAATCGTGCTTCCCTACAGGTTGGACAAGTATTTCATGAGCACAGCCGACCTTCAACATACCGAGGATATCGCGGTTGAAGCAGAGTTGGGAGGCACCGTCACACCCGAAATCCCCACGGATTCGGTGGCCCCGCTCTTTACCAACCCCGCGGACTGGTTCGTCCCCCCATTCCCCGAGAGGTTGGAGGACCTGGATGTCAACCCCGGCTTCCTCGCCGAACTCGCCCTGAAAACCGTCCCGCTGGATAGCGATTGCAGCACCTCCACGATCGCCGCCCGCATGCACCTCGGGCATCATGATCACCGAGGCGCTCCTCCAACGGTTGTGCCACGACAAGTTCATCGAGATCAAAGGTGTGGTGGGCCTGCGCAATCATCGCTACGCCATGCTCGATCACGGCTGGCAGGAGTTGCGGCGTCTCACCAGTTTTTGCAGTTACGCCGGCCCGGCTCCCGTCTCGCTGAAGTCGTATACGGAGATGATCACGCAGCAGGTGCGCAACCGTCCGCCCGCAACGCGCCAGGCCATCGATCAGGCGATGTCCAACCTGATCCTCTCCGATTACGCCAAGGAAATCATCGGACTGGTCATCGGCTCGGGACGCAGCCTGTTCCTCACGGGCCCCTCGGGCAACGGCAAGACCGCCACCGCCCGCGCCATCGTCGACGCGCTCCCCGGCGAAGTCTGGATCCCGTACGCCATCGAAGTGGACGGCCAGGTGATCCGCGTGTTCGACACCCACAACCATTTGCCCATTCCGCACGCCAACGACACTCATGATCGCCGCTGGGTGCGCATCCGTCCGCCGCTGGTGGTGGTGGGCGGAGAGTTGACGCTCGACAGCCTCGAACTCGCGTTCACCGATACCCAGCGGTTTTACGAGGCGCCCCTGCACGTCAAGTCCAACGGCGGCGTGCTGGTCGTCGACGATCTCGGTCGCCAGCGCTGCTCGGCGACGGAATTGTTGAACCGCTGGATCGTGCCGCTGGAATACCGCGTCGATTACCTCACGTTGAGCACCGGCAAAAAAATCCAGGTGCCGTTCGAGCAAATCGTCGTGTTCGCGACGAACCTCGCCGAATCCGACCTCGAAGACGAGGCGTTCATGCGCCGCATGGGCTATCGACTCCATGCCGAAGCGCCCAGTCCCGAAACCTACACGGAAATCTTCCTCCGCTACGCCCGCTCCCGCGGCTTGTTCGCGGACGAAAACCTGGTTGTCCAATTCCTGCGGAAATACCAGACCGAAGGCCGCATCCCCAAGGCGTGCGACCCCCGCGACTTGATCGACCGCTGCATCGACCGCTGCCGGCTGAAACGCCAGGCCGTCAAACTGACCGAAGAAGGTCTCGACGTGGTCTGGAAGGGCTATTTCGGCCAGCCCAGCACCGATCCCAAGCGGCGTTGACCCCTGAACTTGGGTTCGTTTTTGGCTTTGTTTTTACCAATTTTCCACGCCGGCTTGAATAAACTTGGGTTCGTTCTACGAAAAAGGCTTTTTTCGCAGTGCCCTCCGTATTGTAGGGCGGGATGCCTGTCGTCTAGGTATCCCGCCGAGCACGCCTTCCGTATTGTAGGGCAAGCGGCCCGCTTGCCGTCGTGCCAGCCGAACCATGGCCCGATCCTCATTGTAGCCGCGCTTGATAAGCGCGGACATGCCGCCCTCCGTATTGTAGGGCTGGATGCCTGTCGTCTAGGTATCCCGCCGAGCGCCGTCGTCCTATATCAAAGATCAAAACACAACGGTACCGACTCTACCACGATCCCCGCACCGCGTCCAGCAAAATTATCGATTAAAGATAGCAGCGCGCGCATCCTGACACCGCCGCTGTTGTAGCGTCGGCTGTCCCCAGCCGATAAGTTCTCTCGTTCGGCGCCGGTCTCCTGACCGCGCCGCTCCGTTTGACCGCACCTTTCCGCCATCCGGGTAGAGGCCGCGCACGGGCGCTTTGCCTCGGACTCTCCATCCACCATCGCCACGGGCGGTCGAGGGTTGTACCCCGAAATCAGGCGTCACCACTTCCCCGTGGACGGTTCGCGATCTTGTCGATATAATCAAGGTGTGAACGAGCGCATCAATAATATCGTGAGCAAGGCGCAGAAGTGAACAAGTACATCAGAGGAGATACAATGACCAGCCACCAGCGTATCGGAAGGCAATTCCTATCGTGGGCAATCATTATTCCTGTGTTTGGGTGGGATGTCTGGAGGTTTTTGCACGGAGAGCACATTGATGTAAGACTAACGCTAATTGCCGTGATCTTCGCCTATTTGATTACTCGTAGTACTCTGCGCAAAAATTCAAATTAAGACACTGCCAGCCGATGCGCGCTATTGACATTTCCCGCCGGATTTGCTACCTTACACGTGAACATGAAGTCAGTGCATCAATACATCTCCGCAGTCCGGGCGTCGTATTATTGGTTTTATTTTAGCCAGCCCTGTCTGCGGGCTGTGTGTTGATGCTGTAACCGTTGACACCCAACCGTCCCGCAGGCGCGGGACGGTTTTTTTATTCCCAAAAACCGAACCGCGTACAGGACATAAGGAGCAAAGGAATGATCATCGTGTTAAAGCCGGGAACGAGTGAACAGGACATTCAGCAGGTCGCCGACGCGGTGAAGAAGTTCAAGTACGAGCCGCGCCTGATTCGCGGCGTCGAGCGCACCGTCGTCGCCTGCATCGGCGACGAACGGAACCATCATACCCTCGAATCGCTCATCGTGTTGCCGCAGGTCGAGAGCGTCACGCCCATCCAAAAGAAGTACAAGCTCGTCAGCCGCGAATACCAGGGGAGCGACACCGTGCTCGACGTGGCCGGGCTCAAGATCGGCGGCGGCACGTTCCACGTCGTGGCGGGCCCGTGCTCGGTCGAGAACCAGGCGCAAACTTTGGAAACCGCGAAAGTGGTGAAGTCGTACGGCGCAACGCTGTTCCGTGGCGGCGCATTCAAGCCGCGCACCTCCCCGTACGACTTTCAGGGATTGGGCCGCGAGGGGCTCGAGTTGCTGAAACAGGCCCGCGCGGCCACGGGATTGCCCATCGTCACCGAAGTGATGTCGCCCCAGGACGTGGAAATGGTGGCGTCGTACGCCGACATCCTGCAAATCGGCGCGCGCAACGCCCAAAATGTCCCGTTACTGGCCGAGGTCGCGGCGTCGGGCAAGGTCATCCTGCTCAAGCGCGGGGTGTCCGGGTTGATCGACGAATGGTTGCTGGCGGCCGAGTACGTCTGCGTGCACGGCAACAGCAAGGTGATCCTCTGCGAGCGCGGCATTCGGACGTTCGAACACGCCTGCCGCAACACGCTCGATCTCAGCGCGGTCGCGGTCGCGAAGAAGGAAACGCATTTGCCGGTGTTCGTCGACCCCAGCCATGCGGCGGGCCGGTTCGACATGGTGATCCCGCTCGCGCGCGCCGCCGTGGCCGTGGGCGCGGACGGCCTGCTGGTCGAGGTGCATCCCGATCCCGCCACCGCCCTCAGTGACGGTGGCCAGCAGCTCAAACCCAAACAGTTCGGCCAGTTGATGGCGGAAATCCGCCCCATCGTCGAAGTGATGGGCAAACAACTCGGCGGCGGCTAGTGCGGTGACACACTTCACTTGATGGGTAGGGCGCGACCGCCGGGCGCGCCGTCTGCCCTGTAGGCCGCGTGCCCTCACGCGGCGTCCGTGGGTATTCTTTAACACCGCTACGCCCGCGTGACGCGCCAGAGCAACCACAAACCGAGAAATTCGAAAAAGAGATTCGGCGACCACAGGATCGCTTCCGGGAACAGCGCGGGGCGGCCCTTTAGCGTGTTGGCCAGGATCATCATAAAATAGAACGACAGCGCCAGCCCGATGCTCAAGGCCATCCCGATCGATGTCTCGCGGCGGCTGGTCTTGATCCCCAACGGAATGCCGATCAGCGTAAAGGCAAGGCAGGCCACCGCGCCGGCCACCCGTTGATGCGCTTCCATCAGGGCTGCTGCGGGATAAATCCCGTGCGTGCGCAGGTCTCGTATCTCGTCCAGCAGTTCCGGGAAGATGAGGTCCCCCAATTGCCGCGTGGCCCGCGCCTGGCGCAGGGCGCGGCTCAGGTCCATCTCGACCGGGTAATGCTGCGCCGTGGTGTCCGGCCGAATCTTGTGGACGTTGGTGGGTTCCTTCGCATCGTGCAGGTCGCCGCGGACGTTGTACAGGTCGAGCAGGAGTTTGTGTTCCTCCGGTTTCGACGAGACGATTCCCTTTTGCGCGCGCAGACTCGACACGACGTTGTTGCTGTCATCGAGCGTGTAAATCATCACGTCTTCGATGATGTTCCCCTTTTTCCTTCCGGCGTAGATCACGTAGCCGGGGAATTCCTTGATATACGTGCCTTCCTCGATCAACGCCATGGGCCGTTCCGAGCCGAGCCGCACAAACATCGTCTTGAACTGGAACCGGCACCACGGGGCGAGATCGGCGTTGATGTACAGGCAGCACACGCTCGCCACCGCCGCGACGAGGATGACCGGCGCCACGACCTGCCCGAGGCTCATCCCGCAGGCGCGCATGGCGACCACCTCGTTGTCGGCGCTCATCCGCCCGAAAATCAATATCGCCGTCGCCAGCATGGCCATCGGCAGGGAGAGACTCAGGACGTTCGGCGTCATCAGCAGCACGAAGTAGCCGACCACTTCGAGGCCGACCTTCTGGTTCACCAACATGTCGCTGAGTTGCTTGAGGATGCGGGCCAGCAGCAACACGAAGGTGCACACCGCAATGGTCAGAAGCAGCGTGATGACCGCCTGCCGTGTGATATACTTGGCGAGGATTTTCATTCGCTGTGAGTACGACTAGCAATTTTTCCGCGTCAATGCCACGCAAAATCCACGTGGGCCCGTTTCAACCCGCGTTGGAGGCCGCCCTGGCCGACGAGGTCTCGACGCGGAAAAAGTCGCGTGGCGCGTTGGCTCCCCTGACGATCATCGTCCCGACGCGCCTGCTCGGCCTTCATCTTCGACGGACGTTGGCCCGAATGCTGCCCAATGGCCACGTCAATTTGCGGTTCCACGTCTTGGAAGATCTGTTGCCGAAAGCGCGCCAGGTCCCCCGACTCGGCCTCGAGCTTCTGTGTGACAGCATCGCCCGAAATGAAATCCCCGCCAGCGGCTATTTCGCTCCCGTTCGCGATACCAGGGGCTTTCGCATTTCGCTGCTGGAGACGTTCAAGGACCTCGAACAAGCCGGCGTCTCGCCGGAGTTGTTTCGCAAAGCCGCTCGCCAATCCGGCAAGCTGTCCGAATTGTCGGCTGCCTACACGGCGTATCGCGACTGGCTGGCGGAGCACGGCTTCGTCACCGACTCCGATTTGTATCAGAGCGCGCAGATGCCCAATACGGACTCCGAAACGTTCCTGTACGGTTTCTATGATCTGACGGCTGTTCAAAAGAAGTTTGTCTTGCGACTCGCGCCGTCAACCGTCTTTTTCCCGTGGGCCGGGCACAACGCCTACGCGGAACCGCTCTTGGAGTGGTTTCGATCACAGCAATACCAGGTTGTAGGCCGCGTGCCCTCACGCGGCGTTAAGTCAGGGGAAGCGGACGGCACCAAACCCGTCGCAACGATTCTCTCGTGCCCGGGCGAAACGAGTGAGGCGCAGGAGGCCGTACGGGAAGCGCTCGCGTTTGTGGCGGCGGAGGGTCGTTCCTTCAATGATGTCGCGATTCTCTGCCGAAGCCGGGAACAGTACGACGCGATTCTGCGGGACACGCTCGGCAGCCTCGGAATCAAAGCCTACTTCCGTGGTGGACGCCCGCTGGCTGAACAAACCGATGCCCGCCTGTTGTCGCTGTTGCTGGCCGTTGTCCGCTCCGACTTTAGCCGCGCATCCGTGATGGAGTTGGCCTGTCATACCGGCCCGCGCTCGCACTGGGACGCGCTCTCCGTGCAACTCGGCATCGTTGGCGGACAGCAGCAGTGGATCGACCGCCTCGAAGCCGCGTCGTCCAAACCCAGCACGGAACACCGGGAGACGGACGACGGACGGCACCGCGAGCGATGGCGTCGCGATGCCGAACAGGTGTTGGTGTTTGTGAGGAAACTCATGTCGCTTCTCGGCGGGCTGCCGGGCGAGGCGAAATGGAGTGAGTACGGCGCCGCGCTCATCGCCGCATTCCGCGGATTGGGTGGCCGGAGCGATGCCGTCGTCGATTGCATCCGCGCCCTGGCCGGGCTGGAGGAGTTTCAACTGCAGGTGCCGTTCGAGACGTTTGCGGATTATAGTTGGAAAGCGGTCGAAGCCGCCGCCGACCAACCCGAGCAATTTCAGGGCGGGGGAATCTTTGTCGGCGACGTTATGAGTGCCCGCGGCTTGTCGTGGCCGCTGGTCATCCTGCTTGGCCTCGTCGAGAAAGGTTTCCCGCGCGTCATCCGCGAAGATCCGCTCGTGACCGATGAGGAACGCGCCCGCATCAGCCCGGATCTGCCCCGCAAGCTCGACGGGTACGAGGAGGAGCGGTTGTTGTTCTCGCTCACCACGGGCGCGGCGCGCGAGAAACTCGTGCTCGGTTATCCGCGGCTGGAGCCATCGACGTCGCGTCCGCGCACTGGCTTCGTTTCTATTGCTGGAATATGCCGGCGCGAAAAACTTCCAGGCGCTCGACAAACGCGCCGTCAAAATTCCGCTATCGCCCGTGCGTCCCATCGCCGAGCCGTTGAACGAGCGCGAGTTTGATTTGGGGGCGCTTCTGTCGGTCGCGGACAAGCACTCTTACCTCCGCCATGTGTCGACCCTGCTGGCCGAAGGCGTTGCGAACGCCGAGACACGCCGGCGCGAGCGGGCGCTCACCGCGTACGATGGTCTGCTGGACGGCGCCGATGCGCGGAAGATTCTCCGGGAGCGGTTCGGCCTGGAAAAACTCGTGATTAGCGCCACCTCTCTCGAGGATTTTTTCGGTTGTCCCTTCTACTACTTCCAAAAGCATGTCCTTGGCATCGAACGATGGGAGGAACCCGAGGCGGCGCTGTCGATCGACGCGTTGGATCTCGGTTCGCTCTACCACGCGATCCTCGAGGACTATTACCGGTCGCCCGCCACCAACATCGCCACGGTTGCGGGAAAGCATTTCGACGAATTTCAGCGCCGCGGCGTGACCGGCTACCCGACGGTCTGGGAGGTCAAAAAGCAGATCGTGATCGAGGAACTGGCTGCGTTCATCGAACGCGATCGCAATGCGTCCGCTGGTTGGCGCCCGACGGACTTCGAAAAGGAGTTTCGCGGCATCGCCGTGGCCCCGCCCGTGCGATTGCGCGGCACGATCGATCGCATCGACCGCAGCGACGACGGCCAGCGCGCGCGGGTGCTGGACTACAAGACGGGCCGGTTGCCGCGCAATGTCCGGGACGATTCGCTGGCTGGCGGTGAAACTCTCCAGTTGCCGTTGTACATTCTCGCGGCGGAGAACCTGTTGCCGAAGGTCAGGGTCGACTCGGCCAGTTACCTGTACTTCACCTTGCGCGGCGGGTATCGAACCGTCACCTTTACGCACGAGGCGCTGGACGGCCAACATCCCGCATTGTCCAACCTGCTCGACACCGCGGCCAGTATGATTCGCGATGGCCTATTCGCGCAGTACGCCACCGCCGAGGGCTGCCGTCAATGCGATTACCGCGCGATCTGCGGCAATGGCATCCTGAAACTGTACGACCGGAAGCGCGACGATCCACGCACGGAACCTTTCCGGTCAATCAAGGAGAGCGCGAAATGACGCGGCCGGTCGACCAGAAGTCGCGGGATGCCGCGGCGAACGATCTCGATACGACGTTGTTCGTCGAGGCGGCGGCGGGCACGGGCAAGACCACCACGCTGGTGGCCCGCATCGTGTCGGCGGTAAGCAAAGGTCGCGCGCGGCTCCGTGAGATCGTCGCCATCACGTTCACCGAGAAGGCCGCGGGGGAATTGAAGTTGCGGTTGCGCGAGAAACTCGAGGAAGCGCTCACAGGAACCAAGCTCACGGAAGCCTTGAGCGACCTGGAGCGGGCGCACATCACCACGATCCATTCCTTTTGCGCGTGGGTTCTGCGCGAGCGTCCGGTGGAAGCCGTAGTGGATCCGCAGTTTACGGTCGCCGACGAATTGCAGCGGCAACTCCTGTTCGAAGAGGCATGGGAAGAATGGCTGGAAGCCGAGTTGGCGAAGAATCCGCCGGCGTTGCGCCGGGCGCTGATGCGCGGTGTGGAGTTGGACAAGCTTCCTGAATTGGTTGCGCTGCTGGTCGATCATCGCGACCGCCTCGCATTCGCCACGGCACCGGAGCCGGTGCCATTGGACGCGGCAAAAGTGGTGGCGGAATTGAGGTCGTCCGCGCCGACACTGGAGCGATGCCTGAAACATTTCGTCGAACGCAAGGAGAACGCGTATCTCCGCGCGCGGACACTGCTCGACACGCTGCCGTCGTTGGAGCGGGCATCGACTGAGCGCCAGGTCGCGGTGCTTCGCTCCCTCGAATCTCGTCATGCCGCGGGCGATGGCGCATTTCGATGGCCAGGAAGCATTCCGTGAGATGAAAGACGTGGTGAAAAACCTGAAATCTGTTGCTGGAGGAGTTCAACACCGCGGCGGATCACAACCTTCTTGTCGAACTGGTCACCTGGCTGCGCGGGTTCATTGATCATTTTCAGACGGTCAAACACGACCGCGCGATACTGGATTTTGACGACCTTCTGGTGAAGGCGCGCGATCTGCTCCGCGACAGCACAGAGGTCAGACGGGATTTGCAGCAGCGGTTCAAATTTGTGCTCGTCGACGAATTTCAGGACACCGATCCCGTGCAAACCGAGTTGGTGCTTCGGCTCGGTGAAGGCGCGCCCGGCAAATTATTTGTCGTCGGTGACCCCAAGCAGAGCATCTACGGTTTTCGCCGCGCCGATATCGAGATGTACGCCAGTACCCGCCAGCAGATCGAGCAGACAGGGAAGACGCTGACTTTTCAGCAAAACTTCCGCAGCAAATCCACGATTCTCGATTGGGTGAACGACGTTTTTTCGAAGATCCTCGTCAAATCCGAGCACGGCAATTATCAGCCCGAGTATATTGCGCTAAAACCCCGGACGGATCTGAAGACCACGGAAGCAGCCGTAACCTTGCTTCGTCCGAAATTGCCCCTCAAGACGACGGCGGATGAATTGCGCCGCACCGAAGCCGCGGCTGTTGCCCGCTACCTGCACCAGCAGGTGGCAACCAGCGCCTGCCAATGGGGTGACGTGGCGCTGTTGTTCCGCAGTTTCACGGGAGTCGAGACATACTGCGATGTCCTGCATGAGCACGGCGTGCCTTTTCGCGTCATTGGCGGGAAGGGGTATTACCAGCGTCAGGAAATCCAAACGCTGTCCTCGCTTCTTTCGTGCCTCGACAATCCAGCCGATAAACTCGATCTCGTTGCCACCTTACGCTCTCCGCTGTTCGGTTGGTCAGACGAACTGGTGTTCCTGATCTCCCAGAAGACGAAGCTGGACTACCTCGCCAATGTCCCCGCCGATGCGCCGGAGCAGGCCAGATCGACGTTCGCCCTGCTGCGCGAATTGCACAATCGCCGTCATGATTTTTCGGTTCCGGGCTACGTCGACCACGTGTTCGCCCGCACCAGGATTTGCGAAGCGTTCTTTGCCAGCCAACCCGATGGCGCCCAATGCGTGGCGAACCTGCTGAAGGCCCTCGAATTGGCCCGACAGCTCGAAGGCCTGGGCCTGTGCTCGGTCCGCGCATTCGTGCGACGGTTACACGAGACCGTGCTGGGCGGCATCGAAGAGGAACCGTCACCAGCGAGCGAGGAGACAGACAACGTCGTGCGCATCCTGACGATGCACAAGGCGAAGGGCTTGGAATTTCCCGTGGTCGTGCTGGCTGATCTCGCAGGACGAACTTCCGATACGGGCGCGAAGTTGTTGTTCGGCCACGGTGGCGAATGGGAATTGCGGTTCGCGGCCATGCGAACGGCGGCCTTCGATGAAACTGACAAGGAACAGGGCAAGCGCGAGGAAGCGGAAGAAATCCGGCTGTTGTACGTCGCGGCGACGCGTGCAAAAGAGCGGCTGGTGATTCCGTGGTTCGCGGAGAAGGGGGGGCGAATCGATCTGTTGGCGGGCGGATTCAAACCCGAGGCGGGCGCGTTGGTGGAGGCACCGGATCTGGAATCGCTGGGTGCAGCGGGTGTCGAGGCCGGGAGGACGGAAGCAAAACCCGTCTCGGTGAAACAGTTGGCCGACAGGCGGCATGACTGGCAGGAGTCTCGCGCCGAATTGCTCGTGCGTGCGGCCAAGCCGTTGGCGCGAGTCAGTCCATCGAAGCTGGCCGCGGAGGCGGAGCCACGTGACGACGAGCCGGCTGGCGCCGAACGCGAGAGGGCCATGGATTTTGGGAGCGCCGTTCACGACGCGCTGGAAATCGTCGATTTGGCGGCAACCGCCACGCAACAACACAGCCAAATTGAGCAGTTCATCGCGGGGACGGGTCTCAGTGATGGAGACCAGCACCGCGCGATTGAATTGGTCTGCAAAGCGCTCGATTCGGAGTTGCTGGCGCGCGTGCGCCGCGCAGACCAGATTTATCGGGAATTACCCTTTACCCAGGTCGTGAACGAAGGGTTGATGGAAGGGAAAATCGACCTGTTGTTTTCCGAGAATGGCCGATGGGTGCTGGTCGATTACAAGACGGACGCGACCATCGATGCGGCAAAGTACGCCCGGCAACTCCAAGCGTATGAAACTGCGCTCCATCAGGTGGCCGGCATCGAGATTGCTGAGAAACTGCTGTTTTTCGTGGTCGGTGGAACGATCAAGCAAGTGGACTGATGATCAAAGTGGACATGCACATGCACTCGGGGGAAGACCCCGAGGACGGGTTGCGCTATCCGGCGACGGCGTTAATCGACCGCGCCGTTGAACTCGGTTACAGCGCGATTGCCATCACTCTGCACTGCCGCGTGCTTGAGGATGAACGGGTCTTCGAGTACGCGCGGCAAAAGGGGCTGCTGCTCATTCGCGCGGTCGAGTGGAACATCCAACGTCGCGATGTGTTGCTCTACAATATCACCCAACGCGAGGCGGAGAAGCTGCTCACCTTCGACGATCTTCGCGCCTACAAGCGCGAACGCGGCGAGGATCTGTTGATCGTGGCGCCGCATCCGTGCTATCCGAAGGGTCACAGCCTCGGCCGGGACTTCGAGCGGAACATCGACCTGTTCGAGGCGGTCGAGTACGCGTCGATGCATTTTTCTTGGCTGGATATTTTCAACCAGCGCGCGATGCGGATCGCGCGGAAACACCGCAAACCGGTGGTCGCGAGCTCCGACGCGCACAATCTGTGGATGTTCGGCCGCCATTACACGATGGTGGACGCCGAGCCGACCATGGCCTCGATCTTTCGCGCCATCCGCGACGGCCGCGTCGAGCCGCACAGTCCACCGGTGAAAATGTGGGCGTCCCTGCGCATGTTCTTTTGGGACCCGCTGGTCGAACGCAAACCGGGCGAGATCATGGAGAGCTTCCCGCGCGCGGCCTCCAAGGCCGGTTGAGCCGCGAGCCTCAGATGCCCAGTTTATCGTCGCGAGTAAAAAACGACGCGACGAAGTGGAACATCGTGAAGTACTCGAGGGCGAACGGCAGGAAACCGAGGAAGCCGACGAGCGGCATCTGGAAGTATTTCGCATTCTGGCCGAGCGGAAAGATGTACACCCACTTGGTGTAGGCCCACATGTTCCAAAACTCCCACAGCAGGCCGCACACAATCCCGGCCCCGAACAATTGCAGCGTCCGCGACAGATCGCCGTGCTGCCAGTCGCGGTAGATGCTCGGCACGCCGCGCCAATAGTTGAACGGCTCCAGCAAAAAGAACCAGCCCATCCACACAAACGCCCACAAATAACCGCGCACGTGGGCTGGCATGAACGGCGGCGCGAGGATAAACACCGCGCCCACCACCACCGAGGTGACGAGCGCGCCGCGACCCCAGCGAATCTGCGGTATCCAAGCCCGGCCGAAGATGTCGTAGCTCTCGAGAAACTCGCAGGTCAGAAACAATCCCGGCATGATCGTCGCAAACGCAATGGCGTATCCCAGCAAACGCGCTGACAGGTCCTCTGGCAAATGGATGTACTGCCAGCCCGGCATCACTCGATTGTACGCCTCGAACAAACACCAGAAGACGATCGACAGGATGCATTGAATGACCAGCGACTCGCGTCGGTCCGTGAGCAGCGACGTGCCTTTCCGTCGGTAAATCCACGCATCGACAATCAGGATGTAGGCCCACCAACAGACGGGTGTGGCTGCGGTCGTGATCTGCCACCAGGCGACTCCTGGGAACGCGTCCGTTTGCGAGCAGAGGACCGCCGTCTCCATCAACAGGAGAACAATCAGGCCGAGCGTTCCGTATTGGGGGAAGCGGTGGCGATAGCCTTTCATGGGCCGTCGGCGTTGTAGTCCTCTGGATGATCCAAATTCGAAAGCTGTCGCAACACGGCGTCCTTGCAGCTCCACGCCAGCGACAATGTCAGGGAAAATGGCAGCAACAGCACGATGATCACGAGCAGGTTGGCCCGGCCGAGTACGAACCGCACTTCGGACAGCAGGTTGCCCCTCTGCAACACGGCGCTCACGACGACGTAGGCAATGATACCCGCGAACGGGAGGAGCAGCAGTCCAATGTTGCCCGTGCCAAACACGCGCGACTCCAGCGCCATGTCCTTGCGTCTCAGGCTCGCCGCCAGCACGGCGACCACGCGGTTGAAGGCGATGATGTACAGGA
This sequence comes from uncultured Verrucomicrobiae bacterium, assembly GCA_963712025.1. Lineage (GTDB taxonomy): Bacteria > Verrucomicrobiota > Verrucomicrobiia > Palsa-1439 > Palsa-1439 > Palsa-1439. The sequence goes on along the minus strand of CAVQGJ010000002.1, from coordinate 216,711 downwards.
TGCCGGCGGCGCCGAATGCGAAGACGTTGGTCAGCAGGTAGTCGCTGTCCGGAACGCGCCGCCACAGGTAAACAAACAGGCAGAAATACGCCATCGACCCCGCCAGCGCCAGCGTGGTCCGCGTCCGCCGCTGCCACAGGTCTCCCAGGCTGCGCACCTGGTACAATCGCCACGAGCCGATCGTCGTCGCCAGTACGCCCAGTCCAAGGAAAAGTTCCGCAAACGGCGGGATGTCGCTGAGGATCAATAACTGCGCACCCATCAGCACGGTCACCAACAGTCCCCAAAAAACGAAATAAAATCCCTGCCCGAGCCGGACATAATCGCGCGCCGGAACGTGGAGGTCTGTGCCGTCCCCATCGAGGACGGCGACAGGTTCGAGCCTCGCTCTCGGCTGCGCGGCCGCGTCAATTGTGTCCGACATGTTTGTTCGGCAGTTTGCCCTGAAGCGTTTTCCAGAGTTCGAACTGCTGGATCTTCTTTTGCAGCAGGGCCACGAGTTTCTCCAGCCGTTCGTTCGTGTCCAGTATTTCCAGCATGGATTGCTTCTCGTAGTAATCGTCCAGCAGCGTGTAACTGACGAGGTCGGAAAGGTAATCCGCGTTCTTGACCGAGCGCAACGCGGAGAGGACGGATTTCGGCAGGTCCGCGCCCATGCGCGCCCGGGCCTTGGCCAGTTGCGTGACAATCTTCAGCAGCGGCGCGCGTTGGGCGGCCTCGGCTTCATCGGAGCCTTCCAACGGTTCCACGCGCGCCACGCGGTACGGTCGAAGTTTCACGTACTCGGTCATGCGCACCCGCGCCACGCCTTCCAGAATCACGTTCGCCGAGCCGTCGGGGCGCGCCACGCACGTGCGAATCACGCCGATCCCGGCAATCGGGTGGGGCGTGGGATTGCGGCCTTCCTTTTCCCAGCCCTTGCGCAACAGCGCAACCGCAAACATCCGCTCCCCATTCAGGCAATCCGCCAGCATCTGTTTGTAGCGCGGTTCGAAGATGTACAACGGGAGCAACACCCGTGGGAACAAAATCGCGTTGGGCAACGGCATGACGGCTATTTGTTTCGGCAGCCTCACCCCTCCATTATACCCATTGTGCTCGCGCCCGTCAAAGCGTTCCCACGAACCCTTTTCGCTTACCGCTCTCCGCTCTCAATGCTCTTTTTTAGCGTCGCATACAACTCGTCCAGCGCCTGCGGCACCACGTGCGTGTCGGCGAGGACGGGCATGAAGTTCGTGTCGCCGTTCCATCGCGGGACGATGTGCATGTGAAGGTGGTCGAGCACGCCCGCGCCGGCGCACCGGCCCAGGTTGATGCCGATGTTGAACCCCTCGGGTTTGAGCGCCTTCCCAAGCAATTGCTTGCAACGCCGGGTCAACGCCATGAATTCGGAGAGTTCCTGCTCGGAGAGGTCGTCCAGTTCGCCCGTATGTTGATACGGCGCGACCATCAGATGGCCCGCGTTGTACGGAAACGTGTTCAGCAGCGCGAAACAATTCCGCTCGCGAATCAGGATCAGGTTCTTCGCGTCATCCGTCTCCTGCGACTTCCGACAGAAAAAACAACCCGCTTCCCGTTCCCCGAGTATGTACCGAATCCGCCACGGCGCCCAGAGATGTTCCATCACGCCCTTATAGAACCGCGTCGTCGACAAGTCAACGCGCCTCCGTGTCCCCGCGCCGTCTCCGGATTCCGCGCTTGACGCCGTTCCCCCGCCTGACGAAGACTCTCGCCTGCAATGCGAAAACAGATTCTTCTCCTGGTCGCAACACTGTTCGCCGCCGCGTCGGCCATGGCGCAGACTCTCCCGCAAACGCAACCCGCCCAGCCAACGTCGGCCACGCTTCACCCCGCGCTGTTCCTCGTCGGCGATTCCATCATGAAGACGGGCACCGGCACGGGCGACACCGGCCCGTGGGGCTGGGGCTCCGAGATCGTCCCGCTCTTCGACCCCGCAAAAATCCACGTCTACAACGAAGGGCATGGCGGACGCAGCAGCCGCTCGTTCATCGAAGAGGGGCTGTGGACGAATATCCTCGACCGAATGCAGCCCGGCGATTTCGTGATCCTCCAGTTCGGTCACAACGACTCCGCCAACTCCAAGAATTACCCCGACCGCGCCACGATCACCGGCAGCGGCGATGAAACCATCCAGTTCGGGATCAGCCCATCGAACAAAGTCGTCCACGCCTACGGCTGGTACCTGCGCCAGTACGTCGCCGACGCCAAAACCAAAGGCGCGACGGTGATCATCTGCTCGCCCGTCCCGCGCAACACCTGGATCGACGGCAAAATCAAGCGCGGCTTCGACGGCTACGCCCAATGGGCCGCTGACGCCGCCAAGGCCAGCGGCGCGCTCTTCATCGACCTCAATACCATCGCCGCCGACCATTACGACGCGCTCGGCCAGGAAAAAGCCGCCACCTATTTCAATGACAACCAGCACACCAAGAAAATCGGCGCCCGACTCAACGCCGCGTGCGTCGTCGAAGGGCTTACCAAACTGACCAACTGCCCGCTCCGAACCTATCTCGCATCCGGTATTCCGTAGGATGGATAAACCCGAAACGACAGCAGCGCAGCACCGCCCTGCTTGACAGCCCGCCTCGCTCCTCGCAAACTGCCGCCATGCCGGTAGCGGCCACCAAAACCAAATCCATTTACCTCGTCGGAGGCGCGGACGAATTCTCCATCAAGGAGACCGCCGCCAAACTGGCCGACAAGCTCGCGCCGAAAAAGGCGGGCGAGTTCGGGCTGGAGATCATCGAAGGCTCGGCGTCGAACCAGGACGAAGCCCTCAAGGTTCTCTCGCGGTTGCGCGAGGCTTTGAATACGGTCGGCTTGTTCGGCGGCGGCGACAAACTCGTCTGGCTGAAGAACACCGACCTGCTCGCCGACACCCCGACAACGCGCGCCGAAGCTGTGAAGGAGTCGCTCGCGGAACTTGCCGACCTGCTCAAAGCCGGTCTCGGCGAGGGCGTGACGTTGCTCATCAGCGCCATCGGCTGCGACCGCCGCAAGACACTGTACAAGACGCTCGAAAAAGTCGGCGAAGTGCAGTTCTTCGAGGCGCTCGAAGAAGGCAAGGGCGACGCCGACGAGGAAATCGAGGCGTTCATCCAATCGAAGTCGCGCGCCGACGCCAAAACGATGAATCCCGAAGCGGTCCAGGCATTTCGCGAACTCGTCGCGCCGAATCTGCGCGAGATCGCCAACGAATTGGAGAAACTGTTCACCTACGTCGGCAAACGCGCCGCCGTTACGAAAGAAGACGTTCGCGCGATCTGCTCGGCGTCGCGCCAGGCGGTGATCTGGGAATTGACCGATGCGCTCGGCGCGCGCCGCACGTCTCAGGCCATCACCGCATTGGAAAACCTGCTCGACGCCGGTGAGGCGCCCATCGGCGTGTTGATGATGCTGGTCGCGCAATTCCGACTGATGTTGCTCGCGCGCGACCTGATGCAGCGCAAACTGATTACCGTCCGCGAAGGGCAGGGCGGCAACTACGAGTTCGTGAAGGCCTTCGAGCGTCTGCCCGAGCAAACGACCGCCCATTTTCCGCGAACGAAGGACGGCGCGCTCCCGAATGTCTGGCGGTTGTACCGCTGCGCGCTCGCCGCGAGGAATTTTTCCGCGTCCGAATTGATCCGCGCCATGGATTTGCTGCTGGAGGCGAACCGTCAACTCGTTTCGACGCAGCTCGACGACAGGCTTGTGCTTGGAAGAGACAATCGCTAAAATCGCCCTGAAGTGAGGTGCCGGGCGAGCATCATCCCGGCAAGTGGGCGGTTGATTGAACCGCGTAAGAGCTGGGACGCATCGAATCAATAGGCGCAGTATGGAGATCTCACGTTTATTGGCGGAGCTACATCCGCGATTGGTGCCGTTCCCGATTGTGTTGCTGCTGACGGCGCTGCTGTTGGATTGTGCCGGCTTGATCTGGCGAAACGAGCGCGCCCACCAGACGGCCAAATGGTTGATGGCCGCGGGCACCGCCTCCCTGCTGCTCGCCTTCATCTGCGGCATCTGCGCCGAAATCTGGGCCGGGCGCGCCGGTGTCCCGCAACTCGAAATCGAATTCCACGAACTCGCTGCCACGGTGGCCGCCTGGGGTTTCATCGGGCTTACGTCGTGGCGGTTGTTCCTCGACGGCACGCGACGCGGCGCGATGCTGGCCTACGTGGTGTGCGGCCTCGCGCTGTACGCCATGATCGGCGTCGCTGGCTATCTGGGCGGCAAACTGGTGACCGAGTACGGCGCGTCCGTCGCCGGCGCCAACGCCAAGACGGTCCTCTCAATGCACGACCTGAACACGCTCGCCGAGCGCCAGACCGACGAGAATCTCCAGTACTCCGACGTCATGCACCACAGCGCGGGCATGTTCGTGTTTCTGCTGACCTTGTCCATCTTCCTGCGCGAGTTGTGGCCGAATTCCGACCGAAAAATGCCGTGGGTCGGGCCGCTCTTGTTGACGTTCGGGGGCGTCCTGCTGCTGTTTTTCGCGGACCTCGACCTCTACCGCCTTAACCGACCTGCGCCAGTTTTTGGATCGCGAGGTGCAGATGCACAAACTCACCGCTCTGATCATGCTCACCATCGGCCTGCTGCATGTATTTCCAACAACGGAGCGTGTCGACCGTGTCAAACACCGACGGACGAACCCGGCTCCAGAATCGCCTCGTTGCGATCTTCGCCCTCATAGGCGGCGGGCTGCTGTTCACGCATATCCACACCGTCGCGCCCTACGCCGATGTCGCCGCCGGCGTGTACATCAATCATATCACCATGGGATTCGTGGCGTTGGCCATCGGCGCGGTCAAACTCCTCGACGACGCCTTGCCGAACCGGGCCCGCTGGCGCGCCCTGTTGTTTCCCTGCTTCCTCGGGATCGAATCGTTTCTGTTGCTCACCTACACCGAAGGCATCCCGTGGTGGGCGGGCATCGGCCATTACAACCGCCACGGTCCCAACGCCGGCACAATCGCGCCGTTCGGCCAGGAGCGCGCCGAACTGGTCTTCGATCACGGTACGGCCATGCTCGACGTGCGCGTCCTCGATCGGTTCGCGGACACGCCGGTCCGCGTCGCCACCACTAACATCACGGTCATCATCGCGCGCGGCTACGAGGAGACATCCGTGCCGCTCGATGCCGTCGATGCCGAACAAGGCGCCGCCTCGCATTTTCGCGGTCCCGCCCGGTTCCTCGAAGACGCGACCCAGTTCGATGCCCGCCTGACGCTTCCGTTGCGCGGCAAATTGCGCACCAGCTATTTCGACCCGTGGGTGCTGCCCGCCGTCCTCGGCATTCCCCCCAACCAGGTCGCTCGGTTCGTCTGCCCGATGCATGACGGCATCCGCTCGACGAGCCCGGGCGTCTGCAATATCTGCGGCATGCCGCTCGTGCCTCTTCAACTCACGGCCCAGCGGGAACTCCACGACCCGAAGTACACGATGAAATTGGAGCGGAACGGTGACACATTGCGTTTTCTGCCCGAATTCGCGGCCACAGGTCAGATCGTGCGTAATCTGTTGGTCATCCACGAACATTTGTTGCACCTGATCGTCGTCAGTGAAGACCTGGCGTTCTTCGATCACGTTCACCCGGTCCGCCAAACTGACGGTTCGTTCACCATCGACTACAAGTTTCCGCATGGCGGCCCATACCTTCTGTTCGCCGACATCACGCCGCCCGGCGAACGGGCCCAGGTATTTCGACTGCCCGTGGCGGCTACGGGGGTAGACCCGCCGCCGGCAACGGTCGACCTCTCCCCGACGTTGGCGCGCGAGGTCGGCCCCTATCACGTCGAGATGATTGTCCAACCCCGCACGCTCGTGGCCGAACGCGAAACCCAGTTGGCGTTTCGGCTCGAACAGGACGGGAAACCCGTGACGGACCTGAGCCCGTACATCGGGGCGATGGGGCATTGCGTGATCATCAGCGAAGACACGCAATGGTATCTGCACAGTCATCCCCAGCAATTCGTGATGTCGCTGCCGGCGGATGCGCGCGGCGGGCCCGAGGTCGCCTTTCACACGATGTTTCCCAAGCCGGGCCGCTACAAGGTGTGGGGGCAATTCAAGCGCGGTGACAAGATTATCGTGGCCGACTTCGTGGTCAACGTCGGGAAACCGCTCCTGCCACAGTGGTTTGTCAACGCCCTGCTCTTCGACTGACAACCGGCTAAAACGGAGTCAGCAGTTGCGGCGGGACATCGGGGGCGCGGGCCGTCGTCGAGTTTGTCGGCGCGACACCTTCGGCTTTCGTCAACAAGTCCAAAAGCTCGGTGGATGTAACGTATTCGACGCGTCGCAACTCCGTATGCTCCCGACCGTCGGGACCGATGAGCACGAGCGTGGGGACGCCCCAGATGCCGAAATCCTTGCGCAATTTTTCGACATCGGGCGAGCCTTCATGCGTCAGATCGGCCTTGAACACCGAGAAGCGTTTCGTTTCCTCCAGGACGCGCTTGTCGCGGAACGTGGTGCGCTCCATCTTGCGGCACGGACCGCACCATTCCGCCGAGAAATCGATGAACACCGGACGATGATCGGCAGCCGCCTGCCGAACTTTCGCGGCGTCATACTGTTCAAAGGGGATGCCGCCTTCCCCGGACGTGGCGAGATTGAGCCACAGCGGACTGGTGATCCAAGCGGCAACAGCAATCAGTGCAACCCCGAAGACGCGCTTGACCCACACCATCCAGGTCCCGGACTTTGGCAGGCGCGCCAGCAATCCCGAAAACGTCCCCAGCACGACGTACGGCAACCCCAGTCCCAACGCCAACGCGAAGAACAGCCACCATCCCAGCCACGGGTTTTCGCTCTCGCCGACAAACGCCAGCAGCGCGACCACGAATGGCGCGAGGCACGGCGCGGCAATCACCCCGATCACCGCCCCGAACAGGAACATGCCGACGTAACCGGCCTTCGACGACAGGCCCGTGGCCTTCTGCATGAGAAATTGCGGCGGTTGCAACTCATACAACCCGAACATGCTCAGGGCGAGGGCGAGGAGCAACAGGGCGATGCCGATGAGCAGAACGGGACTTTGCAGCGCCGAGCCGAACAGCGAGCCGGTCAGCGCGGCGATCAGTCCGAGCGTCGAATAGGTGAGCACGATGCCCATGCAGTAAATCAGCGACGAGACGAACGCGCGGCGCGCGTTGCGCTCGCCGCCCTGGCCGCCAAAATAACTGACCGTGATCGCGATCATCGGATACACGCATGGAGTCAGGTTCAGCGCCAGCCCGCCCAGGAATATCACGAGGAGCGTGACGAACCATCCCCGTTCGCGCACAAGCGTGGCGATCGCGTTGTCAGCACCAGCACCGCCGGCAGTCACGAGCGGCGCCAGCGGCGCGCTTTCGGTCGCCGCCTCGAAGATGTCCGCATGAACTGGCTGCGGCTTCACTGATTCGGACACGATCTCGGTGTCCAGGACGACGGGGATGTTTTTCGGTGCGATACAAACACTGTCGTTGCACGCTTGATAGCGGAGCGAACCTTCGAGTTTCACCGGCCCGGTCGGGGCGTTGGCGCTCACGTGCCCTTCGGCGAAGATGATTGTCCGTCCCGTGTACAGCGCGACCGGCTCATCGTTCCATGCGACCTTCGTGGTCACGCCCTTGGGGTAGACGATGTGATCGATGAGGATGGACGCCGGCGGCTCGAGCGTGAGCGTGGTCGGGATCAGGCCTTCGGCGGTGGCGGGATTGGCGTTGATGTGCCAGTGCTCCGCGACATCGATGACCGCCGCCAGCCGGAAATGCGCGTTCGGAGCGAGCTTGTCCACCGACAGGAGTGTATCGACCTTGAACTCGGCCTGCTGCGCGTCGCCCACCAGCGGCGCGAGCCAGATGGCCAGCGCGGCCAGTGCAAAGATGGACAATCGGAGCCGCTTCATTGCTTCAAAATGGCCCGCACATCGGCGTCGAGAACGTTCGTCGCGGTGACGCCGGCGAATTTGTCGATAATGTTCTGGTTCTTGTCGATCACAATCGTCATCGGAATCGATGTCAGGCCGCCGAACGTCTGGATCACGTCGTAGTCGGCGACGTGCAGCGGGTAGCGCAAATGTTGTTGGTCCGCGTAGGTCTTGAGGGAGTCAGGTCCTGTCTGGTCAAGCGCCAGGGCGAGCACAGCGAGGTTCGTCTCACCGTAGTGCCCGACCATGTCATTCAGCATCCCCATCTGTTTGCGGCTGGGTTCGTCCCACGTCGCGGCAAAACAGATGATCAGCGCCTTGCTCCTGAAGTCGGTGAGTTTGATGGTCTTGCCATTCGCTTCCTTCATGACAAACGAGGGCGCAGGCTGGGCTTCACGGATGTTGTTCTGCCCAAACGCCCGGCCCAACAGCAGACCGGCCGCAACCAAAACAATACCGCCCGTGAATAATCGAATCCAGAGTCGGCTTCGCCACGCATCGGGTTGGGTGTTCATGGTTCGAATGACAGTATTAGTCCACTCTATTGTGCTACGCAAGCACGGCCTTCCGCGGATTGCGCCGCCGACGGTTTCTTGACGCGCCACGGCAGCCGGGGTAACGTCTAGGCACCAATGCGTGAGGCTTTGAGAATATTGACAACGCTCGTGGCGGTTTTGCTCATGGGCGGCCTGCCGATGGGTGCCGATTCCTGCGAACCCATTACGACGCCGTGCAGCCGGGCGCCGTCCCAGCCGATGAATTGCTGTCGGGGCGGACATTGCCATTGCGATCTGTCAGCGCCATGTCACCCGACGTCGAACCCGATGCCGGCCAGGACCACGCCAACTCCCGGTCATCGGGTGGCAAAGGTCACGGTCATGTCAGCGGGCGCCATGCTGCTCGCGAGCGAGGTCGAGTGCTGCCCCGCGTTCGCCGCGAGAGCGAACGCGTCGACACCCGCCTCCTTCTCGTCCTACCTCTGGACGCATGCGTTCCTGATCTGAGACCGGGCGCCACGCCCGTGGTGTCTCTTGTGCCCGTCTCCGATCAGTCATGCAACTTCATGAACAACCAGATTCCGAGCTCGTCCGGCAAATCCAGTCGGGCGATGCCGCCGCATTTGACGAGTTGATGCGGCGGTACAAACGTCCCGTGGTGAATTTCATTTTCCGGATGTTGGGCAACGCCGAGGACGCCGAGGACGCCGCGCAGGATGTCTTCGTACGCGTGTACCAGAACCTGGATACCTGGCGGCCCGAAACAAAGTTCTCCACGTGGCTGTTCGCGTCGGCGCGCAACGCCGCGATTGACCGGATTCGCTGGCGGTCGCGCCATCGAACGGAATCGATCGAGTCCGCGCCCGAGATGGCGTCGTCGTCGGGCACGGCGGAGGAGGTGAATGCGCACGAGATTGGCGATCAGGTCGCCGCAGCCATCGCGAAGCTCCCCGAGGATCAGAGGACGGCCATCGTTCTGTCCGAATATCAGGGAATGTCCTATGCCGAAATTGCGGGCGTGATGCGATGTTCCGAGAAATCGGTCGAGTCCCGCCTGTACCGCGCCAAACAAACGCTGCGGACCGCCCTCCGACACCTGTTGGAATGACTTGTGACTGTTACACTTTAACCACGCTGACTGATTCACTGCAGCGGATTTCCGGATTCCGGTTGAGGCCGATAATCCTTGACGCATCGGAATCTCCTGCGGCCATGGGAGTTGCGCGATATTCACAGAAGCGTCGCAAGCTTGGCACGCGGGATGTTAATAGTCTCGGCAACCGCGCGTGATGGTGCGCGACGCCAAAACAGTTCGGCGGTCGCAAACTCACCAACACCATCACCAAAGGCCCTCCTTATCCCGTCGGAAGCTGAAAGACCCTCGCTGAAAGCAGCGAGGGTCTTTTTTGCCCCATGACCTCGTGGAAAAGACGAGACGTGAAGATGACTGGAATGTCTGAGCGAATTGGTGCATCGTAATGTCAGAGTAGTTGGTGGCGAAATTCCGATCGGAACCAAACAATCAAGCAGGAGGAAGTCGATGAAAAGATTCCTGGTGTCAGGTATTGCGGTTGTTGTCGCCGGTTTGGTCGTGGCCGGGAGCGTCCGCGCGGCGGATGCGGATACCACGGTCACCGTCAAAGGCGAAGTGCTCGACATGGCCTGTTATCTCGACCATGGCGCGCACGGCGAGAAACACGCCCAGTGCGCGGCCACGTGTATCGAGTCGGGGTTGCCGGTGGGCATCAAGGGCGAGGACGGGAAGACGTATCTGCTGATCGGCGAGCACAAGCCGCTCAACTCGGTGCTGGCGCAGTACGCAGCCAAAACGATTACCGTCAAAGGCAAGCTCGTCAGCCGTGACGGGATCAACATGATCGAAAACGCCGAGATTCAGAAGTAGTCGGGATTCGGTGACGCACCGGGCGGTCCGCACTTGGGATGACGGAATTGCACGAATTCCTGCAGCAGCTCAGGCAGCCCGAATACGTTCACGTGCTGCTCAACCCGATTCCGGTCTACGCGATGGCCTCGGGAGTCCTCACGCTGATTGTCGCGTTGATCCTGCGGAGTCGGCCGGCCCAAATCACGGCGTTCGTCGTGGTGATTTTCGCGTCGCTCTCCGTGTGGCCCGTCGGTGAATTTGGCGAACGCGCTTCCGACCGCGTCTACGCGATGTCGAACAAAGAAGCGCAGCAATGGCTGGACGTTCACATGCACCGCGCCGACCTCGGGGAATGGGTGTTTTACGTGACGGCGGCCATTGCGGCGGCGGCGCTGGTGGCGCCGCGGTTTCGTCCGCGCGCGCAACTGCCGTTGGCGTTCGCGACGCTGGTGTTGGCGCTGGTTTCGCTGGGCGTGGGCGCGTGGATCAGTCACGCAGGCGGGAAGGTTCGCCACTCGGAATTTCGCAACGGCCCGCCGCCGAACCCGGTGCCGCACGAAGAGGAACACTAAAGGGCAACTCGCGCCCGCAGCGTCGGCGAACGCCCAAACTTCGTGGATTGGATGTTCAAGGACCTCTCTTAGCCACCGCCTTGAAAAAGGTGTAGCAAAACACCCCGTCGGGATGTGTGGTTCGATACAAATCTTCGATGCCCTTGTCAAAACTGGCTCGGCTGATGATTCCGGCGTCGACAGCTGAATCGCGGACGCCTTCGATCATCGCGGTGAAGGTCTTCTTGGTGAAGCCGTCCACCAACTCCGGCTTGCTGGAATCGACATAGACCATTCGCGGCGAGACGCGGATCGATCCAAATCCGGCCGCATGCAAGAGGGGGTAGAGTTCCCGGCCGATCTCGGCATTGCCGCCGGCCCTCCGCTGTAGCTCGATCTGGCATTGGATTGCGTCATGGGCCGATTTGCTGTCGGGGTGAAAACAGGTCGAACCATGATCGCCTTCGATGACCGTGATGGTGCCGCCGATTGCGAGGAGGTTCTTAAGCGTCTGTAGCGCCTCCACCGGCCTCGACAGATGCTCCAGTACAAAGCAAACAAACACATGGTCGAAAGACTCCGGGCCGAACGGCAACTGAAAAATGTCAGCCTGCTGGAACCGCACATTCGTCAGTCCGGCCGCTTCTGCTTTTCCTTTTGCTTCGGCAATGGAACTTTCCGATATGTCGATGGCTGTGATCAACGCGTGCGGGCTGTTTCGCGCCAGCGTGAGTGTCTGGGCGCCGACGCCACAGCCAGCTTCCAGGACCAGGCTCCCGGCGGGATAGGAGGTGTCGGAGTGCAACAACTCGGTCAACGTGGCGGCCTGGTCCTGCAGGCGCGTATTCTCTCGTTGATCGTATCCGTGAACGTACGGGGCACCCATTGTTTCACCTTGCTGATAGGAACGGAGATCATAGTACGGAGTTCGCCGCCGGGAACAACGTGATTTTGCGCATCGCGCCGGGTCAGGCCTTCGGGCGAAGCAGATCGACATACGCACCTTCGATCAGTTGTTGCGGGGAGAGGCCGAGCCTCGCCAGTAATTCGTGAGCTACCTTGACTCCCGACTCGGTGGTTTCGCCCTCCGACAGGACCACTTCCAATTCGAGGAAATCTCCAAGCCCGTCAACCTTGTCGAGGTGAATCCGCGTGCGGCCGGTCATGAATAGCGTGCGGTGTTTGCGAACGCGTCCACATTGGCCGTACGCGCGGGTCAGCGCTTCGCGAAGCGTGTTGGGCGACGCGGTTGGCGAGATGACGTAGAACGACTCTTTCGGCCCGGCTTGGTCGGGACGTTGATAGTAAATCAACTCGCCGCTGGTTTCCGAAAACGTGCGAAGTTTCAAACGACCCGTCGAGCAGACAAAGAACGTGTCGTCCTGCCAAATCTCGGTCGGGCCGCCGTCCGTGATCGCCTGTATGCGCGGCAATAGGTTGTCGATGCTCTCTATCCGCGCCTTGATTTCAACGTTCCGGGGCATTTCCTTATGCCAGTGGTAACAACGGGAACCGCGATCCCGTGACGAAGTTAGTCATCATCATCCGCCTTCGCATCGCCGTGGATGACGACGAAGGCGGCGTGGACGGGAGCGGGCGCGTGGGAGTTTTCGCCGCGGACCGAGCGCCAGATGACTTCGTTGAGGAGCAGGTCATCGGCGGCATCTTCCTTGGTGAAATCCATCGTGCGGGAAATTCTTTCGCCCCAAGTGACCTTGGTGTTGAGTTGATTAAGGTCGATGCGCGCGGGTAGGGCGGTGTAACCGGTCAAATCGGGCTTGCCCTGGAACGCGGCAAACATCGGCGCGGCGGCGGCATCGAACTGCGACATCGGCTTCAGCCCGAGGATCAACTCGATCGTGCGCAGCATGCTGCAGGTCGAGTACAGGGTGGAATCGACCGTGTGGCGTTTGATGTACGGGCTGACGACGAAGCCGAGCGTGCGATGCGCGTCGACGTGGTCGGCCCCATTCTGCGCGTCATCTTCGAGAATGAAAATGGCGGTCTGCGGCCAGAACTTCGAGTGGCTGATGCCCTCGACGATGCGGCCGAGTGCGGCATCGTTGTCGGCGACGTAGGCGCTGGGTGTTCGTTTGCCCAGGCGCACGCCGTTGGTGTGGTCGCCGGGGAGTCGAACCACTTGCAACCGGGGCATGTCACCATCGTCTTCGAATCGCTTGAGTTCGTGCAGGAAACGGTCGGCGCGTTTCGCATCCAGATACTCGAGATCGAACCCGCGATACATTTCGTCGAGATGGCCGCGCAACGCTTTCACGCGTGGGACCGAGGGATCTTCCGTTGTCTTTCCATTGGCGACAAATTCGCCATAGCTCCGATAGCTTACACCGGCGTCCGCGGCCCGGTCCCAGAGATACCCACCGACCGGTGTGGCCATGGGGAAAACGCCTTCGGCCGGATAGACGTATTTGCCGCTCGTATTGTGGCCGTGAGGGTATTCGAACCGCCACATCTTTTGGACGAAATCACTCGCGTACGCGCCCATGCTCCACTCGTGCCCGTCGGCGCTGACTTCGGCGTCGGCGTAAAAATTGTCGAGCAGCACGAAATCGCGGGCCAACTGGTGGTGGTTCGGCGTCACTTCCTCGGGGAACAGGCAGAGGTTCGTATCGCCGTTGCCTTCCTTCATATCACCCAGGACCTGATCGTACGTGCGGTTCTCTTTGATGATGTAAAAGATATACTTGATCGGGCTCGGGTCGCCCGGCGTCTGCGGAATCGGGCTGTCATCGGGGCGCGTGGCGGTCACCGAGTTGTCCGCCTTGAGCGGACTGCAACGGTAGGCCGCGGCGGTGTAAACCACGAGTTGATTGTCAAATTCGTCGCGCGAGCGCGGCAAATCGATCACGCTCAGGGCACCCTTGAGAAGTTCGGCAATATACTGGGGGAGCGTTTCCTCGCGGCTCTTGCGGCCGGGTTGCGGGCCGTTCGGGTTGGCCATCGGGAGGATGCCTTTGCCGTTGCTCACAAGCAGGCGTCGGCCATCGGGCGTCACGCGAACGGAGGTCGGGTACCATCCGACAGGAATAAAACCGAGCGAGTGACTGTGACCGGGCGCGCTCACATCGAACACGGCGAGATTGTTGTTGTTGGCGTTGGCCACGAAGAGGATTCTCTCGTCGGGCATGAGAGCCAGGCTGTTGGGGGTCGAGCCGGACGGCGCGTTCGGATAGAGCGCGGCGGTGAGTGTTTCCAGTGTCTTGCCGGTTTCCGTGTCGAGCACGGTGACGGTGTTGCGGTTGGCATTGGCGACGAAGAGCGTCTTGCCATTGGCGGTCAGGATCATTTCATTGGGATGTTCCTGGGTCGGCCAGCGGGCGATCACTTTCTGCGAATCCAAATCGACCACGGCGACCTCAGCATTGCCCCACAAGCTGACGTAGCACCGATGCCGTTTCTCGTCGATGCGGCAGGCATACGGGAACACGCCCAGGTGATTAATTTCGAAGTCTACTGAATGCGCCGGCCTGGTAACGGTTTCGTAGGAGTTGGTCAGCGAGTCGGGCGTCAACGGGACGTCCACGACGGTATTCGTGCGCAACTCGACGATCGAGACGCTCTGCCCGTAGAGATTCGCGACGCACAGCTCTTTCAACTTGGAATCGACGGCCAAACCGGCTGCGATCCCCACGTTGTTGGTGCTGCGCAGTCGGATATCGCGCGGAGACGTGAGAACGCCGTCCTGGAAACGATAAGTGTGGATAACCTCGTCATCGGCGCCGCTACAAAACAGTCGCGAGCCGTCGCGGGAGAACTCGATGCCGTAGAAGGCCTCGCGAAGCGGGGCGTTGGTGACGATCTTTTCCGTTTTCAAATCCACGATCCGGAGGCCTTGTTGGCTGTAGCCCGAGTGGAGGATGGCGGCGAAGCGGCCCGAGGGATCGACCGCGATATTGATGGGGAAATCGCCCATCTCGATTTGCCGTCCGACGGGACGAAGCGACCACTGATTCGGCAGCAAAACGGAACCGTCGGGGCGCTGGCCCGGCAACGACACCTGTGCTTTCGCCTCCTGAGCCAGTGAAATCGCCGCGCTCGCCAACAGGACGGCAACACTCGACGTGAACCTGCGCATAAATCCGCCGCGAATTATGACCCCGATTCTCCGGTTGTAAAGTCGGGACAAGGTGTTGGCGAATTCCCGGTCTTTCCCGGCAGTGGCAGAGCGCAATGGGCGGCCGGCTCAATCGGCGTAGCCGTCGGCCTTGGCCGGCCAGGCGGCGATGAACAGCAACGTACCGATAACGGAGATGATCAACAAACCGCGAAACGCCGCGTCCCAGCCATAATATTGCACCAGCGCACCCATGCCCCACCCGGAAAGCACGGTGCTCGCGTAACCAAAAATGCTGGTCAAACCGATGGCGGTGGCGGCGGCGCGTTTGGTGGCAAGATTGGCGCACGCGATGGCCAGCAGGCATTGCGGGCCATAGACGAAAAAGCCAATCGCGCACAGCAGGCTCGTGGTCAGGAGTCGCGATTGCGAGGGAATTTTCCAAAACAGCAACACCGAAACTCCGGCCAGGGCCATGTAGACGACGCAGGCGCGCACGGTGCGCCCGCCGAGAAACCGGTCCGAAAACCAGCCGCCGAACATCGCGCCAACAAAGCCGAACACTTCAAAACCGGCGATCATCCATTTGGAGTCGGCGATCTGGATGTGTTTGGCTTCCATCATGATGGTGGTTCCCCAATCGAACACGGCGTAGCGGAGCGTGTACACGAAGAAATTGGCGAGCGAGAGCAGCCAGATGTACTTGTTGCAAAAAACGCGCTGCCGCACAAAGGCCTTGAAGTCCTCCCCGGAACCGGTTTCCCCGGCGGCCATTTGTGTGCCCTCCACTTCCGGCAATCCGACCGACGGCGGAGTGTCCGGAAGCAGAAACCAGATGACGATCCCCACGACAATGGCAATGACCGCGGGCACGAAGAAACAGAGCCGCCAACCGAGCCGCGACGAGGAATCCGCAAAGCAGGACAATCAGGATGCTGCCGATGTTGTGGGAAGAGTTCCAGATGGAGAACTTGGTTGCGAGTTGTTTGGGCGGAAACCAATTGGCCATCAACCGCGCGCAGGGCGGAAACCCCATGCCTTGAAACCAGCCGTTCAGCATCCAGATGACGATGAAAAGCGCGAGGGCAGAACTGAACCCGAACCAGATATTGAGAAGCGCGGAAGCGATCAGGGCCGTGGCCATGAAGACGCACGCATTCGCGCGATCGGCCAGAAATCCGTTGAGGAATTTGGAAATGCCGTACACCACTCCGTGCAGTGTGAGAATCAATCCGAGGCCCTGCTTGGAGATGCCCAGTTCCCTGCCGATGATCGGTTGGACGACGCTGTAGTTCTTGCGGACGAAATAAAATGTCGCGTAGCCGATGATCGAAAAAATCAGGACCCGCGTTTGCCAGCGCCGGTATTTCTCGGAAATCTCCTTGGGGTCTGTCAGCATGACCGCGGCGGCGGGGGCGGGTCGGAAAATTCCCAGCAAACCGCCGGCGGCCGGACGGGCCACCGCGCCTGATTGAGATTCGGTTTGCAAGCTCTGCTACCTCGCTACCAGAAACGGGTTTCCTCGAACCCTTCGTCGAACGCTGATGTCAGCCACGGCCACGCGGCATCTCTTGCGCATGAGTATGGGGGATGGAGTACCATGACGGTTCTGGTTCCGCAAGCCGCGAGGAAAGTGAGGCAGGGGCAAGGCGCCGCCCAAGTTCTCCTCTCGACACCTTTCCCTCGAACCTCGTGATCTCGCAGATGGATCGCCCCGGGCTGCATGTGCTCCGTGGCCGTGCCGATTTGCTTGCGCGTGGGCGTAAACGTGGCATAATGGCAGTCGCGAATTTCGCCGATGTAGCTCAGCTGGTAGAGCAACGGTTTCGTAAACCGTAGGTCGTCAGTTCGATCCTGACCATCGGCTCCAGTTTTGGTCGTGCTAGACGGGGAGGTAGCGGTTCCCTGCACCAGCAACCCGCTATAGCTGGGTCGAATTCCTCGCCGAGGCGGCGATGCGGGCGAGCAACCCGCGGGGCGGCGTTGAAAGCCGGGTCCGATGCAATGGTTGCCTGCGAACCCCGCCAGGGTCGGAAGACAGCAACGGTAAGCTTGATGTTCCATGTGCCGTCGGGTCGCCTGGCTGGAGCTTTAACCGCGGCGCGCAAGCCGGTGTCGGTTGTCGACGCGAGGTGCACGGCCGTTTTTTCGGAAAGGAAGAGGGAGGAAGGCGGACGGATGAATTTGGCGTTTCAAAGTCAGGTGCGACGAATGATGGAGGAAAGCCCCGCAGTCAGCCGGGCTGTTTCTGTCATCCCTCATCCCTCATCCTTTATCCCTTCGTAGTCATGGCGCAACAATATCAGGTCCTGGCGCGGAAATGGCGCCCGCAACAATTCGACGACGTGGTGGGTCAGGAGCACGTGACCACCACGTTGAAGAACGCCATTGACCAGAACCGGCTCGCCCATGCCTACCTGTTTGTCGGCCCGCGCGGCATCGGCAAGACATCGACGGCCCGCATTTTCGCCAAGGCGCTGAATTGCGTGAAGGGGCCGACCGTCACCCCGTGCGACGAATGCGACAACTGCAAGGAAATCACCGAGGGCCGCTCGCTCGACGTGCTCGAGATCGACGGCGCGTCGAACAATGGCGTCGAGCAGGTCCGCGAGTTGCGCGACACCGTCCGTTACGCGCCGGCCCGCAGCAAGTTCAAGATCTACATCATCGACGAAGTCCACATGCTGACGACGCAGGCGTTCAATGCGCTGCTCAAGACGCTTGAAGAGCCGCCCGCGCACGTGAAGTTTTTCTTCGCCACGACGGAACCGCAGAAAGTGCTGCCCACCATTCTCTCGCGCTGCCAGCGGTTCGATCTGCGGCGGATTCCAGCGAGCCTGATCGTCAAGCACCTCAAGGCCATCGCCAAGAAGGAAAAGGTATCGGTCGATGACGCGGCGCTGGCCGCGATTGCGCGCGGGGCCGAAGGCGGGTTGCGCGACGCCGAGAGCGCGCTCGACCAGTTGATCGCGTTTTGCGGAAACAAGATCGCCGAGAGCGACGTGCTGTCGGTGTTCGGACTCGTCGCCCACGTCCAGATCGAGAAATTGACGGACGCAGTCATTGACGGGCAGACGACGAAAGCACTGAAGGTGTTGAAGGAATTGGACGACGTGGGCAAGGACCTGCAACGGCTGATGGCGGACCTGCTCGATCATTTTCGCAACCTGCTGGTGGTGACATTAGGAGAGGATGGCGTCCAGTCATTGCAATTGCCGGAAACGGAGATCGACCTGTTACAGGCACAGGCGAAGCGCGTGGATGCGGACGCCGTCCTGCGCATCATCGACGCGCTGTCCGCCGCCGAGGGACGGTTGCGGTATGCGTTGTCCAAACGGGTGTTTCTCGAAATCGCGCTGGTGAAAGCCGTGAAAGCCCGCGAATGGGTAGGTATTGACGGCGTGTTGAAGAAGCTGAACGAATTGAAGGGGCAGGTGGTGATCGGCGCCAGCGCCGTCAGCCTGCCGGTGGTTGCCGAACCCAAAGCGAACAAAGCAGCGGCGCCCACGCCCGCGCCGCAACGCCAGAGCAGCGAGCCGGCACCGGTTGCTTCGTCGGTCTCGCTGGAGGACGCGTGGGCGTATGCGGTCGAGCACCTGGGGAAGATCGTGCCGCTCGCCCGGAGTTATCTGGTCGGCACGCGCCCGTTGGGGATGCAGGGGAACGTGTTGGTGATCGGATTCGACCAGGAGTTTGCGGAGCGCAAGGATTTTGCCGACCGGCCCCGCAACATCGAGGTGTTGCAGGCCAAACTGAAAGAGAAACTGCGGATGGACGTCGCCCTGAAATTTGAGGTGATGAAATCCGCGACACCCACACCAGCCCGGTCGCCGTTGGCGCCGATCAAGGGCGCGGACCCGGCAAAAAAAAGCCTCGATGAATTCAAGAACGACCCGTTGATCAAGAAGGCGCTGGAGATTTTCAAAGGAACAATCGTCGAAGTCAGAAAATAGTAGCACGGGCGTCTCGCCCGTGAGTTCGTGGAGAATAATATGGCCGGACTCGGAAAATTCCTCAAACAAGCCCAGAAAATGCAGGCGGAAATGCAGCGCGTCCAGGAGGAGTTGGCACAGCGCGAAGTGGAAGCCACCGCCGGCGGCGGGGCGGTGAAGGCCGTGGCGAAGTGCGACGGCTCGATCGTGTCCGTCAAGATCGACCCGAAGGTGGTTGACCCGAAGGACGTGGAGATGCTCGAAGACCTGATCCTCGGCGCGGTGAGCAACGCACTCCAGACCGCAAAGAAAACCCAGGAAGAAGAACTGGGCAAGGTCACCGCCGGGATGAACCTGCCCGGGATGATGTAGCGGCACGCATCTGGCGTGAGGTTGACAACGTGCGTACTTCTTGGCGGTAGAAGGTACGATTCATCTACTCCCCGCTCGACGCGCTGGTAACAGCCTGGGGCGGGGTTATTCATTTCTATACCTGTAGGAGTCCGCGACCAAACTGGCAAACGCCTTTGTGGGCGGCGGTGCGGGATAGATGTCAGTGGCACCTATCATGGCGAGCGGCGAAAAGGTGGGGGTGTGCTAAAAATTTAGCATAGCACAGAACGCGGTGTGAGGATCAGCAGCCAGATGCTGAAATTCGGGCCATCCTGTAAACAGTAAAGCCTCGACCCCTCGCTTTGTTCTTTGTTTGATCGACCCGATGCAGTCTTTTCGCGCCTTTCAAGGCGCCACTTTGGGCTTGTCTTGGTTACCCTGCACCGGATAACCTTGAGTAGAGCGGAGGCTAGCTCGCGCTTGGGGTTGGATGCATCTGATTCCGGAACTTCACTTCACCCGTCAAGAGAGGAACGGCTATGAAACTACAGGTAGAGAGACGAGAGTGGCCGTCATTGATCGACCAGCATCGGTATGCACTGGGGGGGGGCATTTTGGTGCTGCTCTTTCTGCTTTACGCTTGGTTGGTTTATACGTCCGGAATGCGCCAGCTTTCTGCGCTGGAGCAAGCAAGCATGGCAGTCTTGGGGGTTTTGGTATCCGGCGTCCTGGGTGTGCTGCTGGGAATACCGCTTGCAAAACGGAGAGTTAAGATTGCCAGTCAGCTGCGGCGGGCGTACGGGATAAGCCTAACCCTTAGGAGCATACAACGGGATCTTAGCGAGGCGAGCGCTCGGATGCGTGATCGTCACGGCCTCACTACGAACTCAGAGATTCTTACCGAATTCTGGACCGAAGTCGCTAATAACCTCCGGACAGCGCTGAGGGGCCCGATTCTCGAGACGGAGCGCATGGTGGAGGATTGGGGAGAGTTCGATCCGGAGGAGCGGGCTCGGATCGAGGGGAGTGAACAAGAGAGGAACGATCAAATCCAGAAGCTGAGTATGGAAATTGCAACCGCCAAGAGTGTGGAACGCGATCTCGAAGGTGTAGACAAGGCGGGAGCCCTGTCGGCCACTGTCGCCAGACTTGAGCAGTACCTTCGTGAGATTCAGGAGTCCCAGTCGACGCGCATCTCGGCCCCGGCCCCGGTTAACGCGAAAGCTCTCCGTGAGCAGGGACAGTATCAAGAGGCTGTTAAGGCGTACGACGAGATAATCTCTCGATATCCAAGAGTCCATACTAACTTCATAGGGCGAGCGAAGGCTCGATACTTGGCGGGTGATCTTAAGGGGGCCCTAGACGATCTCAAGAAAGCCGAGGAAATCTGTGCCACGGACCCGTCTATCGGGGCTCTTCGAGCAGAGATATCCGCAGGTCGATCGGCCACAACGGCACTTCCCACTAACGGCAAGGAGGAGGTCCTCTTGGGCAATGAGGCTCTGTCGTCCGGCGACGGGCCTGAAGCGGGGAGGCACTATACTCAAGCGGAGGAACTGGGTTGGAATTTTTACTTTGCGCGATTCAATTGGGCAATGGCCCAGTGCCTTCAGGGCGACTTTACTGCTGCTCTGGGTGTCCTCGCCGAGTTTAACGAGTCCTCTGATTCATACATGGCGGTAAACAAGGAGGGCCTGAAAGCCATCTGCAACGCCCTGAGCGACGTGCCGGCCAGCACCGAGAGGCTTAGGCAGCTTGCCGAGCAGAGCAAGTTCAACTACTCGAAATCGCCTCTCCGTTTCCTCGAAGCCGGGTTGAGGGCTAAGAGTCCGGCGTTCGTCGCAAAATCTCGGGAGGTGTTTGACGTGCTCAAATCCTCCTCGGGTCTCGCTGGTGCCTAGGAGCAAGAGAGGGAGACGAGGGGTCCACCTTCGGACGAAGCTACCCCGACAAACGGCGTCGAGGCAGGCGGCGGACAAGGGGTAAAAGTGCGAAACGAACCCAATTCTGATCAAGCCGGCGTGGAAAAGTTACCAAAACGAAGCCAATGGGGGAAGGGTCGGCGCTTCATAGAAGTGCCGCCACACAGGAGGACAGCGGGGCTGCTTGTTTTCGCGGGTTGAAACAGGTAGATGTTTACCGATGGATTATCCAACGCCCGTCCAAAATCTCATTGCGCAGTTCGCGCGCCTGCCCGGCATCGGCAAACGCAGCGCGGAGCGGATCGCGTTGCACCTGCTCAAGTCCAACGGCGACACCAACCGCCAACTCGCCCAGTCGATTGTCGACGCCAAGGCGAAGATTCGCAATTGTTCGCGGTGCGGCAGCTATACCGAACACGACCCCTGCGAGATTTGCGGCAGCCCCGATCGGATCGGGGCGGGCCCGGGCCGCGACCAGAACTCGATCTGCGTGGTCGAAGGCCCGAACGATATCCTCACGCTGGAACGCGCCAGCGTCCACAAGGGCGTGTACCACGCGTTGATGGGGCGGATTTCGCCGCTGAACGGTGTGGGACCGGAACAACTCCGCATTGCGGCGTTGCTCGAACGCGTGAAGCGCGACAAACCGACCGAGGTCATTCTGGCGCTGGGAGCCGACGTTGAGAGCGAGGCTACGGTCAGCTATTTGATCGATCAGCTCAAACCGCTCGGCATATCGGTCAGCCGCATCGCCCTCGGGTTATCGGTGGGCAGCGCGCTCGAGACCGCCGACGAAGTGACGCTGGCGCGGGCGCTGGAAGGGCGGCGACGGTTGTAGTGCAACGACACGATTCATTTGAGGACGGCCCCCTCACCCTGACCCGCCTTCGCCGGACAGCAGGCTACGGCGGGCGCGCCCTCTCCCCCGGAGGGGAGAGGGGAACGTCAAGAAAGACGGACTTGGCTCCCACCGGAGGGGCGAGGGGATATTCCTCCTTGCGTCCCGGTTGTTCCCGTGTTGCGTTGGACCCGTCAAATCAAGTGTGTCCCAGCAGTAGCCGAGTATGAAAGTCGGCCATCGCGAATATCGCGCGGTCTGGATGGAGGGTCGCGACGTTGTCGTCATCAATCAACCGTTGCTTCCCCACCGGTTCAAATTATTGCGGTTGAAGAACCACCGCGAAACGGCCCGCGCGATTCAAACGATGATTGTCCGCGGCGCGGGAACCATCGGCGCCACGGCAGCCTACGGCCTGGCCCAGGCGTATGCCGAGGGCGCGGATATCGACCGCGCCTATCGCACGTTGCTGGAAACCCGACCGACCGCCGCCGACCTGAAACACGCCCTCGATCGCGTTCGCCGCCGCGCCGCGTCGGTGAAGGAAGCGGTGGCGGAAGCGGAAGCGATTGCCGACGAATATGTCGACCGCGCGAAACAGATCGCCAGATTCGGCCTGCCGCTGATCAAAAACGGGACACGCGTATTGACGCACTGCAATGCCGGTTGGCTGGCGCTGGTCGACTGGGGGAGCGCGCCCGCGCCGATCTATCTGGCGCATCGTCGTGGGCGGAAAGTATTCGTGTGGGTGGACGAGACGCGCCCGCGCAATCAGGGGGCGAACCTGACGAGCTGGGAATTCCTCCAGGAAGGCGTGCCGCACAAAATCATCGCGGACAACGCCGGCGGTTTTTACATGCGGCGGGGCGAGGTGGACTTGTGCATCGTGGGCGCTGACCGCATCGCGGCCAATGGCGACGTGGCCAACAAGATCGGGACGTACCAGAAGGCCGTGCTGGCGCGCGAGAACGGCATCCCGTTTTACGTGGCCGCGCCAAGCTCGACCATCGATTTGGCCTGCCGCACGGGCGACGACATCCCGATTGAAGAACGCGATGAGGATGAAGTACACTTCGTCTCGGGTGTCACTGGCGGATCGAGACCGGTCCGCGTCCGCGTGACGCCGCGACGGGCGTCGGCGGGGAATCCGGCCTTCGACGTCACGCCGGCCCGGTACATCACGGGAATTATCACGGAACGGGGGATTGTGACGCCGGGACAGATTCGACGGCGGTTCGGGAAATAGCACGATCATGGGCGAGGTCTACGTCGGGACGAAATTTCGCACGGTATTCGCGCGGCGCGCCGTATCCGGCGACGAGCGGCTGGGCGAGTTACTGAAGTGGTGCCGGCGGTGGGCCGCACTCGGGTTGGTCGGCGACACGGTCGGCAACCTCAGTTTCCGCACGGTGAACGGGTTTCTCATCAACCGCACGGCGGGCGACCTGGGCGGGATCACGCGCCAGGAATTTGTCGAGGTGATCCAGTCGGACCCGGGCGGCCCCGAGCTGACGGTTGTGGGGTTGTACGAGCCATCGAGCGAAAGCCTGATGCACGCGGGCATCTACGCCGCGCGGCCTGAGATCAACGCGGTGTTTCACGGGCACAGCGACCGGTTGCTGGCCGAAGCGGAGCGGCTGGGGCTGCCGGTCACCGAGCGCGAACAGCCGTACGGGACGTCGGACCTGGTCGCGGAGATTTTGGACGCGCTGGACGGGCACCGGCTTGTGGTTATGCGCAACCACGGATTTGTTTCGTTCGGAACGACGATGACAGAAGCGGGACAACAAGCGGAAGGGATTTTAGGGCGGCTATGAACGGGATTGATGCGGTCGTTTTTGATTTGGGCAACGTGCTGATCGCGGTGGATGAACCGCGCGGTGCGGAGCGCATGGCGGCCCGGACCGGCAAGACGCGGCAGCAAATCGAGGAATATATGCTCGGCACGCCCCACGGCCACGAATTGGCCCTGGGCAAAGTCTCGAAGAAACAATTTTTCCATACGGTGGCGAAGGACCTCGGGTTCGACGGCACGTATGACGAATTCGCGCTGATCTGGAGCGATATTTTCACCCCGATCGACCCGATGATCGCGCTGGCGGAATCGTTGAAAACGCTCGTGCCGCGCCTGCTGCTGTCGAACACCAACGCCATCCATATGGACTTCATCCTCGAACGATACGGGTTCCTGCACGATTTCGACGCGCACGTCCTCTCACACGAGGTCGGCCTGCTCAAGCCCGACGCCGCCATCTACCGCTATACACTGGACAAATACGGCCTGGCGGCGGAACGCACGGTGTTTCTGGACGACCTCGCCCCCAACGTCGAGGGCGCCCGCCGCGTCGGCATGCAGGCCATCCATTTCCTGAATCCCGAGCAGGCGCGCGCGGAGTTGACGAAACTGGGCGTCTCGCCTATATAACAACCCATCACTTTCAGGTTCCGCAGTAGCTCAATGGTGGAGCGAGTGACTGTTAATCACTAGGTTGAAGGTTCGAGTCCTTCCTGCGGAGCCAATTTTACCAATAGAGAGAACTTCGCGGTCCGGCGCTTTTTCGTAATCTTTCCCCGTCGAAATGAGCGGCAGACAGTATTCGATTTCCCCGCCAGCGGACTTGCTAAATTCGACGCGGCGAATCCAACTGCGAAGGAATGATTTTCGCTCAATAAGCGTGCCGGTCATTAGCAGCGACCGCAAATCTTCCACGTAATGCTGAATCTCCGATTGCGTGATTTGAATGGCACGCCCGCTTTCAGTTTCGAGTCCGCGCCGTTTGCTTTGAAGTTGTTCGATTTGCTGTTTTAGTTCGCGGATACGCGGCGCTAAATCATCCAGTTCCATTTTGCCGGTTTCCACGGCAGCGAACAATCGCTGTAAACGCTTGTTACAATCGTCAATTTGCCCGTCGATTTGCGCGAGGATTTCTGACGAATCGGTTTTAAGTTGCGCAAGCTCCTCATTCACCATTTTCACAAGGTCGGTGAGATTCTTGTCTGTCAAAATTCTCTCTTTGATACGGGCGACTACCGATTGCTCCAATTTCTCCCGATTCACCAACCCGGAATCGCACGCTTGTTTCCCCTTTTTCAGATAATTCTGGCAGCCGTAGTAGAAGAATTTTCCGCTCTTGGCGGTAGCGCCGATAAGCTTGGCACCGCAGTCTTTGCAGAATCCAAGGCCGCTCAGTAGATAATCACTGCTCACTGTGCGCGGATGCCGAATCTTCGGTGCGCGCTCCCGCAGAATCTCTTGCACCCGTTGAAACAGGGTTTCGTCAATTATGGCCGGGTGCGTGTTCTTTACACGAATCACAGGATGATTCGCGGCAGCGCGTTTCATGTGACGATAGCGGTAGCGATTAAACAGCGTATAGCCTGTGTAGGTTTCATTCGTGAGCATGGAATACAGAACGGTCTTGCTCCACAATTTCCCTTTGCGTGTTCGCAGCCCTTCCGCATTCAGGGCTTTGGCAATTTCCTTCGTGCCCATGCCGTCCAGAGACATCTTGAAGATGCGTTTCGCAATCACCGCTTCGGTTTCCTGTACCGCGAGCTTGGATTTTTCTTGCTCGCCGATTTTCACTTTGACGATCCGATAGCCAAACGGCGGCACGGAACCGTTCAAGAAGCCTTGCGAAGCGTTTTCGGTCATGCCGCGTAGCGTTTCTTGCGCGAGATTGGCGGAATAGAATTCGTCAATCACTTCAATCATGCCTTCCAGCATCTTGCCCGCTGGCGAATCGTCGAGCGGTTCGCTTACGGAAATCACCTGCACCCCATGTTTTCGCAGAAGTGCCTTGTAGATGATGGAATCTTCACGGTTTCGCGCAAAGCGCGATAGTTTCCACACCAAAATGGCATCGAACCGATGATTCTTGGATTTTGCCAAGCTAATCATTTTTTGAAACGCCGGACGATTCGCGGAGCGTGCGCTTTCCGCTTCGTCAACGAATGATTCCCGCACTTCCCAACCGCGCTTTGCGGCGTATTCGCGCATTGCTTTCAGTTGCGAGGGGATCGAAATATCCTTTTCGGCTTGGCGTTCTGATGAAACTCTCGCGTAGAGGACGACTTTCATCGCTCACCCCTGCTTTCGCGCTTGGCTCGTTTCAATTTTTGCGACTGCTTTAACGCATCATCGGTAACGGGAAAGACGGTTCTAATCGGATGCTCTTTCAATTCCTTTCGATAAACCGGGTGCTTTTTCACTTCTTCCAAAACGGCGGCGTTTTCCTCTGTGCTGTGCTTCGCTGGCGACAGGTGTGCGTCGATGTGCTTTTCTGCTTTCAATAACTTTCAATGTCACCGTTTGAAGCGGTTTCGGAGCGTGCAAGGCAATCACGGCGTTGACGAAATCTTCGGGTGTGTGCGGTTTGTGAGCGTGCTTGCAGGCTTCTCGCAGTCGCAGTCCATCCCGGACCGCGTAATCCTTGAAGTCTCGCAGAGCTTGCTTTTCGACGCAAGGATTCCCTGTGGAATCTTTGGTTGCGTGCAACCAGCCATTCGCAACGTATTTTTCAACCACACTCACGTCGCACGCCAACTCGTGCGCCACTTCTTGCAGGCTGAGCGTGGCGTGCACAGTTTCGGCGTGCAAGATTCCGTCGAATAACGTGAGTCCAGCGAATCCCGTTTTCTTTGCTGACGATTGCGCGCTATCGCCCGCCCATGTAATCAGCTTGCGCCCGGTGAGTGCTTCGTAGCGGTTGACGATGGCTCTTTTGTCGAGCGCGGTAAAGACGTGCTTGAGCGCGGGATCGCAGATTACAAAATCAAACACGCGGTCGATTTCCCGTCCTTCTGAGAAGCCATCGTAGTGCGCTTCCGTTTGGACGTATTCCGCGCGCTCTAAAATGCCCATCGGCTCGACGTGATAGAGGTCGGCCAGCTTTTTCAAGATATGCGGGTGCGGCGCAAACTGGTCGCCCTTCTTACGCTTCCCTCGTTTGCCCCCCTCGACTTGCGAGAGGTAGGCGGACGAAATCCCCGCCTCTGCGGCTGCTCGTCTTAGGGAAAGCCCTCGACTTTCCCTCAGTCGCCGCAGATACAGCCCGAATTCTTCAAGGTCAATAGCCATAGTCTCACCTCTCTTCCATCATGGCACAGTGTGTTAATTCTTGCAAGCACAATGTCATTGACTGCAAGTGCTCCCTAGCTGTACGCTTCCGTGAACAATATGCTAACAGGAGAACACAATTTATGGCAGTTAAAGTCAAAATCAAACGCAAGGCATTCCTGCGATTGCTTGCCGTTCGGAATATGTCACAGAACGGCTTGGCTCGCGGCGCGGGCCTGAAAAGCGGTCACGTATCCCAACTGATTCGCGGGGATCGAAACGTGTCGCCCGCGACAAGGGCAAAGATTCTCGCAGCCCTGAATGGGGTACAGTTTGAGGACGTTTTCTCAATCATCCAAGACAGGTGAGCGAGTCGCCGTCAGCCCTGTCACGCCTTTGCCGCAAGAATCGGGAGGTTTGCGGCTACTGGCTCGGCTCATCGCCCGGCAGGTCGTTCTCTCTCGGTCGCTTACAGGGACGGGCGGGGACAAAGATCAAACACAACGGGAGAGGGTAAATCATGGGTGAGCCACACTTTGACCGCAGAAAAGACCAGAGCCCACAACTTCAAAACCTTGGGCGAGTTCACGCCGAAACCGCCAACGTTACGTAACGTAACGTTAGAAAATCAGCATGAAAAATTATTCCGGGAGACTGATTCCATGTTTCTTGTGTGGCAACGGGCTTGAAGTAAGAACATCCAAGCGCCGCAAGCCCTACTTCATTTGCGATCCGTGCGGCGTACAGGTTTTCATCCGCCGTGAAAGTGGAATTGCTCGACTCGATAAATTATTGCGATCTGTCAGCGGCTTGACGGTAGATTTTTCTAATGCACAGGGGGGAGTCGCAAATCTACTCGCGCAGATAAACCGACTCGCAGAATTAAAGGCAAAACTGGCGGAAGTTCAAAACAAACAAGGCTTGATGGAATTTCTCACGGGCGACGGCAGCATGGCGCTGGCGGAAAAAGCGATTCAAAAAAGAAATCGCAGAAATCGAGACGCGACTGCAAATTTTTCTGAGCACCTAATAAACTTGAATCGCAGGAAAGCACGCGCCTTGCCTTTAACTAGGCAGCGTCATAGACTGGCGGCAACTGGGAGAAAAACTATCGCATAGGGAAATCTAAAAACTATTTAGCGTAGCTTCGGCTACGGTCTCGTCTGAAAACCGCTAATTTTTATGGAGAGAACCGACCGAGCACGCGCCCAACCGGGCGCGGCTTATCGTTGCTTCTCTCCAAGGCGCTTCGCGGTGCCTCAGACGGGGGCGCGTTAGGTTCGCGCCCCTTCTGTTTCCGTGATGAAGTTCCGCTGGAAAGGACCGGCCCAAGAGCCATGAAAAACTCCGTCACAATTATCCTCACAGTAAACGGTGGAACATTTATGACAACCTCTCATCGGCTATCATCCAGAGTTATTCTTGCGGGAGTCTGGGCGATGTTGTTGCTAGTACTGATTGCGAACGCGCGTGCGGCGGAAAGACAGGTTTTACGCGGCCACGTCGTAAGGGCGGTTTCGGAGTTAAACTTGCAGCCTGTGGGCAGGCTTGAGAGTTCGACAAATTTGGATTTGGTGATTGGACTACCGCTGCGCAATCAGGAAGCACTCACCAATTTGCTGCAACAGCAATATGCGCCAGCAAGCCCTCAGTACCATCACTGGTTGACGCCCGACGAATTCGCTAGCGAAATTTGGGCCGACGGAACAAGACTACCAAGCTGTCATTGGGTTCGCAAAGGCGAACGGGTTCACCGTCACCGGAACGCACTCTAATCGCACGTTGGTAGACGTGCGCGGGTCAGTAGCGGAAATCGAGCGGACTTTCCGTGTGACGCTTCTCACGTACCAACACCCGACGGAATCCCGCGAGTTCTACGCACCGGATATCGAACCGTCGCTTGACAAAATAGTTCCGATTTTGCACATCTCCGGGCTGGACAACTACATACTGCCGCATCCCTTTGACTATTAGGGTCGGCTCTCAAAACAAGACGGCGAATATGGCCCCAGCCACCGGTTCGGGACCATCTGGTTCTTACTTGGGGTACGATTTCCGGGCTGCCTATGCACCGGGTGTGTCTCTCACGGGAGCTGGGCAGGCACTCGCGCTCGTAGAGTTTGGTGGCTACTACACAAATGACATCACGCAATATGAAAATCTGGCGAATCTGCCAAACGTCAAGCTGACGAATGTGATAGTCGATGGCTTCACCGACAATCCTGCCACGGACAGCGATAGTGAGGAGCCTTTGGATATTGAGATGGCAATCGCAATGGCACCGGGGCTATCAGAAGTGCTCGTTTATGAAGCTCCCGCTGACAGCAATACGGACGACATTTTGAACCAAATCGCGGTGGACAATCTGGCCTCGCAAATCAGTTCATCATGGACTTACGCTATGGAGGCGACGATAGAGCAGATTTATCAGCAGTATGCAGCCCAAGGACAATCTTTTTTCCAATCTTCTGGGGACAATGGAGCGTACACCTCTCTCTGTCCAAGCCAAGCACAAGCGGACAGCCCATACGCCACACTGGTCGGCGGTACAACCTTGACAACAACTGTGCCAGGAGGAAGCTTGGTTTGCGGAAACCGTTTGGAACCAATGCACCGGCACCGCACCGTGCGACACGAAGTGTGCCAGTGGCGGCGGAATCAGCACCAATTACACGATGCCCTCTTGGCAACAAGGAATCGACATGACACTCAATCAAGGTTCGACTTCCATGCGCAATGTTCCAGATGTCGCGATGGTTGCAGACGGCATCTACGTGATTTACGATAACGGCTCAACGATCTCAGCAGTCGGGCACCAGTTGTGCCGCGCCGTTGTGGGCGGGATTTACGGCGCTGGTCAATCAGCAAGCTGAGGCCAATGACCATCCAGCGGTTGGCTTTATCAATCCCGCGATCTACTCGATCGGCAAAGGGGTGACGTATACCGCTTGCTTCCATGACATCATCAGCGGCAAAAACGAAACCTATTACAGTCCCTCCCAGTTTTCCGCCACTGCGGGCTACGATCTCTGCACGGGTTGGGGCACACCAACCGGAAGTATTTAATCAACGCACTATTGGCAACACGTTACGCCTTCACGAACACGCCGCTGTGGGATATGAGCGGCATCTACACGAACAGCACTGTTGATTCCAACGATGTGGTGATAGGGGATTTTCAACAGCAAGCCAACGGGAAGATTACCGGCTGCGAACCCTAACGGATGTGGACGGCGCGGATTACGTCGAAGAAAGCGGGCCAATAACGGGAACCGCTTTCGTAAGGGCTGGGGTTGTCGGTGCCAACGTGAAGTATACCGGAGTGATAACGGGTGTAGAGGGTGGCGTAGACATCGCAGGAACCTACAGCATAAAGGAAACTGCAACAATCGTCCCATCCTCATTGACAGTGTTCTTTAGCGACTCAGACAAGCAATGCATTGTCGGTCGTAAATGCGTGACGCAGACCGGAGGCGTTTCATTGCCACTGCCAGCGGGTATGGACGGAGACTGGGAACTGGATATTAGCGTTGCTGCTAATGGCAGCAAGCGGACGGGCACCGGCACTTTAACTCTGTCCAACGGTCGTGTCCTCACATACCAGATTGTCGGCAGCTACAATACAAGAAGCCAGTTATCCAAGCTGAAATTGGTCGGCGAGGGTGACGCCCACGGAACGAGTCTGTCACTCACCGCTGATGGCACGGGAATGAATTTGGTCACGCTTAAGGGCAAAGTCTTGGGCCAATCCCTAAAGTATCCGTAGAAGATCATTCCGCGAAGCGATAATTAGAGGGCAGCACGGAAGCAAAGGCAATTCGCAATCGAAGCGCGTCAACCGCGTTAACGCTTGTTGTTTCTCACCGCTGACCGAAGGCGGACACGATATCCGGGCGCTGAGTTTTCCAACGTCCAGCCTATCGCGCCGCGTCGAGATCGTGGCGCAAATCGAGTTTTACGAAGCTGTTTTCATCCGCAACGGGCTATGAGAGGCGTTTTCGGAAGGAACACCTGTGTTCACGTCCTCACCGTCGGCGCACTGGAGGGCATACAGGGCAGTGACAATCGGCGTAGTCCCCTGTAATTGCCGACTCCTGACTTGGCGTTGCGGTTGAGCGCACGTCCCGCTATTGTCATTGCGGTATGTGTGGCCGCTACACCCTAACCGCTGACTTGAAGAAAGTGGCTGACCGTTTCGGCGCACCGATGCCGCCGGATGAATCGGCCACGCGTGCACCGCCCGCTACAACATCGCCCCAACGCAAGCGGTGATCGTGGTTGGTGACGACGGCAAGCGGTACATGAAGCAGATGCTTTGGGGACTGATTCCGTCCTGGGCGAAAGATCCCGGTATCGGCAACCGGATGATTAACGCCCGCGTCGAGACGTTGGCAGAGAAGCCCGCCTTCCGCGCCGCGCTGAAGAAACGGCGCTGCATCATCCCGGCGGACGGGTTTTACGAGTGGCAGAAACTCGGCAAGGTGAAGCAGCCGGTGCGAATCGTGTTGAAGTCACGCGAGCCGTTCGGGTTTGCGGGCCTGTGGGAGCATTGGAAGTCGCCAGAGGGTGAGGAAGTGCTGAGTTGCACCATTGTTACCACGGAAGCCAACGAGCTGCTGAAAACCGTTCACGATAGGATGCCGGTGATTTTGACGCGGGATGCTGAGGCGCTTTGGTTGGACCCGAAAACGCAAGAGCCTGAGAAGTTGTTGCCGCTGCTGAGACAGTATCCGCCCGAAGAAATGGAGTTCTACCCGGTGTCGCGGGAAGTCAATTCGCCAGCCGTGGACAAGGCGAGCAACATCGCGCCGATTAAGGCGTAATAGATACGATCCGCAACGGTCGCGGGAAGACAATTTGCAGCAGCACGCCATAACCCCGTCGCCGCAATTCGGCGGCGCGGTCGTCCTTCCACGTTCGCGTCACTGCTGCGATGCGCGCCCGTCCACCGTCACCGAGATTGAACATCGGGGAACCGCGCGGCAACATTCCGTGGCCATCGGAGCCGTAGTAACTGGTCATGGAGCATCGTGTAGCGCGGGACACGGGACAGTGTCAAACAGTCTTGCGCGAACGAACCGCGCTTGCCCGGTTTGCTTTGGCCTGCTAACCTACGCAGCCATGAAACGCACACTGTTGATTACGGTCATATTGGCGTGTTCGGCGGTGAGAACGCAGGCCTGGCTCGACGCCACAGAGCAACAGTGCGAAGCGCGGTACGGTAAACCACGACTTGCCGAAGTTCCTACTCCCGGTTCTGATAAGACCATTGGCTACCGGAAAGATGACATCCGCGTCAGCGCAGAATTCGTGAAAGGAAAGTGTGTGCGGATCGAGTACGCAGTTTTTGGCAATTTGACACAGGATCAAATCGACATCTTTTTCAAAGCAAACGGTGGTGCTTCTGCTTGGGCGCACTTTGAAGGCGGAGGAGCGGATGATTACGTGCGGCACGACGGGCTGGCCACTGCGAAGATTGGCAGTCGCTATAACGGCGGCGTTACCTTCACTTACACTCACTGGCAGAAGGCGCACGATCAGGCCGTAAAAGACCTCGAAGCCGCAAGACAAGCCTCTGAGAAGGAGCGCCTCGACAAACTCAATCGTGACTTCTGAAGTTCACCAGCGAATCAACTTTTCCTCTCTGACAGAAGTGCGCCTTTGGTTCCGGTGGTGATTGTTTCCAACGTCCAACCCTGTCGCGCCGCGTCAAGCGCGTGGCGCAAATCGAATTTTACGAAGCCGTGTCAGGCAGGAACGCCCTTCTGAATCCACCGAAATCCCCTCGCGCGAGTTAATTGCGAGCAAAACGCCAAGTTCATTCAACGTGGCTTCCGAGCACCGGAAAGGCCCAATTCAAATGCCACTCGAAAGGTTCTTTCTTTCAAGTATTGCGGGGAGCCAACTTTACCAATATAGTTTGATGGCCGGGCCCATCTGTCACCGTCACGAATGAAGCTCCTCGAAGGAGCCTGAGTATGCAATGCAAGAACCATCCAGACGCATCGGCCCTTGACAATTGTGCAAGGTGTGGCCAGCCGTATTGCGCCTTTTGCTTGCTGGTGATTGCGGGCAAGCGATACTGCAGCGCGTGCGTGCCAGCGGCGAGGAAGGAGCACCCGGCTGTGATAACGCCGCGGCCGTGCGAGATGGCAGACGAAGCGTTAAAATGCGCTATTACAGGCGTTTTCTTCTTTGGTTTCGTCGTTGGGGCAGTCGCCATTTACAAGGCGCTTAAGGCGAGGGAAATAATGGCCTATAATCCCCATCTGACCGGCTCAGGCAAGGCAATCGCCGCCATCGTTATTGGCGCCTTCGGAATCCTGGTGTGGATACTGGCTGTCATTCTTAAGATTACTCATCC
This sequence comes from uncultured Verrucomicrobiae bacterium, assembly GCA_963712025.1. Classification (GTDB taxonomy): domain Bacteria; phylum Verrucomicrobiota; class Verrucomicrobiia; order Palsa-1439; family Palsa-1439; genus Palsa-1439. The sequence goes on along the minus strand of CAVQGJ010000002.1, from coordinate 183,334 downwards.
ATGGAGCCATTAGCCCGGCTGTTCCCATCTGGCGGCTCTGCGATTACGCCGCCGATCATCCTGATCCGGCCCGGAATCTGAAGCCGCCGGGTCAGCAAACCGTCCACAGCGGGAAGGCGGGCCCAATTGCCAATTCTCGACTTGACGTTTGACAGACGGGTGGAGCTTATTCAGCCGAATGACGGAAGGATCGTGACGAAGGGCTCGCGGGGACGATGAAAACCGCATGGATCCCATTGGCCGCCGTGTGCGCGCTGGTCATCGGGGTATACGCAGTCTGTGGTCCAACCGGGGGTGCTCGAACTGGGGAGTTCGAATGCGGCGGACTCTTACTACAATTTGTTGGTACAGGGCTTTCGCGCCGGCCAACTCAGCGTGAAAAAAGAGGTGCCGCCCGTACTCGTGGAACCCGCTAACCCGCGCGTTCTGCCCTCGTCTGTTCGACATTCCGGGGTGCTCAACCTCAGTTACTACAAGGGCCGGCTCTATCTTTATTTTGGAGTTACGCCCGCGTTGATATTATTCTGGCCATTCGCCGCGCTGACCGGTCACTACCTGTTTCACCGGCAGGCAGTGGCGATCTTCTGTGCCGTGGGGTTTCTGGCCAGTGTGGGCCTGCTGCGTGGGTTGTGGCGGCGCTACTTCTCCGAGGTGAGCGTGTGGGTGGTCGCTGGCCTGCGCGCTGGCGCTCGGCTTGGCGACGGGCGTACCGGTGCTGCTGTCGCAGTCCGATGTATGGGAAGTGCCGATCAGTTGCGGCTATATGCTGACGATGCTGGCGCTGGGGGCGGTCTGGTGCGCGTTGCACGAGCCGGAGCGGAGGTACCGGTGGCTGGTGGCGGCAAGTGTGGCCTACGGGCTGGCGGTGGGGGCGCGGCCCTCGTTGCTGTTCGGCGCGGTCATCCTGCTGACGCCCGTGGCGCAAGCACGGCGTGAGGGACGTCAGATGGGCGCTCCAGTCCTCGCGGCGACCATCCCGATCCTACTCATCGGGTTGGGGTTGATGCTTTACAATGCGCTGCGCTTCGGCAATCCGTTCGAATTCGGGTGGCATTACCAGTTGCACGCCGAGGTGCCGCATGGACACGGGGCAACACTTCAGTCTTCGCTATCTCTGGTTCAATTTCCGGGTGTATTCTCTGGAGCCGGTGCGCTGGACGGCTCGCACTCCTTTCGTGCAGGGAATCGCCATGCCACCCCCACCAGCGGGTTACGCTGGGGCCGAGGATACCCTTCGGCATCCTGACGAACATCCCGCTGGTGTGGCTGGCGCTGGCGGCGCCGCTGGCGTGGCGGGATCGATCGGAACCGGCGGGTCGGGTCTTGCGGTTGTTTGTAACGTCGGTGGCCCTGCTTTCGGCGATCTGCATTTTGACCTTGGGCCTCTTCTACGATTCGTCTGCCCGCTATGAGGTGGACTTCCTGCCGTCACTGCTGCTGTTGGCCGTGATTGGCATCCTCGGATTGGAGCGCGCACTGGCCCCGACGTCGAAGTCGGGGCTGGCTGACCGGCCGGGTCGGCGGCGTGCGCTGCACTGGGGATGGGGTCTGCTGTTGGGCTTCTCGGTGGCGTTTAACCTGCTGGCGGGCGTTGAACGTCATGCCGAGGTACAGACCGGCTTGGGCTATCAATTGTTCCAGGCGGGCAAAGTCTCAGAGGCGGTCGAACACTACCAGCGGGCGCTACGGATTAATCCCGATTACGCCGAGGCGCACATCGAGATGGGGGTGGCTTTGTTGCAAATGGGAAAGATCGAGGAAGCCATCGGCCACTTCGAGCAAGCGCTACAGATTCATCCCGATTACGCCGAAGGGCACGCCGATCTGGGAGCGGCTTTGGCGCGAATGGGGAAGATTGAGGAAGCCATCGGCCACTACGAGCAGGCGCTACGGATTCATCCCGATTACGCCGAAACGCACGCTGATCTGGGAGCGGCTTTGGCGCAAACGGGAAAGATTGAGGAAGCGATCCAGCACGACGAGCAGGCCCTGCGGATTAATCCCGATTACGCCGACGCGCACTACAATCTGGGGATCGCGTTGGCGCAAACGGGAAAGCTCGAGGAAGCCATCCAGCACTACGAGCAGGCGCTGCGGCTCAAGCCCGATTTCGCCGAGGCGCACGACAATCTGGGGATCGCGTTGGCAAAAACGGGAAAGCTCGAGGAAGCCATCCAGCACTACGAGCAGGCGCTACGGCTCAAGCCCAATCTCGCCGAAGCGCACTACGATCTGGGTATCGCTTTGGGCCGGGCCGGGAGGATAACGGAAGGGATCGAGCACTTGGAACAGGCGCTACGAATCAAACCCGATTACGCCGAAGCGCACACCGATCTGGGAGCGGTTTTGACACGAACGGGAAAGCTCGAGGAAGCCATCCAGCACGACGAGCAGGCGCTACGGATCAAGCCCGATTTCGCCGAGGCGCACTACAATCTGGGGATCGCGTTGGCGCAAACGGGAAAGCTTGAGGAAGCCATCCAGCATTACGAGCAAGCGTTGCGGATCAGGCCCGATTTCGCCGAGGCGCACTACAATCTGGGGATCGCGTTGGCACAAACGGGAAGGATCGAGGAAGCCATCGCCCACTTCGAGCAGGTCCTGCGGATCAAGCCCGATTATGCCGAAGCGCACTACAATCTGGGGATCGCTTTGGGCCAGGCGGGGAGGACAGCCGAAGGGATCGGGCACTTGGAACAGGCGCTACGGATCAAGCCCGATTTCACTCAAGCACGGAGCGCGCTCGCGCAACTGCAAGCTCGCCCGTGAGCCGAAGCGCGAGGGTAGCGCTGGAGCCGAGTCCAACGGCACCTCTCGGAATGTTAAACCTCGAGGTTCGCAAGTCGTCCACAGCGGGAAGGCAGGCCCGATTGCCAATTCTCGACTTGACGTTTGACAAACGGGGAGAGCTTATTCAACCGAATGAGGGAAGTTTCGTGACGAAAGGCTCGCGGGGACGATGAAAACCGCATGGATCTCACTGGGCGCCGTGTGCGCGCTGGTCATCGGGCTCGACGCGTACATGAGCCTGCCGGGGGATTGGGAGAAGTTCGGCTTGGAGAATGCGGCGGACGCTTCTTACAATCTATTGGTGCAGGGCTTTCGCGCCGGCCAGCTCAACCTGAAAAAGGAGGTGCCGGTCGGGCTCACACGACTCGGCGACCCCTACGATCCAGCCGCCAATGAAATCTATCGGTCGGCCCCATACCGGATGCACGACCTGAGCTACTACGAGGGCCGTCTCTACGTTTACTTTGGGGTGACACCGGCGTTGATACTGTTTTGGCCGTTTGTCGCATTGACCGGCCACTACCTTTCTCATCGACTGGCCGTGGTGGTATTTTGCGCCATCGGCTTCCTGGCCAGCGTGGGCTTGCTGTGCGCGCTGTGGCGGCGCTATTTCTCCGAGGTGAGCGTCTGGGTGGTGGCCGCCGGCGCGGTCGCGCTCGGATTGGCGGCGGGTACCCTGGCGCAGTTGACGCAAGCGAGCTTTTACCAGGTGGCGCGCAGTTGCGGGTATATGTTGACGATGTTGGCACTGGGAGGCATTTGGCGCGCGTTACACGAGCCGGAGCGGGGGTGGCGATGGCTGGCGGCGGCGAGTGCGGCGTACGGGCTGGCAGTGGCGGCGCGACAAAACCTGTTGTTCGGCGCGGTCGCCCTGCTGGTGCCGGTGGCCCAGGCGTGGCGCGAGCGGCAACGAATTTGGCCTGTGCTGGCAGCGGCGGTTGTCCCGATCACATTCATTGGGTTGGGGCTGATGCTCTACAACCAACTGCGCTTCGATAATCCATTCGAGTTCGGCTGGCGCTACCAGTTGGCCACGGACCGGCAGGTTGCGCGGCAGGCCTTCAGTCCGCATTTTCTCTGGTTTAATTTCCGCGGCTACTTTCTGGAGCCGGCGCGCTGGAGTACCCGCTTCCCTTTCGTGCATGAAGCCCCCGTGCCACCTTTGCCGGCGGGCTATGATGCACAGATGACGAAACAACCCTTCGGCATCCTGACGAACATTCCGCTGGTGTGGCTGGCACTGGCGGCGCCGCTGGCGTGGCGGGGTCGGTCGGGTCAGACGGCATCGATCTTGCGCCGGTTTGTGACGGCCACAGCGCTGGTGTTTGGAGCGTGCGCGTTCACTCTGGGGCTTTTCTATGCCTCGAGCTTCGATTATGAGGTGGACTTCCTGCCGTCACTGCTGCTGTTGGCAGTGATTGGCATTCTCGGACTGGAGCGCGCACTGGCGGACCGGCCGGGCTGGCCGCGGGCCGCGCGCGGTGGCTGGGGCGTGCTCTTGGCCTTCTCGGTGGCGTTGAATCTGCTCGCGACCGCCGACCATTACGCCGAGGTCGACACGCTTCGCGGGCTCAAATTGAAGTCTGCGGGGAGACTTCAGGAGGCGATCGAGCAGTATGAGCACGCGCTGCAGATCGACCCGGATGACGCCGACGCTCACGAGTGCCTGGGGAACGCTTTCATGCAGCTCGGCAAGCTGCCGGAGGCGATTGGGCACCAAGAGCAAGCCCTGCGGATCAAGCCCGATCACGCCGAGGGACACAACAATCTGGGGGTAACCTTGGAGCGAGCGGGCAAGACCGGGGAAGCCATCCAGCACTTCGAGCAGGCCCTGCGGATCAAGCCCGATTACGCCGAGGCGCACTACGATCTGGCGATGACTTTGGCACGAACGGGTAGGGTCGAGGAAGCCATCGCCCACTTCGAGCAGGCCCTGCGGATCAACCCCGATTTCGCCGACGTGCACTACTATCTTGGGGTAACTCTGGCGCAAACGGGCAAGACCGGGGAAGCCATCCAGCACTTCGAGCAAACCCTCCGGATTAATCCCAATTACGCCGAGGCGCACGACGATCTGGCGATCGCTTTGGCGCGAACGGGAAAGATCGAGGAAGCCATTCAGCACTTCGAGCAGGCGCTGCGGATCAAGCCCGATTTCGCGGACGCGCACTACAATCTGGGGGTGGCTTTGGGCCAGGTGGGGAGGATACCGGAAGCGATCGAGCATTTAAAACTGGCGCTACGGATCAAGCCCGATTTCATCCAGGCGCAGAGCGTGCTCGCGCGACTGCAAGCTCGCCCATAAGCCGAAGCGTGAGCGTAGCCCTGGAGCCGAGTTCAACGGTACGCGCCCCGGACCGGCTGGTGGCGTAAACGCGCCGAAGGCTTGCCGACGGTGCAACCAACGGGACCTTCCAAATGATGCGCCGTTTCTTCAATGACAGATCCTTTTTGCAGGCTTAGAATCGTCATCGACGCAGTCGAGGCGTCTTTGCCATGAGGATAATTGTGCCATGTAGCCGGACGCGGGTAGTCGTCTCTGCGATTGTCGGCTTGACTGCATTCCTAATGCAGACGGTCTCGGTTTGGCGCGCTCCGACGGGCGACGAGCCCTCCAAAATCAACGAGGCCAACGTGTTGCTGGAGCAGTTTCGCCTTGGCCAGCAGACAGAGGGAACCCTTTACACGGTGACGTCTCCCGATGGTCGTCAAATGATGATTTTCGCGCATACGGTTCTCACGCAATCACGGTTGGCGAAGGTTTTCGATGTTTTTCCCGGTAAGAGAGAGCACAAGATTGTTGTCGAGATTCCAGAGTACAACACGACAGACGAATACCCGGAGGGTGCAAAGCCCGAGGAGATCGAGGCGGCGTTGCGGAAGAAGTTTCCGCCGGAGAAAGTTGCCATCATCCGGCAATGGGAAGACATTGAAGCTGCCAGTCGTGGACTGACTTCGTCGAACGGTCAGATTCTTAAAGCCAGGGCAATGCAATACCTGGAGGTGAATCCGGGCAGCTTTGTCGAATCTTACGAATGGAAGAATCGTTTTGAGTTCGCGTCGCGCAGCTTTGGCGTCTGCACGAAGGCCGAGCGCATCTGGCGAAGCCTGGGTTTTGGCGGTGTGGCGTTTGTCATCTCCGCAACGCTCAGTTGGCTGGCTTTTCTCACTCTCTCTTGGGTTTGGCGCTTGCTGCCAGATCGGCCCGGTGAGGTCTCACCGGCCATACCCGGTGAGCCTCATCGACAACAGGCAGAAGCATCCGGAGCGAAACTTCCCTGGATTCAGCACGGAGTCCTGGCTTCCGTGTGTTTGCTCGTTATCGGGGTTTACGCATGTACGGCCCACGAAGGGGCTGTCACACAACTCAGTCTGAATGCGGCCAGCAGCTACTACAATTTGTTGGTGCAAAGTTTTCGCGCCGGCCAGCTCAACCTGAAGAAAGAAGTGCCGCCCGGGCTTGCGCAGCTCGCCGACCCCTATACCCCGACTCTACTTCGCCCCAACGGGGTGATGGACCTGAGTTATTACCGGGGCAAGTTGTACCTTTATTTCGGGGTTACGCCCGCCGTGATGCTGTTCTGGCCGTATGTGGCGCTGACCGGCCACTACCTGTTCTATCGTCAGGCCATGACGATTTTTTGCGCCGTGGGTTTTTTGGCGAGCGTGGGGATACTACGCGGCCTGTGGCGGCGCTACTTCCCCGAAGTCAGCGTCGCGGTGGTGGCCGCCGTGCGTTCTGGCGCTTGGCTTGGCTGCATTCCTGCCGCCCCTCTTGGCTCAGTGCGAGGTTTGGGAAGTGGCGATCAGTTGCGGGTATATGCTGACGATGCTGGCGCTGGGAGGCATTTGGTGTGCGTTACAGGGGACGGAGCGGGGGTGGGATGGCTGGCCGCAGCGAGTGCTGGCGTACGGGCTGGCAGTGGGGGCGCGACCAAATTTGTTGTTCGGTGCGATTATCCTGCTGGTACCAGTGGCCCAAGCGTGGCGTGAGCGGCGGCAGGTGTGGGCGGTGCTGGCGGCAGCGACGCTCCCGATCACACTCATCGGACTGGGGCTGATGCTGTACAACGAACTGCGTTTCGATAATCCATTTGAGTTCGGCTGGCATTACCATGTTGACCAACACGCGTCACAGCTCGCAGTTCAACAGTTCGGTTTGCGTTATGTCTGGTCAGACTTGCGGGCTTATTTTCTTGAGACGGCGGATTGGAGCGGTCGTTTTCCTTTCGTGCCTCGCGCCACACATGCTTTCGGTGTGCTGACCAACATTCCCCTGGCGTGGCTGGCATTGGCGGCGCCGCTGGCGTGGCGGGGTTGGTCGGGTCAGGCGAGGTCGGTCTTGCGCGGGTTCGTGATAACTGTCGCCCTGCTGTTTGGGACGTGCGCGTTGACGCTTGGGTTGTTCCGCTTCGTTGTCCCTCGCTATGAGGTGGACTTCGTGCCGGCGCTGGTACTGCTGGCGGTGGTTGGCATCTTGAGTTTGGAGCGCGCTATGGCTTGTCAACCGCTCTGGCGGCGTGTGCTGCGCTGGGGCTACGGACTCCTGCTGGCCTTCTCGGTGGCATTTAACCTGTTAGCGAGCGTCGAGGGATGTGCCGAGGCGGACAACGACTGGGGGATGCAACTACAAGCGTCGGGACAGGTGCAGGAGGCGATTCGGCAGTTCGAGCGGGCACTGCGCCTCTATCCCGATTTGGCCGATGCGCAAATCAACCTGGGAAATGCCCTGGTGCAATCGGGCAGAATTCAAGAGGCGATAGGGCACTACGAGCAGGCCCTGCGGATCAAACTTGATTCTTCTAAAGCGCACAACGACTTTGGGCTCGCCCTGGCCCGTCTGGGTAGGCTCCCGGAGGCGATCAGTCACTGGGAGCAAGCTCTGCGGATTACTCCCGATTACGCCGCGGCGCACAACAATCTGGGAGCGGTTTTGGCACAAGCGGGAAAGATCGGGGAAGCCGTCGCCCACTACGAGCAGGCCCTGCGGATCAAGCCCGATTACGCCGAAGCACACACCGGTTTGGGGGTGGTTTTGGCGCAAACGGGAAAGCTCGACGAAGCCATTGCCCACTACGAGCAGGCCCTGCGGATTAATCCCGATTACGCCCAGGCGCACTACGATCTGGCGGCGACGTTGGCGCAAACGGGAAAGCTCGACGAAGCCATCGCCCACTACGAGCAGCTATTACGGATCGAACCCGATAGTGCTGCGGCCCACAACAATCTGGGGATCGCTTTGATGAGATTGGGCAGGATGCCGGAAGCGATCGAGCATTTGGAGCAGGCGCTTCGGATCAATCCCCAATACGCCGAAGCGCACAGCAACCTCGGGCTGGCTTTGTATCGCACCGGCAAGCGTGAAGAGGCTATTGACCACTACGAACAGGCGCTGCGGATCAATCCCGATTACGCCGAGGCGCACATCAATTTGGGAAATGCCTTCTTGCGGGAGGGCAAGGTCAGCGATGCCATCGGGCATTATGAACGGGCGTTGCGGATCAAGCCCGATTCCGTCGAGGCGCACTGCAATCTGGCGAACGCTTTGGCGCAGGCGGGCCGGGTGCCAGAGGCGATTGTGCACTACGAGCAGGCCCTGCGGATCAAGCCGGATTACGCCGAGGCGCGGAGCGCGCTCACGCAACTCCAAGCTCGCCAGTAAGCCGAGTCCGACGAGACGTTCCGTTGCCGGCCGCACCCCCCCACAAATGCCGGGTGCAACAGGGGCTGGGAAAAATGAGTCAAGGATTGAAATCGCTTGTGGAGGACATCCTCCGCTGCCTTTCGAGCCAATCCATCGCCCGCTGTTTCCCCTCCGCTATTTGCTTCTCCGGCACGTGGCTTTCAATCCAGGGAATGTCCGCCTTCGCTTCCGCCATGCCTTGCGCCGCCGCCAGAGCGATCCATTTCACCGACTCCGTCTCATCCTTCGTCACGCCGCGGCCCCTGGCGTAGCAGTCGCCCAGTAGGTATTGAGCCACGGCGAGATTCTGGCTGGCGGCTCTGTGAAACCATGCCACCGCCTCTGCCTCATCTTTGGTCACGCCGCGGCCTTCCTCGTAGCAGAGGCCCAGATTGAATTGGGCCTTGGCGAGATTCTGGTCGGCGGCCTTGCGAAACCATTTCACCGCCTCCGCCACATTTGTCGTTATGCCCTGGCCGGTGGCGTAGGAGACGCCCAGATTAAATTCAGCCGCGGCGAAATTCTGGTCGGCAGCCTTGTGAAACCACTTCACCGCCTCCGCCACATTCGTCGTTATGCCCTGGCCGTTGGCATAGCGGAGGCCCAGTTCATTCTGGACTTTGGCATCGCCTGTTTCCGCGTTGGCGCGGAGTTCGGCGAGTCGATTACGGTCAACATCGCCTTGCTGGCCGTGGAGCGTTTGTTCAACCAGCAGCAGGGAGAAGCCAAGACCGAATAGTAGTGCCTTCAGGTTCACAGAATTCTTTTTCACGTCATGCTTGGGCGTCGAGTTGGGTGCCAGCGCGGCTATTTTTACGGTACCGATTTTTGTCCGCTGCACAGTAGCTGTCAACCACAGAACGGCGAACCATGGATGCGAATCGCCGTGGATGGCGGCAACGGGAGTCAGAAGTCAGGAGCCGGGGAGTGACAACTCCCGAAAATTGGTGAGATGAATCCCGGACTCATTGATGAGCTTGCCGCAGGCGCGGACTGCAGAGGGCCTGCAATTCGGCGGCGTGCTCGTAGCCGCGCTGCATCCGGAGCAGGGGTTCGGCCGGGCGGTCGGCGGGGTGGAAGAACATTTCCGTGAGTCCGTCCGGCAATTCCGGGAGATACGACGCGAGGAACGGCTCGGTCAGATGCCCGGGGTCAAGCACGCCGACCGCGCGATCGACCGTATGAAAGCCCTGGCGGCGCAGTTGTTGCTTCGTCCACGAACCAAGCGCAGCGAATATCGTCCAGCGGGCAAGTTTCCGCGGCAACCGTTGCCAGCCGCAGTGGATCGCCGGCCAGAGGGGCTCGACCGGGGCGCGGATGAAGGTGATGCCGTGCTCGCGCGCCAGACGGGTGACAACCGCCAACACACGCGGGTGCAAGTGCATATGCTGGTGCGTGTCGAGGTGGGTCGGACGCAGACCCGTGGCCATGAACCGGCTGATTTGCGCCCGCAGTTCGATTTCGATGTCTGTATCCAGTTTCTTGTTGGACAACAATCGGGCGCTGAGAGCGAACGGACTCGACGGCAATTCTCCCGCCTCGGTTGCCAGCGCGGGGATTTTATCCGAAAGCGCCGCAGAGCGACCGTCCACCAGGCAAAGATGAAGGCCGACACCAAGTTCCGGGTGGGACCGGGCAAACTCGACTGCCTCCGCCGCATGAGGCGCGGCGATCAACAAACTGGCGCTGGTCAACAGACCGTCGGTGTGGGCTTTTGTGATTGCGGCGTTGACGGCCGGGTCGAGCCCGAAATCGTCGGCGTTGACGATCAGGAGCTTCACGAACAATCTAGGCGCGGGGGTCGGCGCGCCGCCCCAGCCGGCGCGACAACGTCAGGCGCAGTTTCGCCATGTCGAACATGGTGGCGGCGATGACATCCAGTCGGCGGATGTGGGACGCTCCCAACTGCCGTTGCACAAAGGGCACGGGGACCTCTTTCACGCGGTAGCCGAGGTGCTCGGCCTGCACGAACAACTCGGCATCGACAAATGGGCTGCGGGAACGGAGCCGCATTTTCTCCCAAACCGACCGCCGCACCGCCTTGAATCCGAAATTGATGTCGCGCAGCCGCAACCCGAATAACGCGCGCACCATCGAATTGTAGCCGAGGGAGATCACCCTCGATTTCCAATTGGCGTATTTGGCGCCCGCATCGGAATAACCGGTCAACACATCCGCGTCCGAAAACGCTTCCAGCAGGCGCGGCAGGCTGTCCAACCGGATCGGCAGATCGAAATCGGTGTACACGAGAAAATCTTTCGAAGCGGCCTGGAAACCGGCGCACAGCGCGCCCCCAAATCGTTGGTTGTGCGGGAGGCGCACCAGTCGGATTCGCGGGTCGCTGCGGGTCCACTGTTCCACTTTCTCGGCGCACCCGTCGGTGCTGGCGTCGTCGGCCACAACAATCTCGAAATCCGCGAACTTGCGTTCGAGACCTTCGATCGCGTGTTTCAACGTGACGTCGACGGCCGGACCTTCATTGAACATCGGCAGCACCAGCGAAATCGGCGTGGAAACGAGGGAACCGAACCATTGTGAATCGGTTCCGCTCCCGCGGCTGTCATCGTGTACCATCGTTTCGTCGGCAAACGGCATGGTGATCTGACTCTGGCCCTGATCCTTCACCTGGCGCATAACCCTCCTTGCTGTTTCCCGCGTGGATCGGCCTGGGCGTCGCCGGCCAGCCACACGGGTCATTCCGAACCGTTCATTCGTGCCTGACGGACCACAACCGTCAACAGCACGCCCCACAACCCGATCATTGCCCAACACAGCAGCCCCATTTGCTGCAGCGGCACAAACCCCACCGTCAGCAGGCTGGCCACGGCAAACACGGCCAACGTCACGCGCACCAGCCAGCGGGTCACCCCGTCCGGCTCATGGACTGCCACAAAGACCATTGCCATCATTGGGAGCAATAAGACAAGGAGATAATGAAACTCCGAAAGTGGCGCCGCCAGGATCATCCAGACCAATATCGCTGACACGATCAGGGATTCGCTCTGCGGTTGCGACCGCCATCCGATGCGCCCGATGATCAACAGCATGGCGACGGCGGTCGTCACGGCGATCTCCCGCGCGTGCCCGGCGCCCGTCAGCCGCCAGCAAACGGCCTCCAACGTCTGGCTTCGCACCTTGTACGGGCTGAGCAACTGACCGTCCACGGGACTTCCGCGACGCTGCTGCTCGTTGCCTAGCGATGGCCCTCCGACCACGGCGGCCCATTCGCGCCAGTAGGTCAAGGTTCTGCTCCAGCCGAATACCATGGCGGGTGGCACGAGGGCGCCGATGACAACCAGCACGAGCGTGGCGACGACAAACCGCCACTTCTGACGCCAGCCGAAATAGGCGAGCAACACTGCCGGGAACACTTTCACCAGGATTGCGCCGGCCAGACAGGTTGCGCCGAGGATCAGGACGGTTCTTGGTCTGCCAATATAACGCCGCCACCACCAGCCACGACATCAACAATGTTGCCTGGCCTTCCGCCGTTCCCTGGATGAACCACGGCAGCACCAGCACGGCCGCCAATACCGCCATCCAGAATGTATCGCCGTCGAAGCGCCGCTCCTCTTGCACCATGGCGACGCACATTCGCAGCGACCAGAACGTAAGCAACACCGAGAGGACATACCACGCGAGCGAACCCAGGGACACTGGCAGCAGGGAGAATGGGACCATGAGGATGGCAAACGGAGGCGGATACACGTAGGATAACCTGCGGGGGTTTTGCGCCTTGTAGAGGTCCGCGCCGGCGAGAGCAGCATCGCCGGCGGCGGTATACACGGTGAAATCAGACCGGTGATCGGGCGAGTAGGCGGCACGATAGACGGTCACCACTCCCAGCCCGATGACCAACACGGCAGCCATGACAAGCACCGATGACCTGGCCCACCTGCGGAACGCGTGGTGCCACGGCGATGCCGCGTCGCGCATCGTCATGAATCTCGTATCGCTGATTGCCTTCGCCCCTTCATCCGCTACGACCGGAGCGACTTCTAACCTTTCTCTCACGGTCAGGTCAATGGTATAGAGAGGATCCAACCATGACAAGTCCGTGGCCATCCCGCACACAGCCGGGCGACCTGGGCAATGCCGAGGCGCATCTATGGGTCGTTGCTCTCGACCTCGTGCCGGAGCAATTGCCGGGCTTCCGGTCGATTCTGTCGCCCGACGAACGAGCCCGCGCCAGCCAATTCTTGAGCGGTGTGGATGCCCGGCGGTACATGGCCGCTCGGGCATCGTTGCGGACCTTGTTGGGGGCGTATGTGGAAACCGAACCGGGCCAACTCCGTTTCACTTACGACAAGTTCGGCAAACCCGGCCTCGACGGCGGGGCGCAGGCCGCTTCCGCGCGCTTCAGCGTTTCCCATTCCGCGGACGTGGGGCTTTTCGGCTTTGCGCGGGGGCGCAGGATCGGAGTCGATATCGAGCGCGTCCGCGAGGATATCGACGTTGAAAATCTGGCGAAGGGCCATTTTTCCCCGAACGAATTCCAGAAGCTTCGCGCACTGTCTTCCGACCGGCGGTTGGAAGCGTTCTTTTGTTGTTGGACCCGCAAGGAAGCGTACCTGAAGGGACGGGGCGAAGGTGTGTCGTACGGGTTGGATCGAGTGGAAGTGAGTTTGTCTCCCGGCGAACCGGCCGCCATTTTGCGCGCCTTCGACGACCCCGATGTTTCCCGACACTGGACCCTCGAGCATCTGACGCCGGCACCGGGCTACTTGGGGGCGGCAGCGGTCGAAACCGACAACGTCGCGTTCCAATGTTTCCAGTGGGAGATTGGCTAGGCGTTGTGCGCGCGGTTGATGCAGGACTTCAATTTCCCGGCCAGGACCTCGATGTAGCGCGTGTCAAACATGGAAATGTTGTCCCCTTCGACGTCGTACGCCTCGATTCCGCCTTTGATCAGGGGAGTCCAGCCGGACTTCGGGTCGATGCTGTAGAGCGACGGTGCTTCTTCCGTGAGGAACAGGATGCCCCGGCCCGGGTAGGGACCGGGAGCGTAGGCCTTGGCCGCGGCAATGTTGATATCGGGGATGTCCAACAATCGCTGCGTCCATTTCTCGGCGCGGCCGAGCGGGTATTTGACGGAAATCTTCCAGACGGTTTCCTTGATGGTACCGAGAGCGAGCCGGCCGAGCCCCGCCGTCTTCGCGCCGAGAGCCTCCAGCTTGTCGCGGATGCCGAGTTCGCCGAGCTTCCGCAACTCGTGGGCGATTCTCTTCGTGAGATACGTCTGCTGCAACGGCCAACCATCCAGGGATCTTGGGGCCGGGGTATTGAACAAGGCGAGGAGTGCCACGGTTTCGCCCTGGGCGCTCAACAGCCGGGCCATGTCGTACGCCACCAGGCCGCCAAAGCAGTAGCCGCCGAGGTAATACGGCCCGTGTGGCTGAACGGCGAGAATCTCCTGGAGATAATGGGCGGCCATCTCCTCGACGGTGTAATGAGCGGTCTTCTCGCTGAGGCCCTTGGCCCTCAACCCGAAAAGCGGCTGGTCCATTCCCAGGCATCGGGACAGGTTCCAGCAGTAGAAGATTTCGCCCGCGTGCCCGTGGACGCAAAACAGCGGAGGCTGCGTTCCCTTGGGCTGGACCGCGACCAGGCAGGAACTCGGCGAATGCGTTGCCGGTGCGGAAAGAATCTCCGCCAGTTGCCCGATCGTGGGCGACTCCACGAGCGTGGCCAACGGCAGTTTTGTCTTGAAGACTTTCTCGATTTGCGTGAACAACCGCGCCGCGAGGAGAGAATCTCCACCCAGTTCGAAGAAGTTTTGGTCCGCGCGAATTGGATGCAACCCGAATGCCGCTTCCCAGAGTTCGATCAACCGTGATTCGACGCGAGCGTTGTCCCCGGATCTCGTGCCGTTGCTCGATGTTGAGAGGGGTGGCTGTGCGTGATCGGGCTTGGGAACCGGCGCGGCGGAAATCGGTATGGCGTTGACGAGCGCCCCGGGGTCCTTCGCCATTGCCGCCAGGATCGACTGGTAGTCGTCGAGGATCCGTCTCATCGTCGCCGCGTTGAGCAAGTCGGTGCTGTACTCCAGGGTAACTTCGAGCGCGGGCTCGCTCGTCAGCCAGACGATCAAGTCATGCGTCGTGGTCCCCGGGTACAGCGGCAGCCAGGTTGCCTCCAGTCCCGGAAGTTGCCAGGTTTCCTTGGGCGCGTTTTGCAGGATGAACATCGTTTGAAATGGCGGGTGACGGGTGGGACCCGAGCCGTTGCCCGCCTTCTCCAACACTGCGGCGAACGGCAGTTCCTGGTGCGAATAGACGCTCAGGGCAACCTCCCGCACGCGCTTGAGCAACTCGCGAAAGCTGGGGTTCCCGGACAGACTGGTGCGGAGGACCGTGTGGTTGGCGAACCGGCCGATTGATCCTTCAACCTCCAGCAAGGCGCGGTTCGCCACGCACGAGGCCACGCCGATCTCCTCGTCGTTCGAATAACGGTGCAGCAGACACTGGAATCCGGCGAGCAAGACCATGAACAGGCTGACCCGCTCCTGCCGGCTCATCACCTTCAGCGAGTTCGCCAGGTCGGCCGGCAGCGCAGCCGTTTCCCTCGCGCCCCGGTGCGTGGGCACCGCCGGACGCGCGTGGTCGGTTGGCAGGTGTTGGAAGCCGGTCGGGCTGTCGAGCTGCTGTTTCCAGTAGGCCAACTCTGATTCCAACGCGGCGCCTTGGAACCGCGCCTCCTGCCAGCGCACGAAATCGCCATACGGATGCGCCGGGCCCGGTTCGGTCGGCGTCGTCCCTGCTGCGAACGCTTGATACGACGCGGATAACTCGCGGATCAAGACGCCCGTGCACCACTCGTCGTACACGAGTTGGTGGGTCGTGAGTTGCAGGATGTGATCGCCTGTCGTCCGACGAATGAGCCGGCCACGAAACACCGGGCCTTGCGCCAGATCGAAGGGACGATTGGCCTCTTCGAGGGCGAGTTCCCGCACTCGCGCATCGCGCGCGGACTCGGGCAAATCACTCAGGTCTGTGACCGGGAGGGACAGCTCTGGGGCGGGCACGACAATCTGCACGAGTTCTCCATCCAAGATGCGGAAGACGGAGCGCAACACTTCGTGGCGTCGTACGATCTGCTGAAGCCCGCCCCGCAACGCTCTTTCGTTGAGTGGCCCGCGCAGGCGGAGGAGAACCGGGAAGTTGTACACGTAGCTGTCCGAGCGCAGTGGGTCTCGCAACCATACTTTCTGTTCCGAAAACCATGCCGGCACGATAAACGCGTCTTCAGCCCGCAATTCCGGGTTCTCCTTTTGGACCTGACCCAGCAAGACTTTCGACCTGTGTGAAGATTTAGGGCCGGCGGCGGGTGGCTGAGATCCCGTCGGATTGGCCGGCACGGCCCGCTGGAGGCTACTACCGCTCATGAGGCCCTCGCGGGTGGTAATTCGGCGTGGCGCGCAGTCTGACCTCCACGCGATCGCTTTTCCAACAGCCGTTGCCTGGCCGTGGAGAGCGACCCCGTGTTCGGAATGGATTCGGCTTTGGTCATGTCTGTTGCGGACGGTTGTTACCGGTAAAGTTTACCCCCAACGACGTCAAGCCGCGCAGGCCCGAATTGGTCCGCCACGTCAGCAGCCCGGGCTCCAGCGACCAATGCGGGAAGAAGCGGATCATCTCCTCGAAAGCAATCTGGCCCTCGATCCGCGCCAACGGCGCGCCGAAACAGTAATGGGCGCCGTATCCGAAGGCCACATGCCGGTTGTCCTGGCGGGTAATGTCCAGTCGATCGGGATCGGGGAACCGGTCCGGATCGCGGTTTGCCGCCGCCATGATCGCCATGACCGCCTGGCGTTTGCGAATCTGTTTGCCTCCCAGCTCGGTGTCTTCCGGGGTGAGCCGCGCGGTGTGCTGGCTGGGGCTCTCATACCGCAGCAACTCTTCCGTTGCGAAGGGAATCAGGGAAAGGTCTCCGCGAAGCTTCTCGAGCTGGTCGGGATTGCGCAACAGCGAGAGCGTGCCGTTGCCGATGAGGTTGGTCGTGGTTTCCTGTCCGCCGATCATGGTCACGATGGAATTGGCGACCACTTCTTCCTCGGTCAAACGATCTCCCTGCACCCGGGCGTTCATCAACGAAGCGACCAAACCATCCGGCCGCAACTTGTCCCAGTGCATGGCCCGGTGAAAATAGGCGGTCATTTCCTGCGTGCTCTTCAGGATCTTCGGGACGCGGTCGGGGTTGTGCTGGAAGTTGCCGAGCATCTCGGCGAAATCCTGCGACCACAACTTCAATTGGCGATGGTCTTCGACCGGTACCCCGAGCATTTCCGCCGTCACAATGCACGGGAGCGGCTCGGCCAGATCGGCGATCAGGTCGGCGCGTCCCTTCTGCTTCACCTTGCCCAGCAAATCCCGGACAATGTCCCGAATGTGCGACCGCAGGACTTCCACCCGTTGCGGGGTGAACGCGGCGGACGCCAGGGCGCGGATGCGCGTATGGGACGGAGGATCCAGAAATAACATCTGCTTGACCATGACTTTGGCGATGGGGTTCATCGCCGAAAGATCCATGGCGGTCAATTGCTCGGCGGTCGGCGTGCGGTCGGCGGAAAAATCGCGCAACACCCGGACCACGTCATCGTAGCGCGTGACGACCCAGGAATGCAGGTACGGGTCCCAATGCACCGGGTCTTCGCGGCGGAGCCGGTGGTACAACGGATAGGGGTCGGCGAGGACCTCGGGGTCAAGCAGTTGAAACAAGCTCAGGTCCGAAGCCTTCTTCCTCTCACCGGCCGAAACGTGCGGTTTGGCGGTCACGGTGACTAGGCTCCGGCTTCCGTCTGCGGGGTCGAATCGAGAAGGCGCTGTACGTCGCTTTCGCTCGTCGCCTGAAGTTTGGCGACAAGCAGTCGTTCGATTTCGGCGGACAATTCGGCCACCGTGGGAGACTCGAACAGCATCCTCAGGGGCACTTCGACCCCGAAGGTGTCGCGCACACGGGCCATGAGTTGCGCTCCCAGAAGCGAGTGACCCCCAAGCGCAAAGAAGTTCTCTTCCACGTCCACTTTTTCGAGTCCCAGGAGACGACCCAGGATGCCGGCCACGGCTTTTTCCATGTCGGTCCGGGGGGCGGTGAACGCGCTGTCCCGCAGGGTGTTGGTGTCGTCCGGCACGGGCAGGGCCGCTCGATCCACCTTCCCGTTCGGGGTCAACGGCAGTTTCTCCAACCGCACGTACATGGCCGGGATCATGTAATCCGGCAGACGGGCGCCGAGGAAATCGCGCAACTCACCGGGTGTGGGTTGCGACTCGGGCGCGGCAACGAAATAGCCGATCAGTTGGACATCGCCCGGGGCGAGTTCACGAGCGACAACGGTGCTTTGCCGCACCTGTGGATGTCCGTTCAGCACCGCGGTGACTTCGTTGGGTTCGACGCGGTGGCCGCGCACCTTAACCTGCTCATCGGTGCGCCCCAGGAAGGCGATTTGCCCGTCGGGGAGAAACTTGGCCATGTCACCCGTTTTGAAGAGTCGTCCCTTTGGTTCGGCGCCAACCGGACTCGACACGAACCGCGCCGCGGTCAACTCGGGCCGGTTCCGGTAGCCCCGTGCCAGCCCAACGCCGCCGATGTAAAGTTCGCCCGGCACACCCGACGATACCGGCTGGCCGGATTCGTCCAAAATGTAGACCTGCATTTTTTCGATTGGCCGCCCGATGGCGGGAAGACGATCCGTCGTGCCGTTCGCATGCACCGGCCCCGACGTGGTCACCACCGTACATTCGGTCGGGCCGTAATTGTTGATCAACTCGAATGGAAGTGCGGCGGGCGGGTAATAGTGGAGTGTATCGGCTCCCGTGAGCATCGTGCGCAACGCGGTCTTTGCCGGCCACGGCAACATCAAGAGCTGTTCCGCCATTGGCGTGGGAATGAAACCAATGGTGATGCTCTGCGCTACCAGCCAATCGCGCAGTGACTCCGGGTCGCCCACCGTTTCTTCGTCGACCGTGTAGAGGCTGGCGCCGACGGTCAAATACGGCCAGACTTCCCATACGGCGGCATCGAATCCCACCTTGGCGACCTGGCTGGCGCGATCTGCCGGCGTGACGCGGAACGCGTGCTGATGCCAGTGCACCAAATTCAACAAGCTTTCGTGTGTAATCTCGACACCCTTCGGCTGGCCCGTTGAACCTGACGTGTAGATCACGTAGGCGAGGTTCTTGAGTGAAAACTCCGGCTCCGGGCGAGCGGGAGGCAACAGGGGTGGGGATTCGACGATGCGCCCTGAATCATCCAGTGTGATGACTTGGTACGCACCGGTAGGGGCTTGGTCCTTCGCGCAATGCGCGGTGATCAACACCGGAACCTGCGCATCATCCAACATGAATGCCAACCGGGCCACGGGATAGGATGGATCCAGCGGCAGATACGCTCCGCCGGCTTTAAGAATCGCGAGCGCCGCAACGACCATGGCCGGCGAACGGGGAATGCACAGTCCAACCACGACGTCCGGGCCGACACCCAGACCACGGAGTTGGGCGGCCAGTGCATCGGCTCTGGCATCCAGTTCCCCGTAGCTCAAGACGCGGGTGGCAGATGCCACGGCCACCGCAGCAGGTTTGCCAGCCGCTTGCAGGGCCACAAGCTCGGCCACGGATTTCACCGCGGCACGAGTGGCCGTGGAGTCGCCGCCGGGTGCCGCGCGCATTATCATGTTACTCATAATCCAAATGGCGATGTATTGACGGGCAAATTGATTTTCCAACCAAGTGAAAACTGGTCATTAGAGGACGACAAGCCCTCCAGGGTTCAATACATCTGATCGTCTCACGCTCTCTCGCCCTTCCCTGTCAGATTTAATGATACCAAGGAAATGCGCTCGGCGCAACGGCAAATCGCTTTTTTTCCTTGCTTCTCGGGAATTATTTCATGGAACAAATCAGGGTAAAGTGTCCCGAAGTTGGTCAGTGATGGTAACTTCCATGGGCAAAGATGTGGTAACCACGTCATCCAGAAGCCCGGATCGAATGGGTGGGCGATTGTCTTCGGTTCTT
Organism: uncultured Verrucomicrobiae bacterium; assembly: GCA_963712025.1. Lineage (GTDB taxonomy): Bacteria > Verrucomicrobiota > Verrucomicrobiia > Palsa-1439 > Palsa-1439 > Palsa-1439. Next base: position 163,852 of record CAVQGJ010000002.1, on the reverse strand, counting down.
GCAGTTAACATCGTCGGCCAAGCCCAACGCGGGAACGCGGCAGATTATTCCGGTCAAACGGCAGATGCAGCCGCGATTCGCACAGCTTCGGCAGTCAACTCGCGGATGGTCTTCCAGTTCCTCTGTGCAATCAGTTTGCGATCCACCATCCACGATCCGCCGATGGCCGCGACAATCGGCAGCGCCAGATAATCACGGGCATTGCCGGTGTTGATGCCGCCCAAGGGAATGAACTTCACTCCGGCCGGCCCGAACGGACCCGCGAACGCCTGGAGCATCTTCACCCCGCCGGCGGCTTCGGCGGGGAAGAACTTCTGGAGCTTGCAGCCCAGGGCCAGCCCGCGTTCGACGTCGGAGGGCGTCATCACGCCGGGGACGAACGGCAGTTCCAAGGCCAGCGCCTTTGAGACGATTGTCTCGTTCAGGCCCGGTGCGACGCCGAATTGCGCGCCCGCATCGATGGCGCGACGAAGTTGGTCCTGGTCGAGGATCGTACCCGCGCCCACGAACATCGCCGGGAACGCCTCGCGAACGTTGCGGATTGCCGCCGCGGCTGCGGTCGTCCGAAATGTGACCTCCATCACGTTGAGGCCACTGGCGAGCAGTGCCTCGGCCAGCGGCACGGCGTCTTCCGCCTTGTCGATGACGACCACGGGAACGATTCGTTTCTCAAGAATCGGCTGCACGAAAATGCTCCTCGATTCAACTTCCCAAACAGTCTGGGAAGGGTTTTGATTTGGCGCAAGAGAAATCGTCGGATGACGGGAGCTTCCATTAGAACGTTTCGAGCAGTGCTGTCCCTGGTCGCCTTGTTCGCGGGCGTTGTCTTCGCCGAGGACAAACCGGATATCGAATACGGCCGGGCGTCGGGTGAGAGCCTGCGGCTGGATGCGCATATCCCGGATGGCACCGGGCCGTTCCCGATGGTCGTCATGGTGCACGGCGGCGGTTGGATGACTGGTGACAAACACAAGGACATCACCGTGGTCTTGGAGCCTCTGACAAAGTCCGGAGAGTTTACGTGGTTCTCGATCAACTACCGCCTGGCGCCGACGAATCACTGGCCGGCGTGCTTCGAGGACGTGCAGACCGCCATTCGCTGGGCCAAGGCCCACGCCGCGGAGTACAAGGGCGACCCGCAGCGCATGGCCCTGATGGGATACTCCGCTGGCGGACAACTGGCCTGTCTGGCCGCGGTACAGGCGAAGGAAGATACACGCGTACAAGCCGTGGTCGGTTTTTCGCCACCGACGGATATGGTGGCCGACACCGAACGACGCGGCGGCCTCAGTAAATCGCTGCAAGCCCTGTTTGGCCGCGAGACGGCGGACGATTCGACGAGAGCGCTTTTGATGGAAATGTCCGCAATCAACTACGTCAAACCGGGCCTGCCGCCATTTCTGTTCGTGCAGGGCGATGCTGACAAGACGGTCCCCTACGACCAAACCCTCGCCTTCATGTCGAAGCTCAAGGATAACGGCGTCGCGAACGACATCGTCACGATCAAAGGCGCGCCGCATCGAATCACCGAATGGGACAAATTCGACCCGAGCTACAAAGAGAAGTTGGTCGCATGGCTGGAACAGAAGTTGGCTGTGAAGAAGTGATTCAATCCATTTGACTGAAAGGAGTCAGAAGCAAGAATGAAACGCGTGAATGATTCAATGAGGCGGAAGCCGGCCTTCCATCCGGTCCTGTGCGTGCTGCTGTCGTGGGCCTGTCTGGCCATCAGTAGCAGTTGGGCGGCGGATACCACCGCGCCGGCCGCCAGCGCATCCAGCAAAGTATTCAATGTCCGGGAGTTTGGCGCCAAGGGTGACGGCAAGACGCTCGACACCGCGGCGATCCAGAAAACGCTCGACGAGTGCGGCACCTCCGGCGGCGGCACCGTGGAGTTTTCGTCGGGTACATACCTGAGCAAGCCGATTGTCATGCGCAGCAGCACGACCATGAAACTGGATGCGGGCGCGGTCCTGAAGGCGACGGATGAGCGGGAGGATTTCGTGAACCCCGAGCACACGAATTCCTTCATCCCGTTTGTGGGTGGGAGAGACATTCACGATGTGGCGATCGTTGGCCCCGGCACGATTGACGGGTCGGGCGGCAGATGGTGGCCTTCCGCCGAGGAAGCGCGGCGCAAGACACCCGGGTATACGCAGCCCCGACCGAAGCTGGTGGTCATCACCGGATGCAAAAACCTGACCGTACGCGATGTCACGTTGCAGAACGGCCCCTGTATGCATTTGGACCCGACGGATTGCGAAGACGTCATCATCTCGAACGTGACGGTTGTGGCGCCGGCGCATTCACCGAACACGGATGCCATTGATCCCACTGATTGCCGGAACGTGCTGATTACCAAGTGCCGGCTCGACGTGGGCGACGACGACATCGCCATCAAGTCGGACCACAAAGCGGCGAGCCGCGAGTTTTCCTGCGAGAATATTACGGTGACGGATTGTACGTTTCTGCACGGACACGGCATGTCAATTGGCAGCGCGGTGCGCGGCGGTGTGCATGACGTGGTGGTGAAGAACTGTACGTTTCAGGACACCGAAAACGGGATTCGGATCAAATCGGACCGGCGCGGGGCGGGGTGGTGGAAAACATCCACTACAGCGATATCATCATGAATAACGTCGACCCGGCGATCACGCTGACCTGCTATTATATGAACAACTCGTCGGGCGATCCTGTCCCGCGGCCGCCGCCGTTGGTCGATCCCACGCAGGCGAAGTCGGAACACACGCCGGTCTTTCGCAATATCTACTTCAATAACGTGCAGGCTACGTGTCAGAAATCGACCGGCATCATCGTCGGACTGCCCGAGAGCTACATCTCGAATGTGTTCCTGGAAAATGTCCAGATCAGCGCCGCCACGACCGGCTTTCTGGTCAGGAACGCCAAAGGGATTCAATTCAAGAACGTCCAGTTGACCAACAAGGAAGGCCCCGCGGTCATCACCGATAACGCCGAGGTGATCGGTTGGAAAGATCCCGCCCAGAAATGACGGGGGGCACCAGCCCGCTTGGGTAGCCGACACCGAACGACGCGGCGGGCCTGCCGCCATTGCTGTTCATTCAGGGCGACGCTGATTTGAATGAAAGGAGTCAGTAGTAAGAAATGAAAACCGTGAACAATTCAATGAGGCGGAAGCCGGTCTTCCGCCCGGTTCTGTGCGTGCTGCTGTCATTGGCCTGTCTACCTGTCCGTAGCGGTTGGGCAGCGGACGCCAATGCATCCGGGCAAGGTGTTTGACGTCCGGGAGTTTGGCGCCAAAGGCGATGGCAAGACGCTGGACACCGCGGCGATCCAGAAAGCGCTCGATGAATGCGGAAACGCCGGGGGCGGGATTGTCCGGTTTCCCGCAGGCACGTATCTCAGCAAACCGATCACCGTGCGCACCAAAACGGCCGTGCAACTCGACGAAGGGACGACGTTGCAGGCGACGGCGGATCAGTCGGCCTTTTTGAAATCGGGCACGAACTGGCTCGCAGCCAGGAGTAGCGGTGACTTCATTCCCTTTATCGGCGGCAAGAACCTGGTCGATGTGACAATCACCGGCAGCGGGACGATCGACGGCGCGGGCGCAAATTGGTGGGGGGCTGCCGAAGACGCGCGCATCAAGACACCGGGATACACGCTGCCCCGGCCGAATCTGATTGTGTTGACGGGTTGCCAGAACCTGCGAGTGGAGAACATCACACTCCAAAACTCGCCCAAGTTCCACCTCGTCCCCAACGATTGCGATGGCGTGGTGATCTCAAACGTGACGATACTGGCCCCGGCCGGTGCGGCGAACACCGACGCGATCGATCCCGGCGCATGCCGGAACGTCCTGATCACCAAGTGCCGGATCGACGTCGGTGACGACAACGTCGCCATCAAATCGGGCCGGAAAATCCCGGGGCGCGAGTTTGCCACCGAGAATATCACGGTGAGCGATTGCATTTTCCAACACGGGCATGGCATGTCGATCGGCAGCGAGACGGCGGGCGGCGTGCACAACGTGCTGGTGACGAATTGCACGTTTCAAGACACCGAGAACGGGATTCGGATCAAATCGGACCGGCGCCGGGGCGGCCTGGTGGAGAACATTCGTTACACCGATATCACCATGAAAAACGTGAACCCCGCGATCTCATTGACGTGCTATTACATGAGCAATTCGGCGGGTGATCCCGCGCAGAAAACGGCTCCCAAAGACGCGGCGCCACAGCCCGTTACCGACACCACGCCGATCTACCGCAACATCCACATCAGCAATCTGACCGCCACCTGCCAGAAATCGGCGGGCGTTATTCTCGGATTGCCGGAGAGCCAGATTACGGACGTCGTCCTGGAAAACGTCCACATCACCGCTGCTGCCAAAGGCTTGAGGGTGGAAGACGCCAAGGGAATTCAGCTCAAGAACGTCCAGGTCACTCCCAAGGAAGGCCCGCCGTTCATCATCGAAAACGCGCAGGTGACCGGTATGAATGGCGCGAAGGAGGCGGCGCATCCGTGACGGCGCGGTCGACCGGAATCATCGCGGCGTTGGCCTTGGTCGGCTTGAACGGTTGTAGCACGGTCGCGCCATCGCCGCGGCGATTTGCGGGCGTTACTCCCTTGCAATGGTCGGTCCGGATGGCCGACTCGGAAATGGCCCGGCGCGGCGACAAGCTGGTGTGGACGGAAGGCGGCAGCGCCAAGTGGGACTACACGACGGGCTTGTTCACGCTGTCGTTGCTGAGGCTCGACGAGCGGGTTCACGATCCGCGATATGCGGCATTTGCCGCTACCGCCATCGGGTCGTTTATCATGACGGACGGCAGTATACGCGGATACCGGCCCGAGGAGTACAGTCTCGACAATATCAATCCGGGCCGGACGGTGCTCGATTTATATCAGTTGACCGGGGACGAGCGGTACCGAAAGGCTGCGGATCGGCTGCGTCAGCAATTGGATGTCCAGCCACGCACGAGCGAAGGTGGTTTTTGGCACAAACAGCGATACTCGCACCAGATGTGGTTGGATGGATTGTACATGGGATCGCCGTTTTACACGGAATACGCGAGCCTTTTCCACGGACCAACCGCGTCATTTGACGACGTTGCGAGGCAAATTCGCCTGGTGGCGGCGCACACATACGACCCGGCCAGCGGCCTGTTTTATCACGGCTGGGATGAGAGCAAACAACAAGCATGGGCCAACAAGGAGACGGGGGCGTCCCCGAACTTTTGGGGTCGGGCCATCGGCTGGTACGGAATGGCGTTGGTGGACGTGCTGGACTATTTTCCGAAGGATCACCCGGGGCGGCCGGAGATCATCGCCACGCTGCGGAAACTTTGCGCCGGCGTCGTGAAGCACCAAGACCCGGCGAGCGGGCTGTGGTATCAGGTGGTCGATCAGGGGGGACGCCCGGGCAATTATCTCGAAGCATCGGCTTCGAGCATGTTCGTGTACACGCTGGCCAAAAGCGTGAACCGTGGGTATGTGCCGCGCGACTATGTGCCCGCGATTGTGAGAGGCTACCGCGGCATCATTGAGAAACTCGTTACGGTGGACGACAAGGGGAGCGTTTCCCTGACGCACTGCTGCCTCGTGGCCGGCCTTGGCGCTGGTCGGGACGGTTCCTACGAGTATTACCTCAAGGAACCGATTGTGGAGAACGACCTCAAAGGCGTCGGCCCGTTCATCCTTGCGGGAATCGAAGTGCAGAACATGCTCACTTCACCCGGTCGCGCGACAACCAGCCTGGGAATTCCTCCCGACATACGGTAAGTACATGCAGCCGTGGGAAATGCGGCGGCAGTTGTTGGCACGATTCGCGCAATCGAGCCTATTCACTCATCCATGGATGGGGTTGCGGAGCATTTATATTGACTTTGGGCAACGAATTGTGGCATAACAAGCCCATACGTAAGGTAGACTTTTCGCAGTAGTCTCGGGTAGAACTATCGTCAGGAAAGCCACTTGCGGCGGGATGCAACAGTGTAACACGTAACGTATGTCAAGTTTGCATACAATGTAGAAGGGTTTTCCATGAAGCATTTCTTTCGTAGTTTCCTTGTTTTTGCCACCCTGATCGGCCTTGCGGCCCCCAGCCATGCCGACGTCATCTTGGACGATACTTGGGCTGACGGAAACCGCAGCAACACCAGTTTGCCGACCAATTCGGCGTGGTATACTTCGAGCAGCGGTTCCCTCACTGCCACAACAGGTTCCATGACTCTTGGCGTCCCCAACGGAGCCATCCTGGCGCTCACGTATTTTACCACCAATCCCGCCGCCCCGGTGCAATTGGGCGTCGGGGACTCACTGGTCACTACCCTCAACCTGAGCCTCACCAGCGTGGCGGCTGAGAACACTTCACAGGGCTTCCGGCTCGGGTTGTTCTATTTTGGCAGCAACAGGGTCAGCGCGGACTTCAGCGGCAACAACGGTCAGGGTGCCGGAGTGCCAGGGTATGCGCTGTTTGGAAACATGGGGGCTACGTTCAACAACGCCAACCCCATCGGTGTCATGAAGCGCACCACCATCTCGGACAGCGCGTTGCTGGGAACCAGTGGAGACTGGACAACCCTGACCAGCGGCCCCGGGAACATCAGCACCTTTCCCGGATTCGCCAATACCACCAATTATGTCCTGCAGATTACCCTGCAACGGACGGATACAAGTTCCCTCGCGGTTACCATTTCCTGGCTGAATATTGGGAACAACGCGAGCCTGACGACGTCCTTCACCGACACGGGAGCCGCCAACTTCAATTTCGACGGAATCGCCCTCCGTCCGTCAGGCAATGGTTCTACGGCTGGTGCGATCATTTTCAGCGAGGCGAAGGTCGAATACATCCCGGGGAGCACCCCTCCATCGATCACGGCCGATCCGCAGGACCAACAAATCCTTGTGAGCCAGACGGCCTCGTTCAGCGTGCTGGCCAGCGGCACGTCGCCGCTGTTCTATCAATGGTATTACAACACCGACTCGCTTCTGACCAATGATACCAGTTCGTCGTTGACGATCACGAACGCGCAGTTGACGGATGCCGGCGGGTACTCCGTTGTCGTGTCCAACACGTACGGAGTGGTCACCAGTGCGGTGGCCCAGTTGACCGTGAGCACTCCCGATGCGCCCTCAATCATCACCCAACCGCAGGACCAGACCGTTTCCGCCGGAGACACCGCGAGCTTTACAGTCGAAGCCGGCGGCTCCGAGCCGTTCAGCTATCAGTGGTACTACAATACGAACACGCTCGTGGACGGCGCTACCGACAGCACGTTGATATTGACCAATGTTCAACCCGGGGAAGCGGGCCTGTACTCCGTCATCGTCAGCAACCTCGCGGGCACCATTACCAGCTCCAACGCAATGCTCAACGTCAGCACCAACGCCGTGGCGCCCGTCTTTACCTCGCAACCCGCATCACAAGTGGTTTTGTCGGGCAGCACGGCTACGCTAACGGCGTTCGCCGACGGCACGGCGCCCATCAGCTACCAGTGGTATAGCAATAACGTGCCGGTTTCGGGCGCGACCTCGTCCACGTTGACCCTGCCAAACGTCCAAACCTCCGCCGATGGCAGCTACTATGTTACGGCCTCCAACAGCGTAGGAACCGCAACCAGCGACCCGGCCCAGCTTACCGTGACGGCGTCGGTGTTCGTGCCGAACAGCGCGTATAACCTGACCGGCTTTGCCCAGGGAACCACCGGCGGCGGTGTCCTGGCGGACACGGATCCCAACTACGCCAAGGTTTATACCGCGACCGACCTCGCCAACGCGCTCAACAGCAAGACCGTGAAGGTCATTGAGGTCATGACCAACCTCAATCTTGGATATAATGAAATCGAAGCGTCGGCGAAAGCCAACAGCGAACCGTTCCGCTCGGGCGCAACACCACTGCTTCATCCCGTGTTGCTGGTGACCGGCGAAAGTGACGTTGACATCCAAAAGAAGAATGGCTTGACGATCTTCTCGGCCAACGCCTCGAGCATCTGCCACTGCAAGTTCAACATTAAGAGTTGCAGCAACATCATTGTCCGCAACCTGAAGTTCGACCAAAACTGGGAGTGGGACGAATCTACCAAGGGACAATACGACAGAAACGACTGGGACTTCATCACGCTGGGCGACGGCGGCGCGGTGAGCAACATCTGGGTGGATCACTGCACGTTCACGAAATCCTACGACGGAATCATGGACACCAAGGCCGGCTGCTCGGCCATCACCGTTTCCTGGTGCCGGTACGTCGGTGACGATGGCGCCACCAATTCCAACAGTTGGGTCTGGCAGCAGATCAACTCACTCGAATCAAACAAATCGAGCTACGCGATGTACAACTTCCTCCGCACGAATGGTTACAGCACCACCAACATCGTCACCATCATGCAAGCGCATGACAAGACGCACCTGGCGGGCCAGAATGATCTCGACTCAGGCAACGACACCATCACGATGACGTTCCACCACCTGTGGTTGGGAGTTTGGGATCGTTGCGTGCCGCGCCTGCGGGCCGGCAACGTGCATGATTACAATCTCTACGTGGACGACACGACGGTGCTGGCGGCCAAACGTTTGCGCGATGCGGTCGCGGCCACCATGAGCACCGCCAACCAAAACACACTGAATAACACCTACAGTTTCGATCCACCCGTCAACGGCACCATTTCCACCGAAAATGGGGCCATTTTGGTGGAAAAGTCGGTGTATATTGATTGCCTCTGGCCGCTACGCAACAACCAGACCAATCCTAACAATCCGGCATACACCGGCAAGATCATGGCGCTCGACTCGATCTATCACTTTGACAATCCGCCCGCGCCGGATTACCGGGGCGACAGCACGAATACCATCGGACTCGCCGACTTCGGACCCAAACAGGCGCCGGTCATCGCGTTCTCGTGGAATCTGCCGGGCAATCAATTGCCGTACACGTATTACCCGGATGATCCGGCCCAACTGCAAGCCATCGTCACCAGCCCCACGGCTGGTGCTGGCGCGGGCGTGCTTACGTGGAATAAGACCAACTGGATGGTCACTTCGTACGCCCCATCGGCGCCGATGATCACCGCCGATCCGCAAAGCCTGACCGTGACCAATGGACAAGGCGCCTCGTTCACGGTCGTGGCCGGCGGCAGCGCGCCGTTGACGTACCAATGGTATTTCAACACCAGCTCACCGGTATCTGGCGCCACCAATGCGACCTTCTCAATCACCAGCGTCCAATCGACGAACCTCGGCACGTACCTGGCTATTGTGAATAACACGGCTGGTAGCGCCACGAGCGCCGTGGCAGTGCTCCAGGCTTCCTCCGGGTGCTCCGTCGGTTCGGCGGGCGCCATCACCGGTTCCAGTTCGGTCAACGCGGGCGACAGCGGGGTCACATACTCCATCTCCAGCGTCAGCGGCGCAAACAATTACACGTGGACCGTGCCATCGGGTGCAACGGTTGCCAGTGGTCAGGGCACGACCTCGATCACCGTCAACTACGCGTGCGCGGCCACCGGCGGCGATGTAACGGTCACGCCCTCCAGCGGCAGTTGCACCGGCACGGCCGGTAGTCTGTCGGTCACGGTCACGGGCGTGGGCGCGGCAGCCTCGATCGGCGGCCCGACCGGCGCCTGCCCGGGACAAACCGGCTTGGGCTATTCGATTTCCAGCGTCAGTGGCGCGACAACCTACACATGGACCGTGCCGTCCGACGCGACGATCACCAGTGGACAGGGCAGCACGTCGATCTCGGTCAATTGGGGTTCGACCGCCGGCAACGTGACGGTCGCGCCGGCCAATGCCAACGGATGCGCCGGCAGTGGCTCCAGTTTGTCCGTTGCGCTAACGAGTCCCGCGGTGTTCAATGTGACCGGCGGCGGTACCTACTGTGCGGCCAGCGGCGGCGTGACGGTCGGCTTGGATGGATCGGAATCGACCGCGGATTACCAGTTGGAACTGAACGGCAATCCCACTGGTGCGCCGGTCGGGGGCACGGGCAGCGCGATTTCGTTCTCGGGCCAGACAGCGGCAGGCACGTACACGGTGATTGCGTCCAATGTGACCAGCGGGTGCACGGCGACGATGACCGGCAGCGCGAGTGTGACGACGGGGGAACCGTTTACGTGCTGGGAACAAATCTACGGCATCACCAACTGCGCGCTCTGTGATGGGAATTCCTCCTACACGGGCGACGGCATGAGCAACACCAACAAGTTCCTGGCGGGCTTCAATCCCACCAATAGCGCGACGTACCTGCGCGTGATTAGCATCGCCGAAGCCAATGGCACGGACGTTGTCGTGACGTATCTCGGCGCCAATGGCGACAGCACGTCGCCGCTGGACATCATGTCACGCACCAATATCCTGGAATTCACCACCGGCGCCGCCAACGGCAGCTACGCCAACAACTTCGCGAGCACCGGCCAGACCAATATCCTCAGCGGAGGGAACGGCTTTGGCGCGGTAACCAACATGATCGATTCCGGCGGGGCGACGAATGTCCCATCGCGATTCTACCGCGTGCGGGTGTTGTTGCCGTAGCACAGTCCCTCGGCGCGAGGGGAGAACGTGTAGTGTCGGCTGGTGGCTCCGGCCGCGTGCAAGTTTCTAGTGTACCACGCTATCGCGAAATTGCTTCGGCGACATGCTCGTGGCCTGTTTGAACGCGACGCAGAAGCCGTTGATGCTATCGTCAGGTGCCAGTTGTGCTACTGGCAAATTTTCCCGTGTCCCGATGCAGGCGGTGATCGCGCCACCCCAGCGCGGCGAGAACCCACGTTTGTTTCTTCCGGAGTGTATACGAAGCAACAGACTACAGCGTGCCCGGCTCAAGGCCGAAATAGTTCTTCGCGTTGTGGTAGCAAACGTTGCGAACGAGGTCGCCGAGCATCTCCATGTCGTGCGGCAGATGGCCATTGGCCACGTCGCGGCCGATGAGGTGGCAGAGTAATCGGCGGAAATATTCGTGGCGGGAGTAGGAGAGAAAGCTGCGCGAGTCGGTAATCATCCCGACAAACCGGCTGAGCAAGCCGAGGTTGGACAGCGCGTTGATTTGCCACTCCATGCCTTCCTGCTGGTCGAGGAACCACCAACCGCTGCCCAATTGGAGTTTGCCCGGGACGCTTCCGTCCTGGAAATTGCCGAGCATCGTGGCGAACGCATAATTGTCCGCGGGATTCAGGTTGTACAGGATGGTCTTCGGCAAACGGTTTTTCTGGTCGAGCTTGTCGAGATAGCGGGCCAGCGGCTCCGCCTGCGGCCAGTCGCCGATCGAGTCAAACCCTGTGTCGGGTCCCAGCGTGCGCATCATCCGGGTGTTGTTGTTGCGCATGGCGCCGAGGTGGAGTTGCATGACCCAGCCGCGCGCCTGGTATTGTTCGCCGAGCCAGAGCATGACGAAACTGCGAAACTTGTCCGCATCCGCGCGCGACACGGTCCGACCCGCCCGGGCCGCGTCGAACACCCGCGCCGCTTCGGTTTCGGTGCAATCGTCGGCATAGGCGTAATTCAGCCCGTGGTCGGACAATCGGCAGCCGTTCGCGTGGAAGAAATCGAGCCGCTTCACCAGTTCGCCGAGGAACGCGGACAACGTCGGGCATTCACCGAGCTTGTTCACCCACGCCGTCCACGCGGCCGGCTGGTCCACCGCCAGCGCCTTGTCGGGACGAAACGCCGGATACACCCGGGTGCGCAAGGCGCCCGACTCGCGGATTCGTCGATGATGTTCGAGGGAGTCGGTGGGATCGTCGGTCGTGCACACCACGACGACGCGATTGGTTTCGAGAATCCGCTGCACGGGCATCGAGGCCAGCTTCTCGTTGGCCTCGTCCCAGATTTCTTTCGCCGTGCTTTCGTCGAGCAGTTTGGTGATGCCGAAGAAGCGTTTCAGTTCGATGTGGGTCCAGTGATACAACGGGTTGCGCAGTGTGTGCGGAACGGTGCGGGCGAAGGCGAGAAATTTTTCCAAATCGCTGGCATCGCCGGTGCAGTATTTCTCGGGCACACCATCCGAGCGCATCGCCCGCCATTTGTAATGGTCGCCCGCCAGCCAGACTTCATACAGGTTGCGGAATTGCTTGTTCGCCGCGATCTGGTCGGGGGGGAGATGACAATGATAGTCAAATATCGGTTCGTTCGCCGCGTATTCGTGATACAACTCGCGGGCGACCGGGGTTTGCAGGAGAAAATTCTCGGTAATAAACGCCCGCATGGACTCACCCTTTCGCCAGCAGCGAAAGGTGCTTGGTCAGGTGTTTCTCCAACAATTCTTTGTGCAACGCGGCGTGGCTCTCGAGAGTCTCCAGGATCCGCGGCTTGAACGTCGGATGCGTGAGCACCGAGCCGAAGGTCACGTGCAGCAGTTGCCGGCCCGCCACTTCGTCGAGAAACGCGGGCTCTTCCTTGGGCCCGCTGAATTTCGGCAGGGCGTTGACGTGCGCCAGCGTGGTCGAAATATGGTAGCTCTGGCGGTCCGTCTCAAATCGGCCGCGGCAGAACTCGACGATCTCGGCGAATACTTGGGGTGTCGAGCGGGCGACGACCCGCAACCCTTCGAGGTAACTGGTTCCCGATGTCTTCACGTGGAGCAACTGGCCGCACACGCGGCCGACGATGGGATAGATCGCAAACTTGTCCGAGCCGCTGTGAACGCTGATCTTGTAGGGGCCGCAGAACCGCGCGATCTCCAGGTGGTCGCGCAGGGAGGCCTCGAATTTCTTCAGGTCGCCCTTGTAATCGATGCCCTTTTCAAAGTCGCCGATGAATCGCGGCGCCACGCTGATCACGTGAGGAACGGCGAGCCGGCGAAGTTCCAAGCCAATGAACAAATGGTCCAGCACGCTCGTAGGATCACTGGTCTCGTCCACGCTGACCTCGATCTCGAACGGACGCGAGTCCATCGTCTTCGCGATGTGACGGCCCATGAGGCCAACGTGCTCGAGGGCGCGCCCGTATTTTACCGCGGCGCCACGGAGTGACGCAGCGTCGAATTTCAGCTTCCCGACATGGGGCACGTCGAATTTGCGTCCCAGGTACGCCGACTCCAACTCGGGCGTAAGCGCGCCCTTGCCGACGTGCTCGGAGGGATCGATCGTGAAGAAGCAGAAGCCGGCCGCCGCCATCCGGTCGACATGTTCGGTCGTTTTCAAGTGGTCCGCGTCGGCTCCCCACTTGCTGCTGTAGCCATGCTGCGCAAGCGCGGTGGTTGCGGCCTTGACGACCTCCTGGGCCGTGCGCTGGGTGCGTTCCAATTCGCGAATGGATTGCTGCGCGAAGATCGGGGCGAAATCGAATTTCTGCGCTGCGGCGAGGTGCCCCGGCGTCGCCAGGCCGAAACGATCACCGAACCCAAAGGATTTCACCAGACCGAGCGTCGTCGGGGACGCCACGGTTTTGCCGGCGAACGGGGCGGCGGAGGTTGTTTTTCTTGTTGCGGGGCCAGTAGGTGATGTCGTATTCATTGTCATCAGTTTAATTGAGGGACATGTCTCGGTTCGAGTAGATTCTACGGCGGAATGGTTCACTCGCCAATGCGATTTGAGTATCTTGTTGCGTCATGATTGTTGAGACTATCTGGATGTGTGTATGAGCTTGCTGCCGAAGGCGTTGCATTTGCCGCCGCCGGGACGCCCGCGTTGGGTCCGCCCGGAGAGCGCACAACTTGATCTCCTGTATTTGGCGTGGGGACATCGTCAGTATGGCCAGAACCCGATTCCCGTATCCCGTCACCCCGGCTGGCATTATGTGTTGGTGAATCGGGGCAAGCCGACGTTGGTCCTCGAAAGCGAGCAGAGGGACCTCAATGCCGGCGACTTTCTGGTGATCCATCCCGATTGCGCCAGCGGTTGGACGGACCGGCCCGATGGGGTGTCGGACCTGCTTGTCTGGATCTGGCGGACGGGCCCGCGGTGTTCGGAGTGCGCCGTGGAACCGGGCACGTATCGGCAGTGGGCGATTGGCACCCGGTTGTGGCACAAGGTGGAACATCTTCACGGGTTGTGCCGCCTGGAAGTGGAGCGGCCCGACGAATTGACCAAACTCGCGATCGAGCAGTTGCACCTCGCCATCGACGTCACCGTGGCCCGGCATGTCCAGCGCAAGATGGGGCCGCCCGAACCGTCGTTGCGGATGGAGTTGGCCGTGCGCTGGATGGCCCAGAACCTGGCCGAGCCGAACCCGGTCACGGCGCTTTGCGAATACCTGCAAATTTCTCCGGCCACGGTCGTGCGGATGTTTCAAACGCATCACGGGGAATCGCCGGCGGTGTATCACCAGCGGCTCAAGATGGCGCGGGCGCAGGAGTTGTTGGAGACCGACCGCTTCTCCGTCAAAGAAATCGCGTACGCGCTCGGGTACAAGCATCCGAACGACTTCAGCCGCGCGTTCAAGCAATTCGTCGGCAAGAGCCCGAAGTCGGTTGGCGAGGGCCGGAACTCGCGTAGCGCGTCCCGTTGAGCGGGGATTATTGGCTCGGCTGTAGCAGTCCCTTCATCAATGCGTTCGACCATGACAGGCTGATGGCGGTCTTTTGACCGTTCAGGTTCGCCAGGACAACCTCCACACGCGCGGTGCTGCCTGAAGGATCGCCGATCGGGATGAGGCACGTGACTTCGTTCGTGGTTCGCCAGGTGGGGATGAGTTGCGTGTATTTGTCGGTGTTGGAATAGACGACTGCCGGCTGGGCCGCCAGTAATTCCCCGGTGTCCAGAGACACGATGCTCACGTGCCCCTGTTCGTCGACGATGGACGCACGCTTTTTGTCGGGGCTCAGCGCAAAGCAATCCACACGATTCGGAAGTCGCGCGATGTCCGCGGGACGCACAATCGACTCCAGGGTCGGCGTCGGGTCGGGTCGTATGGCGAACAGCGTCAGGTGGCCCGGCAGGTCGGCGGTGACCGCTGGCAGGTGAACGGGGGCCGCCGCGAAGAGAATTCGACCGTCGGGGAGGCACGCGACGCGTGTGGAGCTTTGTCCCAGGATTACTCCGGCGAGATCCTTGGGAGCATCGAACGTGGCCAGCACTTGTCCATTGGTTCCGCAAACGCGCCGTCTGGTGACGGTCCCCAGTTGCATGCCGCTCTGAAGCAGGTCGTATGGAACCGTGGTTTTGGCGTATACGAGGTCTTGACCATCCGTCGACCAAGCGGCCTCCGTCACTCCGTCATCCACCTTCAAGGGAGAACTGTTGGTCGATTGTGAGATGACGTAAAGAGCCGGGTGAACGGGCTCACCGACGGCAAAGGCGATTGCCTGCCCGTTCGGCGAAGGAAATACCGAAATAATCTCATCTGGAAAGCGAGCCAATAGCTTTTCGGCAGGGGGGCCGGACGGCAGGACGTTGCGGGTACTGAGTTCGTAGATATCGGAGATAAAATTCGTTACGGAGATGGAACTGGCGTTGAAGATGGGGGCCAGAACCTGCGGATTCGTTTGTTCGAGATACAGCGTTATCGCCCGTGTCAGCCACTCGGCGCTGTATGCGTGCCCAACTACTTTGTTTTCCCACGCCTTGTATTCGGTCGAATCGCCGAACTTGGCCCAATCACCGTGATACGACTGGATCAACCGCACCAAACTGGCGGCGGCATTCGTTGTCCTCTCGGCACGGTCGGGGCCGAGTAATTTGGCGTATTCATCCCAACTCACGGGTTTCACCGTGTGAACGGCAATCACCCGCCGCGAGTCGGGAAGCCAGGCGCGCGCGTCGGTGGCGTTGCCGAGGACCCTGCCGGAGCGGTCAATCAGGAAGGTGTTGTTGTCCGCTCCCTGCACGAACGCGTGCTCGCCGTCCGGCGCCCAACAGATCCAGTCCTGCGGGTCGCAGCCGGCGCAGAGCACGAGAAGGACGGAGACTATCAGGAGGAATCGTTGTGAGAACCATTTGCCAGGATTCATTTCACGATCTCCTTTGCGTTGGCGCCGGCGGTGGATGCCGATGCCAGCAGGTATAACCGTTGGTTCGACCAGAATGGGAGGGAGTCGATTTTGCTTTTCACGCTGGCCTCTTGTTGGCGTGACCCTGTCGACGCGCTTTGGACCGATGGCGCGAGAGCGACCGTGCTGTCCTCGCGACGGAGGCCGCTGCGGAGAGCCAACGCGGTGATGCCGACGCCGATCACGAACGAGGCGGCGAGGGCCAGCGCCTGTTCGGAGCGATGACGCCAGACGATTTGATGGATTTGATTGGGCGGCTCGATAGCGAGCACGGGTTGGCGAACGGCCTCGCGGGCCAGATGAACCACTTCCTGAAGTTCCCGGGCCTGGGTCGCGGCGGACGCGTCGTTGGCCACGTAATCGGCCAGCAAGGTATCGACGTCGGGATCGAGACGTCCCAACGCGCGGTCCAGCAGCAAACGTTCGATGACATCGGGTTTCATTGCTTGGTCTTCTCCTGCTGATTCATGAGGTCGCGCAACTGGCGGACGGCGTTGTGCAAGCGCGAGCGGACCGTCCCGACCGGGACATCCAGCACATGGGCGATTTCTTCGTAGGACAATTCCTGTTCGAGCCGCAGTTCGAGGGTGTCGCGCAACTCAGGGGACAAACCGCGGATGGCCTCCCGCATGACGGCGAGGCGGTCGTCCTTCTCCTCAGCGGGTTCATACCAGAGCTGGGCGACGGGTTGCGGATCGCGCTGTCGGCGGTAGTGGCGGGCCAACATATTGCGGGCGATGGCAAACAGCCAGGCGCGGGGCATTGTCACCCTGGCCAGTTGATCGGACTGGCGGACGACCTGCAGGAAGGTCTCCTGCAAGAGGTCGCCCGCGGTCGCGGCATCGGGACACCGCCTTGCGAGGTAGTGGTACAGCTCGCCGGCGTGCTGCCCGTACAACCGGCTAATCGTATCGATGTCGGATTGCACCTGCCTGAGATTGTCTCCTCTCTCAGTGTAGTTGCAAGCCGAACCGGAAAAGTTCATCACCCACGTGAGATTGGCTAAATCTCACGTCGCGCGTACCGATGCCGGAAAAAGCAAGGTCGTTAGCTCAAACGGTAGCAGCCCCGCTCGAAGTCGGTTCCTCAATCTGCGCCGTTTCCAATCTTGGCACGATCAGATGGATAATCAGCAGGGCAAGAACATACGCCATGCTGGCCAGAACGAAGACCGGCAGGTAATTGCCCGTTTGTTTCAGAACCTTCCCCGTGATGTAGAACAGGGTCACGCCGCCACCGGCGCCGATCATGCCGCCCAGGCCTGTTACCGAGCCGACCACGCGCCGCGGGAACATGTCACCCGCCAGGCTGAACATGTTTGCGGACCATGCCTGGTGAGCCGAAGCCGCGATCGTGATCAGCACCGCTGCCACCCACTTGTTGTCCGTCATGGCGGAATACACAACCGGCATCACAAACGCCCCACAGATAAGCATCGTGATCTTGCGGGCCTTGTTGATGGACCATCCTCGCTTCATCAACGATCCTGCCAGCCAGCCGCCGGCGATGCTGCCCACGGACGCGACCACATAAATCATCATAATCATAACTTCACGGCCCTTGGGATCCAGATGGAATTTCCGGTTGAAGAAATCGGGGCTGCCAAAGAGGTAGAACCACCAGAAACAATCCGTCATGAACTTGCCCACCGCAAACGCCCACATCTGCTTGTGGGGCAGAAGCTTCCTCCACGGGATCCTGACCGTGGGTTCGGCGGCGTCGCTTTGAATGAGAGCCAGCTCCTCCTTGCTCACCTTGGGATGATCCTCGGGTCTTCGATAGATGGACAGCCAGGCGATAATCCAGGAGAGATCGACAATGGCCGTGATAAAGAACGCGCCCCGCCAACCGACGACGTGGCCGGCAATGTTCAACGCAATGACAATGGGAAGCAAGACCGGCACGAGAAGCCCGCCAACGTTGGAGCCCGAGTTGAACAGGCCCGTGGCCAGCGCTCGCTCGCGCTTGGGGAACCATTCGGCGGTGGTCTTGATGGCTGCGGGAAAGTTGCCGCCTTCGCCCAAACCCAGAAGAATCCGGCAAATGAGGAAGCCGGCGATGGGGCCACCGAACAACGCGCCAATCTCGGGCGCAAACGCATGTGACATGGAAGCCACGCCCCAGAACGCGCAGGCGAACGCAAAGCCCCAGCGCAGACCGAGAACGTCCATCAACCGGCCCATGAGCAACATGCTGATGGCGTACGCGATTTGAAAGAACACCTGCATGTTCCAGTAGGCCACATCCCAGTCCGCCTTGGCCACGTTCAGCCGACCCGGCATCTCCGGCGCGAGATTGGCGAAGACACTGCGGTCGATGTAGTTGGCGGTGGTGACCCAGAACAGCAACGCACAGATTACCCACCGATAGTTCGTCATCTTCTGCGCGTTGGCTGCCGTCGTCGTGTCAGCCTCTCATTGTTTATCCTTTGCTCGTGATGTTGTCCTACCGCGCCAGCCAGCCGCCATCCACCGCAATCGTGTACGCCTGCACGTAATCCGACGCGGGTGAAGCGAGGAACACGGCGGCCCCTTGCAGGTCCATCGGCGTGCCCCAGCGTCCGGCCGGGATGCGCGCGAGAATCTCGGCGCTGCGGTTTTCATCCGCGCGCAACGCCGTCGTGTTGTCCGTGGCCATGTACCCCGGTGCGATGGCGTTGACGTTGATGCCGTGCGGCGCCAGTTCGTTGCCCATGAGACGGGTCAATCCCATCACCGCGCTCTTGGAAGCCGTGTACGACGGCACGCGAATGCCGCCCTGGAACGAGAGCATCGACGCGGTATTGATGATCTTGCCGCCTTTGCCCTGCTTGATCATGACCTTCGCGACCGCCTGGCTGAGAAAAAACAGCGTCCGCAGATTGATGTTGATGACATCGTCCCAGTCCTTTTCCGAAAACTCGACAAGCGGCGCGCGACGAATGATGCCGGCGTTATTGAAAAGAATGTCGATGTGGCCGAAGGCCGCGAGCGTGGCGTCGATGATGGGCGGGACGCAACCGCCCTTCGAGAGATCGGCATGAATGACGGCGCAACGCCGCCCGCGTTTTTCCACGCCGGCCTTGGTTTCGGATTGGTCGATCAAATCCACGGCGGCGATGTCGGCGCCGGCTTCGGCGAGGCCGAAAGCGATTCCCTGGCCGAGGCCGCGCCCGGCTCCTGTGACGATGGCCACTTTGCCGTCCAGTTTGAATTGATCCAGAATCGCCATGCTCGTTTCTCTCTCCTCGATGTTGTTTACTTCAGCGCGTCGACCGCAATCTGGTCCATGTCGGCGAACTCCTGGTTTTCCCCGCCCATCGCCCAGATAAAACAGTAATGTCGCGTCCCCGCGCCACAGTGAATCGACCACGGCGGCGACAATACGGCCTCGCCATTGCGCACGACGAGATGCCGCGTCTCCGCCGCGCTGCCCATGAAATGAAATACCGCCGCATCCGCCGGCACATCAAAATACAGGTAGATCTCCGACCGCCGCGCGTGCGTGTGCGGCGGCATCGTGTTCCAGATGCTGCCTTCCTTCAATTCGGTGAAGCCCATGACCAATTGACAACTCGGTATGCCGCCGCCGTGAATGTATTTGCGGATGGTTCGCTGGTTCGCGTCACGCTGCGTGCCGAGCGCCACGGCTTCAGCGTCGGCGACGGTCGCCAGCCGCGTCGGATGCGTCGCATGGGCCGGATAGCTCACCAGATAGAACCACGCCGGCTCGCGCGAGTTCGCGCTGCTGAATTCGATCTGTCTACTGCCGCGCCCGATGTACAGGCAATCCCGTTTCGCCAGCGTGAACTCCTTGCCATCGACGCTGATCGCGCCTTTCCCGCCGATGTTGATCACGCCGATTTCGCGGCGCTCCGCAAAGAAGTTCGACGCGAGTTCCTTGGATGTCCCGAGCGATAGCTTCTCGGCGGTCGGAACAATCCCGCCGATGATCGCGCGGTCGATATCGGTGTAGACAAGTTGCACCGTCCCCGGCTGAAACAGGTTTTGCACGAGGTAGCCCCCGCGCAATTCGTCGGCGGTCAGGCGCGGATAACGTGTGGCGTCGGGTGTGTGTCTCGCTTCCATGGTTCGATCTGTCCCTCTACTATGGCAGCCGCGCGCACAAATACCAAGCGCCGAAGCTCGTAAGGCCCGCACGCGCCTCGCTGCCGATTCTTTATCTCTGGACCCGGGCGCTGCCGCCTCCCATGACCTTTTCCACTTCCTTCAGCGTGGCCATGGAGGTGTCGCCGGGGGTGGTCATGGCCAGCGCGCCGTGCGCCGCGCCATAATCCACCGCCTGTTGCGGGTCACCCGTCTTCAGCAAACCAAAAATCAAGCCGCTGGCGAAACTGTCGCCGCCGCCAACGCGGTCGAGAATTTCCAACCCGGGATACTGGCGGCTCTCGTAAAACCTGCCGTCCATCCAGCAAATCGCGCTCCAATCGTTCCGGGTCGCCGTAATGACCTTGCGCAATGTGGTGGCGGCGACCTTGAAATTCTTGAATTCACCCACGGCCTTCTGGATCATCTTCTGGAAGGCGTCGGTTTCGATTTTCGTAATGTTGCGATCCATGCCTTCGACCTCGAAGCCGAGGCACGCGGTGAAATCCTCTTCGTTGCCGATGATCACATCCACGTACTTGGCGATCTCGCGGTTGACCTCGCGGGCCCGGGCCTGGCCGCCGATGCTCTTCCACAGGCTGGGGCGATAATTCAGGTCGTAGCTCACGATCGTCCCGTGTTTGGCGGCGGCCTTGACCGCTTCCATGGTCAATGCCGCTGTGCTTTCGCTCAACGCCGCGAAAATGCCGCCGGTGTGGAACCAGCGCACACCGACCTGGCCGAAAATCTTCTCCCAATCGAAATCGCCGGGCTTGAGCTGGCTGGCCGCCGTGTGACCGCGGTCCGACACGCCGACCGCCCCGCGAATGCCGAAGCCGCGTTCGGTGAAATTGAGCCCGTTGCGCGCCGAACGCCCGATGCCGTCATCGGCGCGCCAGAGAATGTAATCGGTGGCGACACCGCCCTGCATGACGAGGTCTTCGATGAGATGGCCGACTTCGTTGTCCACGAATGCCGTGCACACTGCCGTCTTCAGGCCGAAGCATTTGCGCAATCCGCGCGCGACGTTGTATTCGCCGCCGCCTTCCCAGACCTTGAACTCGCGCGTCGCGCGGATGCGTCCCTCGCCGGGATCGAGCCGCAACATGACTTCGCCAAGGGAAAGCTGGTCGAATGCGAATTTGTCGCGAAGTTTCAGTGGCATGGCGTTTCGTTTGGTGGAGTGCTCAGGGAGACAGTCCACGTTGTCGGATTCGTGATAACCCCATATTGTCCGGTCGGGAAAACCGCCGTCAACAGGAATATTCGAGCGTGGATCGACCCTGTCAGCTTCTGCACAGGCAGGGAAAACCGCCGGCGTGACCGATTGGCAGGCGACGAACGTTGAATTTCAGCCAGCGGCACCGGGCCGGACGTGAAGATCGCCCTGATAAACCCCCGAATGAGCTAAATCTGACCCCAGTTCCCTTGGACATCAAAGCCCGTATCCCACCCGGCTCATCCTTGAAACCCTTCCCTCACTCCTTCACATCTCGGCCCCGGCACCAGCCGGTTGAATCTCAAACTTTCAGACTACACCAGCATACTCGCCGGTGATGGTGACATCGCGACGGCGGAAATGTGACAATTTAGTGACGGTTTTATGGCGCGACGGACACGGTTGTGTGACGGCGGCCCGGCTGGGCGGGGCGACCGCCAGCGGGACGCCCGGCGCTTTCGGGCTTGAGTTTGGGGCGTGGTTTTGGTCTGCTTCGCGCACGGAGCGGGCCGCGTGGTGGATTGCTATCAGGATCAGGGTCGCGGTTCCCGTTTCCGCATCGAGCCCAGGGCACAGGTGCGCCTGCGTGATCCCCAAATGGCTGGCCGCGCGCGGTGGCGGTCAACCGAGCCGGGTCATGTGCGCCCGCGCATGACCGCCCGCAAGAGGCCATTCCAAATATCCGACTGGCGATATTATTTCACCGCCAGCAATCTCTACTCCGATATTTCCTGATGGACACTTTCTCCAGCCAATTACGGAAACTGCTGACCGCGAAACAGTGGAACCAGTCGCGGGCGGCCAGCGAACTCGGCGTCACGCAATCGCAGATCAGCGATTATCTCAGCGGCAAGAGCGAGCCCTACCTGAGCACGGCGGTCGCCGTCGCGAAACGGCTCGGGATCACGCTGGACGAACTGTCGGGCGTCGGCCCGTCGAGCCCGGTGGTTCGGGAAGAAATCGCTTTCTACGGGGCCGACGAATCGTTCGGCGAGTGGGTCGAACGACTCAAGCAGCGCTGGCGGCGAAAGGGCGCGTCGCGCGCCGAGATGGAACTCGCCATCCGCGTCCTGTTTCCCGAAGAAGCTGACAGGGTCATCGAATGGTTGAACGCGCAACGGTAGGACGAAGGGGTGGGGAGTTTGTAGGATGTGAGCGGTGCCGCACGCCTGCGCCGGCCCGGGTTACGCGCGCTTGCGTCTGAGGAACGCGACGAGCGATACGCCAGCGACTACGGTTTGATCGTGCCCCAGATTCCTCGCTCGACAAAGCGCGTGTGTTCGACTGGAGAAGTGTGTAAAATGTCGTAAGGCAGACGATGTTTTTGCGACAACATTACCCGGGGCTGGTCGGTGCGGCACAATGAGCGGGGGCTGGAAATCACTGGCCGCAGTGTGCGTGCTGGTCATCGGGGCCTACGCATACATGAGCCTGCCGGGCGATTGGGAAAAGTTTGGCCCGCAGAATGCGGCTGACTCTTCCTACAATTTATTGGTGCAGGGTTTCCGCGCCGGCCAGCTCAGCCTGAAAAAGGAGGCGCCGGTCGGGCTCGCACACCTCGCCGACCCCTACGATCCAGCCGCCAATGAAATCTATCGGTCTGCCCCATACCGGATGCAAGACCTGAGCTACTACAACGGCCGGCTCTACCTCTACCACGGGGTTACGCCCGCCTTGATTCTGTTCTGGCCATACACCGTGCTGACCGGCAGGTACCTGTTTCACTGGCAGGCCGTGACGATTTTCTGCGCTGCCCGGCTTTCTGGTCAGCGTGGGTCTGCTGCGCGCGCTGTGGCGGCGTTATTTTGCAGAGGTAAGAGTCGGAGTGGTGGCGGCCTGCGCGGTCGCGCTCGGATTGGCGGCGGGTACCCCGGCGCAATTGACGCAAGCGAGCTTTTACCAGGTGGCGCGCACATGCGGGTATATGCTGACGATGTTGGCACTGGGAGGCATTTGGGGCGCGTTACACGATACGGAGCGGGGGTGGCGGTGGCTGGCCGCTGCGAGTGCGGCGTACGGGCTGGCAGTGGGGGCGCGGCCAAACTTGTTGTTCGGCGCGGTCGCCCTGCTGGTGCCGGTGGCCCAAGCGCGGCATGAGCGGCGGCAGGTGTGGGCGGTGCTGGCGGCGGCGGTTATCCCGATCACGCTCATTGGGTTGGTGCTGATGCTCTACAACGAACTGCGCTTCGATGATCCATTCGAGTTCGGTTGGCGCTACCAGTTGAACGGGGTGCGGCAGATTACCGGGCAATTCTTCAGTCCGCATTTTCTCTGGTTTAATTTCCGCGGCTACTTTCTGGAGCCGGCGCGCTGGAGCGCTCGCTTCCCCTTCGTGCATGTAGCCCCCGTGCCACCTCTGCCGGCGGGCTACAGTGCACAGATGACGAAACAGCCCTTCGGCATACTGGCCAACATTCCGCTGGTGTGGCTGGCACTTGCCGCGCCGCTCGCGTGGTGGGGTCGGTCGGGTCGGACGAAATCGAACTTGCGCTGGTTTGTGGCGGCCACAGCGCTGGTGTTTGGAGCGTGCGCGTTCACCCTCGGACTTTTCAGCGTCTCGAGCTTCGACTATGAAGTGGACTTCCTGCCGTCCCTGCTGCTGTTGGCAGTGATTGGCATTCTCGGACTGGAGCGCGCGCTGGCCCCGACCGCAGAGTCGGGGCTGGCTGACCGGCCGGTCTGGCGGCGCGCCGTGCGTTTTGGCTGGGGCTTGCTCTTGGCCTTCTCGGTAGCGTTGAATCTGCTCGCGACCGCCGGGCATTACGCCGAGGCCGACACGCTTCGCGGGCTCAACTTGGGGTCTGCGGGGAGACATCAACAGGCGATCGAACAATATGAGCACGCGCTGCAGATCGAGCCGGATTATGCCGCGGCACACAACTGCTTAGGCGACGAACTATTGCGAGCCGGCAAAGTTTCAGAGGCCATTACCCATTACGAACAAGCAACGCGCCTCGCCCCGAACAACGCCAGCGGCCACTACAATCTCGCCAATCTGCTTGCCAAGTGCGGTCGGGATGGTGAGGCCCTCGCGCATTATACCGCCGCCGCGCGGCTCACCCCGAACGACCCCCGCATCCAAATCAATCTCGGCAATCTGTTCCTCAAAGAGGCCCGTTGGGACAACGCCATCGCCGCCTACGCCGAGGCGCTGCGCGTGGATCCAACCGCGTTCGAGGCACACAACAACATCGCCATCGCTTTGACCAACCGCGGGGACTTGGTTCGGGCCACCGAACACTTCCGCGAAGCGGCCCGCCTCAACCCGCAACAGCCCGAAATTCACAGCGCCCTCGCCGAAGTGTTGGAGCGCCAAGGACTCCACGACGAAGCGCAGCGCGAGTCCGCCGAAGCACGCCGGCTGTCACAGCCCACCAGCCCGAACCAGCCGGCAAGAGCGAGCCGTACCTGAGCACGGCGGTCACCGTCGCGAAACGGCTCGGGATCACGCTGGATGAACTGTCGGGCGTCGGTCCGTCGAGCCCGGTGGTTCGGGAAGAAATCGCTTTCTATGGGGCCGACGAATCGTTCGGCGAATGGGTCGAACGACTCAAGCAGCGCTGGCGGCGAAAGGGCGCGTCGCGCGCCGAGATGGAGCTCGCCATCCGCGTCCTGTTTCCCGAAGAAGCGGACAGGGTCATCGAATGGTTGAACGCGCAGCGGTAGGGCAACGCTGTCAGAATGCTGGGGTGACAGAGGAGTGCATCGGACTGGGATCGGCCCGGTGTCAGGGTTGGAGAGTCACCTTCAGGTGCATGAATCTCTCGGTGGCGGCGGGGATGGGATTGCCGGCGTCGCTGGCCTTGATCGTTTGCGTCACGCCGGTATTGGTAATCACGGTGGAGATGATGCCGTCGGTGCTCCACGGGCCGCCCGGATTGCTGGCGGCTTCGGCGGTATAGGTCAGGTCGATCGCCGAAAGGACTTTTGTATAGGTCAATGTGAGGCAGTCACAGGCCGGATCGATCTGCGGCGTGGGCAGACCCTGAACGTTGGGGGCGTTCGGGCTCAAATCCAGGGCGTACTCCAGCAGGTTGACGATGCCATCACCATCCGGGTCGGCCAGATCGCCGCTGATGGCGGAGTTGTTCGCATTGGTCCCGAACTCGGTCAATCGCCAGTCGTTGAACGGCGTGTCGTGGACGGTTACGGTCGCGCTGGCAGGAGACCCGAGGTTGTAGGAGGCCGAATTCGACAAGGTCAACGTCGCCGTCACATCACCGACGACGATGCCGTCGTCAATCGGCGCGATGGTGATCGTGGCCGAGGCCGAACCGGCGGGGATGATGACCGAGTTGGCGATCAAACTGTAATCGATGCCGTTGCTGGCGGCACCGCCGACCGTGTAGGCCACGGACTGGTCGATATTCGTCGCGCCAACGCGGGTGACGGTGAACGCGCCGGGAATTTCACCGAGTTTGTAGGCGTCCGCGGTGCTGGCGGTGATGCTGATGGCGGGCGACGAGATCTGGAACGTCAGGCTGGCGAGGGCGCATTCCGCAAAAATGTTCGAGCCGCCGAGGATCGTCACCACGCCGAAGTAATCCCCGGGCGGAGTGCCCGCGTTGATGTCCACGCCGAAAACAACGTCGCTATACGTCTCGCCCGCCAGCAGGATGCCGGGCACATTGGCGTAGAACATGTTCGTGTCCGCGGCCAGGTAATTTGTGGCCGAGCCGGTGAAACTGATCTGGATGTCGTTCAGGAACAGATCGTTCGTCGTGCTCGTATTATTCAATGTGCCGGTGAACGCGACCTCGTTGCTCACCACTCCCGATTGAACCGCCGGCGTCAGGACAAAGGCGAGGTCGGCCCGGGAAACCGCCGGCACGAGCGCCGACGCCAACCACAACAGCCAGAGGAGAGATGGGGTGCGCGCCATGTGCCTCCCTCACCGGCCGATGGCGAACAAGATGGCGTCGTTCACGGCGTACACGGTGCCGTCGACTCCGATCAGCGTCGGCGTGTAGGCTTCGCCGACGCCGGTCGTCAGCACGAATGTTTCCGAGAGCGTGTTCGAGGTCAGGTCCCAGCGGTAGAGCCTGCCGTCCTCACTGTTGGCGAGGATCGACTTGGTGAACGGGTCGACCGCCGCCGTATTGATGCACCACTCGCGGACGCCGGGTTGGCCCGTATTGGGTGTGGGACCAACGATGGTCAGCACCTCGTTCATCACCGTCGCGCCCGTGATGGGATCGATTTCCGTATGCATGGGATCCAGAACGGCGATCTTGTTGGACCCGTTGCCGCCGATTCCCGGATCGGAATAATTATTGTACTTGGTCATCAGCAGATAGGACGAACCGCCGCTGTAAGAGGCGACGAGCGAAGCGGGGACGATGGACGCCGTGTCATCCCAGCCGAATGCGCCCGGCGTCTTCGTCTGGCTCAACGTGCTGTTGAAATGGAGCAACCAACCGCGATCGTGATTCACGCAACACGGGTTCTCCAAGACGCCGTAATAAACGTCGCCATCCGGGCCGACCGTGGGCGAAGCCGTACCGTCGTCGGGCACGTTGGCGTCATTCCCCGGATTCGCCACATCTTTGAGCCGAACGCTGGCCAGAGGCGCGAGCGTGCGGCTATCCAGGGCACAGAGGTACCCGTAGACGCCGAAATCGCCATCGGGATTGGCGCTGTTGACGGCCACGTACAACGTCTTGTGGTCGTTGGCCAATGCGGGGGTGCAATTCTGAGCGACTTTGACAATGTTCGGGTCGACCGGCCGCGGTGCTGGCGGAAATCCAGGCACCGGTCCCGCTGTAGTCAATCCGCGCAACGCCGCTCGTCAGATTCAGCGGCGTCGAACCGGTAACCTGAAACCCGAAGAAAATGTTGCCGTACCGGTCCGACGTGATCGGCGTGTCGATCTCGACGTTGCCCAAGATACGCATTCGTGTTGGCGAGGTAGTTCGTCAGCCCGTAGAACGCGATCTGGCCGATCACGGGGGCATTCGTCGAATCCGGCGAATCGCAGTAGTACACCGTCCCGCCGCCGCCGGGGAAATAGAGCCGGTTCCTCGGTGTCAGTGTCGGGGAAAAGCTCGGCGTCCAGCCATGCGGCGGCAGAACGTAGTCGGTGGATTGCATCCACTTCAACGCGCCGTTGGTGCCCACGTGCGCCTCGACGCGGAACCCGCCATACGCACCGGTCTTTACCGGGACAATGACAGTATTGGAGCGTGTGATCAGCGGCGAACCATAGTGGATATACAAATCGCCATTGGTCTGTCCCCCCTCATGCTGGGGATCCAGGTCCACCGGCGTTTGCCAGTGAATATTGGCCAAGGGCTGGGACGCCACCGGCGAAAGGGCGCTGTGCTGCGGGTCGTGTGCGTAATCACTCCAGGGCACCCGGATGCTCTGCGCCCGCGCCGTCGAGAGTAGACCGCAAACGACTGCAATGCCGAGGACAACCCGCGGTTTGTGCCGAACCAGATTGAGTGAAACCCACTTCATCTCGCAACCTCACGCCAATGTTGCTGCGAAAACAGCGACCCACAGACTGCGGCGAGCGTATCGACTGCATGGGGACAGGGCAAGGCAAATTTTTTCATCCGGCCCTTGCGGAAGTCATCATTTTGCGTACAATACCGCTAGCGGAGCATGGTGGCGTATGAAAGCTTGGGTCATTGTCGTCGCTTCTTTGGTTGGTTTGGCGAGCACCTCGTTGCGGGCTGCTGACGCGCCGCGCGGCGAGCTTGCTCGAGTTGCATTCGTGTCAACTCTACATCGGCGGATGTGTCGCCTCGTCCGAAGCGACACTGGACGGCCGATATCTGATGCGGGTCTGGAGTTTTTCGGGCGGCTCGTATGACGGAACTCCCTTGCGCGGCCTGAACGTGGCGCTCCTCGAGGCCGCCGACCAGAATCTCGCGGTGAGAGGGACGCAGCCGACCGAGTCCATGATCTACCTGCCGCAGTCGGCTGATGCCGTTCAATCCCAGGCGCTCCTCCACTGGCTGGCCGCCACGAATCCGGAACTCAGCCATACGAAACTGCGCACGCGCACGATCTCCATGGAACTCAGCCACACAGGTAGCGGCGTTTCCTTTGTCGGCCGGCGACTTTATCCAGATCGAAACCAAACCCTTCGAGCCCTGCGGCCTCATCAGTTGCGGCGAATCGCTCTGGTACACGCCCCGTTCGACGGTGACTTCCTACACCGTTGACGTCACCGGCAAGGCATTCGTCCAGGAACCCGCGCTGGCCTTGCGATGGGTTGACCACGGTAAGAACAACATCTTTGACTGCCGATTCGGCGAAGGCGCAACCGCTTCGGCGGCCTTTGTCCCACCTGCATTCGTCTGCGCCGTGGCAAGTCATCCATCGCATGAGTGAGCGCCCGCACAACGAGCCGTTCGATAAAGAAATCAGCCGCCGTTCGTTCCTGAAAGGACTGGGCACGGTCGTCGTCGCGACCGCGGCGGTGCCGGTCGGCGCCGTCGCCGCCGGGACCGAGGAGATCGCCAAACTGGGGGCCGACCAAACTCTCGGCCCGGGACAGGTTCCTGTCACGCTCCAGGTCAATGGCAAGGCGCTCAAACTGAATCTCGAACCTCGCGTGACCCTGCTGGACGCGCTGCGGAATTATTCCGGCCTTACAGGCACGAAGGAAGTCTGCGACCGGGCGACGTGCGGCGCGTGCACGGTCCTCCTCGACGGCAAGCCGGTCTACTCCTGCATGAAGCTGGCCGTCGAAGCCCAGGGCCACGACATCACCACCGTCGAAGGGTTGTCCCCGGACGGCAAGCTCACCCATGTGCAACAGTCGCTGGTCGATCACGACGCCTCGATGTGCGGGTACTGCACGCCCGGTTTCGTCATGACCGTGACCTCGCTGCTCAAACGCAATCCGCACCCGAGCGCCGACGAAGTGCGCGTGGCCTGTTCCGGCAACATTTGCCGGTGCGGCACGCAACACCGCATGCTCGCGGCGGTGCTCCATGCCTCCGGCGCGCCCGTCGCGGAAACAGTCGAGGTCATTCGCAATGCTTAGCTGGCCGGCAAAACCTGACGTGATCGGCGCAAGCACGACGCGTGTCGACGCTCCCGCGAAGGTCACCGGGGCGGCGAAATATCCGTCCGATGTGCAGCCCAGCGGATGGTTGTACGGCATGATCTATCGTTCCCGATGGCCGGCGGCCCACGTGACGAGCATCAACCTCGACAAGGCCCGCCAGGTCCCCGGCATCAAGGCCGCCGTGGTCGAACGCGAGGGAGCACGGACCGTTCGGTTCTACGGCGAGGAACTGGCCGCCGTCGCGGGTGTGTCGAAACAGGCGTGTCTCGACGCG
This sequence comes from uncultured Verrucomicrobiae bacterium, assembly GCA_963712025.1. GTDB lineage: Bacteria > Verrucomicrobiota > Verrucomicrobiia > Palsa-1439 > Palsa-1439 > Palsa-1439. The sequence continues at coordinate 134,350 of CAVQGJ010000002.1, read as the reverse complement.
TTGCGCGCCATCGTGGTCGAAGCCACGCCTCTGCCGTTCGTCGTGAAGGAGGAGACCGCCAAGAATCCCGACTCGCCGCGTGTCTGGCCGGACGCGGCCAATCTCGCGGACCCAAACGTCAAGGAAAAGGGGGACGTGGACAAGGCGTTTGCGGACGCCGCTGCGGTCGTGGAGGGCTTCTTCACCACGCCGGTTCAGGTTCATCATCCACTCGAGACGCATGGCAATACGGTTTCGGCGACGAACGACGGCGTGACCTGCTGGGCATCGACCCAGGGTATCTTCAGCGTGCGCGACGGTCTGGCCTCGTACCTCAATGTGCCCCAGGAAAAGGTTCGCGTCATCACCGATTACATGGGCGGCGGGTTCGGGGCGAAATTCGGCCCCGGCGCGGAGGGCGGTCTGGCCGCGCGCCTTTCCCAGGCCGCCGGCGCTCCCGTCAAATTGATGCTGACCCGCTTCGATCAATCGCTTGCGGTCGGCAATCGCCCGTCGTCCTTCCAGCGCATCCGGCTGGGCGCCAGCGCTGATGGAAAGCTCGTCGCGTTCGACATGGATGCCTTTGGCACCGCCGGAATCGGCGCGGGTGCGGCATCCGCCGGCGGCGGTGGCGGGTCCGGTTTTCCCGCGCCCTATATCTACGCGGTTCCCAATACTCGCGTAAAACAGTCCTCGGTGGCGGTCAATGCGGGTCAGTCGCGCGCCTTCCGCGCGCCGGGTCATCCCATCGCTTCCTTCGGCATGGAATCGATCATGGATGAGTTGGCGGTGAAACTGAAAATGGATCCGCTCGAACTTCGCCTCAAGAATGACCCGAGCAAGACACGCCAGCGCGAATATCAGATCGGAGCGGAACGGTTCGGTTGGAAGCAGAAATATAAGACGCCGGGCTCATCGCCGGGCTTGGTCAAAGTGGGCGTCGGGTGCGCGGGCGCGACGTGGGGCGGCGGAGGCCGCGGGTCACAGGCGGACGCGCAGATCAATCCCGACGGCAGTGTCGAGGTCCGTTGCGGCACGCAGGATCTCGGAACCGGCACGCGTACGCTGGTGACTGTCGTTGCGGCGGAAGTTTTCGGTCTGAAGCCCGAACAAATCACCGCCAAGATTGGCGACACGCAATTCCCGCCCTCCGGCGCCAGCGGCGGCAGCACCACCGCCGCCTCGGTTTCCCCCGCCGTTTTCGACGCCTGCACGAACGCGCTCCAGAAGTTGCAGGAAACGACCGGCGTTGCCGACGCCCGCGGCGCGAACTGGGTCGGCGCGTGCAAGAAGCTCGGCGTCAATCCACTCACGGCCCACGGCGAATGGCACGAAGGGTTGTCTTCGAGCGGCGTGGGCGGCGTTCAGTTCGCCGAGGTCGAAGTCGATACGGAAACCGGATTTGTGAAAGTTCGCAAGGTTCTGTGCGTGCAGGATTGCGGATTGGTGGTCAACAAGCTGACATGCGAGACGCTCATCAACGGCGGCATCATCATGGGCATGGGTTACGCGCTCTACGAGGAACGCGTCATGGATTCCACTACCGGCGTCGTATTGAACCCGAATTTTGAAACGTACAAACTGCCGAATTTCGCCGACGTTCCGGACATCGAAGTCATCCTGATGGAAATGCCCGAGCGCGGCGTGATTGGTGTGGGCGAACCGTGCACGATCCCGACCGCCTCCGCCATTGCCAACGCCGTGGCCAACGCGCTCGGCGTCCGCGTCAGCAGCCTGCCGATCACGCCCGCCCGCGTCCTCGCGGCGCTCGGCAAGGCCCTCAAACCGGGAGCTTCGGTATGAATCCATTCCAATACACCACGCCGCGCACGGTGGACAACGCTGTTTCCCTCGTCGCGGATCACGGCCGGTTTCTCGCGGGCGGCATCGATGTGCTCGGCGAAATGAAGGAATACATCGCCAGCCCGCGGCTGTTGGTGAACGTGAAGAGTTTGCCCGCCACGAGCGACATCACGCCGGCGGCCGGCTTGTGGACAATCGGCGCGAACGTCACCATTTCCGAAATCGAGGAACACGCGGAACTGAAGCGAGTTTTCCCCGGCCTCCAGCAGGCCGCCGCCGAGGTCGGTTCGCCGCAGATTCGCAATGTCGCCACCGTCGGCGGCAATCTCGCGCAACATTCGCGGTGCTGGTACTACCGTCATCGTGATATTCAGTGCCTGAAACGTGGCGGCAACACCTGCTACGCCCGGGAAGGGGACAACCGGTACCACAGTTTGTTCACCGGCAACCCGTGCATCAGCCCGGTCGTGTCGAATCTCGCCATCGCGCTGGCGGCGCTCGATGCCAAGGTTGTTGTTCGTCGCGGGAAGGACGAGGTCACGCTGACGATTCCCGATTTTTACGCGAAAGCGTGGGACAATCCCCAGGCGCACCATTCGTTGGGGCCGACGGACCTGATTCTCCGCGTGCAAATTCCGGACGATGGACGGACCAGCGCGTACAAACAGATCAGCGAGAAGGCGAGCTTCGATTGGGCGCTGGTCAGTTGCGCAGCGGCGGCGAAGGTCGCTGGCGGCAAACTCAGCAAGGTCCGCGTGGTGCTCGGGGCGGTTTCGCCGGTTCCGTATCAGGTCGAGGCCGCGCACGAGTTTCTCGAAGGCAAGGAACTCAGCGACGACGTGGCAATGCGCGCCTCCGAAATCATTTTGAAGGATGCCGTGCCGCTGGACAATAACGGCTACAAGGTCCCCATTGCCCAGGCGCTCATTCGCCGGACCCTCAAACAACTTGTGGGGTGAACGATGAACACGAACCCGCCCGTCTGCAAATGTCTTCGCACCAAAAAAATGTTCATCCCCGAGCACGAAGCCGAAGCGCTCACCGAGCAGCCCGGGCCGGACGCCGGGGCCTTTTACTGGTGCAACCGCACGCTCAGCGAAATCGGCAGTGACGACAAGCCCGCCCACATCCGCACCTGCATTTTTGGACGGAAGTGCTTCGAGGAGTAGCGCTCACCGCCTGATTCGTGGCAGATCCGCTGCCGCCACACACCCAGGCGCTACTGCCGCAAGATTTCCATGAACTTGGAGACGATGGCGTTCTTTGCCAGTAAATTACAAGTCAAGTTCGTGGAGCAGTTAATCAACGCTGAGGTTGTGGTGGGCGGCCACATCTTTGAGGATGTCGTGCAGTGTGCCGACTTTGATCGGATCATGATTCGGCACGGTGACGTGATGCTCGCCGTCTTGCTGTGTCGCCAAGCGGATGTGGGAGCCGGTTTGTCGCAATACCGTGTAGCCGAATTTTCGCAGAGAGCGGACCAGTTTCGGCCCGCTGCAGTCGCGGGGCGTTTTCACACGGTCAGGACTTCATCCCGCACGAAATGCAGGCGGATGATACCGGGTCGTTCGGGATCATTTTCGTCGAAGTGACACGCAACGGCGTCCTTGACCATCACCCGCAAGTTCTCCATGTCTTCGCCCTGCGTGAAAATGGAATGGCCGAGCGCGTGCGCGTTGTAGCCGCCTTCTTCAGCTTCCCGAACTTCAAAGATGATTTCCTTCATACGCACCCGGATTCGACTAAAACAACATACCGTTTCAGACCGGCGTTCGCAAGCCGTATCACCCTGAGTCTGATGTCACGCCTAACCCGCGTCCCGTCAGGGACTTGACGGGCCTGCTAGGATTGAACGTGGGTGCCGCAACCCTTGTCAAAATGGTTGCTTCTGGGTTGTGAACCTCAAGAGGATAAAACAATGGAACAAGGCATCGGTGCGATTAACGAACAGGTCAAACGCGAAAGCGAATTTGTAAGAACCCTCGTCGGCGAGATCGGCAAGGTCATCGTCGGCCAGAAATATCTCATAGAACGGTTGCTGGTCGGATTGTTGGCGGACGGACACGTTCTGCTCGAAGGCGTGCCGGGACTGGCCAAAACGTTGTCGGTGAAAACGCTCTCGGCGGCGATCCAGACGTCCTTCCACCGGATCCAATTCACGCCCGACCTCTTGCCCGCCGACGTGATCGGCACGTTGATCTACAATCCCAAAGACGGCGAGTTCCGCATCAAGAAAGGGCCGGTGTTCGCCAACCTGATTCTGGCCGACGAAATCAACCGCGCGCCCGCCAAGGTGCAGAGCGCGTTGCTCGAAGCGATGCAGGAACGCCAGGTCACCATCGGCGACCAGACATTCAAGCTGCCGGAGCCGTTCCTGGTATTGGCGACGCAAAACCCGATCGAGCAGGAAGGCACGTACCCGTTGCCGGAAGCGCAGGTCGACCGGTTCATGCTCAAGCTCTCGATCCAGTACCCGAGCAAGGAAGAGGAACGCCAGATCATGGATCGCATGGCCGAGACGGGCAAACAAATTGTCACTCAACCGGTGGTCACGCCCGATCAAATCCTCAAGGCGCGCAAGGTGGTGGACGCGGTCTACATGGACGAGAAGATCAAGAACTACATCGTGGATCTGGTCCACGCGACGCGCGAGCCGGGCGAATACAAGATCGACGTGGCCCGGCTCATCCAATACGGCGCGTCACCGCGCGCGACCATCTATCTGACGGTTGCCGCCAAGGCCTACGCGTTTCTCCAGGGCCGCGGGTACGTCACGCCGCAGGACGTGAAAACCATCGGCATGGACGTGTTCCGGCATCGCGTGATTGTCAGTTACGAGGCCGAGGCCGAGGAAATGACCAGCGAAGACGTGATCAAGCGGATTTTTGACGAAGTGCCGGTGCCGTAGCGATGATCCCGCGCGAGATATTCAAGAAGGTCCGGCAGATCGAAATCCGCACGAACCGGGAAGTCACGGACGTGCTCGGCGGTCAGTACCATTCCGTCTTCAAGGGCCGGGGCATGGAATTCGAGGAGGTCCGCGAGTATTTGCCCGGCGACGAGGTGCGGTCCATCGATTGGAACGTCACCGCGCGGTTCGGGCATCCATTCATCAAGAAATTCCGCGAGGAACGGGAACTGACCGTGATGCTGGTGGTGGACGTGAGCGCGTCGGGGCAATTCGGCAGCGTGCGGCAGACGAAGAATGAATTGGCCGCGGAACTGGCTGCCGTGCTCGCGTTCTCGGCCATCCGCAACAACGACAAGGTCGGCCTCATCATGTTCACCGACCAGGTGGAGAAATTCGTCCCCCCGAAAAAAGGCCGCCGGCACGTGCTCCGCGTCGTGCGTGAGATTCTCGCGTTTCAGCCGCAGGGCCGCGGGACGGACCTTCAGCGGGCGCTCGATTACCACAACCGCGTCCAGCCACGGCGGGCGGTGACGTTTGTGGTGTCGGATTTTCAGGTGGCCGACGAAGAATCGGTCCGCAAGAAGCTGCGCGTGGCCAGCAAACGGCACGACGTCATCGCATTGAGCCTGCGCGACCCGCGTGAAGAAGAATTGCCCGCGGTCGGGCTGGTCGAACTGCGCGACGCCGAGACCGGCGAGCGGGCGTTGGTCGATACATTCGACCGGACGGTTCGCGACGAGTTTGCCGCCAAGGCGCGGCTGCGGCTCGAGGCGTTGCGCCGATTGTTGCGGTCGGCGAACGTCGACCAGGTGGAAATCCGTTCGGATGCGGATTACGTGCTGCCATTGATCCAGTTCTTCAGCATGCGCGAGCGGCGAATCTGATGGAAGACATCCGCGATATCAAAGGACTCGTTCCGCTGCCCCACGGCTGGTGGTGGCTGTGGCTGCTGTTGGCCGTCGTGGCGGCGGCGGTGGCTTTCTGGCTTTGGAAGCGGCGGCAGCCGGGCACTTCCGCCTTTGTCGCTCCGCCTCCCACGCCGTACGAAGTGGCGATCCGGGAACTGCGTCGGCTGCGCGAAGAGAATCCGCCCGTGGAAGAATTCTACACGCGGCTGTCGGGCGTCGTGCGGCAATACCTCGAAGGGCAGATGGGGTTGCGCGCGCCCGAGCGTACGACGGAGGAGTTTCTGAATGAAGTGTCCCGCGACCATTCGCTTTCCGCGGAACACCGGGAATTGCTCGGGGCGTTCCTACAGGAAGCGGATCTCGTCAAATTTGCCAGGTTTCAGCCGGGCGCGGAGGACATGTCGCGCGCCCTGGATGCCGCCGAGAAATTCGTGGACGAGTCGCAGCCGCGCGCCGAGGAGGTGGCCGCGACGGTATGAAGTTCGCCAGTCCATGGTTGCTCGCGCTGTTGCTCGTGTTGCCGTTGTGGCTGTGGTGGGAACGCCGGTCGGCTCGGCGCGGCGGCCTGAAGTTCTCCTCGGTGGCGACCGCGCGCTCGTTGTCATCGGTTTGGGCGGCACTCGGTCCGTCGCTGTTGGTCCTGTTGCGCGGGGCGACGCTGGCGCTATTCATCGTCGCGCTGGCGCGCCCGCAACTGGGCCGTAGCGAAAGCAGGATCAAGACCGAAGGGATCGACATCGTGTTGGTCATCGACATTTCCGGCAGTATGCAGGCGATGGATTACGAAAAGGGCGGGCAACGCGAATCCCGGATCGATGCGGTGAAGGAGGTCGTGCGCGACTTCATCCGCTCCCGCCCCAACGATCGAATCGGGATGGTCGTGTTCGGCACGCACGCGTATGTCGCCAGCCCGCTCACGCTTGACCACGATTGGCTCGAACGCAATCTCGACCGCATCCGTATCGGTTTGGTCGAGGGCAACACCGCCATCGGCGCGGGCATCGGCACGGGAGTCAACCGTCTCCGCGACACCCAGGCCAAGAGCAAGGTGATCGTGCTATTGACCGACGGCGGCGAAAACGTCAAGAACCCGCCGGCGCTTGAGGCGGCGAAGGCCGCCAAGGAATTTCATGTGCGCGTGTACACGGTCGGCGCGGGCTCCCAGGGACTCGCCCCCATGCCGGTCTACGATCGCGCGGGCAACCTGCTCGGGTATCAGCAGATTCAGGCCGACCTCGACGAAGACCTGCTGAAACAAATCGCGGCGACGACGGGCGGACAGTATTTCCGCGCCGCGGATACGGCGTCGCTGAAGAAGACGTATGCGCAGATCGACGCGATGGAAAAGCAGAAGGTCGAAACGGTCGCGTATGAAGACTGGCGGGAATTGTTCCCGTGGTTTTTGGCCCCGGGACTGGGATGCCTGGTGTTGGCCGTGACCCTGGAGCACACACGGCTGCGGAGGTTGCCGTAATGAATTTCGGCAACCCGCAATTATTCTGGCTGCTGGCGCTGGCACCGGTCCTGGCCGTGTTTCTGGTCTGGGCGTTCCGCGCGCGGCGGCGGGCCCTGGAACGGTTCGCGTCCCAACCGCTGGCGCTACGGTTGGCGGACTCGGTCCGCCCGGTGGCGCGGCGGTGGAAGGCGGTGTTGATTGTCGCCGTGATCACCCTGACGGCGCTGGCGTTGACCCAGCCGCGGTGGGGCTTCGAGTGGCGCGAGGTGAAACACAAGGGTGTGGACATTTTCGTGTTGCTCGATGTGTCGAAGAGCATGTTGACCGAGGATGTGCGGCCCAATCGATTGGGCCAGGCGAAGTACGCCGTCCAGGACCTGCTGGAGAAACTTCGCGGCGACCGGATCGGCCTGATTGCGTTCGCGGGAACGGCATTCGTCCAATGCCCGTTGACAGTGGATTACGAGGCGTTCCGGCTGACATTGAAGGACGCCGATCCGCACATCATCCCGCGCGGGGGAACCGCGATTGGCCCGGCGATTCGCACGGCGCTGAAGGCCTTCGACGCGGGCGAAGGGCGGGACCATGCCATCGTGTTGATCACCGACGGCGAACAGACGGAAGGCGACGCCGTGGCGGCCGCGGACGAAGCGGCGAAAGAGGGCGTGAAGATTTTCGCCATCGGCGTGGGCACGACGGAGGGCGAACTGATCCCGGTCCGCGAAGAGGGCAAGCCGATGGAGTTTTTGAAGGATCCGCGACGGCGAGGTGGTCAAGTCGCGGCTTGATGAAAACACGCTGAAGCAACTCGCGCTGAAGACGGGTGGCATGTACGTGCACAGCGCGGCGGGCGATTTCGGCATGGACGCGGTTTATGACAAGGGCATCGCCCAACTTCAGCGCAAGGAATTCGCCTCGCGGCTGCAGAAGCAATACTTCGAGAGGTTCCAGTGGCCCTTGGGCATGGCGTTTGTCCTGTTGGTGGTCGAATCGTTCGTCAGCGACAGGAGGGCGGCATGAGATGGTGGTGGTGGCTGCTCTTGTTGCCGACGGTGGCGCTGGCGAGGACGGAAAACTGGCCGGAACGGTACGATACCGGTGTGACAGCTTATTGGAGCAACGATTTCGCCGAGGCTTCCCAATTGTTCGAGAACGCGACGTCGTCGACCGATCGCACGCTGCAACAGCGCGCCCTGTACAACCTCGGCAACGCCGATTTCCGGCTTGGCCAATCCCAGCCGAAACAGGCCCAGCAACTTTGGCAGCGAGCGCTCAAGAGCTACGAGAGCGCGCTCGCCATCGACCCCAACGACCCCGACGCAAAGTTCAACCACGAATTCGTGAAGAAGAAGCTCGAGGAATTGAAGAAGCAACAACAACAGCAGCAACAACAGAAACAAGACCAAAAGAATCAGCAGAACCAACAGCAGCAGAATCAGCAACAGCAAAGCCAACAGAATCAACAGGACAAAAATCAGGACCAGTCCCAGCAGCAAAACCAACAACAGGACCGGCAACAGCAACAGAGTCAGCAGCAGGAACAACAACAGAAGTCCGACCAGAAACAGTCGGATCAACAGCAGCCAAAGCAGGACCAGCAGTCGCAGCAGCCGGCGGATCAGCAGAAGCAACAGGAAAAGGAGAAGGGACAACAACAAGAACAACAGGCCCAGCAGGACAAGGGGTCACCGCCCGAGCAACAGTCCCAGGAGAACAGCGGCCAGCCGGAAGATATGGACAAGATGCAGGCCACGGAGATGCTCGATAACCTGCGCGAGGACGAGCGCAACTGGAATTTCTTCCCCGAAATGCAAATGAAGGACTTGAAAGATTCGGGCGAGCCAGCCAAGGATTGGTGACGATGAGACTCTGGTTGGTCATCGGATTTCTTTTCGTGGCGACAGGCGCATTCGCGGATGTGTCCGTTGTCGCCTCCGTTGACCGGAACCACATTGCGTTTGGCGAAACGGTGATGCTGACCATTGCGGTCCAGGGCACACAAAGCGGCGCGCAACCATCGATTCCCCGGGTCGACGGCTTGGGCTTTGACGGACCATCCACCCAGAGCAGTTTCTCGCTGAACAACGGGTCCATGAGCCAATCCATCAGCTTCGTGTATCAGGTCACGCCGGCCCGAACGGGCGAATTCACGATTCCGGCCATTACGGTCAACGTCGGCGGCAATAGCTATTCCGCCGAGCCGATCCGGTTGGTCGTGGACAAGGGTGCGGCGCAGAATGACACGGACCAAAGGCTCTTCGCGCGCGTGCAAATTCCCTCGCAACAGGTTTATCTGGGCCAGACCGAGCCGGTACGAGTGGTCTTGTTCTCGCGGGCAGACGTGCCGCTCCGGGGCGTGGGCGGGTTCAACTACGACGCGGATGGATTGGGCTTCAAGTTCCTGCAAAATCTGAAACAGGGCACGCAAGTCATCAATGGCGAATCCTTCAACGTGGGGGTGATCGAGGGGGCCATTTCGCCTGAGCGCACGGGGACGCTGAACTTTGGACCGTGCATCCTGAAAGCGCAACTCACCGTTCAAAAGCGCGGCGGGGGCAACGGCTGGCCGTTCGACGATTCGATGTTTGACCAAATGTTTGGAAGAAGCCAGGTGCGGGAAGTGCCGGTGACTGTTGACGCCGTGCCCGTCGAGGTTCTTCCGCTGCCCGAGGAAGGCCGGCCGGCGGAGTTTGGCGGGGCGATCGGACAATGGAAACTCGAAGTCACCGCCAAACCGACGGATGTCGCGGTCGGCGATCCCATCACGTTGACGATCAAAGTCAGCGGCAACGGCAACATCGACACGGTGCCGATGCCGAAGCTCGGCCCCTTGGACGGATTCAAGACATACGATCCAACGACGAAAACAACGAAGGACGAGTTGAATACGACGGGTGAACGCGTGATGCAGCAGGTGCTCATCGCGAAGAGCACCGACGTGAAAGAGCTTCCCGAGGTGCGGCTGGCGTATTTCGACCCGGAGGCGCGGGCCTACAAAACGGCCGTCCAGTCGCCGATCAAACTCGTGGTGAAGGCCGGCACCGGCGGTCAGACGACCATTGTCAGCGGCGGCGAACGATTGCGGCCGGATGAGAAGTTGGGGCAGGACATCGTGTATCTGAAGGGCGACCTCGGACCGGCGGCGCCCGGCGCGCCTTTCTGCGGGACGGCGGCGTTTTGGGCGTTGAACGCCGCGCCGGTGCTGGCATTGCTCGGCACGGTCGGTTGGAAGCGACGCACGGACAGGCTGCGCGGCGACGTCGCCTACGCGCGCCGGACGCGAGCGGCGAAAAAGGCGCGCCGGCTTCTCAGCTCAGCGGCGAGCTACGACGAGATTCAGCGAGCTTTGCAGCACTATCTTGGCGACCGGTTGAATATCCCGGTCGGCGGCATCACCGCGTCCATCGTCGACGAACAACTGGTGCCGCGCGGCGTGAACGGCGAACTCGCGGCCCGGGCCCGGGCATGCTTCGAAGCCTGCGATACCGCCCGGTTCGCCGGCGGGAGCGCGGCTACGAGCGTTCAGGCAACCCGGGACAGTGTGGAACGGTTGATTGATGAACTCGAAACGAAACAGCTGTAAGATCGGCGCGGTCATCTGGTTGGTGGGCCTGTGTACGGTGTTCGCCGGGCCCAGCGACGGCTTCAAGTCGGCCAACGAGTTGTATGACGCCGGGAAATTTGCCGAGGCGGCGGCGGTCTACGAGAAGATCGAACCGAAGACGGCCCATGTGTACTACAACCTTGGCAATGCCCATTTCCGCGAAGGCAAATTGGGACTGGCGATCCTCGATTACGAGCGGGCCCGGCGGCTGGCGCCGCGCGACCCGGATATCGTGGCGAACCTGAAGTTTGCCGAGCAGCGGTTGGGGGTCGATGATGTGAATGCGCCGCCGCGCGCGTGGCAGAGATTTCTCCGGTCGATCATCGAGAGCCGCAGCCCGGACGAATGGGGGATGTACGAGTTGGCGGCACTGTGGCTGACGGCCCTGGCGGTCGGGCTGTGCATTTACATTCCCCGACTGCGGACCGTATTGCTCGGGATTGCGGCGGCGGCCTTCGTGGGATTCGCGGCCTCCGCGTTTGCGCTTGGCCATGAAGTCCTCGGTGATCGAACGGCTCCCGCGGCGGTCGTCGTGGCCGCGGAGACCGAGGCGCGGTTCGCGCCGGTGCCCGACTCGACCACCCATTTCAAACTCACCGAAGGAACCCGGGTGGTGATCCGGGAAGATCGCGGCCACTGGTTGTTCGTGGAACGGGCCGACGGGCAACAGGGATGGGCGAGGTCGGACGCCATCGAGCCGGTCGTGCCTCAAACTTGACTCACCAACAGCCGCAGGGCAGGCGGGAGCATTTTCACTTGACTGACCAGTCAAGCTGTGGAATCTTCCGCGCATGGTCACGATATGAAGCCCGAATGCGATACCAAGCAGAGGTTGTTGGACACCGCCATTGACCTGATTTGGGAGCAGAGTTATGGCGCGGTAAGCGTGGACGTAATCTGCGAGCGGGCCGGCGCCGGAAAGGGAGCTTCTACCATTTTTTCCCATCCAAATCGGATCTGACGGTCGCCGCGATCGAGGAACATTGGGAGAAGCTGCGGCCCGATCTCGATCGCATTTTTTCGCCCCAGACACCGCCGCTCGAACGGCTGTCGGGATATTGCGATTTGATCTACGAACGCCAGAGCCAAAAGATGCAGAAATTTGGGAGAGTTTGTGGCTGCGCGTTCACTTCCCTGGCTTCCGAGTTGAGCACGCAAGACGAGAACATTCGCCAGAAGTCGCAGCAGATTTTGGATCGACGCTGCCGGTATTTTGCGGCGGCGTTGCGCGATGCGGTTCGCGAAGGGCTGGTCCCCGACCAAGACTGTGACAACAAGGCCCGCGAGTTGTTTGGGTGCGTGATGGGCGTGTTGCTGGAAGCGAAAATTGAGAACAACCTCGAAATCATCCAGCATTTGAAACCGACTATTTTTCGGTTGATTGGCGTGGGCGAAAAGCAGTTTGCGGGAGAGACGGCTCTGCCCGCATAAGGTTGACTGGTCGGTCAATACAAATCGATGCATGAAAAGGCTGAATAGAACCATTGTGACAAGACTGCGGAGGACACCATGTGGATTGTCCGGCTAGCCCTCCGCCGTCCGTATACGTTCGTCGTCGCGGCGCTGCTGTTGCTATTGCTAACGCCGTTTATACTACTGCGCACGCCGACGGACATTTTTCCGGCGATCAACATCCCGGTCGTCAGCATTCTCTGGAGTTATACCGGCCTCAACGCGGTGGAGATCGAGCAGCGCATGGTGTACAACGAAGAACGCGCGTTGACGACCACGGTCAACAACATCGAACACATCGAGTCCACCTCCTACAACGGCATTGGCGTCATCAAGGTATTCTTCCGCCAGGGGACTTCGGTGGACGCCGGCGTGGCGCAAATCACCGCCGTCTCGCAAACCGTCTTGCGCGCGATGCCACCCGGCACCACGCCGCCACTGAGTCATCCAGTACAACGCCTCGACGGTCCCCATTCTTCAGTACGGTGTCAGCGGCAAGGGCATGTCCGAGCAGGAAATCTTCGACGCGTGCGTTAACCAGATCCGCGTCGGCCTCATCACGGTGCAAGGGGCCGCCATCCCGTGGCCGTATGGCGGCAAGCAGCGGCTCGTCTCGGTCGATCTCGATTTGAAAGCGTTGCAGGCGCAGAACCTCTCTCCCGAGGATGTCGTGAACGCCGTCAGCGCCCAGAACCTCGTGCTGCCGAGCGGGACGGCGAAAATCGGCCCGATGGAATACGACATCAATCTGAATACCAGCCCGCGAATGTTGGATCGATTGAACGATCTGCCGATCAAGACGGTCAACGGCGCGGTCATTCACGTGCGCGATGTGGCCCAGGTCCGCGACGGTTATCTACCGCAGCAGAATATCGTTCGCCAGGACGGCGTGCGCAGCACGTTGATCAGCATTCTCAAGACCGGCTCGGCCTCGACGCTGACCGTGGCCAATGGGGTCAAGCAGGCGATGGCGGCAGTCCTCAAGACCGTGTCTGACAAATTGGTGGTGAAGCAATTTGCCGACCAGTCGATCTTTGTCCGCGCGGCCATCTCCGGGGTGGTGCGGGAGGGCGTGATTGCCGCCTGTCTAACCGCGATCATGATCCTGCTGTTTCTTGGTTCCTGGCGCGGCACCGTGATCATCGCGCTGTCAATCCCGCTGTCGATCCTGGTGTCACTGGCCTGCCTCAGTGCGCTGGGCGAGACGATCAACCTGATGACGCTGGGCGGGCTGGCGCTGGCCGTCGGCATCCTGGTGGACGACGCGACGGTCGAGTTGGAAAACGTTCACCGGCAGATGGCATTGGGCAAGCCGGTCATCCAGGCGATCCTCGACGGCGCCCAGGAGATCGCGCTGCCGGCATTTGTGTCCACGCTGTGCATCTGCATTGTGTTCGTCCCGATGTTTTTCCTGGCCGGTGTGGCGCGGTACCTGTTCGTGCCGTTGGCGGAAGCGGTGGTGTTTGCGATGCTGGCCAGCTACGCGCTGTCGCGAACCCTCGTGCCGACGCTGGTGATGTGGTTCTACCGCCATCACGCGTACCACGGTCACGCGGCGGACCCGGAGAAGGCGCCGCCGTTGGTACGTCCGTTCGTGAGGCTGCAGGACCGGTTCGAGAATGGCTTCGATCGGATGCGCGAGAGCTACCGCGGCCTGCTCGGCGTCGTGTTTGAGCACCGGGTGGCGTTTGCCTTGGTATTCATGGGGTTCTGCGTCGGGTCGTGCCTGCTCATACCATTTTTGGGGCAGGATTTCTTTCCCTCGGTTGACGCGGGAACATTCCGTCTGCATGTTCGTGCCCGTAGCGGGACGCGGATCGAGGAGACCGCCAAGTTCATCGACGAGGTCGAAGCCGCCATTCGCCGTGAAATTCCGGCCGAGGAACTCCATGGCATTCTCGACAACATCGGCCTGCCCAATTCCAGCATCAACCTCAGCTACAGCGACAGCGGGGTGGTGGGCCCGGGCGACGCGGATATCATGGTTTCGTTAAATGAAGGCCACCGGCCGACTGCTCAATACGTCCAGCGATTGCGTCTCCGGCTGAACCGGGATTTTCCTGGCGCCATATTCTATTTTTTGCCCGCCGATATCGTCAGCCAGACGATCAACTTCGGCCTGCCCGCGCCGCTGGACATCCAGATTGTTGGCCGCGATCAGGTCCGGAATCGCGGCATCGCCGAGCAGTTGGCGGCGAAGATCCGCCGGGTGCCGGGCGCCGTGGACGTACGCATTCAGCAGCCCAATGATCGCCCGAAGATTGAGTTTGCCATTGATCGCGACAAGGCTTCGGAAATGGGGCTTACCGAGAATGACATTGCCAACTCGGTACTGCTCAACCTGAGCGGCAGCAGCCAGGTGTTGCCGTCGTACTGGGTCAACTTTGGCGTGGGCGTGCAGTATTTGGTGAACATCCGCGCGCCCGAGTATCGGATGGATTCGCTCAACGCGTTGAACTCGATGCAGGTCAGCGCGAGCCAGCCCGGCACGGGCAACGGGCAATTGCTGGCCAACGTGGCGTCGTTCCAGCGCACCAACGGCCCCCCCGCGATCTCGCATTACAACGTGATACCTGTGATCGATATCTTCGGGGGCGTGAGTGGTCGCGACCTCGGCGGGGTGCTTCGGGACGTGCAACCACTGATCAAGCAGGCTGAAAAGGAATTGCCGCGCGGCAGTTCGATTCTCGTGCGGGGCCAGGCGGAAACGATGCAGTCCAGCTTCATCGGGTTGTCCATCGGGCTGGTGATGGCCATTGCGCTGATTTACCTGTTGCTGGTGGTCAACTTCCAGAGCTGGATGGATCCATTCATCATTATCACCGCGCTCCCGGGGGCGCTGGCCGGCGTCATCTGGGCGTTGCATTTGACCATCACCACTACGAGCGTTCCGGCGTTGATGGGGGCGATCATGAGTCTCGGCGTCGCGACCGCCAATTCGGTCCTGGTCGTCACATTTGCCCGAAACAATCTCCATCGCGGGCTGGATCCGCTGCATGCCGCCT
This sequence comes from uncultured Verrucomicrobiae bacterium, assembly GCA_963712025.1. GTDB lineage: Bacteria > Verrucomicrobiota > Verrucomicrobiia > Palsa-1439 > Palsa-1439 > Palsa-1439. The sequence goes on along the minus strand of CAVQGJ010000002.1, from coordinate 119,232 downwards.
GGGAAGCGGGTGTCGGCCGGTTGCGTCCGGTGTTGATGACGGCGCTGGCGATGATCATCGGCATGTTGCCGATGGCGCTGGGCCTCGGTGAAGGCGGCGAGCAGAACGCGCCGTTGGGTCGCGCGGTCATTGGCGGCCTGGTGGTCGCCACGTTCGCCACATTGTTTTTTGTTCCGGTCGTATTCAGCCTGTTGCGACGGCATGCGGAAGAGCCGAATGCGGCCGACGCGGCATTGTTGCAACCACACGGCGTTCTCCCAACCACGGCACACACATGAGGAATGTTGTTATGAATTCACCTGAAAAAGACAAAGCACAATCCCCGGAAAATACCGGTCAACCGCCATCCCTGGCCCCCCTCGGGCACGCGACGGCTTCGCCCGTCCGACTGTCGCGGGTCGGCACGGTTGTAGGCGTATTGATCGTGCTCGGATTTCTCGCCGGATTCATTCCGCGCTGGCACCAGCGCAATCTGTTGCGGGCGGAAACGGTGGAACTGGCGACTCCTTCCGTTGCGGTCGTCTCGCCCAAGCCGAGCCATGCCGTCGCGGGACTGGTCTTGCCGGCGGAAGTGAGACCGTTGCTGGAAGCGCCGATCTTTTCCCGCGCCAACGGTTACCTCAAGCGCTGGCTCGTGGACATCGGGGCGCACGTCGAGGCGGGCCAACTGCTGGCGGAAGTCGATACGCCCGAGTTGGACCAGCAACTCGAACAGGCCCGCGCGCAACTTGCGGAATCGGAGGCGGCGCTGGCGCTGGCCAAGACCACGGCCGAACGTTGGGCCGACTTGTTGAAGACCGCCAGCGTGAGCGAACAGGAAAACGCCGAAAAACAAGCCGACTACAAGCTCAAGTCCGCGACCGTCGAGGCCGACCGCGCCAACGTGCATCGGCTGGAGCAATTGCAATCGTTCGAGCGCATCACCGCGCCGTTTGCTGGCACGATCACGGTGCGCAATACCGACGTGGGCGACCTGATTACGGCGGGGAGCGGCACGGAATTGTTCCATTTGGCGCAGACGCGGACGTTGCGCGTGTACGTCCGCGTCCCCCAGAGCGCGGCCCGGGGGATTACGACCGGCCAATCCGCGGAACTGCTAATTCCAGAGATTCCCGGAAAGAAGTTCTCGGCGACGGTGACGAGCACGTCGGGGGCGATGTCGACGGATTCGCGCACGCTGCTGACGGAACTGCAAGTGGACAATCCGCAGGACGAGATCCTGCCGGGCAGCTACGCCCAGGTGCGGTTCCTGGATCCGACGGTCAGCACGGTGTTGACGCTCCCGTCGAACACATTGCTGTTTCGCGCCGAAGGCTTACAGGTGGGCGTGGTGGGGCCGGATGACAAAATAGACCTGCGGAGCGTAAGTATTGGCCGCGATTTTGGACAGACGGTCGAGGTGCTCGCGGGCATCGGCCCCACGGATCGTGTGGTTGTTAATCCGGCCGACTCGCTGGTGAGTGGCACCACGGTGCGGATCGCCGAGGCCTCTCCAGCCGCGAAGGCCCCATGACGGCGCCACGACCTCGACCAGCGATTCTCACGGTGGCCACTGCAGCCCGGCTTGCCATGGTGTGGGCCGTCACGCTTCTGGCCGGTTGCGCCGTTGGGCCGGATTACAAGCGGCCGGAGGCGACGGCCACCATGCCCGCCGCGTATGCCGCCGTCACCAACGGGTGGAAGGTTGCCGAACCGCAAGCTCATCTGCCGAAGGGCAATTGGTGGGAGGTGTTTGGCGATGAGGAGCTCAACGGGTTGGAGACCCGGGCGACAACGGCCAATCAGGAATTGAAGGCCGCCGTGGCCGGCTTTGACCAGGCGCGGGCCATTGCGGACGTCACGAGGTCTCAACTGTTTCCGCAAATTGGCATCTCGCCCTCCGCGACATGGCGCCGCAATTCGGCAAACCAGCCGCTCCAAGGCCACGCCGGCGGGGTGAGCAATACGACGACCTATGCCGATCTGATTGCGCCGTTGAACCTCAGCTACGAGGTGGATTTGTGGGGACGGGTGCGGCGCAGCGTCGAGTCGGCCCGAGCCCAACAGCAGGCCAGCGCCGATGATCTGGAGGGAGTCAAACTGGCGATCGAGGCGGAAGTAGCGACGGATTATTTCACCTTGCGAGCCCTCGATGCCGATACCGAATTATTGAGTTCCAACATCGACGTATTCGGAAGATCTCTGGAATTGACGCAGAACCGCCGGACGGGCGGAATCGCGTCCGATCTGGACGTGGCGCAGGCGGAAACCGTGCTGCGGACGACGCAGGCGGAGTTGCCGGCGACGCAATTGCAGCGGGCGCAATTTGAACACGCGCTGGCCGTCTTAACCGGTCAGCCCGCCTCGGCATTCACGGTGCCGGAACGACCACTCAACATCCCGCCCCCGGTGATTCCGCCTGGTCTGCCCTCCCAACTTTTGGAACGCAGGCCGGACATTGCGGCTGCCGAACGGCGGATGGCGGCGGCCAACGCAAGCATCGGCGTGGCGAAGGGCGCATTCTTTCCGGCGATCCAACTGAACGGGTTGGCCGGCATGGAAAGCCTGCATCTGGGTTCGTTGTTCGACTGGCAGAGCCGATTCTGGTCGCTCGGGCCATCGTTGACGATGCCGCTGTTCGATGCGGGACAGAACAGCGCCAATCTTCGGGCCGCGCGGGCCGCTTACGAACAGGCGGTCGCCAACTACCGCCAGACGGTCCTCGTGGCGTTTGCGGATGTGGAAGATAACCTGGCGGCCCAGGAGTTCCTGACCCGCCAGGGCGACGCGGAAGCCGCCGCGTTGCGCGCGGCGCGCAAACAATTCGAGGTTGCCGATTATCGCTACCGGGCCGGCCTGATAACTTTTCTAGACGTGGCGACCGCGGAGAATTCGGCGTTGGAAATCGAGCGGACCGCGGTACAACTCCGCGGGCAGCAACTTGTGGCCACCGTATCACTGGTGCGGTCGCTCGGAGGCGGTTGGCAGGACCCGGTCGCACGAGCTTCTCGCGCGGCGACCCGATAAACGGTCGAAACCGACCCCCGTCCGCGGCGCGCGGCTTACCAGATGAAATAGTGGAGGCCGTAGATGAGAGATGCGCCCAGGTAGCCGGCGGCGCTGACCAGAATAATTCCCAACAGCAAGGTCAGCCGAAAGGAGAGGCGTAATCGGTCGGGATTTCCCTTTCGATTCGCAAATTCCGAGAGCCCGGCGACGAAAACCGCCCACACCGCCGTGGCCGTGCCGAACCAGCGATGCCACACAAGGATCTCCGCGGCCGACCCGCTGTAGTGTGAAACGGCCGCATCGCACCAACCGAGTGTCGCCGTGACCACGGCGCTCGCCGCGCCCAGCACAACGCAGAAACGCACGGTAGCCTTCCACGAATCCTTTCGAGTAAGCGTCCAGATGAATTCCGCCGGCAACGCGGCGATGAGCAGGGCAATGGGAAAATGTGTCAATGGCGGATGAAACTGGCCGACGTCGCGGACAATTCGCCGGCCCGGGCTTAATGGAAGCGCGGCGTTCGCGCCTGCCGCCGGGTCGCCGGTTGTCCCAGGTCCGAGTGCGGTTGACGCACCCGTTTCGATCCAGGCTTTGACAATGGCCTTTTCTTCGAGGGTCAGCGGTGGGGAATCTCCCTTCGGGTCGGGCATTTCGTTGTGCCAGACCATCTGGTAGAGCTCCGATTTCAGCGGGTTACCCGGCACGATCATTTTGGGGTTGGCGGCGACGCGCGGGAGGTCGAGGACGTAGCCAAATTTTCCCTTGGGGCGCACGAGGTCCGCGCCATGGCATTCCACGCATTTGACCTGGAAAATGGCGTGGACCTGCGTGGCGAGCAACGGCAGCCGGTCCTCGGCGTCGGACGCGCGCGCGATCAACGACAGGGTCAGGGCCAGGGCGAGCGCCCCGGCGACGACGCGCCTCACCTTACTGCCCCGATGGCGCCGGCGGCGGGGGCGAATCCGGCGACGATCCCGGCGGTGGGCCATGGTGCTTTCCGCCACCCACACCGAGTTGCTTGTGGCTCGATTCCTTCAACTGCCCGATCTTCTGGATCTCCGCTTTGGCAACGTCGATCTGGTCGGCGGCAATGGCCTGCTTCAACGCCGCGATCTCGGCAATCAACTTGTCCAAATCACTGTGAAACGCACTCAAGTATTGCGTTTGCTGGTCGCCGGACATCTTGGAGGCTTTCGGCGGGGTGAGTGTCTTGGCCGTTTCGGCGTGTTTTTGCATCTCAGCGACAAGAGCGAGCGTGGAAGCCTTTTGCGTGAGGTCGGTGTATTGGCGGTTGACCAGGCGGAGAGCGTGGTTCATCCCCTCCATTTGATCATGAAGGGGCGACTCATGATCGCCCTGGGCGAAGAGGTTCAGCGGCGCGAGCGGAGCCGTCAGCAAAACGAACAGCCAGAGACTGCGGACGATGTTCTTCATAAGTGTTTCCCGATGACGCGCGTATTCATGCCCAATTTCGTGGCCTAACGCAAGCCCAGAAGATGTCCTGCGCGCTTCTACTGCGCGGGCGCAAGTTCCGGGGCCCTCTGGCGGTGGCGAAGTTTGAACCGTTGCCGCATGTGCTCGAACGCGAGATAAATGACCGGCGTGGTGTAGAGCGTGAGGACCTGGGAGAACAGCAGACCGCCGACAACGGAAATGCCCAGCGGCTGGCGCAGTTCCGAGCCCGTTCCGAGTCCAATGGCCAGCGGAACGGCGCCGAGCATCGCCGCCATGGTGGTCATCATGATCGGACGGAAGCGAATGACGCAGGCCTTGTAGATGGCATCCTCCGGGCTCAATCCTTCCGTGCGTTCCGCGTCCAGCGCGAAGTCGATCATCATGATGGCGTTCTTCTTGACGATGCCCATGAGCAGGATGATCCCGATGAAGGACACGAGGGAAAGGTCGACGCCGCAAAACATGAGCGCCACCAGCGCGCCGACACCGGCGGAAGGCAACGACGGAGAGGATCGTGATGGGATGAATCAGGCTTTCGTAGAGCATGCCCAACACGATGTACACGGTGATGAGCGCGGCCACGAGCAGCAAGGGCAGGGTGGCCAGCGATGCCTGGAAGACCTGGGCGGTGCCCTGGAAACTGCCCATGACGCTTTCCGGCATCCGCATCTCCCGCGCCACGTTCTCGATGATCTCGGTTGCCTGGCCCAGCGCGACGCCCGGAGCCAGGTTGAACGACAGCGTCACCGCGGGGAACTGGCCCTGGTGATTGACCGACAAGCTGGTGTTGCCGGTCTCGAAGCGGGCGACGCTGGCCAGCGGCACCATCCTGCCGGTATTGGATTTGACGTAAATCTTGTTGAGCGCGGACGGCTCGAGTTGGTCTTTCGGGTCCACTTCCAGCACGACGTAATGCTCGTTGTATTGCTCGTAAATGGTCGCGACCTGCCGCTGGCCGAACGCGTCGTAGAGGGTGTTGTCGATGCTCTGGGGCGAGACGCCGAGCCGGGAGGCGGCATCGCGGTCGATGACGACGTTGGCCTCCAGGCCATGCGTCTGCTGGTCGCTATTGACGTCCCGCAGTTGCGGGATTTTGCGGAGCCTGGCGAGCAGTTGGGCGGACCAGTAATTCAGCGCGCTCAGGTCGGCGGAGGTCAGGGAATACTGATATTGCGCTCCGGTGAATCGGCCGCCCACGCGGATGTCCTGAATGGATTGGCAGATCAACGTGATGCCGGGAAGAGACGCCATCTTGCGCCGCAGGCGGTCGATGACCTGGTCGGCGGTGACCTTTCGTCTGACTTTCCGGCTTGAGCATGATGAACATGCGACCGTTGTTGAGCGTCGAGTTTCCGCCACTGGCGCCGATGAACGAACCCAACGACGCCACGGCCGGATCGGCGAGGACGATTTGGGCCGCCTGGGCCTGGAGTCGCGCCATGGTGGCGAAGGAAATGTCCTCACCCGCCTTGGTCGTGCCCGAACATGGCGCCGGTGTCCTGTTGCGGGAAAGAAGCCTTTGGGCACGACGATGTAGAGCCAGATCGTTGCGATGAACGTCGGCCACGGCGACCAGAAGCATAAAGCCTTGATGCCGCAACACCCATTTGAGGCCGGTCTCATAGTGGCGGAGCATCCAATTGAAAGCGCCTTCGCAGACCCGGATAAAACCGCCCCGGTTCACGGTACGCCGATTCCGGTTTCAGGAACCGCGAGCACATCATCGGCGTCAGCGTCAGCGAAATGACCCCGGACACCACGATGGCCAGGCTCAGCGTGACGGCGAATTCGTGAAACAACCGCCCGATCAATCCGCCCATGAACAGCAGCGGGATGAAGACGGCCACCAGCGAGGTGCTGATGGAGATCACGGTGAAGCCGATTTGCCGCGCGCCGTTGAGCGCCGCCTGCATGGACGACTGGCCCTGCTCGATGTAGCGGTACATGTTCTCGATGACCACGATGGCGTCATCCACGACGAACCCGACCGAGATGGTGATGGCCATCAGGGAAAGATTATCGAGGCTGTAATGCAGCAGATACATGAAGCCGCACGTCCCGGCCAGGGCGAGGGGCACGGTCACGTTGGCGATGAACGTGGGCCAGAACCTCCGCAGGAACAGGAAGATGACCATGACCACCAGCGCGATGCTCAACAGCAGGGAAATCTGAACGTCGTTCACCGAGGCGCGGATCGTCGTGGTCCGGTCGGCGAGCACCCGGAGCTTGACCGAGGGCGGCACCCACCGTTCCAGTTGCGGCAACTGCGCCTTGATGCGGTCGACGGTGTCGATGACGTTGGCACCGGCCTGTTTGAAGATGAACAGCAGCACCGCCCGACGGTTTCCGTCCCAACCGGCCAGCAGGTTGTTTTCCACGCCCTCGACGGTTTTTCCGAGGGACGTGAGTCGGATGGGAGTGTTGTCCGCCTGTGTCAGGATGAGGGAACGATACTCGCGGGCGTCCACCAGTTGATCGTTGCTGGCGAAGGTATAGGAGAGTCTGATTGCCATCGATCCCGCCAATGGGTTGAACCACGGTGGCCTGGCTCAGAAACGAGCGGACATCCTCCAGGCTGAGCCTGGCGGAGGCCAGCGCCGCCGGGTCGATTTGCACGCGGACGGCGGATTTCTCAGCCCCGTTGATGCCGACCTGGCTGACGCCGTCGATCTGGCTGATCTTCTGGCCGATGATCTGGTCGGCGTATTCGTAGACCTGCGCGGGCAGGAGCGTGTCCGAATACATCGACAGCACCAGAATCGGGGCGTCGGCCGGGTTGACCTTGCGGTAGGTCGGCGGGCTGGGAAGATTGAGCGGCAACTCGCTGGCGGCGGCGTTGATGGCCGCCTGCACGTCGCGGGCCGCGCCGTCGATGTTGCGGTCCAGGTCGAACTGGATGGTCACCGAACAGCCTCCCAACGTGCTGACGGAAGTGATTTCGGTGACATCGGCAATCTGGGCCAGCCGCCGTTCGAGCGGAGCCGCCAGCGAGGAGGCCACCGTTTCCGGGTCGGCGCCCGGCAACGAGGCGGACACGGAAATCATCGGAAAGTCGACGCGCGGGATCGCCGCCACCGGCAGGAACCGATACGCCACGATCCCCATGAGGAACAAGCCCGCGGCCAACAAGGACGTTCCGACGGGTCGGCGAATGAAAGGCTCGGAGACGTTCATGACGGCGACGGACTATCTACGTCCCCGATGGCGCCCTCTTCGAGTTGGCCTTCGCTGAGCAGGCCGGCCCGCGCGCGCCGGTCGCGGAACCATTTCGCGCAGCGCTCCATGTAGAGATAAATCACGGGCGTGGTGTAGAGGGTCAGGAATTGGGAAAGCAGCAAGCCGCCCACAATCGAAATGCCCATGGGCCGGCGCAGTTCCGACCCCGTGCCCTGTTCGCAGGGCCAGCGGCAGCGCGCCGAGCAGGGCGGCCATGGTGGTCATCATGATCGGGCGGAACCGCAGCAGGCAGGCCTGATAAATGGATTTTTCCGGCGGCAATCCCTCGACGCGTTCGGCTTCGAGCGCGAAATCGATCATCATGATCGCGTTCTTCTTGACGATGCCGATCAGCAGGATGATGCCGATCAGGGCAATCATCGAGAAGTCGATGCGGCAAATCATCAACGCCAGCAGCGCCCCCACGCCTGCCGACGGCAGGCTGGAAAGGATGGTGATGGGATGAATGTAGCTCTCGTAAAGCACGCCGAGAACGATGTAGATGACGACGATGGCGGCCAGCACCAGGTACGGTTCGCTCTTCAGCGAGGTGCGAAACTCGGCGGCGCTGCCGGAGAATGTCGTCAATACGGTCACCGGCAGGTCGATTTCCTTCTCCGCGCGCTGGATGGCGTCAATCGCCTCGCCGAGGGAACTGCCCGGGCTCAGGTTGAACGACAAGGTGACCGCGGGAAACTGGCCTTCGTGGTTGATCGCCAACGGAGCGGTTCCCGTTCGCAAATGGGCGAAGGCGCTCAGCGGCACCATCTTGGCCGGTGGTGGACTTGACGTAAATCTTGTCCAGCGACTCCGGGGTAAGTTGATAATGGGGCACCGCTTCGAGGATGACGCGGTATTGATTGAGCTGGGTGAACATGATGGACACCTGTCGCTGGCCGAAGGCATCGTAGAGCGTGTCGTCGATGTTCTGCGGCAGGACATTGAGGCGTGACGCCGTGTCCCGATCAACGTCGATATTGAATTGCAGGCCGTTCTGTTGCTGGTCGGTGGCCAGATCGACCAGTTCGGGAAGCGTCCGCAGCTTGTTGAGCAGTTTCGTTGACCATTGCGACAGTTCGGTCTCGTCGGCGTCCTCCAGTGTATATTGATACTGGGTGCGGCTGACGCGGCTGTCGATCTGCACGTCCTGCACGGCCTGCATGAACAGCGATATGCCCTCGACGTCCCTGGTCGCCTCGCGCAACCGGTCGATTATCTCGTTGGCGCTGGCCCGGCGCTGGTCCCGCGGTTTGAGGCTGATGTAGAGGCGGCCGGTGTTCACCGTGGGGTTGACCGTGCCCGCGCCGACGAACGACGCCACGCTCGACCACGTCCGGGTCCTTGCGCACGATGTCGGCGATGACGTGCTGGCGGTCGACCATGGCCTGGAAGGAAATGGATTGCGCGGCGTCGGTGACGCCGGTGATCAGGCCGGTGTCCTGTTGCGGCAGCAGGCCTTTGGGTACGATGACGTACAGCAGAATCGTGACGACCAGGGTGGCAATCGCCACCGTCAAGGTCAACGGCTGGTGTCGGAGCACCCATTGCAGGCCGCGGTCGTACCAATCGAGCATCCCTTTGAACATGCGCTCGGTCATGTCGTAGAACCGCCCGTGCGGTTCATCCTTCTCGGACTTCAGCAGACGGCTGCACATCATCGGCGTGAGCGTGAGCGAGACGATGGCGGAGACCGCGACCGCCACGCTCAGGGTGATGGCGAATTCGCGGAACAGCCGCCCGACGATGCCGGTCATGAAGAGCAGGGGGATGAAGACGGCGATCAACGACACGCTCAACGAGATCACGGTGAAGCCGATTTGCTTCGCCCCCTTCAGCGCGGCCTCGAGCGGCGGGTCCCCGGCTTCAATGAAGCGGACGATGTTCTCGATCATCACGATGGCGTCGTCCACGACGAAACCGGTGGAAATGGTCAGCGCCATCAGGGACAGGTTGTCCAGGCTGAACCCGACGAGTTTCATGACGCCGAACGTGCCGATCACGGCCAGCGGCAGGGCGACGCTGGGGATGACCGTGGCCCAGAACTTTCGCAGGAAGACGAACATGACCATGACGACCAGGAACACCGTGAGGACCAGCGTGAACTGAACGTCTCCCACCGAAGCCCGAATGGTTTCCGTGCGGTCCGTGAGGATCGACACTTTGACCGACGGAGGGATGGAGGCGCGCAGCCGGGGCAAGCAGCGCCTTTACGCGGTCGGCGGTTTCGATGATGTTGGCGCCCGGCTGGCGCTGGATGTCCAGAATGACCGACGGCTGGTCGCCGACCCAACCGGCCAGGCGGACGTTCTCGACGTTGTCGACGACTTCGCCGATGTCGCCGAGCCGCACCGGTGAACCGTTCCGGTACGCGACGATCACGGGCCGATACTCGGCTGCGGACAGAATCTGGTCGTTCGCGTTGATGGTGTAGTTTTGCCGCGGGCCGTCGAAACTTCCCTTGGGTGCGTTGACGTTGTTGGCCATGAGGGCGGTGCGCACGTCTTCCAACCCCAACCCGAACGACGCGATGGCGGCCGGGTCGATGCGCACGCGGACGGCGGGCTTTTGGTTGCCCTCGATGGTCACCAGGCCGACGCCGCTGACCTCGCTGAGTTTCTGCGCCAGCACGGTATCGGCGAGGTCGTTGACCTTTTCCAACGGCAGCGTGTCCGACGTGATCTGCAAGCGTGAGGATGGGCGTGTCCGCCGGGTTCACCTTGTTGTACACGGGCGGGTTCGGCATGTTCTTCGGCAGGACGCCGCTGGCGGCGTTGATGGCGGCCTGCACGTCCTGGGCGGCGGCGTCGATGTCGCGGTTGAGATTGAATTGCAGAATGATGGTCGTCGTGCTGAAGGAACTTTCGGAGGTCATTTGCGACAAACCGCTGATCTGGCCGAACTGCCGTTCCAAGGGGGTGGTGACCGACGAAGCCATGACGTCCGGGCTGGCGCCGGGGTACTGCGCGGTCACCTGGATCGTGGGAAAATCCACGGGCGGCAGGGCGGAGATCGGCAGGAGCATGTAGCCGAGCAAGCCCATGAGCACCACGCCGGTCATGAGCAACGACGTGGCCACCGGCCGCTGGATGAAAGGTTCCGAGATGTTCACAGCAGTGGGCTGTCAGGATCCGGTGCTGGCGGGCTTGGCGGGGGCGGACGGTTTCACGTGGGAACCGACCTGCAATTTGTACTGGCCATCCACCACGACCCGTTCATTGGCCTTGAGCCCGCTGTCAATCAGCGCTTCGCCCTGTTCGATCTGCGCCACCTTCACCGGGCGAACTTCGACGGTATTATCGTCCTTGATCACGAACGCATACGGGCCGTCCGGCCCGCGCTGCACGACCGATGCGGGAACCACGAGCCCGCCCTTGCGCGTGGTGAGCAACAGGCGCGCGTTTACGAACTGGCCGGGCCACAGACGGAGGTCATCATTCGGGAAGTTCGCCTTGAGTCGGATCTGGCCGGTGGATGTGTCGATCTGGTTGTCGATCACGGCCAGCGTTCCCTGGCCCAAAACGGTGCTATTGTCGCGATCCACCGCGAGGACGGTGATGTCGTTCGCCGGGCCCTGCTTTTTGGATCTGGCCGAGCGTCTGTTCCGGGAGTGTAAAGATCAGAGAGATGGGCTTGAGTTGGGTGACCACCACCAAACCATTTGTGTCGGTGGCGTGGGCGATATTTCCCTGGTCGATCAACCGAATACCGGTGCGGCCATCGAGGGGGGAGACGACCGTGGTGTAGTTGAGTTGAACCTTGGCGCTGTCGATCGCGGCCTCATCGGCCTGCACCGTCGCCACGAGCTGGTCGACGAGGGCCTTTTGCGTGTCATACGTCTGCTGGGTCGCGATTTTTTGTTGGTAGAGATCGGCGTCCCGTTTCAAATCCAGTCGTGCGTTGGCCAGTTGCGCTTCGTCCTGGAGTTTCTTGGCTTCGGCCTGCTCCAGCGCCGTGCGGAACGGGTCGGGATCGATCTGGCCGAGCAGATCACCGGCGTGCACGTCCTGGCCCTCGACGAACGCAACCTTCTTCAGTTCGCCGTCGACACGCACGTGGATGGTCACCGTATTGTAGGCTTGGACGGTGCCGAGTCCGTCGAGGTAGATGGGGACATCCTTCTGCTGGACGTTGCCTTCGATCACGGGCACTTCGGGAATCATCGAGCGGGCGCTGGCGGCGGCCTTTGCGGCGGCAGCCGCGCGATAGTAGTGTACGGCCCACAACAGCCCGATAAACAGCAACCCACACCCGACGGCGATGCCCATGTTTCGTCGCGATACAGGCGCTGGTTTCTCCACTGGAAAACTCCTCGACGCGGCTGCCGGTGTGCCCGCCGATCCTCGATCGACCCGTACCACATCCTGCCGTTCTTGAAGTTGGTCGTGCTTCAGCATGAGAAACTGACTCCGTATTGGCGATTCATCCAACGCCCGCAACCCCAATGGGGTTCAACGTATGTCGACGTATCGAGAATGTCAAATAATGACCTGCTCCGCCAGCCGGTTCAATGACAATCCCACAAGGTGAGACGCCGCGGCACCCCGTTCTGGTTACGGTTTTCTGTGCAATCCTGCGGGTTTGTGGGGAACCGGATTGCTGTCCGTCCGGGGCGGCGCTCGCAAGAATTCGTTTCACATGCGAGTGGGTTTGGATAAGATGGGGCTTCCCCGGCATGTTTACCGTACGCACATTACTCGAGGGCAAATGGCCCATCGTTGTGCTGGCCGCGCTGAGCGCCGCGACGATCTTCGGTTGCCCCGTGTGGTGGGCGCCGATCCTGCCGCTGGCGTTGTTGGGGTTTACCATCTCGTTTTTCCGCGACCCCGAAGCGAACGTGCCGGCCGACCCGGGGCTCATCGTCGCGCCGGCCACGGGCAAGATCGTCGAGATCAGGACGGTCAACGAACCCCAGTTTATTCAGGGCGAAACCGCGATGGTGGCGATTTTCCTGTCGGTGTTCGACGTGCACGTCCAACGCGCGCCGATCGGCGGGACGATCCGGTTCGTGCAGTACAACAAGGGAAGGTTCCTCGATGCGCGCAACCCGAACGCCTCGCTCCAAAACGAGAACCGCATCGTCGGCATCGAGTCGGCGGACGGGTTTCGGGTGACGGTGCGGCAGATTTCCGGCCTGATCGCGCGGCGGATTGTCGGCTGGGCCGGGCCGGGCGCGCCGTTGGCGAAAGGAGAACGGTTTGGTATGATTCGATTTGGTTCACGCGTGGAGTTGTTCCTCCCACCGGGCACGGAAATCGCGGCGAAGGTGGGGGACTACGCGAGAGGTGGTGAGACGATCATTGCCAGACGAACGATGACATGATTCAGCCGCAACAAGAAGTTCGCCCGTTGAAGGCCCGCCCTTCCGCGGGCGACGACGAGAAGGTCCGCATCTATTTTGTGCCGAACCTGCTGACCGCGGGCAACCTCGCCTGCGGCTTCTTCGCGCTCACGTGGATTTTCAAGTACCAACAGGGCGACGACTTCGAGCCGATCAAGACGGCGATCAAGCTGATTTTGTGGGCGTTTGCGTTTGACCTGTTCGACGGGCGCGTCGCGCGTTGGGCGCACAAGGAATCACGGTTTGGACGCGAGTTCGATTCCCTGGCGGACATTGTGAGCTTCGGCGTCGCCCCGGCATTTCTGATCTATCGGATCGTGCTTCAGGAATTCGATCTGGGTTGGGTGATCGCGGCGATCTACCTGGTATGCGGCGGGATTCGCCTCGCGCGATTCAACATCTTGAGCACGCGCCCCGGCGATACGGATGGGAAGGAGTTTGTCGGGTTTCCCATCCCGTCAGCGGCGGCGTTGGTGGTGAGTGTGACACTGTTCATGATGTGGATGGTGGGACATGACCGGACCCTGGGGAATTGGGGGTTCGTGTTGCCGGCCCTGATGCTGTTGCTGTCCGTCTTGATGGTGAGCAACGTGCGCTATCCGACGTTCAAGTACATCGACTGGACGAAAGCGCGGTCGGTCGCCACGTTTGCGACGGTGGTCATCGTGGGACTGCTGCTGGTGCGGTACTTTCAGATCACGCTGGCGTTGTTGTTCATTGCGTACCTGCTCTACGGTCTGGCCCGCCCGTGGGTGAGCAAGCGCTGGCAGCGCGAGATCGAGTCGGACGAAGAGGACGAAGACGATTCGCCGGAAGGCTAGGCGGCGGCACCGTGGAAAACCTGCACCTATTTCGATCCTTCCTGGCGGGAATCGTTTGCGGGCTTGTTGTTTCCGTGCCGGTCGGCCCCGTCAATCTCACTGTGATCAATCAGGCGCTACGGCGGGGATTTGGCGCGGCGTTTCTGATGGGCCTGGGGGCGATGTGCGCGGACTCGATCTATGCATCGCTGGTGCTGTGGGGGCATTCGTCCATTCTCCAAACACCGAGCATCTGCGGCATCTCGCGCAAGAACATCGTGCTGGGCGTGCGGGTCGCCGCGGTGGTGGTGATCGCCGTGCTGGGCATTCGGTACCTGCTGTTCAACGCCGAGCGGCTCGATGCCAGCGAGGTCGCCGCCAACAAACTGGATGATCGCTGGCATCATCCGCAATCGTTTTTCCTTGGGTTTGCCCTGACGATCACGAACTTCATGCTCGTGGTGGTGTGGGCGACGCTGATTACCGTGGCCTTCGCGCATGAATGGGTCACCCCGAGGCTGGCGAGTCGGGTGTTGTGCATCACGGGCGTGCTGGTGGGCGGCTCGGTCTGGTTCTTCCTGGTGTCCTTCTTCGTCTCGCGGGCGCACCGCCGCGTGAAGAGCAAGACCCTGACCCTTCTCGTGCGCGCTTGCGGGGTATTGTTTTTGTGTTTTGCGGGCCTGCTGGCGTACAAAATGTTCCGCGGATAGCAGCCTCTCCATCCCGGCCGAGACGACTGCGAATTGACTTGGCCATCGGCGAACCGTAGACTTTTTTGCGATGGCCAAGCAGAAGCAAACCGCGCTCGCCGGCTGGCACGCGAAGGCGAGGCAATTTCTGGAAGGATCTCCCGCCGACGGGGCGGATGCGCGGCCGGTCCTCCACAACCTGCGCACGGCCATTCACTTTGTCACGCTGGTGGTCCGCGGGTTCGTCAACAACCGCTGCCCGTTGCGGGCGGCGGCGCTGTGCTACACGACGCTGCTGGCGCTGGTGCCGTTGCTGGCGGTGGTCTTCAGCATCTCGAAGGGGTTCCTCCAGAACGCGAGCGCGGACCTGGCCCCAAAAGTGATCGACGCGATTGTTGCGCGGGTGGCGCCGCAGCTTGAGTACGTGCCCGCCGACGGCCAGACCGCCGCCAATGGTTCGACTGCCAGAGGCCACGTGGTGGTTTCGACACAGGCGCGGCGCGAGGTCGTCGACAGCATCCAGACGTTTATCCAGAACATCGACGCGGGAAAGCTGGGCACGGCGGGCACGATCCTGCTGGCGCTGGTGGCCGTCCGGTTGTTGATGACCATCGAGCAGACCTTCAACGACATTTGGGGTGTGCCGAAGGGGCGCTCGCTGTGGCGCAAGGTCGTGTACTACTGGACGTCGATCACGCTCGGGCCGATTGTCCTGTTTGGCGCGCTGGCGGTGACTGGGACCGCCGAGTTCTCCGACGCGCTGGGCCGGTTGGTGTTGGTGCCCGACTTCCAGCGCTGGCTCCTGCGTTTGGCGCCTTACGTCATCCTGTGGGTGGGCTTCTCGCTGCTGTACGGGTTGATGCCGCACACCCGCGTACGGTTTCATGCCGCCGTGATCGGCGGTCTGGTGGGAGGAACGCTGTGGCAACTGAACAGCCAGCTCAACACGATGTATCTGTCGCGCGTGGTCACCTATAGCAAAATCTACGGTGGCATGGGAATCGTGCCGGTCTTCCTGCTGGGCCTGTATTTCTCGTGGCTGATCGTGCTGCTGGGGGCGCAGGTGTCGTTTGCCGCGCAAAATGTTCACCTCTACATGCAACAACGCGTGAGCGACCGGATGGACCAGGCCCGGCGCGAACTGCTTGCGTGCCGCGTTGTTCTTCAGGTGTGCGCCAGCTTCCTGCACGGCGTGCGGCCACCCAATACCGAGGCATTGGCGGGCCGGCTTCACGCGCCGTTACAGGCCCTCAACCAACTGGCCCACCGGCTGGTCGAAGGGGGCGTACTCGTGGAGGTTGCCGACGGCGAGGGCGGCCTGCAACCGGCCCACCCGCCCGAGTCCATCACAATTGCCGACGTGCTCCACGTCGTTCGGACGAACGAAGACACCTGTGTGGAGACGCCGAACCGTCTGTCCTCCGAGCCGGTCGAGCAGATGCTTCTGGAACTCGCCGCCGTGGTGCGGTCAGCCCCGGCGAACGCCAATTTCGCCGAGTTGGCCAAGCGGCTCGAATAGCGCTTTTGGGCTGCCTTCTGTGCCAGGTTTGGCAAGGCCCGGAGGCAGGATGGATTGTAAAGGAATCCTGACACTGGCGTCCAATTTGTCTGGTAAACTTTACACTTGGACATCGCATGGAATCGCCGCAAGCGATTCGTGACCCTCAAGGCGAACGCGGTAACTACCGCCGCGATTGGTGGTTACGACTTATGTCCTCATGGTAACCTACGCGCCTTGCGTTTTGTGGCATGTAACCCGCTGGCTGTAGGGGTGGAGAAGTGCCTTCGAGTGGGTATAGGGCTCAATCGCAAGGCGGTGGTCGTATTGTGTCGAATGGGTCGTGTTTAGGGAACTGGTAGGACTGAGGGAAGAAGGGTGTCGGGTGCGTATCAGGGAAAGCTCAGGCGAAGGTCGCAGCGCAAAGGTAGACGTGACCGTTGGACAATTTCCAACGGTGCGGGGAACGGCTCATTCAGGCGTTGCTCCCGCTGTGTCGATCCTCAGCTCGGCGTCTCGCTTTCTCGCCCAGACATGCTGTGGGAAATCTTCTTTCCTCCGGTCAACTTGAGAGAACGAGGGAAACTTGTTGCGCAAAACGCGAATTCTTATGGAGCGCCGGGGAGAGGGACTGGTGGAGTTCGCCCTGGTCCTTCCGATGTTTCTCCTGCTCATGTTCGCGCTGATCGACTTTGGCCGGTGGTACTGGATCAAGGAAACCCTTGAGAATGCTGTTCGCCAAGCCGGGCGGTATGCGATCACAGGCCAATCTTCAAACGGATATACGCGGGTAGAATCAATTACGATGGTTGCGCAAGGCGCGGCGGCCGGACTGGAAAACCTCACAATCACGGTCAGCAGCAGCTCGGATTCACTTGCCAGTTGGACATCAGGCTCGGCTGGCGGCCCGGGTGATTTTGTCAAAATCGATATCCAGGCGCCATTGGGGTTTTTCACGCCCGGAATCGCCCGGTATTTCGGGCCGACCGGCAGCAACACGGTTGACGACAGCGTAGCGTTTCGTAATGAGAACTTCCCGTTGAGCGAGGCGAACTGAGGAATCATGAACGAGATCTCTCCAAAGGCGAAACTGACAATCTTGCGGGCTTCCCGTCGTAATCAGTCCGGTCAGGCACTGGTCGAGTTCTCTCTGGTGATGCTCGTTCTGGTTGTGCTGACGTTTGGTCTCATGGATTTTTGTTCGGCGATCTACGAAAAGCAATTGCTGGTAAGCCTGAGCCGGGAAGGGGCGAATCTCTCCGCCCGTGGCGTGGGTGGGTCCCAGTTGGCAATCATGCAGAACGCGCTCGTTGCGGTGCAGGTGGAGGCCCAGCCGTTGAATCTGAGCAACTCGACCAGTGGACTGCTCATCCTGACGGCGCTGGAGAACACCAACGCAACTGCCGGATACTATGTCGTCAGTCAACAAGTGAAGTCGGGCCAAATGAACGCCACCAGCCTGGTCGGGCCGAATGGAGTGGGACACGCAGCGACCATTCCCACCAATTTCATCGTGGGAGTCAACCATAGCATCTATGTCGCCGAGGTGTTCTACAAATTCAAGGTGCCCGCCCCCCTTACCAAGCTGATCCATATCGGTGTGACCAATCAGTTTTATGACGTGGCGTACTTTCCGGGAGGCTGACCACGAATGCAAGGGAATCTGAACCAACAGGGCCAACGGCAACCTGAACGCGAGTCCAAGCGCGGCCAGGTGCTGACTCTGTTCGCTTGTTTTCTTACCGTGCTACTGCTGTTTGTCGGATTGGGCGTCGACCTTGGGTTTGCCTACATCACCCAGGCGCGATTGGCCAAGGCCGTCGACGCCGCGGCGTTGGCCGGCATCAGCAACTTCTACCAGGGATCGGCCACCGCCACCACCGTTGCCAACAACACGTTTACCGTCAACTTTTCCCCCAACAACAAGCAGCCGGGCTACATCCAGGGCACGCCAACCGTCCAAACAAGCTTCAGTGTGGACCCGAATAGCAATGAGTTGTTTACCGTTTCGGCAACGGCCACAATGAAGACGTTCTTTATCGGCATCGCTGGATGGCCGACCCTGAACATCTCCGATTCCAGCACGGCGACACGCGCGCCGGTGGCCGTGACCCTGGTTCTGGACCGTTCCGGATCGATGGTTGGTGACGGCGGCAGCACCTATCTACCCCCCGCGGTCATCAACTTCATCACTGTTTTCCAGGACAACGTGGATCAAGCGGCAGTTTTTACGTTTGCGACCACGGTGACAAACGACGTTCCCATGCAGACGCCATTCATCGCGAAGGTCACCACCGCGGTGAACAACATCACCGCGAATGGCTTGTGGGCTGGGGGCACCTTTTCCGTCGGGGGCATGACAAATGCCCTGACGGTCGAAAATAGCGTCACCGTTCCTGCGAACCAGAATTTGGTCAAGGCCGTCGTGTTCTTCACCGACGGCTTGGCCAATATGATCCAAAACACATTTATCTGCCCCCCCACCACCAACGCGTGGATTTTTGGCGGCTACGACGGCGGAAGCCTGGTTGGTTTTGCCCCAACCAACCTTCCTATGACCGCTGATGCCCAAGCCTACTTTGATACGAACCCGACATATGGCGGCTGCTACGTCGACAACAGCGGCTGCAATCAGATGGCCCCGCCCTGCTGCTCCGGAACGAGCCAGTTTTTATCAACTGACGGCACGATGAAAAACTTCTGCCGGACCGCCGTCACCGAGGACGCCACGAACCGCGTCATTCAGATTGCCAACCAGATGCGGGCCAACGGTATCTACGTCTACTCGATCGGGTTGTCTGACGGTACCCTCCCCATAGATTTCCTCCAAAACGTGGCGAACGATCCCTATGGCCCCCTGTATGATTCCACGAAGCTCGTCGGCCAGGCTGTGATCACGGGCAACGGGGCTGATCTCAACCAGTTGTTTCAGCAGATTGCCGGCGACATCCAATTGCGGCTTGTCCACTAGCTGCGTTCGACATTTCTCACTCCGCGCGGTTTCCTTCCATCAGTTACCGATGAGGTGGTAATCAGGGGTGGTAATCAAGTGTTCAATCTGTGAACACTCGGGATGTTCAGGTGAACTGGACACCTGTGTCCAGCGTGTCAAGGCAGGTGGACAGTTGGCGGACGCATCCCGTTACAGATTCGTTACGCCGGGAAAAAATACCATCGTCACAATCGCATATAACCCGCGCATTGACTGCATGTTACGCCCCATGAGGGCGCCTACCTTGCAGGCCTTGTGTTTATTGGCATAGCGGGCGCTTGTAAAGCGACCGACTTGGAGAAGTTGTCGATAAGTTGCGGTGTGAACACAGGTCTGGTGTGCCTGGTTTCTGCCCAAACATGAAGTGCTGTGCCGAAGCATTCGGGCGAGCGAGGGGATGGTGTTGCTGTCATGACTGAAAACTTGATTGTCAAAGAGTTGCAGGGGATCGCGACGAAACTGACGAGCGATCCGGATGTTCAAAAAAACCTGATGCACGAGATGTTCCTGCATCTCGTCCGCCTGCGGACGGTCGATCCTGACCGGGCCCCGGGTTGGTACCTGAAAAGCTGCGAATTTCACGCGCGCAATTTCCTCCAGCCGGGCGAGCGCGCCCGCGCGTCGTTTGACGAGATCATGCCCGCTCGCCACGAGCGCCACGGCCTGGATACGCGTTCCTCTTCTCCGGTGGTTGGCCAGATCGAGATCCAGGGCGAAGTGATCACCGGCGATGTCCTGAACCTCATCCTTCCGCTGCTGTCCGACATGCAGCAACAAGTCCTCTTCCTCCTGATGAAGGGTTGCGGCGTCCGTGAGGCCGGCCGCGAACTCGGCATCACCCACCCTGCGGTGATCAAACACCGCAAGAAAATCGCCCGCATTGCCCGCGAACTTCTCCAAGAGTCCGAAGGCATCGGCGTCGCGGTCGCCGTCCGCGACGCCGCCAGGGAAAACGGGAACGGCATCGGCCACGCCAACGAGAACAGCAACGGAGACACGCACCAGGCAGCCTAGGGTACATGTCACACCGGGGACACATAGGGAAGCTGGTTCTGCGGACGGGGATTGCCCTGCTCGGCCTTCTGTTGCCGATCTGGCTGCAAGCTCAGACGGCGGTGCATCTGAGCAACACGGCCGGCACAGGCACGTTCAACCTGTCGTCAAATTCGACATGGAGCCCGACGGGCGTGCCGACCAACGGTAACAATGTTTTCATCGTCTTTACCGGCAACAATTCCAGCGGGAACACGGCGACCTTCACAAACGCCCCGTCCAACGTGTTCGTCGCCGACAGCCTGAGCATCACCAACATGTCCACTGGCCTTAGCGGCGGCACCCTGTCCGTCACGTTCAGCGGTATGGCTTACTTTACGAGCGGGGTGGCCCAGGTCAATTTTGCCGGCGGCGGGGCGCCAATGCCACCAGCACGAAACTGACGTTCTCGAACAACGTGACGTTTGGTGCGATGAATTTCATTGGCAACACAGGCGGCAACAGTAGCGACACCGCGACGCTCACGCTGGCCGGGACGTTGCAAGGCAACACACTCCTGTTCACCGCCCCCGGCACGGAAAACAACCGTCTGATCATCAGCGGCACGCTCGGGTTGACGGGCGCGCTCACTGCCACCAACGTCAACAGCGCGAGCGGCGGCACGATCTCGGGTAATTCCACGGTTGGCAATGTGATCATCAACAATGCCGCCGACAACAACTTCACGATCACCAACTCGACGATGAGCATTACCGGCGCGGTGGCCAGCGTGGCCGGCGGGTTCACCCTGGCCAACAACGCCACCATCGCGCTCAGCGGCGGCGGCGGCCTGGTCATCAGCAACGTGGCGCCGGTGATCAACGGCACCCTCAACGTCGTCGACCAAACCGTGACCGGCAAAACGAACTGGTCCAACAACGGAACCGTCGCGTTGGCCGGCGGCTACATCGTCGGCAACAATCTTACCAATAGCAGTGGAGCCACGCTGTTGGGCTATGGCAATCTTTCCAATGTCGTCGTCAATCTGGGGACGATCTGGGCGACCAACAACACCCTCGCCTTCGCCAGCAACATCGTTCAAGGGGGAACGGTAACAATTGGCGCCGGCAGCACCCTCAGCCTGCTCGGGTCAGGCGCGCTGACCAACTTCGGCACGATCAACCTCGTCGGCGCGGCGGGTGCGGGCAGCAACGCCGTCCTGAACCTCGGCACCGCCGCATTGACCAATCTCGCCAACGGCACGATTACCGGCGGCGGCATCATCCAGAATGCTTCTCAGGTCGTTAACCTTCTCGGCGGCAGTATCATCGCCACCAGTACGGTGGTCGAACTGCAGTTCACCAACGGCAACACCTTCGGCAACGCCGGCACCATCGGGGCGACCGCGGGCGCGACGCTGACCTTCGGCGCCGACCCCGGTAGCGCGATCATCACCAACTTCGGCACGATCAACCTCACCGGCGGCACGCTTGACAGTGGCAACATCACCAACAACGGCAACGGCTTCGTCGGCGGCTTCGGCACCATCAGCAACAACCTCATCAATAAAGGCGGCATCGTGATGGCCACCAATGGCACGCTGACGCTGGCGAGCACGCTGGTGAACAATGCCACGGCCATCGTTGCCAATGCGTCCGCCCTGAACGTGTCGAATGACTGGACCAACGGCGGCGTGCTCAGTAACGCGGTCACCGGGACGGTCAATGGCGGCAACCTCACCAATACCGGCACGATCAACGGGTCCGGGTTCTACAATTCGCAGGTGATCAACCAGAACCGGATGAACTTTGGCGGCACGATCAGCAACAACTTCCTGCAAACCGCGGGCAGCTTCACCGTCATCAGCGGCGGCAGCACGGTCACCGGATCGGCGATGATCAACGGGGGAACGCTCGATCTTACGGGGAATCGATTGACGGCCGGCCAGGTGGTAGTCGCCAATACGGGAGAGCTTTCGAACTCCGTGCTGGGCGCGACGCTCAACGGCAGCGTCAGTAACGCCGCCACCGTCAACTTCTCGACGGACGTTTACGTTAACGGGCCCGTAACGAACACCGGCTTCTGGCTCCAACGTGGCGCGATCAGCAACAACGTGGTCAACTCCGGCACGATGTTGGTGCTGTCCAACAACATCGCGGCGCGGATCACGGGCGGTGTCGTCAACTCCGGCTCCCTGACGTTCACCAATGTCTTCGTCAGCGGTCCCGTGAGCAATTCCGGTTCGTTCTCGATGAGCGGTGCGATCAGCAACAACTACGTGCAGACCGGCGGCAGCCTCACGCTGGGCAACGCGTCGACCATCACCGGCGCCGCCAGCATCACCGCCGGAAACTTTGACCTCAACGGCAAGACGTACACCAACGGGCTCATGGTGGTGAGCGGCACGGGCGTGCTGACCAGCAGCGTGGCCAACGCGACGTTCAACGGCGGGTTGAGCAACGCCGCGACGGTCAGCGTTACCGCCAACACCTTCTTCAACGGCCCGGTGACCAACACCGGCGCATTCCTGTGGCAGGGGGCCATCAGTAATACGTTTGTCAGTTCTGGTGGCGCGGTCACCCTGAACGGCAACGCGACGATCACGCAAAACGCCACGGTCAGCGGTGGAACGTTCGATCTCAACGGCAAGACCTACACCAACGGGCTCATGGTGATCAGTGGCGCGGGCGTGCTGACCAGCAGCGTGGCCAATGCGACGTTCAACGGCGGGTTGAGCAACGCGGCAACGGCATCCTTCGCGCAGAACGTGTACTTCAATGGCCCGGTGACCAACACCGGGGCGATGTTCTTCCAGGGCGCGATCAGCAACAGCCTGGTCAACTCGGGCAACGGCACGGTAACACTTAACAACGCCGCCACGATTACCCAGACCGCGAACATTAACAGCGGGACACTCGATCTTAACGGTCAGACTATGACCAACGGGCTGTTGCTGGTCAGCGGGACAGGCGTGGTGACCAACAGCGTCGCAGGAGCGACGGTCAACGGCGGGGTCAGCAACGCCGCCACGATTGCCGTCACCGCCAACACGTTCTTCAACGGTCCGGTCACCAACACCGGCGCACTCTTCTTTCAGGGGGCGATCTCCAACGCCTTGGTCAACGCCGGGGCCGGCACCGTCACGCTCAACAACACGGCGACGATTACCCAAACGGCGGCGATCAATGGCGGCACACTGAATCTCAATGGCCAGATTATGACCGATAAGCTGCTGCTGATCAGCGGGGCAGGCGTGGTGACCAACGACGTCGCGGGAGCGACGGTCAACGGGGGGGTCAGCAACGCCAACGTCATTGCGGTCACGGCCGACACGTTCTTCAACGGTCCGGTGACCAACACCGGGGCGATGTTCTTCCAGGGCGCGATCAGCAACAATCTGGTCAATTCCGTCAATGGCGCCATCAATCTCAACAACGCGGCGACCATCACCCAGACCGCGGCGATCAACGGCGGGACCCTGAACCTGAACGGCCAGACGATGACCAACGGGCTGTTGCTGATCAGCGGAACGGGCGTGTTAACCAACGGCGGCGCGGCGAATGCCGGTGCCACGGTCAACGGCGGGGTCAGCAACGCCAACGTCATTGCGGTCACGGCCAATACGTTCTTCAACGGCCCGGTGACCAACACCGGCGCGATGTTCTTCGAGGGCGCGATCAGCAATGGCCTGGTCAACATCGGTAGCTTCAATCTCAACAACGCCGCCACGCTGACAGTTGCCCCTGTCAACAAGGGCACGATCAACGTCGCCGCCAGCACGTTGACGGTCAACCCGGACTGGGCCAATGCGGGCGCGGTACAACTCGGCGGCGGGGTGCTGGCGGGCGGCAACCTGACGAACAACGGCGGGGCGACCGTGGCCGGGTTCGGCACGATCAGCAACAACCTTATCAATAATAATGGCGGCATCGTGACGGCCACCAATGGCAACCTGCAGCTCAGCGGTGCCGCCAGCGGAGCGGGCACGTACCGCGCAGTGGCCGGTGGTTCGGGGGGCACGCTGACGTTCGCGGGTGGCGGCTCGATCAGCGCGTTGTTCGACACGAATGCGACGATTCAACTGGAGAGCACGCTCACCAACAATGGCGTGTTCGTCAACGAGGGGACGATGGTGCTCAACGCCGGCACCTACCAGAGCAGCGCCAACTTCACCAATGCGGCGGGTGAATTCGTCATCGCCAGCGACGATAGCACACTGAGCGCGGCGGCCGTGGTCAACCGCGGCACCATCCTGACAACCAATGCCAGCCTGCTGGTCAGCAACCTGGTTGTCCAGGGCGGCACCGTCACCATCGGCAACGGCGGCACGTTGCTGCTGGTCGGCGCCGGGGCGCTGACCAACTCCGGCACGATTAACCTCGTCGGAGCCTCGGGCAACAACGCCGTGCTCAATCTGGGTTCCGCCGCATTGATTAATTCCAACAGCAGCACGATCACCGGCGGCGGCATCATCCAGAACGCTTCCCAGGTCGTCAACCTTCTCGGCGGCAGCATCATCGCCACCAGTACGGTGGTCGAACTGCAGTTCACCAACGGCAACACCTTCGGCAATGCGGGCACCATCGGTGCCGCCACGGGCGCGACGCTGACCTTCGGCACCGACCCCGGTAGCGCGATCATCACCAACTTCGGCACGATCAACCTCGCCGGCGGCACGCTGAACAGCGGCACCATCACCAACCTCACCAACGGCTTCGTCGGCGGCTTCGGCACGATCACCAACAACCTCATCAATGGCGGCCTCGTGATGGCCACCAACGGCACCCTGATCCTGCTGAGCACGCCGGTGAACAATGGCACGGCCATTGTTGCCAACGCGTCGGCCCTGAACGTGTCGAATGACTGGACCAACGGCGGCGTGCTCAGTAACGCGGTCACCGGGACGGTCAATGGCGGCAACCTCACCAATACCGGCACGATCAACGGGTCCGGGTTCTACAATTCGCAGGTGGTCAACCAGAACCGCATGAACTTCGGCGGCACGATCAGCAACAACTTCCTGCAGACCGCCGGCACGAACTTTTTGACGGGCAACGCCACGATTACGGGCAGCGCGAGCGTCAGCGGCGGGATGGTAAACCTCAATGGCAACGCACTGACCAACGGAGCGCTGCTTGTCAGCGGCACGGGCGTGGTGACCAACGGCCTCGGAGGCGCGACGGTCAACGGCGGGGTCAGCAACGCCAACGTCATTGCGGTCACGGCCAATACCTACTTCAACGGTCCGGTGACCAACACCGGCGCGATGTTCTTCGAGGGTGCGATCAGCAATGGCCTGGTCAACAGCGGCAGTTTCAATCTGAATAGCAGCGCCACGCTAACGGTCGCGCCGGCCAACAACGGCACGATCAACGTCGCCGCGAGCACGTTGACGGTCAACCCGGCGTGGGCCAACTCGGGCACGATCCTGATCGCCGGCGGCACGGTGGCCGGCGGCACCCTGACCAACAACAGCGGTGCCGTCGTCAGTGGCGCGGGCACCATCGCGCCGTTGCTGGTCAATAGCGGCCTGCTGGTCGTCACCAACGGCGCGCTGACCCTCAGCGTCGCGCCGCAACAGAACGGCCTGGTCAATGTCGCCGACGGCGGGGCGCCCGGCGCGTTGAGCGTAACTCCAGCGTGGAACAACAACGGCACGGTCAGCATCGCGTCGGGCGGCGCGGTCGGCGGTGGCAATTTCACGAACTTAGTCAGCGGCACGGTGACCAACCTGGGCGCGATCAACACGTTGTTGGTCAACCAGGGCAACGTGGTATTGGGTGGCAAGGTCAGCAACTTCCAGCAAACCAGCGGGACCAACACAGTCAGCGGTTCCGGCACCGTGACCGGCACGGCCACGATCAGCGGAGGCTTGTTCGACCTGAACGGCGGCACGTATTCCAACGGCCTGATGGCTCTCGGCGGAACGGGCGTGCTGACGAGCAGTGTGGCCAACGCGACGTTCAACGGCGGGTTGAGCAACGCCGCGACCGTCTATTTGACACAGGGCGTGACCTTCAACGGCCCGGTCACCAACATGGCCACATTCACCTGGCAGGGCACCATCAATAATACGTACGTCCAGGGCGCCGGCACCAATTTGCTCACCGGGAACGCCACGATCACCGGTGGCGTCACGGTCAACGGGGGAGTGGTCAACCTCAACGGCAACAACGAAACCACGGACGCACTGAACGGCAACGGCGGCACGATTAACAACAGCGGTGGCGCAAGCACGTTGACCATCGGCATGAACAATGGCGGCGGCACCTACTCGGGCGCGATTACCGGGGCCATCGCGTTGGTCAAGAACGGCACCGGCACCGGCACGCTCAGCGGCAACAACGGCTACAGCGGCAACACCATCATCAATGTGGGCACCTTGGCGCTGGGCTCCAGCACGGCTATTCCTTATGGACCCGCGGCCGGTAACGTCGTCGTCAACGGCAACCTGAATGTGGAGAATCAGAATGTTTCGATCAACGGGTTGTCCGGTAGCGGCTCAATCAACGTGGCGAGCGGCTACAACATCGAGACCCTTAGCATTGGCTATAACAACGCCAGCAGCGCATTTGGTGGAATCATCAGTGACTCCTCCGGTTCTTCTTATAGTGGGTATGGTCTCGCGTTAGTAAAGGTTGGCACGGGCACGCTGACGCTGAGTGGCGCGAACAGTTACAATGACGGGACCACGGTCAGTAACGGCGTTCTGGTGGTTGCCGGCAACACGGCTTTGGGCAACAATTACTACAGTCCTGCGGTGACCGTCGTCAGTGGGGCGACTTTGGGGCTGTCCAACAACGTCACACTTTCCGGCTCCTACCCGGTAACATTGAACGGCGCGGGCTACAACGGTAGTGGCGCATTGGACAACATGAGCGGCAACAACACCTATGGCGGCGCCATCACGCTCGGCAGCGCCACGCGCATCAATTCCGACTCAGGCCTCCTCACTCTCAGTTCCTTCATTACGGGCGGGAATTTTGCGCTGACCGTCGGCGGCGCGGGTAACACGTTGATCAGCGCGGCACTTCCCGCGAGCGTCAATTCACTCACCAAGGATGGCACCGGCGTCCTGACGTTGAGCGGGGCCAACGCCTACGTCGGCGCCACGACGATCAGCGCCGGCACGCTGAAACAAGGCGGCGGCAACGAGATTCCGGGTGGCGCGAGCGCGGGCAACGTGACCGACAACGGCACGCTGGACATGGGCGGGTTTAACGACGCGATCAACGGCCTGAGCGGCAGCGGCACCGTGGATAATTCGGGTGGCGGCACACCCACGTTGACGGTGGGCAACAACAATGCCACCAGCGTGTTCGCCGGCACGATCCAGAACACCAGCGGCACACTGGCCCTGACCAAGACCGGCGCGGGAGTTCTCACGCTCAGCGGCACCAATACCTACGGCGGGGTGACAACCGTCAGCCAGGGCGTGCTGCAACTGGGTTCCTCGGGTGGCCTGTCCTCGAATTCCGCTGTTTCCGTCAGCAGCGGCGGCACGCTGGACCTCAACGGGCAGTCGGGGACCGCCCGCAGCGTGACGATTACCAGCGGCGGCGGACTGACCAATGGCGTGGCCGGCGCGTCACTCAACAACGGACTGACCAACGCCGGCACGGTGTTCGTGTCGCAAACCACCTTCTTCACCGGCCCGGTGACCAACACCGGCGCGATGTTCTTCCAGGGCGCGATCAGCAACGCATTGGTCAACTCCGGCAACTTCAACCTCAACAACAACGCCACGCTCACGGCTGCACCGGTCAACAAGGGTACGATCAATGCCGATGGCGATACGCTCACGGTCAACCCGGACTGGGCCAATGCGGGCACGGTCCAACTCGGCGGCGGGGTGCTGACCGGAGGCAATCTGACCAACAACAGCGGGGCGAGCGTGGCCGGGTTCGGTACGGTTTCGAACCAACTGGTCAACGCCGGCATCGTCACCGCCACCAACGGCAACCTCAATTTGGTCGGGGCCGCGACCGGCGCGGGCACGTATCGGGCGGTGGCGGGGACTTCGGCCGCCACGCTGACGTTCGTGAACGGGGGTTCGATCGGCGCGTTGTTCGACACGAATGCCACCATCCAGGTCCAGGGCACATTGACCAATACATCGTTGTTCGTCAACGAGGGCACGATGGTGCTCAATGCCGGCACCTACCAGAGCAGCGCCAACTTCACCAACGCAGCGGGTGAATTCGTGATTGCCAGCGACGATAGCACGTTGAGTGCGGCGAGCGTGATCAACCGCGGCACCATCCTCACCACCAATGCCACCCTGCTGGTCAGCAACCTGGTTGTCCAGAGCGGCACCGTCACCATCGGCAACGGCGGCACGTTGATGCTGGTCGGCGCCGGCGCGCTGACCAACTTCGGCACGATCAACCTCGTCGGCGCGGCGGGTGCGGGCAGCAACGCCGTCCTGAACCTCGGCACCGCCGCATTGACCAATCTCGCCGGCGGCACGATCACCGGCGGCGGCATCATCCAGAATGCCTCCCAGGTCGTCAATCTCTCCGGGGGCACGATCCTGGCGACCAACACCGCGGTGGAACTGCAATTTACCAACGGCAACACCTTCGGCAACGCCGGCACCATCGGGGCGACCGCGGGCGCGACGCTGACCTTCGGCGCCGACCCCGGTAGCGCGATCATCACCAACTTCGGCACGATCAACCTCACCGGCGGTGCCCTCGACAGCGGCAACATCACCAACCTCGTCAACGGTTTCGTTGGCGGCTTCGGCACCATCAGCAACAACCTCATCAATAAAGGCGGTATCGTGATGGCCACGAATGGCACCCTGATCCTGGTCAGCGCGCCGGTGAACACTGGCACGGCCATCGTTGCCAACGCGTCCGCCCTGACCGTGTCGAATGACTGGACCAACGGCGGCGTGTTCAGTAACGCGGTCACCGGGACGGTCAATGGCGGCAACCTCACCAATACCGGCACGATCAACGGGTCCGGCTTCTACAATTCGCAGGTCGTCAATTCGAACCGCATGAACTTTGGCGGCACGATCAGCAACAACTTCCTGCAAACGGCGGGCAGCTTCACCGTCATCAGTGGCGGCAGCACGGTCACCGGGTCGGCGACGATCAACGGGGGCACACTCGATCTTACGGGGAATCGATTGACCGCCGGCCAGGTGGTAGTCGCCAATACGGGAGTGCTTTCGAATTCCGTGCTGGGCGCGACGCTCAACGGGAGCATCAGTAACGCGGCCACCGTCAATTTCTCGACGGACGCTTACGTTAACGGCCTCGTGACGAACACCGGTTTCTGGCTCCAGCGTGGCGTGATCAGCAACAGCGTGGTCAACTCCGGCACGATGTTGGTGCTGTCCAACAACATGGCGGCGCGGATCACGGGCGGTGTCGTCAACTCCGGCTCCCTGACGTTCACCAATGTCTTCGTCAGCGGTCCCGTCACCAATACCGGTTCGTTCTCGATGAGCGGTGCGATCAGCAACAACTACGTGCAGACCGGCGGCAGCCTCACGCTGAACAACACGTCGACCATCACCGGCACCGCCAGCATCACCGCCGGAAACTTCGACCTCAACGGCAAGACCTACAGTAACGGGCTCATGGTGGTGAGCGGCACGGGCGTGCTGAGCAACAGCGTGGCCAACGCGACGTTCAATGGCGGGTTGAGCAACGCCGCGACCGTCTATTTGTCTCAGAGCGTGACCTTTAACGGCCCGGTCACCAACACGGCCGCCTTCTCCTGGTTGGGCACGATCAACAACACGTACGCCCAGGGTGCTGGCACCAACCAGTTGCTCGGCAACGGCACCATCGCCGGCAACGTGAGTCTCAATGGCGGGGTGATGGACCTTGCTGGCGCCAACGAAGCCTTCGGCGCGCTCACCGGCGCGGGCGGAACGATTCTCAACAACGGCGCCGCCACCGGCACGTTGACCGTCGGGGCCAACAACAACAGCGCCACCTACTCGGGCACGATCACCAACGGCAATGGGACGCTCGCGTTGGTCAAGACCGGCACGGGCACGGAAGCTTTGGCCGGTGTCAATGGCTACAGCGGCGGCACGACGGTCAACGGCGGAACCCTGGTGGCCGACAACTCCACGGCGTTGGGTTCGGGCGGGCTGGCAATGACCGGGGGCACGCTCCAGTTGCTGGCCAATCTCTCGATCGCAAACCTCTCGGGCACCGCTGGTACGATCGGGATATTCTCCAACAACCTTAGCGAAACACTCACGGTGGGTTCGGACAACAGCAGCACTGCGTTTTCCGGCGTGATCGGTCAAGGTGGCAACGCGAACACTCAGTTGGCGCTCACCAAGATCGGCTCCGGCAGCCTGACGCTGACTGGCAACAACACGTACAACGGCGGGACCACCATCGACGGTGGGATGCTCGTCGCCAACACGCTGCCGAATACAGGCAGCACGTCCTCGAGCATCGGCACAGGCAGCTTGACACTCAACGGCGGCACCTTGCGCTACACCGGTACTACCGACGGTTCAGCCAACTTCTTGACGACGGTGGGCGCCAACGGCGGCACGCTAGATTTCAACACGGCAGCCTTCTATAACATCTCGTATAACGGCGTGGTTTCCGGCTCGGGTACGCTGAACATCATGGATTCCAGCGGGAACGGGGACCAATGGTTGTTCACCAGTGCCAGTCCTTCGTTTAACGGGCCGATCAACATCGGCAACGGCTCGGCCAACAGTGGTTGGTTGCAGGTGCGCGGCGTGACCAGCGCCAACCAGGTCGGCACCGGCACCGTCACCGTCAATGGCGGCGGCACGTTCTCGTACGATACGGGGTCGCCAGCCACCATCGCCAACCCGATCGTCCTCAACGGCGGCGCGTTGGGCGCGCAATCGGTGGCTATCACGTATTCCGGCCCGATTGCCATCTCGAACAACTCGCTCATTGGGGGCGTGCAGGCGGGCGTCGGCACGACAATGACGTTAAGTGGCGTGATCAGCGGACCCGGGGGATTTGGCACGGCCGGCAACAACGGTAACACGACGGTGATCCTCACCGGCACCAACACGTATGGCGGCAACACCACCATCAACTCCGGCACGGTGGAACTCAACAACTCACTGGCCGTCCAGAACAGCACCGTCAGCAACCTCGTCGCCAACGGTCTGAGTTTCGGTACACCCACGGCCTATACTCTTGGCGGTCTGGCGGGCACCGGCAATATCGGGTTGGGCAGTATCGCGCTCAGTGTCGGCAATAATAATTCCAACACCGCTTACTCGGGCGTTCTGAGCGGCACGGGCAGCCTGACCAAGATCGGCACCGGCGTCCTGACATTGAGCGGCGCAGACACGTACAGTGGCGCGACCATTATCAGCGGCGGCACGTTGAAGCTTGGGGCCAGCAACGTCCTGCCGGATGGCAGTGGTAAAGGCAACGTGACCGACAACGGCACGCTGGATATGGGAGGGTTTAGCGACACGGTCAACGGCCTGAGCGGCAGCGGTGTCGTGGATAATTCGGGCGGGGGCACGCCCACGTTGACGGTGGGCAACAACAACGTCAGCAGCACGTTCTCCGGTGTCGTCCAAAACACCAGCGGCACACTGGCCCTGACCAAGACCGGCACGGGAAATCTCACGCTCAGCGGCAATAACACCTTCAGCGGGGTGCTGACGGTTCAGGCCGGCACGCTCAGCGTTGCGACGGTCAATAACGCCGGTGCCGCCGGTCCGTTGGGTGAGAGCGCAAGTGCCGTAGTGTTGGGCGGGTCCAGCACACTGGGAACGCTGGAGTACACCGGTGGGACGGCGGCGAGTGGCAAGATGTTTGCCATAGGCGCGGCCGGAGATAACAGCGCACTCGGGGGTGTGATCCAGGTGGATAACAGTGGAACCGCGCTCACGCTCAGCGGCGAAGTTTACCAGGTCAACCAAGGTCTGCTGACCAAGACCGGTGCGGGCACGCTCGTTCTTGCCGGCACGAGCGACAACGTTGGCCTCGGCGTGATCGTGGACTCCGGCACTCTCGTGCTCGCCAAGACCAGCAGCAGCGGTGTTCACGCGATCGGCGGCGCCGGTTTCACGCTGGCCGGCGGCACCGTTCAACTCGGCGGCACCGGCGGCGACCAGATTTATGACGATTCGGTGGATATCGTGGTGAACAGCGGCACGTTCGATTTCAATGGGAACAGCGAGACGATCGGCGGACTTACCGGCACGGGCGGCACGATCCTGAACAACGGGGGCGGCGCCAGCACGATGACCGTTGGGGTCAACAATGATTCGCCCACGTACTCCGGCACCATCACCGACCACAGTACCGGCAACGGGACCATGGCGTTGGTGAAAGTCGGCACGGGCACGGAGACCCTGAGTGGCAACAACAGCTACAGCGGCGGCACCACGATCAGCGGCGGCACGCTCAAGTTGGGCAACGCAAGCGCGCTGGGCACTGGCGGGTTGGACATGAACGGCGGCACGTTGAACCTGAATCTTTACAGTATTTCCATCGCAGACCTGTCGGGCAGTAGTGGGACAATTCTAGCCAATAATGGCGGGACGGCGGGGACCTACACGCTTACCGTCGGCTCGGATAACACCAGTACGGCTTACAGCGGCGTTATCGCGAATAACACCGACGGTTTCGGTGAGACGGTTGCGCTCACCAAGACCGGCGCTGGCGTGCTCACTCTCAGCGGCAACAACACCTACAGCGGCAACACCGTCATCCAAAGCGGAGGCGCGATCGACATTCAGAACGCCAATGCACTCGGTTCAACCACGGCCGGAACCACGGTCAACAGCGGCGGCGCGCTCCAGACTCAAGGTGGCATCACCACCGCTGCGGAAGCGCTGACCCTCAACGGCACAGGCATCTCGAACGGCGGCGCATTGGAGAACGTGAGCGGTAACAACACCTATGCCGGCGCCATCACGCTCGGCAGCGCCACGCGCATCAATTCCGACTCGGGCACCCTCACGCTCAGTTCCTTCAATTCGGGTGGCAATTTTGCGCTGACCGTTGGCGGCGCGGGCAACACGTTGATCAGCGCCGCACTTCCCGCAACCGTCAATTCCCTCACGAAGGATGGCACCGGCGTCCTGACACTCAGTGGTGCCAACGCCTACGTCGGCGCCACGACGATCAGCGCCGGCACGCTGAAACTCGGGGCCAGCAACGTCCTGCCCGATGGCGCGGGTAAGGGCAACGTCACCGACAACGGCACGCTGGATATGGCCGGCTTCAGCGACGGGATCAACGGCCTCAGCGGCAGCGGCACGGTGGATAATTCCGGCGGCGGCACACCGACGTTGACGGTGGGCAACAACAATGCCACGAGCGTGTTCGCCGGCACGATCCAGAACACCAGCGGCGCGCTGGCCCTGACTAAGACCGGCACGGGAGTTCTCACGCTCAGCGGCACCAATACCTACGGCGGGGCGACAACCGTCAGCCAGGGCGTGCTGCAACTGGGTTCCTCGGGTGGCCTGTCCTCGAATTCCGCCGTTTCCGTCAGCAGCGGCGGCACGCTGGACCTCAATGGGCAATCGGGAACGGCTCGCACGGTGACGATTAGCAGCGGTGGCGGGTTGACCAATGGCGTGGCCGGCGCGTCGCTCAACAACGGACTCACAAACGCCGGCACGGTGTTCGTATCCGCGAACACCTTCTTCACCGGCCCGGTGACCAACACCGGCGCGATGTTCTTCCAAGGTGCGATCAGCAACGCATTGGTCAACTCCGGCAACTTCAACCTCAACAATAACGCCACGCTGACGGTTGCCCCTGTCAACAAGGGCACGATCAACGTCGCCGCGAGCACGTTGACGGTCAACCCGGACTGGGCCAATGCGGGCGCGGTCCAACTCGGCGGCGGGGTGCTGACCGGGGGCAACCTGACCAACAACAGCGGCGCGAGCGTGGCCGGCTTCGGCACGGTTTCCAACCAACTGATCAATGCCGGCGTCGTCACCGCCACCAATGGCAACCTCAATTTGGTCGGGGTCGCAAACGGCGCGGGCACGTATCGGGCGGTGGCGGGGACTTCGGCAGCCACGCTGACGTTCGTGAACGGCGGCTCGATCAGCGCGTTGTTCGACACGAATGCCACCATTCAGGTTCAGGGCACATTGACGAACACCTCATTGTTCGTCAACGAGGGCACGATTGTGCTCAACGCCGGCACCTACCAGAGCAGCGCGAACTTCACCAATGCGGCGGGTGAATTCGTCATCGCCAGCGACGACAGTACGCTGAGCGCAGCGAACGTGATCAACCGTGGCACCATCCTCACCACCAATGCCAGCCTGCTGGTCAGCAACCTGGTCGCCCAGGGCGGCACTGTCACCATCGGCAACGGCGGCACGTTGATGCTGGTCGGCGCCGGGGCGCTGACCAACTTCGGCACGATCAACCTCGTCGGCGCGGCGGGTGCGGGCAACAACGCGGTGTTGAACCTTGGGTCGGCGGTGTTGACCAATCTCTCCGGCGGCACGATCACCGGCGGCGGCATCATCCAGAATGCCTCTCAGGTCGTCAACCTCCTCGGCGGCAGCATCCTTGCCACCAGTACGGTGGTTGAACTGCAGTTCACCAATGCCAGCACGTTTGGCAATGCGGGCACCATCGGCGCGACGGCGGGCGCGACGCTGACCTTCGGCACCGACCCCGGTAGCGCGATGATCACCAACTTCGGCACGATCAACCTGACCGGCGGCGCGCTCAACAGCGGCAACATCACCAACAACGGCAACGGCTTCGTCGGTGGCTTTGGCACGATCACCGCTCTACTTATCAACAACGGTACTTTGAACGCCAGCGGCGGCACCCTGACGTTGACCGTAGCGCCGAGCCAACTCGGTACGTTCGTAGTGACCAACGGCGGCACGCTGAACGTGCAGCAGGCTTGGCAGAACGGCGGTCTGTTAAGCATGTCCGGCGGCACGGCGATTGGATCGACGATCACGAATGCGGCCAACGTCAGCGGTTTCGGTACGATTACACCGCAACTGCTTAACAACGTCGGGGCCACGGTGACGGCCAACGGCGGGACGTTGACGTTGACGGTTGCGCCGTTGCAGTTGGGCAGTGTGGTCATCAGCAACGCGGCGACGCTGAACACCCAACAGGCCTGGCAGAACAGCGGGACGATCAACTTATTCGGCGGCACAGTTATCGGGTCGGGCATAACGAATGCCTCGACGATCAGCGGCTTCGGCACGATCACTCCGCAACTTGTCAATAGCGGCAGCGTCAATGTCAACAACGGGACGCTTTCGCTCGTGGTCGCGCCGACGCAGACCGGGACGATTACGGTCAACAATGGCGCGACGCTCAATGCGGCGCAGGCATGGGTCAACAACGGCACGATCGCGATGGCCGGTGGCGTGGTCACCAACGCGGCGATCACTAACGCCGGCTTCGTCAGCGGCTACGGGACGATTGATGGCGGCGGGGTGGTGAACAACGGAAAGGTCTTCGCCAACGCCGGCAGCATTTCGGGCGGCGGCACGCTGACGGTGCGCCTGACCAGTTTCACCAACAACAACGCGGCGACCATCGGCACGGCCAGTTCCAACGCGGTGCTGAACATTCTCCAAGCCGGTAACATACTCATCAACCAGGGCACCATCTCGCTCTCGGGCGGTACAATCGACTTCAATGGCGGCGCGGGCACGATCACCAACTTCAACACCATCGCCGGCGTGGGCAACGTGGCCAGTTTCCCGATCGTCAACGCCGGCACGCTGGCATCGTTCGTGGCGCAAGCGCCGATCAGCGGCCTGAGCAATCTGATCGCGACGATCGGGGTGACCAACAACGGTCTGCTCGGGGCGAACAACCAGATCAATGGCGCGGCGACGTTATCCCTGACGGTCAGCGGTGGTGGGTCGGCGATTGTCAATCAGGGCACGGTGGCGTTGCAGGGCGGGTTCCTCACGGTCAATGGCGGGGCGGGCGTGATAACCAACGTCAATAACGGCCTGATCTACGGCGTGGGCACGCAGAAGTTGAGCGTGGCGAACATGGCGACCGGCAAGATTGTAGCCAGCAACGGCGTCTTCTCGTTGGGCCTGCAAAGCAACGCCAACGCCGGGCTACTCAGCAACAGCACGGCGGCCTCGACGATTCAGTTGACGAACGCGTTTTTGAAGAATACAGGCACAATTGTCCTCAATGGCGGCGGGCTGTTGATGAACGGGGTGATCACCAACGAGAGCAGCATCACCGGGCCTGGGGCGATTGTGAGCTCGTTGTACAACGACACGCCCGGCGTCGTGTTGGCGACGAACGGATTGTTGACTGTGGCTACAAATGCGGGTGAGGTCGTCCAGAATCTCGGCCTGTTTACGATTAGCAGCGACGGCACGCTGAACGTGGCGTCATCCTGGGTGAACACAAACGG
The DNA here is from genome assembly GCA_963712025.1 of uncultured Verrucomicrobiae bacterium. Classification (GTDB taxonomy): domain Bacteria; phylum Verrucomicrobiota; class Verrucomicrobiia; order Palsa-1439; family Palsa-1439; genus Palsa-1439. Next base: position 82,907 of record CAVQGJ010000002.1, on the reverse strand, counting down.
GACAGTGAGTATTCTGGGTGGTGCGCTAACGGGTGGCGCGGTGACCAACGTGGGATTCGTGAGCGGGTTTGGCACGATTTCGAGCCAGCTCGTGAACATGGGAGGCGGCACACTGACTGCCTCAGGGGCGGGTTTGTTGACGTTGGTTGCCGCGCCCACTCAAAACGGGTGGGTCAATATCGGCAACGCCGGCACGCTGAACGTGCAGCAGGCATGGCTGAACGGTGGCACCGTCGACGTGCAGGGCGGCAGCCTGGTCGGTTCCACCGTGACGAACTCCGGCACGATCATTGGCTCCGGCACGATTATACCGCAACTGGTCAACAAGGCGGCCGGCACGGTGACGGCCAACAGCGGTACGCTGACACTCGCGGTCGCGCCAAGCCAGTTGGGTAGCGTCATTATCAGCAACGCGGCGACATTGAATGTGCTGCAGGCCTGGCAGAACAGCGGCACGCTGAACTTGCAGGGCGGCACAGCCATCGGGTCGGGGATTACGAATGCAGGCACGATCAGCGGCTTCGGCACGCTCACGCCACAAGTGCAGAATAATAGCGGCGGGACGATTACAGCCAGTGGCGGCACGCTGACACTGGCGGTCGCGCCAAGCCAGCTCGGTACGTTCGCAGTGGCCAACGGCGGCACGCTTAACGTGCAACAGGCCTGGCTGAACGGCGGTCTGTTGAGCCTGTCCGGCGGCACGGCGATTGGATCGACGATCACCAATGCGGCCAATGTCAGTGGTTTCGGCACCATTACACCGCAACTGCTCAACAACGTCGGGGCCACGGTGACGGCCAACGGCGGGACGTTGACGTTGACGGTTGCGCCGTTGCAGTTGGGCAGTGTGGTCATCAGCAACGCGGCGACATTGAATGTGCTGCAGGCCTGGCAGAACGGCGGCACGCTGAACCTGCAGGGTGGCACGGCCATCGGGTCGGGCATTACGAATGCCTCGACAATCACGGGTTTTGGAACAATCACTCCGCAAGTGCTCAACAATAGCGGCGCGACGATCACCGCCAGTGGCGGCACGTTGACGTTGGCGGTGGCGCCAAGCCAGCTCGGTACGTTCGCCGTGACGGGCGGCGGCACGCTGAACGTGCAGCAGGCCTGGCAGAATGGCGGTCTGTTGAGCATGTCCGGCGGCACGGCGATTGGATCGACGATTACGAATACGGCCAACGTCAGCGGTTTTGGCACCATTACGCCGCAACTGGTCAACAACAGCCTGCTGGTAGTCACCAACGGCACGCTCACGCTGAGCGCCGCCCCACAGCAGAATGGTGTGGTCATCGTCGCTGACGGCGGCAGTCCGGGCACCCTCAGCGTCACCCCGGCTTGGGCCAACAACGGCACGGTCAGCATTGCGTCGGGCGGCGCGGTCACCGGCGGCAATTTCACCAACCTGTCCAGCAGCACGGTGACCAACCTGGGCGCGATCAATACCTTGTTGGTCAACCAGGGTAACGTGGTGTTGGGCGGCCTGGTCAGCAATTTCCAACAAACCAGCGGCACCAACATCATTAGCGGCACCGGTACCGTGACCGGCACGGCCACAGTCACCGGCGGCCTGTTCGACCTCAATGGCGGCACCTATTCCAACGGCTTGATGATCGTGGGCGGCACGGGCGTATTGACCAACAGCAGCGGTGTTGCCACCTTCAACGGCGGCCTCAGCAATGCGGCCACCTTCTTCGTCTCCGCGCCCGTGTTCTTCAACGGCGTGGTGACCAACACCGGTGGGTTCTTCTTCCAGGGCGTGGTGGTGAGCAATAACTTCGTCAACTCAGGCGCAGGCACTGTCACGCTCAACAACACCGCCACGATCACGAAGACGGCCACGATCAACGGCGGGACGTTCAACCTCAACGGCCAGACCTACACCAACGGGTTGATGATCCTCAATGGCTCGGCTGTCCTGACCAACGCCGTGGCTGGGGCGACGTTCAATGGCGGGGTGAGCAACGCAGCGACCGTGGCGGTGACGGCCAATACATTCTTCAACGGGCCGGTGACCAACGCGGGGGCGATGTTCTTCCAAGGGGCGATCAGCAACGGCCTGGTCAACAGCGGCAGCTTCAATCTGAACAATAACGCCACGCTGACGGTGGCCCCGCTCAACAGCGGGACGATCAACGTTGCGGCGAACACGCTCACGGTCAACCCGGTATGGGCCAATGGGGGCTTGGTGCAAGTCAGCGGCGGGGTGCTGGCCGGCGGCACCGTTACCAATACCGCGGGTGGTAACATCAGCGGCTTCGGCACGATCTCGAATAAAGTGGTCAACGCCAGTTTGATCACGGCGACTGGCGGCACCTTGTGGATGGCTGGCGGCGCACCGACCACGCAAGCTGGTAGCGGCATCAATATTGCCAGCGCCGGCACGTTGAGTATCACCCCGGATTGGGCCAACGGCGGCACGCTCACCGTCAATGGGACGCTGATTGGCGGTACGGTCACGAACACCAGCAATACCGGGACGTTGAGCGGCACCGGGACCATCAATACGTTCGTTGTCAATCAGGGCCGGATGGACTGGGGTGGCACCATCAACAACAGTTTCCTGCAGACGGCCGGCAGTCTGACACTCAGCGGCAACGCGACCATCACCGGGAATGCCATGCTCAACGGTGGCGCGCTTGATCTTGAGGGGGCCGCTCTGACCTATGGCTCGCTGACGATCAGCAGCGGCGCCGTTCTCCAAAACGGCGGTTCCGGCGCCGCGATCATGAATGGGAACGTCACTAATTTTGGAACGGTGAACTTCTTCGTGAGCAATGAAACCACAGTCAACGGTAACGTGGTCAACAACGGCGTATGGGATCAAACCGGTGTGATCAACGGCAACCTGGTGAACTCCGGCAGCTTCACCTGGTTGACCTGGACTTTCGGAGGGAGCACGCCACTTCTTAGCGGCGGTATTGTCAATTCCGGCTCGATGGCTCTTAACTCGACCTACGCGGAACAGGTCGACGGTTCGGTTACGAATACGGGGACGATCACGCTTCACGGCACCATCGGTGGAAGTTATGTGCAAACCGCCGGGAGCTTTTCTTTGGATACCGCCGGCACGATCAGCGGGACGGCCGCGGTCACGGGCGGCAGCTTCGATCTCAGCGGCGTTACTTACACAGGGTCACGCATGATTGTCGCCGGCACAGGAGTGCTGACAAACGGCGTGGCGGGCGCGACCTTCAACAGCGGGCTGAGTAACGCCGCCACGGTATTTGTATCGCAGAATACCTTTTTCACCGGCTCGGTCACCAACACGGGCACGTTCGCATTCATGGGAGCGGTCAGCAACACGCTGGTCAACTCCGGCGATGTCATTCTCAACGGGAGCGGCACGATCAGCGGTCTGCTGGCCAACAGCGGCAGCGTCAACGTCAACAACGGGACCCTTTCGCTGGTGGTCGCGCCGACGCAGACCGGCACGATTACCGTCAACAATGGCGCGACGCTCAATGCGGCGCAGGCATGGGTCAACAACGGCACGATCGCGATGGCCGGTGGCGTGGTCACCAACGCGGCGATCACTAACGCCGGCTTCGTCAGCGGCTACGGGACGATTGATGGCGGCGGGGTGGTGAACAACGGAAAGGTCTTCGCCAACGCCGGCAGCATTTCGGGCGGCGGCACGCTGACGGTGCGCCTGACCAGTTTCACCAACAACAACGCGGCGACCATCGGCACGGCCAGTTCCAACGCGGTGCTGAACATTCTCCAAGCCGGTAACATACTCATCAACCAGGGCACCATCTCGCTCTCGGGCGGTACGATCGACTTCAATGGCGGCGCGGGCACGATCACCAACTTCAACACCATCGCCGGCGTGGGCAACGTGGCCAGTTTCCCGATCGTCAACGCCGGCACGCTGGCATCGTTCGTGGCGCAAGCGCCGATCAGCGGCCTGAGCAATCTGATCGCGACGATCGGGGTGACCAACAACGGTCTGCTCGGGGCGAACAACCAGATCAATGGCGCGGCGACGTTGTCCCTGACGGTCAGTGGTGGCGGGTCGGCCATTGTCAACCAGGGCACGGTGGCGTTGCAGGGCGGGTTCCTCACGGTCAATGGCGGGGCGGGCGTGATAACCAACGTCAATAACGGCCTGATCTACGGCGTGGGCACGCAGAAGTTGAGCGTGGCGAATCTGGCGACCGGCAAGATTGTGGCCAGCAACGGCGTCTTCTCGTTGGGCCTGCAAAGCAACGCCAACGCCGGGTTGCTCAGCAACAGCACGGCGGCGTCGACGATTCAGTTGACGAACGCGTTTTTGAAGAATACAGGCACAATTGTCCTCAATGGCGGCGGGCTGTTGATGAACGGGGTGATCACCAACGAGAGCAGCATCACCGGGCCTGGAGCGATTGTGAGTTCGTTGTACAACGACACGCCCGGCGTCGTGTTGGCGACGAACGGATTGTTGACTGTGGCTACAAATGCGGGTGAGGTCGTCCAGAATCTGGGACTGTTCGCGATCACCAGTGACGGCACGTTGGACGTGGCGCCCTCCTGGGTGAACACGAACGGGACTGTGAGTATTCTGGGTGGCGGGCTAATGGGTGGCGCGGTAACCAACGTGGGATTCGTGAGCGGGTTTGGCACGATTTCGAGCCAACTCGTGAACATGGGAGGCGGTACATTGACTGCCTCAGGGGCGGGTTTGTTGACGTTGGTTGCCGCGCCCACTCAAAACGGGTGGGTCAATATCGGCAACGCCGGTACGCTGAACGTGGAACAGGCCTGGCTGAACGGTGGCACGGTCAATGTGCAGGGCGGCAACCTGGTCGGTTCCACCGTGACGAACTCCGGCACGATCTTCGGTTCCGGCACGATCACACCGCTGGTACGCAACAACAGTGGCGGCACGGTGACGGCCAATGGCGGTACGCTGACGCTCACAGTCGCGCCGAGCCAGTTGGGCAGCGTCATTATCAGCAACGCGGCGACATTGAATGTGCTGCAAGCCTGGCAGAACAGCGGCACGCTGAACCTGCAGGGCGGCACGGCCATCGGCTCGAGCATCGCGAATGCGTCGGCCATCACCGGCTTCGGGACGATTACTCCGCAAGTGCTCAACAATAGCGGAGCAACGGTGACGGCGACTGGCGGCGCGTTGACGCTGACGGTGGCGCCGAGCCAGCTCGGTACGTTTGCGGTGGCCAACGGCAGCACGCTAAGCGTGCAGCAGGCCTGGCAGAACAGCGGCTTGTTGAGCATGTCCGGCGGCACGGCGATCGGATCGACGATCACGAATGCGGGCAATGTCAGCGGCTTCGGCACCATTACCCCGCAACTGGTCAATAACGTCGGGGCCACGGTGACGGTCAACGGCGGCGCGTTGACGTTGACGGTTGCGCCGGCGCAGTTGGGCAATCTGGTCATCAGCAATGCGGCGACGCTGAACAGCCTGCAGGCCTGGCAGAACAGCGGCTCGATGAGCATGCGCGGCGGCACGGTGATCGGGTCGGGCATCACCAACGCCGCCACCATCGAAGGCTTCGGCACGATCAACCCGCAAGTGGTCAACGACGCCGGGGCGACGCTGACGGCGGACTCGGGACTGTTGACCCTGGCGCTGGCGCTGATGCAGAACGGCACGGTCATCGTCACGAATGGGGGGACGTTGAATGTGCTTGCGGCGTGGCAGAACAGCGGCACGATCGCGATACTCGGCGGAAATATCACCGGCTCGACCGTTACCAACGCGGGCACGATGACAGGCTTCGGCGGCGTGCCGAGTATCGTCAACAACGGCCTCATCTCCGTCACGAATGGGACGTTGCAGGCCACGGCTTCCTTCACGCAGAACGGCACAGTGAGTATCGCGGGCAACGCCCGGCTGGATGTGACACCGACATGGCTGAACAATGGGACGATCCTGCTAAACGGCGGATTTACGAGCGGCGGCACGATGACGAATGCCGCGTCATCGTCGCTGGCTGGTTTCGGCACAATTTCCAACGTCGTTGTCAACGCCGGCTCGCTCGTGGCCACGAACGGCACGTTGAACCTGGTCAACGCGCTCACCCAATCCGGCACCATCACGGTGGCCAACGCCGCCACGTTCAACGCGGCGCTGGCGTGGCAGAACGGCGGCTTCCTGAGCCTGCTGGGCGGCAGCGTGGTTGGCGGGCAATTGACCAACGCGGGCAGCGTGACCGGCTTCGGCACATTCAGTCCATCCGTGATCAACAACAGTGGCGCGACAATCACTGCTTCAGGCGGGGGCACATTGACATTGACGGCCATCCCCTTCCAAAACGGCATCGTCAATATCCTCGGCACCCTCGATGTTGCCTCCGCTTGGAGCAATGGGAGCGCGGGTACGGTCACGGTCAACGGCGGCGTGCTCACGGGCGGCACGTTTACCGTGGATGGGACGGTTGGCGGCAACGGCACCATTGCCGCGAACATGATCGTGGGCGGCAAGACCGTGACGGTCAACGGTGGGACGATGAACCTGACCGCGTTGACGACCATCAACGGTGGCGCGATCAACAATGGCGCCTTGGTCAATTACGGGACGATTTCGGGCGACGGGACAATTGGTTCCACGTTGTCCAATCCCGGCTACGTTCGCGCGACGAACGGGTTGTTGTACATCCAGGCGTTGAGCGGCAACCAGGCGACCGGGACGCTGGAAGCGAGCGCGGGCGGCACGTTGCAGGCCAATGGCGTGACGCCATGGCTGAACAATGGGCAGGTCATTCTTTCCGGCGGGACGGTCATTGGCGGGGACATCAGCAACAACACGTCACACACCATCAGTGGGTACGGCACCATCGCTCCGAATGTTTACAATAACGGCCAACTCCTGGCCAATACCGCGGGCCAGGCGCTCACACTGAACGGTTCGCTGGTCAACCAATCCAGCGGCGTGGTCACGGCGAACATGGGCAAGTCTCGTGGTTAATGGGGCGTTTGTAAACCAGGGGACGCTGGCAATGGCGAACAGCATGGGCACGTTCGCCGGCACGGTTGTCAATAGTGGCGCGTGGATCACGGATCCGACAACCAACGTCTTCCAGAATACCTACACAGTCACCGGCAGCGGCTTCATCCAATCCAGCGCGGGAGACGTGTACATTTTCAGCAACAACGCTACCTCGGCAGCCAGCTTCATCAACCTGAGCACGAACAAGACGCAATACAACACGCTGAATGGCGATTTCCAGTTCGCCAACACGTTGGGCGCCACGCAGGTGTTTGCCGCCGCGGGCCACGATCTCGAATTGGCCCAACCGACGGCGACCAATGCCATTTTGGAGTTGAACCACGATCTGTTGTCATTGCCCGGATACAGCAATAATTTCGCCCTGGGCACCCTGGATATTTCCAGTTTCACGACGGTGCGCGTGGATAATGCCTTCCTCGCCGACGAGGGCGATACGAATGCTGACCTCACGGCCGGGCTGTATCTCAACAATCTGGACATGGGCACGGACTCGCTGTTGATCATCAGCACGAACGTGGAGGTCTATTTCATCAACTCCAATAATTGGAGCCTCGCCAACGTGCAACTGCAGGACAACCCCAATTACGATCAGACCTTTGACGGGATCCATCAATTGGTGGTCGTGCCCGAACCGACCATTGTCCTGCTGTGGCTGAGCAGTATCGCCACGATCTACGCGGCCCGTAAACGCGGTGCCGGCAAGAGATAGGGCCGCATTTTCCTGTCGTGACAAGTTTCGCTCGACGGGTACACTGCGGCCATGCTCGATGGCCAGACTCCGAAATGGATCGACCGGCTCGAACGCCTCATGCCGGGATTGGGGATTCCGAACCTTGCCTTGTACCTCGTCGGGGCGCAGGGGCTCGGGTTTTTCCTCGTGCTGGCCAATCCGCAGGCGTTGGGCCTGCTGATTCTTGACCCGTACCTGGTGCTTCACGGCGAACTCTGGCGGCTGGTCACGTTCCTGGCGGTGCCGCTGACACTCAGTCCATTGTGGATGGTGTTCGCGCTCTGGTTTCTGTACTTCATCATCAACGGCATCGAGCAGGAGTGGGGAGAATTTCGGACGACGTTGTACGTGCTGGTCGCGGTGGCGCTTACCATCGTGTTTTCCCTCGTGTTCGACTGGCGGGTTTGGAGCATCATCCAATTGCAATCCACGCTGTTTCTCGCCGCGGCCACGATTGCGCCCGAGTATCAGATCCTTCTGTTCTTCATACTTCCCGTCAAAATGAAGTGGTTGGCGTGGGTGTCGGTGGCGTTCATCATCTGGTCGCTGATTGTCAGTTCGTGGCTGGGACGGTTGTACCTGCTGGTGATGTACGCCAATTACCTGCTGTTTTTCGGGCCGTATTTCGCGGGCCGGCTCAGGCGTTTCGTCGCCGCAAGAAGTTCCAGCATGACGTGGCGGCGGTTAGGGGCTCCGAGGACGAATCCGGGCGAATGACCACGCCGATGAAATATCGCCGGTTTGGGCGCACGAACCTGCAGGTCCCGGTCATCTCGTGCGGCGGCATGCGCTACCAGCATTCCTGGAAGGATGAGGATGCCGGAGGCGTCACTCCCGATGGTCAGGCCAACCTCGAAGCCACCATCGAGCAGGCGCTGGCGTTGGGGATCAACCATATCGAAACGGCCCGCGGTTACGGGACCTCGGAAGTGCAATTGGGACGGATTCTCCCGCGATTGCCGCGGGATAGCATGATCGTGCAAACCAAGGTCAGCCCGCGCGCGGACACGAAGGAGTTTCGGGCCACGTTCGAGCAGTCGATGAAGAACCTGCGGCTGGACTACGTCGATTTCCTGGGCATCCACGGCATCAACAACTACGAACTGCTGGAGTTCACGTTGCGTCGCGGCGGTTGCCTCGAAGCTGCGCGGCAATTCCAGAAGGACGGACGCGTCCGGTTCATCGGTTTCTCGACGCACGCGACGCCCCGGGTGATTGCGCGGGCCATCGAGTCGGGCGAATTCGACTACGTGAACCTGCATTGGTACTTTGTGAACCCGCTGAATTGGCCGTCGGTGCTGGCCGCGACGAAGCGCGACATGGGTGTGTTCATCATCAGCCCGAACGACAAGGGCGGGATGTTGCAGAACCGACCGACGAAGCTGGCGGAGCTGTGCGCGCCGCTGACGCCGATGCAGTTCAACGATCTGTATTGCCTGGCCCGGCCCGAGGTGCACACGCTCAGTTGCGGCGCGTCGCGCCCGACGGACTTTGACGAGCACATCGAGGCGCTGAAGATCCTATGATCGCGCCGCCGAGACCATCGCGCCGATCGAACGCCGGCTGCGCGCGGAAATGGAGCGCGAACTCGGCGCGGACTGGTGCGCGCATTGGATCGAAGGCTTGCCGGAGTTTACCGACGCGCCGAACCAGGTGAACATCATCGAGATCGCGCGGTTGTGGATGTACGCGAAGTCGCTCGGCCTCGTCGAGTGGGGCAAGATGCGGTACAACCTGCTCAGTGGCAATGGCGGGCACTGGTTCCCCGGTGAAATGGCCAGCAAGCTCGAAGACGAACGTCAATTGCTCGCGGCCGTTGCGAAAAGCCCGTTTGCGGCGCGCCTTCCGCGGATTCTACGGGAAGCGCACGAGATGCTGTACGCCGAGCCGAAGAAGCGCCTGAGCCAGAGTTGAAGCCGTAGGGGTGGCGCGACGATGCGAGCGGGATTTTGTTTGATTCTCGTCAGCGGAACGAACTGGCGAGGTCGTCGGCCACCGTGCCATGCTTGCGCGGCGCATTTCTCTGGAAGCGTGACGTGGCGAATTTTTCTTGGAGATGTTTCTCGTAAGCGGCGGCGTCCAACGGCAAATCGACGGTTTGGTTGCGGAAGGAAGAGAGGAGGATGGCATTCGCAAGCTCCACGGAATGAATGCCTTCCGTCGCCGGAGCGATCAACGGTTTACCATCGAGGATGGCATCGACAAAGTTCTGAAGCACTTCGACGTGCTGGCCGCCACGGTCGGGAAAGGTGAACTTCAATTCTTTCGCAGCCGGGGCAGCAAACGCCTTGGTGGCGGCGCGGCTGAACTCCGTCATGGGCGTTTCATTTTTCGTGAACGAGAGGACATCGTTTTCGAACACGAGCCGTCCGTTCTCAGCGGCGATTTCGAGTCGGTTGGTGCCGGGCGCTTCCCCCGTGGAGGCGATGAACACCGCGGTCGTACCGTCGGCGTAGTCAAAGTAGGCGGTCACGTCGTCCTCGACCTCGATATCGTGGTAGCGGCCGAACCCGCAGAACCCACGGACACGGTTGGGCATGCCGAAGAACCACTGGAACAGGTCGAGATTGTGCGGGCATTGATTGAGGAGCACGCCGCCGCCTTCGCCGGCCCACGTGGCGCGCCAAGCGCCGAGTTTGTAGTACGCTTCGGTGCGGAACCAATTCGTGATGATCCAGTTCACGCGACGGACCTGCCCGAGTTCGCCCTGTTGGATCAGCTCGCGCACCTTTCGGTAATAGGGATCGGTGCGTTGGTTGAACATGGCGGCGAAGACCTGTTTCGGACCCTGGTGGGCGGCGATGAGGCGTTGCGCATCCGCTTTGTGAACGGAAATCGGTTTTTCCACGAGCACGTGCAGGCCGTGTTGCAGGGCGTCGATGCCGATGGTGGTATGATCGAAGTGCGGGGTGGTGATGAGCACGGCATCGACAGCGCCGGAACGAACCAGTTCGTCGCTCCGCGTAAAGCCTTTGGCATTCGGGAAACGCGCGAATTTCGCCGGGGTCGGATCGCACACGGCCGCGAGTTCGCAGCGGTTGACGGCGCCGGACGCCAACTTCTCGGCGTGTCCCAAGCCCATGGTGCCCAAGCCGATAACTCCCCATCGAACGGATTTCATTGTGCTCGCCATTTGCGCCCCTCTTTCATCCTATGCCACCGGCGGCGCGTCAAGCGTGTTTTCCCCGTGCGGCTCTGGGTTCCGCTCGCCCGTTCCTGGCGCGACGGCTCACGTGTTGGCTGGTTGGCGTTGGTCCAGTTTCTCGTTACTGGCTTGCTTGTTTCCCGTGGCCATACAATTATTCTGGCGGAATGCTGAAATCACGGCTGCAAACCCTCGGCTGGCTGGCCTTGTTGTCCGCGGTAATCATTGCCTTCTTTCACGAAACGATCTTCCGCGGGTTCAGTCTGGTGCCGACCGATGTGCTGAACCAACTGATCGCGCCTTACAACACCGGGGTCCAGGATGTTCACGTGCGGAACCATTACACCTTCGATATCTTGCGAGCCGATTACCCGTATGCGCGGTTCTGGCAAAATGACGCACGTCGCGCGGAAGTGCCGCTTTGGAACCCGCAGATCTTCGGCGGGCACCCGCATATGGCGGACAGCCAGTACGGCGTGGTGAGCCCGTTCAAAGTCCTGTACCTGTTTCTGTCCACGGAGCGGGCGTTCAGTCTGACCATTGTGGTGGAGTTGTGGCTGGCCGGCATACTGATGTTCGCGTTCCTGCGGGAGCTGGGACGGTCGGGCCCGGCCGCATTCGTCGGCGGTGTCGCTTACGCGTTGAATAGCCAGTTCTTGATGTGGTACTGGCGGGTGCCGAGCACCTTTGCCTGGGCGCCGTTGATCCTGCTTCTGGTGGAACGCTCGGTCCGTCGCGCGTCATGGCGCTACGCGACCAGCGCGGGCGTTGTCCTCGGTCTGGCAATCATCTGCGGGAACATCCAGGCCTCGGCGCATCTCGGGTTCCTGTGTGTCGGCTATCTGGCGGGAACGGTTGTCGCGGCCAATGGCAACACCCGCGCAAAAACGGTGCAGCGCGCGGGAATTGTCCTCCTCGCGGGAATCCTGGTGTCCGCCGTCCAGTTGCTGCCGACATTGGAATTGTTGCTCACGGGCATCACCCGTCATCTCGAAACAGCCGGGCCGATAGAAAGTCTGCGTCACACACTGTTGGGGATACCGTTCCTGATAACCTTTGCGTTTCCCGGGCTGGCCGGTTCGACTGAATCCTTCAGTCTGGCCAGGGCCTTTGGGGCGGATATGGGTCAATTTACCGGCTACATCGGGATTGTCCCGTTTATGTTGTTCATTGTCGGCGCCCGCGTCGTGCGGGAACGGCCCGTACGTTGGTTGCTGCTGACGGTGGTCGGCGCGCTGGTCATCATTTTCTTTACGCCGTTGCTCCGGTTTCTATACCACCGGTTCTTCATCGTCGTAGTCTTTGCCATGTGCATCGTGGCGGCCCATGGCATGGACGTGCTGCTGGAGATGCCCGCCGCACGCAGCCGCGCCGTCCGTCGGACGATGATCGGCATGATGGTAATCGGCGCGATGGTGACGCTCGGCGTCCTTGCCACGCAATGGTTCGTGACCACGCACTGGAGCCGGTTGTTGGAAGCCGCCCAAAAATACGCCGCAACGCACCGGCCCCAAACGTCGTTCGGTTCTGAGAAATGGCAAATGGACCGGGTGCCGTTGTTCCTGCAGCATTATCAAATCACCAACGTCGTGTTCTGGTTGCCATTGGCGCTACTGGCCGGCGCCGTTCTGGGCTGGCGGCTTTATGTGCGTGGCCGGCTCAGCCGCAATGCGTTCAGCGCCGCATTGATTCTGCTCACCGTCACGGACCTGACAGTGTTGGGTCGAAACGTTGTGCCTCAGATCGATCTGGGACGATTTCCACTCTATCCGCCACTGGAAGCGATCACGACGGTGCAGGAGGATCACGGGGTGTTCCGCGTGCAACCATGGGCGCCCGGCGAAGACCGGACGTTTTTCCCATGGGGCATCTTGACGGCTTATGATCTGTCGATCATCGACGGCGCGGTCTCCCTGGAACCGGAGGATCTGCTCCTCCTGCCGTACCGACGCGACGGGCAGTTGACCCCGGTTGCCGACCTGCTCAACATCAAGTATGTTCTCGTGCCGGATGATATCGCGCTTCCCGGGAACCATTTCTCATTGCTGAAACACGCCCAGGGCCTGCGTCTGTACCTCAACGACCGGTGCCTGCCACGGATGCAGTTCTTTCCTGCCTGGAAGGTCGAGCCGGATCGAAAGCAGATTCTGGCGGCCATGAGCGCCCCGACTTTCGAGCCGCGCCGGAGCGTGTTTGTCGAAACCGATCCGCCCGAATTATTCCGCAGCCAACCCTCTCCCTCGGGCGTGTCGCCGGATGTCACCGCCCATGTGGAGACGGAAGAATATACGCCGCGCCGGGTGCGCGGGCGCGTGCACTGCTCCGTACCCGGGGTTGTCCTGTTGTCGGACACCTTTTATCCCGGTTGGTATGCGACGGTTGACGGTGCGCCAGCGCGCATCTATCGCGCCGACTACGTCATGCGCGCTGTGTTTGTCCCGGCTGGCGACCACGTAATCGAGTTTCGTTACGTACCTCTGTCGTTCCAATTGGGCGCGGCGATCAGCGTTGTGACCGTGGCGGCGTGGGCGGTGGGGGGATTGTGGCTGAGAGCGCGGCGGCGCGGGCACGGTCATGCGGGCCTATGAACGACCAGGGAAACGTCCCGTGGGCCGGGTTGACGAATAGAAGGGATTGATGGGCGTCCGCTCTGCTCATCAAATGTAGTTGACGAAGTCTGCGTGGAAATGGATGATTGATCCACCGGCGGCCCGGGGAAGCCCGACGGACAGGTTTGTTCGGCGCGACCGCAAGGATTTTCTTCATTCGCGAACAATGAAAGTTTAGGAGATGAAAGCAATTGGAATCGCCTCGATGGCGATCGACATACGACCGGCGATGGTTGGGGTACTAGCGCCCCGTCGGTTTTGGCGTGGAGCCAACCGGGGCCCCTCTTGATGGCCGCGACTTCCAGCAAACGAACGATTCTCGTGACCGGGTCCAATGGATTGATCGGATCAGAGGTCTGCCTGTACTTTGCGGCGCGAGGGTTTGAAGTATCCGGCGTCGACAACAACCAACGGGCGGTTTTCTTTGGTCCCCAGGGAGACACGCGCTGGAACCAAAGCCGTCTCCAGAAAGCGATCCCCAATTTCCATCATTACGAAGTGGACCTGCGGGACCGCGCCCACATCGAACAGACGGTCAAGGATGTTTCTCCCCAGTTGATCGTGCATGCGGCGGCGCAACCGTCGCACGACCTGGCCGCCTCCATGCCATTCGCGGATTTCGACACCAATGCCGTCGGCACGTTGAACATGCTGGAGGCGGCGCGCCGACACTGTCCGGAATCGCCGTTCGCCTATCTATCGACCAACAAGGTTTACGGAGACGGGCCCAACACGATTCGCCTGAAGGAACTCGAAACGCGCTGGGAGTACGATGACCCTCGGTTTGTGCAAGGGATTCCGGAATCGTTCGGAGTCGACCAGGTATTGCACTCGCTGTTTGGGGCCTCGAAACTGGCGGCGGATACGCTGGTCCAGGAATACGGACGGTACTTTCGGATGCCAACCTGCTGTTTGCGGGGTGGTTGCCTGACCGGGCCCAATCATTCCGGGGTGGAACTGCACGGATTTCTCAGTTATCTCGTCAAATGCAACTTCGAGGGCAAGCCGTACAAGGTTTACGGCTACAAGGGCAAGCAGGTCCGCGATAACATTCACTCGGAAGACGTGGCCGCGTTCATCTACGAGTTCTATTCCCGTCCGCGGTATGCCGAGGTGTACAACATTGGTGGTGGTGGCGGGAACTCGTGCTCGATTCTCGAAGCGTTTGCGATGGTGGAGCAACTGAGCGGGCGAAAACAGATTTACGAATACGTCGATCAGAACCGTATCGGCGACCACATCTGCTATTACAGCGACCTGCGCAAGATGAAGGAACATTATCCGTCATGGTCGATTACCAAAACCCTGCCGCAGATATTCGAGGAGATCGCGGCCTCCTGGAGGCAACGGCTGGTTGGTGGAACTGCGAAGTAACGCCAGCCCGTGACGAGAATGGCGCCGGGGGACCATGAAGATACTGATCACCGGGATTTGCGGTTTTGCAGGAAGCACGATTGCGGAGGAATTGGTCCGGCGGTCATCGGGCTACCAGTTGTTTGGGTTGGACAACCTGAGCCGGGCGGGGAGCGAACGAAACCTACCCCGCATCAAGAAGTGCGGAGTCCGGTTTTTTCCCGGGGACGTTCGTAGCGCCAGCGATCTGGAAACTCTGCCCACAGTCGACTGGGTAATTGACGCCGCGGCGAACCCGAGCGTACTCGCCGGCATCACCGGGCAGGTCAGCAGCCGCCAGCTCATCGAGCACAATCTGTTGGGGACCATCAACGTTTTGGAGCACTGCAAGCGGTCCGCCGGTGGACTGGTGCTGCTCAGCACGAGTCGCGTGTATTCGATTGCAGCGCTGGTGAGCGCGCCGATGGATGTGGTGAACGACGGCTTTGTGCCCCGGCAACACGAGATCAACCTGCCGGGCTGGACCGACCGGGGGATCAACGAAGACTTTTCCACCCGACCTCCCTTGTCCTTGTACGGCAGCTCGAAACTCACATCGGAACTTCTGGCGCTGGAGTATGGAGCGGCGTTTGGGTTGCCCGTGTACATCAATCGTTGCGGGGTCCTGGCCGGCGCGGGTCAATTTGGGAAACCGGACCAGGGCATTTTTTCATTTTGGATTCATTCGTACTGCCAAAAACGACCGATGAAATATATCGGCTTCGGGGGACATGGCCATCAAGTGCGCGATTGCCTGCATCCACGCGATCTGGTGCCGCTGTTGCACGACCAAATGCAGAGCTCGGGCAAACTGGCGGGGGAGATCATCAATTTAAGCGGAGGGATCGCCAGCGGTATGTCACTGGCGCAGTTGAGCCAATGGTGCCTGGAGCGATTTGGCCCGCACGCCGTGGAAGCCGACAGCGCCCCGAGGCCGTTCGACATTCCCTGGATCGTGTTGGATTCGTCCCGCGCGGAACGCCTGTGGGGATGGCGTGTCGCGACGCCCGTGGGACAGATATTGGACGAGATCGCCGAGCACGCCGCGGCGCACCCAGAATGGCTGGACTTGTCGAGTACTGCATGACCGGGTCATCTCCAACGGGGCCGCCGTTGTCATTGCTTTCCGTGGTGATCCCCGCGCGGAATGAGGAGGGTTGCATCTCCTCCACCGTGGAGCACCTGCACCTGGAATTGCGCCTTCACGATGTGCCGCATCAGATCATCGTGGTGGATGACGGGAGCACCGACAAGACATGGCCGCAACTGGTGGAGCTTCAAAAGCGAATTCCCACGCTGAGCCCGGTTCAAAACCAGGGGCTGAACGGGTTTGGCCGGGCCGTCATTTGCGGACTGGACGCGATGCAAGGCGATGCGGTGGTGATCATGATGGCCGACGAATCGGATGACAATCGGGATGTCGTGCGCTACTGGGTGGAATTGAACAAGGGGTTCGATTGCGTGTTTGGCAGCCGGTTTATCAAGGGCGGCGGGGTGATCGACTATCCACGACATAAACTGTTGTTGAACCGTCTGGCGAATCTGTTTCTGCGGATCCTGTTTCGCATCCGGCTCAACGACACCACGAATGCCTTCAAAGCATATCGCAAAGAGGTAATCGCCGGCTGTCGACCACTGATTTCCCCGCACTTCAACCTGACCGTGGAGCTTCCGTTGAAAGCGATCGTGCGCGGCTACACGTGGACGGTTATTCCAATCACCTGGCGCAATCGCCGCGCGGGCGAAGCCAAACTCAAGATCAAGGAGATGGGCAGTCGCTACCTGTTCGTGTGCCTGTACGTGTGGCTCGAAAAATACTTGAGCCGGGGCGATTATCGGAAGCGTGGGGAAGGAAAGGCCTGAACTCCGGATTCGGGGAGCGAACGGCGTGCTCTCCCCGAACCTTCCCGGAAACTTTCGGGCCGGATCAAGAAGCTTGCTTGCCGTCGGCTGCCGGGGGGATCTCCTTGATGATCAAATCCTCATTCCGGAACACCGTCTTCCAGTCGTCGGCGATATGCGTCAGCTTCGCGTCATAGGTTTCCCGCACCATGCCGGCCTGCCCTGGATCGGTCACTTGATCGGCTAACAACAGGGGAGACTCACTGATCAAGACCAGTTTGTTATAGCCGAGTTCTCTGATTCTGGCCAGATTGGCGGGATTTTCCAGGAACTTCGTATCCCAGATGCTCAGCCCCTTTCGGTTCGTCAACAAGAACTGCAGGCCTCCCCACCCACCGTTCTCCATCAGCAGGCGATCCGATTCGTTGGTGTGCTTCTGGATAAGCGCTGCGATTCGGAGCGGGTAGGGATCGTACTCTTCGACTATCTTCATGCCCAACAGTCCTTGAACCAACGACAATGACAGCAGGATCGTGACGGCACCGACCCAAAGGTAACGTCTCGCCGGGAAATGCTGAACCACGCAGTCTTCAAAATCCACCACCGCCTGAGCACAGAGCATCGCAATTGCGGGCGAAAACATCAGGTAGTAATGGCGATGATGCAGGACAAGATGGGTAAAGATCATCACTGCCAGGGCAGAGCCGACCAGCCAGTACCGGGCCACACCCTGTCGCCGGCTGAAGAAGAGGGCGTATCCCGCCAGGCCGACCAGGGCCAAACTGCCGAAACAGCAGTTGAGGATTCTCCAGCCAGCCTTGCCCCAGATTGCGGGAGAGAGACGGTAGTGCCAGTCTCCAAAGTACCAAAAAACCATGTCGGGATTCGACAGGCGAAGATCCACCAGTGGAAACTCAGCCTGAGCCAGGCATGAGTTTGTGTGCCGTGTCCAGGCAAGGAACGCGAGTCCCGTTGCCGCACCGACTGTCCCGAGCAGGAGCCAGCGCCGAAGGGATTGTCGGTGAAACCGAAGAAGCAGAAAAAACGCGGCGAAACTGGCGGCGAGGAAGAACGGCATTTTTGACGTGGCGGAAATTGCTCCCGACAGGAACGCTAGCACCCACCAGAGCGCGTTGGGTCGTTGGAGAAGCTTCGAAGCGAAGTAGAAGAACCATACTGTACTGGCGAGGGAGAACCCGTCCGTGCCGCCTACGCCCGAAAAAAAGAAAACAATCGGCTGGGCCAGAAAAAACACCAGAGTCCACGCGGCACACCGTGGGCCCAGATAATCGCGCGCCACCTGATAAAGCGGCCAAAGGCAGGTGAAGAACAAAACGAGCGAGGTGACATTCGCCCAACCGTACCAAAAGCCGAGCAATTTGAAGGCGAAGGCGCTGGCCGCCTGCCAGACGGGCAATTCCTGTGGAGTTGGCGTCTGGGTGGCATTGAATCCAACGATGATGGGGCGCAACAGGTCGATCTTTGTCTGTGCGTAGTACACGGCGGTGCCCAGATGTTGGTCGCGATACAGGGGATGGCCGGCGCGGGCGCTGGCCAAGTGAAAAAGGCAAGCGATTGCGGCAAAGAAGGCGGCCGCCAGCAATACTGCACCAGACCCGGTCTCCGGGGGCTTGTCGTCAATCATGGAATTGGCCTATCCCGCGAACACTTCGCGTTTCGTTCCGATGAGCTTTGAGTCCATAGAATACCCGCCCTTGCCGGACTTGCCAGCAAAAAACCGATAACGGGGGCGTGACGCATTCCGACAGCAGCTTGGACGGGCAAATCCGTTTGAAAAGGGTGGCAGGTCTCTTCCCTCGCACAGCCAGGTGGCAAGAATGAAGGGGTGAACATCCGGAAAGACGCGGTGTGCCACCTTCCACTGGCCGGTGACGTGGCCGAACTGCAGACAGTCGCCGCCGGGTTCGTTTTCGTCATCTACCAATTCACCGGTTGCGCCGACCGATTGAGCGAAAGGATCGGTTACGACTCGACGGTCACGCAATGAATGCCGTTGAAATCTCCGGGACAATCCCCTAAGTTGTGAGCCAGCAATGAATCGCGTCCAAGTCCTCCTAGTGAGCACCGGCACGTGGCATATGGACAGGACGGCGAAGGCTTTCGCCGAGCGCGAAGCTTTGGCGGGATTATGGATGGCCAACAAGAACAGCACGGGGGTGCCGTCCGAGAAGTATCGTCGCTGCTGGCCGTTTCATCTGGCGATGAAGCCGTTTTATGCGGCAATGCCCAAGCGTTATTGGGAGAACGCATTTTATGCCTTTGTTCCCATCTGGAGCCGGTGGGTGCGGTCGCAAACGCTTCCCCGCTGCAATGTGGTGCAGGCCATCATGGGGTTTGGCACGGAGATTTTCGATCGCGCCGACGAAACGGGGGCGCTCAAGGTGATGGAATGCCCGAACAGTCACCCGACCAGCTATTTTGGGTTCTGGCAACGCGAGTGCGATATCTGGTGCCCCGGCGAAAAGGTGATTGTGCCACGCTGGATGTACGCACGCATGAATCGCGAATTGGAGCGCGCGGATCTGATCGTCGTCGAGTCCAAGTTCGGCCGGGAATCCATGATCTACAATGGGATCCCGGACCGGAAGGTGGTTATCAATCCTTTGGGCTTGGATACGAGTGTGTTCCGAAAGCGGTCGGCTCTTCCTGACAAACCCCGCTTCATCTGTGTCGGGTCAATCACCCTGCGAAAGGGACACCAATACCTGTTTCGCGCATTTCAAATTGTCAAGAAGGCGCTGCCGGAGGCTGAATTGATTTGCGCGGGCGGTTACAAGTACGATTTCCGACGGGAACGACCCAAGTGGGAGGGCACGTTCACACACACGCACCTGCCCCAGGCGCAACTTGCCGAAGTTCTTTGCAACTGCACGGCTTTCGTATTCCCATCGCAGGAGGAGGGAATCGCAGAATCGCAAGTCCAGGCCCTCGCTTCCGGCCTGCCGGTGATCGGCACGCACACTGGCGGGACGACGACGCTGGTGGACGACGGGGTGGAAGGGGTTATTGTCAATGGCCGCGACCCCCAGCAGATTGCCGCCGCGATGATCAGGCTGGCGACCGATCACGAGTTGAATCGACGGATGGGCGAAGCGGCCTATCGCAAGGGAGCCATTCGCAACACGTGGCAGGATTACGGGGACCGGCTGCTGGCCGAATACGAGCGCCGCCTCGACGAGCGCGGCTGAACGGGCTGCCTTCGAGCCTCATTTTTGGAAATTGCAACTCACAACCCGGCAACCTTTGTGCTATGAAGTTGTCGTCCATGAGCCAGCATACTGCCGAACCGGCCACGCCACAGGCTTCGCACAGCACGCGACGAGTGATTGCCCGCAATTTTCTCTCGGTTAGTACCGCCGCGTTTGCGCAGCGGTTCCTGGGGCTGTTCACCAGCGTTTACATCCGTCGTGTGCTGGAAGTGGTGGCCATCGGACAGATCAGTTGGTGCTCGTCGGTCATGTCGTACTTCTCACTGGTCATCAATCCGGGGCTGGACACCATTGCCAGACGGGATGTTGCTCGCGAGCCGTCGAAGGCAGGTCGCTACATCTCGCAACTGTGGATCCTGCAAGTCGGGTTGGCGCTGGTGGCATTCGCTTTCGTAGGGGTTTTCGCTTTGCTGAATTTGCGGGGGCCGCAGATCCGGGTGATTCTGGTCCTCCAGGCATTCGGTCTCCTGCTTTTGCCATTTAATTTGACCTGGCTGCTTCAGGCCCACGAACGCATGGCCCCCGCCGCCTTTGCGACCGTGGTCTCGCAACTTCTCATGGTGCCGGCGCTGTTTCTGTTCATCCACGGCCCGTCCCATGTAATCCGTTACGTGTTGCTCGGCTATCCCTTCAGTCTGGGGATGCTGGTCTACCTGATCTGGTATGCCAGCCATCATCGGCTGTTTCGGTGGGAGGAGATCCGTCCAACCCTGCGCGGATCACTCGCCCTGGTCAAAGAGGCTGTCCCGGTCGGACTGACGGGGGGCGCCGTCCTGTTGTACTACAACTTCGACGCGATTCTTCTCGGATTCACCTGGGGTGATGCGGTGGTCGGTTTGTACAGTACGGCCTATGCCCTGATGATGGCGCCGCTGACCCTATCCGCATCACTGACGACAGCGTATTTTCCCGCGTTGTCTCGCGCCCAAGGGAATGCGGACCAGATGAAGCAAACTTCCGCTGAATTCCTGCGCGTTCTCGTTTGGATGGGTTTCCCCATCGCCGCCATGGGTTGGGCTGGCGGGCGCTATGTTGTGCCCCTGCTGTATGGTGACCGTTTCCTGGCCAGTGGTCCCTTGTTGGAATGGCTCAGCCTGGACATCGCTCTTGTGTTCTTTAACAGCGGCATTGGTTGCCCACTCTTTGCATGGGGTTACCAGAAGGAAAATTTTTATGCGACGGCTGTTGGGGCGGTTCTTAACGTGGGGCTGAACTGTGCCCTGATTCCTCGCTACGGTGTTTGGCCAGCGGTTGTCACCACGATCCTCGCCGAATTGGCAGTGATGGTCTATCTTCTGTACTGGCGACGGCGGCTCTGTCCGATTCCGGCGTTGCGGATCGCATCCAAGCCGTTCCTGGCTTCGGCTATCGTGGGTGTATCGACCAAAGTCCTCGCGGGTGTCTTTCCAAACTACTGGTGGATCGTCGTGGGGCTCGGCATTGCCGGATTGATGGCCTCGGTTTGGGTTGCCGAAAAAGAGACAATCCGCAGGCTCTTGCAACGATCGTCGACCAGCCAAACAATTCCCTGAGGCGCACACAGTTGTCCAAGCGGCTACGAACGCAAACCTGACGTCAGCAAGGAAGCTAGCGGGATTCGGCAGAGGGCCCCTGCTTTGTAAACGATCTTTTTAGGGTGGTTGTTGACCTGGTGCGGTAGCGCCGGTGATGGGCTAAGACGGCGGGTTGTTGTTTGCAGGAGTTTGCAAACTAGAGCATCTCTTTTTGTTCCGGGGTTATGTCTTCCCGTTTGTCCTTGCCAAACGTGTCCGAAGTGTGCTACCAAGTTCCGGATCTCTGCTGGGTCAACTCCTGTGGGAACAGCTTCGTAAAAATCGAAGCCGACGAGCACGACAAAGTCATCAACAGCACCGCAAACATTTAACCGTCAAGGGAGAAAATAAAATGCGAAGTGCAGTGAAAGCCATCTTAAAAACCTGTCATGTTGACGGTTTTGCGGGAGGACTGTACAGAACTTTATACGGAACGTTTCGGAGGGTCCGTCGGAAAGTTGCTGGAGTCGATAAAAGGCTCATCAAACGGCACTTAGATCAACACAGAACAAGAAAACTCCATCTTGGCTGTGGTAGCCATCTTATTGACGGCTGGCTTAATTCAGACCTTTTCCCGCCGTCGAGACAAGTTCTTCACATTGATGCAACGAAAACATATCCTTTTGATAGTGAGACCTTCGACTATGTATTCAGTGAGCATATGATCGAACATATCTCATACGAAAAAGGTCAGTATATGTTAAAGGAGTGTTTTCGTGTCTTAAAAGACGGCGGGAAAATAAGAATATCAACCCCGGACTTATCATTCTTGATCTCACTTTATCAGGGCGAGAAATCAGAGCTACAAAAGACGTACATAAGATACCAGGTGGAAACATGGGGTCTACCTTATTGCGAAGATACATTTGTTATCAATAATTTTGTGCGGAATTGGGGGCACACATTCATTTATGACGAAAAGGTGCTGCGTGTTTCTTTGGAAAGAGCGGGGTTCAAGGAAATTACCAGGTGTGATCTGAACGAAAGTGAGGATGAGATACTGCGGAATTTGGAAAATGAAAAAAGGAACCCGGAAGGCTTTTTGAGGCTTGAATCGTTCACGTTGGAAGGGACGAAGAGGGTGGGCACAACCTTCAGCTAATCGGGTATCCGCCCGTGATTGCCATGCCTACGAAACCGGCGAATTCCGTGGCCGCGGTTATCCTGACCCATAATCGGTTGTCTCTGCTCAAGCGTTGCGTGGCGGCCGTGCGGGCGCAGACGCGTCCGCTCGACGCCATCATCGTGGTGGATAACGCCAGCACCGACGGCACCCGCGAATGGCTGGCGCAAGAGTCGGATTTGAAGGTGATCACCGCGCAGGCCAACCTCGGGGGGCCGGCGGGTTTTACATGTCGGTGAAGGTAGCGTATGACCAGGGCTACGATTGGCTCTGGTGCATGGATGACGATGGGCAGCCCGCTGTTGACTGTCTGCGGCAACTGCTCGCTGTTGAACGGGAGGACCTGCTGTTTCGCGCGCCGCTGGTGCTGGATCCGGACGATCGCAATTTCCTGTCGCTGGGGTACGGCTTGGGCTCACCGCCGGTGTTTGTGCAGGACCGGGCACTGGCCGAAAACCATGCACAGGACGGCCTATTATGGGGTACGGTCGCCATGTCCAACGGCGTGCTGATCCACCGTCGGGTGGTCGCGGCCATCGGGTTGCCGCTGAAACAATTCTTCTTGATGGCCGACGAGGTCGAGTATCTGAGGCGGGTCAAGACGGCGGGTTTTCTCGTGGCCACCGTG
This sequence comes from uncultured Verrucomicrobiae bacterium, assembly GCA_963712025.1. Taxonomy (GTDB): domain Bacteria; phylum Verrucomicrobiota; class Verrucomicrobiia; order Palsa-1439; family Palsa-1439; genus Palsa-1439. Next base: position 59,691 of record CAVQGJ010000002.1, on the reverse strand, counting down.
ATGGCTGCCGAGTTTACGCATCCCCGCACCCGCATGTGGGAGGAGCATTTCCGGTTTCTGGGCCGAAAGTTCAGTGTGCTCCATACGGGGGAGCGAATGAGGGACTATTGCATCGTCCGCAATTACGGGTATCTGGCCAAGAAATGGTATGGATGGCATGGGCTGTTGGGACACATGCGCCGCTATTTCCTGTTTTACCTGTACCGCCGCCAACCGCTGCAAGCACTGAAGTCGTTGGTCTACTCCCTCGAAGGCGTCTGTGGCAAGTGGAACGGCCACGAACGATTCCTCAAGAAGTCGTGGCGCAACACCGTGGGTTGGACGGAGGTTGCCGAGAAGCGCTAGTGGCGGTAGCCATTGGGCATGGACTTCCGCCACGCCCAAGCGTGTTGGATGATGACCTCGATTTGCGGGTACTTGGAGTTCCACCCAAGCTCGGCTTTGGCGCGGTCGCAACTCGCGACCAGCGGGGCCGGGTTGCCGGGGTGACGGAGGGCCCCCCGGCTAGCACCGGCACCCATTCTACCAACCAAGGAGAAACCGCGCCCTAAAACGCCAATTGCCGGCCACGAACTGCGCGGCCCCGCCTGTCCGCAATCTTTTTCTGCCCGTCATGGGGCCATCAATGAGCGGTTCTCCACTGGGGGCCGAGGGGGAAAATCCATTGCACAGATATCCCCGTCGTATACCGTAATCCCCAGAGAGAGCACAATACGCTCAATCCAATGAGCATTTTGGCCCGTGTGGACACTCGTTCGCCCAGCCCCAAGGCGAGAAGAATTACCAGAAACGGGGCCGCATCAAGGGCAAATCGATACCCGAATTGGTTGCCTCCTGGCCATCCATGAAGCAAGGCCGGCAACAGCGTTGCGATTGCTCCGCCGACGGCAATCCACGTCAGCAGACGCTTTCCCGGCGCCAGGAACATCAACAGAAAGGCTGGGGTTGTAAAGAAAATGCCCGTTCCAAACAGGCTGGGGACGAAATACGGGAAATGATCTTCCAGCACCGGCGGCTGGAAGATGACCGCGTAAAGATTGCGCGGCAGGTAACTGGGATGAATGATGCCCTTGGCGTACCATGGTTCCTGCAAGATACCCGGAATAAGTGCGTAGCCTTTGTTCCCGATGGTGCCGTATCGAGCGTAGTTGTAGAGCATATTCGCCCCGATAAAGATTGCGACCCCCAGAAAGACCTGCGACGCCCGCCACGCCCGGTCGCGCCATCCGTCGGCCTGTTGCGCCGCCGCGAATGCCAGAAATGGCGTCGCCAGTACAGCGGGCAGACGGGCCAACGCTGCGGCACCCAGCAAAAGGCCCGCCAAGAATACCCGCCGACCACCGAATGCTTCGGCGGTCGCCCAGAAAAAGAAAAACGAGCACACGACATGGGCAAAAAACCAAGAGGAGCCGGACAGGGATATGTACCAGAAATTGGTACCCAAGGCAAAGAGCGCCGCTGTCCAGCAACAAACTGACGGCGCGAATTTCATCCGCATCAACATCAGGTAGGCTGCACCGACGGCCAGACCCGCTACAAACACGGAAACACAGTTGGTGAGGAGGGCGGTTCCAAACAACGCGACGAGCGGCATGAGCACAATCGCCGGCATCGGTGGGTAGACCACATACAGCCCTCCGTTAAATGGAACGACCTCGGTCAACGGGGCCGCTTGTTCCGGAGTGAGACCCAATCGACCGTGCAGAAATGCGTCGGCCAGCGGCACGAAGTGGTTGACCGGACACCATACGGGCCCGCGCTTCAATATCGTGCCGGCGAGCAAGCATGCGCCATAAACAACCCACGTCATGACCGCCATCAGGATAAAACCGCGCTTCGGTCGTGTCGTGGCGGAGGTCAACCTCCCGATCAAGTTACTCATCATGATAGATATGCAATGAACGAATCACGCGTTATCCGACATTTCCCACATGACTTGCGCCCCGCGACCGTCGCAGACCATTCAGTTTGACGGGCACTTAGAATATCACCTTTGACAATACCGACAAGCCGATTCTGCAGCCTTTGCGTTGCTCCCGGATCAGGTTTCCTCCCTTGGTGCGGGAGCGGCTAGGATGGGTGTTGCGCGTCCGCTTCAAGCTTTCGGAGGATGCGGGCTGGATTGCCCGGCAATCAACGAGTCCGGCGGGATGTCTTTCAGAGAAACTACCGCGCCCGCGCCAATCACACTGCGGTCCCCAATGGTAACCCCCTTCAAGATGATCACATTGGCGCCAATCAGGATGTCGTCGCCGATCACGACGGGAGCGGTCTTGCAGGCCGCGATATCGTTGGCCGGGCTGCGGCGGGACAGATGATCCAGCGCATGGTAGTCGTGGTCGTAGATGCGAACATTTCCGCCGATTTTTGTGCTGTCGCCGATGCGGATGCCGCTTTTCGAGGAGAGCACCGCAAACGAGCAACCGCTGTTGTTCCCGAAGGTGATGTTGCCGTCGCCCATGCAGTGGAGGATTGTGGGGTTCGTCCGCCCCACCAGATTCGAGCCGGTACGCGAGTTGATGACCACGTTCTCGCCGATCCGAATGGCGCCGCGCCGCGCCACCCGGATAATGACACGGCCATCCACGCGAAGGTTCCGGCCACAGGGGCAGCCCAACAAGAGCAGGACCAGCCTGGTTTGGAGCGTCCAGAAGAAGGTGGAGAGGAGTCCGACAGCGATGTCAAACAGCACAAACAAATGCGCGGGGAAATCGTACTTCCCGATGAACTCTCGCAAACGGGTCTTGTTCATGGCGCTGTCCATCTAATCAATGACGTCCGGACGCTTCAAGCTTCAAGATTTCCTCGTAGGCCTGCGCCGTTTGCTCGGCGACATGCGCGGGCAGATGGCGGTCCCGGGCTCGTTGGCGCGCGGCCTGGCTCAGGCGCGCTCGTTGCCCGGGGTCGTTAAGCAGTTGGAGGATGGCGGTCGCCAGCTCGGCCGGATCACGAGGAGGGACGAGCCACCCGGTTTGGCCATGCTCGACCATGGAAGGGATCCCGCCAACGGCGGTGGCGATCACGGGCAGGCCCGAAACCATCGCTTCGGCGAGTGTGTTGGGACTGTTCTCGTTTCCCGACGGCAAAACGAACAGTTGGTTTTCGAGATGATGTTTGGCAATCCGCTCGGCTGACTGAAAGCCCAGGAACTGAACGTTGTCGGTGATCTGCAGCCGTTCACACAGTTGCCGATACGGCGTCTGATCCCCGCCACCGATGACAGTGAGCACGGTCTTTGGTTTCGTTTGTGCCACGAGTTTTAGGGCCTCCAGAAGGACATCCAGACCCTTGCGCGCTTCGAGCGAGCCGACGTAGAGGAGTCGATCCTCATCGGGCGCGCGCCATTCGTTCCGAAAGTAGACGGGGTTCATGGCTTCGTGGATGGTAAAAATGCGGGCGTTGGGGTTGACCGATCGGATGAACCCTGTGTCGAAACTGGTTCGACAGGTAAAGTACCTGGCGCGGCGAACGACATCCTGTTCGTAATGGCGGACGATCCGGTACCGCAGGCATGGGTCCGTCTCGAAATACCTGGAGACGACCCCCTGGATGGAGATGAGGCATGGCAGCTGGGACTCGACGGCCGTGAGCGCATAGGCGGCTTCCGTTCCGTGCGCATGAACGATGTCCGGTCCTATCGCCTGAACCTCCTCGAGTAACCGGACGACGTTCGCTCGAAAGCCGCTCAGGACATCCAGCGGCAGCCAGGATGGAAAACCCCGGGCCAGGAAGGGAACGCCCGTCTTCACCACATGGAAAGTGATCGGACCTTTCTGCACGCGCTGACTGGATGAGACGCGGCTGCTTTCGGTGACCAGATGCAATTCCACGTCCGATCTCTCCGCGAGTGCATTCGAGAGGTTCACGATCCAACTGCACGGGTGTTCCGTGGAAGGTCTTCGCTTCACGTGAACCTCGGGCTCCAATGGGAGGATCGGATAAGGCGCGAGCCAGACCGCCTTCGTCTTCATGGGGAAACCAGTGTTCTTCCGTTGTAGCGGGAAAGAGGTGCCGTGGCCGGGGCCGGTGCCGTCGAAGGAGGAGGGCGTTCACTCATGCGCCAGGTCAATGTCAGCAAGCCAATGAGAAACAGGTAGTCAACCAATTGGTTGTCGTACGATCCAAAAACAACCGCGAAATGAACGGGTTCCCACACGAGTTGGATGGCGAGGAAGATCGCCAGTGGAAACAGGGGTGTGCCACGGCATCGATGAACGCATTTCACGGAGTGGACGGCGGCGCCAATCATGAGCGCGTAGAACAGAACCAGTCCCACCATTCCGACATCGCGAATCGCGGTCAAAGGTCCGTTGTGGAAGCCGCCGACGATGTCGCCCGCTTCTTCGAAGGTCATCCGTCCTGAGCTCATCAAAGTGTAATCCTCTGCCGTGAAGCCGAAACCGTCACCGAGCCACCAGTTCCTGATGGTGCCTCCCTGGATAATCCGGGCCCACCACTCCCAGCGCATATTACTGGTCCTGACTTCGTCCTTGACGGCTTCGTTCCACTGACCGGGCAGGGACCCCAGTGCGCGCTGTGCGGCCAGGGGCAAATCAAACAAGCGACCCTGACCAAAGAGCACGAATCCGAGGAGAAGTGCGCCGACCACACCTCCAAGGGCGACACCGTGCCAGCCACGGCGGAACCAGGAGGCCAACGCCAGAGCCACGAATGCCAACAGCAGGTTGTTTCGGAAGCCCGAAGCGAGGATGGCGACAAATCCCAGCACGACCAGATAAAACCGCAATCGCAGTGGGTTGAGTAACGTGCCCGGCGGGCAATAGGCGGACAAAATCCGTATGAGCACGACCCCGCCGCCGCCCAGCGCGAAGAATCGGTGGACCTCCGGCTCCTGACCGGAGGTATGGAGACTCCCGAGATATGCTGAGATGTCGATGTCACTGTAAAAAAACCAGACATACGGTGTCATGGCAGGAAAGATGTAAACGGCCAAAGAGAGTGCGCTGGAAACGGCAGCGCTGGCTAATAGCCATAGCGGAATCCTGCTGACGCTTTTGTAGGACTCGGGCATGTGGACAAGGATCCAATAGGCGCACCAGCCAATGAATATGTTAAAGTAAGGTCGGCCTCCAATCGTTTCTGAGCCGAGCGCGTGCAGGCCAACGGGGTGAAGCATGAACGTGAAGACAAAATAACAAAAGTTGATGGCCACGAGCGCGCCCAACGCGCCCTTGGACCGCTCAACGCTCTGGCCTAATACGGCCCGCTGGGCGACATACGTACAGACCACCACCAAAACCACAATATCGCGGACCGCTATCGGCACAGAAAGCGCGTGGATCTGGCCGGAGAAGCCCCAGCCGATGACGATCAAAATCCAGGCGTTTCGCTGCATTCCTACGGTCACGCAGACCGCTAAGACCACGCCGGCAAACAGGCTAAGCATAAGGAACTGCTCGTTGACAATCCAACTCGCGGCGATAAGGGCGATCACAATGCAGACAGCCGTGGTGATCCAACGGCGAATCACCTCGGTGGCCAACTGCTGGTCATTGATGATCTCGGAAAACTTCATCGCGCAGGCTGTTCTGCTACGTTCTGCGTGTCCTGACTCTACATGAACCAGCCTTGAGCTGCAAGTGCTGTGCCACCAGCCGAACGGCTTGAGCGCGCGCATTCCCGCGGCGGCAATATTTGGGTGTCGGCAGCGATGGCTAGGAACGCTGCCCGGATGTGCTACCCAGTCGGAACAACCGACGAGAGCCAGCAAGGTAATCGAAGGAAGCGAGCAAAGCGAAGCTGGCAAAAACCAGCAGCACGGGAATGATCAGGAGGGTATAGCGCGGCGTGCCAAAACACACCAGGACCGTCCCCAAATAGCTGAGCACGACGATGTACAGCAGGGAGCAGGCGCGCCAGCGGCGGAGGGCGCCGATCATGCCACCCAGGGCGAATGGCGCGATCAATCCGTACGAGAGCAAATGGACGACTCGCGCCGACGGATGACTGCCTTCAAACACCTGGGCGCGAGGAAACAGCCCGAAGGCGTTGTTGAGTTTCTTGGGCATCAGAGCCAGAAACCGCCATGGGTTCTCGCGAATCCAGAACACCCCCAGCAAGCGGTGGATTCGTTGCCTCTCAAGGCGGTTCGCCGTTTTCAGTTGCTCGGTATACCCATGACTTTCGATGAAGGCTTTGATAGTGGGCGCGTCGTCGTCCATATCGAAAAACCCGGAGGCTATGGGGTTGTTGCCCAACCACAAGGCATCGCCCGCGTTGCCGGGCAACGCCCATACCTGGCCTGTGGACAGGAAGTTGTCCAGTGGCTGGACGAGCATCGTCGCGGCGAAACTGGCGGCCATCACCGCCAGACACAGCGCACGCCTCTTTCCGCTGGCGCGGGCGGAGAAAGCGAACCAAACCATCAGCATCGCCGGGAAGAAGAACAGATTTGCCTTCACCAACTGGTCCGCACCGACAAGTGCGCCCAGAAAAATCGATCGAAGCGGTCGGGGATCTTCGACGAGAGACAGGGCCACCAGCAGGCTCCAGATCAGCAGCAGTATGTAGAGCGGCTCAGCCATCAGCCGCCAACAGAAGAACACGTGCCCCGGGTAGAACGCCAGCAGAACTCCGGCGACCAGCCCCACTTGTTCCGAAAAGACTTTGCTGCCGAGCCGGTAGATCAGCCCGCACGTTGCCGCGCCGACTCCGGCCTGGACGAGTCGGGCGATGAACCACGACCGGCCGAACAGCGCGTAGGTCAGTGCCAGGAACAGGGGGTATCCAGGGGGGTACATGGCGTTTTCATACCGGTGTTCGTTCACCAAGAGATCGGCGAAGTGGTCGTAAGCCCTATCGTCAGCCTTCTGCAACGGCGGCGACATCGGGCCGAAGGCAAGGATGAACGCGACTCGGACTGCGAATGCCACGAGGAATAGAACGAGCAGCCGGTGGGCGCGGCAGAAGGCGAAAACGCGCGCGGTGAATGAAGCACGCCGGGGCTGCGGGATACCGCCGGATTCCGTACCCGGTTGGTCGACGTGTGGACTCTTCATATCGAGATGCTTTTGGCGCGCAGTGTGTCATACAGGTTCGTGCTATCGACCGACCGGACGTTCGGGTTTCGACGATGAGATGAAAAGGGGAGCATCGGAGCGATCCGCGTACACGCGATGATTGTCGGCATGGCAAATCCAGAAACGGGAGGCGCCATGCAAACCCCCACCAGGCACGGTTGGCAGTGACCCCCTAGTCTTCCACAACCCCCGCTTCACACACCGCCTCAAGCTCATACAGTTTTCCATGCTTTTGGGCGAAAATATACGGGCTCAATGGGGATGGCAAGTGGAATAAGCCCACGGCCACAACAGCTGGTTTACGCAGTTCCCGAGTGCCAATGACGCGTCGCGCGTGCGTGGGATTACCGCATTAAGTCCTTTCCTTGAGAAACGAGTTTCGGGTAAGCTTTTAACGTGTGTCAGGAGACGGAGTTCCGGCTGGTCTGCCACCGGATGCTCCAACGTGCGTTGAACAACCTGTTTGTGTTTGAGCGCACCGCGACACTTGGAAATGCAAACGAGCCGAATTCCTCTCACAATCAAGCTGGCCGGACTGTGGGTCATCTGGGCCGCTTGGTGTCAATGGTCCGGCTGGGTGCTTTCCGCCGCGCATCAGTTGGGCGGCCGGGGCTATCTGGCGGTGACGCCGGCCTTGTTTGCCGCCGGCTGGCTTTGGCTCAAAGCCACGGCATCCGCCGGCGCGCCGTTGCATTCTTCCAGGTTGGCAAAATTCCGCCGGCGGTTTTCGCGGCCACTGCCGCTGGTTTATCTCGGCATCGCGGCGCTTTCCCTGGTCAGCGCATTGCTGTACACGCCGTGGAGCTTTGACGCCATGTCCTACCGGCTGCCGCGCGTGCTGTACTGGTGGGCGGCGCACCGCTGGTATTGGATTGGCACGCTGGACCACCGTCTCGACTACAGCAGTTGCGGTTACGAGTGGCAAATGCTGCCGGTCATTATATTCACGCGAACCGACCGGCTGATCTTCCTGTTGAACTGGATTCCGTTTTTGCTGATGCCAGGGCTGGTTTTTTTTGCATTCCGCGCGCTGGGCATCAACAACCGGAGCTCGTGGCGGTGGATGTGGCTGCTGCCGTCGGGATTCTGCTACGCGCTCCAGTGTAACGGTCTGCAAAACGACGGTTACAGCGTCAACTACACGCTGGCGGTCATCGCCTTTGCCGTGTTTGCCTTCCGCCGCCGCCGCGCCGGTTTTCTGTGGCTGTCGCTGCTGGCGGCGGCGCTGCTCGTGGGCGCAAAACTTTCCAACCTGCCGATGCTCCTCCCGCTGGGTCTCCTGTTGTTGCCGGCCCTGCGCGTGGTGAACTGGTTCAATTGGAAGACCGCCATCATCATTTTCATCGCCGTCGGTTGCTCGTTCGCCCCGCTGGCGTTCCTCTGCTGGAAGCACACCGGCGACTGGACAGGCGACCCGACAGACCAATGGCACCTCCATCAGCGCAACGCCACCGCGGCGCTGGTAGCCAACACCATCGCCATGGTGAAAGACCTCGGGCAACCGCCCGTTTTTCCCGTCGCCAAGAAAATCGACGCAAGACTGGCGCCACTGAACCAGACCGCCTTCATCCGATGGCTTCACCAGTCGGTGCCGGAAAGCGGCGGCATTCATTTCGGCGACATGGCTTACGAAGGCGGCTCCGGACTGGGCAGCGGCCTCGGCCTCTATTTGCTCTTCCTCCTTGCGGGCTGTTGGTCCGTCAAACCGGTGGGTCGAAAGTCCATGAGACCCTCTGATTTCCCCCGGGAATGGCGGCTGGCGCCGTGGACCGCGTGGCTGTCGCTCGGCGTGTTGATGGCCAAGGTGGCTACCGACCACACCCCCCGCTACGCGGCGCCATATTATCCGCTGCTCTTCATTTCCATATTGCTCCTGCCACGCATCGCAGCCTTGGAACGCCGCAGGATTGCCGCCGTGATTTCCGTGCTGTCGGTCCTCGCCGTGGTGCCGGTAATTTTGCTGACCCCGGCGCGACCGGTGATTCCGGTGAAACTCATCGCCCGGATTTCCCGCGGACCGGCATTTGACACGTTCGTCACCAAATACCACCTGTGGGCCGGCCTGCGCGACGACCTCGCGCCGCTACGAAACGCGCTGCCGCCGGGAACAACAAAGCTGGGGTACGCCGGCGGGTTCCGCGACACGTCCTACGGCCTGTGGAAACCGTTCGGCAGCCGCGTGGTGACGGAACTGGGTCTTCCGCCGGGCCACAAAACGATGCCGCCGGCGGATTTGGATTACGCCGTGATCACCGAACGCGGCCTGCGCCAACGGTATGACCTGGACGTGGATGCGTGGTGCGACTTTGCCAAGGCAAGAATCGTTTTTGAAATGAAGCGCAACACCTCGCTGGAAGGAGCGATCGCCAACTATGAACCCTGGTACCTGGTCAAATTTCAGCGCGACTAGAAACCACGGCCAAACCTCCGCATCTGGCTGAGAGGAGCACTCGCAACCGTCCTGGCGCAGAGGTTGAAATCCAAAGGTTATACTCGACCGTAAGCCGCAGACGGTTCTTCCGCGGGAGGTGTCGCCGTCGCTCTGTCCGCGTTCGGTCGAGAATCGGTGATGAACGGGATCAAGGGCCCAAGCCATCTCCCCGGAGTCAGGAATCCGGTCGTGGGGACAGAAAAAAAGGCTTGATGGCGCTGTCAGAGTGTTTACTCTGCTGGTCAATCAGACGGAATGGCCCGCGATAGCCGCGGGCCGTATGTTATATGGGAAATACGGGATCAAACGACGGTGTGCGCATTGCCTCCTCGCCGACGGAGGCCAGGGTACCGGAGTACGAGGTGTTTCTGAGAACAGAGGCGCGGCATCCGTACGTCGTATATATTCTCGCGTTCAATGAGCGCCAGCGTCTGGCCCAACAGCTGGATCGTTTTCCGAAGGATGCGGAGCGGGGTTTTGATATCATGCTGGGTGATGATGGCTCCACGGACGGCACCAGTGGGTCAGATTTGTTGGAGCAATACGCCGTCCGCGGGGCCACGCGCCTCAAGCGCAACGGCGGCTTGAGCCAGAACATCAAGGTCGCCCTCGAATGGTTGTACGGTCAGAACTACAAGGGTGTCATCCTCATGAATGGAAATAACCGGGATGATCCTTCGACCGTGCCGGAATTCATTCGGGCGCTCGACGACGGTTATGGTTACGTCCAAGGCTCACGGTTTCGTGCCGGCGGAAAACACGAGAATACCCCATGGATTCGCCTTTTGGCCATTCGACTCCTGCACGCGCCCTTGTTCTCCCTGGCGAGCTTGAAGTGGATGACGGACACGACCAATGGCTACCGGGCGTTCTCGATGGCCTATTTGCGCGACCGCCGAGTCGAACCCTTTCAATCGGCGTTCGTCAAATACGAGATTGAGCAATACCTGGCGTGGAAAGCGATCCGTCTGGGTTATCGCGCCAAGGAAATCCCCGTTGCCAGAGTCTACTCGTCTGGCGGATTCACTTCACATATCCGTCCAGGTATGGGAGGCTGGAAGGACATGCTGCGACCCTTGGTTATGCTGCTCCTCAGAAGGTATTGATCGTCATCGAGCAACGGTGCCAGCCAGCCGCAATCACGCCCTTGAATCGCGTCCTGTTCAGGACGGTCTGGCTTCCAGCTTGGTGGCACGCGCCCGGAGGCTGGCAAACTGCCGTTCCGCAATGACTTTCCGCCTGTACATCACAAGTCTGGACGGTATTCGTTGCCGCCGAGGGATGAACTCTCCGTGGAGCACCTGACAACAGGCGCGGTCAATGTTGGCATACGGAATGCAGCATTTGGCAACGCGTGAGATGTGCCTCTCCAACACTTGATGGGTCATTTCCATCGCCCACATGTCGAGGAAAGCAACGGGCGGGCAGCGAAATTGTTCGCCGCGGCTCGCGCTCGAGCGTGGTTGTGGACGACAATGCCGCGTTACGGTATGTTACGAATCGGGTCGTGCGTATTTGTAGCTCGAACGTACTAACGGCAGCTTCCGGTATCGCCGGGCGGAGCAGGCCACGATGAGACGCGTACTGTTCACCATGTTGTTTCTCGGGGTCGCTTTGGTCCGCACGGAGGGACAGACATTCGGTTGGTTCACGAACAAGTACGGGGCCTACGGCACGAATTTCATTTCCATCGCCCCGTGGACCGCGCAGGGCATCTTCTACGAGGGCGATACCGTCACCATCAGCAACACGCTGGGAACGACCGTCGAGGTTTATGATTACCATTTTAACCCGATCACGAATTCAACTCCACCGGTTGTCCTGACGCATCTGGGCCTGGGTCATTATTTTGTTCAAGTCGACGGAATCAAGAACGGGATGGGGGACCGGTCTCAATTCAGTGTACTTCCGCAGAACTGGACGAACCAGACGCATTCGGACATCGGCGAACTGCCGACGGGTACCACGGCGGAATCAAATCGACTGGTGCGTCTTGCTCCGGGTTTCAGTCGTATCCAGCAGTGGTGGGGAAGTTCCATGTTGTCTGGTACGAATACACAGGTCGGACTCGTGACACTTGCGGGCACGAACGACTGGACGACGTTTGACCGGTTTCTCCACGGGCCGTCATCGGGACAAACATGCCCAAATCCCAATGTTCCGGTCAAGGTGATGAACCTGATTATTTCCCACACCAATACCTGGTGCGCTCCGGTGGTCGACCAGACGAACACGCTGAACAACTGGGTCAACGACGTGGCGCTGATATTCTCAAACGCCGCCGTGCGGTACGGCACGAATTTGGTCTATGAGATCATGAACGAGCCGAGCGGGGCGAATATTGACTTCCGGGCTCCTGCCAATGAAGACCCTTATTGGAATACAGCCCCCGGTGCGCTGCCCGCGGCCATGGCTGTCAGTGCCGCGGTGCAAGCAGTAAAGTTCGTCTGTCCGACGTGCCAGACATGGGCACCCGCGTCGCTGGGACTGCAAATGTGGCCTATGCGGACGGTGACAGATTCGTTTGTGATCGCCTACTATACCAATGTGGACGTGATTTCGTTTCACGGGGGCGGAGGCCTGTATGGGCCTGCGGACGCTGATGCTGCCTATACGAACAGAACCGATTTGGGCTCGTGGTGGTCGACGGATTCCTGCGATGAGTTCGTGGCCAGTCTCTATCCGGGAAAGAAATTTGCCGTCACGGAATCCTACCCATACGCACCGGATGTGCTGGGTAAAACCAACAGTTGGTGGCTGTGGAGTGCATGTTGTGAGGGAGGTTATCAGTCCGACAACGTACCGAATTATTCATGGGATTGGCGGACCATGACGATGCGGTTCTGGAAGAATTTGATAGAATACAAGGCAACCGGGGTTCTGGGTGTCGAGATGTTTCTCGCATTGTCGGATGCTGACATGGGCCCGCGGCACCCCCCGCAGTCTACGGGTTGGGTGGACGGGATATCAGCGTGGAACGTAAATGGACAGAGTGACGATCAACTTGGCTGTGGCCCCAAACCCACGGCCGACGGGCAAGTGATGATTTCGTGGTGGTTGAACGATGCCACGTTGATTACCAAATGGCTGTCGGGCAGCCCGCTACTGATTGTCGATTCGCTGGGAGGGTATCGTTCCGGCGAAACTCCCGGATTGCATTTCTATGAATGGCAGTTTGCGGACGGAAGCACCAATACAGTTATCTGGGCCGACGAGGAAACAACCGTCACGACCAATTTGGGCGTGGGGCTAACCGATATTTGGTCGAACCAGTGGACAGGCCCTATCGGTATCGAACCCGTGATTGCGTGGAACTGGCCGAACAACAGTTTGGGTGGATCATTCTCCATTGTGCCCGTGGCCGCGTCCAGCGCCACTCCGGCCTACGGGCCGGCGCCGATGGTGGTGACGTTTACCGACGTTTCGACCGGAGCGATTTCAAATCGCTACTGGCAATTCAGTGACGGCTTCGTGACCAATACGCCCAACCTCACGGTGGTTCACCAATACACGGCGCCCGGGAGTAACACCGTCCAATTGACCGTGAGTGGCCCGTGTGGCGCCAGCACCACCACCCAATCCAATATGGTGATCGTCACCACATTTCCCCCGCCATTATCTGGCGGGAACATCGCCAGTCTTCCGCCGTTCACCGGCGGGACAACCGGCGGCAACACCGGTGGTACCAACAGCGTTCCGCCGGCCAATCGCGGCTCCAGTGGGACCTGGCGATTCTTGATTACTTATTAGCCATGGCTCGCCCCGCAGCCTCTTTCACCTCGTCTGTGGGACGATGATGCCAGCGGACCGTTGGGTGGAGGACCTCGAACGTGGCGCGATGCTCGGGCTGCCCCAGCGTGTAGATGCTATACGCGAATGGCTTTTGGAAATAAAGTCCGTGCGCGACGGCACGCAGATGGTGATGCAACACGACGGCGGGCGCGAACTTGCGAACCCAGAACGGGGTCATCTCGTGTTTCTGTTGGTCCTCGAGCATCGCACTCAATTGCAGGGCCATGTTCTTTCCGGTTACGGTGAACGCGGAAGCGAACAGGCGCATCGTCGACATGGGGATGCCCTGCTCCAGGAGTTTCATCACCCAAAACAAGTCGCCGGCGATACGCCACCGGGTGTCGAAATACAGCCCGGATTGGTCCAGCATCCGGCGGCGAAAAAACATCGAGCAGGTAAACGCGGGGAACCGCAGCCAGAGGTGAGCCCTCAGGGGGACCATGGCCTTGCGGTGGCAGATGTAGTTTCCGGTCGGGTTGATGACCACCATATCGGCGAATACCATGTCGATATCGGGGTGTTGGGCAAAGAAATCGTGCACGGCCCGCAACGCTCCCGGGAGATACTGCTCATCGCAATTGAGATAGGCCAATATTTCGCCGCGAGCCCGGCGCAGCCCGCGATTGACGGCGTCATACATCCCCGCGTCCTTCTCCACATACGCCGTCACCCGCGGATCGCGCGGCAGCCAATCCAACGTGCCGTCATCCGATCCAGCGTCCTGGACGATGTGCTCGACCGTGACACCTTGTTGGTCCGCCACGGAAGCGATGCACAATTTCAACCACTGACCGCCTCGGAAGCTCGGGGTGATGATGGAGAATTGCATAAACCGTTGTTCCTCTGCGCGTCTGCCCGGGGTCGGGCGCGGCCAGTCGCCCTCCTCGGGGAGCCGAAACAGCCATTCGATTTATGAATCGATGTTTCCCATGTGATCTTGTGACCCACGACTGCCGCGGGTCTTTGCGTTCTGACTGGTCGCCACTTTACCACAGCACATATTGATGTCGAGCCGTCTTTCCCCAGAGAGATTTCATTGCGGCCGGGGATTGGTCTTGCGACTTACAGCCAACGATCGAAAACCACCCGCGGAGTCTGTTTGTTACTGCGCCCATCGAATCCTCCGCTTCTTGTCGCTTCAACATCGACCAGAGCCTTTGTCTAAGCGGCTCCACTGTATGCCACTAACATTGACTTGTGAAACGAATCCGGGATAACGTACCTTTATTCATGGTAGAGTTTGATTGGGTTGGCGGTCTGAGGCGTCAAAAGTCACATGAACAATTCATCAGATATCGGCCGGCCCAATGAACCGGATTCCCCGATCCGCCTGGCGTATATCGTTTCGGGGTATCAAAAGCCGGATCTGCTGATCCGGCTGGTTCGACGTGTGGATTCTCCACAGGACTGGTTTTTCATTCATTATGACCTCCGCAGTCCGGAGGCGGAATTTCACCAATTGAAGCTGGCCTTCAAGGACAAGCCAAACGTGAAGCTGCTGGTTCGCCATAAATGCCGGTGGGGCGATTTTGGCCATGTTCTGGCTTCATTGAAAGGGATTGAAGAAATTGGCCGGCTGGGTTTCGCCTGTGACTATGCAGTGGTTCTGACCGGGCAGGATTATCCGATAAAATCCAATGAAATGATCCGGCGGAGACTCGAGGCGGCCGCCGGGCGTTCGTTCATGGAATCCACCGCCTGGCCGATTCCCAATTGGGAAAAGGGCCGCGCCATCCGGCGGATTCAGGAGTATCATGTGCATTTGCCCTTTCCACGCTGGACCCGGTCTCTGGGCTGGCCGCCCATGCGGCAACACATTCCGATTCCGATGAGGCGGAAAATTCCGAACGGACTTCACCCGCACTTTGGTTCCTCTTATTGGTGCCTCCACCGGCGGTGCTTGGAATACATCCACGATTATGTCGTCCACCACCCTGAATACGTCCGGTTTTTCCAGCATGTTTTGAGTCCGGATGAATGTTTCTTCCAAACCCTGCTGATGAATTCTGCCCTCGCAGAAACAGTTGAAAAACGAACGTTAACTGACATTGTCTGGCGTCCACCGTGGCCGGGAATAATGACCGTTCAGGATCTTCCACGCCTGCTGGCCAGCGATTGCCTGTTCGCCAGAAAATTTGATATCAAGGTGGATTCTGAAGTGTTGGACAAGTTGGATTTGGCGTAAAGAGAAGGCTGAATGACTGACTGGCGTGATCGGGGCGCGCCTCGTAGGATTTCTTCTGGCGCGGCACGGACAGGGCGAATAGACTGCCATGAAGATCTTATGGGATTCGAGATCGACACCGTGGAACTTCTACTCGTGGCGCGCGCCCAGGTTGGTGGCGTTCCCCGTCGTGAACCGGAGTGCGGGCGATGAAGCGAACAGCCCTTCTTTGGTTTCTCGGCGTTAACGTGTTGGTCTGCCTGTTCGTTTTTCGCGGTGGATTATGGGGACGGTCCCTGATCGCGCCGCTGGACATTTTATCGAACCTCTTCCCGAAGTATCACTACCTCGATCCCCAGGCGACTGGCGTGCCGGCCAACTCCTACATCATCGACCAGGTTGGCTACGATCTGCCCATGCAGCTGACCGTGTATGAATCCTACGGGCGCGGCGAGATTCCGTGGTGGGATCCCTACACCTATGGGGGCCGACCGTTTTTGGCGGATGCGCACATCAGCGGGACCGATCCGGTCCGGGTGTTGATGTACCGCCTGCTGCCGTTCGCCTGGGCGTACAACTGGACGATTGTAGCGCACTTTCTGCTAAGCGGGCTGACGATGTTTCTCCTCTTGCGGCACGGCAAGTTCAATCAGTGGATTTGCATCGGGTTGGCGATTGCGTGTGAGTTTGCGGGATCCAGCGTCCTGTTTGTCGGGCATCCATGGATTCAAGCATCCTTTCTCTACTACCCGCTCCTCTGGCTGCTCTGGGAAAGGGCCCTCCAGGATCCGCGGCTCTGGCGGACGGCGGTCGCATCGCTGCCGGTTGCCGCCATCTTCATGGCGGGGAATTTGCAATCGCATTCCTACATCGCGCTGTTCGCGATCACGTTCTGTGTCGGCCGCTGTTGGAACAGCTCCCTCGAATGGCGCAGGACCTTGCGGGTGGTCATACCGTCGGTGGTGATCGGCGCGGGCCTGGCCGCGCCGTTTTTGTCCGCGGAAATCGAGTTCTTCCTGAATAGCGCGCGCGTGATTGGGCACCCGCCCAGATCGGAGTGGCTGGGAGGACTCGCCTCCCTGTCGACGGTGTTTCCCTGGATGTTGGGGACGTTTCGAACGCTGGATTTGGGGAAATTCGTTCACCAAAGCGGGGCCGGATTCCTCGTTTACATTGGCTCGGTTGCGGCGATTTTGGCGGTGTTGGCGAGCGTGGAGCCCGCGAGCCCGGAGCGTCGCACCCTGAAACGGCAGGCGCTGGCGCTGCTGATCATGTATGCCATTATTCTTTCGACGTCACTGCAGGATTTCCTTTACGCGCGGTGCGCGGGGTTGCCGGTCATCGGCCTGACGCTGCTGGCGGCGATTGGCGCGGAGAACTTGTTCGCCGGCGGCACGGTGTCTCGACGACTGGGTTGTGGCGTTATCGCCTTCGCCATTGTGTTGGTAATGACTTTGAATGTTGTCGCATTCGTCGTTTATCCCCGCGTGCTCCCGAAGGTCCGCCGTCTTGTCGCGGAGCGCAGTTCGAAAACGATTTTTGGACAGGATGCGCCGGCGCTGCGAGAGTTTCAGGTCGTAAACCTGCCCCGTGAGATCTCGGTGGAGAACCCCGAGACAGTCGTTGCGTTCCTCGGCTTGATCAGTGTCGGCTTCGTCCTGCTCTCCTCACGCGTCCGGAAGGATCCGTGGGTGCAGCCCGCGCTGCTGGCGTTGAACCTCGTGCCGGTACTTTTGTTTTCGGCGCGATTCATTCCGCGGCAGCCGATGGAACTCTGGGATCGGTTGCTGGCAGGCGGCCCGGCGCAACGCGAGGTCGTCGACGCGCTCGGCGGGACGCAATTGCGGCTCTGGGAGATCGCGCCGCACGTTCACCAACAGCTCTTCCCGTACGACCTGTCGCACCTGTTCAAGGTGCGCACGATCCATGGCTACTCCGCACTTCAGCCGAGGAGCCTGTATCGGTTGCCTCCCGAAGAACAGGAGCGATATCGGCCGGAGTTGGGCGACTATATCTACGAAAGCCGCGCGTCAGGTCTGGAACGCGGCGAGTTCATCAAGAACCCGACGCCGGGTCTTGTGCGGTTCCACTGGGAGACGACAAACCCCCGCGGACTGCACGCGGAACAATATGGCTTGAACGAAATCCACATCCATTTCGATACCGGGCCGGCCGGCACGTTGGTCTGGACCGACACGCGGTATCCCGGATGGCAGGCCACGCTCGATGGAGTTCCGCTGACGCTCCGGGCGATGGAACCGACATTTACGGCGCTGGAGATTACGAACGATGCGCGTGAGTTGGTATTGCGCTACCGCCCCACCTATCTTTGGCCGTCGATGGCGGTGTCGATTGGCGCCCTGCTGTTGGTCGGCGGCTCTCTCCTGGTCGGAATCGGGTTCCGACATCAAGGACCGGAGAAACATGGCGGCGACTGAGCCACGCGTATCCATCGTGACGCCGTCGTTCAACCAGGCGGAGTTTCTGCCCCAAACACTCGCGAGTGTCCGCGCCCAGGATTACCCGGACATCGAACACATCGTGGTGGACGGCGGGTCGACCGACGGGTCGGTGGACATCCTTCGCGCCGCGCCGAAGATCCGCTGGATCTCGGAACGCGACCACGGCCAGGTGGACGCGCTCAACAAGGGGTTTGCCATGGCCACGGGCGAGATCCTGGCCTGGCTGAACTCCGACGACACCATGAACCGCGACGCGGTCGGCGTTGCCGTCCGCGCGCTGGAGCAAACCGGCGCCGATCTCGTCTATGGCGATCTGGACATCATCGACGACAAGGGAAAGTTGGTGCGCGAATTCCACGGCGTGCCATTTGACTTTCGCATTCTGCTGTATGGGATCAATTATATCGGGCAACAAACCGTGTTTTTCCGCCGCGACCTGCTGCGTCGCGCGGGTCCCTTGCGCGGGGAGTTCGACAACGTGTTCGACTATGAACTGTGGTTGCGGATGGCGCAGCACGGGAAATTCGTCCACGTGCCGGCACTGCGGGCGCAGATCCGCAAGCATCCGGCGGCAAAATCAATTGCCCGCGCCGAACTCACGTTCCGCGAAACCGATCTCGTGCGCGCCGAGTACTGGCAGCGCGGCGGGGTGCCGGCCTTGTTCCGTCGCCAGCCGCTGTTCCTCGGTGTCAACTACTGGTACCGGTTGAAGCGGCAGCTACGCATCCCAAGGTCGAAGTAGGGCCTCGACGACGTCCCCGGCCCGGGGCCAATCTTCCAACACGCGGTCCGCGGCCAGGCGCGGGTCCGCCGGTAACCGCGCGGCATCTTCGCCGAGGCGATAAATCGCGCCGTCGGCGGGAGCCATTCGGCGATATTGACGGCCCGAGCGATCACGAGCGTGCGGCAGCCGAGCCACGCAGCCAGATGCAACGCGGACGAATCGTTGGTGACCGCGAATTGGGCCGCGCCGAACGCGTCTATGAGAGGCTGGTCCACGAGACGGGCCACGTCGCTTTCATTCAGGGCCGGCGGCAACGGGTCGTCGGGGCCGGTGGCGATGTGGACCTCGTAACCCTTCTGTTGCAGCGCCTGGCGCAGCGCTGCCACGCCGGGATATTGCTTGGCGCGCCAGTGAGCGCCGGCGTGAATGACCACGCGCCGGTCGTTGGGGGCGATTCGTTGACGCTGGCGATAAGCCGACGATAGGCCTTCATAGGCCACGCCGGCCAACTCGGCCCACGCCATGTAATGGTTGCGGACGGTCAGCCACCCGGCCGCGTAGGGGACGTTGAAGGCCCGCAAATAATGTGGCAGGAATTCACGCCAGCCGCTGAAGCGGATCGTGCCGGCGGGAAATAACCGCCGAGCGGCTCGACGGTCCCGAATGTCACCACGGATGTTGAGCACGTCACAACCTTCCATCACCAACGGGGAGATCGCGCCAAGATCGAACGGATTGCGCCGCGAGGTGCTCGTGTACGGCAGTTCGACAGCCAGGAGGTCGACTCCTGTGGGTAGAATGGCCCGCAGCAATGGGTGCCACCGGCTCTTGCAGGCGAGAGCCGAGTCGGCGGGCCTTTCGCGGAGAATCGCCGCGGCGATCAGCACGTCGCCCAGTCCCCACGGCTCGAAATAGATTGTCTTCCGACGCATGACCGCCCCATTTGTCCGCCGCGCCACCACGCCCGGTTCCCGCGGGTTTGCGTGCGACGAATTGGCAATCCCAATCCTAGCAGCCTGTCCGACATAGCACGATGTTTTTTCGGGGAGCGACGGCAAACGCCCGGAATCGGCTTGTCCGCATTGGCAAAGGTGATAGAATCATCAGAACAGGAACGTCCCGAGCGGCTCATCGGAGGTGCCGACATGCAGAACCCAATCCCCGAAACCGAACACGGCAGATCCATGCCACCATCCAGGGAGCGGCGCACCCCGGCGCGGCTGGGCGCCATCTTGCGTTCCAAGAAGTTCATCTGGTTGATCCTGCTCGTTGCGGCGATCCTTCGCTGCGGCTATGCGATACACAAGCCTGTGGACGAACGGGATGCCCGATTCTATCGGGAAATCGGGAGAAACCTCGCCGATGGCCGCGGGTATGTGTGGGACGGGGGACATGAAGCAAGTTTTTGGGCGCCGGTGGCGGCATACGTGATCGCGGGCGTGTACAAGGTGGGGGGGCACGACCTCGCGGTTCGAGAAGTCTGGGCTGTCATCGGGATCTTGTGCGTCCTCGCAGCCTTTCTGGCAGTGCGTGAACGCCACGGAATTGTGGCCGCAAACCTTGCGGCGATCGGTGTGGCGCTTTACCCCTACAACTTGCTGATGGGAGGCAGCACGTCGACCGAAATCGTGGCCGTGCTATTTCTCTTCCTTTTGTTATGGCTCTTTTTCCGGTGGGTTGATACGAACTCGCTTCTGTTTGCCGGGCTGGCGGGTCTGGCCTTGGGACTGTCTGTGCTGAACCGGCCAGCCGTAGCGGCTTTTGTTCTGGTGCTGCCTGTCTTGTATTGGGTTTTGTCCAGAAGGCAATCGGTACGGCGCGCACTTTGCGGCGCATTGATTTTCGTTCTGACCGCAATCGCCGTGGTGGCACCCTGGTCAATACGCATCTCACGCGCGAGTGGCACTCCCTGCCTGGTCACGTCTGTCGGCCCCGGTATCTTGTGGCTGGGGTGGAATCCGTGGGTCAAGGACTATCTGGACGGTCACATGGCCGGCACGGTGTTTATGAATCACGTGGACGGGCGCACCTACTCGCTTTATGACCAGACAGTCCCTTGGACTCAAAAGAACCAGGCTTACCGTGCCGCCTTTGCGCAATTCGTTACCGAGAACCCGGGGGCTTCGTTCAAGTTGATGATTTACCGCACCATAAAATTCTGGCAAATCCCCGGCCTGAGCAGCATCCGGACCGAGCCAGAGCACGTAAGTCACGCGTGGCTGGTGATTCTGGTGGGCTGCCTCAGCTACGTGCCGCTCGCGGCGATCACGATTTGGGCGATCGTTTGGATGCTTCGGCATCGCCAAATTGGGGAGATCGCTGTCTATCTATTGTGGATCCTCGTCGGGTTTGGCACAAACATCTGGTTCTCCTCCACCATTACCCGATACAGATTCGCCGCGGGAGTTGATGAATTGATGATGGTGATCGCCGCCGTTTTCATGGCGAAACTTCTGGAAGCGCCCCGCGCTTCATCGTAGCGGCGGTGTCCCGAGCCTACTCGTAGCCGTTCGGGTGGGCGAGGTGCCAGCGCCACGCGCTTTCGAGGATCGGTTCGACCGAATCGAACCGCGGTTTCCAACCAAGTACCCTGCGGACTTTAGTCGAGTCCGCCACCAGTTTCGGCGGGTCGCCGGGGCGGTTCGGTTTTTCCACAGCCTTGATCGGGCGTCCCGAGACTTTGCGGGCCATCTCGACGATTTCTTTCACCGAGTAGCCGTTGCCGCTGCCAAGATTGAACACATCGGACCGGGTCGCGCCGAGCGCCAACCGGTGTCCCTGCGCGAGGTCGATAATGTGCACGTAGTCGCGGACGCACGTGCCGTCGGGCGTGGGATACTGCGTGCCGTAGATGTCGACGGACGGCGTCTTGCCGAGCGCCACTTTGAGGACGTTCGGGATCAGGTGCGTTTCTTCGCGATGATGTTCGCCAAACTTCTCCGAGGCGCCCGCCGCGTTGAAGTAGCGCAAACAGACGTAGCGGATGCCGAACAGCTTCTCGTACCAGGCCAGGATCCGCTCGACCATCCATTTGGACTCGCCGTAGGGATTGATCGGCTCCTTCGGCAGGTCTTCGGTGATCGGGACGGTCTTGGGAACCCCGAAAATGGCGCAACTCGAGGAGAACACGAAATGTTTCGTCCCCGCCGCGACGCACGCGTCCAGCAGGTTCACGGCGTTGGAGATGTTGTCACCGAGGTAAATGCCGGGACGCACCATGCTGACGGGAACGAGCGTGTTCGACGCGAAATGCATCACGGCGTCGGGCTTCACGCGCTGGAAGCTCTCCAGCACCACGGAACGATTGGCCAGGTCGCCCTCGATGAATTCCGCGCGCGTATCGACCGCGGCCCGATGTCCCTCGGTCAGGTTGTCGAATACAGTGACCTGATAACCCGCGTTGAGAAGTTCCTCGACGCAGACACTCCCCACGTAGCCGGCTCCGCCGGTGACAAAGACTTTCATGCGCAGTTTTGTAGCGGGCGACGCGCTTCCCAGCAAGCTCTTTATCCGGCCAGGCGCGCCAATTCAATTTGACTGGCCGACGAGCTTCTGATATTGACCGGCGTGGATCCGGCAGACGCAGCCGTGACGCCCGCCGTCCGAATCCCAATCTGGGTGCTGTCGCCCAATGAAATGCCGAGAGAAAAGCGCTCCAGCCGATTCGCCGTACATCACCACCGGTGCCGGCGAGAAGGCCAAATTGTTACAATGTTTAGATGTGACTCCAATGACCTGAAGTTATGCGCGCAATCGAGAACGTAAAAACGTGAGCGAAACAACAAACACCAATAGGTGCAAGGGTTGTGGAAAGCCGCTTTCAGACACCCAGATTGAACCCGTGGTCGGCAACCCCAACAATAGCGAGTGGTCCCGCGAGGGCTATTGCTCTCTGGTGTGTTTTGAAAAGAGCCACGTTGACAGTAACAACAATGTTGTTGCAACAGAGACAACCGATGCCAAGTCTGCAATACCCCCTATTATTGTGACAAGACCCGCCTCACCGCCTCCTCTGCCCAGTATAAGAAAGCCGAGTCGCTTCACACAGGCAGCGGTCATGATTGCCAGCGGCATTGTGGGGATTATTTTCGGGGAATTCGTGCAATTAGTTAGGTCAGGAATAGCACATCCTGATAATGTTGTTGGATTGGACCTCGATGGACTCTTACTCTGGTTATGTATTGGGGTTTTCGTCGCTGGGGCGTTTAGAAAACACTTGTAAGAATAGCATCAAGGGGGAGAATTAGGGTTACATCTAAAGAAGCTGTTGAAAAATACCCGAGGAGCGCCGCGTGGGGGCACACGGCCTACAACTTCCTCAGGAAATCCGATGTCGTCTCGATTTGGCTGCCGTCAGCCAGCGCGTTTTTCAACAGCCTCTAAACATTGTAACAATTGGGACTGGCAGCACGGCGGGGCTACCTCAGCGGGATGTCCTTCAACATGCCCCCAGCCATCCGCGAAATATTTGACCGGGTCGTTCTTCTTCGCCACCTCTCGACTTTCGCGGGGGGCGCGTGTAGCATGATTCGGTGGAAACGCGGAAACTACGGCTGCTGGTGGTCGGGCATTTGCCGCCTCCGTACTTCGGTCCGAGCGTGACGTACCAGGCGCTGATGCGGTCGGCGTTCCCCGAGCGGTTCGACGTGGCGTTCATCGACCAGACCGTGATCAAGAAGGTCGGGGAACTGGAGCGGGTGCAGCCGCGCAAGCTGGTGATCTTGGGGAGGATGGTCCTGCAACTGGTCGGGCACCTGATGCGGCGCAAAGCCGATTACCTGTTCCTGTCCGTGTCGTGCAACCGCAATGCCTTCCTGAAAGAATGGCTGTTGATCCGCGTCGCGGCGCTGTTCGGCGTGCCGGCGGTGTTGTACGCGCATGCGAACGGCTTTTTCGATTTCTACACAGCATCGGGACCACGGATGCAGCGGCTCATCGAGAAAACCGTGTCCCGGGCCGCCGGCGCGATCGTGATGGGTGAAAACCAGCGGTTCAACTTCGACCGTTGGCTGCCCGCGGAACGGATTTTCGTGGTGGCCAGCGGCATCGAGGCGCCGGCGCTCCCGCAACGTTCGGCCACCGCGGGCG
The DNA here is from genome assembly GCA_963712025.1 of uncultured Verrucomicrobiae bacterium. GTDB lineage: Bacteria > Verrucomicrobiota > Verrucomicrobiia > Palsa-1439 > Palsa-1439 > Palsa-1439. The sequence continues at coordinate 35,990 of CAVQGJ010000002.1, read as the reverse complement.
ACCCGTTCACGGCATTGTTTCTCGGCAACCTGATTCGCGAGAAAGGCGTGTTTGTCCTTCTGGAAGCGGCGGCGAAGGTCGTGGCGGCGCATCCGGCGGTGCGGTTTGTTTTTGCCGGAGACTGGCCGCTGGAGAGCGACCGACTCGAAGCCGAGCGTGTCATTCGCGAACGCGGACTCCAACAACACGTTTCCTTCGTCGGAGTGGTGTCGGGGGAGCGGAAATGGCAACTGCTGGTGGACGCGGATGCGCTCGTGTTCCCGACGTATTATTACATGGAAGTGCACCCGCTGGTGGTCGTCGAGGCGCTGCGGGCGGGATTGCCGGTCGTCTCGACGAAATGGGCGGCCATTCCCGAAATGATCGAAGACGGAGTAAACGGTCTGCTGGCGAAACCGCGGGACGCGGACGATTTGGCGGAGAAGATACTGCGGGTCATCCGCGATGCGTCCTTGCGCGAGAAGATGAGCCAGGCCAACCGCCGGCGCTTCGAGGAATTCTTCACGCACCAACAGTATGGCGACCGGATCATCACCGTGTTTGAGAAACTGGCGCAGGCCGACGGAAAGCAGCCGACGCCGGCCGGGGTTAGCGCGAAAGAGAACTGCCGGTCCGACTGCGCTTGCGGCCGGCAATGATCCGGCCAAGGGTACCAACGCGCTGAGAGTTACCGCTGACCGACATCCACTTTCGCGACCCGGCCGGCCAACTGGTCTTCCAGCATCTTGAGGTCGGCATCGACCATCAAGCCGACCAGCTCCTTGAATCGAATCTTGGGTTGCCATCCCAGGACTTTCTTTGCCTTCGAGGCATCGCCGATGAGCAAATCGACTTCGGCGGGGCGGTAATAGGCCTTGTCAATCTCGACATAACGGCGCCAGTCCAAACCGGCGTGCCCGAAGGCCTGCTCGCAAAACTCCTGGACGGAATGCGTTTCGCCCGTGGCAATGACGAAGTCATCGGGCTGATCGTGTTGGAGGATCGACCACATGGCTTCGACGTATTCGGGCGCGTAGCCCCAGTCGCGCTTGGCGTCCAGGTTGCCGAGATACACTTTCTGCTGAAGCCCGTGTTTGATGTGGGCGATCGCGCGGGTGATTTTGCGGGTCACAAACGTTTCCCCGCGTCGGGGGGATTCGTGGTTGAACAGGATGCCGTTGGCGGCGAACAGATTGTAGCTCTCGCGATAATTGACGGTGGCCCAGTAGGCGAAGACTTTCGACACGGCGTACGGGCTGCGCGGATGAAACGGGGTGGTCTCCCGCTGGGGGATTTCGGCGACCTTGCCGTACATCTCGCTGGACGACGCCTGGTAGAACCGCGGGCTGCCGCCCGTTTCGCGGATCGCTTCCAGTATCCGGATCGTTCCCACCGCCGAGATGTCCGCCGTATACTCGGGAATGTCGAAGCTGACGCGGACGTGGCTTTGCGCGGCGAGATGGTAGATTTCGTCGGGCTTCAGGTCATACAACAGCTTGACCAGGTTCACCGAATCGCTCAGGTCGCCATAATGCAGGAAGAGTTTGACGCTGCGGGTGTGGCGGTCCTGATACAGGTGGTCGATGCGGCTGGTGTTGAAACTGCTGGCGCGGCGGATGATGCCGTGGACCTCGTAATCCTTTTTCAACAGCAGTTCGGCCAGGTACGATCCATCCTGTCCCGTGATGCCGGTAATGAGGGCGCGTTTCATGTATGCCTGTTAATAGGGTATTTGGCGCGTGGCGTCACGCCGATTTTCTGGAGGGATACCGAGACGCCCCGGCACGGGCCCCGGTGACGTTGCCTGATGCCGCCATACGGCAAATCGGCCTTGTATTGCATGGATTTGCCTGTTAAATTACCGGAATAGTTGATCGGACGGGAAGTTCGTTGATTTTCGCTGGTGAAGGCGAAAACCGCAAAACCAACTCACCAGAAGCGCCAGTGATAATGACGGTTGAAGGCTTTTCCAGGTTTGCGTTACCCTCCCAATTAACTGGCGTGGTGGGGCCGACTGAAGGGACATAAATGACACAGCAAACAAAAGTACTCGTGACAGGCGCCGGTGGGTTTATCGGCCATCATCTCGTGACCTTTTTGAAGGGCAAAGGCTACTGGGTGCGGGGTGTGGACTTGAAATATCCCGAGTACTCGCCGACCGATGCCGACGAGTTCGAGGTGCTCGATTTGCGGCGGTGGGACAACTGTTTGCAGGCCACGCGCGGCGTTGACGAAGTGTACGCGCTGGCGGCGGACATGGGCGGCATGGGATTCATTTCCAAACATCACGCGCTGATTCTGCACAACAATTTGCTGATCAACACCCATACGTTGGAAGCCGCGCACGTGAACGGAATCAAGCGCTACTTCTATACGTCCTCCGCCTGCATTTACCCCGAGTTCAAGCAAATGGACGCGAACGTGACCCCGTTGAAGGAAGACGACGCGTATCCCGCGTATCCGCAGGACGCCTACGGGTGGGAGAAACTCATCTCCGAACGCTTCGCCATGCATTATCGGCAGGAGTATGCGATGGAGACGCGGATCGTCCGGTTCCACAACATTTTTGGCCCGCTGGGAACCTGGGACGGCGGACGCGAGAAGGCGCCAGCGGCGATGTGCCGCAAGGTGGCCGTCGCCAAACTCACGGGCAAGCACGAGATCGAAATCTGGGGCGACGGCGAGCAGACGCGGTCGTTCTGCTACATCGACGATTGTGTCAACGGCATTTACAAGCTCATGCGTTCCGACCACCATGATCCGCTGAACCTGGGCCAGGACCGGATGGTGACCATCAATCAACTGGCGGACATGGCGGCCAAGATCGCCGGAATCACCGTGAAGAAGAAACACGTGGACGGCCCCCAGGGCGTGCGCGGTCGCAACTCCGACAACACCATGCTCCGCAAAGTCCTGGGTTGGGAGCCGGAGATTTCCCTCGAAGACGGCATGACCCGCACATACACGTGGATCGAAACGCAGTTGAAATCCATGAAGGAAGTCAAGGTGTCGTAGTCAACGTCTCCAATCGGCAACGGCGGAGAATGGCCTCGCCACCAGGGTCGCCGGATGGAGTTCATGGGTCCGTTGCTGGTTCGACCCGTGTAGTCCTTGACAAACGGGCGAATGCAGGCCGCCGTCCCAATCCTCGTGTCCGCGGTAAAACGAAACCACCTTCTTATCAACGGGTTGGGGAAATTTGGCGCCGCGCCATCTGGTAGGCCAATTGCTATTCTAGGTACCCTATGATACGAGTGACGGGGGAATACCACACGCTGTGACGACCGATCTCCAACATCGTTTCATACTGGGCACGCGGGTGGACGCGACAAGCTATGCCGACGCGACGGCGCGCATCCTGCACTGGGCGCGGGCGGGTGAGTCGCGTTACGTGTGTGTCTGCGGTGTGCACGGGGTCATGGAGGGCCACGACTCGCGAGATTTCCAGAAGATTTCCAATGACGCAGACCTGGTGACGCCGGACGGGATGCCGCTGGTGTGGGTGTTGCGACGCCTGGGATTGAAAAATCAAACCCGCGTCTATGGACCGGACTTGACCCTGAGCATATGCCAGGCCGCCGCCGAGGCGGGGATTCCGGTGGGACTGTATGGCGGCACCCCAGAGGTCCTGGATGCGTTGCAGAAGAGCTACCACGAGCGGTTTCCGCAGCTTCAAATCGCCTATGCCTACGCGCCACCGTTTCGGCCATTGACCCGTGAAGAGGATGAGGCAGTCGCGCAGGCGATCAACGCCTCGGGAGCCCGCATCCTGTTCGTTGGGCTTGGTTGTCCCAAGCAGGAGCAGTGGGTCGCCGGGCATCGCGATCGCGTGCAGGCCGTGATGCTGGCGGTCGGCGCCGCATTTGATTTTCACGCGGGCCGGGTCAGGCAAGCCCCACGGTGGATGCAGCGGTCCGGTTTGGAATGGCTCTTTCGCCTGCTGATGGATCCGCGCCGGTTGTGGCGACGCTATTTCAGAAACAACCCGCGCTTTCTCTGGCTGGTCATCTGGCAATTGCTGGGGGGAGTCGATAACCGTCGCGTAAGCGCAAATTAGGAACTGACGATGATGGGCGCGCCCTCTGTCCAAGACAATCCCGATAAGACACCCGGAGATTTGTCGGCGTCATCCGGGCGTGATCAGACGCGGGCCACGCTGCTTCCTCGCGTGATCCGGTCAACGCGGCCTTGGGCGATGATGTTTTTGCTGGTGATGACCGATCTTTTGAGTCTGGCCGTGGCCTGGGGGATCGGCATGACGGTCAGGATCGTCCTGCTTGGCCCCTTCGATTATCCCCGATACTTGCGGTTATGGCCCGGCCTTTTTATCTGGGTAATGGCGTTCGCGATTCAGGGCCTGTACCGTGGAGCGGGCCTGACGGCGAGAATCTTCCTGACGCCGGTGGAAGAGTTGCGGCGCACGACGGTGGGGACAACCTGGGCGTTCATGACCGTCGTGGTGGGAATGTATATTGTGATCGGATTCCTATTCGTTTCACGTTTGATTGTGGGCGTTGCGTGGCTCATCGCGTTGGTTCTGGTACCCTGCGGGCGCGCTCTGGTGCGGAATCTTTGCTCCCAACGATCCTGGTGGGGATCGTCCGTGGTGATTTTTGGTTCGGGACAAACGGCGCGCCGGGTCGTCGATATCCTCCTGCATCAACCCGAACTCGGATTGAAACCGGTGAGCATTTTGACCGACACCCCTGGCGACGAGACGGAGATCGAGGGCGTGCCGATTCTGGGCGGGTTGGACCACGCCAGACAACTGGGGCGCTCCCGCGGGATACCGTATTGCATCGTGGCCCTGGACGAAGGTTCCAACAAACGAATGTTCGATATCCATCAGGAATATGGCGACTGTTTTCCGCACATGATGGTGATACCGGACCTGGCCGGCCTGGCCAGCCTGTGGATTGTGGCGCGGGATGTCGGGGGCATTCTGGGTCTGGAGATACGCCACAATTTGCTCATCGCCAGCAACCGTTGGGTCAAGCGCACGCTCGACCTGGTGATCGCCGTCCCGTTGATCATTTTGCTCTCGCCGTTACTTCTGGCGTTGATGGTGTGGATTCGGTTGGTCAGCCCGGGAAACCCTGTCTACGGCCAGGAACGCGAGGGGTTGGAAGGCCGACCGGGTCCGGACCTGGAAGCTTCGCACGATGTATATCGACGCCGATCAACGGTTGGCGAAGCTTTTGGAACGGGACTCCGAGGCACGGAATGAGTGGCAACGGTATTTCAAGCTGAAGAACGATCCGCGGATTCTCCCCGTTGTGGGATCGTTCTTGCGCAAGTTCAGCCTCGATGAACTGCCCCAATTATGGAACGTGATCGTGGGCGAAATGAGCATGGTGGGGCCGAGGCCGTTCCCCAATTATCATTTGCAGGCGTTCGACGAAAAGTTTCGGGCCTTGCGGCACCGCGTGTTGCCGGGAGTCACCGGACTGTGGCAGGTGACCGCCCGCAGTGAAGGCGATCTGGAGGTCCAGCAACGATTGGACACCTACTACATTCGCAACTGGTCCGTCTGGCTGGACCTGTACCTGATGGCGCGGACCTTCTCGGTCGTGGTCCGCGGTCGTGGGGCCTATTGAACGCGAGACGCCATCGGAGGTTGAAATCATGATCGCCTCTCGCGCACAACCCGGCGTGGTCCGTCGCTACCTTCAGGGCTATTGGCGGTATGGCCGCGAGATGCGCCGCACCCAGTGGCTGTCCGCCGATGAATTCCAGGCCCGACAGATGACGCAACTGCGCTGGCTGCTCCGGGACGCCGCGCAGAACGTGCCGTATTACCAGTCGCTGTTCCAAACACTCGGCGCGACGCCGGATGATTTCCACGAGTTGCCCGATCTCGCCCGTCTTCCCGTGCTGGAGAAACGACAGTTGCGGGAGAATCCGGAGCAGTTCTTTCATCGCTATAGCGACAAACGCCGACTCGTCGAAGATCACACGAGCGGATCGACGGGCGAGCCGTTGCGATTCTTCCTCACGGCCGAGCAGAAAGCCTGCGAGATGGCGCACTCGATCCGGTTCTGGCGGTGGGCGGGGTATCGCACCGGGGCGCGCATCGTGGCGTTTCGTCATTACATCCCCAAACGGGAGACCGACCCGCTGTGGCACCTGGACCGGCGCACCCGCACGCTGTTCTTCAGCGTGTACGACATGAAGCCGGCCAACCTGCGGGCCTACGTCGAGGAATTCAACCGCTACCAACCGGGGTTTGTGCGCGGCTATCCGTCGTCGATCTACATTTTCGCCCAGTTTGCGGCCAGCGAGGGACTCCGCGTGCATGCCCCGCAGGCCGTGCTTTGCTCCAGCGAAACACTCTCGCCGGAGATGCGGTCGGTCATCGAACGCGTCCTGCAATGTCCCGTGTACGACTGGTGGGGCAGCAACGAGCGGGTCGTCACCGCCTGCCAATGCGAGCGCCGCGGCCCGTTTCACGTCAACGGCGAGGGCGGGATTCTCGAATTGGCGCCGCTCCCGAACGCCACGAGTGATGCCGGCCAGCGGATGATCGGCACGGGTCTCATCAACCACGCGATGCCGTTGATCCGGTACGATCTCGGGGATCTGGCCCTGCCGGCGAAGGAGCCGTGCGGGTGCGGGCGCGGTTTGCCGTGCATCGACCGCATACTCGGACGCGTCAACGACACGATTGTCACCGGCGAGCGGAAGTACATCCCGTCGGTGCGTTTTTACACGTTGTTCGAGACGTACGACAAAGTGCGCCAGTTCCAGGTCGTGCAAACCGAGCCGAACACCATCGTGGTGCGCATCGTGCCGACCGGCCTGTTCGACGGCGCCGAAACCGACGAATTGCGGGGCAAGCTGGCGCGGTTCCTGGGCGACGCCGTCACCATCGATTTCGAACTGGTCGACCACATTCAACCCGAGCCGAGCGGCAAAATCCGCAACGTGGTATCGCTGGTGAAACCATGATTCGCGCCGACCTGCATTGCCATACGCGCTACTCGCACGACAGTTTCGCGGCGGTGGACGCCGTGCTCGAACAGGCGTCGCGTCGCGGCCTGACGCACCTGGCGATCACCGACCACGACGAGATCGAAGGCGCGCTGCGGGCCCGCGACAAGAACCACGGTCTCGCCGTTATCGTGGGCACGGAAGTCTCGCTGGAGGGCGGGGCGCATATCATCGGCTTGTTCCTGGAACGCAAGATCAAGGCTCGAAAATGGCGGGAGGCGGTGGACGAAATCCGTGCTCAACACGGATTCGTGGTGTTGCCGCATCCGTTTCATCCGACGTCGGGGCTGTTGTGCGGCGGCATTGACGAGGAATTGCTGCGGAACGTGGATGCCATCGAAGTCTGCAACGGTTACGAGCCGGCCGACCGCAACGAGTCGGCGGCCCGCCTGGCGCGCGAACGCGGCCTGCCCGAACAGGCGGGGAGCGACGCGCATTATGCGGTGGACGTGGGGCGCGCCTGTGTCGAATTTCCGGACGTCTCCGGTGAATTGACGCCGGGGGTGCTGCGGCTGGCGGCGCGCACGCTGTTCGGGCCGGCGCAGGACCTGGCGGGTTTGCATGCGGCGGACTCGGAGTTTCGGGCGAACACGGCCCCGCGGGTGCGCAAACTGCTCCCGAAATCGTTGCGCAATTGCGCCAAAAAGGTAAACTGGTTGCGCGTGCAGCGCCAAATCGAACTCCAGGCACGCGAGCCCGTACGAAAAGAGTTCCACGGATGACCGCTTTCCCAACGGACAAATGGGTACCGCCGCACGTCGCGGCGCTGGACGGCTATCATGCCGTCAAGCCGGTTGCCAGCGGCCCCGACGTGCTGAAGATGGACCTGAACGAGTGCCAGGCGCCGCCGTCGCCGCGGGTGCTGGCGGCGTTGCGCGCCGCCGTCGCCGAAGATGCGACCCTGAATTGGTATCCCGACAGCGTGTGCACGGCGTTGCGGGAATCGCTGGGCCGTTATCTGGACGTGCCGGCGGATTTCCTGCTCGTGGCGAACGGGTCGAACATGGCGATGGAATTGATCGCGCGCGCCTTTCTGACCAAGGACGACTCCGTGCTCATCGTGTCCCCGGCGTACGCCGTCTTTTCGGTCCAGTGCAAAGTGCAACAGGCGCGGATCGAGACGTTCCTGTTCGGCAAGCCGTTTGCGCCCGATTTCCAGGAACTGCTCGCGAAAGGCGGCTCGTACAAGATCATTTACCTCGCGAACCCGAACAACCCGACCGGCGTCGGTTATCCGCGGGAACAGATCCGCGCGCTGCTGGAGAAGCGGCCGGACACGCTGGTCGTGCTCGATGAAGCGTACGTCGAGTACTACGGCGAGAGCAGTGTTGGGTTGATCGAGACGCACCCGAATTTGGTGATTTTGCGGACGCTTTCCAAGGCGTTTTCCCTCGCCGGGATGCGATGCGGTTACGTGGTCGCCCAGCCGGCCGTGTTGGACATTTTGGGGCGTGTGTTGGCACCATGGGCCGTCAGCGGCCTGACGCAGGTCGCGGCGCACGCGGCGGTGGAAGACCTCGAGTACATGCGGAAGACGGTCGCGGAATGCCGTCGCGCGCGGCAGCAGGCGGTTGACGGGTTGAAGGAACTCGGATTCGTGGTCCACAACACGCAGGCGAATTTCATCCTCTGGCAGGTGCGAACCCCAGCGCGAGCCGTGCAGGCGCTGGCCGCGCGCCACGTCTACGTCAGCAACAAGGACGCGGTCCCGCAAATGAAAGGTTGTTTGCGAGTGACCATCGGCAACACCGGGCAGATCCAACGATTTCTCGGAATCGTCCAGGAACTTCGAGCCAAAGGATTGCTGGAACCGTGAAACAACTCGTCCAGGATTTCAAGACCGGCGACATCAAGCTGGTGGACGTGCCGTCGCCGGCGCTGACGCCGGGGTGTGTGCGCGTGCGCAACGCCTGCTCGCTGGTCAGCGCGGGCACGGAACGGGCGACGGTGAACCTCGCGCAGCAATCGCTGGTCGGCAAAGCGCGGTCGCGGCCGGATTTGGTCCGGCGCGTGGTCGAGACGGTGAAACGCGAGGGTCTTTCGGCGGCGGTACGCAAGGTCCAGTCGCAGCTCGATCAATGGAAAGCGCTCGGTTATTCGTGCGCGGGCACGATCATCGAGGTCGGCGAGGGCGTGACGGGATTGTCGGTCGGCGACCGCGTGGCCTGCGGCGGACAGGATTACGCGAGCCACGCCGAGGAGGTTGTGGTCCCGCAAAACCTCTGCGCGAAATTGCCGGAAGGCGTGGCGCTGGAGCACGCCGTGTTTACCACGTTGGGCGCGATTGCGATGCAGGGCGTGCGACAGGCGGATGCGCGACTCGGGGAATCCGTGGCGGTGATCGGCCTGGGATTGGTCGGCCAATTGACCGTGCAGATCTTGAAGGCAGCGGGCTGCGTCGTGCTGGGAATCGACGTGAGCGCCGAGGCGTGCGAGCTGGCCACGCGGTGCGGGTGCGACGCGGTGGCGACACGCACGAGCGGCGACATCGAGCGCGTGGCGGCCCGGTTGACGAATGGTTTCGGGGTGGACGCGGCGATCATTGCGGCGGCGGCGCCCACGAATGACCCGATTGACCTGGCTGCAAAGATTTGCCGCGAGCGCGGGCGGGTGGTGATGGTCGGCGTGACGGGGATGGAACTTCCGCGCGACCTGTTTTACGAGAAGGAACTCGAATTCAAGCTGTCCCGCAGTTACGGGCCGGGCCGGTACGATCCGCTCTACGAAGAGAAGGGCGTGGATTATCCGATTGGGTACGTGCGCTGGACCGAGCAGCGGAACATGGAAGCCTTCGTCCAATTGCTGGCCGGCAAACGGGTGGATGTCGCGCCGTTGATCGACGCATACATTCGCGATTGACGACGCGCCGAAAGCGTACGAGTTGATCACGGGGAAGACCGAAGAGCGATTTGTGGGCGTGCTCCTGAAATACCCGGGCGGGGAAGGGCGGGGGGCGAAACGGGGAGCGACGGCGACAAGCGCTTCGCCGGCTGCCCGCCACTCGTCGGTGGTGCTCGGCGTGATTGGCGCCGGAAATTACGCGCAGGGAGTTTTGTTGCCGCAGTTCAAGGCGAATGCGGACGTGACGTTGCGGACGGTGTGCACGGCCACGGGCGTGAAAGCGGAAAAGGCGAAAGAGAAATTCGGGTTTGAAACCAGCACCACCAATTGGCGCGACGTGCTGGCGGACAAGGCGGTGAACGCGGTACTGATCGCGACGCGGCACGATTTGCACGCGCCGATGGTCATCGAAGCGTTGCGGGCGGGCAAAACCGTGTTCTGCGAGAAACCGTTGTGTCTGCGCGGCGAGGAACTCGACGAAATTACCAGCGCCATCCAGAAGAGCGGCAATTCGCGGTTGATGGTGGGGTTCAATCGTCGGTTTGCGCCGTTTGCCGCGCGGGCGCGCGAACTGACGGGGCCGTTGGTGATGCGCTACCGCGTCAGCGTGCAGCCGTTGCCGACGGACCATTGGGTCAACGACCCGCAGACGGGCGGCGGGCGCATTCTCGGCGAGGTATGCCACTTCATCGATTTCCTGCGGTTTATGGCGCGATCACGGGTGGTGTCGGTGTTCGCGCAGGGATTTGGCGGGGAGAACGTGCAGGTGGCGCTCCGGTTCGCTGATGGATCGGTGGGGTCGATCGATTATTTTAACGTCGCCGACGCGGCCTTAAAGAAGGAGCAGATCGAGCTATTTGCCGGCGGCAAGCACGTGATCGAGGACGATTTTCGCGAGAAGGGCCAGGCGGAAGAAGTGAAAGAATTTGTGCGGGCCGTGAAATCGGGCGGGCCAATGCCGATTCCGTTGGAAGAGATTCTGGACAGCACGCGGGCGACGCTGGCGGTATTGGAATCGATCCGGACAGGACGGTCGATTGAACTGTAACCGCCGATGAACCCACCGAAGATGTCCCAGGCGATCGCGACCGATAGCAAACGATTTCGCGAAGTCTGGCAGCAGTTACACGAGTACGGCGCGTCGCGCGGTTGGCGCGGGTACGACCCGTACGACGGATTAAACTCACCGTTGGCGCGCGTGTTGCCGGGAAAACTGGCGCGTCAGGCTTGGACGCAGCTTCACCGACGCAGCGCGGTCAACTTGAGGCCGCTGTGCGGCATCCAACCAACACTCAATCCGAAGGCGCTGGCGCTGGCCGCGCTCGGTAGCCACGACGAACGGTTGTTGGATCAACTGGAATCGCTGCGAACGCCGCAAGGCGGATGGGGTTATCCCTTTGCCTGGCAATCGCGGGCGTTTTTTGCGCCGCGCGGGACGCCGAATCTGATTTGCACGGCGTTCGCCGCGCGGGCCTACGAGCGATTGGGACGGAAATGCGACGTGAGCTTCCTGGAAAAGCAGTTATTGCGGGACCGAAACGGCGAGCGATGGCTGACATATGTGCCGCATTCGGACACGCAGGTGCACAACGTCAACATGATCGGGGCGGCGTTGCTGGGACGGCGCGATTGCCTCGAGTTTTCGGTCAAACGCCAGCGAGCGGACGGTTCGTGGTGGTACGGCGAGTCGGAGAACCAGCATTGGATCGACAATTTCCACACGGGCTACAGCCTCGTGGCGCTGAAGGATTACGAAAAGCGGACCGGCGACCACGACTTTGCGGACAGCGCGGAGCGCGCGTTTGCGTTTTGGGAGAGATCGTTTTGGCGGGCGGATGGCGCGCCGCGGTATTACCACATCGAAGAGTACCCGTTCGACACCCACGCCAGTGCGCAGGGAATCCTGACATTTCTGGCTTTCGGGCGCGTCGAGAAGGCCGCTCAGGCGGCGGAATGGGCCGTGGAAAACATGTGGGACAAGCGCGGTTTTTTCTGGTATCAACGCGGGCGCAGCGGGACCAACCGCTTGAGTTACATCCGGTGGACACAAGCGTGGATGTACTACGCACTGGCGGAATTGCTTCCGGTGATTGAGCGGACCTGATGAAAATGCGGATTGTCAACGTGGTGGGCGCACGGCCCAACTTCATGAAGATGGCGCCGCTGATGGCGGAGTACGCGCATCATCCGAAAGAGTTTGCGCCCGTGCTGGTGCATACGGGCCAGCACTACGACGACAACATGTCGAACCTGTTCTTCGAGGAGTTGCACCTGCCGAAGCCGGACGTGTACCTGGGAGTCGGCTCCGGGTCGCACGCCGAGCAGACCGCGCGGGTGATGATCGAACTGGAAAAACTACTGGTGGCGGAGCGACCGGATTTGGTGATGGTCGTCGGCGACGTGAATTCGACGCTGGCGGCGGCATTGGTCGCGGCCAAACTGTGCATTCCACTGGCGCACGTCGAGGCGGGCCTGCGGAGTTTCGACCGGACCATGGCGGAGGAGATTAACCGCGTGGTGACGGACACGCTGAGCGATTATTGCTTCACGACCTGCGCCGACGCGGACGAGAACCTTCGGCGGGAGGGGATCGCCAGGGAAAAGATATTTTTTGTGGGCAACGTGATGATCGACACGTTGCTGAAACTGCGGGACGAAAGCCTGAAGTCAGACATTCGCGAGAAACTGCGGTTGGACTCCGAATACGGGTACGTGACCCTGCACCGGGCCAGCAATGTGGACTCGAAGGAAGTGCTCTCGGGGATCCTGTCGGCGTTGGAGACGATCCAGAAGCGATTGCCGCTGGCGTTTCCAGTGCATCCGAGGACCCGTGCGCGCCTGAATGAGTTCGGTCTTTGGGAACGGGTAAACCACTGGCCAAACACCAGGATCGTCGAGCCGCTGGGTTATCTGGATTCTCTCTGCTTGATGGCCGGCGCCAAGGTTGTCCTGACCGATTCGGGCGGCATTCAGGAAGAAACGACCGTGCTCGGCGTTCCCTGTCTGACCCTGCGCGAGAACACCGACCGGCCTGTGACCGTGACCGAAGGCACGAGCACGATTGTGGGAATGGATCCCGAGAAGATCATTGCCGAGGCCGTCAAGATCATTGACGGGAATCGGAAGCGCGGTCGGGTCCCGAAGTATTGGGACGGCAAAGCGGCATCACGAATCACCAAGTGCCTGATGGAGCATCCGCCCGGCAAGTGAAAGTGGCTTCCTCAGAGAAAGTTACGCTTTTTGGCGTTCCGATTGACAACCTCACCATGGCGGAGGTGGTTGATCGCATTGAAACGATGATCGGGGATGGCGGGATTCACCAACACGTTGTCGTCAACGTGGACAAAATTGTCAAAATGGAGTCGAATCCGGATCTGCGGGCGACGGTCCTGAGTTGTGACCTGATTACCGTCGATGGGCAACCGGTGATCTGGGTATCCAGATTCTTGCAATGTCCTATCAAAGAACGTGTTACAGGCGTAGATTTGTTCAATGCATTGATGGCTCGTTGTGCGGAACGAGGGCTTCGTCCGTACCTGCTGGGTGCGCGTCAGGAGATCGTGGCAAAGGTTGTGGATGTGTTGAAGGCCAGATATCCGAAGCTCGATTTCGCTGGTTGGCGAAACGGGTATTGGGGACCTGACGATGAGGACAAAATTGTACAGGAGATCAAGCGGGCCAAGCCGGACATGCTTTGCATGGCGGTTGGATCCCCGAAACAGGAGTTATTTCTGGGCAAATGGAAGCAGGAGATGCACGTTCCGTTCGTGATGGGGGTGGGCGGCAGTTTTGACGTAACGGCTGGAGTTCTGCGGCGCGCGCCGCAGTGGATGCAGCGGTTTGGGCTGGAGTGGCTGTATCGTTTGGCGCAAGAACCGCGTAGGCTTTGGCGGCGATACTTGAATGAGGACTTGGCGTTTTTTCGGTTGGTATGGCGGGAATGGCGGGCGAAACGGTCCTAGCGCCGGAAAAATCGTTTCCCGCTTGCCTTTTCGGCTTGTTTCACAAGAATAGCCAGACGCACTTTTGACCCCGACATAGGATGTCGGGGCTGACGGAGGATCATGGCACAAGAAGCGCAAGACGACCTGCGGATAACCGACCAATTTGACTTTGAAGTATTTTGGTTGAAACACGGGAAGCAGATCACGGGAGGCGTGATCGCCGTTGCCGCCCTCGGTCTGGTGTTGCTTTATTGGCAGCACCAAACGACTTATCAGGCCGAACAGGCTGCCGAGAGCCTGGCGCGCGCGACGGACTCAGCATCGCTGCAGGCGGTCGCGCGCGATTTCCCAAAGTCGCCGGTTGCCGCCGAAGCATTGGCGCGGCTGGCGAACGTGTATTTCCTGAATGGCCGATATACCGAAGCCGCAAGCACTTACCAATCGCTCATGAAAGATTTTCCCGATCATCCTTTGGCCATGTCGAGCAAGATAGGTTTGGCGGCGGCACTGGAGGCCCAGGGCAATTTGGATGCCGCCAAAGCCCAGTATACCCAGATCATCAACTCGGACCCGAACAGCTATATAGCGAATGCCGCCAAGATGGGGCTGGCACGGTGCCTGGAGATTCAAGGCCAAAAGAAGGAGGCGCGGCAGGTGTACGAGGAATTGCTGGCTGCCGGACAAAGCTCCCCGTGGTTTGAAAAGGCCTATCTGCGCATGGTGGTTCTGAATCGCGATATGCCTCCGGAAAAGGCCGATCAACATCCCGCAAATCCGTCGCCCACAACGTCGTCGGGAAGTTTGCAATTGCCACCACTATCCGGGACGCCGTAGCGCTGCCGATTTCGTGACTTGACATGCTTCGGTCTATTTCTATACTCGGTGCCAGTTGACGGAAGGCATGAGGCTCAGGGCTGGGGTGTTTTGCGCCAGACGTGCGCAAACACGGCAAAAAGCCTTGGGAAAACGGGCTTGACACATTTGGGGTCGCGTCTATACTCACGCCAATTACGTTAGGAGATGGAGGTTCGGTTCCGCTTCGGGATGGGTTTTGCAGTACCACGGCAATGGAGGATTGTCGTTGAAGCGGGGGGATCTCTGACAAACGAAAATCAAGGATTTGTGCCGGATAGCACAGAGAACGTAAACAAACAAAGGAGGACACAGTGAAGAAAGTATGGCTAGTAGTCGCGCTGACAGCCCTGGGGGGATTGGCCAGCAAGACATTCGCCGATGTCCAAAATATCCGCCTCAGTGGAGACATTCGGATCCGCGGATATTTTCTAGATAGCACCGGAGAGCAGGGCACGGGGATATCCAATCTCTCGGGGACTGAGGCCCAGTTTAAGGGCAACGAGTCGTTTATCGCCCAGCGAACGCGGGTTTCGGTGGAAGCCGACTTGGAAGACCACGTCCTGGTAGTTGTCACGCTGCAGGCCGAAGGAGAGTGGGGCCAGGGCAGCACGGATGTCTCCGAATCTGTGGGCGCTGGAACAGGCCAGTCATCAAGCAGCCCCAGCGACCTAAGGAAGATCAGCCGGATGTGGGGAGTGGGTGTTGCCGAAGCCTATGTCCAGTTCAATGAGATCTTCTACACACCGGCAACGCTCAAGTTGGGCCGCCAGTTCCTGCAATACGGTCGCGGGCTGATCCTCAGCAGCGTCGAGCAGGAATACAACTATGACGCCGCCCGCTTGGTGCTCGACTACTACCCGCTGACGATCGATCTCGTCGGTGCCCAATTGGTCAATAATCAGGCCTTTGGTGGAGAGCCGAGCCATCTGGGTGCGCAGGATCTGCTGTTCGTCAACGCCCGCTACGAGCTCAGCGACTCCGCCATCAAGGACGTCGAGGCCTACTTTGGCTGGGTGTCCCAGAGCGCCAGTGGACTCGGCGGTCCGGGGACAGGCCCCTTTGTTACCGGCCGCGTGCCGGCGACATTCCAGGGCAGCTCGCCGATGATTATCGGCTTGCGCAGCGATATTAACCCGGTGGATGCCCTGCAGACATGGTTCGA
Organism: uncultured Verrucomicrobiae bacterium; assembly: GCA_963712025.1. Classification (GTDB taxonomy): domain Bacteria; phylum Verrucomicrobiota; class Verrucomicrobiia; order Palsa-1439; family Palsa-1439; genus Palsa-1439. Next base: position 20,219 of record CAVQGJ010000002.1, on the reverse strand, counting down.
AGCCACCTACGAATTCGGCGCCGATGGTTTCGATACAGGTGAAACGTTGAGCGCATTCCTGTTGAACGCGGGCGGGAAGTACACGTTCAAGGATGTGCAATGGGTGCCGGTATTGAATGGCAACTTCATCTTCGCCTCCGGTGGCGGCAAAGGCCAGGACGGAGATGCGGGTCTTGCCGGACGCAGCCAATTCCGCCCGTGGTTCGACTATGCGGACGGGTACAACGGTTATCTGTTTGAACCCGCCCTGTCGGACATCCTGATCTTCAATCTGGGCGCGTCGGTGAAGCCGTACGAGAACACCACACTCGCCCTTGAAGGTTACTACTACATGAAGGCCGACAAGAACGGCCTCGCCGGCAGCAACGGCAATGTGGATTGGGGCGGCCCGTCGTGGGCGAGTGTTGCCGCTGGCAACACCGGCAACGACGACGACCTCGGATGGGAATTGGATGGCATCCTCGGCTACGACTACAGCAAGGACGTTCGCGCGCAGCTCGTCTACGGCGTGTTCTTGCCGGCGGAAGCCTACCGCACTGCGGGCGTCGCTCGCGCTGCGGAGGAAGTCCGAGCCGAACTCAACGTCAAGTTCTAGTCTTACCACAAGGTAAGCAACTACCGAAGGCCCCCCGCGATTGCGGGGGGCCTTCTTTTTGTCTGGGCCGCACCGCGTCCGGTGTGCTTTCATCCACGCGTCATGGCCGAGGAAATCTTTGATGTCGTTGACGACCGAGATCGGGTCGTCGGCACGGCGGCGCGCTCGGAAGTTCATGCCCGAAAGCTGCGCCACCGAGCCGTGCATGTCTTCCTCTTCAACCGTCAAGGGGAACTATTCGTGCAGAAGCGGGCGGCCACAAAAGACTCGTTCCCAGGATGTTACGATTCCAGTGCTTCGGGCCACCTGAACAGCGGCGAGGATTATGATCCGTGCGCGAAACGCGAACTCGAAGAAGAGCTTGGACTGATCCTGCCGGCCCAACGGTTTCTCAAACACTTTAAGATTGAAGCCTGCGAAGACACGGGCTGGGAGTTCGTTTGGGTTTACAGTGTGGTTGCGGACGAGCGGCCCAGGATCAACCTCGACGAACTGGAATCCAGCGAATTCTGGACGCAGCAGCACTGCCGATCGATGCTGGCGTCGCATCCCGAGCAGTTCGCCCGCAGTTTCCCGCTGGTCTTCAATGAATTCGATCGAAAACGCCTGTGGCCGGCCGCGCGCCAGACGGAGTAGAGCCGAAACCGTTGCAAATCAACGGCGTTTTTCGTATACAGGGGTGGCAGAAACGGTTGGGTCATCGTGCCCACTTGACGAGAGCGCAGGAGATTTATGCCGACAGTTGAGTTTTTGAACGAAGGAAAAAAAGTGGATTGCGGGCAATATGCGAACCTCCGCAAGGTCGCGCTGCTGCATAACATTCCCGTTTACAAAGGGATCGACGAGAAAATCAATTGCCAGGGGAACGGCTTGTGCGGCACGTGCAGAGTGGAGATTGTGGAAGGCGCCGAGAATCTTTCACCGAAAACGCGCCGCGAAAAGCTGCGATTGAAAGGCCAGCCAGCCAATCGCCGATTGAGCTGTCAATGTCAGGTCATGGGAAACGTCATTTGCATTACCTCACCCGCCTTGGATTGACCGAGGAACATGGCTTGCCTAGCACCGCCCCGACGCGGTAGACTGGCGGGCTGTTGGATCGCATTACGGATGGGAGAAGTGGCGCTAATACGGGAGTTTGATTAAGGGGTCGTTTATGGATTTGAAACCAGCGACGGAACTGCGCGCAGTCACGAGGAATCTCTACGGCTGGGCCAGCTTTCATCCCCAGTGGAAGACGGATTTCAACAGTTACGCGTTGAGAACGTCCGAGGGAGTCGTCTTCGTGGACCCGCTGAAGCCGGAGCCGGAGGTGATCGCGAAACTGGAGGCCCTCGGCGAGCCCATCGGGATTCTCCTGACCAACGCCCACCATGACCGGGCTGCGGACTGGTTTCGCAAACAGTACGAGATCCAGGTGTACGCCCATGAAAAGGCGAAGGCCGATTGTGAGACGAAGATCGATATCCTGCTGATGGATGGCGAGCGCCTGCCGGGCGGCGTAAAGGCCGTGCATCTTCCCGGCAGTTCCGACGGCGAGACGGCCTACTTCTCCAAGTCAAGCGGTGGGATCGTTTTGCTGGGGGACACCCTGCTCAATCAGAACGGCAAGGGATTGACACTGCTGCCGGATGCTTACATCGAAGACAAGAAGCAAATCCTGAGATCGTTGCAAAAGCTGCTCGAACTCGACTTTAAGATCGCCACGTTCGCCCATGGCGATCCGATTGTCCAGGATGCCAGGAAAGCCATCGCGCGCTTCGCGAAGAAACCAAAAAAGAATACCACATGAGCAAACAGTACAATAAAGTCGAAAAACGCCGCCGTCGCACCGCCTACTTGAGACGCGTCAAAACGCGCCAGAAGAAATCAGCCCCCAAAGCTTCGCCATCCGCCGCCAGTTGACGCCTCGCTCGTAGCGCGTGGCCCGGATGCGGGAGGCAGTCGAACGTATCCGGTTGACGGAACACCCGTGCTGAGGCCGGTGTTGCCGCCGCTGCTCTTGCGAAACCGTAACGTCGCCGAACACAGTTTACGAAATCCTGTCCATCTTGGGCCAACCTTGGAAGCCCTGAATTTGCTTGCCGGGAGGATTGACTTGGTGATAGTCTTCACCCTCGGTGAGGGGCACGTAGCCAGGAGTCTCGTCTGCCCAGTCTCGGGTTCGAGTCGGCGCGAGAATGCACTCGAACCATAGTTCCGTCACCACGGGCGTGTCCAGGAACGAACGCCTTTCGAAGTCCTGTTGCCTCTTACCTGACCCAACCTCGCGACGAGTGCGCGCTCAGTGCTCGTTACCTAGTTATCCATCCATGCAATTCAACAACGTGCCTTTCGCGCGCGCGGAGAACACCGTCATGAAAACAACCAACCCAAACACGATGGCCGGGCGTTTTAGAACTGTCTATGCCACAAGGCTGCTGCCGCTGCTGTTTTTCCTGCTGCTGCCAGCCATGGTGCGAGCCCAAGATTACACTTACGAGACCAATTCCGACAACACGATCACTATCACGGGCTACACCGGTTCGGGGGGTGCGGTGACCATCCCCAGCGCGATCAATGGCCTGACGGTCACGATTATCGGGGCCAGCGCGTTCTACGACAGCAGCCTGACAAGTGTCACCATTCCCAACAGCGTCACTAGCATCGGGTACGGTGCTTTCGTTGACTGCACGAAGCTGACTAACGTCACGATTCCCGCCAGCGTCACCAGCATGGGGGGGGCCGCGTTCTGGGAATGCGCCAGCCTGACCGCGATCACGGTGGATACAGGCAATCCCGACTATAGCAGTGTGGCTGGTGTTTGGTTCGACAAGAGCCAAACCACGCTCCTCGAATACCCGGAGGGTAAAGCCGGTAGCTACACAATCCCCGACAGCGTCACCAGCATCGGAAACAGTGCGTTCGCTTCCTGCTCCGGCCTGACCAGCGTCACGATCCCCAACAGCGTCACCAGCATCGGGAGCGGGGCGTTCGCTGATTGCAATTTGACCAGCGTCACGATCCCCAATAGCGTCACCAGCATCGGGGAGGAGGCGTTCAATGACTGCACGAACCTGACCAGCGTCACAATGGGCGACAGCGTCACCAGCATCGGGGACTGGGCGTTTAGTCAAACCGGCCTGACCAACGTCGCGATCCCCGCCAGCGTCACCAACATCGGCGACCGTGCGTTCTTGTATTGCACCAGCCTGACCGCGATCACGGTGGATGCCAATAATCCTGCCTATAGCGACGCGAATGGAGTGTTGTTCGACAAGAGCCAAACGACGCTCGTTGAGTATCCAGGCAGATTGGGAGGAGACTACTCGATTCCTGATGGTGTCACGAACATCGCGGATTGTGCGTTCGCTTTCTGCTCCGGACTGACCGGCGTCACGATCCCCGACAGCGTCACCAGCATCGCGGACTCGGCGTTTAGTCAAACCGGCTTGACCAACGTCGCGATCCCCGACAGCGTCACCAGCATCGGGGACTGGGCGTTCCAATATTGCACGAACCTGACTAGCGTCGCGATCCCCGCCAGCGTCACCAGCATCGGGGAGGAGGCGTTCTTTGACTGCTACGGCCTGACCGCGATCATGGTGGATACCAATAATCCAGCCTATAGCAGTGTGGATGGGGTCTTGTTTGACGAGAGCCGGACCACGCTCATCCAATACCCGGAGGGTAAAGCCGGTGGCTATACAATCCCCGACAGCGTCACCAGCATCGGGACGAATGCGTTCCAGGAATGCACCAGCCTCACTAGCATCACGATTGGCACCAATGTCACCAGCATTGGGAACTATGAATTCTATTTCTGCCCCAACCTGATCAGCGTCATAATCCCCAACAGCGTCACCACCATCGAGGAGGGGGCGTTCAGTGACTGCCAAAACCTGAGCCATATCTATTTCACAGGCAACGCCCCCAGCCTTGGTTCAGGGGTGTTCGGTGGTTATAGTGGCTATGACCCTGCGACGGTCTACTACTTGGCGGGAACCACGGGCTGGACAAATACGTTTGGCGGTCTTCGAACCATGCTCTGGCAACTGTCAGACGGCATTGTGACCACCGTGGCCAATCCGTGGGATGGTGGCGCGGTGAGTGGTGGTGGACCGTATCCGGTGGGCACAGATGTGCAAATTTCGGCGACTCCAAGCGTCGGTTGGACGTTTACCGGCTGGAGCGATGGTGGTGCGCAGAAGCACACCATCATCGTGCCGTCGGGCGGCGCGATTTACACGGCGAACTTCACCAACGACTCATGCACCTACACGTTGAGCGCGACGAATGTCACACTGGCGGCCAAGGGCGGCTCGAAAAACGTGAGCGTGAAGGCCAAGGGTACCACCTGCTCGTGGACGGCCAGCACCACGAATAGCTGGATCACGATCACCTCCGGCGGCACCTACACGGGCAACGGCAAAGTCGATTACACCGTCCCCGGCAACACCAACACCACGCCCTTGACCGGCACGATAACGATTGCGGACCAGACGTTCACGGTCATTCAGGCGAAGGGCGGATGCACGTTCAAGCTGAGCCCGAAGGCCGGGAAACTCAAGGCCGCCGGCGGCACCCGTACCGTGAAGGTGACCCCCAACTTCAGCGACTGCGACTGGACCGCCAGTACCACGAATAGCTGGATCACAATCAATGGCGGAACGAATATTACTGGCAAGGGATTGGTCACTTATACGGTCGCGACTAACGCGACCAGCAACGTTCTCACGGGCATGATCAGCATTGCCGGCGAGACCTTCACCGTAACCCAGTCGGGAGCAGAATACGCGCCGGCAGCGCATCTGTCCAAAAACGTCGACTACGCGGCGGGGACGAGACCGTAATTCTTCGCGTGCAATTCGGAGAGGCTGCCCAGTTCCGCGTCCGTCAGGTCAGGCGTGTCCGGGGCCGCCGCAAATTCGTGGAGTTGCCGCTCGTTGTAGATGTTCGGTAACACCGAACAGATGCTCGGTTCCGCAAGGATGAACTTGATGGCCGCCTGGCCCAGTGTCCGCCCCGTGTCCTTCGTCAGGAACGCGACCTGATCCACCTTCTTCAGCCCGTCCACCAGCCACGCCTTGCGCTTGGCGTCATCGGCCACGCGGAAACTGCGATGATCGTCCTTGCCGAACGTCGTGGTTTCGGAATAAACGCCTTCGAGCAGCCCGGAGCAGTGCGGCACGCGGGTAAACACGCTCCGATCGCACTCGCGGGCCGCGGGGAAAATCGGCTCCCCGATCATTTGCTCGAACAGATTGTAAATGATCTGCACGTGCGCGCCGCGTTCCCGTAGCGCCGCAATCCCCTCCGCAATCTGCCGACGGTCAATCGCCGGCCCGAGCGCGACGCCAAACGCGAGGATCTTGCCGGCCTCCCGCAGCTCGTGCAGCGTGGCGAAGACCTCGTCGTTGCGGATGATCTCGATGCGCGGATTGTGGAGTTGGTAGAAATCGATGCGGTCGGTCCTCAATCGCCGCAAACTCTCCTCGCACGCCATGCGAATGAAATCCGGCGACCAATTGTGGGGCCGCTCGCGCTGGCCGGGCTGCACGCCGGGGTGATTGTAAAGATCGTAACCGAATTTCGTGGCGATCACGATGTCGTCACGGCGTCCCTCGAATGCCTGTGCCAGCACGACCTCGCCCTTGCCGTCGCCATAGACGTCGGCCGTGTCGAAGAAATTCACGCCGAGATCGCTGGCCTGGCGCAACAGCCGGACGCCCGTGTCGTAATCCTCATCCGCGACCCCCCACATCTTGGTTCCGACCGTCCACACGCCGAAACCGACTTCGGAGACTTTGAGCTTCGTGCCTTTGAGAATGCGATATTTCATGGCGAATCCCGAGATACGTCACCGCTTGTTTATAGCCCAGGACAGTGGGAGTGCACAAGCTCGTTGACAATCTGGCGGTGTCCTAATCACATCGAGAAAGGCCCAATTCGGGCGGAGTGTTGCGCGCTATGAATTTTGCGGCCAATACCATGCGACGGCTAGTTATTCCAAGGATATGTGTTGTACACCGGAGGAAAATACTCGGTGTAGAAGAAGTGATAACAGATTAGTGCAACCAACGCACCGCCGATGACCGCCAAGGTCATAGCCAGCCAGAAGGATCCGCTTTCTCTTGGTTTTCTGGTCCTCATACTCCGCCTCTCACCTCACTGACTATTGACACTTACGCCGCTTTACGCGGTGAATCCACTGCCCGGAGTCCGCCACGCTACCGCACCGCGGACTTCGTTGCCTGTGTCACGTGCCGGATGCCCCCAAGCGCAAGCCAGTTTCGCTGAGGGATGGCCAATAAGCGCCCAAAAAGTATGCCACACCCACCCCCGAATGTGAAGCGGAATCAGTTTGGGCTCGTTTCAAAACGTACCATGACCGATTTCCAATGGACAGGTTGCGGCGGATGCGCTAAGTACTTACCGGGCAATGCAAGCGAGCAGCAATATCGCATTCAAAGAATGGGCGGTCGTGGTGGACGCGTTGGGCCAGGGCGAACAGGTACTGATCCTCCGTAAAGGCGGCATTCGCGAGCAGCGCGGCCAATTCCACGTCGACCACCGTGAATTCTGGCTGTTCCCAACGCAATTTCACGAGGCCAAGCGCTCCATCATTCCGTCCAAACGCCCCCGCTTGCGCGACATTGCCGCGACCGCGCCGAAGGACGCCGTCGACATCGAATATTACGCGGTTGCTGAGTCCGTCATCCAGATCGACCGGACCCGAAGAGCTCAAGCGCCTGCAGGGACGACATATTTGGAGCGAGCAAGTCTTGCAGGAGCGGTTCCGGTTCGGACGCGAACCGGGGTTGCATGCGCTCCTCACGCGCGTCTATCGTCGGCCGGCTCCCGAGAGGGTTGCCCTGCGCGAGTCCTACGGCGGTTGCAAGAGTTGGGTGGAGCTGGAGCGCGCATTGTCCACTCAAAGCTTGACGCCCGTGCTCCCAGATGTTGAATATAGCGCCCAGCGCGAAGAAATCCTGGAGATGCTAGCCGATCATGCCCTTGCTCATACATAAACGGCCCGATGGCACGGAGAAGACGCTCGAATTCAGCAATAAACCGCTGATCGTCGGTCGCCTGCCCGAGTCGGAGATCTCCGTGCGCGACTCGTTCATTTCGCGCGTGCACTGCGGATTCAGCTTTGCCAACAACCAGTTTTCACTCAAGGATCTCGGCTCGACCAACGGCACGTACCGCAATGGCGCCCGCGTTTTCGAGTGCGCGCTCTCCTCGGGCGACAAAATCCAGGTCGGCAACACGACGCTCGTGTTCGAGATCGACTCGAAGAACCACAACGCGCTTCTGCGGCAGATCCCCCAAATGGTCGCGCCGCCGCTCTCGGTCGGGGGATCGTCACCACCCCGTCCGGACCTCAAACAAGTGACCGCGCCGGTGAACCCGCCGGGAGTCCGGCCGGCGTCACCCAGCATCAAACCCAAGTGACCTTTCCGTGTCGTCCCATGACCGTGGCGCGACAGCCGGTGCTGCTCCTGTTCCTCGTGGCCGGGCTGATGTGGTTTGCGTCCGCACCGGCTCGATCGGAAGATTCCACAAACCAGGTCAGATCAGCCGCGGACCTCGCGCGGGAACAGGCTTGGCAGCAACGCCAGAAACTGCCGTTCGCCAAGGGCACGCTCACGGACATTGATTTTCTGCGACACGAACTCCGGCTCAAGACGGCCGATGGCGTGCGGACATTCGCCTACACGCCGCGCACGTACATCTTCCGCGACAAAGACAAGGTCGCGGTGGACAATTTGAAGACCGGCGAGATCATCGCCCTGCGCTTCATTACCGACAACGACGGCGTCAGCACCGTTGTCCGCATCAAAGCCTACGGGACGACCGCCGCCGCCGCCACGCCGCCGGGACCGGCCACATCCACCAACCAGTTGCCCAACACGCTGCCATGAAAAAGGTGCTCGTGCCCCTGGCGCCCGGCTTCGAGGAAATTGAAGCGATTACCGTGATTGACATCCTCAGGCGCGCCGGGGTGGACGTGGTGGTTGCCGGCACGCAGCCCGGCCCCATCGAAGCTTCGCGCAAAACCCGGCATGTTCCCGACGCCACGCTGGATGACGTCCGTGCCGAGGATTTCGATATGATTGTCCTGCCGGGTGGCGAGCCCGGCACGACCAACCTGCGCCGCGATCCGCGTATTCGGCGCATCCTCGAAACGTTGCAGGCGAAACGCCGCGGCATCGCGGCCATTTGCGCCGCGCCCAGTGTCCTCTCCGCCTACGGCATCTTGAATGGCCGCACCGCCACCAGTCATCCGGCTGTTCGAGCGGAGATTGCTGCGGGTGCGAAAGAGATTTCTGATCAACGCGTGGTCATCGACGGGCTCATTGTCACCAGCCAGGCCGCGGGGACCGCCATGGAATTCGCATTCGCTCTCGTCGAAATCCTTTGCGGCGCCGACAAAGCCGCCGAGGTCAACCGCGGCGTCCTCGCCCGGCTCTGACGATTCGCCCGCGTTGCATTTCACGGCCTGCACGGTAGAATCCCTCCCGGAGATTGGGTGAAACGGAGAAGCACAACAGCGGTCGCCCTCACGGTCGCCGGCTCCGACAGCGGCGGCGGCGCGGGCATTCAAGCCGACCTGAAGACCTTTCGCGCCCACGGCGTTTTCGGCACGAGCGCCATCACGTGCATCACAGCGCAGAATCCCGCGCGCGTCAGCGCCGTGCGACCGCTCCAACCGCGCCTCGTCGCCGAGCAGATGGACCGCGTCTTCGAGGCGTTCCCCGTCGGCGGCGCGAAAACCGGCATGTTGTACGACGCGGCGATCATCGAGGCGGTCGCGCACGGATTTGCCTGCCGTAGGTTCGCCAAATTGGTGGTCGATCCGGTCATGGTGGCCAGCAGCGGCGCGTTGCTGCTCAAGAAAAACGCCGTCACCGCGCTTACGTCGAAACTCTTTCCGCGCGCGGCGGTGGTGACCCCGAACCTTGCCGAGGCGGAAGTGCTCGACTGGCACGCGCCATCCACACACTCGATGATTTGCGCCTGGCGGCCCGCGCGCTCGCGGAGAAATACGGCGTCCCGTTTCTGGTCAAGGGCGGACATCTGCCCGGGGCGAACCGCGCCGTGGACGTACTGTTCGATGGCCGGCGCGTTTACGAATACCGGGCGGCGATGGTGCCGAAGATCAAGACCCACGGCACGGGATGCACGTTCTCGGCGGCGATCGCCGCCAATCTGGCGTTGGGTCACGGTCTCGCCGACTCCATCGCGCGCGCGAAACGATTTGTGACCGTGGCCATTCGTAACGCCGTGACCGTGGGGCGACACCGGGCGCTGAAAATATGAAACGTCCACTCGCGGGGCTTGTGGTCACCTACGCCTCGGGGATTTGGATCGGGTCGCTCGTTGCTTTGGCGTTGACGCCTTTGCTCGTGGCGTCGGCTGGTTGCCTGATTCTCTTCCTGTTCGTGCGGCGAACACCGTTGGCCCGGATCACGTTGTTCGCGGCGGTTTTCGTGTTGGGAATGGCCGGGTATCGCCAGGCCACGACGATTTCATCGCCGATCGACATCACGCGCCTGCTCGAACCTCGCGACCAAAGCGTCAATCTTGCAGGGCGTGATCGTGACGGATACGGGCGACGCGACACACCCGCCGGCGAAACCGATTCGGAGCGACTGCGCTTTTCCGTCGAAGTGCGAGCGGTGCAGCGAAACGGGCAATGGGTTCCCGCGACCGGGACGATCCTGGTATTCGTGAGCGATGCGCACGCGGTCGCGCCGTTGCGTTACGGCGATCTCATCCAGTTTTCGGGGGTGTTGCGCGTGCCGGAGACGGTGCGCAATCCGGGCGCATTCGATTGGCGCGGCTGGCTGGAGCAACGCGGGATTCATTTCACCGCAACCATCCGCAAAGACGACGCACTCGACGTGGCCGCCCACGGCCAGGGCAATCCCGTGATCGCCGCGTCGTTGCGGTTGAGCCGGTATCTCGAACGCTCGTTGCGCCTCGGTCTCGAAGACGAACCGAAGCTGGCCGGCGCGCTCGCGGGCATGGTCATCGGCGAACGCTCGGAAATCCCGACGGAGACCTACAAGGATTTCCAACGCACGGGTGTGTTCCACGTGTTTTCCATCAACGGCCTGCACGTCGGCCTGGTCGCCGGAATCGTGCTGATCGTGTTGCGCGCGGCGCGGATTCCACGACGATGGTGCGCAGTCGCTGCGGTGCCGGTGCTGGTCCTGTACGTGTTCGCCACGGGCGCGCATCCCGGCGCGGTGCGGGCGCTCATCATGGCGTGCGCGTGGCTGATCGGGTGGATGTTGGTGCGGCCCGCCGACACGTTGAACAGCTTGGGAGCGGCGGCGCTGGTGATTCTCCTCGGCGCCCCGACGCAACTGTTTAACAGCGGGTTCCTGCTTGTCGTTTTCCGTCGTGCTGGCCATCGTGAGGCTGACGCCGTCCATCGAAGCGCGGTTGTTGCCGCGGATCGCGACGGACCCGTTCCTGCCCGAGGAATTCGTGCCGACTTGGAGAAAGAAGCTCGATCGACGGTTGCGATGGGTCATCCAACTGTTGAGTTGTTCCGTGGCGGCGTGGCTCGGTCTCGTGCCGTTGATGGCGTTGTATTTCAACCTGTTCACGCCGATCAGCATCGTCGCCAACCTCCTTGTGATCCCGATTGCTCGGGTGCATCATCGCACTCGGGCTGCTGGCCGCGTTGGCGCACGCCGTGAGCGCGTGGCTGGCGTTGACCCTGAACAACGCGAACAGCTCTTCTGATCGCCACGATGGTTCGCGGCGTGGACTGGCTCGGCGCCGTGCCGTTGGGTCACTGGTTTGTCCAGGCGCCGCCCGCGTGGCTCGTGTGGATGTATTACGGATTCGGCGTGCTCGCGTTAAGCAGAGGGATTTCCGTGCAGCTTCGGCGGCTCATCGCGGCGCTGGCGGTATCGTGCGTGGCCGCGACGTTGTTGGTGCGCGCCGTACCATCGAACAAAGTCGATCTCACGGTGCTGTCGTTGAGTGATGGCACGTCGATCTTTGCCCGGGTGCTCGGTAGCCACCACGACCTGTTGATCGACGGCGGCGGAGGCTGGGACGGGATGCATGTCGTGGTTCCATTCTTGCGGTCGCAAGGCGTGAATCGCCTGGCCGCGACCGTGCTCACCTGCGGCGACAAGGCCCATACGGCGGGATTGACCGTCGTGGTGAGTGAAGTTGGAACACGGGAGGCCGTTTGGAGCGGAATTCTTTCTCGCTCGAAGTATTGCGCGGAATGGCTCGACCATGTCAAAGCGCGGGGAATTCCCCTGCGCGCGGTGGAAGCAGGCGACGACCTCAGTTCCGCATCGAATGTTCATATTCGCGTCTTGAACCCGCTGCCCGGCATGGTCGCGAGCCGTGCCGATGACAACGCGCTCGTGCTGGCCGTCGAGTACGGGCCGACGCGGGTGCTGCTGATGTCCGATGCCGGCGAGACGGTCGAGAGACGGGTGCTGAAAGAGTTTGGCGGGTTCCACGCCCAGGTTGTGGTGAAAGGACAAAATTCCAAAGAGTCGTCGTGCACGGCGGAATTCCTCGACGCGGTGCGTCCCGAAACCGTCGTGCAAATCGTCAACGCCGGCGACAGCCACCGTTATCCCGAACCGGCGTTGCGCGACCGGCTGGCGGCGCGCGGCATCACCTACCTCCGCACCGACGACAGTGGCGCCGTAACGATCCGATTGACGAAGAGTGGATGCGAGGTGAGGACGTTTCTCAAATAGATTTGTTCCCGGTGAATCATTCCGGCTTGTCTGACCGTCGGTCGCTGGCCATACTGCGCGGAATATGGTGGTAATCATCAATGGACGGGTGATCGGTCCGCACAGCGTGCTGGAGCAGCATTGTGTGGTGGTTGATGGCGGCAAGATCAAGCAGGTGGCGCCGACGGCGCAGGTGTTGTGGCCCGAAGATGCGCAGGTGATCGACGCGCAGAACAACTTCGTCGCGCCCGGGTTTGTCGATATGCACGTTCACGGCGCGCTGGGCCGCGACACGATGGATGGCACGGTCGAAGCGCTGGCGCAAATCGCGAAATTCCACGCGGCGGGCGGCACGACGGCGATGACGCCGACGACCACGACGCATTCAACGGAGAAAATTTCCGCGGCGCTGCAGGCGGTTGCCGAGGCGATGGGACACGATTTTGGCGGGGCGCAAATCGTCGGGGCGCACATCGAGGGGCCGTATATTTCCCGGGAACGCAACGGGGCGCAGCCGTCGCAACACATCCGCGACGCGAACCCGGTAGAGTACCTGCCGTGGCTCGACCGCGACGGGTTGGTGACGCAACTGACGCTGGCGCCCGAGGCGGACGGAGCGCTGGAGCTCATCGACGCGCTGTTGGAGCGGGAGATGCTGCCGAGCGGCGGCCACACCGCCGCCAGCTACGAACAGGCGCGCGCGGCGGTGGATCGCGGCCTGTGTCACGCCACGCATTTGTTCAATTGCATGTCGAGCGCAACCAAGTCGGGCGCGTATCGGGTGCCCGGGGCGCTGGAGACGTTCCTGGCCGACGAGCGGGTGATGGTGGAATTGATCGCGGACGGCAAGCACGTGCATCCGGAACTGATGCGGCTGGCGATGCGGGCGAAGGGCGTGGACAAGGTGTGCCTGATCACCGATGCGACGGCGGGCGCGGGACTCGCGGAAGGCGCCGGGTTTTCGGTTGGCGAGACCAGCGCGGTGGTGCGGGACGGCGTGGGGATGACCGCGGACGGCATGTCGCTGGCCGGCAGCGTATCGACGATGGTGCAGATGGTCCGGAACATGGTCGAGTTGGCGGGCGCGTCGCTGACCGACGCGGTGCGGATGGCGAGCCTGAACCCGGCGCGCGCGCTGGGCATGGGCGGCCGCAAAGGCAGCATCGAGCCGCGCAAGGACGCGGACATGGTGATTTTCACGGACAAGTTCGAGGTGTTGAAGACGGTGATTGGCGGCCGCGTGGAATACGAAGCCAAAACAGAGTGACGGTGACGATTCAGGTGACGATCCGATGATTGTAATTACGGGAGCCACGGGTTTCGTTGGCGAAGAAGTCGTCAAGCAGGCGCGCGAAGCGGGTTATCCCGTCCGCGCCATTGTGCGCGAGCCGCAACGGGCCCAATGGTTGGCGGAGCGATACGGCGTGGAATTATTTCACGGCAACGTGTTGTATGCGCCGTCCATTGAAGGCGCGATGAAGGACGCGAACTGCGTCATTCATCTGGTGGGCATCATCCACGAATGGAAAGAGAACACGTTCGAGCGGGTGCACGCGCAGGCGACGCGGCATGTGATCGATGAAGCGAAAAAAGCGGGAGTGAAACGGTTCGTGCACATGAGCGCGCTCGGCACGCGCGAGAACGCGCGGAGCCGTTATCACCAGACCAAGTGGGCCGGGGAGGAAGCCGTGCGCAAAGGTGGCCTGGCCTGGACGATTTTCCGTCCGTCGTTCATCTACGGCCCGAGGGACAAGGGGATCAACACGCTGGCGCAGATCGTGCGGCGGCTGCCGTTCATCCCGGTGTTGGGGAGCGGCAACACCAAAATCCAACCTATTTCGGTGGAGAACGTCGCGAAAGCGTTTGTCGGGGCGGTCCGGAACGACGAGAGCATTGGCAAGACCTACGACCTGTGCGGGCCGGACGCGTTCACGTGGATCGAACTGTATGACAAGCTGCAAGGGATCCTCGGCACGCGGAAGAAAAAGATCCACCTGCCGTTGCCGATTGCCCGGATGCAGGCTGCGGTCTTCGAAATGTTTCTCGCGAATCCGCCCTTCACCCGCGATCAACTTCTGATGTTGCAGGAGAACAACGTGGGCGATCCCAAGTCGGCGGAGCGTGAATTTGTGCTGCAGCAGCAGAAATTCGAGGAGGGCGTGGCGCGGTACCTCAACCGCGACGCGTGAGAAAACGCAAACAGGGAATCCATGGCTGGATTCCCTGTCGAAATGCGACGACCGGATGGGTCGAAGCGAATCTGGTTACTGGGAAGATTCCTGTTTTTTGACCGACTGCGGCACGCCAATACTGTGCGCGATCAAGACGCCATCTTCTTCGATATAACGCACGGTGACCTTGTCGCCCACCTTGATGTCCGCGAGCAGCGCGCCTTTCGGCGTCTCGGCGGTGCTGTACCTGGTCTTTTCGCCAACCTTGAAGGTCTTGCTTTCCGATCCCTTCTTGACGACGACCACGCCGGCCTTTCCGTCAATCGAGGCAACCTCACCCGTGTATTGATGCGCTTTGGGCTTGGCAGCCGGTGCGGTGGTGGTTGCAGGCGCGGGTGGTGTGTTTGTGTCTTGTGCCCGAACCGCTTCCGTGAACGACAGCGCGAGCGCGGCAATACCCAAAGCCATGGCTGCGCGCAGTAGACGTTTGCTCATGTACTTCCTCCTCATTTGTTGTGCAGGTTAACTACGAATCCGTGGATAGCTGTGGGTCGGTCTTTAGAGCAAATAGTATGTGCCGTCAAGCCCGAATCCTGAGCATCAGGTGTCACGGGCTTTTTGCTTGATTCACCGGGTCTTCGGGTTCAATCTCAGCCAGCCTCGCCCCGGCGAGTCAGGCGGAGTTATACGACCGAAACCAGTTTTTGACGGAGATTCTCCACATGTCAGTTGACATCACGAAGATTCGCACGGTAGCCGTTGTCGGCCACGCCTCCAGCGGCAAAAGCTCGTTGATCGACGCCGTGCTGTTCATCTCCAAGGCGGTGAACACCCACGGACGGGTCGCCAACGGGACCAGCGCCGCGGATTGTTTGCCCGACGAGATCGAACGCAAGATCACCATTCACGCCAAGACGTTGCACTGCCAGTGGGAGGGCCATCGCGTCACGCTGCTGGACACGCCGGGTTTTTCCGATTTTTTTGGCGACACGCTGGCGGCGATCCGCGCGGCGGACGCGGCGATCGTCGTCATCGACGGGATCGGCGGCGTCGAGGTTGGGGCGCGCCGCATCTGGAGGATGCTCGATGAAATGCAGAAGCCGCGGCTGATCTTCGTCAACAAGCTCGACAAGGAGAACAGCGATTTCTTCCGGTGCGTGGAGCAGATTCGCGGCGTGTTCGGGAAGAACTGCATCCCGTTCGAACTGCCGCTCGGCAAGGAATCGGGTTTCTCGAAGGTGCTGAACCTGCGCACCACGGCCGAAGCGGACGTGCCGGC
The DNA here is from genome assembly GCA_963712025.1 of uncultured Verrucomicrobiae bacterium. Classification (GTDB taxonomy): domain Bacteria; phylum Verrucomicrobiota; class Verrucomicrobiia; order Palsa-1439; family Palsa-1439; genus Palsa-1439. The sequence continues at coordinate 4,469 of CAVQGJ010000002.1, read as the reverse complement.
GGAATTGCGCGAGCAATTTCACAAGTCGCACGAGAGCCTGGAGGAAGCCGCCGCCGAGCAGGACGACAAACTGCTCGAAGAATTCCTCGGCGGCCAGGCGCTGACGGTTGACGAGATCACCCAGGGCACGCACGTCGGCGTGGCCCGCGGCACGACCGTGCCGATTTACTGCGGCTGCGCCGAGAAAGAGGTTGGCGTCCGCAATTTATTGGAAGGCGTCACCGCGTTGCTGCCGTCGCCGGCCGACGTGGGTGCGGTCGCCACGGAAGACGGGGGCAGCGTCGAACCGAAGGCGGACGCGCCGTTCAGCGGGTTCGTGTTCAAGGCGACGGTGGACCCGTACGCGGGGCATCTGGCGTATGTGCGGGTGGTTTCGGGCATGTTGAAACCCGACATGGACGTGCTCAACACGACGCGCAGCGGCAAGGAACGCATCCCGCAGTTGCTGAGCATGCAGGGGAAGACGCAATCCATCGTCGGCGAGGCCGGTCCCGGCGAGATTGTCGCGCTGGCCAAGCTCAAGGACACGCACATCAACAATACGTTGTGCGATCCCGCGAAGCCCGTGAAATTCCCGCCGATCCGGTTCCCGCGGTCGGTGATGAGTTACGCGGTGCATCCGCACACGGCGAAGGACGAGGAGAAAATCAGCATCGCGCTGCATCGGCTGGTCGAGGAGGACCCGACGTTTCACATGGAGCGCAACCCGAACACGAAGGAGTTGATCATTTCGGGGATGGGCGACCAGCATCTGGCGGTGATCGTGGACAATTTGAAGAAGCGGCTGGGGGTGAACGTCGATCTCAGCACGCCGAAGGTCGATTACAAGGAGACCATCACCGCCAAGGGCGACGGCCATTACAAGCACAAGAAACAATCCGGCGGCCACGGCCAGTACGGCGAAGCGTACGTGAAGATCGAGCCGCAACAGCGCGGCAAGGGGTTCGAGTTTGCCAGCGAAGTGGTCGGCGGATCCATCCCGCGCAATTTCATTCCGGCGGTCGAGAAAGGCTGCATGGAAGGAATGCAGGGCGGCGTGGTGGCGGGTTTCCCGGTGGTCGATGTGCGGGCGATTGTGTATGACGGCTCGTATCACGACGTTGACTCGAACGAAATCAGTTTCAAGATTGCGGGCTTGCACGCGTTCAAGGAAGCGATGCAGAAGGCGCGGCCCGCGCTGCTCGAACCGATCATGAACGTCACCGTGTTCGTTCCCGACCAGTACATGGGCGACATCACGGGCGACCTCAACCACCGCCGCGGGCGCATTCTCAGCGTCGAGCCGGCGGACGGCTTGCAGGCCATCAAGGGCGCAGGTGCCGCAGGCCGAGTTGTTCAAGTACGCCAGCGAACTGCGGTCGATGACCGGTGGCCGCGCGTCGTTCGAGATGGAGTTTTCCCACTACGAGCAGGTCCCCCAGCACGTCGCCCTGAAAGTCGTCGCCGAAGCCCAGGCCGCCAAGAAAGCCCAGGCGGAAAGTTAAGGGAGCGGGCGGGGACGCCCGTTCGTCTATCACCACGAAGGGCACGAAGCACACAAAGCCAGGCGGGCGAGTCTTGCTGGTCGATACCGCAGCCGCAAGCCATAGGCGATATGCCGTGGCGGCGGGTCGCTAGACCGCTGCGCATGATACCGACGTTTCTCATGGTGTCGCTTTTCTTTCTGATATGTATTTGACTTTCATATCGCCTGTTGATATGCTGTGCGGCGTCGTGAAAACGTCGATTCTTTGACATGAAGCAAGGGGACCCTTCGGCTCCGCTCCGAGCAGGCGGAGCGCCATGACTACAGTACGACGGCAGCCGGGCCGGTTGTCCTACAAGCAGACAGGCTGCGGGCTGGATGGACGGGTCAAGGGATGCGGCTCGCCGGGAGGCTCGCCCTCCCATGCAGAACGCGCCGCGTCGGGGACGGCGGCCTACAGACGGCGGACGGCCGGCTGGCCCGCGTTTGTGAAACGCGGCTACAACGGGATCCTTCAACCGTGCTCAGGATAAACCCTTCGACCGTGCTCAGGGCAGGCAGGGCAGGGAGGGCACGCAAAGAAAGTAAAAATTAGGTAATAATGGAGCAGACACACCCATTGCTTGTAGTTGACGCTTCTGGAATCGGACGCGGCAAGGCACCTGTTGGCTTCCCATTCTTGCTGGATTGCGAAGTGCACTATCTCGGTGCAGGCGTCGTGCGAATGGAAAAACGATGGTCAGAACATCCTGACACGCGGGTGATCGAAGTGCTGGCCGGTGCGTGGCCTATTGACCTGTGGCGACGTATTCCAGTTCAAAAACAAGCGGATTTGGCCCGCTCGTCAATTGATACACCCACACCCGTTTCTGGATTCGACCACTTGAAAGCCTGTGAGTGCTCTCGTGAAAATACGGCACCTGAAAAAACATTGCCTTGAACACACAGCCTTCGAGCGGTCCGCCAATGAATCGAGCCTCTTTGAGTGGCGGATTCGGAGCCTGATTCTGTGGCGGTGTGACTGGCTCTGTCATTGGGTGTAGAGCCTATCGGCTTGCAAAACCGGAAGCAACACCGTAACGTGACTCACGCATTATGAAAAACGGCAAGACCGTAGTGGTGGACGACCCGGAGCAGGCGTTCCGGCGGATGACGGAAGCAGTGCGTCACTCGTTCACGGTATCCAAGAAGGAATTGGACCGGCGAGAAAAGCAATGGCGAGCCAGCCGCCGTAAGCGGAGTCCGAAAAGTTCTCGACCCTAGAAATCCTTTCCGATGGCATCGAGTTGGTCGCCGGATTGTTGCGGGCGCGTCGCGTCGGACGGGCCGACCAGTTTCACCTCTACCCGCTTGGCGACATTGACTCCGCCGATGTATTCCCAGTAGACCCGTGCCCGAACCGCGTTATCAAACCGCAGGTAATCCTCATGTTTGTGCGTGCGCCTACCTGATTCCCATGTGTTGCCATCGGCGGAGCGGCCCGCTGTGCCCGCATTAGCCGCTAACAGCGCCTTGACTTCTTCCTGAGAGAAATAAGCGTTGGCCCCATCCTTGGCGTAGTCCACTTCGACGGCTTTGCCGGTGATACCCCTGCCATGTCTTGTCATTCCACGACGGGCGGCTTGGTCTTGTGGGTCTTGACTGGGGTTGCGCAGATCGTCAAACGTGATGGCGATGGCGATACCGTCTTTTTTGTAGTGGGCGTATTGCTCGCCACTGTGTACGGGTTTGCCGTAGCGAGCATCGCACTGCGCCCACGTTTCCTCGATATGCGCGAAGCCGATGGACGCGGGCAATGTCAGAACCGCAATCAGAATCAGTAAGCGTTTCATGGTTCTCCTTTGGTTGACTTGTTTCTACAGCCCCTTCCACGCCCACCGGTAAACTGAGCCATCCGCGCCTATCCAGAACATCCGATACGCATTGTAGCTAGATGTCATAGAGGGCGAGTAGACGGTATATGCCCCGGAGCGCGTAAATTGGGTATCAGCATAACCGGGCATTGTGAAGCTGCGCTCACTAGAGTAAATGAAAACTTTTCCGCCTTGACCATCACTCATCGTTTGTTGTGGCGGCCCGTAATGTGCGATGAGGTCGGATTCGTTGTGGCCGACCCACGATGCCATCTCCTTGTTGATTGAGGCACATCCAATGCCGCCCATTGCTATTGCTACAAAAAGTGGGGCGAGAATCATGGTTTTTTTCACGGCATCCTCCATTGCTCCGCATCACACCGGAAGCTGACCATGAAAAGGAGCGCACCTACTCGCGCTCCACCACAGGCACAGGAATGCCCACAAGAGAAACGCTTTCAGCACGCCCCAGTGCGGGGCGTACCTCGAAGCGCCGTCCTCTTGTGCGAAGTTTCCTGTTTCGTGGTGGACAGCAGCCGAAGCCGCGCGGAATGGTTGTGGGTTTAGTCTCTCTCGATACGGTTTCTCCTGCCGCGCAGTGTAGCCGGTCCCATTGGTAAAAGGCAAGAGCGTTGACGAGCGCCCCGGTCTGTGGTACAGTGTCCGCCGTGAGACACGACATAGTTTCTCCACCGGTCTCGACACTGGCGCGAGCACGCCAGAAGTGTGCCGCCAATCGAGAGGGAGAGCTATGTATCAGTCGAAACCGTCAGTCGTCACGTTCCGCTGCGCTCGTTGTGGAGCCTACAAACCCGCCGTCCAATTCGAGCCGGTCAGTCAAGACGGCATTCTAGTCCGGGTTGATTCGTGCGCGGATTGCTGCCAAGAGATTGCCCGCATTCGACGGGAGTTGGCCCGCACGGGCTACACAGGATGTGCGATTCGCATTGACACCCGCTTTTACACTATTGCAGCATGGCTCTCATGGACTTCATGGCGCTCGAACTGGAGTTGCAAACCCAAACCGAAAGCATCGAACGCAAAATCCCGGTCGAGCGACGGATGGTCACTCAAATGGCCCCATTAAGCTCTCCATCCATTCACGCTGCCATGATCGAGGAGGAAAACTCTTTGTGTGCAAAAATAGATGA
>CAVQGJ010000001.1:0-703458 GCA_963712025.1 uncultured Verrucomicrobiae bacterium | reverse complement strand
GAATCGCGACGGAGAATTGGTCGCCCCCCCGTAATCGATGTAGTTCGTGGTGGTGTTGCCATTCAAAATGATCGGACTGCTGATGTTCTGCAAGATGTTGGTACTGTAACCGCTCGCGCCGCCGTTTCCCGCCTGCACGAAGTTGGTTCCCGTGCCGGCTTCCGTCCACGTAATCACCACATCCGTATTTGTAATCGTTGCGATGGAGGTGATCCGGAATGGGAGTGGTGATATCGCGGTGACTTCCAGGTTGACCTGACCAACAGTACTGGTGCTCACCACGCAGATCGTATTCGTAGGCGTCGAACCGAGCACCAGACCGGCGTAGTTGAGCGTGCCGGCGTAGGTGAACAGCGTATAGCTGGTTGCATTGGCAAAGCCGCCGCCATCGGCGATATTGAGCGTGCCCGCCAACAACAGATTATTGCTGACCACGATGGGACTGCTGTTGGTGCCCAAGGCGAGATCCAAGACCGAGCCGCTGGTAAATGTGGCATTGGACGCTTGCAGCATGGAGTTGTACATCTCCAGCACGGCGCCGTTGCCGATGGTCAACCCGTTCAGTATGGTCAACGGAATCCTGGCGCCGGCGTTCATGTCGTCGAGACTCAGCGTATTGGTTGTCCCCACAGAACCCGCCACGGTGAGATTGCTCACCGTCAGATTATCGAGAAAAATGGTCGTGTCATAGTTATCGAGCGTAACCACCTTGCTGGTGGCGTTCGTGATGAAATCGTAGCCGTCGCTGGTGGTTGGCGCGTTACCGAGCGACCAGTCTCCACCGCTATCCCAGACATCTGAATACGTAACGTCCCAATTGTTGGTGGTGGGAAGGGCGGCTTGGGCGCTTACCGCGATTAAGCCAAGTCCGATAGCAAAAATAGTCCTGATTCCCATCGTGTCTCTCTTCCCTCTCCGCAGCCCGGTACGCCGAACTCGGGCAGGCTCGGTGGCTTGCCCCTACGAGTCTACGCAGAAACCACACGCCCTCTGCGCTTTAGGCTTCGTGGATAGTAGTACAGAAACAAAAAAGTGTCAAGGGGTATTGACAGAATTGTGAATACCATGTACATACAATGCGGGTACTAAGTATGGAGTTTGACTGGTCAGATCCGCCATTCAACCCGAAGGACTCGCCGACGCTTCGGGAGATCGAGGAGGCTTTTGAAGATCCCCTCGGTATACGCATGATTCCCGATTCCGGGCGGTTCGCCAAGGAATCCCGGGCATTTTGCCTGGGGCGCACCATGACGGGACGGGGCATATTCAGCATATTTCGGTCGGATGGCAAGCGGATACGGGTGATCGGGTCGAGGCCGATGACGGAGGAAGAGGATTATTTTTACGACAGGAAGGTGTCGGAATGGACGTTGTAACGGAATGGGAAGAGATACCGCAGTTTGCGTGCGAGCACGACGAGGCGAAATTCTGGCAATTGCATCGGCTCGACTCGAAGCTGATGGAGCAGTCGATGGTGGGGGCGGATCAATCCGAGTCGACGACGATCACGTTGCGGATCGATCCACGGATGCTGGCGCGGATCAAGCGATTGGCGCGGTCGCGGTATTTAAACTACCAGAGCATGATCAAGCAGTGGATCAGTGAGCGGATGGAAGATGAGTTGCGTGATCGGGGGTCGCGGAGGGAGTGATGGAAGACAGAAGACGGAAGACAGAAGACGGATGCATTTTGACACGGCGACAGAGCGCCGTGGCTACAACAGCACGGACACGGCGACCCTTCGACTTCGCTCAGGGCAGGCAGAGCGCCGTGGCTACAACAGCGCGGCGGAAGCAGATGAAAGCTGAGACGAGAAAATTTACGGCGGGGGAAAGAGGACGGAGGGCCGAGGGCGAGAGGCGGACGTTGGGGGCGCGGTTGATCCGAAAGGATCGACGCACTCCTGACCCGGAAGCTTTCGGGGTGAACTTCCGGCACTCTTCCCCCGCCGGTTTTACGCTGGTGGAACTGCTGACGGCGCTGGTGATCATTGTGATACTGGCGGGGTTGACTGTTGCTGCCGGGAAGTACGCCCTGACCAAGGGCGCCACGTCGCGGGCGCAGGCGGAAATTGCGGCAATGGAACTGGCCCTGGAACACTACAAGAGCGATAACGGTCATTATCCGCCGAGCACCGTTACTCGGAACAGTCCTCCGCCGGGATACCCGACCACCGCCATCGAGGTTGACAACTCCATCGACCTGTACTCGGCGCTGTCCAGCAAGTATTTTGCGTTCAAGCCCAACCAGACTCGGGTTGACCCAGTATCGCGCAACACGTATGTCATCGATCCATTCGGCAACCCGTACAACTACTATTGCCCACAGAACCCGCCACCGGGAACGGTATGGTCAAATCAGGCCAGCTTCGACTTGTGGTCGTACGGGCCGAATGGCATAAACGACGAAGGCACCAACGACGACATCACGAATTGGAAGCCGCATTAGGAGGCCCCATGAAACGACATTCTGGAACCGACCGTGCATTTACGCTGATTGAAATGCTTGCCGTGATTGGCATCATTGCCCTGCTGGTGGCGCTGCTGTTCCCCGCGATCAAGAGCGCCCTGATCAAATCCGAAGCGACGCGAGCGCAGGGCGGAATCTCGAATCTGAACACCGCTTTCAAGGCGTACTACACGGAATATGGGAAGTGGCCGATTTCCGATACCGCCGCGACGTGGAATTACGTTATCGACGCCAACATGGTCGCCCTCCTGTCGGGAAGCGACATTGAACCCCCCTATAGCGCAGCCCTACCAACGATTGAATCATTTGGCGTTGTCGGTGGCACCCACGGTCAGTTCCAAGGCAACCCGCGCAAGATCGCCTTCCTGCAATTCAAGCAATCGGACCTCGGTAATGTCCCCAATTGTACGGGCTGCTATCTCGATCCGTGGAAGAAGGCTTACTACGTCAAATTCGATGTGACCTATGCCGGTGTTATCCCCAGTCCGTTCGAGTCGACGAATTATTGGGTAACATCTGGGTCTCTCATCTGGTCGGACGGGCCCGATGGCCAGGAGAATCAGGGCGGCGGCAGTCAGGGAATCAACGTGGACAACGTCACAAGCTGGTAACAGGCGATGGAACGACGCTGGACAAATGGTTTTACGCTGGTCGAGATGCTGGTGGTCATGGTGATTGCCGGCATCCTGATCGGTCTGTCGATCCCGGCGGTCACGAGCCTCATGTCATCGGGCGGGGTGGGCGCCGGGGCGCGCGAGGTGGCCAATACGCTCAATCTGGCACGGCAGGTTGCCATTACGCAGCGGACGTATGCCCGCGTTGTCTTTCAGTACAGCGGGACGGTCGGATCGGTAATCCACCCGGACATGCAGTATCGCGCGTACGCCGTCATGACCAATCGTAACAACAGCGCTACTCCCCCTACGCCGTGGGTCTACATGACGAAGTGGGAGTACCTGCCGCTTGGGGCCGTGTTTCTTCAGACTATTCCCGGGGGAGGGCTGGGAGCGTTGGATGACCTGAATTCGCTCAATCAAGCGCAGCTGCCATTTCCGTCCGCGGCGTTTCCAAATAATATCGCAATGCTGGCCTACATCGAGTTTGGGCCGACGGGCGCGGGAACCGCCGTCCCGCCCAACAGCGCAACATCGAGCACCTTGGCGATCACCGAAGGCTTTACAACCGTGAATGGAAACACGGCGACGCCACGAGCGACGGCACCCACCAAGACCAGCGCCAGCACGCTGGCGAACCTGACCACGATCAGCGTCGACCCATTTGTTGGACGTGTCCAGGTGGCGCGATGATGAGAAAGCGTCTCAATGATACTTGTAGGGCGCGAAGCCCTCGGGGTTTCGCGCCGAGGTTCCTGCCCACCAGCGGCGGGATACCGCAGCGGCCTCCCGCCCTACAAGGCGGTCGTAGAAACGGCTTCAGCCTGGTGGAAATCATCATCGCGCTGGCAGTCGTCTCGTTTGGCCTGATTGCCGTTGTCGGCTTGATTCCGCAAGGGATCCAGTCGGCCCGCGATGCCGCCGACAACACACTGGCCGCGACCATTGTGCAGGACACTCTTAACGCGGTACGGGCACAGGCGCTGGCATCCTGGCCTCCACCCGCGGGGACGCAATCCTATTATTACGATGCGGCTGGCACCAATGAGTTTAGTTCGGCGGGGACGCTCACCGTTTACCAGGTGCAGTTGACGACTGTCCAGACGATCCCGAACTACCTTGTGACCGTCAGCGCGATGGTCATGTGGCCCGTGAATGCGTCGACCGTTTATCCGCTCAATACCAATGTTTTCGCAACCACGATTGCCAACTATCAGCACTGACCATGAAGCAAACATTACCAATGCGAACTGAGCCGATTCCGGCATGCGTATCGGCGCGATACCCCCATCGGATGGGGCATCGCGCCCTACAATCTGGATGGCATCGCGCCCTACAACCCCGACGAGGGCGTCGCCGAACCACGCGAGGCGGGTTCTCGCTGGTCGAGCTATTGACGTTGATGTTGGTTCTCGGGGTGATGATGGCGTTGTTGTTTTCGGTATTCGACCAGATCAACAAGGCGTGGCTGCAAGGCGAAAACCGCGTCGAGACCTTTACGGATGCGCGGGCGGCGCTGGATCTCATGTCCCGCGAACTTTCCCAGGCGATTGCGACACCAAGCATCGCTTTCAACGGCACCGCGAACGCGGTAAATTTCGTCGCGCCGGTAAGCTCCAATCCGCAGAATCAGGCTGATCTGTGCGAGGTCGGTTATTGGTATATCCCGGGCACCTCGCCAAGTCCTATCATCCGGCACTTCATCGAGCCGAACAGCGTCAACATCGGTGGCAACTGGAATATCTACAGCCCTACGTGGTGGACCGAGTTTGGCACCGCCGGCGTCGATGAGATGGCAAGCCTGACCGGGAACACGGTCCTGAATTTGAGCTTTCAGTACGGGACGATTTCCGGGGGCGCTTTAACGTTCTCCCCCACGTGGACCGCCACTCCGAACAATCTGCCCTATGCGATCGTCATCAACATGGGGATGGTGGACTCTCGCACGGCGGCAAAGCTAAGCCTGGTGCCAAATACGGGCAACAACTGGGCGTCGATCACCAACTCGACGCTGCGAAACTTCAGCACGACGGTGTACCTGCCGAACACATTGCCATGAGCAATCGCCCAACATTCATTACTCGACGATCCGGGGAGCGCGGGGTTGCGCTGATTTTGACGCTGGCGATCCTGGCGATGGTCACGCTGCTGGTGATCGCGTTCGTCACCAGCATGCGGGTGGAGAACGCGGCATCGAAGAACTACAACGGCGTTATCCAGGCCCGCGAACTGGTTAAAGGCACCGTCGATCAGGCGGTGGCCCAAATCCGCGCGGCGACACCACAACGGTCGGCAACCTCCTATTATGTGACCGGACCCGGGGTGATCTACACGAGTTCCGCCGGCGGCTCCGCGCCGGTCTATCTCTTTCCCGGCGGTGCGAGCGTGGTGCCCGGCGACCCAATCAACACAACCAATTTGAACGGCGGATCGTGGATTACGGGAGGGACGGATAGTGGTGGCGAGTTCCCCCCCAACAACCCGAATTCACAGATTAACGTGGGGTGGGTTTACGTTGCGCAAAACCCCGCCACGTTACCGGGTCCGAACAATCCGATCATTGGGCGGTACACGTATTGGGTGGATGACGAGGCATCCAAGATCAACGTCAACACCGCCGGGGCGCCTCCGTATACCTTCACGGACCCGCAGGGGCTCGGTGTTGGCAGCACGTCGAACGCGGTGGACCTGAGCGTATTACCGGACGGGCTTGGCGCGCTCGCCCCGAGCATCCAGAGCGGTAACGCAGCCTATCCGCGCGTAACATATCCGTATGTCACCACCGAACAGATCAAGAGCGCGAATGTGGCGATCACCAATCTTTTCGACGACAGTTGCTTCGAGGTTACCGCGTACTCGAGCGATGCGAATTATCCTCTTTATGCGGATGACCTCGACGTGTACGACCGTCCGCGGCTGTCCCTTAACCCCGCCACCCTCGGGATCGCGGCTAACTTCGCCACGGCAGCTTCGGAGTTGTCGGCCAACATGGTGAACGTGTTCGGCGGCAACCCGACCGCCTTCGCGTCCAAGTACGGCGGCGCGAATGGCGTCAACCAAATCATTGCCAACATCATCGGGTATCAAATCGACCCGACCAAAACGCCGCCGCCGGATGATGGCAGCGCCATACCGACGCCGCCTGCGTACGTCGGGCTGGCCAGGACACCTTACATCAATGAGATTCTGATTACCTACGCCATCTCGCCGTCGGGGACCCCCGGCACATACAATGTGCAGCGAACCATACAGGTCGAGTTGTATTGCATGTACGGCGCCTACAGCCCCGGCACCGAGCAGGTCATACTCAACAATCTACCAACCGCAGGCGGTCTCTTCTCGGCCGGCCCGTTTGCGGTCACACCTGCGGGCGCCGGGCCTTACTTTGTGGGGTCGTACGCCGACCCAACACCGGTACAAATAACGACCGCTGTGACCATCCCTCCTCAGACGGCACTGACGGGACCGACTCAAATCACGTACAGCCGCCAGTATGCGGGCGTCTACCATCGATTGCATTACGCGCAGATGGATCTTCCAACAGTGATTCTTACCCCCTCGGTTTCAGGCACCGTGAACTTTTACCAGGACGCTGAAGCCAATGATCCCGCAGTCGGTCCGTGGGCGACGTCTACGACAGTTGGCACGATCGGTCTTCAGAATAACGCGTACAGTCAAACTGCCGACCCAACCCTTGGGGCGAAAGCGATCCCGTCGAAGGCGGTCATGCGCACCGCTCCGATGCTCTCTATCGGCGAACTAGGGTACATCCACACGCCGAACGCGTGGCAGTACCTGACGCTGCAACCGAACACAAGCGGGCAGATTCCCGACTGGGCCATGTTGGATCTGTTCACGGTCGGCACCGGGACCGGCCGGATGAACATCAACAGCCTCATTAATCCGGGATTGTCGGAACCAACCGCGCAGCGACTCGCTCCGCTGACAGCGTTGCTCAACAGCTTGAGCGGCACGATCACTCCTGGCACTCTCGCCGGAATCATTTACGCGGACGCCGCCGCCAGCCGGTTCACCGGCACCGACTCGTATGGGATGAAGCAGTCGAGTGGAGCGGGCATTTTCGACTCAATCGGCGAACTCTGCGAACTCAGCTCGCTGATTCCCCCGGCTGCCGTCCTCCAAGCTGACAAGGAAGCGACGATCCGCCGGATCGCCAACCTGATCACGGTGCGGTCGAACACGTTCACGATCTGGGCGCTGGCGCAGAGCATCAAGCAGCCGCCGAGCAACCCGAACCCCGGCACGTTTAATCCGCTTTATGACGTGATTACGGGGGACGTGAAGGCGCAGGCGGTGGTGGAGCGGTATGAGAAGCCGCCGGGCGTGGTCGGCACCACGCCGGAGTTTCGGACGAGGTACTTTCGGTACCTGTACAACTAGGGGAATCAGGGAGAACGGAGGAGAAGGCGGGTTGACGTGGGGGGCGGGGCGGGGTAAACTGATGACGCGGTGAGGTACCGACGGATAACGGCAGGTCCCTCGTTTGGATCGACACGACACGGGCACACGAACAGGTAGCCAGGGGTTTATGATGAAAGAGCGTACGGGAATGTGGTGTTCGGCAGCGCGCGCCGTGAATCTCCAGACGACGGGCAATCAGCGGGCGCGCCGGCGGTCTATCGCCGGTCGCTGGTGGAGGACGACCGCTGGGGCTGCGACGATGTTGCTGGCAGTGGCCGGGGCCGGATACGCCGACCCGGATTTGCCGATTATTTCCAACCAGGTGTTTGTCGTGACGAACACGGCGTTTGCCGGCGGCGCGTACGGGGATGGGGCATCGAACAACGCCGCCGCGATCAACGCGGCCATCACGTATGCGTCGGGCAACGGCGGCGGCACCGTCGAGATACCGGCCAACGGCACCTTGAGCACGTATTTGTCCGGGCCGATCACTATGAAGAGCACCGTCAATCTCCAGATCGACACCAATGCGATGCTGCAAATGTTCCCGTTTACCACTTGGACCAACAAGTACGGCTCGACGACCTTCATTTTGGGGAACGGTTCGGGCCTTCATGATATGGAAATCACCGGCGGCGGGACGATTGACGGACAGGGCTCACCTTGGTGGTCCGCTTACAATTCCAGCAACAACCTCTCCCGTCCGAACTTCGTCCAATTCGAGCACTGCCAGCGGGTGCTGATCCAGGGCGTGACCCTTCAAAACCCGCCGACGTTCCACATCATGGTCCACAATGCCGTCGGGAACCTGACGATTCAGAACGGTACCATCAACACGTCCTCGTCGTCACCGAACACCGACGGGATCGACCTGGCCTCGACGAACGTATTGATTCGCAACTTCTACATCAGCGACGGGGATGACAACATCCAGATTGGAAGCAGTGATGCGGCGGCAAATAACATTACCATCTCCAATTGCACGTTTGGCGCCGGGCATGGCGTGTCGATTGGCAGCCCGACCCAGGACGGCGTGAACAACCTGCTCGTGAGCAACTGTTGGTGGAGCGGCACGCAGTACGGCATCAAGATCAAGACGGACCGGGGTATTGGCGGGACGGTGCAAAACCTCACGTACCGTGACCTCGTCATGTCCAACGTGACTTTTGCGATCGCGTTTTACATGTACTATAACGAGTCGGGATCCCCTCGAGTAGCATCAAAGTTTCTCCCTTCATGGCGTCCACGGACGTCGTGCACAATGTCAGCGCCACCCCATCTTTTCGCAATATCACCATCAGCAATGTGACGGTGACCGCGATCGGCGGCAATATCGCCGGCATTATGTGGGGCCTGCCCGAGTCGCTTGTGTCCAACGTGACGATCGATGCCGTCAACATCTCAGCCCCGAGCAAGACCTTCTGCGTGTATAACGCCACGGGCGTCCAGATCATCGACTCCAATCTCACCGCGCCGAACACCTCCACGAACACGTTCACGATTTACAACGCCGGGATGACCATCACCAACAGTGCCGCCAACGCCCACCTGGTGACGTTGGGAGGATTGGACTTCCCGCCGACCAACAACGTCCTGGCTTTTTTCAATGCCCAAGCCACCATCACCACCACCAACATGCTCGGCCCCGATCCATACCTGACCATGGGCGGCAGCACGCTCACGGTGAACAACAGTCTGAAACTGGGCGGGACATCCACGCTGAACTTCGGGGTTGGCACCAACGCCACCGAAATTGCGGTGGTTAACAACCTGACTCTCGGTGGCGGCACCCTTAACATCACCGATGGCGGTGGCTTCGGCCCCGGCACCAACACGCTCTTTACCTACGGAGGGACGTTGTCCTACCAGGGATTGACCATCGGCTCCGTCCCCAACAGCATTCTAACTTACACGATCAATACCAATTCGGTTGGTCAAGTGAAACTGGTGGTTCAGGGCTGCACGGGCTCGGCCACCATCACCACCAGCTCCTCGCCGGCCGGTGGGGGCACGACCAGTGGCGGGGGTGGCTATGCCTGCGGCTCCAACGTGACGGTGTGCGCGACGGCCAACACGTGCTACAACTTTGTGAATTGGACCGACCAGAACAGCAACGTGCTCAGCACCTCGGCCTGTTACACGCTTGCTGTGGTCGGTACTGAGACTCTGACGGCGAACTTTGTGCCGATCCCCATAATCACCACCAGTTCCTCGCCGGCCGGTGGTGGGACAACCAGTGGCGGGGGTGCCTATGTCTGCGGCTCCAACGTGACGGTGTGTGCGGCGGTCAACCCGTGCTACAACTTCGTGAACTGGACCGACCAGAACAGCAACGTGCTCAGCGCCTCAACTTGTTACGCGTTCACCGTGACCACCAGTGCGACTTTGGTGGCTAACTTCGTGCTGGCCCGCTCTTTGTACACGATCACCACGACCAATTCGCCATCGGCGGGCGGTTCGACCAGTGGCGGCGGAATCGTGAGTTGTGGATCCCAGGCGACGGTGTGCGCGAGCGCCAACGCTTGCTACAGTTTTGTGAACTGGACCGACCCGAGCAGCAACGTGCTCAGCACCGCGGCCTGCTATACGTTCACCCCCAATAGCAGTACCAATCTCACGGCCAACTTCGCACCGACAACCCTGAGCATCACTACCAGCAGTTCGCCTGGCGGTGGCGGGACAACCAGTGGCGGCGGGACGACGCCGTGCGGCTCGAACGTGACGGTGTGCGCGAGCGCCAACTCCTGCTACAACTTTGTGAATTGGACCGACCAGAACAGCAACGTGCTCAGCACCTCGGCCTGTTACAGCTTCGCGTCGTCGAGCACTGAGACGTTGGTGGCCAACTTCGCGGCGATCACTTCGTACACGATCACCACGAGCAATTCGCCGCCTGACGGCGGCTCGACCACTGGCGGCGGAACGGTGGCTTGCAGTTCGAACATGACGGTGTGCGCGACACCCAACGCCCCTTGCTATAGCTTCGTGAACTGGACGGTGAACGGAACCGTGGTCAGCGCCTCGCCCTGCTACAGCTTCACGCCATCGACCAACGAGGCCCTGACGGCCAATTTCGTGGCGGCTTCCTATGGTGGTTCCATAACCGACACGCTGACGAGCCTCTGGTCGTTCACCGGCGGCGTTGACGGAGCCAACCCCTATGTTGGACTGGTTCAAGGCAGCGACGGCAATTTCTACGGCACGAGTTCTGGAGGCGGTGCCAGCGGCAACGGGGACGTGTATCGAATCAGCCCGAGCGGCAACCTCACGAATTTGTGGTCGTTCACCGGCGGCAGCGATGGGGCCTCGCCGCTGGCTTCACTGGTTCAAGGCAGCGACGGCAATTTCTACGGCACGACCTACGGTGGCGGCGCCAGCGGCAACGGCGCCGTATTCCAAATTACTCCGAGCGGCAACCTGACGAATCTGTGGTCGTTCACCGGCGGCGTTGACGGAGCCAACCCGTATGCTGGACTGGTGCAAGGCAGCGACGGCAATTTCTACGGCACAACCTTCGGATCGGGGTCGGGACCCAGCGCTAATGGTACCGTGTTCCGTATCAGTCCGAGCGGCAACCTGACGAATCTGTGGTCGTTCACCAACGGCTCGGACGGAGCCAATCCGTCTTCCGGACTGGTGCAAGGAAGCGACAGCAATTTCTACGGTACGACCTACGGATCGGGGTCGGGGCCGAGCGCCTACGGGACCGTGTTTCGAATCAGTCCGAGCGCCAGTCTCACGACCCTCTGGTCCTTTACCAATGGCCTGGATGGCGCCAATTCATACGCCACCCTTGTGCAGGGTAATGATGGCAATTTCTACGGCACGACCTACAACGGCGGCGCCAGCGGCTATGGCGCCGTGTTCCGGATCAGTTCGGCCGGCAACCTGACGAATCTTTGGGGGTTCACCGGTTGCGGCGATGGGGCCTATCCAGGGGCCGGGCTCGTACAAGGCAGCGACGGCGATTTCTACGGCACGACCCACGGACCGGGGTCGGGGCCAAGCGGCACCGGGACCGTGTTTCGGATCAGTTCGGCCGGCAGCCTGAGTACTCTGTGGTCATTCACCAGTGGCAGCGATGGGGCCAATCCATTTGCCGCGCTCGTGCAGGGGAGCGACGGCAGTTTCTACGGCACCACCGTCGCGGGTGCGAACGGCTATGGCACCGTGTTCCAGTTAACGGTTCTCCCCAACCCGCCGCCGGCAGCCAGCTTTACCGCCAGTCCGACCAATGGCGCGGCGCCGTTGGCGGTGACGTTCACCGACACATCCACGGGCGGCACCAATTGGTCCTGGACCTTTGGGGATGGCGGCACGACCAATCTTGCGACCAACATCGTGGCCTACACCTACAACACTGCGGGCGTTTACAGCGTAACGGAGATCGTCAGCGGCGCGGGCGGCTCGGGCACGGACACGGTGTCCAACTGCATTACGGTGTTGCCGCCGCCGCCGGCAGCCAACTTTACCGCCAGTCCGACCAGCGGAGCGGCGCCCTTGACCGTCAGCTTCACCGATATCCCGTCCAATTCGCCCACGGCTTGGTATTGGACGTTCAGTGATGGCGGGACGTTGACGACCGAGAGCCCGACGTACACGTTTGCGAACCCGGGCGCATGGACGGCCACGTTGATTGCCTCCAATGCAGGCGGAGCCAGTAGTCCGGTTACGCAGGCGATTGGCGTCTATGACCCGTTCGCGTGGTGGCAGCAGGCCTACGGCCTCACCGGCACATTAACTGGCGGGAACGCCTCCTACACGGGCGATGGCATGAGCAACACCAACAAGTTCATGGCTGGCTTCAGCCCCACCAACGCGGCGGCGTACCTGCACGTCATTAGTGTCGCGAAGTCGGGCGCGAACGTCACGGTTACGTATCTCGGCGCCAGCGGCGACACGACTTATCCGGGTGGCCCACGCGACCGCACAAACATACTGGAATACACCACCGGCACGGGCAACGGGAGTTTCACGGGGACCAACTTCACGGGCGCCGTGACGAACTTCCTCGGTGTCGATTACGACAGCGTTAACGGAGGAACAGGACTCGGGACCGTCACCAACATCACGGATATCGGGCGCGCAACCAGCGGCGTCCCGAACCTCTTCTACCGCGTGCGCGTGCTGCTGCCATGAAAACTATTGGAGCAGCGCCGTCGTAAGGATCGACCGGCAACAAAACAATAACCGAAGCCCCTTGTGCCGAGGGCATACAGCGCGAGGTGCGACGAGCCGCGTTCACGACCCGATCAACTCCATGGCTCCCTCGTCAATATCCGACCGACGTACCACGTACCACTCGGGCCGTCAACGCCTCACCACGAAAGACCAGACGTGCCCCGTCAGTCACCGACCGCGCCTTTTCAACAACGCCGTGTTATTTGGCCTGGGGCGGTGAGCTGGCCGCCAACAGCCAGTGGGCGAGGTTCGTGGCGGCCTGGCGATTCTCGATGGGCAGGTTCGGGGCGGTGACGTTGATGTACTCGTTGTACAACCAGGGGTCGCCAATGGCGAAGACGAATCCGTTGCCGAACCGGCTGGTGGCCATGATGATGTCCTTGCCTGCGCCATGCTGTTTGTCGGCGACGAGGAGCGGTTGGGCGGGATCGGCCACCCCGAGCGTGCAAATCTCCTTCAGGAAAATCATCTTCACGTCCTGGAACAACGGATGTTTCGGAAACTGGGCGGCGCTGAATGTCCCAGGGCTCCGATCGTTTTTGTTGGGGACCTCGTTGCGCAGGTCCTCATGGAACGTGATCCCGAACCGCTGGGAAAGTTGGTTGAGGTGCTCGAACTCGCAGTTGTTCTTGTCGTTGGCGAATAGCGCCAGTACCCCGCCGTCCTTCACCCAGGCCACGATGGCCTCGACGTCGGCGGGCTGGATATAATTCGGTTTGTGATCGGCGGCCTTCGCCGGTGTGTTGGGATTGACGATGATGTACACCGAAACCTTGCGGAGGTCGCCGAGGGTCGGCGCTTTGTCCAATTCGCCGAGCGTCGCCCCGCATTGCCGCCACACCTCCCCAAATTTTGAGTAGCCCGAATCGGTCGTGTCCTGCCAGATGTAATGGAACGGTTTGCCGTCGCGTACCTGGTGATTGTAAAAAACGTCCAAGCCCACGACCTTGCCGTTGCCCGCGGCCTCCTGTGCCTCCGCCGCGCCCAAACTCAGGCCGGTCGCCAAACCAACAATCACGAGCCTACGTACCAACGCGTTTCGTATCATGTCGTCTCCTTGCCGATAGACCGCATCCGAGAGCTTGTCAACCATTTCCCGCAGCCGGCGCCGTGATCTTCTCCTGAGGCAGCGGCACAAGCCCCATCGCTCGAACCCGGGTACGCCGGAAGCTTCACCGTCACCGCTTTGGACGCTTTGTGAACCTTGCGGTCTGAGCTTCCGAGGGTCGCGCCTTCCATCACGGATTCTGCGGAGGCATCGCGCCAACCGGCTGGCGGTACGCGCGTCCGCTGCGATACAAATCCAGCCGGAATTCGATTTCATTGACCAACTGTGTTTGCCCGGTAGAGCGGGCGAGGTCGATGGCTTTTTGGGCCGTCGCGACAGCATCATCGAATCGGCCGGCGGCGGCATAGGCGACAGCCAGTGTATCAAGATCACTCGGAGCACGATTACCGGTACGCTCGCACGCCCGCTGCGCAAGGCTGCACCGCCCGAGCAGGCTTGCCTCCTTCCGCTGGCGGGAGAGTAGCGAGCACCCACGCCAGGTTGTTTTGTGCCTCGGCCAAATCAGGGTTTATCCGGAGCGCCTGCTCGTACTGCCCGATCGCCTCCGACACCCTGGCTGCGGCAATCAAGGCATTTCCCCAATTGTAATGCGCCTCGGCGTAATCGGGCTTGATCCGTATGGCCTGCTTGTAGTGGGTGATAGCCTCTTCGCGTTCGCCGGTGTAATACAAAGCCAGCCCGAGGTCGTTGTGTGCTTCGGCGTAATTGGGGTTGAGCCGCAGCGCCTGCCGCAAATGCCCGATCGCTTCCGGTATCCTGCCCGATCCCATCAACGCCATCCCCAGATTGCAGTGCATCTCGGCGTAATACGGAACGGTCGCAAACAGGTTGAACGCCACCGAGAAGACCAGCAGCAGACCCCAGCCGCAACGCGCCGCACGCCGCCAGGCCGGCTGGTCAGCCAGCCCCGACTTCGAGGTCGGGGTCGGGGCCAGCGCGCGCTCTGCCCCGAGGACGCCTATCACGGCCAGCAAGACCAGTGCAGGCAGAAAGTCCACCTCATAGCGGGTGCACGCGGCAAAAAAAAGGCTCAGGGTCAGCGTGCTAATCCCGAAAAACACGGCGACCGCCGCCGCGAATCCGCACAAGGCGGAACGCGCATCCGCGGGGCGACCGCGCCACGCCAGCGGCACCGCCAGCGCCAGCCACACCAGCGGGATGTTGGTCAAGACGCCAAAGGGATGCTCCACTCCCCCATGGCCCACGGGCAAGGGTGGCACGGTGATGTCGTGTATGAAGGGAAACCGACCGCTCCAGTGCGCCGGCTCCAGAAAATACACCCGGAAATTGAACCAGAGATAACGCAGGCTGAACAATTGCCGCGCAATCTGCCGCTCCCCGGCCAACTGATAGCGCCAGCCGAACTCGAATGGGTTATCGAAGCGCAGGGCGTTGTAGAGCATCAGCCCCAACCCGATGAGGATGATCGGACCGGTCGCCGCCGTCAGCACCGACCACGTTTGCCGCCGCTTGCGCCACGCCTGAATCACCGGCACCAGCAGGATAATCCCCCCAAACAGCAACGAGGGCCGTGCCCCCACCGCCAGCCCGTAGGCCACACTCGCCGCCGCCACCCACTGGCGCCTCCGCTCCGGCTCGTGCAACGCGCACCAAATCGCGCCCAGGGCCAGCATCGTCAGCATATACCCGCAACTGATCGCCACTTCGCAGAGACCGGACCACGGCAGCATCACCGGCACGCCCGTCGCCAGACCGAGCGCCAGCGCGCATGCGGCAACAACCCACAGGCTCACTTCGGAAAAGTAACGCCGCCACAGAGCGCCCAGCACGCCCACGCTGGTCAGAAAGCCGATGGCACAAAAGATCACCACGGCTTGTCCGTGAAAAAGGTAGTGCCCGGTCAGGGCGACAAACGGCCAGAATAGCATCACCGCGGGAGTAATCCCGAAGTAAAGGTAGAGCTTGCCCTTGTAGTAGCTCAGATCATGCAACCGGTCAGTCCCACCGCGAAAGCGGGCATTGGCCGCTGGATCGTAGGGATCCACGAGCTGTGTAAGTCCGGGCGGCACTTCCTTTTTCAGACCCAGTTGACCGGCACGAAATCCTTGCACCAATAAATTGTAGGAAGAGTCAGCCGCATTCTGGGTCAACGATTCCCACGCGCCCGGGCGAGCCATGTACGCGTAGAGCCCGATGACCAACGCGCTCACCGCCGCCAGTGGTCCCCACGCGTTCTTCATTGTGCCACACCGGCCAGCCCCGTGTAATGTCGTCGCCGAAACATCATCTGTCTGATGTCAGTTTATACGCATCAGTGCAAGAGGAAATCCACACATCACCAATCCGGCAATTTCATCACTGGCCGCGAATGGGCTTGACGATGAAGTACAAGAACGGATGGCTGACCTCGGTGAACTGGTGCGGCAGGCCGGCGGGCACAATGATCACGTCGCCCTTCTTGAGATGATGGGTTTCTCCGCCGGTGATCGTCGTGCCGAGTAGCTGGCCGGGCGACGTGATCTTCGCGTCGGCACAAGTGCCGCCGGTGACGAATGTCGCCGTGCCGTCAACGATGTAGAACACGTCCGTCTCGTAGGTGTGGATTTCGGTGCGGCCAGGTCGTTCCCGCCGGCCGGCCACGACCTTGTAGCCCGGGGTCTGGGACAGTATACCCCCTTTCTCGAACGCCGACGCTACCGTGGCCGCGTCGATGTACGTCGCCGCCGCTGGCCCTGTCTGGGCGACGGGCGCGTTGGTGGCTACGATGTTCTTCGGTCCGCCCTCGGGCGGAGACGGATTGTTCTCCATGATTTGGGCGCGACCGACGCTGACCGTGACCGCAAGTAGAGCAACGCTGACCAATGTTCTCATGTATGAATCCCTCCGGAAGTTGTCCGCAGTATAGCGACTGCGATGCGCCACCGCAATCCCGGGCGTCCCGCCCTGGGGCGAGGGGCGATGCGGGTTGACGTGGTGGACAAGGCTGGTAGAGTTTGGGGCGATGGCGCGGATACCGCTCGAGGACAATTTTGGGGATATCGTAGGGAAGGCGCAGCGGGGGTTGCGGCTGACAGCAGGCAACCTGGCGCGACGGGTGGGTGTGCCCGGGGAGCGTCTCAGCGAGTTGAGGTCGGGCTTGCCCGCTGATCTTGACGAAGCCGTCATACGCAAGGTGGCGGTGGCACTGCATCTGGGGGAGGAGGCGTTGGTGGCCAGCGCGAGGGCGGCGTGGCGCCCGCGCGACGTGGAGCCGCTCGATGGTTTCGCCGTCTTCACGACCCCGTTTGAGGATATGACGGCCAACGCGTACGTCGTGTTCGATCCGCAGACGTGGCAGGCGGCGGTGTTTGATACGGGCATGGACGCCGATCCGATCCTGCAATTCATCCGCGAGAAGCAATTGACGCTCGGGTTGATCCTGTTGACGCACACGCACACCGACCACGTCTTCGATCTGGATCGATTGAAGGACGCCACCGGCGCGAAGGCCTATGTGAGCGAACGCGAGCCGTTGCCCGGTGCGAAGCCGTTCGCCGATGGAAAAGAATTTGCGCTGGGCGGACTACGAATCGAAACGCGGCGCACCAGCGGCCACGCGCGCGGCGGCACAACGTTTGTCGTAACGGGTTTGGCGAAACGGCTTGCGATCGTCGGCGACGCGCTCTTTGCCGGGTCGATGGGTGGCGGCCTGGTGAGTTACGACGAGGCGCTACGCACCAGCCGCTCGGGCGTCTTCAGCTTGCCCGACGACACCGTCATCTGTCCCGGCCACGGCCCGTTAACCACCGTCGGCGAGGAGAAGCGGCACAACCCCTTCTTCCCCGAGTTCCAAGAACAACAGGGGGCGCAACAACAATGAAGATCATCCGCTACGAGGACGCCAACGGGAGTGTCCATCACGCCGCGCAACTAACCGACGGGACAGCACGACGCATCGACGGCGACATCTTCGGCGAGTATCGCGTCACCGACGAGCGCGCCGACGTGAGGAAATTGCTCGCGCCGATCGCTCCGGTCGCCTTCCTGTGCATCGGCCTGAACTATCGTCAGCACGCCGCCGAGACGCAGGCGAAGATTCCCTCGTTCCCCGTGTTGTTCATGAAATCGCCGGCCGCGTTGCAGCACCCGAACGAGCCGATCCTGTTGCCGACCCATCTGAAGAGCAACGAGGTCGATTACGAAGGCGAACTGGCCGTGATCATCGGCAAACGTTGCAAAAATGTTTCCAAAGCCGAGGCGATCCGCCATGTGCTCGGTTACACCTGCGCCAACGACGTGAGCGCGCGCGACTGGCAGAGACAATTCGGCGGCAGCCAGTGGACGCGCGGCAAGACATTCGATACATTCGCTCCCCTCGGTCCATGCCTCGTCACCCCCGATGAGATTCCGAATCCCAACAATCTCCGCATCCGCACCGTTCTCAACAACGCCGTGATGCAGGACGGCAACACCAGCGACATGATCTTCGATGTTCCGACCCTCATTGAATTTCTCAGCGGCAGCACGACGCTGTTGCCCGGCACGGCGATTCTCACCGGCACACCGCAGGGCGTCGGCATGGCGCGCACCCCGCCGGTCTGGCTCAAGCCCGGCGATACCGTGACCGTGGAAATCGAGGGAATCGGCCGGTTGACGAATCCGGTGTTGGAGGAACACTGATCGATCCGCATACGAAACGCCAACCGCATTCGTAGAGCCTATTGGATCTGCGGCTTGATAACGCGGGAATCGATTGCGGACAGCGCGGCGCACAACTCCCGATACATCGCCTCGTCCTCGTAGGTGCCGATGATGGCGCCGCCGGAGCCGGCAAACTTGGCGCTGGCACCGCACTGCCGGGCGACCTCAACCATTTGAATCTGCCAGGGAGCCAGACTGTAAATGCTTCGTCGGGTATTGAAATTCTCGTCAATGAGTCGCACCAGCCGCTTCGTGTCCTGCTGGAGCAGCGCCTCGCGTCCCCGCGCGGCAAGCTCGGCAAAGTGCTTCATGGCGGCGACGACTTTCGCCTCACCCCGGTCGAACCGTCCCCGGATGTCGTTGTGGAACACCTCGGTCGGCTCACTGAGGCTGTTGTGGTAGGCAATGTACAAAGGCGGCAATAGACTGAGGGACATCGGTTCGTATTGATAACATTTCAACCCTCCGACGAGGTGCTCGTGAGCCTTGTCGAAATCCATGTAGACCAGCCCCTCATAAGCCTGGATCACGCGATCCTGGAGCCCGGCCCCGATGCCCAGTTCGTCTTTCTCAACCGACAAGACCAGCGTGGGCTGGGCTTCCAGCGGGATGTCGACACCGTAGAATTCCATGAGGCAGCGCAACGTCGCAACAATCAAGGCACTGGATCCAGCCATCCCCACCTGTCGCGGGATATTGGTTTGGTAGCGGACGGAAAAGTTGCGGTTCGGGAACGTCAACTGATTGGCCTCGCAGTAGTCAACAAACCGTTTGATGGTGGCTTTGACCAACCGGATGCCGCCGTAGTAGCCGTGCAGTTTTACGTCCTTGGCCAGATCGTTTATGCAACTGAACCGGGCCCGGTCGTCTTGCGCGAGCACAATGTCCACAGAGTCCCATTCATACAGCACGACCTCCGCCCAAAAATTGCGGACGATAATCGAGATGGTTTTCCCGTGGTACCCGTCGGACGGGTTCCCCAACAGCCCGGCTCGGGCGTAGGCGCGTTTACGAATGATGATCATGGAGCAATGTCTCCAGGTGCTTGCGCAGTGCCGGCCCCTGTCTCTTGTCGGCCAGGGCAAACTCTACGAAAGCCCGGAAATACGACTGGAAGTTTCCAATATCATACCGCCGTTCTTCCCGGCTTAAGCGAATGCCATAGGCTTTCCCGCCGTCTCGAATCATGAGGCGTATGGCATCCGTGATCTGAATTTCACCACCTTTGCCGGGATGGATGCGTCGAATAGCGTCAAAAACGCCCGGTGACAGGATGTAACGGGCGGCGATAGCCAGATTGCTGGGAGCCTCGGACTGGGATGGTTTCTCGACTAGGTCCTCGATTTCGAACAGTTCCCCGTCACTCTTGGGCTTGGCAATACCGTATTGGTGCACCTCGTTGGCCGGAACCTCCTCGAAGGCGATCACGGCGACGGCGCCCTTGTCCACGAAACACTGTTTCATCCGCTGGACGATGTCACTCTGGGCATGCAGGCCGATGATCGAATCGCCCAACGCCACGACAAACGGCTGCTTGGCGACGAACGCTTCCGAGCACAGGATCGCGTGCCCTAATCCCAGAAGCTGGCGCTGCCGCGTGTAGAAATACTGGATCGCTGCACGCTCAAATTCCAACTCCGCCAGCAATTCTTCCTTGCCGGTCTCCCGTAATACGCGAACCAGTTCGTCATTCAGGTCAAAATGGTTTTCCAGGGAGGCTTTGCCGGGACCGGTAATGAATAACACCCGCTTCACGCCGACCCGGGCCAGTTCGTCCACCACGTACTGGACGACGGGCTTGCGTCCGACCGGCAACATTTCCTTCGGCTGTGACTTCGTCGCGGGCAAGAGCCGCGTGCCCAGCCCGGCCACGGGAACGACTGCAATCGTGATGTCCATGGTTCCTTCCTTGCGATCTAGAAATCGGTAAGCTGATTATGCTTGTCTCGGCAGCAATTTCTCGGCCATTCACAGCTGCAAAACGGGGCTGTTGATAATTTGGCGGCCCCAACGGGATTCGAACCCGTGTACCCAGATTGAGAATCTGATGTCCTAGGCCTCTAGACGATGGGGCCGCAACGCTCAAAAGGCAATGGAGAGAATACCCACAACACAAACAAAATCAAGAGCTTTGGCGCGGACGCGTCGAAGGCTTCCGCAGTCTCGAAGCGAGCAACGTTCAACACGCTCGCATGGCAAATATACCCGCCGGTATACCCGGACACCGTTTGGCGGGGCGGTGTCCGGCAATGGTAGCCTGACATGAGCATCCGAACATGACCACGACCGCCGTTGAAGCACTAAAGCGCGGCAAGTTGAAGGCACCCTTCCGTAGCGGATGCCAGAAGGCCGCAGACCGCGCCCAAATCGAGTGGTGGAGGATCGAAGGCAAGACAGAACGCGCCATCGTCGAATTGTTTGCGGGGCTGGGCAGACCCTACACCCTGTCGAAGACTCAGATTCACAACGACCTCGCCTTTGTTGAGGAGCGTTACCGCCGCAGTGCCGAAGTGGACTTCGCTATGGCCAAAGGCCGTCAACTCGCGGCTTTGGAGCGGGTTGAGAGCGAGGCGTGGGCGGGCTGGGAACGCAGCCAGAACAAGGCGGAGACGGTAAAGGAGAAGGACGGCACAGACGGCCACGAGACAAGCCACACACTGACGGGTCAATGCGGCGACCCGCGTTTCCTGCATGTCATCATTGAGTCTGAGAAACGAATGGCCGCGCTTTTGGGACTGGATGCACCGAGTCGTGTTGCCGTGAATCACGGCTCAACCGGACAGATTCTCATTCTGAAACATGCGCATGAATTGGAGCGAGCAAACGACGGCGATTCAACGGGCGTGGATTGAGAACGGCCCTACAGCAGGGAGAGAACGCCACGAAACATCACGCGCTGCCCTCGCCACGGCATGTTGCCGGGAAGTCTGAAAACCCGCGAGGGTTTTTGACTTTCGGCGGGGGGTGATAGGGGGTGGTAGCGCCGGAAGCAGAATTTCGATCTTCGGAATCGGCTGCCTAGTGGACTTCGGCCTGGTCTATGGATGCCAGCGTCAAGGTCACTCTCGGTGACGTGGCCGGTTCTGTGGCATTGCCAGCGCACCCCGCACAGCGGTAGAATCCTCCGCGTTAGGAGACCACGTATCGAGAACCGCTAACCCAAAAACATTCTGCGTTGCTTCGGCTGCTGTCACGACGAAACTAGGGACTTCGACACAAGGACGGCGCTTGAAGGCACGCCCCCGCTGGGGTGTGCCGAAAGCGTTTCCTTGTGGGCACCCTAGTGCCTGTCGTGGGGCGCAAGTAGGTGCGCCCCTTTTTTTCGACGGCGGCGGAGCCGACGCGAAAGGAAGCTATGAAAACCACGTGCGCACTTCTGTTGCTTTGTCTTACTCTCGCAGGGTGTTCTTCCGAGGGGTATCAGTCACTCACAGTAGCGGGCCAAGCAAAGCAGGGTGCCGAAAAAATTCAAGATCATCTGAATCAGGTGAAAATCGGAATGAAGACGGACGAAGTCGTTGCTCTGCTTGGAAAACCCACGAGCATCAACTCTACGGTTACTGCGGGCGGCAGGTCCGAGGAGTGGGTTTACTCTGAGGACACGCTCGCTTCCAATCTTCTTGGTTACATGCGCGCGAACTCATACGAGTTTGTGAAAACTCCCATGTACACGAGTGCTGGTATACAGGTCAAAGCAGGCAGGACTACTTCATATTGGTACTTGTCCTTTGACAACGGCATCCTGACAACCATGCAGCAGCAGCAGTAAATGATTTGGAGCATTGCCAGCGTGCCCCGCGCGGCAATACAATTCGTGACCAGAAACGGAGGCTAGGTGTGAACATTTCTTTCAGGCAATACGTGAAGACGGGATTACTGCTGGCAACGCTTTTGTTTGCCGCTGTGGGACGTGCCGACGATTCAGAGTCCCCGTTAATTGCGGCAGCGAAAACGGGCGATGTCACCAGCGTAAAGTCCCTCCTCGGTAAAGGGGCCGACATAAACGCGAGAGACGGGTACGGAAGGACTCCATTGCACTGGGTGGCGCAATGGGGGCGAAAAGAGGTCGTAGAACTCTTGCTGGCCAACAAAGCTGACGTGGACGCGAAAGACAAGGTCGGACAAACTGCATTGCACTTGGCGGCCTACGACGGGCAGAAAGAAATTGTGGAAGTGTTATTAGCTCACGGAGCCGACGTGAACGCGAAGGACGAGGATGGAGAGACTCCATTACACAAGACGGCGGTGTCGCTAACTTGCAGACAGTGCAAAGAGGTCGTGGAAGTGTTGCTGGCTCACGGAGCCGACGTGAACGCGAGGGATAAGAACGGGGAGACTCCACTGGAAAAAGCGAAGGGGCCGATGGAGTTTTTTGCTGGGCAGAAGGGGGTTGTAGAACTTTTGATGGCTCAGACCGGACCGAGACAGACGCGAGATGCCGAGAAGCACGCCGACGATTCAGCGTCACCTGCCGCTCTCAGCGCAGACGGCGTGGATGCCCAGCCAGAAGCGGCACTTAATCTTTCCGAACTCAAGGCTAATGCCGAAGGTGGAAATGTTGAAGCACAAGGCAAACTTGGATTGGTATATGGGAATGGCCTGGGCGTGCCGAGGAAACCCACCGAGGCGGTCAAATGGTATCGCAAGGCTGCGGAGCAAGGCGACGCGAACTCGCAAAACAACCTAGGGGTGATGTACAAGAACGGCTGGGGCGTCTCGAAGGACTGCGCGGAAGCAGTCAAATTGTTCCGGCAAGCAGCCGAACAAGGAAGCGTGAAAGCCCAAGAAAATCTCGGCGTGATGTATAGTGGCGGCTTCGTGCAGCATAACATTCCTGAAGCAATTAAGTGGTTTCGCGCGGCAGCCGAGAAGGGCGACATACAGGCCGAATGGAGCTTGGGGCAGTTGTATGACGACGGATTCCATCTGGAGAAGAACCACGCGGAGGCGATGTCTTGGTATCGGAAGGCCGCAGAACAAGGTGACGCCCACTCCCAATTCGCCCTCGGCGTACTGTACTTCCGCGGCGAAGGCGTCGCGCATGATTCCATTGAAGGGTACAAATGGCTTGCACTTTCGATTCGTCAGGGTGTCAAAGGGTTGTTGCTTAAACAGGACTCAATGACTCAGTTGCTTCCGCCCGAACAACAGGCTGGCCTTGAGGAAGCGGACAGTAAACTTTTAGAGGCTGATCTCAACTATCGTAATTCGCTTGTCCAAGCAATGAGTCCCGCTGAAATCGCTGAAGGCGAGCGCCGCGCTGACTCGTTTGCAGGAAAGGAAGTGATTCAGAATTATCCAGCGAAGACCGGATACTCGCCAGAAATTAAAGATCTTCCGCAGCAGGCTGAGGACACGGCTAAACCGCAGCAAGCCAAAGAGGAATCGTCAGAAACACCGCCAGCCAGCATCTTGTCTCAGATCAAGGCGAAAGCTGAGGCCAAATATCCCGATGACTTTGAAATGCAAGCCTACACCGTCAAGAACGAAACAGAAGCGTATCAGGCCCTCCGAGACATGACATCGGTCAGCGGGGTTCCATCCAGTGTCCTTGACGGGATTAAGAGTAAGGCAGCTTCCCAATGGCCGGACGATTACGGGATGCAAGTGTACACCATTAAGAACCAAACAGACGCTTACCAAGAATTGCACCGCTAACACGCGGGTACGACAATCGAAAGACTTCGGTTCATAGTTCTCCTTTCCTTGCGCGATAATTGTCCTCCGTGGAAACACCCGTGAGTCTATGCTGGTGCACCGGCGGAGGCAAGAGGCTTCCGTGATAGTCTTGACTTTGGCGTGTGTGTTTACCAGATTCGGCAAACCGTTAAGAAAACTACGGTAAAAAGTCTGCTACCCGCCTTCCCGAAGGTGGAAACGTC
Source organism: uncultured Verrucomicrobiae bacterium (assembly GCA_963712025.1). Taxonomy (GTDB): domain Bacteria; phylum Verrucomicrobiota; class Verrucomicrobiia; order Palsa-1439; family Palsa-1439; genus Palsa-1439. The sequence continues at coordinate 679,180 of CAVQGJ010000001.1, read as the reverse complement.
ACGAGAGTAGAGCACCCGAACTGACAGCGGGCGCGTGTATCTGTCAGGCGGTCTTTCCCGGCGCTGGTTGATACGACGGTCAGCCAGGCGCGGCATGCCGCCGCCCACGCTTCCCCAACCGGGAGGTGACGCATGAAATATCCGGCAAAAACGAGCGTCGGCAACACCGCGCCAATTGCCCAGGCGCCAAAGCCGGTGATCGTCAGGCGGCCTGCGCCCCGCCGATGCAGCACCGCGGCGGTGGCGGTGAGCAAACCTGCCGGCAGCATGATCTCTGGCTTGAGCACGGCGGTGAGGCCGAAGAGAAACCCCGCAAGCAGACTCCACTGGTTCGCGGGCCCTGCCAGCCAACGCATGAGAACGGCCACCAGCAGGAGCAACACCAACATCCCGTGCGTGGTCTCGTGCGCGTAGGGCGTGGCGTAGTTGTAATTGTTGGCGTCGGAAAAATGTGAGAAACCAAAAACAGCGACGAACACCGTCGACGCCACCAGCGCCGCGCCCGCCCCCCACGCCCGCCGGAGCAGCAAGTAAAGCGTTGTCACGATGGCCGCAAAGACAAGAAGGTTCGCCACGACCAGCCGCATCAAGCCGGGGCCGAACAGCGCAAACAATCCGCCGTTCACGTATTGCGAGAGCGGACCGTAGTAGTCGTCCACATCCCGAAAGAGCACGGCACCTCCCGCAATGCGCCATGCCAGGTACAGTTCGCGACTGAAGTTGATTAAGGGGTCATTCCATCGCCGCCAGGACGTGGCCACGTAGTAGGAGGCCACGCAGGCGAGCGCCAACAGGTGACAAGGAATCGAACTCAAAAACCGAAACAGCGCCGTTCGAACGTCGGTTTTGGCGCTCTGCTTCACCTTCCACATGGCGGGATTCTACTGCCGATGAATGCCCGTCGGCAAAGCCGGAATGTCCACTCCGGGCTCCAAATGTTGCCCGAGGCTCGCGTCACGCAGCCGCGTCAGCAGCTTGTCGTGGATGCCATCGAATTTCCCGTTGGAAAACACGGCCACGACATCGCGGTCGTGGAGATTGGGCACGAGCCGGTTGACGATCTCGTCGGCGCTGGCCGAATACTCCGCGACACGTCCGTGGCTGCGCAGTTCTTCGATAATTGCCTCGGGGTTCAATCGCTCGCGCTCGCCCAGTTCCTGCAGCCGGTCCACGCGCGAAATGAACACGCCGTCCGCCAGCGCGAGCGATTCGGCCAGTTCCCGCTGAAACACGTTGCGCCGGGTCGTGTTGCTGCGCGGCTCGAACAGCGCCCACAATCGTCGTCGCGGGTATTTCTCACGAATCGCGCGGATCGTCTCGGCAATCGCCGTCGGATGATGCGCGAAATCGTCGAGCACGGTGACCCCCGCCGCTTCCCCGCGCACCTCCATCCGGCGCTTGATGCCGGTGAACGACGAGAACCCGCCCTGAATCTGCTCGCGAGACAAGCCCAACTCCGTCGCGCACACCACCGCTGCCGCCGCGTTATGCTGGTTGTGGTCGCCGGCCATCGGCAACTCAAAACCCGCCGCGTCGGCCTTCGTGAAAAATCGCACCCGGCATTGCGCGTCGGCGACCACTTCCCGCACGTTCGCGTCTTCGCCGTTGGCGATGATCACCCCGTGCCGCGGCACGATCGCCACCAGTTGGCGGAACGCGCGTTTCACCGCCCACAAATCGCGAAAGATATCGGCGTGGTCGAACTCGATGTTGTTGAGGACGACCGTGTCGGGCAGATAGTGGACGAACTTGCTGCGCTTGTCGAAAAACGCCGTGTCGTATTCGTCGCCTTCAATAATAAAGTGTTTCCCCTTCCCCACCCGCGCCCCGCATCCGAAATTATTGGGAATGCCGCCAATCAAAAATCCGGGCGCCAGTCCGGCCGACTCCATCACCCACGCCAGTAGCGAGGTCGTCGTCGTCTTGCCGTGCGTCCCCGCGATCACCACGGAATGTTTGCCGCGCAGAAAACCGTCACGCACCAACTCCGGCAACGAACAAATGTTCAGCCGCTCGTCGAGCGCGCGCTCGACCTCGGGATTCCCGCGTTTCATCGCGTTGCCGATGACGATCAGGTCGGGATGATGGTCGAGATTCGATTCGCGAAAGCCCGACAGGATGCATATCCCGCGCGATTCCAGAAACGTGGACATCGGCGGATACACGTTTTCGTCGCTGCCGGTGACGACGTGGCCGAGTTCGCGGCACATCGCGGCGACAGACGCCATCGCGGTGCCACAAATCCCCACAAAATGCATCCCGCCTGCGTGGCCGAAGCCACTTCGGCGAGGCGAAGGCCCGCCCGACGCGGGACAAGCGGTATTGACCTCCTCGTTCAACATCACTAGGGTTCCCCGTGCGACCTTGTACCAGAAATGCCGAACGCAATCAATGTTTCTGATTTTTCTCTCGCCGCCACGCTGGAATGCGGCCAGGCCTTCCGCTGGCAGCGCCACGCCGATGGCTGGTTCGTCGGCGTCGTCGGCAAGGAAATCTGGCGTCTGCGGCAGAATGGCGATGTTGTCGAGTGGCATTGTAGCCGCGAAACCTTTTCGCGGCGGAGGCAGGACACCAAGGTCCGCGAATGCGATTCGCGGCTACAAAACTACCTCGCCCTCGACGTTTCCCTGCCGAAAATCTTCGCCACCTTTCCCCGCGATCCCCTGCTCCACCAAGCTGCCCGCGACCATCACGGCCTGCGCGTCATCCGCCAGGAACCCTGGGAATGTCTCGCCTCGTTCATCGCCAGTTCGTCGAAACAGATCGTCCAGATCCGTCAAATCGTCAGTCTGCTCGCCCAGCGGTTCGGCGAGCCGATTGACGCCGAGCACCACGCTTTCCCGACCGTTTCCGCCATCGCCTGCGCCTCTCACCAACAACTCTGGGATTGCAAGCTCGGCTTCCGCGCGAAAAACCTCCTCGCCGCCGCGCGCATGATCGATAGCGGCCAGATCGACCTCCACGGCTTGCAGTCGATGGACTACGACCGCGCCCTCGAAGAATTGATCAAACTGCCCGGCGTCGGCGAGAAAATCGCCAACTGCGTGTTGCTGTTCGCCTGTGGATTCGACCACGCCTTCCCTATCGACGTGTGGATCGAGCGCGCCCTCCGCCGCATCTATTTCCCCGGCAAAAAACGCGTCACCGCCCGCGAACTTCGCGAGTTCGCCCGCTCCCACTTCGGCCCCTACGCCGGCTGGGCGCAGCAATACCTCTTCTTCAACGAACGCTCGCAAAAGCGACCGCGCGCAGGGCGATAACTGGCAAACCGGGGCCGAGAAACAGCACCTTCGTTTTTGGTGGTCATGCCGTGCTTGTCTTGGTATCAACACAGGGATGGCACGTCCAAATGCTTCAAAAACGCGTCGGCGATATTCAATCGGCGAGTGGTACGGGGCTGGACTGGAAAAACTCTCCCCAAGCGAGCGCTTTCATCGAGCAAGGACTGAAATCGACACGGATGCGCTAACAGGAAAGCCATGCCCATTCCAAGTGCCAAACGCCTGTAATAAGAAGGGCGGCGTTTGTTCGCTTAGGTTGTACGAGCAAGTTGATAAGGCGTCTGTTTTGGGCACTGGCCCACTCATAACGACGTGTCCGAGCCGATTTCTTGAGGATCGTTTGATTTTTCGGTGGGTCGGGGAAACCATCCTTCAAACTGATTCCCCCGACGTGTTGAATCAAATTGGCTTCTTGGACCGACTAGGCCCTGAACCAACCGAAGCAGATGAAGACAGTGGAGATTTTATCGGCAGAATCGACAACGTGATCGTTCATCCCTCGCGCGATCCCATTGATTGGTGTGCTCTTGAGCTTCAGGCGGTGTATTTCTCCGGTATGGCCATGAACAGGGAATTCACTTTGCTTGGCGAGCGGGTGTACGAGACGCTGCCATTTCCGGCTGCTCATCGCAGACCAGACTGGCGGAGTTCAGGACCGAAGCGGCTTTTACCACAGCTCCAAACGAAGGTTCCAACCATTCGTACATGGGGCAAGAAAATGGCCGTCGTCGTCGATGAAGCATTTTCCAAATCCTTGGTCGGTCTGGAGCGAGAGAAGTACCTTTCCAATGCGGAAATCGCTTGGTTTGTCGTCGGATATGATGAAACGTCAACAGGATGGAAACTCGCCAAGCGCGACGTGGTCTTCACCAAACTGGATTCTTCAGTTAAGGCGTTGACCGGCGGAGTGCCCCTTTCAAAGGAGAGATTCGAAGATCAGTTACGCGCCAAGTTGAGCACAGTTCGTCCGGATCATCCATTGGTCAGGAAGCCGAGCCGGTAGTCGCTCCTTCGTGGTCAGTGCTTGTCCTGAAGCCAGGAAAGGTTTCGCCCGATTAGAAGTTCGGTCATTTTCGCATGGTGTGTATTTTTCATCGCAATCGGTGACGTCTCAAACCCATATTTCTTGGCCATTTCGGCTACTTCAACTGTGTTGTCGTAACTCATAAGAAAGTCGCCCTCACAATCCCTCAGCAGAGAAAAAAGGCGGGAATGGTCAATTTTCCATCTTCGATAAAGGCGACGTGCGGCCACCGTATACGGAGGATCGATATACAACGCCGCATCGCGATCGCACTTATGCTCTTCAATCAAGGCAAAGCCGTCGCCGCTGATAAACGTCAGCCTATCTTTGAGACGATTGATTTCGCGAATGCGACGCGCAAGCGTGTCCGGATACCACCGTGATCCAAGACCACGTCCTTTCTCGCCGTTTTTCACCAGTCCGGCACCGGGCGCCATAATTCCCCCGCGCTGAACTCGGTTTCGAAGAATTGTTTGAAACGCCCTTTCCCGAACGTCGCCCGCTGAGTTCTCAAGCGTCTTGCGCACGTTTTCCAAAGTCAGGTCGAACGCTAAAATTTGTTTTGCGAGCCATTCCGCGTGTCCATTGAGAACAACTCTCCATACACAGGCAACGTCCTCATCAAGTTCACAAAAGACAACGTGCTTCGCCAACCGCTCAAATGCGGCCGTCAAGCTTACGATTGCACCACCGGCAAAGGGCTCAATGAGAAGGGCGGGAGGCTGCGATTTGCTGCGAAGCCAATCCCGAATATATGGGACAAGCCATGTCTTGCCGCCCGGATATCGAAAGGGGCTTCGATGCGGGACGCTGGATACATTCACTGGCTTCTCGGCTGTGTACCGCACCCGTCGCGGTTTGGACAATTCCAGAATAAGGGCGTTGGGTTCTTCTCTTATGATGAACTTTGGGGATGAATCCAAGCGACGGGCAATCCTGAGTAATTCTTCCGCGATTCCCTGCGGTATTCGAATGACTGTTGTCTTTCCAGAGTTCCACTTCGGAGGATAAGTAGTAGATGAACGCGCCATTGAGGTTGGAGACTACCCGCTTGCGATGCGCTTGTCAACCCTGTAACAGGGCTTGGATTCCCTGTTGCAGTATTATTCCCACTTGGCAACCACGTTAAGTTACTCGCAGAGCGCGTCGCAAATCTGACGCGGCGCTCGTTTCTGCGCCCCCTCACCCCAGCGATTTTATGTCGATGACGAAACGGTATTTGACGTCGCCCTTGACCATGCGGTCGTAGGCTTCGTTGATCTTTTGGATGGGAATCATTTCGATGTCCGACGTGATGTTGTGTTCGCCGCAAAAATCCAGCATCTCCTGCGTCTCGCGTATCCCGCCAATCAACGACCCCGCCAGTTGACGGCGCTTGATGATGAGGCTGAACGGCTGGACCGCGTGCGGTTTCTCGGGCACGCCCACCAACGTCAGCGTGGCGTCGTGCTTCAATAAGCCCAGGTAGGCGTTGATGTCGTGCGGCGCGGCCACGGTGTCGAGTATGAAATCAAAAGTGTTCGCGTGCTTCTTCATCTCGGACTCATTTTTCGAAATCACCACGTCCTTCGCCCCGAGCCGGATCGCGTCCTTCACCTTGCCCGGCGATGTCGTGAACAGCACCACCCGCGCGCCGAACGCATTCGCCAGTTTCACCCCCATGTGCCCCAGCCCGCCGAGACCGACGATCCCCACCTTCTGCCCTTTCCCCACCTTCCAATGGCGCAACGGCGAATACGTCGTGATCCCCGCGCACAACAACGGCGCCGACGCCGCCAGATCGAGCCCCTTGGGCAACCGCAACGCAAACGATTCGTCCACCACGATCGCGTTCGCGTAGCCGCCGTAGGTCATCCCGCCGTGACGCCGGTCTTCGCTGTTGTAGGTCCACACCGGCCCGAGGTCGCACAGTTGTTCCTCACCCGACTTGCACATCTCGCACTCGCGGCACGAATCCACCATGCATCCCACCGCCGCCAGCTCGCCTTCCTTGAACTTGCGCACCTTCGAGCCTGCTTTCGCCACGCGCCCGACGATTTCATGCCCGGGCACGCAGGGGAACGTTGTGCCCGCCCATTCGTTGCGCGCCGTGTGCACGTCGGAGTGGCAGACCCCGCAGTATTGGATTTGGATTTCAATCTCTTCCGGACCGGGATCGCGACGGTGAAATGAAAACGGAACGAGTGGCGTGGTCGCGCTCAACGCCGCGTAGCCTTTGGTGTTGTGCATAATCTTCCTCCTGAATTCTGAATTCGCCGACGTGAATCTACGACGGAATCGTCGTTTGTCCAATCACGGCAAAACGAAAAGAACCTGGGACCGATTCCTATTCCGGCGGCACCGCATCGGCCGGCGGCGGTTCGGCTTTCGTGTCCGGCACACGCCGTATCCGCACGGCCATGTATGGTTTGCCGGGCAACGGCACGGCGCGCCCGTTCGCGTCCACGAAATGATAGTTGTCCTTCTTCTTCGTCACGAATTCGCCAGCCACGGGCGTAATCGTCATGCCCCACGTGTCGATCACATCGACCTTGAATCTCATGCCGTCTTTGATGCGGTCTTTGTACAACTCGAACGGCCATGAGGCCGGCGTCTCCCTGCCGAAATAGAGCAGATAATATTCGCCGAGTTGACCGCCCATGTTCGAGTCCTGCCATTTGTCGACGGGATCGATCCCCGCCGCCGGGCTTTCGGCCAGCACCTGTTTCAGGAACGCCAGCCGCGCCGGACTCTGGCCGTGGAGTTTGCCGCCTTCCGATGTCCACGAAATATGGTCCGGGTTCGATAATGTTTCGCCGTGCGTCACATACGTGCCCGCGACGGTCGCCTCCCAAAACCGGAACACCATTTCTTCGCCCGACAGTTGTCCCCAGCGCCGCGCGATGTTGCCTTCGTATTTCACCTCGTCGAACACGACGGGTTTGCGATACACGTCGCGATACAACATCGCCCGCTCGTTGTCCTCGACCGCCGCGCCGTTCTGGATGCTGGCGTGCGTGACCCACGGCTTGGTGTTGTTGTAGATGTAAAACCCGTTGTGGATCGACCGCAGGTGCGCGTAGGGATCGGCCGCCTCAACGACCTGAAACAATCGGTCCCAGTCCGACTCCGTTTTGTTCTTGTTGAAATCGTATTCGTTGGAAAGCGACCACCAGACGTTGCGATACGCGGCGAGACGGCTGACGATGTAGCGCACATAACGGTCGTCCACGTCCGCTGGCATGCGGTCAAACCCCCATCGGCCTTTGTCGTACGGATCGAATAGAATTATGTCCGCCTCGATGCCGCGGTCGCGAAGATCGCCGACGCGTTTTTCCAAATGCTGGAAGAATTTCGGATCGAACCGCGCAAAATCCCACGTCTTCGGCGGCGTGCCTTCAAACGGATACAGCGCCAACTCATTGGTGTTCCCAGCCAGATGCTTCGGGAACACGCACATGCGGATTTTGTTGAACGGCGACGCGGCGAGACTCGCCAGCGTCACCTCTTCAAGCGGATCGACCATGTGCGCCCAGTTGTACGAGGTCGTGCCAATCGGCCGGAACGGCGTGCCGTCGGCATACGCGAAGTGATACATGTTGTGAACGCGGACCGGGCCGTGGTTTTGCGCCGCCGGCGCCGTAACATCGAATTCGCCGCTCTGGCCGTTCAGTTCGGGCGCGTTGCTCCGCGTCGAGTAATGCCAGTGCCCCTGTTCCGCCGGCATGAACCGGACACGGTACACGCCGCCGTCGTCGTAAAACCCGTTGGCATCGACGTTCGTATCCCCGAGCGAAAATTTTGCTGAGAACTGGACGTCCAGAAATGGATTTCCATTCGTTGAGCCGGGCAGGGAGACCTCATAAATTCCCCATCGCTCGACGCTCGCGACCGTCGCGACAGCTGATCGCTGCGGTGAAAGCGCCAACGCGAAAACCGCGAACCAAATTCGCGGATGTTTTGGAGCGGCACGGAGCATGGCGATGCGAAACGCTACCATGTTGCCCACGAGATTAACAACTCTCTCTTCGCTATGGCTGGGCGGCGGCGAGATGTTTCTGGATGGCGTCGCGCAGGGATTGTTCGCGGTCGGTGGTTGCGGCCAAGGCGGCCCCGAACGCCGTCGCGGCCTCCTGGCGCTTGCCCTGTTTGAGGTAGACGGTCCCAAGCGTGTCGAGGAAGTACGCTTTGCGGGCTGGGAACGATGCGGCGGCCCGCTGGCACAGGTTCACCGCCTGATCGAGGTTCTCGCCCATTTCGCAATACGTGTACGCCAAATTGTTCATGGCATCGGCGTTTTGCGGGTCGAGCTCGACCGCACGCGCAAACGATTTCGCCGCCTCGGCCAGACGATGCTGCTTGAGAAGCGCGTTGCCGAGGTTCATCCGAAAATACGAATTTTCCGGACGCATCTGCGTGGCAGCGATGTATTGTCGCGTCGCGGATTCGAGTTCGCCCGCCCGCTCGAAGGACACGCCGAGATCGTTGTGTTCCTCCGCCGATAACCGCCACGTGGCCTTCTCCGGCGGACAGACCAGCAGCGTCCAGTTGCCGGCGCGGTCCCAATGTCGCTGAAAATCCTCCAGCCGCATCTCGAGGTGCGCGCGCGTGTCCGAATGTACGGTCACAATTTGCCGAAAACCGTCCCAGCCGAGCACCACGAAGTAGTGCGGTTGCTCGCCGAACCGTCCGAGCACCAGCAGCGGCACGCCCGCCGCCAGTTTTTCCCGGAGATCGTCGAGCGACCCGTGATATTGCCGCACCCACAGGTGGAACCGGCGCGCATAATCGCCGAGTTCGCTCGTGAGCGTCCCGCCGATATCCGGCAGATAAATCGCCCCGGCAATTTCGTCCTGCGACACGGGATGGCCGTAATAGTTCGCCAGCATCGCCAGCGCCGCCGGCCCGCAATAGTTCGGTTTCTGCCCGATGAACGGGACGTTGAGGACATCGTCAGCGGCGAGCGTAACGCGGGGAATACAAACGAACGCGCACAGGAACAGGAGAACGAGGCGCCGCATCATCCGATGCGGAAACAAATGTCGCGCACGGCCTTCTTGCCGATGCGCTCCTGGACTTTTTGCAGCATCAGCGGCTTGTGGTACCGCGACAGTTCCTGCAACCAGACCGGATGATCGACCGTCACCACGAGCAACCCGTTGCGCAGGCTGATCGGCTGGGCGTGCCGCGCGATATCCGACCCGACGATCTCCGGCCAAAGGAAAAATACCTGCGATTGCTGGAGACGTTCTTCGAGCCCCAGCTTCTTCATTACCTGCGGGACAAGCTGGCTGGCGGGATTGCCGGTGGGGATGTTCGGGCTGGCGCCGAACGGCTGCCATTCGTGAAGCACCCGGGCTCGCAACGCCGGCGTCATCCGGCCTGCGGTTGCGGAGCTGGTTGGGCGGGGGCGGCGGCAGCGTCGGCGGAAGCTTGCACGCCATCATGGCCGATGGCTTCGACCGGACAACCTTCCATGGCTTCCTTGCAGAGGACTTCCTCGTCCGGCGACGTCGGTTGTTTGTACACGAAGCTGTAGCCGCCGTCTTCATTGCGCGTGAAATTGTCCGGCGCCGTCTCGCGGCACAGATCACAATCGATGCACTGGTCGTCCACATAGAACTTCCCAGGCACGTTGTCAGAATAGCGATTTGCAAATGCAGCCATGTTCCCCACTCTCCGTGACCACGATTAGTATACCAGAGCCAGAGGCGGTTTCAATAGCATTCTCGTTCAGCAACGACTGTGATCGCAACCAGTTGCGCCTCAGGCCTGAAAGATTTGTTCACGCGCCTGCCCTCGGCGAAGATCACGGAAATCAAGCAGTTCACGCCCGCGGAGTCGGCCAGCGCAAACAACGCCTCTTCGCCGGTCGGGTTCATGGCTGCTGAAGCCCTGCCTTCTCCTTGGCCTCCGCCGCATTGATTTCCGCCCAGGACGGCGCGCGCCAGAGGTAGAGGGTGGTATTGTTTCTCCAAATGAGGTCATTGCCATCCGGGGAGAACCGTGCGCCATCGCCCGAGCCCTGACTTTCCAGGGTCAACACGTCCTGCCAGCTATCCGTGTCGCACAATCTCACCGCCTCCTTGCCATTGCTGGCGATCGCCAACCGTTTGCCGTCCGGTGAAAAGGCCAATAGTTTTACCCCATTAAGAAAGCCGCCGATGGTCGCTACGGGTTTCCAGGTTGCGGCATCCCAAACCCTGGCAAAGCCGAGCGAACTGGACACCGCGAGCAGCTTTCCGTCAGGCGAGAAATCAGCATTGTAACCTTCCAACACGCCCAGATCCACTTTCGTCTGGCTGGCGTCAGCGAGGCTTCTTACAACAGCGTCTCCTTCGTCACCAATGGCCATAAAGGATCGTTCGTCAGGCGTAAGCTGTGCTGCGCCGTTAAATGCCGCCGGTGCCTGCCACGACTGTATCTCCAAACGGGTTGTGAGATCCCATTCGTGAAGGGAATTACCCCGCCCGGAAAAGGTGATCAGCTTCTTCCCGTCGGCGAGAAGATTCAGTACCCACACGTAATGGGTAGTGTTGGTCAATCGATAGAACAAAACCCGTTGTGAAGGGTTCCAAACCTGAATGATTCCGTTGGTCCAGCCGACCGCCAGAAAACGTCCGTCTGGTGAAAAGCAGGATGAAGAAACATTTGTTTCCATTTCCAGCAACGGTGACTGCTGATGAAAATCAGCGCCACTCCGCTGCGCCACCTCCCCTTGCCGGTCCAGAGTCAGGATAGATCGTCCGTCGGGGGCGAAGTTCCAGCGGTCAACGTTCTCCATCGGGAGGGTGAGGCAGGCCTGATGCGGGTGCGCGACGGACGTATCCCAGAAGCAAACCGTGCCGTCCTTGGCCCCACTCACCAGCGTCTTGCCGTCGGGCAGCAAGGCCAGCCGCCACACTTCGTTGCGATGACCGCGCAACACGTCCAGGCACTTTTGATTCGCAATATCCCAGATGCGAATTGTCTGGTCGGTACTGCTCGAAGTGAGTTTTTTTCCATCGGGCGAGAAAATCAGCGAGCTCACCGAGGAGCCATGTCCTTCCAGTTGCCCGATCTGCTTGCCAGTGGCGACATCCCACAAACGGATGTCCGACACACTGTGGACAGCGGACGCCAGAGTTTTACCGTCCGGTGAAAACGCCAGGGCGGTGACATATTCTTTTGAAGCCGCAGTGCTCCAAAGCTCCTTGCCATCCCGCAAGTCAATGACGCGAATCTGCCCGGCGCGATAACGTCGATAGGCTGCGAGAGCTCAAGTCCGGGGTCGCGGCAAAGCTGGTTGTAAATGGATAGCCGATACCTGTATCCACAGCATAACTGGCCAGCTTGGCCCCATCAGGCATGCGCCAGACGGTGATATGTCCGTTGCGTAAGTGGAAGTGGCGAGCGTCCGCCCATCTTTGGCGAACGCCAAGCCCATGCACGATTCACCATCCAGCGGCAATTCGGCCATCATCTGTCGCGTCGCGGTATTCCAGAGGTGCAACATGGTTTGCCGTTTCCCCGAGGCAAAAACAGTGGAACTGGCGAATGCCAGCAGCGGTTCCGTCGGTGAAAAAGCGGCGCGGATGAGGATGTCATTTTTTCCCAGGCGCACCAACTCTTGCCGCGTCCGCAAATCCCACACGGACAGACCGCCTTGGTGAGCCGACGCCAACCGCCAGAGTAGAACCCGTCGGGCGAGACCGCCAGCGAATTGATCTCGGCGAATTGCTGGCAAAGGGTGAACGTGGCGTCGCTGCGGGTTTGTTGCCAGAGATAACGCCATTCCCAGCCCCGCAAATCGCGCTGGCCGGGCTGAGGCCGCTGGCGGTTCAGCAGATCCAACGCGCGGCCGAGATTGTTTCCTTCGAGTGCCTGCTTGGCGACATTCATGTCCGAGGCGTAGGCGCGCTGCCGGGCCGCGAGCTCGGCGGCTTCGGCTTGCTGGCGCAATTTGGCTTCCTCGGCTTGCGCCTCGACGGCCTTCTGCGCGTTGGACGGATTCCTGCGCTTGCGCCGCCAGCGCGTCCCGTTTGGCGCGGGTGGCCCGTACTGCCTGCCAGGTGCTGACGATGATGCCGAGCAACAAGGCGATGGCGATGGCAACGCCGGCGGCAAAGGCGACCTTGTTTCGCCGAACCAATTTCTGAAACCGGTAGGCCGAACTCGGCGGGCGCGCGACAACTGTTTCGTTGTTCAGGTGGCGCTTGAGATCGGCCGCCAGTCCGTTGGCCGTTTCGTAACGGCGCGTGCGGTCTTTCTCCAGGCACTTCATGACGATCCAGTCCAGATCGCCCCGGAGCAGGTGGACCAGCTTCGATGTGTCGGTGGAACGACGCTTGGCCGTGGTCGTCAACTCCTCGCCCTGGAGCGTTGCGAAGCGGGTGCTCGGCCGCACCGGCTCCTTCTCACGAATCGTCTTCCGCATCGCGTCAATGCCTGCGACATCAATTCGTTCGGCGTCAAACGGCGTGCGGCCGGTCAGCAATTCGTAAAGCAGCACGCCGAGGCTGTAGATGTCGCTGCGGGTATCGATGTCCAGGCCGCTCATCTCCGCCTGCTCGGGACTCATGTAGGCCGGCGTGCCGATGAACTGGTGCAACTGCGTGTAAACGCGTCTTGTCCGTGAGCCGGCCTTCCGTCGCCTTGGCGATGCCGAAATCGATGACCTTGGGCACCGGCACGCCGTCGTGCAGCGTGACGAGGATGTTCGACGGCTTGATGTCGCGGTGAATGATGCCCTTCTGGTGGGCGTGCTGGATGGCCTGGCAGACCTGGATGAACAGGTCGAGCCGCTGGCTGCGTGGAAAGATTGTTCTGGTCGCAGTACTCGGTGATCGGCATGCCGCGCACCAGTTCCATCACGAAGAACGGTCGGCCCGTGTCGGTCGCGCCGGCATCGAGGACTTTGGCGATGTTGGGATGATCCATCATCGCCAGCGCCTGCCGCTCGGCCTCGAAACGGGCGATGACCTGTTTGGTGTCCATGCCCAGCTTGATGACCTTGAGCGCCACGCGGCGGCGGACCGGCTCGGTCCTGCTCGGCCACATAGACCACGCCGCAACCGCCTTCGCCGATTCGCTCCAGCAATTTGTAACGACCGATGCGGTCGCCGGTCTTTTCGATGAGAGGCTCGACCGAGGGAGGTTTCGGCGACGGAGCAGACTTGACGGTCATATCCGGATTAGGGGAGTTGCCAGCCTGATCGTGCGCCTGGAGTAGTGCTTCGACGCGTTGGAGCAGCGCCGCATCACCCGTGCACGCGCCCTTCAAGTAGGCAGCGCGTTCCTCCCGTGTCGCAAACTGCAACACGGCGTTGACGATTTGCGCTTCGCGTGATGGCTGATTGGTCATTGACCGGAACTCCCGTGCCGCAGACTATCACACGGTTTCGGGTCAGAAAAGGAACTAAAGCCGTCGAGCCATGCCAGACCATTTGCGCTTAATGCCGTGACGGGACAACAGCAGAATAGCTGGAGACTTAATGTTCGAATGCAGCGGAGGTGGACGAGGCGACGGACTAGAACGTGTAGTTCGCGCCGATCGATCACGTCATTCACATCGTAACTGTTCGCCGGGAGGTTCGACGTCCGCGATTGATACCGATAGGAGAACGTGCCGGTCAGGTTCTTGGTAAACGTCCGCTGCAAGCTGAACCCGACCTGGACGAGGTCGGCGATTTCGCCCGTGCTGTAGAGAGACACCAGATGCGTCCACCCGACCTGGGGCGAGAGCGTGAGGAACCGGTTCAGACGATGCGAGAGGGTGTAGGAGACGCCCGTGGCTTGCACGATACTGGAACTCTTGAGCAACAGGGCAACGCCGGGGTCGCGGTAGAAGGAGATGCTGTGCGTCGTGTTCGGACGAAGCGGGTGGGTGTAACTGAGCGTGACGTTCGAATCCACGCCGTCAATATTATGCAGGGTGTTGGTCCCGCTGGCGGCCAGTTGCTCATGGGTAAAGCCCAGGCTGATTGTGCCGTTGAGGCTCGGTGTGATCTGGCCGTTGACGCCGGCATCGATCGAGTAACCGGAGGAATCCTGCAGGATCGGATCGGCCAGATCCACATAGGTCAACCCATAGGAACTGCGCAGGAACACGGAATAGCCTTGCGCCAGCATGAAAGATGGCGTGAACGAGAATTGATAATCCGTTTCGTTCTGGGTGGAGATGGACGGATAGATGTAGTCGGTCCGCTGGACCGCGAACGTCGTGGCAAACTTCCCAAATTGTCGTGTCGCGCTCGCGCCGGCCAATGCTCGAATACTCCTCGACCGGGCTGGTGTTGACGGCGAACGTGTTCTGCAGGGGATCGCTCGTGTAATTGAACGTCTCGAAGACGAGCACAGTCCATTCCGCCACGTACATCAGGCAACTGCAACGAGGCGGTCAACGGCGCCCCGAAACTATTCGGGGTAACGCCGGTCAGGGATCTGGTGTATGTCGCCGCGACGGTCAGCGTGAGTTTTTCCCCGCCGGCAAACGGCAGGTAGACGCCGCCGTTAAACGTCGGGCCAAGGGTCAGCAATACGTCGGCTTTGGGATGGTTCGGGCTGAAGTTGGCGTTATCGCGGAAATCCGCTCCCGCTGTGGCCCCGGCAGTCATTTGGATTGGGCCCCATTGGAAGTTCTGGGCCATCGACACGCGACCCGCCCCGATCACCGACCAAGTCAGGGTAACGAGTGCAACACTCCTCAGAAGTCTGTAGCGCGGTCTCATTGCCCAGTTACACGATGCGGCGGACGTGTATTGCATCTACCGTGCCCATCGTATCCGGGGCCGCCAAACCTGTACATTAAAAAAGGCCCGCGCGCGTAAGTATTTGCGCCCGTATGGTTACCAGAAGGACCTCGGTTACCGATCCCGCGGAGCACGATGAGGCGGAGTCGGGCGGACATCTTCCTCCGTCCAATGGTGAAGCATGTCGCGGTAATTAATGTTCAGCGTCGCTCCCAGCCCGATCATGCACAAAATCGCCAGGCTGAATACGATGTACCCCGAATAATCATGGTACACCTTCATCGCCAAATCCTGCCCAAACCCCTGCGCCACAAGCGCTACCGTCATGATCCGCGCCAGGTTCCCCACCACCGCCAACGGTATGCTCGACGCGAACAGCACCCACTTCTTCCATGTCACGCTCATCGTCACATACCCATACAGCGATGTCAGCGCCACCAACGCCACCAGCGACCGTATCCCGCTGCACGGGTCGGCCACCTCCAGCGGCATAAACCGGTTCAGCGCCGAATAAATCCCCGTCCCCTGCTGGTACACCTTCACCCCGATCAGGTTCAGCGCCACCGTCGACACGTGCGCCACAAACAACCGCAGCGGGAACGACACGTACGGATCCAAAAAGTTCAGCGGGATCATGAAAAACAAAAACGCGCACGGGAACCACAGCTCCTTCGCCCACGCCCACCCCGCCAGATACAGCACCAGCCCAAAAATCAGCACCACCAGTGATCCCGCCACCAACCGCGCATTCGCCGCCTTCACGCCCGCCCAATACATCGCCACCGCCGCCACGATCACCGCCAACCCGCTGCCCGACGTGCTCAACGGCACCCGATGCAATCCCTTCCGCCACTTCCACAGAAACAATCCTCCCGCGATCACCGGCACCACATACCCGTGCGCGTAATCCGATCCCCGCCCCCAGTACACCCACAGCCACGCGAACAACGACAGCGGATGCACCCCCGACGCGCACGTCTTGCTCACGAAATACGCGTAAAACACCAGCGCCAACCCGATCCCCCCCATCGCCCACCGCCGACGCTCCTCCGCATCCGCCGGCCATGCCACACGCTCCTCGCTCTGACGCTTCGGAACGAGCGGCACGCCACCCGCCTCTGGTGAAGCAGCCTCGCGCTGAACCGCCGCGCCCTGGCCGCCCAGCCACCGCTTGATCTCTTGCAAACTCATATCACTGCCCTGGATAGCACTATGTACCACACTAAATAGCACTAATTGAGCCTGAATACCCTGATTACGAATGCCATAAAAGTCAACCGGGTGGCATCCAAGGGCGTTTGGCGCTTTACCCCGAATCCTTTTCGGGGCGAGGTCGGGGCGCGAGGTCCGCGAGCACCGCGTGTCGTCGCGTGTTATCGGGCAAGCGGCCCGCTCGCCTTGGGCATCAAAGGACGGTTTGGGTACCCAGCCGTTTCCGGCTCTTGTCGGGTACGGATTGGCCAGCCATTCCAATGCCACGAATTACACGCCCCTACTGCACGAGGCGCACGCGATAATATCGCGCCGGAAAATTCGTCGCCCCGCCGACATCCGTGTAGCTCGCGTTCGTCAGGTCGCCTCCAGCCCCGATGATGATCGGGCTGATGTCGATGAAATTGTTCGAATATCCGCCCGACGTCCCCGCCGTCGCCTGCACCATATTCGTCTCCCCGCCCACCGTGTTCCACGTCAGCAACGTGTTCGTCCCCTGCACCACCACGCTGGTCACGTTGAACGCGCCGGGCGGCGGCGGCGGATTCACCTGCTCCGCGTTCAGTTGCAGCCCGTTCTCACCGTAATGATCCCCCGTAAACCACACTTCCCCGCCCAGCCCGATCAACAGCCGCATCGGCCCGGGATACGCGACCACACCGTAGGCTTCCTGGCCGGTGTCGTACGTCGGCGGCGTGTTGGTGAGGTTCAAGAATGGCCATACCACAAACTCCATGTAGTAGTTGTTCCCCATGCGCGGGATGTTCGGCAACTCGCTGGGATTATTGAAATTGAAAAACCCGCCGTCATCCGTCTCCGTCGGCATCCAGTACCCGAGCCGAATCCGCTCCAGTGTCGCCGAGACATCCACCGGCCCGCTGTACACCAGCGTCCCGAAGTTGTACACCTGAAGGTAATTCGTCTGCCCGATCGGGTCGTACACGACACCCACATTGGTCGGCACGTTGGCGATCGCCGCGGCCACCGACGCGTTGCTGTGCGTCGAGTTGTTCGGGAAACTTCCAAAGTCCACGAGCGCGCCGCGAGCCGGCCCCGCGAGGACCACTGCCGACACCACCGTCAGCGCGCATCCCCAACCGCGCCAGCCACCCCCGCCCGCAAACAAGTCGTGTCTTCACATATTGCCGCCAGCCAATGCAAAAAAAAAGGGCAACCGCGTCACCAAACCCGGCACCCTTCCAAGGTTCGCAGAAAGCAAACCACACCCACCGCTCCCAAGTCGAGTAAATTCGGCCTACCCAGCCCACCCGCCATGCCGGCCGATCCCCGACGCCAAAACCCGATCACGTCAGTTGCAATTTCCGGAAACGGGCTTACTTTGAAGTGGAGGGTCGAGAGCGAGATGGTAGGCGAGTTGATGTTGCAGGAGTGAGCAGTCGCGGTTTGGGACTCGACTCTCCCTTTCGTTTTCCCCCGTTGCCGGTCCGATCAGGGCCCGGCGGCATCCGTCGGCATGATCTCCAATTGCAACGAATAGTCCCGATACCCAACCGACCGCCAGAACGCCACGCCCGCCGCGTTGGCCACGAGCACTTCGACAGTCAGCCGCTTCGTCTGCGGCCAGATTTGGGAGCGCAGCAGGCGCATGGCCTGTTTGCCCAGACCTTTCCGACGGCGTTGGCGAACGACAAGGAGTTGGCGAAGATAAATCTCATCCTGTCGTTCCCGATACAGCGCGTAGGCGACGACCTTCCCGGCCTCCTCGAACAGGACCGCCACGTACTCGCCTTCCAGCCACCGGCGCATCCGCTGCTCCAGCTCGGGGACGGTCATCGGGTTCCTGTGCCCCTCGTCATGTATCAACTGGTGGTTGAGTTTCCCGAGCAGCGGGCAGTCGTCCGCCGTGGCAAGTCGATAGGTCATGGTCATGGAGTCCCTTCGGCCACATCATACTCGTAGCGCGAGACAAAGTAGGGACCGACCTTGCGGTCACTGTGGTGGATAAACCCGAACCGTTCGTAGACGGCACGCAAGCGCGGGCGGGCTGCCTCGCAGTCCAGGCGAAGATAGCGCCGGCCCAGCGAACGCGTCCGCTCGACGCCCCACCGGAGAATCGCCGGCGAAACCGCCCCGCCCGCGAACCGCCTCCGTACCGCCAGCCGATGGATGTAGGTAGCGTTGTGCCGGTACACATCGGGCCAGAACTGCGGGTCTTCCAGTTGGAATTTCACCGTCCCGGCCGCTTCGCCATCGCATTCCGCGAGAAAAAACATCCCCGCCAACACGTCCGCCGCAATGCGTTCCGGTACGATTTCCCCATCCCGCCACATGGCTTTGCCGCTCTCGTTCAGCCAGCGGCCCGCTTCGAGCAGAACCCCGGATACAGCCTCAGTATCCCGGGCCGTTGCCTGGCGAATCGATATGTCCATCGTGCCCGAAGGCTAACGGCGCGGGCCGGGTGAATCAAGCCCCGTCCGCGCGATCGGTGTCCGTGTCGCGCGTCCTAGATTGCGCCGATTTTTTTCAGCGGATTCTCGAATGCGTCCAGTTCACCCCATTTTTCCTGGATGACGTTCCGCAGGCGGGTGCGTCCGACGATCTCCAGCCGAATGCCGTCAGGGTCGGCAAAGTAAATCGCGTAGTAGTCGGGCGCGTACTCCGGGTAAAGGCGCGGCTCGGACACGGTGATTCCCAGCGACCGCAACCCGTGAGCTGCCGCATCCACGTCACTGCGTTCCGCCACCTGGAAACAAAGATGGTTGAGTCCCGGCCCGCGCGGGTCGTGGGCTGGCGCGCCGGCTCGCGCCTGCCGCAGCGTGTACTGAAAACAGCGATTGTAATAATGAATGCACGGTTCGCCATCCACGGAGTTGGTGCCCTTGCGAAAGTCCAGCAGCCGCATGACGCCGTCGTAGAACCCTTCGGAGCGCCGCAGGTTCGACACCGTGACGTAGATGTGATCAATGCCCATTACCTGAAGTGTCATAGGTGGCGGAAGGCTAACGGCGCGGGTGGACGGAATCAAGCCCCGGTACGGACGGATCGGACGATGGGGTGTGGAAAGAAGTCTTGTCACTTCAGAAACATCACGCAGATCAATCCGCGGGCAACGATAAACATCAAGATTGCCATAATCACGAGGAGAATAATGAGCACCCCAATCTCGGGCGCAGCAAGAAGTCCGAGAGCATCTCGAATCTTAAAAGTCTCCAATCGCGGAACCCGAGCCAACCACGCTCCAATTAGGAAGAATACCCCAAGAGCAACACTCATGACCAAAGGAAGCAAGAGGGCGTACTTTAACAACGCCTCCTGCGGATGCGCAAAGTAGAAGGATAAGATCGCTCCAGTGATTCCGTAGTAGAACACGTTAATTTTGACCACTAACTCAAGGTAGCTGCGGTACAAATCCACATTGAGTTTGTATTGATTCCAAAGGATTTCTTTGTCATCCATCGGCATATCTCCTCTCCTAAGCAGACCGGCCTCTTCAACTGTGCAAATCGTAAACTAATGTCTCGATGCTTGCTAGACGAAACTAATCTGCGTGATTTGCGTTGCCCTTGTCCGACATGTGATCGGGTGCATCTTGACACTGCCGCTGAATTGTAGCCGCGAATCCTATTCGCGGTGTGTTCTCGCCGCGAAAGAGTTTCGCGGCTACAAAGCACGTCGGCCCTTACACATTCTATTGATTGGCATGAGAGACAGGGAGTTACGTCAGGCCTGCGCCCGACACTAGGCCAGTCTTCACATGCAATTTGCGTTGCCGAAAGGCCGTTTTGGGTGTATAAATGCTGGCTTCTTAAGGATCGATTGTCCTTGGAAGGAACAAAACTCCGATGAGCAAGCAACAGGCACATGCCGCGGCCAAGAGCCACGCGAAAACCGCAGCGTCGATTGTCGAACTCGGCGCGGAACCGCACACACCCATGCGCGGATGCGACATCGTCGTCAGATGTCTCGAACGCGAGGGTGTGGACACGGTATTTGCCTATCCGGGCGGCGCGAGCATGGAATTGCACCAGGCGCTGACCCGCTCGAAGAGCATCCGCACGATTTTGCCGCGTCACGAACAGGGCGGCGCGTTTGCCGCCGACGGTTACGCCCGCGCCTCTGGGAAATGCGGCGTCGCCATCGCCACCAGCGGCCCCGGCGCGACGAACCTCGTCACGGGCGTCGCCGACGCGTTCATGGATTCGATTCCGCTCATCCTCATCACGGGTCAGGTCCCGCGGGCGATGATTGGTCGGGGCGCGTTCCAGGAAACGGACGTGTTCGGCGTCTCGTTGCCGATCGTCAAGCACAGCTACCTCGTCATGAACGTCGAGGACATCCCGCGCGTCGTCAAAGAGGCGTTTTACATCGCCAACACCGGCCGACCCGGCCCCGTCTGGATCGATATCCCGAAGGACGTCCAGCAGAGCACGTGCACGCCGGTGTTCCCGGACAAGATCAACTTGCGCGGCTACAACCCCGACAAGCGCATCAGCGACATCGCGGTCAACGAGATCGCGGGCTTGATCGAGAAGAGCGAGCGGCCGGTCATTTACGCGGGCGGCGGCATCATCTCGTCCAATGCCGGCAAGGAACTCGTCGAGTTCGCCGAGAAGGCCAACATCCCCGTCGCGACCACGCTGATGGGCGTTGGCGCGATTCCGTCCGATCACCGGTTATCCATGCGCTGGCTCGGGATGCACGGCACGGTCTACGCCAATTACGCCGTCGACAAGTCCGACCTGCTGCTGGCGCTCGGCGTCCGGTTCGACGACCGGGTCACCGGCAAGGTCAGCGAATTCGCCAAGCACGGCACGATTGTCCATATCGACGTCGATCCGAGCGAACTCAACAAGAACAAGGTCGCGCATCTGCCGATCGTCAGCGACATCAAGTACGCGCTCCAGCAACTCAACAAGGTCGTCAAGGGCAAGAAGTTCACCGAATGGCACGCGCAGATCGACGAGTGGAAGAAACAGTTCCCCTTCCGCTACCGCGTGACCGACGAGGTGTTGAAATCGCAGTATGTCCGCGAGTTTCTCAAGGGCGACGTCAATGAGATCATCATGCCGCAGTACGTCATCGAGTTGCTCGATGAACTGACCCGCGGCGAGGCGATCGTCACCACGGGCGTCGGCCAGCACCAGATGTGGGCCGGCCAGTACTACAAATTCAAGCACCCGCGCACGTTCCTGACCTCGGCGGGCCTCGGCGCGATGGGCTACGGTTATCCCGCTGCGATGGGCGCCAAGGTCGCGTTCCCCGACAAGCAAGTCGTTGACATCGACGGCGACGGCTCGTTCCTGATGAACATCCAGGAACTGGCCACCGCCCACATCGAACGCATCGCCGCGAAGGCGCTCGTTCTCAACAACCAGCATCTCGGCATGGTCGTCCAGTGGGAAGACAAGTTCTACAACTCGAACCGCGGCCATACCTACCTCGGCGACCCGCAGAACCCGCACAAGATTTATCCCGATTACGTCGCGGTCGCGAAGGGCTTCAACGTCCCCGCCGAACGGGTCACGCGCAAGAGCGAATTGCGGGCGGCGATGCAGCGGATGCTCGATTCGAAGGAGCCGTACGTTCTCGATGTCATCGTCCCGTACACCGAGCACGTGCTGCCGATGATCCCCGCCGGCAAAACGGTCCGCGAGATCATCATCGAAAAAGACGCAAAGCCCGTCCTCGGCACGAATCTCGGCCTGTAGTCGCCGCGATCGGCGTTGTGCGACGGTTTTTGTGGTCACAATCACCGTGACTCGATACACTCCACGCCCATGGAGGGTAGCGCCCGGGTTCGAACGACGGTCGTGCTGTGCGCATTCACGGTGGCATTCATCGCGCTCACCGTTGGCAGCTACACCCAGAAATCCGCGACAGCGGACGAGCCGCAGCACCTGACCGCCGGCTACACGGCCCTGCGCCTGCACGATTACCGCATCGATCCCGAACATCCGCCGTTCCTGCGCCTGTGGGCGGCGCTGCCGTTGCTGGCCATGCCCGAGGTCCGGATCGATACAAATGTCGTCTCATGGCGCACCGCCGACCAATGGGAATTCAGTCATCACTTCCTCTATGAACTCAACGACGCTGACCACCTGTTGTATCGCGCCCGGTTCATGACGGTCGTGCTCGGGATCCTGCTGGGAATCCTGGTCTTCAGTTGGGCGCGCGAACTCTTTGGATTTTGGACGGCGGCAACAATCCTCGCACTCTACTGTGTCGAGCCAAACATCCTCGCCCATTCGAGCCTCGTCACCACCGACCTCGGCGTAACGTGTTTCAGTTTCGGCGCCCTTTATTTCCTCTGGCGCGCGACGCGGCGACTCACTGTCGGCAACGTCGCCGGCGTCACGGCGTTCTTCGCGCTGGCCCAGGTCTCCAAGTTCTCCGCGCTGCTCCTCGGGCCGATTGTGCTGGTGCTGCTGGCCGTACAAGTCCTTCGCGAGGATCCTTGGCCGTGTCGCCGCGCCGAGGGTGGCGAGTTTCGTTCACGGCGTGCGAAACTGTTTGTTTCACTCGCGGTCGCGGCGATTCTGGCTCTCGCGTCGTACACGGCGGTGTGGGCCGCTTACGGCTTCCGCTATGGACCGATTACCCCCAGCGATGACCTCCGTCTCGTCCGGGAAGACACACAACTTCTCCAGTCGGTGCACACGGTTGTGCGCGTCGCCGATTGGCTGGACGAACGCCACTTGGTTCCCAACGCCTACGCGCAGAGTTTCATTCTCAACCAGGTAAAGGCACAGCACCGGACCGGGTATTTTGCGGGTCAAACCAGTCGCACCGGCTGGTGGTATTATTTCCCGGTGGCGTTTCTGGTCAAGACGCCGTTGACCATCCTGCTGCTTCTCATTTGTGGCCTGGCGCTCCTCATCCAGGAACCCGCACGCTGGAAAACCAACGCCGCATTCCTCGCGTTTCCGCCGGCTATCTTCCTCGGCGCCGCCATGATGGCGCACCTCAACATCGGCCTGCGCCACATCCTGCCGATCTATCCATTCGTGCTTCTCATCGCGGGGGTAACGCTCGATGAGATGCGCGCGAAATGGCGCGCCGGCCTTCTGCTGGTCCCTGTCGCGCTCGCTTCCATCGAACTCGCCACGGTCTACCCGCACTGCCTGGCGTTCTTCAACCAGATCATCGGCGGCCCGCGCAACGGCCATTGGGTGCTTCTGGATTCCAACCTTGATTGGGGCCAGGATCTCAAACCGCTGAAGCGATGGATGTACGCCCACCACATTGACCACATCAATCTCAGCTATTTTGGCAAGGCCGATCCTGCGTACTACGCAATCAACTGCACCAAATTGGCCTTTACGCCCGGCACGCTCGTACCCGGCGCTGAACCACCCATGGAACCACTCCCGCAGGGTATCGAGGCCGAGCAGATTACGACACCGGACCTGCCCGGTTACGTCGCCGTCAGTGTGCAATACCTGCATGGCATTCATAACAGCACGTCCATGCGCGCATTCTACGCGCCCCTGTTGGAGCGGGAGCCGGTAGCCGTCATCGGTTATTCGATCCACGTCTATTGGGTCGAGACCAATTGGTGGTATAATCCGCGCCCATGAAAGTCACGGAACGGCTTCGCGGCATCCTTTGCCTGGTGGTCTTCGCCGCCGTGTTCCTGGCGTTGGCCGTCGGCAGCTACGTGCGCGAATCCGCGACATGGGACGAACCGCAACACCTCATCGAGGGCTATAACGCCCTCAAGTTCCACGACTACCGCACCGACCCGGAGCATCCACCGTTCATCCGCATGTGGGCCGCGCTGCCGTTACTCGGCATGAACGGAATCAAGATGGACCTGCAGAAAATCGATCCGGTGGCTTCCGCGACCTGGGTCACGGGCGGACAATTCTACTTTTGCCACGATATGCTCTACGTCTCCAACGATGCCGACCGCCTGCTCTACGCGGCCCGGTTCATGATCGTCCTTCTGGGCGTGCTGCTGGGCGTCCTCCTGTTCTGTTGGGCCCGCGAGTTGTTCGGGTTCTGGCCCGCCGTGGTCGTGCTCGGGTTCTATACCATCGAGCCCAACATCCTGGCGAATTGCCGGCTCGTCACCACCGATTTTGGCGTGACCTGCTTTGCCTTCGGTGTCGCCTACTTCCTGTGGCGGACCGCGCGTTGCCTGAGCGCGGGAAACCTGTTCGGGTTGGTTGCCTTTTTTGCGCTGGCCCAATCCAGCAAATTTTCCGCCGTGTTACTCGGTCCGGTCGCACTGCTGCTTCTGGTCGCGCGCGCCTGCCAAAAGTCCCCCTGGCCGGTCCGCATTGGCAAGTGGAAGGATCTGTCCACCCGATGGAAGAGACTCTCCGCGGTTGCGGTCATCTTGGCCACGCTCGTGATCGCCGCGTGGGTTGCCATATGGGCCGCCTACGACTTTCGCTACCTGCCATCCGCCGCGCCCGAATGGCGCATGGACTTCCACAAGGATCCCAGCGTCCTCCAGCGTATGCCTGCTCTGACCCGCGTGATCGCGTGGGTGGATGAACACCACCTGCTCCCGAACGCGTACAATGAAGGTTTCCTGCTCGGACAGATCAAAGCCCAAAAACGCAACGGGTTCCTCGCGGGCAGTTATCGCACCGAAGGTTGGTGGTGGTTCTTCCCCTTCGCGTTCCTGATCAAGACGCCCATCTCGGTGATCCTGCTGTTCGCCGCCGGGCTCATCCTGGCCGTAAGTCGCTGGCGGCGTTTTGCCGACGATGCCCTGTACGCGTTACTGCCGTTGACGACGTTTCTGGCGACCGCCATGCTGGCAAAATTGAACATCGGCTTGCGTCACATCCTCCCGGTCTATCCGTTCGCCTTGTTGCTCAGCGGTTACGCCATCACCAGACTGTGCGCGCCACGCCCCAGCCCGCTTCGCCTCACTCTGGCCGCACTCTGTCTCTTCGCGGTTGTCGAATTCGTCCGCGTCTGCCCGCATTATTTGGCGTTCTTCAACCAATTCGTCGGCGGACCTCGCAACGGATACCAGTATCTCGTCGATTCCAATCTCGATTGGGGACAGGACCTGAAGGGATTGAAACTGTGGATGGACCAGAACAACGTACACCACATCAACCTGAGCTACTTCGGCACGGCCGATCCAGACTATTACAAGATCGACTGCACGTACCTTCCCGGCGGGCCGTTCTTTGATATCGACCGTGAGTCCGGCCCGAACCTGCCCGGTTTCGTCGCGGTCAGCGCTTCCAACCTGCGCGGCCTCTATTTTCCACCAGCCACGCGCGACGAATACAAGCCCCTGTTGAACATCCAGCCGACGGCGGTGATCGGCTATTCCATCTACGTCTACTGGGTCGATCAGCCGTGGTGGCGCTGACGACGCTGCCGAAGCCTCACTCCGTCTGGCCTTCTTCTTCCTGACCGGTGAACTCTTCGCCGCCCTCCTGCTTCATGCGCTTGAGCACCTCCGACATGTCCTCGACCACATGAAACACCTTGGCGGCAACGTAAATCGGGCTCTTCTGTTGCACGGCCAGCGCGATGCAATCACTCGGTCGTGAATCGATCTCCAGGATCTTCTTCCCCAGCTCGTTCTCGGACCGCAACACGAGTCGCGCAAAATACGTGCTGTTCTTGAGGTCGTTGATCACGATCCGCTCGACCTTCACACCCAATCCCGTAAAAATGTGCCCAATCAGATCGTGCGTGAGCGGACGCTCCTTCGGGGTGTTGCGCAGGAACATCGTAATCGCCGCGCCGACACTGTGGTCCACATAAATAACGAACGTCTTTTCGTCGTTGCCCACGAACACCGCGCAGCCCGTGGTGGTCGGCAGCACGCCCTTTACCTGCACTTCAACGACGTTGTTTTTCACGGCGTTATCATAGATGCCTTTGCCAGGAAAGGCAAACCACGCTCCCCAGGTTCAAAACAGGCATATCGCCGCTGTGATCACCGTCGAGTACAGCCCCTGCGGATGGCCGACGGCTGTCTGCGTGCAATTGCTTGTGCGGACGATCTTTCCGCTCATGCGGAAGACCTGCTCTTTCTCATCCCAACCCGCGTCCTCGTTGAAATCCACGCCCAAAGTCGTTCCCAACATCGCCGCCGCCATGTCTTCGGAAAAATTTCCCGCAGTCGTGTCGTTCATCCCGTATGCGTGCAATTCGCTCAGATAACCGTACGCGTCCTCGTCGGCTGGTTGCGCCACGCCGATCGATGCCGCAATCAGCCGGTGCGGCTCGTTCGTCGAGAGGCGCGCGATCACCGCAAACGTGATCTGGCCGGGCTGCAATAGTTGCTCGCCCTGCTTCCGCGAAATAATTTTGCACCGCGGCGGCAATATGCTCGACACCGTCACCAGGTTGCACTTCTCGATGCCCGCGTCCCGCAACGCCAGCTCGAAACTCCGCAGCTCGTGCTTGTGTGTGCCGACACCCTTTGTCAGAAAAATCTTCGATGGAACAAAATGCATGTGAGTGTTCTGTCGTCCCCGTCGCGAAGGGAAACAAATTTCTTGCAGCAATGCAAGAAATTCATCATGGTTCTGCCGCATTTCTTCACATCATGGCCGCCAAACACCAGAACGTCACCGTCGGCCTCGTCCAGATGCGTTGCGCCGCGCAGCCGTCGGCGAACCTCAAGCGCGCGCTCGCGCTCGTCGAAACAGCCGCCAAACGTGGCGCGCAAATCGTTTGCCTGCCCGAGCTCTTCCGGTCGCTCTATTTTTGCCAGACTGAGGACCACAACCAGTTCGCGCTCGCCGAACCGGTCCCCGGCCCGACCACGACCGCGCTCGCGACCGTCGCGCGCGCCCGCCGGATCACCATCGTCGGCTCGGTCTTCGAGAAACGTTCCGCCGGCGTCTATCACAACACCGCCGTCATCATCGACCCGAGAGGCAAACTGGTTGGCCGGTACCGCAAGATGCACATCCCTGACGATCCGTTGTACTACGAAAAATTCTACTTCACACCGGGCGATCTCGGCTTCCAGTCGTTCGCGACGAAATACGCCGCCATCGGCACGCTCGTGTGCTGGGACCAGTGGTACCCGGAAGCGGCGCGGCTCACCGCGTTGAAAGGCGCTCAAGTCCTCTTCTATCCCACGGCCATCGGTTGGCATCTCAGCGAGAAAAAACAATTTGGCGCGAAACAGCATGATGCCTGGGTCACCATTCAACGGTCCCACGCCATCGCCAATGGCGTGTTCGTCGCCGCGCCCAATCGCATCGGCCTCGAAGGCGCCATCCAGTTTTGGGGTGGCTCATTCGTCTGCGATCCGTTTGGCGAGGTGATCGCCGTGGCCGGCCACGACAAGGAAGAGGTCCTCATCGCGAAATGCGACCTCCGCAAGGTCGACGTAACGCGCCAGCATTGGCCGTTCCTTCGCGACCGCCGCATCGATGCCTACGGCGGCATCACCCAGCGCCTGCTCGACTGATGTCTGCCAAAACTCCACGCGAACTCGGTTACCGCATGCCCGCCGAATGGCATCCGCACGCGGCCACGTGGCTCAGTTGGCCGCGTCCCAACGGGATCAGTTTCCCCGATCGCTATGACGAGATGCTTCCGACGCTCGCCGAAATGGTCCGCACCCTCGCCCCGCACGAACCCGTCCATATCAACGTCCGCAACGACGAGGTCGAATCCATCGCCCGCCGCGCCGTGGGCGAACGCGCGGAGAACGTCTTCTACCACCGCATCCCGTCCTACGAACCCTGGTGCCGCGATCACGGTCCCATCTTCGTCGTCCGCAACGCGGAGACCGCCATCGTCGATTGGCGTTTCAACGCTTGGGGTGGGAAGTATCCCCCGTACGACGACGATGACGCCGTGCCCCAACGCGTCGCCGAGTTGCTCGGCCTCCCGCTGTTCAGTCCGGGCATCGTCATGGAAGGCGGTTCCATCGACGTCAACGGCGCGGGCTCGCTCCTCACGACGACCTCCTGTCTCCTGAACCCCAACCGCAACCCCGGCCTCAGCCAGCAGCAGATCGAGCAGTACCTCCGCGATTACCTCGGCGTCTCCAACGTCCTCTGGCTCGGGGACGGTATCGCGGGCGATGATACCGACGGCCATATCGACGACCTCGCCCGATTCGTCGACCCGCATACCGTCGTGACCGTTATCGAACCTGACACCCACGACGACAATTACCGGCCCCTCCAGGAAAACCTCAAACGCCTGGAAAAGATGCGCGATCAGGATGGTCAACCCCTCCGCGTCGTCGAGTTGCCCATGCCCGGTTTCATCGAATACGACGGCCAGCGGTTGCCGGCCAGCTACGCCAATTTCTACATCGCCAACCACGTCGTCCTCCTGCCCACCTATCGCAACCCGGCCACCGACAAGGCCGCCATCGACACGTTGCAAAAACTCTTCCCCGACCGTCGCGTCGTCGGCATCGACAGCACCAACCTGATCTGGGGCCGCGGCTCCTTCCACTGCCTCACCCAACAGCAACCTGCGGTGTAATGCCGCTGTAGGCCGCGTGCCCTCACGCGGCGCTCCGGTAGGGCGCGGTGGCCCACCGCGCCGCCCCTAACGCTTCCCTGCATGTCTGTCATTCCGAGCTTGCCTGCCCTGAGCGGAGTCGAAGGGTCGAGGAATCTCCGTCGTTTCCCACCGCCCTCCGCATTGTAGCCGCGAATCGTATTCGCGGTCCGTAGGGGCCGACCTCCGCGTCTGCCCGCTGTAGTTAAGTGACAGATGAACCGTTGCCGGAAGCGGTCGCCATTGCGTCGGAAATCAACTCGAATCCAAGGTACGAAAGGCACCAATGTCAACGCTCGCAGGTGGTCACGTGTCACTTGGGATTGTGCGCGGATGCCTTGCCGTCATGCTCGTGCACCGTGTCGATGCAAAACTTTTGCAGGCTGGCGACCAATCTGCCAGCACCGTCCAGAAGCACGTCCGGTGTCTTGGGTAGGTGAACCACGCCAGCAAGCAAATACTCGAAGTCTTTGTTTTTATAGGAGAAGTTCGCCACGGCGAGATCGTTGAGAAAATCCTTCGGGAATTGGTGGTGTGCCTCGATGCCTTCAGCGCGTGCGTGTTTGAGCGCCTTTTCCAAGTCATGTCCGATCTTGACCAACTCCTGTATCGTGTATCCCTTCCCCCGCAAGAATCCCTTGAGGGCTGATTCGATGCAGTGGCAGATGAGATAATAGTCGACCATCTGATAACGCAACCGGCGCGGCTCACCTTTCACCACTAGAAACGCGGCTTGGTAGAAATCGTATGCAGTTGACCACAGTGCTAATGAGGGTGTCTTGTCCATTTTCTTCACGACGGAATTCTACCGCCGACGCTTCCCTTTTGACAAGGATACGTCCCCCACTCCCTCACTCCGCCGCCCCCATCTTCACCAGTTTCTTCCACCTCTCCTCGCTGACCGGCATCACGCTCAACCGTCCCATCCGCACGAGTTCAAAATCCCGAAATTCACCATCGGCCCTGACCTCGCCCAGCGTTACCGGCCGCGCCAGTCGCTCCCGGGCCTTCAAGTCCACCACCACCAACCGCGCATCCTTCTCTTTCGGGTCGAGATACGTGTCGCTCGTGACCTCGGCGATCCCGACAATCTGTTTCTCGTCACCCGTGTGGTAAATAAACGCGAGATCGCCTCGCTTCATGGACCGCAGATGTTTCAGCGCCAACGCATTCGACACGCCGTCCCACACCGCCTTCTTGTCCCGCTCCAGGTCGGCATACGAGTACGTGCTCGGTTCCGTTTTCAACAGCCAATGGTTCACCATAATCACACCTCAGGCGACTTTTGTAGCCGCGAACCTCTTTCGCGGCAAGAACACACCGCGACATCGTTTATCGCGCCTCATAATTGACCCGGTCGCACATTTGCGCTATCATACAAATCGGGTCGCCTATGCCAAAGCTGCACATACTATCGCCGAGCTCGCTCGCCACCACGATCGAGCTAACGGACAAACTCATCACCATCGGTCGCAACGAAGACAACGCCATTTGCATCCCGGATACGAACGTCTCCTCGATGCACGGCATGTTGGTGCGCGACGGGGACACGTATCAATTGCACGACTTCAAGTCCACCAATGGCACCTTTGTGGATGGCCAGCCGATCATGGCCGTGAAACTTCAGGATGGCGCCTCGATCCGCCTCGGCCCCGTGGAACTTCGCTACGAATCCGGTCTCGCCAAGGCCGCGCCTCTCGGGACCGCACTGGCGGATCAGGGAATGCTTCGCGCGCCGGAGAAGAGCCCCGGCAGCAGGGAGCGCGCCGGCATGTCAAAAAGGATGAAACCGGAGTACACCGCCGGCTCGTTGGGAGCCGGCCCCGTTACCATTCAGCCATCGTTCACCGGCAAACCAATCTCTCCGCCGTCTCCCGAAACGTCCGAGTAGATGTTGTGCGAAAGCCGAGCCATGTTGTGCGCGGGTCTCCCGACCCCGCACGCATTTCGACCGAAGGTCTCCAGATCTGAGCGCCTCACCCCCGATCGAACGCCAGTTCGCCCGCCCGCTTCTTGTCCACGACCACCTTGATCTTGTCGCCTTCCTTGAAATTGCCCGACAGGATTTCCAACGATAACGCGTCGAGAATCTTCTTCTGGATCACCCGCTTGAGCGGTCGCGCCCCGAACACCGGGTCGTATCCCTCGCGCGCAATCACGTCTTTCGCCGCGTCCGTCACCGTCACCGCGATGTTCTGATCGAGCAACCGTTTCTGGACGCGGGCCAGTTGGATGTCCACGATCTTCTTGATGTCCTCGCGCGTCAGCCCGTGGAACAACACGATCTCGTCCACGCGGTTCAGGAATTCGGGCCGGAAATGCGCCCGCAAACCCTCCATCACGCGCTGACGCACCGCCTCGTCGTCCCCCTGCTTCTCGGCAAAGTGCTGCGAGCCGATGTTGCTCGTCATGATCAACACCGTGTTCTTGAAATCCACGGCCCGCCCCTGGCCATCCGTCAGGCGTCCGTCATCGAGCACCTGCAGCATCACGTTGAACACGTCATGGTGCGCCTTCTCGATCTCATCCAGCAACACCACCGAATACGGCCGTCGTCGGACCGCTTCCGTCAACTGTCCGCCTTCCTCATAACCCACATACCCCGGCGGCGCGCCGATCAGCCGCGCCACGGTGTGCTTCTCCATGTATTCGCTCATGTCGATGCGCACCATCGCGTTCTCGTCATCAAACAAAAATTCCGCCAGCGCCCGCGCCAGTTCCGTCTTGCCGACCCCTGTCGGCCCGAGAAATATGAACGAGCCAATGGGCCGGTTCGGGTCCTGCAACCCGCTCCGCGCCCGGCGCACGGCATTCGACACCGCCGCAATCGCGTCCTCCTGCCCGACGACCCGCAACCGCAGCCGGTCTTCCATGTGCACCAGCTTCTCGCGCTCGCCTTCGAGCAGCCGCGACACGGGAATGCCCGTCCACTGCGCGACCACGTCGGTAATGTCGTTTTCCGTGACCTCTTCGGTCAGCATCTTCGATGTCTTCTGCAGTTTCGCCAGCTTCTGGTCGGCCACCTCGATCTTTTTCTCCAGGTCGGGCAGCCGCCCGTACTGGATCTCGCTGGCCTTGCTGAGATTGCCCTCGCGCTTGGCCTGCTCCATCTGTTCCCGCGACATCTCAATCGCCGATTTCAGGTTCCGAATCTCATCGACCACGCTCTTCTCATTCTGCCACTGGGTCTTGAGCTTCTTGACCTGCTCCTGCAGGTCGGCAAGGTCTTTCTCCAGCTTGTGCAATCGCTCCTTGCTCGCCTTGTCGCTCTCCTTCTTCAATGCCGTCCGCTCGATCTCCAACTGCATCACGCGCCGCTCGATCTCGTCGATCTCCGTCGGCAGCGAATCCAGCTCGATCCGCAGCCGTGACGCCGCTTCATCAATCAGGTCAATCGCTTTGTCCGGCAAAAACCGGTCCGCGATGTACCGATGCGACAACACCGCCGCACTCACCAGCGCGCTGTCCTGGATGCGCACGCCATGGTGCACCTCGTACCGCTCCTTCAATCCGCGCAAAATCGCAATCGTATCTTCGACCGACGGCTCGCCGACAAAGATCGGCTGGAACCGCCGCTCCAGCGCCGGGTCTTTCTCGACGTACTTGCGGTACTCGTCCAGCGTGGTCGCGCCGATCGTGTGCAATTCCCCCCGCGCCAACGACGGCTTGAGCATGTTCGCCGCGTCCACCGGCGCGCCCTCCGCCTTGCCCGCGCCGATCACCGTGTGCAGTTCGTCAATGAACACGATGATCTTGCCTTCGCTGGCAATCACCTCTTTGAGGAACGCCTTGAACCGGTCTTCAAACTCGCCGCGAAATTTCGCCCCGGCCAGCATCGAGCCGATGTCCATGGAAATGAGCCGTTTGCCCTTGAGGCCCTCGGGCACGTCGCCGCTGACAATTCGCCGCGCCAGTCCTTCCGCAATCGCCGTCTTGCCCACGCCGGGATCGCCGATGAGAACCGGGTTGTTCTTCGTCCGCCGCGACAGCACCTGGATGACCCGCCGGATTTCCGTGTCCCGTCCGATCACCGGATCGAGTTTGCCGCGCCGCGCGTCCTCCGTCAGGTCGCGCCCGTACTTCGCCAGCGCCTGGTATTTGTCCTCGGGATTCTGGTCCGTTACCTGGGTATTGCCGCGGACGTCCCGCAACGCCTTGAGGATCGCCGCCGGCGTCACGCCGTACGGCTTGAGAAGGTTTGTCGTTCCCGCGATTCCCAGGAGCATGTGCTCCGTGCCGACGAACTGGTCCTTCAACTTGTCGGCCTCCGTGAATGCCGCCTCCAGCGCCGCCCGCAGTCCCTTGCTCATCGACACCTGGCTCGCGTCCGCGCCATGCACCTGCGACCGCCGATTCAGCGTGTCGTCCAGCGAACGAACAATGACATCCGCGTTCGCGCCGAGCTTGTCCAGCAACGGACGCACGAGTCCGTCGGGCTGTTGGATGAGCGCCGACAACAGGTGCTCAGTGTCAACCTCCGGATGGTTGAGCTTCTGGGCAATCTCCTGCGCCGACTGCAGCGCCTCCTGGCCCTTGATCGTAAATTTATCGGGACGAATCATTGGGCAACCCACCTTAGCACACGCGGTGCCATCACGCGAATTATCATGCCGGCACGGGTTTCGGGAGGGGGACGCGGCGCAATCTGTCACACTCGACGCGCGGCGTCACAGTCGACCACGCCAACCTGGCACACCCTCATCCGGCTGATTTCGGATCGTGAAACTTCGCGAATATTTCCGGCAGCCGTTGGATGGCCGCGTTGATTCGCTTGAATTCTTTGTGGGGAACCGCGGGTGCGCCCAGCATGATCGAGCCGGGAGGAACGTCCTTGGTCACCCCGGCTTGCGCCATGATGATGCTCTTGTCGCCGATGGTCAAATGCCCCGCAATGCCAACCTGCCCGGCCAGGGTCACGTGATCGCCGATGATCGTGCTGCCGGCAATGCCCACCAGCCCGCAAATGATGCAGTGCTCGCCAATCACACAGTTGTGGCCAATCTGCACCAGGTTGTCGATCTTGGTCCCCTTGCCGATTCGCGTCCGGCCGAATCGCCCGCGGTCGATCGCCGAGTTCGCGCCGATCTCGACGTCGTCCCCGATCTCCACGTTGCCGACCTGGGGAATCTTCTTGTGCGTTCCGTTCACCTGCTCATAACCAAAACCATCCGCGCCCAGCACCACGCCCGAATGCAGGATCACGCGGTCCCCGATAATGGTTCGTTCACGCAGGCTGACATTCGCGTAAAACCGGCAGCCCGATCCCACGCGGCTCTCGTGGCCGATATACGTGCCGGCCCCGACAAGCGTGCCGTCGCCAATCACGACGCGGTCGTCGATCACCGCGTGCGGCTGGATGGATACGTCCTTGCCCAGCCGGGCGGTCGAAGCCACGACCGCTGTGGGATGAATGCCCGGCGCGAACGTGACCGGCGGGGGCGCAACCTGGCGGACCAGCTCCGCAAATGCTTCCGATGGATTGTCGACGCGGATAACCACCCCGTCAAAATCCACCACGAGATCCCTGGCGACAATCAGCGCGCAGGCGCGCGTCGCTTTCACCGCCGCCTGGTACTTGGGGCTGGCCAGAAAACTGATATCGTTCGGCGTGGCTTCCCGCATGCCGGCCAGCCCGGTCACCATCTGGTCGGGGTTGCCGGATAGCTCGCCGCGAACCATCCGCGCAATATCACGTGCCGTTAGCTGCACACCTACTTCGTGTCGCCCTTGCTGTCGGCCGGCTTGGGCGCCTCTGCGCCTTTCGGCTGGTTCTTGTTCAGAATCTTGACGATGTCGTCGGTGATGTCCAGCGAGTCCTGGCTGAATACCAACGTCGGCACGCCGTTGAGTGTGTTGCCGGATTTGTCGATCACCAGCAGGTAGCCGGCGTCCCGAGATTCCTTGTCGACCACGTCCTGGATTTCCTTGAGGATCGTCTGGCGCATCCGCTGGGTCTGCTCCTCGAGGATCTTGCGGTGGCTCGCGCGGTAATCGTCAATGTCGCGTTGCATCTTCTGCGTCTCGGTCAGCTTGTCCGCGACCGCCTTGCGTTTCTGATCGCGAACCTCGGCCGAGTACTCCGGCTTGTCCTGGTCATCGCGCAACTTGTTGAGATCGTCGATCTCCTTCTTGTAACCGGCCATCATATCGTCGTGCTCTTTGTTGAACGAATCCGCGGTATCCTTGAGCTTGGCCGACGCAATCGGCGTCTTGTAATAGTCGTTGAAAACCTTGTTCAAGTCGATTGTCACGATCCGGCCCGCCGGCGTCTGCGCCGATGCCGTCACGGCCAGCCCCAGCGCCGCCATGGTGATGAATGCAGCAATGGTGTTCTTCATTTTGTTCCCACAACCTTTCTGTCGTTCCTTTCCGTTACTAGCCTTTAGCATATCAGAACTGGTAGCCAACACGAAACTGAAATTTTCCGACCCGTCCCGTCTGACTGTCGGTCATGATCGGGTACCCGTAATCCAGTTGCAACGGCCCGATGGGCAGGTTCAGCCGCAGACCGATGCCCGCGTCGGATTTCAAGTCGCTCGCCGTGATTTCGTACGCGTTGGGATAGACGTTTCCGATGTCGAAGAAAACCGCCCCCCGCACCCGCTCGATGATTGGATAACTGTACTCCGCCGTCCCGTTGAGGGACGTATTCCCTCCCACGGGTTGATCGTTGACATCCTTCGGGCCGACCTGGCGGAAAGCAAAACCCCGCAAGGTGTTCGCGCCGCCCAGAAACAACCGATCAAAAATGGGCACGGGATTCACCGGCCGGGTGAGTGACCGTTTCGGACCGGTGCCGTTGACGATCGTTTCGATGACGTTCGTGCCGTTGGCCTCGGTCGATCCGAATGCGTCCACCACCCGGGCCGCCCCGAGCAATTCGAACACTTGCTGGTTTGGCAGCGGGAAAAACACCGAACTGGTGAGGTTCAGTTTATACACGTTGACGTTCCCCCCCAGTTCCGAGCCGGCAACCTCGGCATTCACCTCCGTGTGTGTCCCGTGCGTCGTCAGAAAGACGCTGTCGCGTGTGTCATACGTAACCGTGCCGGAAACCGAACTGCGCAGGTACGAATTGCCTTGCGACTGCAACTCCGGCGAGGCCGACTTGTCCATACTGATTGAAATGTACTGGATGCTGTACTGAATCTGCCCGCGCAAGAATTCGGTAAACGCCTTTTCCAGCGACAACGACGCGCCTGTGCTCTGCTCGTTATATTCCGTGCTCAGGTAATTCGCCGCATGGTGAAACAGATCAAACCCCAGGGACAACTTCCTATCCAAAAACCAGGGCTCGACAAACGACAGAATCTCGTCCTGCCGTTTCAAACCCAACTGCAAACGCAGGCGAAGCTTTTGGCCGCCACCGGTAAACGTGGGCCAGTTGAACAAATCAAAGTTGCCCTGCGTCATCTCCACAAACCCGATCAGGCTGTCCACCGAACTGAAGCCCGCCCCGAAATTGACCGAGCCGGTGCGTTGCTCTTCCAAGTTGAGCGCCAAATCCTTGCGGTTGGGCACGTCGGTCGGCTCCGGATCCGCCTCGACCTTCGAAAAATAACCCAGGTTCTTCAGCCGTTCGACGCTGCGATCCACGCGCACGCTATCGTAGATTTCGCCGGGGTGCACCGCCAGTTCGCGGCGGATCACCTTGTCCTTGGTCTTCGAGTTGCCGCGAATCTCGATCTTCTCGATATAGGTCAGTTCCCCTTCGCGAATGGCATACGTCATGTCGATGCGGCCCGTCTCGACGTTCGGCGCCCGGATCGTGCGCACGTCGGTGTCCAGGTACCCGCGCGCCCCGTAGTAATCACTGAGGGCCTTCTGGTCGGCTGACATCCCGGTGGGCGTGAACGTCTTGCCCGTCGTCATCTTGAGGTGCTTCTCGAGTTCCGTGGTCGGAAACAGGTGGTTGCCATCGATGACGACGGTGCCAACTTTGTATTGCACCCCCTCGAACAGGTCGATGTAGATCACCATCCACTTGCGACCGACACGCTGGGTCCGCGTCCCACGAATGTCCATGTCGATGTAGCCGTTGGAATGGTAAAAGTCGCGAATCTTGTCGAGGTCTTCGTTGAAGTCTTCCTCTTTCAACACACCCGTCCCTGCCAGCCACGAACCCCACCAATGCCGCCGCGTTTTCAACAACTTGCACAGACGCTGCTCGGTATAGGCCTTGTTGCCGGTGAACTTGATCTCCTTGACGAGCACCCGTTCGCCCTCCTGGACCTTGAATGTCAGGACCGCCTTGCCCGTGTCTTTGTCCAGTCCCACTTCGTAGGTAACCTTCGCGTCCGGATAGCCCGCCTTCTGATACAAGTCCTGCATCTTCTGGGCGTCATCGTGCGCTTTGCGCTCATCCAGGCTGTCTCCCACCTTCTGGGAAGATTCTTTCCGCAGGCGCGCGTCCTTGAATTTCTTCTCCCCCTCAATCTGGATCTCCTTGATCGTGGCTTTGCCCTGGACCTGGAAGACGATCCGCACGCCATCGACCACGGGCTCTTCCAGCACGCGCACGTCGAAGAAATAACCCGTGTTGATGAGATTGCGGACATCCTGCTCAATGACGTCCCGGGACCGTGGTTTGCC
This sequence comes from uncultured Verrucomicrobiae bacterium, assembly GCA_963712025.1. Lineage (GTDB taxonomy): Bacteria > Verrucomicrobiota > Verrucomicrobiia > Palsa-1439 > Palsa-1439 > Palsa-1439. The sequence goes on along the minus strand of CAVQGJ010000001.1, from coordinate 641,942 downwards.
CACGGCGGTTTGGATATTGGCCATGATAATCGAACGGTTGACGGTCTCCGGACCGACGAAGCGGACTTCAATGTCGCGGACGATATCCTCGTCCCCGGCATCCTGCGCCCACAAACACGAACTCATGACTGCCACAGCGAAGAACAGCAGGAGCGCCCCCTCCAGCCGCCTCATTCTTCGCCCCCTTCAAAACTCGGTATATCTCCCTCGTCAACCCGCGCCTGATCTTCGAACCGCGTATACTCGCCGCGGAACACCAAATCGATGTCTCCCGTCGGCCCGTTTCGTTGCTTGGCAATGATCAGGCTTGCCTTGCCCTTCAGTTCCTTCCGCTTGTCCTCGTCGTCCTCGTACACCTCCGGTCGTACTAACAGACCCACAACGTCCGCATCCTGTTCAATCGCCCCGGATTCACGAAGATCGGCCAGCCGCGGCTTGCCTTCATCCCTCGATTCCGGCTGCCGGTTCAGCTGGCTCATCACCAGGATGGGAATGCTCAACTCCTTGGCCAAGGCCTTCACCCCGGCGGAAATATCGGCCACCTCGGCCTGCCGGCTGCTCTCCGCGCGCCGAGACGGCGCCCGCATCAATTGCATGTAGTCGATCACCAGCAACCGAATCTTGTACTGCTGCTTCATCCGCCGCGCGCGCGCGCGCACCTGATTGACCGTCAACCCCGCCGAATCGTCGATATACAATGGCGCTTTCATCAACTGGCTGGCCACGGCGGTCAGCTGGTGGTGGTCCCGGTCCGACGGGAATCCGTTATGAAGCATCCGCAGGTTCACCTCGGCCCGCGAGCACAGCATCCGCGTGACCAGTTCCTGCCCGGACATCTCCAGGCTGAACACGCCCACGGGCAGATTGCGGTCGACCGCCACCTTCTCCACGATGTTCATCGCCAGCGCCGTCTTTCCCATGGAAGGACGACCCGCCACAATGAACAGATTGCCGTCGTGCAGTCCCGATGTCAGCTTGTCCAGGTCCCGGAACCCGGTCGCCAGCCCCATCACTTCGCCACGCTTCTCGTACATCCGCTCGATGCTCGACATCGCATCCATGACGAGAGGTTTGGCCGGCTTGATCACGTCGCCGGTCTTCTCCGCGGTAATATTGAAAATTCGTTGCTCGGCTTCGTCGATCCACGCTTTGACGTCGTCCTGCTGTTCAAAAGACCGGGAAATCACCTCGTGCGCGGCCCCGATGAGCTGGCGCAATTGGCTCTTCTCCCAAACGATGTCGATGTAGTGCTCGACATTCGTCGTGGTCGGCACGCGGGCGATCAAATCGCTCAGGTAGGATGGTCCGCCAATCTCCTCGAGCTGGTTCTTGTCCCGCAGCCGCTGCGTCAGGGTAATGAGATCGACCGCCTGCAACGCGTCCTGCAACGCCGAGATTTCCCGGAAAATCGCCTGATGGGCGGAGTAGTAGAAATGATTGTCGCTGAGCCGATCGCGAATCTCGGAGCCGGCCTCGGTGGGGCTGAGCAACATCGCCCCCAGGACGGCCATCTCGGCGTCGAGACTGTTCGGTAACACGCGATCCAAGGCCAGAACCGCGGCTGACTTCCCCTTCCCAAAGGCCGTCGCTCGTCCCGAATCGCGGCTCAATGTTGCGCCCGCTCCTCCCGCCTGGGAGGCGCTTTCGGATGCGAGAGGGTTGGTCAAAGCCATATAGCCGTCCCACGAAACTCGTGCGGCTATTTCTTCTTACCGGCTTTCGCTGTCTTCTTACCAGCTTTTTCGTCCGCTGCCGCCGTCGCCGCCGGCTTCTTTGCGGGAACTCCTTCGCCTTCAGGCCCGACGACCCAGATCTTCACCTTGGTCGCCACCTCGGGATGGAGCTTCACATCAACGTCGTACACGCCCAATTCGCGGATCGCGTGCTCCAGCACGATCTTTCGACGGTCCACCTCGATCCCTTCCTTCTTCAGCGCCTCCGAAATGTCGGCCGACGTGACGGACCCGTACAGCTTGCCGTCTTCTCCCGCGGCCGCCGTGATGGTGTACGACTGCTTCACCAACTGCGCGACCGCCGTCTTCGCGCCTTCCAATTGGGCCGCGAGCGACGCCTCGCGCTTCTTGCGCAGCGATTCCACCCGCCGCAGGTTCGCCGGCGTGGCCGGCATCGCCAGCCCTTTCGGGATCAAAAAGTTCCTCGCGTATCCGTCGGCGACCGTGACCGTATCGCCTTCGGCCCCCAGGTTCTCGATGAGGGCGGTCAAAATGATTTGCTTGCTCATGGTGGTGGTGACTCCGTCCTAGCGCACGAGTAACATGATGCGCGCGCGTTTGATCGCGGTGGCCAGTTGCCGTTGGTGCTTCGCGCAGTTGCCGGAAATCCGTCGCGGCAAAATCCTGCCGCGCTCCGTCATGAATTTCTTCAGCAAATCCGCCTGCTTGTAATCAATGTCGATCTGGTCCATGCACAACTTGCAGTCGCGCTTGATAATGATGTCCCGCTTCGACCGCTTGCCGTCCCGGCCCTCTCGATTCTCCCGACTATCAAAGTTTCTTTCCATCATCGCTCGGTTTTCCTCACTGAATTAAATGTTCTGCCTGCTCCGTTCAAAACGGGATGTTGTCGTCCTCGCCCGCCGGTGGTTCCGGTTCTCCCTTGTCCTGCGGCGGTGGCGCTGCCGGATGTCCGCCCCGACTCGCCGCCCGCGACGGCGCTTCATCCGCTGGCGCCTCGTCCTTAAACTCCTGCTCCGTCCGCCGGGTGCTCCGATGAACTGAAAGCGTTCGCATACAACTTTCAGCTTGGATTTCTTCTGTCCTGATTCCTTGTCGTCCCAACTGTCCAATCTGAGGCGCCCTTCTATGAAAATCGGTTTTCCCTTCGAAAGGTACTGACCAACGGTCTCCGCCTGCCGTCCCCAGACTTCGACATCCACGAAGGTAACTTCCTCCTTCTGACTCCCCGCCTTCCGTCGTCCAGCGACGGTTCACCGCGAGACCGAGTTTGGCAATGGCCGTGCCTTTCGGCGTGTACCGCACTTCGGGATCACGCGTCAGGTTGCCCATCAACAACACTTTGTTGTACGAAGCCATGGTTCCTGTTACTCAACCACGCCCGTGGTCGGGATCTTGCGCGGCTTGCGCACCGGCGGCTCGATGAACTCGGTGAACTGCCACCGGAATACTTCCGTCTCCAGATGGAGTTTGGCGTCCAGTTCGGCAACCGTCTTCGGCGGGGCATCGAAAACGAAATTCACATAATACCCCGACGTGCGCTTGCGCGTATCGCGGGCAAATGGCCGCGCGCCCATGCGCTGCACTTTGTCCACGCGCCCGCCCGCGTTCTCGATGCTCTTCTGGAGCTTGTCCACCAACTCCTTCGACACCTCTTCGCTTGCCGCCGGTGTCCAGAATAAACAATCCTTCGTATGTCTTCAACCTCTACTCTCCTTCTTCCGCGCCCGGGCGCGGACTTTTCCGATTAAACCGATTCATGGCCTCCGCCAAGCCGTCCCGCAGGCAACACTCCATCGCCTCCACCGCCGTCGCCACGGCTTCCTCCGCCACCGTACGTTCCGCCGGCGCGAACCGGCCCGAGCACGTGGCCCGTGATGTCCGTGCCCAACGGCGCAGTGCGTCCGATGCCGATTCGCAACCGCGCAAACTCTTCGCTGCCGCCCAGCGCCTCGATGATCGAGCGCAAACCGTTATGGCCGCCGCTTCCTCCCGAGGGCCGCAACCGGATCTGGCCCAGCGGCAAATCCGCGTCGTCCACCACCACCAGCAATTGCCCCGGCTCGATCTTCAGCCAGACCAGCAGCGACTGCACGGCGGACCCGCTGCGGTTCATGAACGTCTGCGGTTTCGCCAGCGTAACCTTGCCTGCATCACCCGCTCCCGCCTCGGCGACGCGCGCCGGAAACCGCGACTTGTTTCGAAAAGAACAGCCCAATTTGTCCGCGAGCCCGTCCAGCGCCGCGAAGCCGATGTTGTGGCGCGTGCCATCGTATTCCCGGCCGGGATTTCCCAACCCCACCACCAGCTTTGGCCTGGCCGACACCGTCGTGCCGCCTCGCTCGCCTTACTTCTTGGCTTCGGGCTTGCCGCCCGGTTTGGCAGCTTTGGCTTCGCCCTTTCCCGCTGCGGTTGCTGGCGCTTTGCCAGCCGCTCCAGTGCTCGGGACCTTGCCGGCCGCACCAGCGGCGGGGCTTTGCCCGCTGCTCCAGCCGCTGGGGCCTTGCCAGCCGCTCCGGCGACCGGGGCCTTCGCCTCGGCTTTGCCGTCTTCCGCTTTCGCTTCGCCTTCGACGGCGACACCTTCCTCGCCCTCTTCCGCCTTCGCCGTAATGACTTCCGGTTCCGCCGACGGTGCGGCTGCTGCTTCGGTCATCGCCGCCAATTCCTCTTCCGTGATCGGCGCGGCCACGAGGAATACCGTCTGCCCTTTGCCATCGAGCAACGCCACACCCGCTGGCGCCGCAATGTCCCCAATGTGGATGCTCTGGCCGATTTCCAACTTCTCGACGTTGACCTCGATCACCTCGGGCAGGTCTTGCGGCAGACATTCGACGTGCAGATCGCGCATCACATATTCGAGAATGCCGCCGCCCGTCTTTACGCCCGCCGGCTCACCCAGGGGACGAACGGGCACTCGCGCGCGCAACTTCTCGGTCGCCAACACCTCGTGAAAATCAATGTGCAGGACCACGTCCTCGTAGGGATGATGCTGGACTTCCTGAATCAGCGCGAGGCGGTTCTTCGTCGTGCCCCCCTCGTCCACCTGAAGATCCACCAGCACGTTCTCGCTGGTGGCGTCATGCAACACCTTCTCCAATTCTTCCACCTCCACGGCCACGTTGAGCGATTTCGTGTTGGCGCCGTAAATCACGCCAGGAACCACTCCCGTCGCCCGCAACCGTTTCACCGCGCCCCGACCGCTCTCGGTGCGCGCCTTGACTTTCAACTGTACCTTCTTTGCCATACCAGATGTCTCCTCCAAACGACCGACTGTAAAATTCCCTCAGTTCACTTCCGTGGCCCGGACCGCAGCCGCCGCGCTCAGGTCCGACGACGTTTCCCCGTTGATGTCGAACAGCGAGGATACCGACTCGGAATCATGGATCCGCTTGATCGCCTCGCCCAACAACGGCGCCACCGTCAACTCCGTGAGCTTGAACCCGCTCATCTTCGAGTGCGGTACCGTGTCCGTCGTCACCAACTCGTCCAGCTCCGATGCCTTGAGCCGGTCCAGCGCCGCGGGGTTCAATACCGCGTGGCTCACCGACGCATAGACCTTCTTCGCCCCGTGCTTCTTCAAAATCTCCGCCGCCCGCGTCACCGTGCCCGCCGTTTCCGTCAGGTCGTCCACGAGCAACACATTCTTGCCGTCCACGTCGCCAACGACGCTGAGCATCTCGACTTCGGTCGCCGATTTCCGTTTCTTGTTGACGATGGCCAGCGGCGCATGGAACAGGTTCGCGTAGGCATGCACCATCTTCACGCCGCCGATGTCGGGCGAAACGACCACCAGATCCTTCAGCTTCTTCTTGTTGAAGTACCGGTACATCACCGGCGCCGCGTACAGATGATCGACCGGAATGTCGAAAAACCCCATGAGTCTGCTGCGCATGCAGGTCCAACGTCAGCACCCGGCTGGCGCCCGCCGCCGTGATCAGGTTGGCCACGAGCTTGGCCGTAATCGGCACCCGCGGCTGGTCCTTGCGATCCTGCCGCGCGTATCCAAAGAACGGCATCACCGCCGTGATCCGCTGGGCGCTGGCCCGTCGGCACGCATCGATCATGATCAATAATTCCATCAAATGCTGGTTCGCCGGGGGACTCGTCGGCTGCACAATGAACACATCCCGGCCGCGGATGTTCTCGTTGATCTTGACGAACGTTTCCTCGTCGGGAAACGACGTGACCGACGCGTCGCCCAACGGCACGCCGATGTAATCGGCGATCCGCTGCGCGAGAGGTCGATTGGCATTACCAGAAAAAATCTTCAATTGGATTGACGACTCCACGACTTGCAACCGTAATTTCGACTGCTGTTGTTTTCGCCCAAAAATCAAGGCCACAACCCGCAACCTGTGGCCTCGAAAGCGTCGTCTCTTCTACTGAATCCCCCCCCGCTTTGCAACCCGAATCTTTCCCCCTCAATTGTGGCCCAATTGCCACCAAATTGTCAGCCCGACCCGCCGCCTCGCGTGGCCGCTGGCGCAAAAGCGGCAAATTCTCCGAAAATCAGCGCGGCCTGACCGCATGAGGAATGCGATCGGTAAGCTTGAAATGCCGCAGCGCCGCGCGAGTCTTCCCCGCGTCCCACCGGCCGGCAATGGCCGTCGCGCACTTCGGACATTTTCCGTCGTCCGTCAGGTGATACCCGTGCACCATGAACCCCGCACGCTCCACCAATAGCTCGCCGCACTTCGGGCACCGCGTGTTCTCCCAGTCGCCCGCCCGCCCGGGCAGATTCCCCGCGTACACGTATCGCAACCCCTCCTCCTTGCCGATCTCGCAGGCCCGGATCAACGTCCGCGCCCTCGTATAGTCCCGGTCCGCCATCTTGTAATCCGGATGAAACGCCGTGCAATGCCACGGAATGTCGCGCGACACGCCAGCCAGAAATTTCGCGATCCCCCGCATCTCGTCCTCGCTGTCGTTGAACCCGGGCACGAACAGCGTGACGATCTCCACCCAGAATCCCTTCCGATAAAGCATCTCGACTGTCCTGAGCACGTTGTCGAGTTTCCCGCCGAGCTGACGGTAGCTCTTGTCGTCGAACCCCTTCAAATCGACCTTGTAGAAATCGACCCACGGCTTGATGTAATCGAGCACTTCCTCCGTGCCGTTGCCATTCGAGACATACGACGTGTGCAGACCCCGCTTCCGCGCCTCCTTGAAAACTTCCACCCCCCACTCGCTCGTGATCAGCGGCTCGTTATACGTGCTCGTCACCGTGTCCGCCCCGCCCTCGACCGCCAGCCGCACGAACCGCTCCGCCGTCATCGGAATCGGCGGCGCCGTGCTCAACGGATCGCGCAACGCCTGCGACGTCACCCAGTTCTGGCAATAACCGCAGTGCAAATCGCACCCGAGCATCCCGAAACTCATCGCCAGCGTGCCCGGCAGCGCGTGAAAAAATGGTTTCTTCTCAATCGGATCGCATTGCAGCGCTCCGAAGTAGTTCCACGGCACCTGTAACGTGCCGCCACGATTGAACCGCACCCGGCAAATCCCGTCATGCCCGTCCAGAATCAGGCACCGATGGCCGCACGCGAAACACCGCACCTTGCCCTCGGGAAGTTTCTCGTACAACTCGCCTTCCCTCGTCAATCGCGACAGGGTTTCCCCCAGCGACCCCGCGGCCTTCCTCCCCTTCGCCCCGTGGCTCTCATCCAAAACTGGATCCGACTTCGGCATGGCGTCACACCCTCCAATTCATCCTACCACCTTCCCCAGCCCGATTCCACACCCCAACCACGCCTTCCGGCTTGCGACCGTTCCCGACCTCCGGTAGTCTCCCCAACATTACCCGATGAAACCGACTCCCGTCGTCATCGCCCTCGCGCTTCTTTCCCTCGTCACCGCCTGCTCCACCACTCATCCCGGCCAACGCGCCGCCGCCAACACCAAGTCTTCCCCCGAAACCGTGTTGGTCACCTATCACGTCAAGCCGGGCAAAGAAGACGAGTTCGAGCACGTCCTTTCCAACGTGTGGGTCTTCTACCGCAAGCAACATCTTGTATTCGCCGAACCCCATCTCATCGTCCGGGTCGGCGACAGACTCCGACAAAACCCGCTTCGTCGAAATCTTCACGTGGGTCAGCCACTCCGCCCCCGAACACGTCCCCGCTTCCGTCGGCAAATTCTGGGATCAAATGCAATCTCTCTGCGAACCGCGCGACGGACATCCCGGCATCGACGGCGGCGAAGTCGACCTCGTCACCCCACAATCGCACTGACCCGTCCGGCACTCCAACGTCGCTTCCAAACCCCGGTTGTCACCCTGAGCCTGCTTGCCCTGAGCGGAGTCGAAGGGTCGAAGGGTCTCTGTCATTTCCTGCCAGCATACTCCTTAAGGTCGCCTCACGTATCGGCGCAAGTCCCCACTTGCTCTTTTTTGCATTGTCAATAAGGCGGAAATCCGACTATGTAGGGTCATGCCTATCCCCGAGTTTAATGAGATCAAAGCGCCTGCCATGCAATTTTTCGCGGATGGAAAGCCCCATAGGGTCTCAGAAATCTACGATGTGCTTGCCAAGCATTTCAACTTGACCGAAGGAGAGTTGAACGAGGTGTTGCCGAGTGGCACTCAGCGTCGGTGGCACAATCGAGCCAATTGGGCCTGTTATGATTTATATCGCGCTGGGCTGCTCGACCGACCCAAGAGGGGCGTCTACATAATTACCGAAACCGGGAGAAAGGTCGCTGAACAGAAACTAAAGATCATCGATCGGGATTTCTTGATGCAATTCCCGCAGTTTGTTGAATTCGCACAGGCTGCCGGCACAAGAAGGGCAGCGAAGAGTGACGGGAAAGCATTGGACCACGAAAGCGACCCGACGGACGGAAATAAGACCCCCGAAGAGCTGATCGGCACCGCTTACGAGCAGCTTCATGCTGCGCTGCGCAAAGAGGTGCTGGACTTAGTCAAGAAAATGGACCCGTTCCTCTTTGAACGTCTCGTCATCGATTTGCTCGTTGCAATGGGCTATGGCGGTTCAAGGGAAGAGGCTGCTCGCGTCACAAAGGCGTCAGGTGATGAGGGGATCGATGGTGTAATCAATGAGGACCGGCTTGGATTGGATGTCATCTACGTGCAGGCGAAACGTTGGCAAGACACAGTTGGACGAAGGGAAATTCAAAGTTTTGTCGGGGCGCTCGCGGGAAAGAAAGCGCAGAAAGGTATTTTCATCACAACGAGCGGTTTCAAAGACACCGCCACCGAGTATGCGAAAGATGTGCAACAAAAACTGATATTAATCGACGGCGAGCGTTTGGCTGACCTCATGATCGAGCACAACATCGGCGTCGCACCGTTGCACTCATATGAAATAAAGCGCGTCGATAGCGATTACTTCGACCAAGATTGAATCGCCGAGACTCTCGCCCCTACCTCTTCAAACTGACACTCCGCCTCAAGAACGTCGGGACGTCGAGGTCTTCGCCGTTGTACAGCGTCGGCTCGCTCTTGTCGAACCGGCCGCGGCTCACGCCTTCGAGCGGCAGCGTCTCCTGCCTCGGTTTGGCGTTCGGTTTCTGCGCGACTACAGGCTCGGGTTTCGGCGCTTCCTCCATCGCCGGCTTGGGAGACGACGATGCAGGAGCGGACGGTGCCGATGTCGATACGGGCCGTGAGTTGGCGTGTGGCTGCATGGACTCGACGGCGCGCCGGGGAAGCGCCGGTTGCGCCGTCGCGGCCTGGGGTACAATCCGTCGTGGCAAAATGTTGGCCGCGGCGATGACCGTTACCGACAGCTTCCCGCGATAGGCTTCGTCAATCGCCGCGCCCATGATCACGTGCGCCCGGCTCGCCAAGCGCGAAATCGGTTCGACCGTCTTCTGGACGTCGGCCAGCGTCAAATCCGGCCCGCCCAGGATGCTCACCAATACGCCCTCGGTCTTGGCCAACACGTCACCGCTGTCCAGCAGCGGATTGTCGAGCAGCGCTTTCACGGCGTCCCGCGCCTTGTTGGTTCCTTCGGCCTGGCCGTAGCTGAACAGCCCGTCACAATGCTTCGAGCCGAGCGTCGCCCGCAGATCGGCAAAATCCAAATTGATCAGTCCCTTCCGCGACAGCAGTTGCCAGATCGCCTGCACGCCCACCATGACCGTTTCATCCGCGCGCTTGAACGCATCCACCACGCTCGAATCCGCGCCGGCAATCCGCACAATCTTGTCGTTCGGGATGCAAATCACCGCGTCGGCCTGCAATTTGAGTTGCTCCAGCCCCGACAACGCCTGCTGCTTGCGCCGGTCGCCCTCGAACGAAAACGGCAACGCGACAAACGCCAACACCAGCGCGCCCTGCTCTTTCGCGATCCGCGCAATCGTCGGACTCGCTCCCGTGCCCGTTCCCCCGCCCAATCCCGTGGTGATAAATACCACATCCGCGCCCTGCGCCAGCGCCTCAATCCGTTCCGCATCGTTCTGCGCCGCGCGCGCGCCGATCTCGGGTTCGCCGCCCGTCCCCAGGCCGTGCGTCACCGCCCCGCCAATCTGGACCGTCTCCGCACCGGTCATTTCGCTCAGCCCCTGCACGTCGGTGTTGATCGCCACCAGATCGACCCCCTCCAATGGGTGATCGGGCTGGGTCCGCGCCTGCGCAATCTGGCTGATGACATGACAACCAGCGCCTCCCACACCAAAAATCTTCAATCGAATCTTCTGCCCGGGCGTAAATTTCTTTTCCATGTTCTCGCTGGCTTCCTGTTGTGCCGCCGGTTCCGCGGTCGAGTTCGAGACTGCCTTGCGTCGAGGTGTCATCACGGTTCTCCGTCTTACATATAGGCCCGCACTTTTTGCAGGAGATGCTGAAACGATGTGCCCATTCGCTTCCACGGAGGCGGCGCCTGGTGCTGGTCGCGTTGCGAGCCGAGCGCATAGCGCACCAGACCGATCGCCGTCGAATACTCGGGACTCTCAATCGCCGAGGTCGGCCCGCCGACCGTCAAACTGTGCCCGATGTGAACCGGCAACCCGAAGATTTGGGCCGCGAGAGGCTCCATGCCCTTCAAGCGCGCGCAGCCGCCTGTGATGAATACTCCGGCCCCGAGGTAATCGAGCAGCTTGTGTTTCTCCAGCTCCTTCTTCACCAACGTCAGCGTCTCCTCGACGCGCAGGTTCATTGCCCGGCAGAGTTGCTGTTTCGACACCTGGCGGTCCGGCAGCCCGACCTCGCGCTTCAATGTGATCACTTCGTCCACCAGCGGAATTTCCACTGACCCGTGCTCGACCTTCAGCGTCTCCGCGCGGTTCATCGGAATCCGCAGCCCGATCGCCACGTCGTTGGTAATATGGTCGCCGCCCACCGCCAGGACGCCGCTGTGTTGGATCGTCCCTTCGCTGTAAACAATGTAATCGGTCGTGCCCCCACCCATGTCGATGACCACCGCGCCCAATTGCTGGTGTTCCGACGTGAGCACCGCCAGCGCCGAGGCGAACCCGCTGACGGCGATGTTGGCCACGTCGAGCGGCACCTGCTTGATGCACTTGATCGTGTTTTGCAGCCGGGTGCGCACGCCGTAAATCACGTGCACGTCGGCTTCGAGCTTCGCCCCAATCATCCCTGCCGGATTCTGGATTCCATCGTGGCCGTCCACGAAAAAATGCTGGCGGATCGCGTGAATGACCACGTGGTCCATCGGAATATTCACCGCCTTGGCGTTAAGCAGGACGTTGCGAATGTCCTCCTCCGAAATCTCGCGCTCGTCGCTGGTCACCGCCACCGTGCCGCGGTTGTTGAAGCTGCGAATGTGGCCCCCGCTCACGCTGGCGTACACGTTGTGGATCTCCACGCCGGCGCTCTCCTCGGCGTCCGCCACGGCCGCATGAACACCTTCCACCGCGGCATCGATATTGATAATCTCTCCCTTGCGCACGCCCTCGCCGTTCGCCTGCCCCACCCCGACGACCATGATGTTGCCGTCGTCCAGCACTTCCCCGACCACGGCGCATACCTTGGACGTGCCCACCTCCAACCCCACAATGATCTTTTCCTTCGGTAACATGTTTCCAACCGAACCTTTCTAATTAACAAATGTCACGGGCACGCCGCGGTTGACGGTCAGGTCCACCATCTGCACCGTTTTCTGCCGCTGCTGCGCCCATCGCAAAATCACTCCCAGCCGACGCAATTGCTGCGGAAAATCTTCCACGTCCACTTTCACCGTGGTGTGCTGGCCCGTGGTCAGCACCAATTGCCGCGGCTTCGATAAATCGATTTGTTCGACCTCCAGCAGCGAGCCCGCCATCGCCTGGTCGAGTTTGTCCAACAATTCCAACGCCCGATAAATCTGTTCGGATTCCACCTGTCGCCCGACCCGTGCGTCGGCGAGCGTCACGCCGGTCAGCACCGGCGCCGGCCGCGGCGTCAGTGGCTGGAGCACCGTACCGTCGGGCAGCTTGATTGCCTTCATCACGAACCCAGCGCGGTCGATATAAAATGTCTCGTCCCCCATCTCGCGGGTCGCCACGCGCAGTCGCGCCACCGCGGTGCGTTCCCGCACGCGAATAAACAATCGATCTGGCTGCATCCGCCGCACTTCCACCGCCCGCACCAGGGGCAGCATTTCCAGGTTGCCGCGCACCCGGTCCAGATCGATCGACAGGAGGTTCTCCCCGACCCGCACGCCCGCGAATTGGACCACCCGCTCCGGCGTCAGCACGCCGTCGTCGTCCACCACGATCTGACGAATCGCAAACCGCGGGTTGTCGTACACCAACCGGTGAACCGTCGTTTTCACCAGCCAGCAAATCCCGTAACCCGTGAGCACAATCATGCTGAGCCCCACCAACAGCGCTGTGGCCACCCGCAGCCGACGCATCGAGCGCCCCCGCGTCTGGACTTTCACGTCCAGCAGGTACTCGGGACGCCTCTTCCTTCGGTTTCCAAGTTTCATTGGGAAATGGCCGCTGTCTCTTTCTCGCCGGCGTCCGCTGCGCCGTTCCGACCGTTCCGCGCCAGGGCCAGTTGCACCAACCGCGCGCACAAATCCGGAAATTCAATTCCGGCCGCACGGGCCGCCTTGGGCAAGAGGCTCGTCTCGGTGAACCCGGGTATGGTGTTTACCTCCAGCACGAACAGTTCGCCGTTCTGCGACAACATCAGGTCCACGCGCGAATAATCCCGGCAGCCCAGGCAATCATGCGCGCGCAACGCCAGGGTTTTCGCACGGAATTCGATGTTCTTGTCCAGTGGCGCCGGCACGAGATAGTCGGTTTCGCCCTTCGTGTATTTGGCGTCGTAGGTAAAAAAGCCCTTCTTCGGGCGAATCTCCACCACCGGCAATGCCCGGCCATCCAGGATTCCCACCGTCAACTCCCGGCCCGGAATAAATTGTTCCGCCAGCAGCCGATTGTCGTATCGCCCGGCCAATTCGCAGGCTTTGGGCAACTCCGCGCGCTCTTGAACAATACTGATGCCTACGCTCGAGCCTTGCCGCGCGGGTTTCACCACCACCGGGTAGCCGAGTCGCCCGAGTCGCGGCCGGATCGATTGACCGTTCTCGAACGCTTCGTACGCTGGCGTCGGGATTCCCGCGTCCAGGAAGGATCGTTTGGCCGCGACCTTGTCGAACGCCAGGGCGCTCGCCTCGGGACCGGATCCTGTGTACACGACCCCTCGTTCCTCGAGGATGCGCTGGAGAGCGCCGTCTTCCCCAAACGTCCCGTGAATCACGAGGAACGTGACGTCCACGTCCGCCGGGATCGTGAAGGTCGCGTCCTGAACGTCCAAGGGCAGGACCTTGGCGCCGGTCGACGCCAACGCGTTCGCCACAGCCGTGCCGGACCGCATCGATACCTCCCGTTCCGCCGACGGCCCACCCATCAACACGGCGATCTTCAGTTTCCTCATGGTCCCAATTCTCTAGTGTCTTTCCGTTCCGAGAATCATCACCTCGGGTTCGAGCTCGATGCCGCGCTCCTGGCGCGCCCGCTGGCGTATCGCGGCGATCAACTCCATCACGTCGCTGGCTTTCGCCCGTCCCTCGTTCACGATGAAATTCCCGTGCACTTCGGAGACGCGCGCCCCGCCAATCGACATCCCCTTCAACCCCAATTCCTCGATCAATTTGCCGGCGGGAATCGTGTCGGGATTCTTGAAAATGCAACCCGCGCTCGGTTTCGCTGGTTGCGACGACCACCGCCGTTGCGCAAACGTCTTGAGCCGGCCCTCGATTGTCTTGCGCTCCGACTTGGTCCCCCGGAGGATCGCCGAGAGGGCGATGTGGTTGTGGAACACGGGGCAACTCCGATACGTCACGGGCAGGCTTTTTGCCTCCGCATCGTACATGTCGCCCGCATAACTGATGTAGCGGACCCAGTCGACCACGTCGAACATCTGTTTGCCCATCGCCCCCGCGTTCATGCGCAGCGCCCCCCCCAGCGATCCGGGAATCCCTTCCATGAATTCCAGTCCGCTGAGGTGGTTCCGCGCCGCCACTGTCACAATCGTCTTCAGCCGCGCTCCGGCCCGCGCCACGAGCCGTTCCCCGTCCACCTCGACCTTCGTAAACTCGTCGTTGCTCAGACTGATGACCACGCCCGCGATGCCTCCATCGAGCACCAGCAGGTTCGTCCCGCGGCCAATCACCGTCACCGGCACCTCGCGAACGTGGCAGTAATGCAGGAGTCGTGCGAGATCGCGCTCGTCCGCGGGCTCAACCCAAAATTCCGCCGGGCCGCCCACGCGCATCGACGTGTGCCGCGCCATCGGTTCATCACGGCGAATCTTGGACTTCCCCGAGAGCAATACCTCCCAGTCCGCCTGCATCTTCACGGGCTGCTTGTCCGGATGGAGAATGTTCGGCCCGCGACTGCGGAGTTTGCGCACCAGCGATTCGGCCACCTTGTACACGTCTCCCGCGCCCATGGTCAGGACCAGGTCGCCGGGCCGCGCTTCCGCAAACAACCGCACCACCAGCATTTCCGGGTCCGTTTCGAACACGGCCTCTGACTGCCCGGACGCCACCACGGTCTGGTGGAGCATCCGGCCGTTGACTCCTTCGATGGGCTGTTCGCTCGCAGCATAGATGTCCGTGAGAAACAATTTGTCAGCCCCGGCGAACGCCGAGCCAAACTCCTCGAGCAACGCCTGCGTGCGCGTGTACCGGTGCGGTTGGAACGCCACGATCAACCGCCGGTACCCCGCCCCGTTCTCCCCGGCCAGCATCGTGCGGGCCGCCGCAATCGTCGCGCGGATTTCCGTGGGATGATGCGCGTAATCGTCCACCACCAGGATCCCGTCCTCCTCGTACTTTCGATCAAACCGCCGCGTGGCCCCCGTGAACCGCCCGAGCGCATCGGCGATCCTCTCGAAGGGCACGCCCAGTTCGTCGGCCACCGCCACCGCCGCCAGCGCATTGGTGACGTTTTGCATTCCGGGGATGGTCAATTCAACCACCCCGATCTCCTGGTCGCGGCAGGTGACCGTGAACCGGGAACCGCATTTCGTCTGCTCGACGTTCCGCGCGCCGTAATCCGCCTTCGGGGAAAGTCCAAACGTGATCGCCCTCGGGCATTTCGGCGCCAACGCCAGGCAGTTCGGGCAATCGGCGCACAGGAACACGGTCTTGTGCGTGCTGGCGAAAAATGATTCGAAGGTCTCGCGAAGTTTGTCCATCGAACCGTAGTGATCCAGGTGCTCCGGCTCGATGTTCAGGCACACGGCGTATTCCGGACTGAACCCGACCAGCGTGCCGTCGCTCTCGTCCGCTTCGGCGACAAAGTATTTCCCGCCGCCGATCTGCGCATTGGCGCCGAGCACCGGCACGTGCGCCCCGACGCAATAGCTGGGCGCGCTGTCGCTGCGCGTGAGCACGTACGCGATCATCGCGGTCGTCGTCGTTTTGCCGTGGGTCCCGGCCACTGCGATGTTGTTGGGATGGTTCATCAGGGCGCTCAGCAACAACCCGCGTCGCACCCGCGGTATTTTCATTTCGGTCGCCGCCTGAAGTTCAACATTCTCGCCGCCAACGGCCGACGTGTAGACCACCAACTCCGTCTCCTCGCTGATATTCTGGCCCGCGTGGCCGCTATAGATTCGCGCCCCCAATTTCTGCAACTCCTTCATGCCGCCGTTGGGCGCCATGTCCGACCCGGTGACGCGATGCCCCTGTTGCATCAGCAGTCGCGCCAACCCGCTCATCCCGCATCCGCCGATGCCCACAAAATGGACCCGCCGTGGTCGGCTGCCGAGAAACTCAATTAGTTGCTGTTTGTTTCCCATATTGTTCCAACAGGGTCGCGATCCGCTCTGCCGCATCGTCCACGGCCAGCGACCGCGCCGCCTTGGCCATGCGGCGGCGACACGCCTCGTCGTCGAGCAGCTCGCCAATCACTCGCGCGAACTGTTCCCCTCGGTCCGCGACTTCTCCGTCCGCATGACGATTGTTCGATCAGCCGCGCCGCACCGGCCCGCACGAACACCCGCGCGTTGTACCACTGGTGATTGCCCGCCGCGTGCGGGTACGGAACCAGAATCGCGGGCAAACCGAACGCCGCGATCTCGGTGAGCGTGGACGCTCCCGAACGCGCCACAACCACGTCGGCCGCGCTGTACGCCAGTTCCATGTGATCGCAAAAACTCGTCACCATTGCTCGAAATCCGTTCTTCTCGTACGTCTCGCGCATGAATTCTTCATCGTTTACGCCGGCCAAATGCACAAACTGCAACGCGTCCGCCCGCGGCTTCAGCCACGGCAGCGCCCGCGCCACACGTTCGTTGATCGCGTGGGCTCCCTGGCTGCCGCCCGCAACCAGCACCGTCAATCGTCCCGTCTCCAAACCCAGTTGCGCGTGCGCGTCGGTCACTTTGCCGCGTCGCAACGCCTCGCGAATCGGCGTGCCCGTGACCGTCACTGGCTTGCGCCCAAAATATCCGGCGCAGTCGGCCATGCCCACCGCCACGTGGTCCGCCAATCGGCCCGCCCAGCGGTTCGCTTTGCCGGGCACGGCGTTGGATTCGTGGATCAACGTCGCCGTCCCGCTCTTGCGAAACCATCGCGCCCCGAACACCGCCGGTGCGGACGTAAATCCCCCCATTCCCAGCACCACATCCGGCCCAAATTCGTCACACGCCGCGACGCATCCCCGCGTCGCCTGGGCCAGGCGCAGGCAGAACTTGATCAACTGCCCCGCCCCTTCGTACCCCACGGCCGGCACCGCCTCCATCGCGATATCGTCCGAACGGGTGGAGGAACCGGTCGATGCTGCCAAGGCCGTCTGATCGATTGCCTTTTCGGACACCAACAACCGGACTTGATGCCGGCGCGCGCGGAGAACCTCCGCGACCGCCATCCCCGGGAACAGATGTCCCCCCGTCCCGCCGCATGCGATCATGACTTTCATTCATGCAACCGCGGCTGCGCCTCCTACGTGAGTGACGAACGCCGCGCGAAGAATTCCTGTTCCTCGCTCTCCGCTTCCGCTGAACTCGTGCCGGTGGATGCTCAACAGCAATCCGACGGCGACCATGTTCAGCACCAGGTTCGATCCTCCAAAACTGATAAACGGCAGCGGCAGCCCCTTGGTCGGCAACCACGCCGTGACGACGCCGATATTGATCAGTGCCTGCATCGCCAAGAGCACCGCGATGCCCATCCCGAGGTACTGCCCGAATAAATCTGCCGCCCGCAAGCTGATAATCACCGCGCACACCATCAACAATGCGAACGCCAGCAGGATCGCCAGCGTCCCCACCAATCCCAGTTCTTCCCCGATGATCGGAAAAATGAAGTCGGTATGGGCTTCCGGCAGGTAAAACATCTTCTGCAAACTGTTGCCCAGGCCCAGTCCGTTGAATCCACCCGACCCAAACGCCAGGATCGCCTGCCACACCTGATAGCCGGCACCCTGCTTGTACTTCTCCAGATCCATGAACGCCATGAGCCGCGCCGCGCGCGTCGGGTTGTGGATGATGAGCGTGGCAAAACCCGCCACACCGCCGAGGATGGTCGGCACCAGGTACCGCAGCCGCACCCCCGCGACGTACATCATCGCGAAACTCACCGACGCCATCAACGCCGTGGAACCGAAGTCCGGCTCGGCCAGTATCAGGAGCAACGTCATCCCGACCACGCCCATGGGAATGGCAAACCCGCGGCTGAACCGGTCGAGACGCCGCTTCTCTTTCGCCAGCCAGTGCGCCAGCCACACGACCAGCGCCAGTTTCCCGAGTTCCGATGGCTGAAACCGCATCGGGCCGAACCCGAGCCAGCGGCGCGCCCCGCCCACCTTCAGACCGATGTGCGGAACCAACACCAGCGCCAGCATGACGCCGGCGACGACGAGCACGCCCGTGCACACCCCGCGCAGCTTCGGGTAGGGAACGCTGGCAGCCATCACGCATCCGACGGCTCCGACGAGCATCCACGCCAGTTGCCGCTTCAGCAGGTAGCGCTGATCACCGTAGCGGTCCTTGGCGTACAGGGCGCTCGTGCTGAAGAGCATGACCACGCCAATGGTCAACAATACCAGCATGATCGTCAACAGCGTCATGGCCGCCTTGTTCACAGGCCTCCAATTCCTTGGTTACGCGAATCTGGAACTGTCGATTACTTTATTATTGTACGGTCGCGTGCGATGCGGATACGACTGGTGCCGCCAGAGCCGGCGTGGTTGAGGCCGTGGTTGCCGTGGTCGTCAGTGTTCACCGCCGTCGCCGTGCTGGCTGCCGGTGTCGTGTTGGCCACCGGTGTCGTTGCAGGAACCGTCGTCGCCGACGCGGTCGCGCTCGGCTGCTGCGACGGGATCACCAGACGCTGGCCATACTGACGATCTTCTTCGGATCGGTGATGTTGTTGGCCTTCATCAGATCATCGGTCTTGACGCCGTACTTCTTGGCGATCGTCGACGGTGTTTCATTGATGTCCACGATGTGGATCGTCTGCCCGTTCTCCGTGTAGGTGCCGGGCGCCTGCCATCCGGCCGACGACGTGGCCGCGATGCCCGCGCTGACGGTGTTGGCCGCCGTGTCTGTCGTGGCCTTGGCCGTCGCCATCGGAATGTGGAGCTTCTGGCCAACCTTGAGCGAATCGCCATTCAGATTGTTCGCCTGTTTGAGCGCGGCCACGGTGACGTTCTGGTGCCGCGCGATCTTCCAGAGGGAATCCCCGGACTTCACGACGTACAGATTGCCGCTGTCGACGGTTCCCGTCGACGGAGTCGCGGATGCGGTCGCCCCGGATGGGACGCTGCTGGCATCTGTTGACGTGGGAATCACAGACGCGGTCGCCACGCTGGTCTTGTCCGCCTTCGCCGCGGGCACGGTCAATTTCTGGCCGACCTTCAGGACGCTGGTCTTCGACATGTTGTTCGCGCGACTGAGTTCGCCGACGGTGACATTCTCCGCCTTGGCGATCTTCCACAGTGAATCACCCTTTTTGACGACATAGACTTGCGCGGTCGCCGAGACCGGCGCGGGTTGGGCCACGGCCACCGGCGCGGGAGCCGGAGCCGGCGCTTCATTGCCCGCCATCGACGTCGCCGGCGCCACCGAGTTGGCCGCTCCCGGACCTTGCGGATTCGGGATCGAGGTCACCGAGTTGCTGGCGCTACCCGGCGTCATGTTGTCGGGTTGTTGGCCGGGCAGGTTTTCATTGGCCGCCATGTCTGGCGTGCTGCTCTTGACCCGGGAGCATCCTTCAAAGACGACGATGCCCCCGATCACGAGGACGTGTAACGCTACGACGATGAGTACGACTTTCGAGACTTTCATTGGTTCCTTTCGTTTCGGTATTGTTGTTTTGATCGATCGTTGTTCGGCAAATCCGGTTACGTCACCTCACGGCAGGTTGAAGACGTGCCGCTTGAACTCCTCACCGCGATGTTCATAATTCTCAAACATGTCAAAGCTGGCGCACGCCGGCGACAACAACACCGTATCGCCACGACGGGCATGACTGGCCGCCAGGCGGACGGCCTCTTCCATGGAAAACGCGCGTACGCACGGCGTCGCTTTGGACCAGGCGCGCCAGATCTTCCCCTGCGCCTCGCCGATCAACACCGCCAGCTTGACCTTGTCGGCAACCACCTCCTTCAGCGACGTGAAATCCAAACCTTTGTCGCGGCCACCCGCGATCAGCACGCAGCGTCCCGGCAGGGAACGCAACGCCTTCTCGACGGCATCGACGTTGGTCGCTTTCGAATCGTTGATGTACGTCACGCCATCAACTTCGGCCACAAATTCACACCGGTGCGGTTGCGGGACATACGAGCAAATCGCCTCGCGCATCTGTGCCACGGGCAACCCCATGGCCAGCCCGGTCGCCAGCGTCGCCAGCACGTTCTCGGCGTTATGCACGCCGCGCAGGTTCGTCTCGCTCATCTTCAGCAGGATCCCGCGACATTCCGGCAACCGGCACCAAATGGTTTCGTTGTCGAACCAGTCGAGCCAGACGTCCGCTTCGCGGTTATACGCGCTGAACGTGATCGGACGCGCCCGGATCGCGAGGCCCATGCGCCGCAGTGTGTCCAATGTCTCCGCACTGACGACCGCCGTGTCTTCCGGCCGCTGGTTCATGAAAATGAAGGATTTCGCCGCCGCGTAGGCGTCCATCGACTCGTACCGGTCGAGGTGGTCGGGCGTGATGTTCAACAATACCGCGATGCTCGCGCGAAATTGCTCGATCTTCTCCAACTGGAATGAGCTGACTTCGAGCACCACCGCGTCCAACCCCGCGCTGGCTTCCACCGCGTCGGAAAACGCGTTCCCGATATTGCCCGCCGCCGTGGTGCGTTTGCCGCAGCCGGCCAGCATCGCGGCGATCAATTCCGTCGTCGTCGTCTTCCCATTCGTGCCCGTGATGGCGATGATCGGGCACAGGCAAAAACGGTAGGCCAGTTCCAGCTCGCTCAACAGCGGCGTATTCTGCGTCAACATCTCCCGCACGATCGGTCGCTCGGGCGCAATGCCCGGGCTGACCACCGCGAGGTCAAACCGCGTCGTGTGGTCGAACTGGTTGCCCAACTCCACCCGCACACCCAGCCGACGCAACCGCATCGCCCGCTCTTGCAATTGATCTCCGGCCGAGTTCATCCCGCACCACCACGCGGGCGCCATCGCGTTGCAACAAGGATGCCGCCGCCATGCCGCTGCGGCCCAGCCCCAGAACCACCACGTCCTTGCCCCTCAATTCCATCGTCTGCATGATCTCGATTACCTCAATTTCAGCGTTGCCAATCCCAGCAGCGCAAAGATTACCGACAACACCCAAAATCGCGTGGTCACCTTGGTTTCCGACCACCCGCGCAACTCGAAATGGTGATGCAACGGCGCCATCGCAAAAATCCGCTTCCCACGAAGCTTGAAGCTGGCGACCTGCAAAATCACCGAGGCGGCTTCCATCACGAAGATTCCGCCGACGATGACCAGCACCAACTCCTGCTTGATCATCACCGCAACGGCGCCGATCAATCCGCCAATCGCCAGCGATCCGGTGTCGCCCATGAATACTTGCGCGGGATGGCAGTTGAACCACAAAAACCCCAGGCTCGCCCCGATGAGCGCGGCGCACACCACGGTCAATTCGCCGGCCCCCGACACGAACGGCACCTGCAAATAGGTGGCGAACCGAAAATTGCCGGCCACGTAACACATCACGGCATACGTCAACGCCACCGTCAGGGTGCATCCCGTCGCCAAACCATCGAGGCCATCCGTCAGATTCACGGCGTTCGACGCCCCGACGATCACCACCACCACCAGCAGCAACGCCCACCATCCCATGTCGGCGATCAATGGCCCCTTCACGAAGGGCACCATCAATTTCCTCGCGGTCGGGCCGAGCCGCGGATCGGTCAGCAGCAATATCCCGACAAACAATCCCAGCCCGATCTGAAAGAGAAACTTTGTCTTCGCGCGCATCCCCTGGGAGGTTCGCTCCTGGACCTTCGCCCAATCGTCCAGAAATCCGATCCCGCCGAGCCAGATCAACGTCACCAGGCAAATCAGCACGAGTTGGTTGGTCGGACGCGCCCACAACAGGGTCGAATCCACCACCGCCCAGATGATGAGGATGCCGCCCATCGTCGGGCAGGCCCCCTTCGCGCCGTGTGTCTTGGCCAGCTCCCGCAGATCGTCTTCGCCGCGGATCGGCTGCTGCAGTTTCATCTCGACCAGACGGCGAATGAGCCATGGGCCCACCAGGACGCACATCAACAGCGCCGTGAGCGCGGCAAACACCGCGCGGAAGGTCACATATTGAAACACCCGCAACGGCGAGAACCACTGCGTATACTCGCTCAGATAGTAAAACATCTCCTCCTTGGTCCTTCACTTCCACACACCCGTGTCGCTGCGCCTCGGGAGGCGCAGTCCCCACACGCAACTGGTTGGCGCCTCACAGAGGCGCGACTAAGTGATTTCGGTATTCCTCCACAATTCGTTCCAACTGCAATCGTCTCGAACCTTTGACCAATACAAAATCTCCGTCCTGCGCCAGCGTGCGGACCGTTTCCCCCGCCTCGGTCGTCGTCCCCAATGGCAACACCCGGTGCGTCTCCATGCCGGCTTCGATGGCCGCTTGCGCAATCAGCCGCGCGGACTGGCCGACCGTGACCAGCAATGACAGGCCGCAGTTGGCCGCCATCGCCCCGATGTCGCTGTGCGCCGATTGCGTCCATTCGCCGAGTTCCAGCATGTCGCCGAGGACCGCGATCTTTCGTCCGCCGCAGGGGGTCTCGCGAATCATCTGCAAGGCGGCCTTCATCGACACGACGTTGGCGTTGTAGCAATCGTTCACGAACCGCACGCCATCGACCGTGACCGGCTCCATCCGCAGTCGCGGAAATTGCGCGCTTTCCAATCCCACCCGGATTTCATCCAGATCCATTCCCGCAAAATAGCCAATCGCCGCCGCTTGCAGCGCGTTGTAGATCTGGTGGCGGCCAAGCGTCTTGAGCCGCACGATCACATCTTCCCGCTTTTTCGCGATGTTGAGACGGAACTTCACATCCCCGTTGATCTTGATTTCACTGGCGCGGATGTCTGCAAAATTGTCGATCCCGACCGTGACCACCGTGGCGTTCGTGCGCGCGCGCAGTTCGTGGCACCACTTGTCGTCGGCGTTGATCACCGCGAGGCCGTCCCCGTTGCGTGGCAAGACTTCGAACAGCGATCCCTTCTCGCGGGCCACGCCGGCTTCGTCCTTGAAGAACTCGACGTGCCCCAAGCCGACGTTCGTGATGACCCCGATGTCGGGCCGGACCATCCTGGCCAGCGCCGCGATCTCCCCCGGATGATTCGTCCCCAACTCAAACACGCCGTAGTCGTGCGCGGCGTCCAGTCGTAAGAGGTTGAGCGGCACGCCAATGTGGTTGTTGTTATTGCCGGACGATTCCACTACATTGAATCGTTCCCCGAGCACCGACGCGATCAGTTGCTTGGTGGTCGTCTTCCCGCTCGAGCCGGTGACGGCAATCAAGCGGGTGGTTGGGGGCATCGAGCCGGCGGTAGTTCGTTGCGAGTTTGTGCAATGCGGTGAGGGTGTCTTGCACTTGGAGAAGCGCCAAGGCACTAGGCGAGTTCATTGCACGGGTAGGATCCGAGACTACCGCCGCCGATGCCCCCAAGCGGGCCACATCGGGTACGAATTCATGTCCGTCAAAGCGCGGGCCGCGCAGGGCGACAAAGCAATCGCCCCGGCCCAGCGCGCGCGAGTCGATGCTGATCCGTCCGACCAGCCTGCCCGGCTCGCCGCGAATCAACCGCGCCTCGCACAGCTCCGCTACTTGTTCTATACGCAAGGTTTCCACCGTGTTCCACTCAAACGAAAGTATTCTTCGATCACTTGGCGGTCGCTGAACGGCACGACCGTGTCCGCAAATTCCTGGTAGGTCTCGTGTCCCTTGCCGGCAATGACCACCGCGTCGCCCGGCCGCGCGATATCCAGCGCCCGTTCGATGGCCTCGCGGCGGTCGTCGATCACCTGATGGCGCCCGCCGTTCGTGGTCGTAAAGCCTCCCTTGATCTGCTTCACGATCTCCTGCGGGTCTTCCGTGCGCGGGTTGTCGGTGGTGACGATGGAAAAGTCCGCCAGCTCACAGGCTGCCTGTCCCATCGCCTTCCGCTTGCCCTTGTCGCGGTCGCCCCCGCAGCCAAACACCACAATCAGCCGTCCCCGCGCCAGTTCCGCGACCGTGGCCAGCACGTTGCGCAATGCGTCGGCCGTATGCGCGTAATCCACGAACACCTTGAAATCCTCGGGGACTTCCACCCTCTCGACGCGCCCCGGCACCGGACGCAATTGCGCCAGCGCCGATTCGGCCGCTTGCAAATCGATGCCGATGGCCTGGGTGGCGCTGATGGCTGCCAGCGCGTTGGACACGTTGAAGCGCCCAATTAATGGGAGTGACATGGGGATACTGCCCTGGGGCGTGTGAACGACGAAGTAACTTCCCTCCCCCGATACACGCACGTCCGCGGCGCGAATGACCGCCGCGCTTGATACGCCGTAACTGAGTACGGCGCGGTCCCCACCCAAGCGCTCGATCAATTCACAACCGTATGCGTTATCCGCATTCACTACCGCTCGGCCTGCCTTTCGGACAGTGCCCAACGCGCTAAACAGCCTTGTTTTCGATTCAAAGTATTCTTCCATCGTCCCGTGGTAATCGAGATGGTCCTGCGAAAGATTCGTGAAGATGGCGACATCGAAGTCCACTTCTTCCACGCGTAATTGATCGATCGCGTGGGAGCTGACCTCCATCGACACGCCGCCGCAACCGGCCCGCAGCATCTGGCTCATCATGTCCTGGATATCCACCGACTCGGGTGTCGTCCGTGACGCGGGAATCACACGCTGGCCGATCTGGTACTGCACGGTGCCCAGCAGCCCACAGGAAATGCCCGCGGCCTCCATAATGGCCTGCACCATGAACGCCGTGGTGGTCTTGCCATTGGTTCCGGTGACCCCGACGACCTTCAACTGCTGCGAAGGATGGTTGTAGAATTGGGCCGACGCCTGCGCCATCGACCATCGGGCGTCGCTGACTTTGATGCGCGTGGCGCGGGGATTGAAGCTGGCGTCCCGCTCCAACACGATCGCCGAAGCGCCCCGGTCGATGGCCGCCTCCACGAAGCGATGTCCATCGGTCCGTTCGCCACGCATCGCCACGAACATGTGGCCGGGCATCACGCGGCGCGAATCGTAGGCAATGCCGGTGATTTCCTGGTCCAGTGGACCGACGACCGCCAGCGGCTTGACCGTTTTGACGAGTTCCGCGAGTTTCATGATACTTTCGTTACCTCTGTCGGTGGAGTCTGCGGCACCATGCCCAGGTACTCGGCGACTTTCTCCGCCACGGCCCGGAATACCGGCCCCGCCACCGATCCGCCGTAGAACGCGCCTCCGGTGGGATCGTCCAACGAGACCAAAATGGAAATCTCCGGGTTCGACGCTGGGAAATAGCCGATAAACGATGAGTAGTACTTGCGAACGTACTGGCCGTTCTCGACTTTCTGGGCCGTGCCGGTCTTGCCGGCCACATCAAATCCTTCCACGCTGGCCTTCGGCGCCGTGCCGTCGGGCCCGACCACCTTGCGTAAGGCCGTCGTCATTAACTCGCAGGTGCGCGGCGCGATCACCGGCCCGACCGCCTGTGGCTGATATTGCAACACGGTCACCCCATCTTCGCTGACGACGCTCTTGACGATCATCGGTTTCATCCGCACGCCCCGGTTCGCGATGGTGTTCATGGCCATCAACATCTGCAGCGGCGTCACGGCAATCTCGTGCCCCATCGGAATCCGCGTGATGGACAGACTATTCCAGCGAGCCAGTGGATGGGCGATCCCCGAAACCTCTCCCGGCAGGGCGATGTCAGTCTTGTGGCCGAACCCATATCGCCGGATGTACTCGTACAGCCGCGCCGGCCCCATCCGCAGACCCACCTTCGCCGCCCCGATGTTGCTGGAATGAAACAAAATCTCTTCAACACTCAACACACCGAATGGATGCGCATCGTGCAACACGCGCCCGGCATACATGAACGCCCCGTTCTCGCAGTCGAACTGGTCTTCGAGGGTAACGATGCCCTCGTTGAGCGCGCCCGAGCACACGACGATCTTGAATGTGGAACCTGGCTCCGCGACATCGCTGATGCACCGATTGCGACGCGCATCGGCGGAAGACGCGTCCATCTCGGTCGGGTCAAACGTCGGCCGCGAACTCATCGCCAGGATTTCCCCCGTCTTCGGGCGCGAGACAATGATCACGCCCGACTGCGGCTTGAACTCCTCCATCGCCTTCTCAAGTTCCTGCTCCGCGATGTGCTGGACCACCTGATCGACCGTGAGAACCACGTTGAGACCGTCCTGCGGCCCGAGGTCCTCGGTGCGCAAGGCCCGAATCTCGCGGCCTTTGCGGTCGCGCTCGATCACTTCGTAGCCGGCCTGGCCCTGCAAATAATCTTCCATCGACGCTTCGATACCCTGCACCCCCTTGTGTTCGGCATCGACGAACCCGATCACGTGACTGGCCAGGGGACCATTCGGATACGACCGCACAAATTGATCTTCGAAGTAGATGCCCTTCAACTTCATCACCCGGATGTGCTGCACCGCGTCTTCATCGAGTTTGACGCGCGGATTGAGCCGAACGTAGTGGGACTGGCCACTGAGCTTTTGCGTGAGGGTGTCGACGTCCGTCCCGATCAACGGCGCGAGCTTCGCCGCAATCACCGAGGCCTGCGGAGCGGTGATCGTCGCGTCCGCCGTGACGATGTGCACCGACAAACTGTCGGCGAGCAGATTGCCATTAACATCCAGAATCGACCCCCGTCGGCCTTGCCGATGTACGACCTGCTCGCGGTTGGCTTGCGCCAACGCACTGAGTTCCTTGTGCTGGAGGACGTGCAAATCGAAGAGGCGGAACGCCAGCGCGGTGAAGACCGACGCCAGCGCGCCCACCACGATCAACGCCCTGCCTTGTTGCGGTGCCAATGTCATTGATTCCGAATTCTTATTGCGCGATCGCTTGCGGGCTGCGTAATTGCAGCCGGACCTGTTGTTGCGCGGAAACCCGCGCGGGCAATGGCGCATTCGCCATCTGCACGTCCCACTCCGGCCCCGGCTCGTACAACCGAACCACCTGGCTTTCCCGAGGCGCCACCAGGCTGAGATTGTATCCCTGGCATTTCGTTTCCAGTTCGGCCGGGGATTCCAGATGCGCCAGTTGCGCGGCCAGCATCAGGTTGCGCTTCTGAGCCGAAGACAGGAGCGCTTCGCGCTTCTTGATCTCGTCGCCCAAACGATAGATGGCGTTCTTCTGCCAGACGTAACCCAGCCCGCTAATGGCAACGCACACACACACGAACAGCGACTTGGTCACCGTCCCAAACCTCAATGGCTCGCGTTTACGATTCCGCTTCATCACGAAAATTGGCCCGGGGGGTCGGCCTCCTTGGAACCGACCCCCCGCGGGGTTCCCCACCCCCAACCAAACCTTCTCCTCCTAAATCTTCTCCGCGACGCGCAACTTCGCGCTCCGCGCCCGTGGGTTTACACCCACTTCCTCCTCGTCGGCCGTGACCGGCTTCTTCGTCACAATCCGCAGCGTTTCCTTGCGTCCGCACCCGCATACCGGCAGTTCCGGCGGGCAGATACAGCCGCTGCTCTTCTCCACAAAGAACTGTTTCACGATCCGGTCTTCCAGCGAATGAAAGGAGATGACCGCCATCCGCGCCCCGACCCGCAAAAATCGGGTCGCCACGTCCAGACCTTGACGGAGATTGGTCAACTCGCTATTCACCGCGATGCGCAAGCCCTGGAACACTCTCGTCGCCGGATGGATGGCCCCGCGTTTCGGCCCCAATACCCGTTCCACCAATCGGGCCAGTTGCGTCGTGGTCTCCAGCGGCGCCCGCTCGCGTTCCGCGACAATTGTCCGGGCAATCGCTCGGGAACGTTTCTCTTCGCCGTACACACGGAAGATCTTGGCCAGTTCCTCCAGACTGGCGGTGCGAAGGATGTCCCGAGCGGTTGCCCCAAGCTGGCGGCTCATGCGCATGTCCAACGGGCCATCCCGGAGGACGCTAAACCCGCGGCCCGGCTCGTCAAACTGATGCGAACTGACGCCGAGGTCGAACAGAACCCCATCCACCACTGTTACTCCTAGACTCATCAACACTCTCTCCAACTCCGTATAGCTGGCGCGCACCAATTGCACGCGCGCCCCAAATTCACTCAACCGCTCACGGCTCGCCGCGACCGCCTCCTCATCCCAGTCCAGGCCGATCAACTGGCCGTCCGGCCCGCACGCGCGCAAAATCTCCCGCGCATGCCCGCCGCCGCCGACAGTACAATCCACGTACAGGCCGCCGCGGCGCGGTTGCAACTGGTTTACGACCTCCTTGAGCAGTACAGGCGTGTGGTAGGTCATGCAGAAGTCCGGATCGGAAAAAAATCGACTCCCCACATCCGCCGATCCTGACCTCCCCCGCCACACCTCCCTGCCCCGCCCGCGGGAAATTTCTTCTCCCGCCGTCACCGCTTCACGTGACCGCGATCCGCCTGCCAGTTCCCTCCTCACAAGCGCGCGGCGCGATGACTGCCCAACACTCGTCCGATCAAATGCCCGAAACCAATGCGCGACCACGGGGTGCTGCTGGAACGCTCGCGCTTCACGTTCTCCACGGCGTAACTCGCGGAAATGTCGATCACGTCGGTGGCCATTTCGGGCAAACACCCGCAGCCTCCCTCGATGATGACCGCGCCGCGCGCTACGGGACGCGACGCCGACCGCTGTGCGCCGTCACTGCCGGTGGGTCGGACGATCCGTTTGTCCAGCTTCGGAAATGGATTCATGCGCGGCAGACGGAACTGCCGCATTTCCCCGCCCTGGTTCGTCAGGCTGCGGTTCACACTCAAAAAGCTCATGATGTCTTCTCGACTCATCTGCGATCTCACAATCCCACCTGCTTGGCGGCCTCCGAAAAATTCTGCATTCCGTTGCGGTCCACCTCGGCCCATCGCTCCGGCGACCAGATCTCGAACCGCGTCAACATTCCCACCAGCACCGCTTCCTTCCCGACGCCCGCGTGCTGAAGCAGCTCGTCGGTCAACCCGATGCGCCCCTGGCTGTCGCAGGGCGAACCGTGCGCCCGGGAAGCGATGACCCGAAGCACGTCGCGCCGCCCGTATTCCCCGATCGAAATGTCATCGGCCCGCTCCAGCATCTTTCCCATGGCCGATTCCGTTAACACGACCAGACAATTCTTCGGGTCGGGCAACACATAGAACTCCCGCGAGCGTTTCGCGGCCGCCCGCCATTTTGCCGGTATCGCGACGCGGTTCTTGTCGTCAACCGCGTGCCGAAACGTGCCAAAGAACACCGTCCGTGTAAGTGCCTTAACCATTTTTGGGAGTCGTGATTCCTCCTTGAAAACCACCATTCCCCACAACGCCCCACATTTAGACACGACCCCCAAAATGTGTCAACATCTTTTCGTGAAATTTGTGAAAAATTCCTGAGCGGCTTCGCGCAGCCCCGCCAGGATGTCTATTCTCGGTCGCGACCGCTTCCGAAAAGGAACGTCAACCCACGCCACGCACGGTCCCGCCAGCACCGCTCGTTGTGCTCGCCGCCCTTGTCCTCGAAATACAGCAAATCCTCTCGCTCGCGCCACCCGCGTGACAAATACGCTTCGTGAACCTGGCGTGATTGCCGTACCCCGTCTTGGACCGTGCCGCAGTCGAGATAGATGCGGAGGTCCTGATGGTCGCGCTCGCGCACGAACTCCACGAACGATTTCTTCTGTCGATCGCGCACCTGAAACGCGCCGGACAAACACGCCGCCCGGCCAAACGTCTCCGGGAGTTTGTGCGCCATCCACAACGCGGCCAATCCGCCAAGCGACGACCCCATCAACGCCGTGTGCTGGCGGTCTTTTTTCGTCGGGAATCTCCGGTCGACGTATCGCTTCACCACATCGACCACGTAGTTCGCGTACGGATGCGAAAGAATGTCGTCGTATGTCTTAACCGGCGTGTACTCGCGGTACCGCGCGTGCGTGTTCGGAATGCCGACAAGAATCACCGGCTCCATTTTCCCCTCCCGCGTCAGCTCATCGGCAATCTGATTCAGAAACCAACCACCGTGTCCATAGCAACAGTCCGGATCATCCCAGATGTTTTGCCCATCCTGGCAATACAACACGGGAAACCGCCGCCGATGATCGTGCTCGGCGGCTTCGGGAAGATAGACGTATACCGGGCGCGGCGCGAGATGGCCGAATCGCGGGTGAATCTTCGATTCGTCGATCACCTGAAAACGGGGCGACTCGGGAAAACGGATCATGTGCGTTTCGGAAACAACGGCGCGACCTGGCCGATCTTCGTCCCCGCCGCCAGCCGTCCCCACTTGGTTTCTTCGGCGAACAAGCCAGGCTTGTCGCCCACCCCCAGTTGCACCCGGATCGCATCGCTCGTGGTCGGCATGAATGGCAACACCAGCGCCGAAATCAACCGCACCGATTCGGCAAGGTTGTAGAGCACGCCGTCGAGTTGGCGCGCCTTCGCCGGGTCCTTGGCGAGTTTCCACGGGGCGCTCTCCTCAACGTATTGATTGGACCGCACCACGAAGCCCCACAATGCCTCCAGCGCCCCGACGAAATCCAGTCGGCCCATCCCCTCGCGATAGGTCGCCACCATCTTGTCCGCCTCAGCCTGCAGGGCTTTGTCATTCGCCTCGGGTACCGCGCCGCCACGATATCGCTGGATCATCGTCAACGTGCGGTTCACCAAGTTGCCCAGCTTGTCGGCCAGTTCTGCGTTATACACCTCATTGAACCTCGCCTCGGCGAAATCGCTGTCGTTGATCCCCAACGGGCCGTACCGCGCCAAAAAATACCGCAACGCGTCGAGCCCGAAGCTCGCCACGTATTGGTCGATCTTCTCGATGTCGATAAAGTTGCCGAGACTCTTGCTCATCTTCTGGCCTTCGCTGATCCAAAAACTGTGCGCGTAAACCTGCCGCGGCAACTCGCGCTTCAGGGCCATGAGCATGGCCGGCCAGATGACCGCGTGGAACCAAAGGATGTCCTTCGCGATCAAATGCACGTCGGCTGGCCAGAACTTCCGACGCTCGTCCGTGTCCACTGTCGAAAGGTAATTGAACAGCGCGTCGATCCATACGTAGATGGTGTGTTCGGGGTCTCCCGGCACACGGATTCCCCATTCGCTGGCGCCCGCGCGCGAAATCGGCACGTCGTTCAGTCCTTCGCGGATGCGATTCAATACTTCGTTGCGCCGCACGTCGGGACGGACGAACTCCGGCCGCTCCTCCAGCAGCTTCAGCAGCGGGTCGCCGTACTGGCTCAGCCGAAAGAAATAGTTCTTCTCCTTCTTGCGGACCAGTGGTTTGCCGTTAAACGGGGATTTGAACTCGTATTCCTTCGCCTTGTTCTCGGGCAAATATTCCTCCTGCCCCGCGTCGTACCAGCCTTCGTAGTCGCCGAGATACACATCGCCCGTCTTCAGGAGTTCGTCGACGTACTGTTGCACCCGGGTCTTGTGGCGCTCCTGGCTCGTGCGGATGAAATCGTCGTTGCGGATCCCCAGTTTCGCAAACGTATCCTGAAAAGCCTTCGCGTTCTGGTCGGCCCACTGTTGCGGCGTCACCCCATGCTCCGCCGCGGAGTCCACCACTTTCGCCGCGTGCTCGTCGGTGCCTGTCAGGAAAAACACGTCATCGCCACACAGCCGATGAAAACGCGCCGCGATGTCCGCCATCGTGGTCGTGTACACGTGACCGATGTGCGGGCGGTCGTTGACATAATAAATTGGCGTCGTGACGTAAAATTTCATGGGCGCGAAATAATCGCAGCTTGGCGCGACCGAGTCAACCGTCTCACTTCCCGCCCATGCGCTCCAGCAGTGTCACGATCGAGAGGATACACAGCGCCTGGACGATGACGATCAGCGCGGCGGTCATTTGTGACCACAACAGGACTGTCGCGCCCAAACCGAGGGTGAGCGTAATCAGGTAGATCAGCGTGACCGCCCAGCTCTGCGGCAGCCCCAGCCGCACCAGTCGGTGAGAAAGATGGTTCACATCGCCCCGATAGACCGGCTGGCCATGCCGGATGCGAATCCACATCACCATCACCAGATCGAACAACGGCACCGCCAGCACCAGCAGCGGGATCAACACGGGCAACAGCGTCGGCGTCTTGCCGTGGCGATAGAAGGTGACGCAGATGGGCAGTATCGCCAGCATGTACCCGACAAAATGGCTGCCAGCGTCGCCGAGGAAGATCGTCGCCGGCTTGAAGTTGTGCGGCAGAAACCCCAACAGTGCCCCCGCCATCGCCACCGACAGCAGGCAAACGAAGTACTCATGCTGTATGCCGGCAATGAATCCGAACAATGCGGCGCACACCAACCCGATTCCTGCGCACAGCCCGTCCATGTTATCGAGGAAGTTCATGGCGTTCGTGATGGTGACGATCCACAGCACCGTCATCAGGTAGTTGACGAATCGATTGGGGATGAACGCCGTGATCCGTATTCCGGCCAGCGCCACCATCAACGCGATGACCACCTGGGCGATCAGTTTCGCCCGCGGGTTCAACTCATACTTGTCGTCGTACATCCCCAGCGCCACCATCAAGCCGCCTCCCAGGACGATCACCAGTAACTTCGGCCAGACCGAGAACGCGCCGTCGAGATACATTTTCACATCGGGCATGTCGATCAGCGGCAAATCCACCCGGCTTCCCAGCGGAAGGATGAACAGATAGTTGAACAGGACATTGGCGGCGAACGCGCCAAAAACCGCCGCGCCGCCCAGCAACGGCATTGCCTCGGTGTGAATCTTCCGCTCCCGGTCCGGTTCGTCGACGTACTTCCACTGGAAGGACAGTCGCTTGAACCCCGGCGTGAGAATCAGCGCCAGCACGAAGCTGACATCGAACACGTATAAGTAGATGAGCAGCCAATGCATGTCAGTGCCGCGCCGCCCACAACCGCCGGTACAACCCGTCAAGTTGTTGCACCATTCGCGCCTCCGAAAACCGCTCCTTGACCAATTCCCTGCCCCGCGCACCCATACTATGCGCCAGCTCGGCGTCCTGCAACAACCGAATCACCGCTCCGGCCAGCCCGTTCACGTCCCCGGCGCCCACGAGCAACCCCGTTTCGCCATCAAGGCACACCTCGCGCGCGCCATCGACATCGAACGCGACCACCGACTTGCCGCAGGCCAGCGCCTGGGGTAGCGCCCGCGGCAATCCCTCCCGTAGCGACAAGTGCACCAACAGGTCCATCGACGCCACGTGCCGCGGGATTTCCTGCGGCGGCACCAGGCCCACGAACACAAAATGACTCCGCAATCCCATTCTCGTGACCCGCCACTCGAAGCGCTCGCGGTACACACCGTCGCCGACCAACAGGAACTTCACCTGTGGCACCGCCGCCACGATCCGTGGCGCCGCTTCAAACAAGAACTCATGCCCTTTCAACCGGAACAACCGCGCGATCTTGCCGACCACGAGGTCGGTTTCCGAAATGCCGAGCGATTCGCGCAGGGAATCGTCGCGCCGCGCCTCCACAAACGCATCGATGTTCATCCCGCTATGGATCGTGACGTACCGATCCCGCGTCCCGATACCGGCCGCGAGGTATTGCTCTGTCATCGCGTCGGCAACCGACACAAACTGCGTCGTGCACGCGCCCGCGATTTGCTCCGCCCAGCGAAAAGCCCAATTCCCAAGCGGATTCTGGTAACGGTAAAACGAGGGGCCGTGAATGGTATGGACGATGATAGGCACACGCGCCAACTTTGCGGCCACGCGTCCCGTCAGCCCGGCTTTCCCGCTGTGCGTGTGGACCACTGCGTAGCGCCGGCTCGCGAACACATGTCGCAAGGCCCGGCACGCGCTCACGTCGAGCCACGGATTCGGCGTGCGTCGCAATTCATCCACGACCGTGATCGGCACGCCTGCCGCCTTCGCCTGACTATAGAGCGAGCCTTCCGGTCCTGTCTGCGGTCCAATGACCAGGTCAACTTCATGGCCGAGTTTTCGTAGTCCAATACACGTGGATACCGTGTTCTCCTGCGCCCCGCCGACGATCAACCGCGTAATGACGTGACCGATTTTCATCATCTAGTGTTCCAACTCATATACGACCCGCGCCCCGGAGGTGTGAACCACCTTCGCAAATTGCTGCTGGTTCAGCATGTCTTGAATCACACTCCAGTTTGCATCCGCCATATATTTGTACCCATGCTGCAGGCGGTTCAGTTCCGACGAGTTTACGTACACATGCGTAATCCCCTGCGCCCGCAACGCTGCCAACAATTCTTCCGGCGTCTTCGCCGCGCGCGACATCGACACCAGTGGATTCTGGTCGAACGCCGTGCTGTACACGACCGATCGTTCGGCATAATACGCCCGGGCTTCTCCCACATAGAGCACTTTGGCGTTGGCCGGCAGGCTCTCGTTCATCCAGACAATTGGCTCCAGCACCCCCTTGCCCACCCGCGCGACGAACTCGTCGCGTGTGAATTGACCGAGCGCGTATTGCGCCAGACTCATCCGCGGCGGCATCCGCGACGGATCGCCCACATCCATCAGGTCGTTCAGTGCCAGTGTCGCCAGGCTCGAAACCATGACAAGCCCGACGGAAACGCGCATCGCGACGCGCACTGTTGCACTCCGACCCAGTCTCTCCATGGCAAAGGCGCCGGCGATCGCTCCCACGCCAAATGCCGGAAACAAGAATCGCCACGGTCGAAACGTGAAGCAGAACCAACCCGCGTACGCCCCCACGAACAACCATCCGGCTCGCTTCGCCGCTGGTTCCCGCCATGGAGCCAGTAGCAACAACGGCGTCGTCAGCAGCAGTAATGGCACCGCGCCGACCTCGACGAACGAATACCTCCACAACAGCGCAAGGAACTCTCCTACGGCTGCAATTCCAAATGTCGGTGCGTGTCTCTGCGAGAATACCAGCGCCTGTTCCGCGTTCCAGTGCGGATTTGGGAACCACCGGTGGAATAGCGGGTATACCGGGTTGCCCGTCAGCAGCCAGTTTTTCGCCAGCCACGGTGCCACCATAACCGCCGCCACCAGGCAGAACCCGGCGAGCAGACGATACTTCCGACGCCGGACTAACAACAACACTGCAGGGAACAACACAACGGGAACCGCCGTCCACTTCGTGGCCACCGCCCCGCCCACGCCAAGGGCCGACAACCATAGCAAGTCCCGTTTCTCTTCTTCCTCCATCCACAACACGAGTGCCCCGAATGCAAGCGTCGCCAGGAACGCCGTCGCCAAATCGATTCGTGCGGTCTGGCTCAGGTCTTGCACGAATGGCGTGCAATAGAACAACGCCGCCGCCGTCATTCCCACCCTCTTCGACCAGAGTCGCTGGGCGACGCCGTACACCGCCCCCGCGGTTAATAGACCGAACAACCAATGCAACAGTTTTGCGGCGATATCTGACGTGGTTGTCTTCGCCAACAAATACAACATTTCGGTCAACTGCGGCATGTTGGCGTAGAAATTGTGCGGCAGAAAGACAATGCGGCCCGCGCGCTGGTAGTCCGCCAGCGCGCCGAGGTGATACTCCAGTTCGTCGTACTCGAACGGCGGCGCCAGCGCGCCAGCAAGATTCAGCGCTGCGGCAAGAAGGAGGCAGGCGATCATTAGCTTTGCCCAACCGTCCGTGCGTTCCGTCGAAACATGGAAATCGCCAAGAAACCTCTTCGGCGCTGGCAGAAGCCAACAGGCCAGTGTGAGAAACGTGTACGGGACGTTCGCGATGGATGCTGCCCCCGTGACGAGTACCAGCACGGCCAGACACCACAGGCCAACCCCCAGCGCGAACAACATGCCGAGCACGTCGCGGCGCGCAATCAGCCGGCCAGCCACCATTGCCCCTAGGCCCAACGACGCGGCCATAATGGCGACGACGCATCCGACATCACAGGTCCGCGCGATCCAGAACTCATGGAAATACGGGCCGATGTGGAGCGCCGGCATCGACGCGCCGATCATCCACTCCAACTGCGTGAGGACGGCCCCGCCCTCGTACCGAACGAAATAGATGAGCGCCAGCCCAACCACCCAAAGAATGGCGAGAAGTCGTGTGAATTCCGGGCGAAGCCAGGTGGATGCGCCACGATCCGAAGCGGTCTGCATTACCCGCCATTGTAACCGCCTGCGCCCCATGCGCAAGCCGACTGCTTGGGCAGCTGCTGGCAAGGCGGGCTGTCGAATTACCTCATTACCATCCCCGGCGTCACCGGGTGCCCTCGCAAAAACGCATCCACAGCCATGCGCTTGCTGTTGGCGAGTTGGAGTTCGAGAACGCGGAGGCCGCCGCGCCCGGTAACCACCGCAAAATCAGGCAGGACTTCGCCGGGGTTGCCGGTGACGCTCTCGACAACCTCGGCTTTCCAGATCTTCACCAGCAGGCCACCCAATTGCGTGTAGGCGCTCGGCCAGGGATTGAAGGCGCGCACCTGCCGCTCGATCTCGATGGCGGAACGCGTCCAGTCGATGCGTCCATCTTCTTTCGCAATCTTTTTTGCATAGGTGGCGCAAGTCTCGTCTTGTTTCGCGCGCGGAGCCTTGCCCTTGGCGATCTGCGCGACCGTTTCCACCAGCAACCCCGCCCCGAGTTTCGCCAAGCGGTCGTGCAGGGCCGCGCTGGTGTCGTCGGCACGAACGGGTTCCGACCGCTGCAGGATGATGTCACCCGTGTCCATGCGTTCGTCCATGTACATCGTGGTGACGCCCGTTTCGCGATCGCCGTGGAGAATGGCGTATTGGATCGGCGCCGCCCCACGCCAGCGCGGCAACAACGAAGTGTGGACGTTCACGCATCCAAGACGCGGGATTTCCAGAAGGGATTTCGGAAGAATCTGGCCGTATGCGACGACGATGACGAGGTCGGCTTGCGCGGCCTTCAGGGCTTCGATGGCGGCCGGCTCGCGGATTCTCAGCGGTTGCTGGACGGGCAGTCCGAGCCGCTCGGCGGCGATTTTCACGGGTGACGCCGCCGGCTGGAGGTCACGGCCTTTGGGCCGGTCGGGCTGGGTGACGACGGCGGCGACTTCGTGGCCCGGCATCTTCGCCACGGCCTCGAAGCATGGCACGGCCATTTCTGCGGTTCCCATGAATGCGATGCGCATGTTTGCTTTTGCCAGCACTAGCAGACCGAACAGTCGAAAACAAGCGCGCACGCAAAAGCAAAACGGACAGGCGCTCACGCGCGCTGTCCGTCTTGCGCAAACAGATCCGGGATGTCCGGTATTAGTTCGACGAAAGTATGCTTCTCATGGTCAACTGTCCATTGGGAAGCAAGAAGGTATTCGTCGAGCCGGTCAACGTAACAACGTTGGCCACACCGATCAGGTGCGCGTCTCCTGAGATACTCTTGTCTTTATCCGTCTTGTCATACGTGTCCTTCAAACTGGCGTCGTCACAAACTCTGTCGTGTCCCTTGTCGGTGTCGATCAGCACGGTCGCCGGGCAGCCGTTGCTGGGTGTTAGAAACACCCGTCCGGCAAGGGTCAAGCTGCCGCCAATGAGAAAGCCGTTGGTATTGATGCCCATCTCCATGACAAAGCGCTCATGGTTCGGGCCTGCAGCGTCGGGATTGTCCTGCCCTGTCAACGCCGTCAAGCTGGTGCTTTGCGCGATGGTAACGATGTTGCTCGACAGAGCCTTGTCGAAGACAACGAGGCTGGCGGCACTGGAACCGCAATCGAAGTCCATGGCGAGCACCTCGTTGGTGCGCACGGTGGTCAATGCTGTGCCCAAGGCCAGATTGACAAAATCATGACCTTCGAGCGTTTCGAAGAGCAAGATTTCCGTGTTGGTCGCAAGCGGGTTTGGCGCCTGGTACGCGACCGTAACCGACCCCGTCGTCCGTAAGGTTTTCGAATGCTCCGGGATGGCCCACGTCGTCAGAACCACGGCCGTTGTGGCAATCAATCCTGCTACTATCCATTTCTTCGCCTTCATCGTCGTCCTTTTATACTCCTTGCTCGGCTTGTTTGTTTTGGGCGGGCTCCGCGCCAAGCAATAGTCACCCCAGCTTTTGCATTGAGGTAGCGACCCGCCATGCAACAAGAGACGAAGACATTTTCAGCACGGTTTGTGCCAAAAGACCCCGATCTCGCTTCTCGATGCCTGCTCATGTTGCCTCGTATATGCAACACCACGAAACCAAGGCGGTTGCGTGGTTCTGTGGACATAAACGGAAAAATCTTGGGCGCCAAAAGTGAACGATCGACCCCAAATTTGAACACTATTCTGCACTGGCAACTGCGCGTGGTTCAATCACATGCAATTCTTGCGTCCGACCCAGTATCGCGCTCAGAATGTCGTGGGCGACTTCGATGGGAGATTGCAGCGCATCCACATCGACGCGCAGTTGATCGGGATAATACTCCAGCATGGGACGCGATTCCGTATCATAAACCTCAAGCCGATGGGTGATCGTTTTCTCATTCGCATCGTCGAGACGGTTTTCCTTCAGGGCGCGAGACTTCAGCCGCCGGACCATCTCTTCGCGATTGTGCGCCACGCGCAAGGCGATCAGCTTCATGACTTCGATGTATTGACCGAGCATCCTCGCTTGGTGAACGTTGCGCGGGATTCCGTCCAACACCAGCACCGTGTTCTCCGGTCGGAACCCGCCCGTGTGAATGAGTTTGTCGACGTGCTCCCGCCACAATCGCACGGTGAAATCGTCGGGAACGAGTTCGCCCTTGATTGAGTATTGCAGAAACACCCTGCCGACCTCGCTGTTGAGGTCAATCGAGCGAAACACATCCCCACAGGCGAGATGGCGAAAGCCGGGCAACGTCCCCAGCATCTTGCCCTGCGTGCCCTTGCCGCTGCCGGGAGCCCCGAACAGCAAGATCGTCTTGACCTTGTCCATCTGGCACTTCTCCTTCTAATTCAACAGTTGATACCAATTATTGCGCCGATGCGGCTCGTACCCGAGTTCGCGTATCAGACGCTGCATTGTTTCTTCGTTGATGCGAAACGTGGCCCCAGCTTGCGACACGACATTCTCTTCCATCATCACACTGCCGAAATCATTCGCGCCGAACTTCAGCGCGACCTGACCGATTTGCGGCCCTTGTGTCACCCAACTGGATTGCACGTTGTCAAAATTATCG
The DNA here is from genome assembly GCA_963712025.1 of uncultured Verrucomicrobiae bacterium. Taxonomy (GTDB): domain Bacteria; phylum Verrucomicrobiota; class Verrucomicrobiia; order Palsa-1439; family Palsa-1439; genus Palsa-1439. Next base: position 603,113 of record CAVQGJ010000001.1, on the reverse strand, counting down.
AGAAAAATCCGCGCCAATGCCTGCGTCCGCAGGTATTCGTGCGAACCAACCGCCGGCACCTTCAAGCGCGTGTTCTCGTGCTGGAATGTCCAGCAGATAAACGCCGTAAACCCATGCGTGCTGATCCTGCAGATCGCGCAGCCGTCTGCAGGTGCTCGACCCGGTCTTCAATCGTCTCGACGTGCCCGAACATCATCGTCGCCGATGAATTCAGCCCCATCCCGTGGGCGATCTCCATCACGCGCAGCCATTCGTCGCTCGTGCACTTGAGCGGGGAAATGCGCTGGCGGACGCGGTCCACCAGAATCTCGCCCCCGCCGCCGGGAATCGATCCGAGCCCCGCCTCCTTGAAACGACGAATCACTTCTTCCAGCGGCATCTGGAACACCTCCGGCAAAATGATTGAACTCGGGCGGCGAAAAGCCGTGGATGTTCACCTGGGGGAAATTGCGGCGGATGTACTGGAGCAGGTTCAGATAGTAATCAATCCCCAGCTTCGGATGGTGCCCGCCCTGCATCAAGATCTGCACGCCGCCAATGGCCACGAGTTCCTGGATCTTCGCGCCCACCTGCTCGGGCGTGAGCACGTACGAATCGTCCTCCCGCTCTTCACGCATGAACGCGCAAAACGTGCAATACACATCGCACACGTTCGTGTAATTGATATTGCGGTCGATGATGTAGGTGACGGTTCGCTCCGGATGCTTCCGTTCGCGGACGACGTCCGCCAGCGCGCCCAGCTCGGGCAACGTCAGCCCGTGATACAGCCGCACGGCTTCCTCGCTCGAAATCCGCGCGCCGTCAACTACCTTCCCTTGAATGACATCAAGCGACGTATCGTAGATCATGGCTGCTGCTCACCAATCCCATTTCCCTCAAGTATTGCTGGAACCGTCGAATCCCCTGTTTCTCCGCATCGCCCAAATTGTACCACACGCAGTTCGAGTAATAATCCCGAAGAAATTCCGGGCGTGGCCTCGGTCGCATCCTGCACGATCTCCTCGATATGCGCCAGCCCGTTGGCCTTCGCGCTCCGCAGCAACGCCGCCAGTTCCACCTTCTCCGCGTCGCGCTGGAACGCCCAGGCCGCAAAGACGAACGGCAACCCCGTCATCTCCACCCACGCCGCGCCCAGGTCCCACAACGGCTGTTTCCCGGTGCGCGTCGCGTACCAAATCGCTTCGTCACCGATCAGCAACATCGCTTCGTGATCGCTCAACTTCGCTCCGGGTGGCCGCGGATAAAACTCCGGCTCAATGTGGTATCCGACCTTCAAGAACACGCGGAGCAGCCACACGGATGTTCGCGATGCCGGCGTCACGGCTACTCGCTGGATTTTTTCGAGGGGCACGCGATGCGTCAGGAACACGCTGCGCACGGCCCCGCGCGCCGCGATGGCGATCCCATCGAGCACGTCATATTGATCGTGCAACAGCACCTCGGCGATGGGCACGATCCCCACGTCGAACTGCTTCCGATACATCAGGTCCGCCAGCCGCGATGGTTCGCAATAGCCCACCTGATCCTCAATGCCGTATACCAGCGGTCGCACATTCAGATACGAAACGCCTCCAATGCGTGGTTTTGCCGTCACGCCGCTCCTCCTTCATTACTCGCACCCGCATAGGCCGACGCCGTTGGCAGTGCGCGATCTCCGGGCCCGCCGTCTGCCCGATCATCCCGGCTTTTCCCACCCGCGTCCTTCGGGACGACCGGTCGGTACAAACTGTCCCGCTGGACCGGTTCCCGCCCCGTTTCGCGGATTGCCTTCACCAATTCTTCCCGCGCTACTTCCTGCGGCGTCTTGGCGCCGGCCATGTGGTAAATCTTCTCCTCGATCACGGTGCCGTCAAGGTCGTCCACGCCGTAGCTCAACGATACCTGGGCCAGCTTCATGCCCATGAGAATCCAGTACGCCTTGATGTGGTCGATATTGTCGAGGTAGATGCGGGCGATGGCGAGCGTCTTGAGCATGTCGTACCCGCTCGGCCCCGGCAGGTCCGGCAATTTGGTGTTCTCGGGGTGAAACGCCAGCGTCACGAACGCCGTGAATCCGCCCGTCTCATCCTGCAACTCGCGCAACCGCCGCAAATGGTCCACGCGATGATGGTCTTTCTCGACGTGGCCGATCAGCATCGTGCAGGTCGAGCGCCCCCCCATTTTGTGCCACGTGCGATGGACATCGGCCCATTCCTCGGCGGACTCTTTCGCGTGACAAATCACGCCGCGAACCTCGGGATCGAAAATCTCCGCCCCACCGCCCGTCAACGACCCGAGTCCCGCTTCCCGCAACGCCGCCAGGGTTTCCGGCACGCTCCGTTTGCCCACCCACGACAGATGCAGGATCTCAATCGCCGTGAACGCCTTCAAATGCAGTCGGGGATCGAGCGCCTTCAGCGACCGCAGCATTTCGGTGTAGTAGTCCCATGGGAACGATGGATGCAGCCCGCCAACGATGTGAATCTCGGTGATGCCCAACTTGAGCGCCTCTCGCGCTTTCTCGATCATCTGCGGCAGATTGTATTCGTACGCGCCGGCATCGCGCCGCCGCCGATAAAACGCGCAAAAATCGCAGTCGAGAATGCAGATGTTGGAGTAATTGATGTGGCGATTGAGAATGTAATACGCCGCGTTGCCGTTCTTGCGCTCGCGCACGGTGTTCGCCATCGCGCCAATCGCAGCCAGGTCTTGGGAGCGGTACAACCGCAGACAATCGTCTTCGGTGATGCGTTGTCCCGCCTCCACCTTCTCGTAGATGTCCCGCAACTCCGACCGCTCAATCAATTTGTTCATCGTGAAATCACATCGGCTACAACGCCAAAAGAAACACCGCGCTGATGACCGCGTTCATGCGGAAAAACGCCGCGTTCAGGCTGACGGGATCCTGTTTTCTCGCCAGTACGTGCTGCGCGACAAGACAAACAAGAATCGTCGCCAACCCGAAATAGTATGGCACGCGAAGATGTGAAATCAACCCGAAAGCCAGCAACAACACCACCATGACCCCGTGCGCCGCCCGCGCCATCCGCAGGCTGCCCGCAATCCCCAGCCGCGCCGGCAACGAGTGCAACCCCTGCGACTTGTCAAACTCGTAATCCTGCGTCGCGTAAATAATGTCGAATCCCACCAGCCAAAATACGACCGCCGCCGCCAGCACGCATGGCGGCCAGTCGAACCGCCCGCGCACCGCGAGCCACGCGCCGAGCGGCGCGATCCCCAGCGCCAGCCCGAGAAAGAAATGCGAGTAGTCCGTGAATCGCTTCGTGAACGAATAGAAGAACACCACCAGCAACGCCACCGGCGACAGACAGAAACATAGCGGGTTAATCAACCAGGTCGCGACGATCAACCCCGCGGCGGCCCCGACCACCAACGACCACGCGCCCGTCACCGTCATGCTACCAACTGGCAAATGCCGCTGCGCCGTGCGGGGGTTCAACGCGTCAAATCTCTGCGTCCACGATGCGATTGAATCCCATCGCCGCCGTGCGGGCGCACACCATCGCGGCCAGAATCAGCAGAAATGTCCGCCAGCCCGGCCAGCCGCGATCCGCGGCTGCCGCCACCACCATGCTCGCCAGCGCGAACGGCAGCGCAAACACCGTGTGCGAAAACCGCACAAACTCGAAGTATTTTCGGACGCGGACCACCTTCCTCTTCTAACACAGGGCCGCGAATACATAGAAGAACGAACTCGGTTCTGCTAGATTCACAACATGCAACGCAGCTATGCCATCATCGGCACGGGCGCGCTCGGCGGGTTCTATGGCGCGCGCTTGCAGCACGCCGGTTGTGAACTGCATTTCCTGTTGCACAGCGATTACGAGCACGTGCGCCAGCACGGATTGATCTGTGAATCCAAGGACGGCGATTTCACCCTCCCGAAAGTGAATGCCTACCGCGACGCGCGCGACATGCCGAAATGCGATGTTGTGTGCGTCTGCCTCAAAACGACGCAGAACCATTTGCTGCCGCAATTGCTGCCGCCGGTCGTCAAAGACGATGGAGTCGTGCTCGTGATGCAAAACGGCCTCGGTATCGAGGCGCAGGTCGCCGGGATCGTCGGGGCGCAACACGTGATGGGCGGCCTGTGCTTCCTCTGCTCCAACAAAGTCGGTCCCGGCCACATCCGCCATCTCGATTACGGACACGTCGGGCTTGGCGAATTCGCCACCCGTGGCATCAGCGAACGCATGCGCGCCATTGCCGGTGATCTGAACCGCGCCGGCATCCTCACCCAGCTTCACGACGACCTGGCCGTCGTCCGCTGGCAGAAACTGGTCTGGAACATCCCCTATAACGGACTCTCGGTGGTCTTGGATGCAACGACCTCGGAGTTGATGACGAACCCGCAGACACGTCAGCTTGTGGAACAGATCATGTGGGAAGTGGTCACGGACGCGTCGCGCGTGCGGCGCGGCCATCACTGATGACATCGTCGAGACAATGCTCGCCTACACGGACAAAATGATTCCCTATCGTACCAGCATGAAGATCGACTACGACGAACGCCACCCCATGGAGGTGGAAGCCATTTTCGGAAATCCGTTGCGCGCCGCCGAACAAGCCGGAGTCAAATCACTCCTCCTCGAAGAACTGTACCATCAACTCAAGTTCCTGGACGCAAGGAATGTCGCATCGCCGCGTTGACCATTGGCAGCTACTTCTTCGGGTGCCGGACAAAGAAATCCCACATCAAATCCGTCGCGGAAATCTCCCTGGTCGGCACCGTTCCAAGCAAGTACGCCTGGCCTCCGGGCCATGCGTGGCCGCCGCCGTTGACCGTGTAGAGCACAACCTCGGTGCCGTCCTTCCCTCCGTCGTAAATCTCCGTCCGAATGCTTCCTTTCTCGATCCGCTTGGATGTTCCCGAGCAGCCGTCGTGTTTCACCCAAAACGACACCGCATACGACACCGGTTTGTCCATACGAAAGTGTCGATCGACTTTTCGGATCGGCTCGCCGCCGTTGTACAACACGTGTTCGTCGGCCGTGCCGTGAAAGATGATGACCGAAACGGGATTGGCGGGCTGGCAATTCTCCACGTTCAGCGCGCCGGCCACGGGCGCAATCGCGGCAATCTTGTCGGACAACTCGCACCCCAGCCGGTAGGTCATCATGCCGCCGTTGGACATGCCCGTCACATACACGCGCTGGGGATCAACGGCTCGCGTCCTCACCATCTCATCGATCAATGCGCGAATGAACCCCACGTCATCCGCGTCGCTGTCCAATGCGTAGCCACAGCAGTTGCCGGAATTCCACGTGAGGAGTCGGGCCTTCAGTCGCCCCGAGCCGTTCGGATACACAACGATAAACCCCTCCCGGTCCGCCTTCGCGCTGAAGCCGGTCATCCGCACGGCACCTTCCGCGTTTCCACCGCCGCCATGCAGCACAATCACCAACGGCAATGACCGTTTCCCATCGTAGGCCGGCGGCAGATGGAGCAAATAAGTCCGTTCCCGCCCGCCGGCGGTCAGCGCCAACTCGTGGTCGCCCGGCTTCAATTCATCCGCGTAACTTGGCATCGCCAAAAAAGATATCACACAAATCGCCAGTGCCGTTCTTGCCAATTGCCATGGTTGCATGTCGTGTCACCTCATCCATGGAGACGGAACCGCGCGCCATGAAGTTACAGCCGCTACTCGCCGCTCTGCCATCGCTTGACGAGTCGGTGTTCGATCCCGAGGTGATCCAGCACGCGCGCGATAATCGTGTCCACGACTTCCGTGATCGTCTTCGGTTTGTTGTAGAAGGACGGACAGGCGGGAATGATCGTCGCCCCGGCCTCGGTCAACGTCGCCATGTTGCGCAAATGAATCAGGTTGAACGGCGATTCGCGCGGAACGAAAATCAGTTTGCGCCGCTCCTTCAAAAACACGTCCGCCGCCCGGGCAACGGTGGTGTCGGACACTCCATTCGCCACGCGGCCAATCGTGCCCATCGACGCCGGGATGACTACCATAGCGTCAAATTTGGACGATCCGCTGACGAACGGGACAAACATCGACCCGTTCTCGTCGTATTGGATCACCGATGGCGCGATTCTCAACTCACCTTTTGGCAATTCCAGTTGTCCGACTTCACGGGCGTGCTTCGTCGAGATGAAATGAATCTCGTGCGCTTTCGGATCGAGGTTGTCCAGCAACCGCTGCGTATAGATCGCGCCACTGGCGCCCGTCATGGCCACAACGATCTTCATAGCGCCTTTACCGCCTCCGTTGCCGCCCGCAATGTCTGCTCAATATCTTCTTCCGTGTGCGCCAGCGAGACAAAGCCCACCTCGAATTGCGACGGCGCCAGATACACGCCGTGTTCGAGCATCCCGTGGAAGAGCCGTCCGTAGCGTTTTGTGTCGCTCGTCTTCGCGCTGGCGTAATCCACCACGTCACGGTCCGTGAAAAACGTGCAGAATAACGACCCAATCCGGACGTGGTGCCCTCTTACGATTCTCATCGATCCGTCGCACAAGGTGGTCGTCAGTCGTTCCAACTTCTCATACGTACCAGCCTGTGAAAGTTCCTCCAGGGTCGCGATGCCAGCGGCCATGGCCAGCGGATTCCCGGAAAGCGTCCCGGCCTGGTACACCGGGCCGACGGGAGCCAGCAAATCCATCACGTCCGCCCGGCCGCCAAACGCGCCGACAGGCAATCCGCCGCCGATGATCTTGCCCAGCGTGGTCAGGTCCGCCTGAATTCCATACAGTTCCTGCGCCCCCCCGCGCGCGACGCGAAACCCGCTGATGACCTCATCCAGAATCAGCAGCGTGCCGTTCGCCTGCGTGAGCTTACGCAGCTTTTCGAGGAAACCGGGCTTGAGCGGGATTAATCCCATGTTCGCCGGAATCGGCTCGATGATGACACAGGCAATCTCGTGCCAGTTCATCGCGTCGAGCGCCGCGAAATCGTTCAAGGGCAATGTGACTGTGTTTCGCGCGAAATCCGCCGGCACGCCCGCGCTGTCCGGCACATCAAACGTCGCACCGCCCGAACCCGCTTTCACCAGCAGCGCGTCTGCGTGCCCGTGATAGCAGCCTTCAAATTTCAAAATCTTGTCCCGCTTCGTAAACCCGCGCGCCAGACGAATGGCCGACATGGTTGCTTCCGTCCCCGAGTTGACGAATCGGACTTTCTGAATCGATGGAAACGCTTCGCACACCAACTGCGCCAGCCGCACCTCGCGCGGATTGGGCGTGCCGAAGCTGGTGCCGTCGCGCGCCGCTTCCTGCACCGCCCGCACCACCTTCGGATGCGCGTGCCCCAGGATCATCGGCCCCCACGAGCAGACATAGTCGATGTATTCGTTGCCATCGACATCCCACAGGCGCGAGCCTTTGGCGCGCTGCGTAAAGAACGGATTGCCCCCCACGCCGCGAAATGCGCGCACGGGCGAATTCACTCCGCCCGGCAGATAATTCAAGGCTTCTGCCCACAGCTTGTTTGAATATTCGTGCGACGAACTCATCTTGTCAAAAATCTATCAGGTTTCTCCGCTGATGCGAACTGAAACGTGCTGTCTATCGCCACTCGTGTTTCGGATATTTCCGCCGCAATTCCAGTTTGAGTTTTGGATACGTCTCCCGCCAGAACGTGGCGAGGTTCTCGGTCACTTGCACAGGACGCTGGTTCGGCGCGAGCACTTCGATCCGCACCGACACACGTCGCTGCGCGATCCACAATCCCTCTTTCACACCGTACAAATCCTGGATGCGCGCCGCCAATGTTGGCGGGCCATCCATCGTATAGATGACCTTCGCCTTTCGTCCGCCCGGCAATTCAATCCGCTCGGGCGCATATTCCTCGACCCACGCCTGCTGTTGAGGCGACAGCCAGCCTTTCACCACCGGCCACACACCCTTGTCCTTGATTTGCTTGTAACTGGTCGCACCGTGGCAAATCTGCTCGACAAGCGTCCGCCGGTCGTCGTCGCCAATCGCGGGAGTCCCCAGTTCCGGCATCCACTCCTGGAGCCAGTTCACCCGCAGAATCCACTGTTCCACCGCTTCATCCCAATTCTTCAGCACGCATCGGCCCGCAAGCACTTCCTCGGCGAGAATCCGCGCCGCGTCGCCCGGCGGAACATCCTCCGTCCGCTCCGCCTCCAGCACCAAATCGCGAAATTGCGTACGTCGTTCCGCGAACACCCGCCGTTGCGTTGCGTCATACACCACGGCCTGCGTCTCGGCAAAATCGCCGGGGAAAAGTTCCTGTAACCATTCCTTCTGGATCGCCGTCGCCATCGTCAACAAGACGTTCAACTCCTTGTCCTTGCCCGTCCCGCTCTGGATTTCGTGCACCTCGGTCACCACCAGCAACGGGGAATTCTGCGCCACGCTCTCGCGGGCCAGCACTCCGCGCCGGCCATGAGCCAATTCGCACCGCAACGTCCCCGCATCGAGCCGTCGCCCCACGTGATCGGAAAATCCGAGCAGGATGCAGCGCTGGATCGCATCCGTGGCCGCGCGTTTCTCGCTGGTGTCCAACCCCTCGCGTTTCGCGATGTTGAGGAACTGCTCGAACAACGGCCCCACCTGCCGCGCCGACTGCGCGTGGATGCCCAGACGCCGGCACCGCTCCAGGTTGTACCCGTTGCGGTCCGCATACCGCCACGCGCGCATCAGCACGAAAAAATCCGATTGCGTTTCGCCGCCGAACAAATCATCGCGCGCGTCCTCGACCTGCCGGCCCTGCCGCCGCACGAGCAAATCGCGTCCCTGCGTGAGCGCGGCGATCAATGCCACCGGCCGCACGCAACCATACTCCTGCGCCGCCAGGAGCATCCGCGAATACCGCGGATGCAACGGAAATGCCAGCATCCGCCGACCGAGTTCGGTGATGCCTCGTAGGGGCGGACTCCCATGTCCGCCCTCTTCATTGGCGGTTGCTGCGTTGGGCGGGCACGGAGGCCCGCCCCTACCAATCGCTCCGAGGTCTGTCAATAGACCTTCGGCGCGTTCAAGCGATTGACGCCCGGGCGATTCCAACCAGCGAAAGGAGTGCACGTCATTCACCCCGCTGGCCTTGAGCGTCAGCACAACTTCCGAAAGATCCAGCCGCTTCACCTCGGGCAATTCCTGCGCGGGACGTTGCTCGTGCTCGCGCGGCGTCCACAGCCGCAGACAAACACCCGGCGCGGTGCGGCCGGCGCGACCAGCCCGTTGGTCCGCCGACGCGCGGCTGATTTTTTCGACCAGCAACGTGTTGATCCCGCGATACGGGTCGTACCGCGGAATGCGCGCCAGCCCGCTGTCGATCACGATCCGCACACCGTCAATCGTCAGCGATGTCTCGGCGACGTTGGTCGAGACGACGACCTTGCGGCGGTCGTACTGGGCGACGGCTGCGTCCTGGTCGTTGGTCGGCAAATCGCCGTGCAACGGCAGGACAATGAATTGGCTGCCCAGCGCATCCTGCGCCGCTTGCACCGTCCGGCTGATCTCGTAACCGCCGGGCATGAACACCAACGCGTCTCCCTCGTGTTGTGCCACAAGCCGCTCCAGTTCCTTGACCGCCGCCTCCCAAATCGGCCAGTCACCCACGGGTTTGGGCAGGTAATCGATCTCGACCGGAAACGTGCGGCCCTGCGACGAGAGCAATTCGCAAGGTTCCAGGTACTTCCGCAAGGGACCGACATCCAGCGTGGCGGACATCACCACGATGATGAGATCCGGGCGCAGTGTTTCCTGGATCTGCAACGCCCGCGCCAGCGTGATATCGCCGTACAAATGACGCTCGTGAAATTCGTCAAAGATGATCGCGCTGACGCCGCGCAGTGTCTCGTCGGAGAGCATCTGCCGCAGCAGCACCCCTTCGGTGACGTATCGAATGCGCGTCGCGCGCGAGGTGACGTCGTCGAAGCGAATCTGGTAGCCAACCTCATCGCCAAGCTTCACGCCTCGATCTTTCGCCACCCACGCCGCCAACATTCTGGCAGGCAACCGCCGCGGCTGCAAAATAACGACTTGCCCGCTATTGGAGGGCGAGGCTCCCGCCGAGCCGAGTAGTCCCCCATCCAGCAACATCTGCGGCACCTGCGTGGACTTACCCGACCCCGTCGGCGCGGTCAGAATCAACCGTCGCTGCTTCCGCAACGCCGATAGCAGCGGCTCCCGTAATTCCAAGATTGGCAGGCTGCGCGCAGTCATTATCCGACAGAGTCTATCACAGCCGCAGGTCGTGGCTAGCAGTTCTCGGGATGACTTTTGTGCTTTCCCTGCGGTCTCATCAGAAGTATAATAGAATCAGCAGAAAAGAGGGCAAGTATATGGACGAAACAGTTCAGCGACTAAAGACACCCAAAGAATGTGAGCAGTTCATAAAGAACGTTCAAGAAAAGCATCCGCTTTTGGCACTCGAAGCACGTCGCAGAGCAGTCGAAATGCGAGCTGCGGCGCACGGCGCCCAGACTGCCGCAGAAAACGAAGCTCTAAGAGCCGTGTATGCCTACGAAGAGGTGTTGTCGACTAAAAGAGGGCGCAGGACCCGGGCCGCACGGACATGGCAGATGATCAAGAGGCATGGAATCATCAGCGCGGTAGAAAGGGCTGTCAACAGGAAAGAAGAAACCCTTGGCTACAGCACTTTAATCGAAATGAAGATGCAAGATTTTGCTTTTGAGGCGGTGGTTCTTCGGCATCAGGAGTTGTTTAGTCCAGAGACGGTTGACCGAGCGAAGGTGCGCATGGGGGAGTCAGCGCGCACCTAATGTCGGAACGATTCCATCATCACGTCTATGTCGTGCTCCTTGAGAAGGCGGTGTTGAAGGAGCGCAAGGTCGCGGCGGCGAACCCGAAGCGCGATCCAAAGAAGCCCTGCGTGTACGTCGGCATGACCGGCATCCCGCCCATCGAACGATTCCAGAACCACAAGGACGGCTACAAGTCCTCGCACTACGTGCAGAAATATGGGTTGCGACTGCTCCCCGAACTCTACGAGTATCTCAACCCGATGCCCTACGAGGCCGCCTGTCAGGTGGAAAGAGATCTCGCCGAAGATTTGTGCGAACAGGGCTACACCGTCTGTGGTGGAACGTAGCGCAACAACAGACCCCAATCGTAAGACGTTTTGGAGGGACGCGCTCCGTCGCGTCCGCATCCGGCGCAGATGGCCACGACGGAGCGTGGCCCTCCAGCCGGACTTGGTCGGTCAATCCTTCACCCGCGCGATGGCGAGGCCGTCGACGCCCTCCCGCGTCACCGTCACCACAATCGTTTCGAGCTTCGGGTGCACCGCAAGCTTCTTGTTGAACTCCTGAACTCCCAGCACGCGTTTGTCGTTCTCGGCTTCCACCGTCACCTTCCCGTCGCGAATCACGTTGTCGGCAAGGATCAGGCTGCCCGGATGCGTCAGCTTCACCGCGTAATCCAGATACACCGGATAGCTCGGTTTGTCGGCATCGATGAACACCAGGTCAAACGGCGGTTCCTCTGCGTCCACCATCCGTTTGAGCAACACCGGCGCATCGCCATGCCGAATTTCGACCCGCGACGCCAACCCGGCCCGCTCCAGGTTCTTGCGGGCGACGCACACACATTTCTCGTCGATTTCCAGCGTCACCAGCCGCCCCTGCGGACCGATCGCCTGGGCCAGCCACATCGTGCTGTAGCCGCCCAGCAGACCGATCTCGAGCACGCGTCGCGCGCCCGCGATCCTCGCCAGCAGATACAGCAGTTTACCCTGATTCGGCGAGACGTTGATCTTGGGCAGGCCGGCTTCGGCGGCGTCGCGCAACGCTTGCAAGAACACGAAATCGCGCGGCACGAACAGCCGTTCGATGTAGTGGTCGATTTCCAGGAGCGAATGCCGTTGCTCGTCAGCCGGCGTGGGAGGTGTTGTGCGGACTGTCATGTCTTCTTCAAAAGTTGGTCTGTTTTCGCGGCAAAAATGAAGTCGCTTTCGGTCAATCCGTCGATCTTGTGCGTCCAAATGGTGACCTTGACCTTGCCCCAGGCGAGATAAATGTCCGGATGATGGTTTTGCCGCTCCGCCATCTCGCCAATCAGGTTGGTAAAGTCCAGCGCCTCACGGAAATCGCCGAACTTGTATTCTTTTTCAAGATGATGCTCACCCGCAAGTTGCCAGCCATTGTCCACCGCAGCCAACAGCGTCTGCAGCGGCTTGCCTTTCAACGGCGGCACGCCCCCCTGGCACGGCACGCACTTCTTCTTTGCCAGATCATCAGCCTTCATCGCGCTTCCTCCAATGCATTCACCTTACCCTCGTTTCGCCGTCGTGCAAGCGCATCCGTTCCCTATTCAATGCCGGGGCAAACCCGGCGCGGCAAGATTCGGCCGCTGGCCGAAGTCAGGCCGACGTGGCGGATTCGACCGCAAAAGTTTGCCGATCTCTTGGATCGCCCGCTCCAGTTGCGGATCGCGCCCCGCCACAAAATCCTGTGGCCGCATCTCCACTTCGATGTCCGGCTCCGTGCCGTAGTTTTCGACTTTCCAGCCCACGTCCTTGAACCAAAACGAAAACTCCGGCTGCGTGGTAAAACCGCCGTCTACCAGCGCATGTCGCGGCCAGATGCCGATCACGCCGCCCCACGTGCGTTTGCCGATGAGCGGCCCCATCCGCAGCAGTTTGAATCCGTGGGAAAAAATGTCGCCATCAGACCCGGCGTACTCGTTGGTGATCGCCACCATCGGCCCTGCCACCGAATCGACCGGATACGGCTGGACGTTCGACCAGCGGGACTGATTGTACGCGATACGGCGGCGCGCCAGCTTCTCCAAAATCAATTCCGACACGTGCCCGCCGCCATTGAATCGCACATCCACAACCAAACCGTCGCGGTCGATCTCGCTGAGAAAATACCGGTGGAACTCCGAATACCCGAACGGCCCCATGTTGGGAATGTGGACGTACCCGACCCGACCCTTGGTGCGTTCGTGCACCACGCGGCGATTCGTCTCGACCCATTCGCGATACCGCGCCGGTGTGTCGCTCGTCAGTGTCTTCACGGTCACGGTGCGTGGTGACTTGCCCTTCGCGTCACCGACCGTAATCGAAACCTCGGCACCGGCCTGATTCACCAACAACGCATGGGGATGCGTCTCCGCGTCGACGCGCCGACCGTCCACTCCCAGCAACGTGTCCCCTTCACGGACGTTGACTGCCGGCGCCGTGAGTGGTGACCGGGCCTTCTCGTTCCACGCGTCGCCTTGAACGATGTGCGTGATTCGCCAGGCTTTCACCGCCGCATCGTACCGAAAATCCGCGCCGAGCAACCCGACGTCGTACTGGGGCGGACGGCGGTGGTCGCCGCCGAATTCATACGCGTGCGACGTGCCGAGTTCCCCCTGCATCTCCCACATCAGGTCGGAGAACTCCCCGCGCGTGGCGATGCGATCCACCAGCGGCAGGTAACGGTCGTACACCGCCTGCCAATCGATCTTCGACATGTCCGCGGTCCAGAAATTATCGCGCTGGAGACGCCACGCCTCCCGATACATCTGCCGCCATTCGGCCGGCGGTCGGACCGGGACTTTCACCCGTCCGAGGTCAATCCATCCGCTCTTTTTGCTGGGCGGCTCTTTCGCCTGGTTCTCGTCGGGTTTCTCGCCAGCTTTCAACACCCGCAGCCGGCGTCCGGCCCGATAGACCAGCGTTTTGCGGTCCGAGGACAGCACGAAATACGATACGTTGCTCACCAGCGTTTCGGATTTCTGCGAATCGAAATCGTACGCCTCCAGCGCTCCCTTCGCCGGCGGCTCGGCTGACGGCGGCCAATTGTCGCCGCCCAGGCTGCCTTCGATCGGGAACGACGTAAACAACACCTTGCCGCGAATTCCGGCGATCTGCTGGTAGCGCCCGTCCGACACCGGAAACGCCACGATACGCGACTCGATGCCCTCGAAGTCGATCTCAACCTGTGGTTCCTTGTTCTTGCCCGATTTGCCCTCCGGCTCCTCTTTCTTCCCGTCGGCGGGCTTCGGCACGGGGACGAATGGTGACGGAATGTCCTTGCGCAACGTGACCAGATACGGCCTCACGCCGCGCGGGAAACCAAGGTCGAAATGGAGATTGTCATACACGGGATCAAATTCGCGGTAGGAGAGGAAATAAAGGAATTTGCCATCGGGATCGAACGACGGGGACACATCCTGCAACACCGGCTGTGTCACCGGATGCACTTTCCCCGTCCGCACCTCGCAGATCCGGATCGGCTGACGTGTGCTGGCTTTGGGCGCAGCTGTAGGCGATCCACCGCCCGTCCGGCGACCAGTCGAATCCCGCGACCTGCGCCCAGTCGCTTTTGTCCAGCACACGGCTCTTCTGCGATTTCAGGTCAACCAGCACCAATTCGTTGCGGTGGTTCGAGAGCGCAACTTGATCGCCCTTGGGGTTCACGCGGAGATCGATGACGCGGCCAATATCGAGTTTGCCAACGCGCGAGGCTTTCTCGAAGCCGTCGGTCTTGTGGACCTCCAACGTCTCATCGCCCTCCGCGTCGCTGACCAGCACGATCCGCTTGCCGTCGTTCAGCCAATGCGGCAGGCGATGGCGGGCGCCGTCGGTGTCGCTCCGCGGCAGGACCGGTCCGTCCCAGTTGCCCATGGTGAAACACTTTCCGCGCGTGGCGAGGGCCAGGAGATGACCTTGTGGATGTGGCTCGAAACTGTCCAGATACCTTGCGGCGTCCACAAATTTCCTCTGCCGCTGCGTCCGCGGGCTGTCGTACTCGATTTCGATCTTGTTCGTCGTGTCGGTCGCCGGATCAAACACAAACAGGTCGGCTCCGGCGTGGTACACGATGCGGCGTCGGTCCGTCGAAGGATTCCGCACGTAGAAATCCTCATGATGCGTGTGCCGCTTGAGGCCATGGCCGGTCGGCGTGCAGGAATACAGGTTGCCGACCGACTCGTGGTCGGACAGGAAATAAATGCGCGAACCGATCCAGAGCGGTCGCGAGGGATTCCCCTTGAGGTCGATGAGCCGGCGGAACTGGCCCTTGCCCGTTCGATCAATCCACAAATCACCCGCCGTTCCGCCCCGATAGCGCTTCCAACGCGCCGGGTCCAGCGCGTTGCGACCGATGACGCAGCCGCCGGTCGGGCCGAACGAGATGGATTGCGCGGGGCCGGTGGGCAACAACTCCGGCGCACCCCCCTCCAAGCTGATCGTCCACAACCGCGGCGGCCCGCCGAATGCCTGCTCTGCATTGCTGCTGAAAATGACCCGATCGCTGTCAGTCCAGTTGACGACCAGCGTGTTCGCCCCCAGGTACGTGAGCCGTCGCGCCTCGCCGCCTTCAGCGGGCATCAAGTAGACTTCCAGACTGCCTTCGTCGCGCCCGCTGAACGCCAGCCACTGGCCTTCCGCCGACAGCGCGGGATGACTGGCCGCTCCCAGACCCGATGTGAGCCGGCGCGCGATCCCGCCGCCCGCGGAAACCGTCCACAAATCGTCCTCGCTGACGAATACGACCGCATCGTTGTGAATGGTTGGAAATCGATAGTAGCCGGATGTATTCATGTTGTTGGCGCCGATTTATACGGAGGCGGATTTCGTTGTGGAAGCACAAACTCTCTAGGCCGACCCGCCCAATTCACGCAGCAGCTCCGCGCTCGTCCACATGCCTCGCTCAAAATTCGCGAGGTCCATCTTTTCATTCGGCGAATGCCAGTTGTCGTCGGGCAACCCGAGCCCCACCAGAATGATTTCGCCACCCAGGTGCCGCTGGAAAATGTCGAGGATCGGGAGCGACCCGCCTTCGCGCACAAACACCGGCTCGTGACCGAACGTCCGTTTCAGCGCGACCGCCGCCGCCCGCACCCCACGACCGCTCGGCGATTCATGGAAGGCGCGATACCCGCCCTGGCTGGTCAGGCTCAACCGCACGGAAGGCGGACAGATTCGTCGCAGGTACTGCGACACCAGCCGCTCGATCTTCTCGGGATTCTGGTCGGGCACAAGTCGGCAGGTAATCTTGGCCTCGGCCCACGCGGGTACAATGGTTTTCGTGCCCGCACCCTGATATCCTCCCGTGATGCCGTTGATCTCGAACGTGGGCCGCGCCCAGCGTCGTTCGAGTGTCGTATACCCCTTTTCACCCTCCAGGGACGGGACGCCGAGGAAACGGGCGTACGCCCGGTCATCGAACGGCAGCCGGCGAAACTGCGCGCGCTCCCATTTTTGCAGTGGCCGCACGTCATCGTAAAAGCCCGGCACGGTAATGCGACCCCTGGCATCCACACAGGTTGCCAGCAGCCGCGCCAGGGCCAGCACAGGATTCGCCACGCTGCCGCCGAACACGCCCGAGTGCAAGTCGCGGGACGGCCCGTCCACGCGCATACTCATTGCCGCGAGGCCGCGCGTGGCGTAGGTGATTGTCGGATGGTCTTTCGAGAACATGCTGGTGTCCGACACCACGATATAGTCAGCGCGCAACTGTTTCGCGCGCTGTTTCACGAATGCAATGAGGCTGGTGCTGCCCACCTCTTCTTCCCCTTCGATCAGAAACGTGACATTCGCGGGAAGCGGCATGCGCGTCTTCAACCAGGCCTCGACGGCTTTGACGTGGGCGAAGAATTGGCCCTTGTTGTCGGACGCGCCGCGACCGAAAAGTTTCCCGCCGCGCTCGACCGGCTCGAACGGCGGCGTCTTCCATAAATCGAACGGCTCCGGCGGTTGCACATCATAATGCCCGTAAACCAGCACGCTCGGGGCGTTGGCGCGGGGCGCTCGCGGCGTGCGCGCCACCAGAATCGGGTTGCCCCTGGTCGGGTACAGTTTGACATCCAGCCCGAAATCGCGAAAATGGCGGGCAAGCCAGTCGGCACAGGCCAGAATGTCGCGCCGATGCGCCGGTTGTGCCGAGACGCTGGGAAACCGCATCAGGCACTTAAGTTGCTCGATATATTGACCGCGATGTTGCGAAAGATATTTTTGGATCATGACCACGGGAACGAGACGGTAGCGGATTTGGCGCTTCAAGTCACAGCTTAATTCAATGGCCCTCGCACGAACCTCTGTGGTATAGTGTCCAATCTCTGACCTCCATGACGAACAGCGAACTACCGGCGGCGAACCCGACACCGGCACACGATCAAGTGCTGCCCCTTGACGAATTGGAGTTGACCCCCGAGTGGGTCAAGACCTCGGGCAAGTCCTACGCCGATCACACGGGTGCGGAGCGCGAATCGAGACGCGACGGCCGACGGCCGAAACGCGATGGCGACCGCAACCGGGATCGGGACAATCGTCCGCGCCCGCCAAGACCACCTGATGCGGGCGACCGCCGTGGACCACGCCCGGAACGTCGTCGTACCGGTCCCCCCCAACGACACGATACACCGCAACAACGCGATCGCGATCGCGAGCCATCCAAATCCGCCGCGCCACCCGCGCTGCCGTTTGAAATCACGTTTCAACCCGAGGACAAAGGGTTCGCCGCAATGCTCGAGGCGATGAAGCAAACGCAGCGGGCCTACGCGTTGTTTGACATTGCCAAACTCGTCCTCAACAAACCCGAACGCCATCTGGTGAAGTTCGCCGGCAAACCGGCTGCCGACGGTTCTCGGCCTTCGTTGTTTCTGGTGACGCCGGGCGAGAGCGTTTTTCTTCGTCAGGACGAAGCCGTGCGGTTTGTGCTGCGTCATCATGCCGAGATGGTTTTCCGTGAGAAGAAGACGCCCATCGATCCGCCGAAGGGTAATTTCACGTTCGTGAATCGGTGCGGCTTGACGGGCATCTGGCTCGGGCCGCCAAACTATCATGAGTACCAGAGCCGATTGGTGCGCCACCACCAGCAACGGTTGCGGCACATCCACTTCGACGAGTTCAAGTCCCGCATCCAAACGGTGAAAGACCCCGAGGCCGTCAAGGCGTGGCTCGAATCCATGAGCGTCAAGTCGGAGTACGAGTGCATTCTCGACGCCGAGCCGAAGGCGTTTGCCACCCGCGACGAGTTGGAAAAGCATTTCGTCGAAACCCATCTCGCCCAATTCATCACGTCCGCTCCCGAAGTGCGCATCAGCGGGACGGCCAGCCGCCAGCTCCAGAATCCCGCTCTGTTGGAAACCGTGCGGCTCGCGTGGATGCAGGAGCGGAAGTTCCCGCTGAAGACGGCCAATGAAATGCGCGGCAAACTCCGACATGAAGGGTTTCATTTCTTCAAGGATCCGAAGGGCGTCACCTATATCGGCCGTGTCAAACCCCAGCGGTTCGAGTCCATCGCGCACCTGACTGACCAGATTCAGAAGATCATCGTCTATCTTCGCGAACACTTTGGGTGCACGCGCAAGCAGTTGATCGCGCATTTCGTTCCCCGTCCTGCTCCGGCGGCGCCGGTATCTGCGCCGGTCCCCGATCCGGCCGCTCCGTCGCCTGCACCAGTCCAGACAGAAGCCCCAGCGCCTGCTTCCACGCCGGTTCAGACGGAAGGCCAAGCCATGCCGGCGTCCGCGCCTGTTCCGGAACAAGCCGCTCCTGTCATTTCGACGCCATCCGTGCCGTCGGAAGAAGACCGGGTGCTGGCTGATTTGCATTGGTTGATTCAGGATGGCTACGTCGTGGAATTCTCCAACGGGCGACTCTGGGCGCTTGCCGACAAACCGCCCCAACCGCCGCCGGCTCCCACTCCGCCACCGACAGCGACAGAGGCGACTCCCGCGGACGCAACAGAAGCCGCAGCCTCGGCCCCGACGGAGCCAGTCGCCGAACCAGCGCCGTCCCCCGAGCCTGCTCCCGCCGCCGCCCCTGAAGGCAGTGAACCGAGTTCGACCACTCCCGCATCCTCCTAGCTGGACGATACGTGCGCATGGCCGAAACACTTGTCGACGTTCAACATCTCCGTAAAGAATTCTACGGCACCGTGGCCGTGGCCGACGTGTCGTTCACGGTGCAACGCGGTGAGATCGTCGGCGTCCTCGGCGCCAACGGCGCGGGCAAGACGACAACCATCCAAATCCTGCTCGGGCTGATCAAGCCCACGAGCGGCACGATCACGGTCTTCGGCAAGGACCTCGAGCGGCATCGGGTCGAGATCCTCCAGCGGGCTAATTTCTCCTCGGCCTACACGGGGCTCCCGTCAAATCTGAAGGTCTGGGAGAACCTGCTCATTTTCTCCATGATTTATGGCGTGAAAAACCATCGCCAGAAGACGGATGAATTGTTGGCGATGTTCGAGATCGCGCATCTGCGAAACAAAATCACCGGTCATTTGTCCTCCGGCGAATCCACGCGGGTAAACCTCTGCAAGTCGCTGCTCAACGATCCCGAGTTGTTGATGCTGGACGAACCGACCGCCAGCCTCGATCCCGACATTGCCGACAAAGTGCGCAAACTCCTGCGTCGCATCCAAAGCGAACGCCAGATCACCATGGTGTACACGTCGCATAACATGCGCGACGTCGAAGAAGTCTGCGACCGCGTGCTCTTCATGCACAAAGGCCGCATCATCGCCGAAGGGACACCGCAACAGGTGAAGGACCGGTTCAACCAAAAGTCGTTGGAGGACGTGTTTATCAGCGTCGCGCGTGGCGGCGATGTCCTGGCCGCGGGCGAAAAGGAGGCGACATGAGCTGGGGTCACATCCGCGCGCTCGTGCTCCGTTACACGTTCCTCTATACGCGTAGCGTCCCGCGTGTGGCCGAGATGTTCTTCTGGCCCGTCATGGACCTGCTCGTCTGGGGATTTATCACCGTGTACCTGCAACGCCTCCAACACCAAGTGCCGGCGACGGTCACGTTCCTGCTCGGCTCGATGATTTTTTGGGACATCCTCTATCGCGCGCAACAGGCCGTGACGATCTCGTTCCTCGAAGACGTTTGGGCGCGGAACCTGTTGAACATCTTCGTCGCGCCGATCCGCGTCAGCGAATTCATTGTCGCGACCTATGTCGTCGGCTTCGTGAAGATCCTCATCACCGTGGCACTCCTCGCAGGATTAGCCCTGTGGTTCTATCATTGGAACCTCTTTCAGATGGGACTGCCGCTCATCCCGCTCTTTGCCAACCTGCTGATCATGGGTTGGGCGGTCGGGCTGGTCACCACGGCGCTGATCATGCGCTGGGGCCAATCGGCCGAAGCCCTCGCGTGGGGCATCCCCTTTCTGATTCAGCCGATCTGCGCCGTGTTCTACCCGCTGAGCGTGTTGCCGCAGTGGGTCCAGCCGATCTCGCGCGCGATCCCGGCCACGTATGTCTTCGAAGGAATGCGCCAGGTCCTGCGCGGCGACGGACTCTCCGCCGACAACCTCTCGTGGGCGTTCGGCCTCAACGTCGTCTACCTCATCGCCGCCGGACTCTTCTTCAACTACATGTTCGGCCTCGCCCGCGAAAAAGGCCTGCTCGCCAAACTCGGCACCCAGTAGGATTTCGTCTTACCCGGCGAACGGCGTGCGCAGGAAATGCTCGAACCGCTCGAACGGCGTGCTGCGGCTGGCCTGAAGTGTCTGGCTGGTCGGGTGATGAAAGTCTTTTTCCAACAGGTACAGATACATAATCGCCATCGCGTCCGAGGCCGCTGACGTCGTGTTGTTGTACTCGGCCCGCAGCTCGTATTGATGCGCGGGCGTGATGACCAACCCGCGGTCGCTCTGGAATTCGCCCATGCACGCCACGCCCACCTTATCCCGGTAATCCTCGGCGTCGATCTTCAGTACGCGTTGCTGCGCGGTCAGGTCGTACAGTTCCAGCGATTCGCCGTAGGGATGCAGGTGCGCCGTCGCGTAATGCAGCGTGGTTGGCTCGCTGAGGTTCAACTGGCCAAGCACGACCTTCGAGCGATACGTGTGCCGGCCCGGCGGCACCATCCAGTGATAGGTCACGTCGCTGCCGAATTGCGCCTGGACCCCGTCCTTCGTGCTGACCACCGAGCCCGTCGCGTTGGTCGTCATCGGATCGATGCAACCTTCTCCCGGATGCGACATTGACGCGCACATTTTCATATGCTCCATCCCGGACCCCGCGAGCGGTTGCACGACGTACAGCGCCCGGCGGAACAACGGTTTCATCGTCACCGTCGTGTCCGCGTCCCTTACAAAATCGATGGTGGTCTTGAACCGCACGTTGACGGTGCGATCGGTGACGTTGAGGTTGAGCGACATCGAAAAGAAATCCAGCGGCGTGTCCGAGAGCACCGGCATGCCGTAGCCGGCCGGGAGCGACACGTGCAGCCGTCCCGGAACGAGCGTGAAAAACCGCCAGTCCATGTGCGTGGAATTGTCGAACTCGGCGTTGTGACGCTCCGGCGACGTCCGTTTCGGGTCGAACGTCAGGTTTGCATGGCAGCAGAACTCCGGTGAAATGGGTTGCCGATTCTTCGCGTCGAGAACTTCGGTCTGCAACCCCGTGAGCCACACCAACTGCGACTTCTCATGCGGCAACAGACAATTCACCGGATGGTTCCCGCTCGGGCCGGTCATCGACAGGTAAATCCTATCGAGCGTATAGGGTTGCGAGATGACTTCGACGCGATTGCGGCCGTTGGCGTGCGTCTCGCCTTCCGGCCAATGCGGCAGCGACCACCCGTTTTGCCGCGCCAATAGTATGACTATCGCCGCTGTCAGGACGCCAATCGTCACTTTTCGCCAGTATCGCATCGCCACCCAGCCTTCCTACTGCATTTTCCGGGCCGAAACAACCATCCAAATTGCCTTGCACACCAACAACCAAATCGATCCGGCGGCCCAACCGGCCTACCGTTCCACGTACCGCTGGGCGATGGGAACACGCCGGCCAATGCCGAACGCCTTGGTGGTGACGCGGAGGCACGGCGGCGCTTGTTTGCGCTTGTACTCGTTCAGGTCGATCTTGCGGACAATGTCGCGAACCAGTCGCTCGTCGTAGCCGGTTTCCTTCACGATTTCGGCGGCGGACTTCGATTCCTCGATATACCGTTTGATCACTGCGTCCAGCACGTCATACGGCGGAAGCGTGTCCTGGTCGGTTTGGTTGGGGCGGAGTTCCGCGGACGGCGGTTTGGTCAGCGAAGATTCGGGAATCGGAAATCCTTGCCTCCCCTCCTTCCGCCTTCCACCCTCGTTGATATGGCGGGCGAGTTCATAGACCATCGTCTTCGGCACATCGGCGATGACACCGAGGCCGCCATTCATGTCGCCGTAGAGCGTGCAATAACCAACCGCAAGTTCCGATTTGTTGCCCGTGGTCAGCAGCATGTGGCCGAGCTTGTTCGACAGCGCCATCAGCGTCGTGCCCCGAATGCGCGCCTGGATGTTCTCTTCGGTCGTGTCCTCGCGCAGACCGTGGAAGACGGGCTGCAGCTCGCGCTTGAATTGTTCGAATACATCCTGAATCGGGATCGTCTCCCAACGAATGCCGAGGTTACGGACCAGTTCGCGCGCGTCTTCGAGGCTGCCTTTCGATGAAAACTGCGACGGCATGGAAACCCCAAGGACGTTCTCGCGCCCGAGCGCCGCGACCGCGAGGCAGGCCGTGACCGCCGAATCGATCCCGCCGCTCAGACCGAGCACGACCGATTGGAAACCGCATTTGCGCGTGTAGTCGCGAAGACCAAGAACAAGCGCGTCGTGCAACGCCACGGCTGACTCCAGCGGAGCGAACGGCTGCGCCGGCGCGCGATCCTCCAGATCCACCAGCACGAGGTCCTCTGTAAATGCGCCGCCCTGAGCCAGAAGACGACCGGAGGCGTCGAACGCCAGGCTGTTGCCGTCAAAAATCAACTCGTCGTTGCCGCCGACGAGGTTGCAGTACACCACGGGAACACCCTGCTCCCGGGCCACGGCCTGGAGCATGTCGTGACGGACTCGCTCCTTGCCGAGGTGATACGGCGACGCCGACAGATTCAGCAGCACTTGCGCCCGTGACTCGCCTCGCAGGAGATCGTGAATCGGGCTGCGCTCATATAACTGAGCGGGCAAATACTCCTGCGTCCAAATATCCTCGCAAATCGTCACGCCGAGTTTTTGTCCGCCAAAATCGATGGCGGTATTCGAGTCCGCGGGTTGAAAATAGCGGTCCTCATCAAACACGTCGTAGGTGGGCAACAGCATCTTCTGGCGGCGGGCAATGATTTTACCGTTTTGGATGAACGCCACGGCATTGCGGTGATCCCGGCCTGGGCGGCGGGTGTTAAAATCGACGTACCCGACAACCAACGCCGTCGGGCCGACCTGCGTGGCCAGTTCGTCCAGGACGCGCAGGTTGTCTTCCACGAACCGATGTTTGGCCAGCAAATCGCGCGGGGGGTAGCCCGTGACCGCCATCTCGGGAGTCATGACCACATCCGCGCCCGCGGCCACTCCGCGGCGGTAGAAATCAAGAATTTTGGCGCCGTTTCCCCGCAGATCACCCACGGTCGTATCCAGTTGCGCCAGTGCCATCTTCATTCGATTGGAGAATCTACGGCTTCGCGGCGGCAGCAGCAACCGCAAAAGGGCTGGGCGAAAGTATCCCGCAGTGTAACTTGCGTTTTCATGCAAGGACGGCTATTCTGTAAGAACTAGGACGATGCGATGGCGAAGACGTACGATCAACATTTACAAGAGAGCCTTGCTTACCTGAGCCTCCCCACCCTGGCGTCTCACAGTGGTTGGTCCCCCAACACGGATGTGTACGAAACCCCCGAGAGCGTCGTGGTCAAAATGGAAATCGCGGGCATCAGCAAGGAAGATCTCGAGATCACGTTGAACGACCGCGTGTTGCTCGTGCGCGGCCACCGCAAAGACCCATGCCGCCAACGGCGGTGTTCGTTTCGCCAGATGGAAATTGACTATGGTCATTTTGAGCGGCGTATCGTCATCCCCCGTTCGGTGGATGGCAATCGCGTTCAGGCGCAGTTCCAGAATGGTTTCCTGCATATCGAACTGCCGAAGTCCCAGGGGTCCGAGCACGCGACGGTCACGATCATCATCGAACAGGCAGGCTAGCCGGACGGTAGCGATGCTGTTGGCGGAGTAGCCCGAATTGCGGGCTCCTGCCGCTTGGGGAAGACGACGCCACGCCGCGCCGACACAGAACTCGTCATAATAAACACGATGGCCGAAGCCACGGAAAACCAGCAGACGCAGGACGTGATCAAGACGGCGACGCCCCTGCCGGAATTGCCCGCGGAGTTGGCGATTCTGCCCATGAGCGATGTCGTCGTATTCCCGCACATGGTCGCGCCGTTGCTGGTGTCCAACAGCCAATCGATTCGCCTGATCGATGACGTGGTGGCCGGCCACCGGTTGCTCGGCGTGACCTGGCAGACCGATCCCGATGTGGACCAGCCGCGACCCGATCAGTTGCACCACTTCGGGTGTATCGCCCGCGTCGTGCGGATGCTGAAATTCCCCGACGACAGTGTGCGCGTGCTCATCCAGGGTTTGAAGCGGATGCGCATCGTCCGCGTCGAAGCGGAAACTCCCTACCTGCAGGCGCAGATTGCCCCCGTGGACGACGAACAGGAGACGAGTCTGGAGTTATCCGCGCTCGCGCGCACCGCCGCCAACCAGTTCCAGGAAATCATCAATCTTTCCCCGTCGCTCCCGGATGAATTGAAGGTGGCCTTGGTCAACATTGATGACTCCGGCAAACTGGCGGATGTCATCGCAGCGAACCTGAACATTCCCCTGCACGAGAAGCAGCGGTTGTTGGAAGCCGTGCGCGTCAAGTCGCGGCTGACGTTGCTGACGAGCCTGCTCAATCGCGAAATCGAGGTGCTCCACCTCGGCAGCGAGATCCAAAGCAAGGTCAACTCCGCGCTCAGCAAGAGCCAGCGCGAGTACTTCCTTCGCGAGCAACTCAAGGCCATCCAGAAAGAACTCGGCGACGGTGGCGAACAAGGCTCGGAGATCAAGGATTTGCGCGACAAAATCGACAAAGCGCAAATGCCAGCCGAGGTAAAAAAGGTCGCCATCAAAGAGGCCGACCGCCTCGCGACGATGACGCCCGCTGCCGCGGAGTACACGGTCAGCCGTTCCTATCTGGATTGGCTCATTGCGTTGCCCTGGTCCAAATCGACCGATGACAAGCTGGACATCGTCCAAGCCAAACGGATTCTTGACAGCGATCACTACGACCTCGAACCCGTCAAGAAACGCATCCTCGAATACCTGAGCGTGCTGAAACTCCGCAGCAACGGGTCGACCGAGGCGGCGGTCAGCAAAGGTCCCATCCTGTGTTTCGTCGGCCCCCCGGGTGTCGGCAAAACTTCGTTGGGGAGGAGCATCGCCCGCGCCCTCGGTCGGAAGTTCATTCGCATTTCACTCGGTGGCGTGCGCGACGAAGCGGAGATCCGCGGGCATCGCCGCACCTACATCGGCGCATTGCCGGGCCGCGTGATCCAGGGACTCCGCCGGGCCGAGAGCAACAACCCCGTTTTCATGCTCGATGAAATTGACAAGGTGGGGACCGATTTTCGCGGCGACCCGAGCTCGGCGTTGTTGGAGGTGCTGGACCCGCAACAGAACAACAGTTTCTCGGATCATTACCTTGAAGTCCCGTTCGATCTGTCCCGCGTCATGTTCATCACCACGGCGAACCTGCTGGAGCCGATCCCGCCGGCCTTGCGGGACCGCATGGAAGTCATCGAATTACCCGGCTACACCGAGCACGAGAAGATCCACATCGCGACGAAGTACCTGGTACCGCGACAACTCGCCGAGCACGGATTGAAAAAATCCCAGCTCGTTCTCAGCAACGACGCGCTCGCCGCCATCATCCGCGATCACACCCGCGAAGCGGGCGTGCGCAATCTGGAGCGACAGATCGCCGCGATTTGCCGGCGCACCGCTCGCCGCATTGTCGAACGCAGATCGAAGTTGGTGTCCGTCACCGCGCGCAACCTGAAGGATTTCCTCGGTCCCGCCGAGTATTTCCATGACGTGGCCGAACGTACCACCGAGCCCGGCGTCGCCATCGGGTTGGCGTGGACCCCCGCGGGCGGCGACATTCTTTTCATCGAAGCCACGCAAATGCCCGGCCGTGGGAATTTGATTTTGACCGGTTCGCTGGGCGACGTCATGCGGGAGAGCGCGCAAGCGGCCCTTAGTTACCTTCGCTCCCGCGCCCAACAACTGGGCATCAATCCCAAGGACTTCGAGAAGTCGGACATCCACATCCACGTGCCGGCGGGGGCGATTCCCAAAGATGGACCGTCCGCCGGCGTGACCATGGCTGTCGCGCTGAGTTCGTTGCTCATGCGCAAGCCGGTCCGGCCGGCACTGGCCATGACGGGTGAGATCACGCTTCGCGGGAAAATCCTGCCGGTGGGTGGCATCAAAGAAAAGGTGCTGGCGGCCGCCCGCTCAGGCGTCAAGACCGTCGTGCTGCCCGATCAGAACCGCAAGGACCTGTCCCAAGTGCCACCGGAGATTCGCAAGAAGCTCCACATCCGGTTTGCGAAGACGATCGATGCGGCGCTGCGATTGACCCTGTAATTCCGGGTTCACCGTCCCAAGTCTCGCAATTCCTGCCGCTTCACTTTCGCCGCACAATGGTTTCGTGTTGCTGCCGCAATTTGACGATGCTGTCGGCGGGACAAACACCGCGCCAGAGAATGTTCGGGTACAGCACGGCGTTGCGGCCGATGATCGAGCCGGGGTTCAACACACAGTTGCACCCGATGTCGCTGCCGTCGCCAATCACCGCCCCAAACTTCCGCAGTCCCGTGTCGATATCGTGGCCGTACTTGACCGTCACGTTGCCCTTGATCGATTTGACGTTGGACAAAATCACGCCTGCTCCCAGATGCGCCTTGTACCCGAGGATCGAATCGCCAACGTAACTGAAATGCGGCACTTGCACCCCGTTAAACAACACCGCGTTCTTGAATTCGCTCGCGTTGCCGAGCACGCAGTCGTTGCCCACAATCACGTCCTCGCGGATGTACGCGCTCGAACGAATCTGGCAGTTCTCGCCAATGATCGCCGGCCCCTTGATCGTCGCCCCGTGTTCGACCACTGTCCCTTTCCCGATGAACACGTCTTCGCCGATGTACGGCGTGCCCATCGTCGTGCCGAGCCGCGCCGGTTTGAGGCGCTTCGGAATGAACGCGGACAATCGCTTCAGCGCATCCCACACGTCCCCGTCGCCGTCGAACAATTCGGGAAACGCGCACTGTTTCAAATCCAGAAAATCTTCTGCGCGGAACATGCCGCGCATCCTAGCCGTGGGCCCGCTCTCCGGCAAGCAGTTCTGCGCATGCCGCACAACGAGCCGCCCATCGTTGGGCTGGCATCTCCGCCGGAACGCGTGTACATGTCATCATCATGAGTCCGCCAACTTTGGAAGGCGATTCGCTGTCGCCCCTCGAATATTACAGCGTCGTCCGCGCGCGTATCGAACATGAGGACAACCTGGTCGTGCAGCGGCTCTCGTGGTTGGTCGCCTCCCAGTCATTCCTGTTCACGGCGTACGCCATCGTGACCAGCGGGCTTGCCTCGCAGCCTCCGCAACCCGGCTGCCTGCGCTTCTCGGCGCAACTACAGCTCTTGTATCAGTTGATTCCCGTCGTCGGAACACTCACCTGCGGCCTCATCTACGCCAGCCTCCTCGCGGCCATCGCCGCCATGCGCCAACTCCGCAACTCCTACCATTCCCGCTTCCCAGACGACGAACGTGGCCTGCCGCCGATCATGACCCGCGCGCCAATCCGTTCTTTCGGCAACTCCGCCGCCATCCTCCTCCCGTTGGTCTTCATCACCATCTGGCTCGTCCTGTGGGTGCACGGCCTCGCGTAAACGCCACCGTCACACTCGATTGAATAGCAGAACGGGTGTCCCGTCTGTTCGAGTTTTAATGACAGGGTTTCCCCTGACAGTCGCTCGTACACCTTCATTTCGTCTGGTATGCTTCCTGCTTTTCCATCAACAGAACGGAGGAAGAGCAATACTATGCCATATATGAATCGTCGTAGTCCCAAACAGGATAACCAGGGTTTTACCTTGGTTGAAATCATGATCGTGGTCGCCATTATTGGACTGCTGGCGGCGCTGGCAGTTCCCGGCTTCGTGAAGGCCCGCAAACAATCTCAAGGCCGGCGCATCATGAACGACTGCCGTCAAATGGACGCTGCCGTTGACGAGTGGTCAGTCAACTCCGGCATCGCCGATGGCACCGCTATCAATACCACGGCCGCCGCCACGTACCTGAAAACGGCGTGGAACACGGTCGATCTGCTCGGCAATCAGTTTGGCGGTACTGGCTTGACCGGCACGAGTCAGATCCAAGTCAGCACGGCGACCAAGAGTTCTCTCGCCGGTGTCGGCATCGACTGGGGAGCCTACTAAAAGCTGCCCGTTGGCACGGACACTGAGGGTGCCATCATCGAACAGCGACGGCCGGGAAAGTTTCTTGTCCCGGCCGCCCTTGCATTCCCCACAACAAGGCGTACATTGCTGTGGGGAGTCGAGCGACCCTCTCGTCAAGTCAGGTAGAATGAGGGCTACGAGCCCACCCTTGGGAATGGCTCGGGGGTACTAATCCGAGAGTTGAGCCTCGACTCTCCCCTCTTTTTGCTCTCTGTTGCCCCACCGCCGCGACTGCCACGAATATCCCTTGCTATTCCCGGGATCGGGCTTACGTTGCAGTGGAGAGTCGAGGGCAAGCAGAAGTTGCTAGCGTAGAGTAGAGCAGTTCGAGCCTCGACTCTCCCTTCTTTTTCTCCCGTCAGTCCACCTCAGCAAAACCGCCGTCACCGCTTTCCAAGCAACTCCGCCAACTTGCTTAGGTCGGAGGTCGGCAACTGGCACGCGTAATTCACGCAGACGTACGCCGTGGCCCTGCCGTCCACCGGTTTGATGGTCTCTAGGAACGGTAGTAACTTCGCCAGCGTCTTCTGCGATTCGCTGCCGTCAGCCATAATGACAATCGCGTTGGGCAAATAGCGCTCGCGAACCGCGCGTAGCATCGCGCGCGTATCGGCGGCATCGGCCTTGCCCGCAATCACAATCTGCTTCGGTTTGCTCAGATAAAAATCCAGCACGCATAGCATCTGCGGCACCGTGCCCGGCGCCTTCCGCAGATGATCGCCGAACAGTTGCAACGTCTTCGCCGCCGCGTCCCGATAATTCGCGCGATCCGTGAACTGTGCTAACCGCAACAACAACAGCGCCGCCATCGAATTGCCGCTCGGCTCGGCCCCGTCATAATCCTCCTTCGCGCGGACGATCACACTCGGGTCGCGCCCGTCTGTCTGGAAGAACCCGCCCTCCTTCGCATCGTAGAACCGCGCGAGCATCGCGTCGGCGAGTTCGGTGGCCTTGACCAGCCAGCGCGGATCGAAGTCCGCCTCGTACAAATCAACGAGGCCGTTGCCGAGGAACGCGTAGTCCTCCACCATCGCCGGCACTGTCGCCGTCCGTGTCAATCGGCCGTCTTTCAGACGGTTGGCCACGAGATAACGGGCGGCGTTCTCTGCCGCGTCACGATATCGGGGTTCATCGAGCGCCTGCGACGCGCGCGACAATGCCGAAATCATCAACCCGTTCCACGCGGTCAGCACTTTTTCGTCCCGGTGCGGACGCACCCGTTTTCCCCGGACCGCGAGCAACTTGGCGCGTTCGTTGGCGAATTTCACCGCTTCGGGAGAGGCGATATGCAGCACGTTCAGTCCATGCTCCCAGTTTCCGTCCGTGGTGACACCATAAGCGTCACAGAAAGCGTCGGCTCGATCCCCCAGGATCTTTTCGATCTCCTCGCGCGTCCAGACGTAAAACTTGCCCTCGACGCCTTCACTATCGGCATCCTCCGCCGAATAAAACCCGCCGTCGGGACTCGTCATGTCGCGCAACACGTAGTCGCATGTCCGCCGGGCGATGTCCGCGTAAGACGGATCGTGCGTGATCTGGCGGGCATCCACACAACTGGAGACGAGTTGCGCCTGGTCGTAAAGCATCTTCTCGAAGTGCGACACGAGCCAGCGTTCATCGACGCTGTACCGATGGAATCCACCGCCGAGCTGATCGAACATCCCGCCCTCGCCCATCGCCCGCAACGTGTGCAGCGCCATGTCGCGGGCAGCAATGTCATTCGTCCGGGCAAAATAGCGAAACAGAAAATTCAGCCCAACCGGCCGCGGAAATTTCGGCGCACCGCCAAATCCGCCATTCACTTCGTCGTAGCTGGAACGAAAGTGTTCGAAGCCGAGCGACAACGGCTCGTCATCCAGCGCGCGGCCCGAAGAACCGTCCCCGCCGATGGTCGCGTACTGCCCGATCGTTTCCGCGATTTTGCCGGCCTGCGCCACGACGGCATCGCGGTTCGTCTCCCAAACGTCGTGCACTCGCTGGAGCAACTCCTTGAATCCCGGCCGGCCGTACCGCGCGTCCGGCGGAAAATACGTGCCGCAGAAGAACGGCTTGAGGTCGGGCGTCAGCCACACGCTCATCGGCCAGCCACCCGAGCCCGTTGTCGCCTGCACGGCGGTCATATAGACTCGATCGATATCCGGGCGCTCTTCACGGTCGACCTTGATGCACACAAAGTACCGGTTCATCACCGCGGCCACGTCGTCGTTCTCAAACGACTCGCGTTCCATCACGTGGCACCAGTGGCACGTCGAGTAACCGATGGACAAAAAAATCGGCTTGTTCTCCTGCCGCGCTTTCGCAAACGCTTCCGCGCCCCACGGATACCAGTCCACGGGATTGTAGGCGTGCTGTAACAGGTACGGGCTCGTCTCGTGGATAAGACGGTTCGGCTTGTTCGTCTCAGTGGTGCCAGCCATGACCTCGCAACATAGCACAGCGGCGATGCCGCCGACCAGCCACCCGCGTTGGAAATGTCCAGCCACCTCGGTTCCAGTATACACGCGGGTCAGGAAATGCGCTTCCCGAGAATCGTGCGGGCGGCGCGCGCATCTACATTGGTGGTGAACTGTAGCTGTATGTCGATGGGTTCGGGACTTGCGAGATTCGCCGGTTGGTGCCATGATAGCACCCTAAAGGGTGACTCACAGGCCGTGGCGATTCCCATGTCAAGAACCGACGCCCAAATCGACGATGCGCAGTTGGTCGCGCGGCTGAAGCAACGCGACAAATCGGCGCTGGACGAACTCGTCCAGATTCATGGCGCCAAAATGTACGGCGTCGCGCTGCAATTCATGCGTAATGAGTATGACGCCCATGAAGTGATGCAGGACGCCCTCGTTTCCATCTGGAACAAGATCGGCTCGTTCGAAGGCAAGTCGGCGTTCACATCCTGGATTTACCGCGTCACCGCCAACGCCGGCTTGATGGCCCTGCGCAAACGGAAGCGGCGCGAGAACGACATCTCGCTCGACGCCTCCGGCGCCGATGACGACGATGCGCCGTTGCCCTCGTTGCAGTTGAGCGACAAAGGGCCGCTCCCGGACAAGGTGGCGATGACCGGCGAACTTGGCGAGCAGGTCCGCGCCGCGATCGATCGATTACCGGAACCCTACCGCGTGGTGGTTTTGTTGCGCGACGTTGAGGAATTGTCGATGGAGGAGGTCATGGAAGCGACGGGCCTGACCGAGCCGGCGTTGAAAAGCCGCCTGCACCGGGCACGGTTGGCGCTCCGAGAAGCGTTGCTGCCGTACTTGAAAGGGCGGGACGTTCAGCCATCATGAGCAAGAAATCATTTGCCGGGTTCTTCAAACACCTGCTTCATCCAGCCGAATGCTGGCGGACGAAGAAGTTGCTCTATGAATACGTCGAAGGGGAATTGAACCAGAATACCCAGCACAAACTGGAAGAGCACCTGGGCGATTGCCCGTCGTGCCTGCAATACGTGAAGAGTTACCGCCAGATCATTGAGTTGACCCACAAGCATTGCCTGCCAGAAACGCCGATGCCGCCCGCGCTCAAACAAAAACTCCGTGAGTTTATCGAGCAGAACCCGGATTTGAAGTAAACCGCGACGACCCTACCGCACTTTGGATGCGGTCATTTCCGTGCCCACCGTTTGCAACGCGTTGTTCACCTGCCGCAACAGTCCATCGGCCGGTTGTTTGAATACGATCTCGATCTCTTGGCGCGACGGATTGGTACGGACGCGCAACACGCTGGGCAGTTGAAGAATCTGCTCGGCAGCGCGGCCCAAAAAATCCGTGTCTCCATCTTCTCGCAACGTAAACCTCATCATTCCTACCTCGGATACTTGTGTGGCGTTCATCATGTTCCCACCCCGCCTCCTTGCAAACTAGCTTCACAGACCCGCGCAACAGCCACGTGACGGACCGTTGCCAAGTGTGTAACATACGCCGGCCAAGGAGCTTGGCCTTATGGGGAGCCTGGATTCGAGTCTGTAAGCCCGTTTCGACGGACTGGATCACCGCGCCTGATCACTTCGACAAATCGACCACGTCGCGCACGAACGCTTCCACGTCTCCCGCCGTCGAATCCCACGAACACATCAGCCTCGCGCCGCCCGGACCAACGTCCATATAGAAATGCCAGCCGCGCTCGTGCAGGCCGTCGAGCACGCGTTTCGGCAAGTCCACAAACACCGCGTTCACCTGGCGTGGATAAAGGATCCTCACGCCCGGCAAGCCGCGCAACTTCGCCTCCAACAGCGCCGCCGCATCGTTCGCATTCTTCGCGTTCCGCAGCCAGGCGCCGTCCTGCAACAACCCGATCCATTGCGCGGCGATGAATCGCATCTTCGACGCGAGCTGGCCCGATTGTTTGCAGCGGTAAAGAAAATTCTGCGCGAGACTCCGGTTAAAGAACACGACCGCATCGCCGAACGCCATGCCATTCTTCGTTCCGCCAAAACTCAACACATCGACGCCAATCTCCCACGAGATTTCGTGCGGTTTCACGCCCAGACCGGCCACGGCGTTCGCAAATCGCGCACCGTCCATGTGTACCAGCAAACCCATACGGCGCGCGGCCCCGGTAATCGCCATCAGTTCGTCGCGGGTGTACACCGTGCCCAACTCGGTCGCCTGCGTGAGACTCACGACGCGCGGCATGGACGCGTGAACATCGCGCCGCGCCTTCGCCACGCGCTCGATGGCATCCGGAGTAATCTTTCCATTCTCGCCTTTCACAGCCTGCAGTTTCACGCCCGGCGCGAAGAACCCCGGCGCATTGCATTCGTCGGTCTCCACGTGGGAATAATCGAACGCGATGACGCTGTGGTAGGAATCACACAGGCTGGCGAGGGCGAGGGAATTCGCCGCCGTGCCGTTGAAGACAAAAAACACGTCGCAATCAGTCTCGAACAGATCGCGAATCCGTTGCTTCGCCGTCTCCGTCCACGGATCGTCGCCGTAGCCAGTGACGTGACCGGCGTTGGCTTCCTGCAACGCCGCCCACACTTCGGGACAGATTCCCGAGTTGTTGTCGCTGGCAAAGTGGCGTAGTCGCTTCGCTTCGTGCATCAGCACCTCCGTCGGCAAACACTGTGCCTGAAACCCGTAGGATATTCCAGCAGTGAATGCATTTTCGCCGATTGCATTGTCGATTCACACCAGTCACTCGGCATCGTTGCGAACCACAAAGAGAGTGGCACAGGACGGTGAGGCTTCCCTGTGCATAGGCTTGACCAGAACACGCACACAAGGTAAAACTTTATTCCGCGAGGCGGTCTCTCCGAGCACAGGAGCAACAATGCCCTACCGATCAGCTTGGCAAGTGGAAGTACGACATTCAGGCTTGAACAAGTATCGGCAGTCGCATGTGACACGTAGCGGCACAACACGAGGCAAGTGCCATGATGACTGAACGCGCCCAACAAATAGTTGATCAGAAACCGACAGGTTGGGAATACAAGCTTACGGCGGAGTTACTTGAGGCGGAACTGCGCCCCATCCGGACCCGTTTTGAGGATATTGACCGGGGAGTAGCGTTTGCCCCAACAAAGACGGTGGACGGCCTGGAATTCATGCAGTTCGTTCAGGAGCAGAGCCGGAAATTGCAGGTTATGCTGCAACAACCAGAACTCATTCTACAGAACGAACTCATGCCGGCATGGGACCGGCCGGCGTCGCCGGCGATGCTGCTGCGATCGAGCGTGCAGTTGCAAGATTCGCCGATACCTGCTCGCAGTTGTACGGGTGGGAGCACGACCGACAAGCGGTGATCCCGCCGGCCGATTTCGAACATGTCCACCAAAGCATGAAGGGGTGGGCCGAGCACCTCTTCCGGCAGGTGGACGCCACCATTTTGAGGCTCTGCCCGATGCTTGCCGACCCGCCAAGCAGCGGTCGGTTTGTTTTCGAGATGGATTTCAAAGCACCCGCCAACGTCGTTGAGGTAAGGTGCGAATTTGAAGAACTTGCCCGCAGATACCGGTCCTCGCATGTGATACAGAGCGGCACAGCGCGAGGCGAGTGCGATGATGGCTGTACGCGCCCAACAAATGTAAGCACAGGAGCAACAATGCCCTACAGATCAATTTGGCAAGTGGAAGTACGACATTCAGGCTTGAACAAGTACCGCCTGATACGCGGCCCTGATCAATACGTTGTAGAGCAAAAGGCAGCCGCACAAAGAGCAGCTTGGGAAGCGATGTGGCAAAAGAAGCTTCAAGCTCAAAATAAGGAGGCGAAGAAGGCTCTCGCCGTTGAGCGAACAGAAGAAGCGGTTAGCCTCCAAGGCGTGCGCTATAAGAGATTCATCGCGTCACGTGAAGTTGCCGACGGACTGGATGAGACTTACAACCTTGCTACAATGGACTGGGAGGACTTTGAGCAGTTCATACGCGAGGTATTTGAGAAGGAATTCGCCCGGGACGGCGGCGAAGTTAAGGTGACCCAGGCCAGCCGAGACGGTGGAGTGGACGCCGTCGCGTTTGATCCGGATCCCATTCGCGGGGGAAAGATCGTGATTCAGGCCAAGCGATATACGAATACTGTGGGTGTTTCCGCCGTCCGCGATCTTTATGGCACGGTGATGAATGAGGGAGCGACAAAGGGCATACTTGTTACAACTGCCGACTACGGCCCCGACGCATACGAGTTTGCAAAGGGGAAGCCACTCACCCTCCTGAATGGCAGTAATCTGCTGAGCCTGCTAGAAAAGCATGGGAAAAGAGCTAAGATCGACTTGAAAGAGGCGAAGAGGATTCTTGGCGAGCGCGAAAAGACGGACACGGCGTAGGGGCGGCGAGTCCAATTCGCAAAACTTCAGCCCATTGAACGGCAGGAGTTGACTGGCCCTTCAACCATGGGCAATTGGAAACCAGTCGGACATTGCGCGTAGCGTCGCTCGCGAATAGAATCTCCGCCTTGTGACCAGGAGCATTTCCGAACGACCGTGGCGGCGCGGTTTCTGGAGCTTGATCGTTACCCAGTTTCAGGGCGCGTTTAGCGACAACGCGCTGAAGACGCTTGTCACATTTGTCGGATTAAGCCTGGCGACCTCCCATCGCGAGCGGGAGGCGATTGTGCCACTCCTCGGGATTTTATTTTCCACTCCTTTCATTCTGTTTTCGATGGCTGGCGGTTATCTGGCCGACCGCTACAGTAAGCGCGCCGTCACCATCGGCGTAAAGATCTTCGAGATGTGCCTGATGCTGCTTGTGCTCGCGGGCTTCGTGCTGAACAACCTACCGATGGCCATGGCCGGCGTGTTCTTCATGGGTGTGCATAGCGCGTTCTTTGGGCCGTCGAAATACGGGCTCCTGCCCGAGCTTCTGCCGGAGAAACGGCTCTCCTGGGGCAATGGCATTCTCGAATTGGGCACGTTCCTGGCCATCATCTGCGGTGGCGCGATTGGCGGCATCCTGTTCAAGACGTTTGAAGGACGTCAAGCCTGGTCGGCGGCCATATTCATCGGCTTGGCCGTGCTCGGCTTTCTCAGCAGTCTGGGCATCACGCGCGTTCCGGCCGCGGACCCGGAGAAACAATTCCGCGCGAATTTTCTCGGGGACCTGTTCCAACAAATCCGGGACATCCGCCGGGATCGCGTCCTGTGGCTGGCGGTGCTCGGGAACATCTATTTCTCGTTTGTGGGCGCGTTGGTGCTTCAGAACGCCATTCTTTTCGGGACCGACACGTTACAAGTCGGCGAGATCAAAACCAGCTACTTGCAGGTGGCGCTGGCCATCGGCGTCGGGCTCGGGAGTTTCGCGGCAGGCTATTTGTCGGGCGGAAAGATTGAATACGGCCTCGTTCCGCTCGGGGCGCTGGGATTGACCGTCTTCAGCGCGACCCTGTGGCAACCGGGCCTCACTTACCATGGCGCGCTCTCGTATCTGGCGTTGCTGGGCTTTTTTGGCGGGTTCTTCATCGTTCCTGTCTCGGCCATCATGCAACACCGGCCCGACAGAGGGCGGCGCGGCGCAGTGCTGGCAGCGGGCAACCTGCTGTCGTTCGTCGGCATTGCGCTGGCATCGGCCGTTTTCTGGGTGGCAACCGCGGCGCTGGGACTCCAACCGCGGCAAGTCTTTCTCCTCAGCGGGGTGATGACACTGGGCGCAACCGTCTATGTCGTCGTTTTGCTGCCCGACTCGTTGCTGCGCTTGTTCATCTGGCTGTTCACGCATTCGGTGTACCGGTTGCGGGTCGAGGGACGCGACAACATCCCTGAGAAAGGCGGCGCGTTGTTCGTGTGCAATCACGTGCCGCTTCTAGATGCACTGTTCATCATCGGTTCGACCGACCGCACGATCCGGCCGATAATGTTCCAGAGCATTTACGATCATCCCTTCCTGAAACCGTTCGCGAGAGCGATGAAGGCAATCCCGATTTCGTCGCAGTTGCGTCCGCGTGGGACGATCAAGTCGCTACGCGCCGCCAGCGAGGCCATCAAGAACGGCGACGTCGTCTGCATCTTTGCTGGGGGACAGATCACGCGGATCGGTCAATTGCTCCCGTTCCGTCGCGGCTTCGAGCGGGTGATGAAGGACGTGAACGCGCCGATCATCCCGGTCTGTCTCGACCAAGTTTCGGGCAGCATCTTCAGCTTCGAGAAGGGACGTTTCCTGTGGAAGATGCCGCGCTACGTCCCCTATCCTGTGACCGTCAGCTTCGGAAAGCCGATGCCGTCAACCTCAACTCGGTTGGAAGTGCGCCAAACCGTCCAAGAACTAAACGCCGGCAGGCTTGAATAAGTGAGGTGCCGGTCTCCTCATGTTTGGAAATTGGAGCGAGCGAAGGGATTTGAACCCTCGACATTCACGTTGGCAACGTGACGCTCTACCAGACTGAGCTACGCTCGCTTCCGTTGAGACACCCCGAAAATAGCAAAAATCCCACGGACTGCAATACGGAAAACACCGCCCCCACTCCACCCCCCTCCGCGCAGAAAAATGCGGGCGGAGGGACTCGAACCCCCACGGATCTCTCCACAGGCTCCTAAGACCTGCGCGTCTGCCAATTCCGCCACGCCCGCGTCCACTCCTACCATACCCAACCCGCCCCCCTCCCGCAACATTTCCCATCAACCATCCCTCACCGTCCCCCCTCCCCGCGAAGCCCGCGTTTGGCCGAACTCCTCTGCGCCGATTGGGCCGGTTGAGTCTCCGTCCTCACCGTCTCGGCCCCAACACCATCGCCAACAATATCCCCGTTTATCCCGAGTCCGACGAAGGGCCGCCACCATCACCCGCCCACATGCGCCAAGTTGTCCACCTGCGGCTCCAATCCCCACGTTTACCCCGATTCCTAGTCGGGGCTCCGTCGTGGCCACCGCTGTTGTGCGCCGGTCTCCCGACCGCGCACAATCCCCGCGTCCCGTAGGGGCAGGCCCCCGCGCCTGCCCAACCCGTCCCACAACCTCGTAAATTCCCGCGCCCCGCCCGCCGCGCCGCTTGGTATCCATCCTGCTTCTCCATTCCATCGTTAGGAGTTCGCTGTCCTATGCCATTCCTCGAATTCCTTCATAAATCCGCTACAGCAGAGACCGCGGCTCAGAAACAGCCTGAAACGATCCTCGTCGCTGACGACGAAGCCATCGTCCGACAAGTCATCGCCATCATGCTCGAGGAACAAGGCTATCAGGTCGTCCAAGCCGTCGACGGAGAGGACGCCCTCCGCCGCTGTCAGGACCAGACCCGCCACATCAACCTCGTCATCGCCGACATCCTCATGCCCAACATGACCGGCAAACAACTCGCCTGCCGCCTCAGCCAAATCCGTCCCCAGACCAAGGTCATCCTCTGCTCGGGATGCCCCGAGAGACTCGCCAACCGAACCGGAATGAACGACATGAACCTTCCCTTCTTCAAAAAACCAGTTACACCCCAGGACTTGGCGGTCAAAGTCAGGGAAGTCCTCGACAGCCCCACACCAACACCTCCCTCGCAGCAACAGCTCCAGCAAAAAGACCGTTCCCATCCGGACTTCGCCCCGGCAATCGCCCGCGGGGCGACCAGTCCAGAAAACCCAACTCCGGATACGGATTATCAGGTCTAGCACCGCCCGGCGCAGCCCACGTTGGCGAAGCCTCACGTGGTCCGCGATGCCCCCACCGCCTACCGCACTTCCCGCCGCCGCCCCCGCTCGCGATTGTAGCCGCGAATCTCATTCGCGGGCCGTCCGTCCGTCTTGCCTTCCGGTGTAGCCGCGCCTCTGTGAGGCGCGTGCCGTCCGTCCGTCGATCTCCTCGCCGTGCCGACCACCCGCCTACGCCCGCCCCCTTGTCCGCCATAGCTTGAGCGACGGCGGATGGCACCCCATGATATATCGCTTAGCGACATATCATGAAGAACAACCCGCCCCTCCTCTCTGTGTCCTCTGTGCCTCTGTGGTGAATCCTTCGTGTCCTTCGTGCCCGGGAGCCGAGTCGGACGAGACGCGACTACGTCGTGCCCCGGTCGCAATTTACCCTGAGCCCGGTCGAAGGGTGGTGAACGCCTTTCCGCCTTGCCATTGACCATTTCCCATCTCCCATCAACCATTTCTTCTCGTCCCCAACACCACCCTGTCCGTCGTAGCCTCGTGTCCTCCCTAGCCTTGGCGTTGGCGGATGGCGAAGACGGACGCCAACAAAATCCCCGCCGCGAACCCGCCCACATGCGCCAGGTTGTCCACCTGCGGCTCCAATCCCCCAATCGCAAAATCCGCCGCCACCATCACCGCCAGCAGCATCATCAGCCGACGCCGCAACGCAAAATACATCGGCGACCGCAACCGCCACACCCCCACCCCAAACGCCCCGATCACCGCAAAAATCCCCCCGCTCGCCCCGATCGCCACGTCGTAATGCGCCACCGACGCACTGAGAAAATTCCCCAGCGCACCGCCCACCAGAAATACCGCCAGCAGCCGCCACCGCCCCATCGTCTTCTCCACCGCCGACCCGAACAACCACAACCCCGCCCCGTTCATCGCCAGGTGCAGCAGGTTCGCGTGCAAAAACAACGCCGTGAACAACCGCCACCATTCCCCGTTCTTCACCGTGTCCGCGCTGTTGCCCGCCCACATCAGCAACCTCTCCTGCATCTCCTCCCCCAAAAACACATTGCTCACCAGGTACACCGTCGCCAACACCAGCAGCAGCGACAATGTCACCCGCTCGGGCCGCCCCATGTGCATCAGCGCCCGCCAACCCGCCGAATCCTCCTCCGCCCGACGCAATAACTCCTGCCCGTGCACATACACCGGATTCTGCGCCGCCCAGCCCCCGTCGTTGGTAGGGACGCGCTGCTGCGCGTCCGCATCGGCCTCCGAAATTCGCAACTGCTCCTGAATCGCCTCCCGCCACAACCGGTCCCGCGAACGCGTCAACCCAAATGCCCGCGTCAACATCCGCGCCGCCTCCTCAAATTCGCCCCGCGCCAGCGCGCACCTTCCCCGCCAGTACGCCGCAAACCTCGCGCGCCGCCGACCCGGACGCGCATACTCGGTCTGACCCAACAATTCCTCCACCCCGTCCCGGTCACCCGCCAGCGCCGCCACCGATACCCGCGTCGCCCACAATTGACCCTGCCGCGCCCCCAGCGTCCGCGGCGACAACGCCACAAATTGCAAACTCCGCAGCGCCCGATCGAACTGGCCCGTCTCCGCCAGCGCCCGCCCGACTAAGAGTCGGGCCTGCGTCGCCAGCCCGAGCGTCCCCCAGTCGTACACCCGCTCGTAAAACGCCAGCGCCCGCTCCCATTGACGCAACGTCACCAGCAACGATAATTCCCACACCCGCACCATGCCCGACACGGCCAGCGGGACCGGCTCCGCCGCCAGCTCCTCAAGCGCCGCCAACGCTTCCTCCCGCTCCCCGCGCTCCATCACCCGCAGCGCCGCGCCGTGCCGACGATACAACCGCCCGGTTTGCCCCCATGCAAACCAACCCGCCACACGCCACAGCATCGCCGCCCCGCGCCACTGCCCGCGCTGTTCCCGCGTCCCCGCCGCCGACGCCACCACCGGCGGCGCCACCACAAACGCGCCGAACAACCCCCACGCGATCACCACCCAGACAAACTCATCCCCGAAATAAAACGCGCCGCCGCACGCCAGCACCGTGAGCGCCAACTGCGCGATCTGCGCCGCATACCACCGCCGGTCGCCCCGCAACAGCGGATACAGTTGCATCAGCGCCAGGAACAGGATCGGGTAAACAAAAAATCGTTGGGTCATGCTAATCCGGCCGTTGGTAGCGCCACCTTGCTGTTGGAGGGACGCGCTCCGTCGCGTCCGCTGGTCGTTGGTAGGGACGCGCTGCTGCGCGTCCGCCCCGTGGCGGGTGGGTCGCGCCGCTGTCCGCTCTCAAATCTTCCATCTCAAATCTCAAGCGGAGTCCGACGACACGCGACCGCGTTGTGCCCAGGTCGCAATCCCCGTGTCCGCCAACCTCTCACGGCAGGATCGTTACCTCGTCCCCGATCTCCATCAACTCATACAACCGCTCGATCTGCTCCACGCTCATCGCGATGCACCCATGCGTCCACGTCACGTTCGGACACGGCCCGTGCAGCCCCACCTCGCCGCCCAGCGCGGTCTTCCATGGCGGACATTTCTTCTCCAGGATCGCCCCGCGAATCTCGTCGTACTCGGCCCGCGTGATCAGTTTCTCCCGCAGACCGCGCTCCGCATCCTCAATGTTCGGGTAGCTCAACCCAAGAAACCGATGGTATTTGCTGGCAGGGTTTTTCTCGCAAATGTAAAACTCGCCTTCCGGCGTCGCCAAATCACCCTCGCGCCGCTTGTCCGCCGCGCTCTGGCCGATCACCACGGGAATGCGCAGCACCTCCTCCTCGCCATCGAGAAGCACCAGCGTCTTCGCATGCTTGGTAATCACCAGCCGCCGCCCACTCATCACCTAGCCCCTTGGAGGGACGCGCTCCGTCGCGTCCGCCTTGTTGTGCGCCGGTCTTTTACCCCGAATCCGTTTCGGGGCCCGACCGCGCACCCACGCCGACCGAAGGTCTCCCCATGCATTCTCACCCGTGCCGCCATCCCGCCACTCTACCCGCGCCCGCCCACCTTCCGCCAACATTTTCGCCAACGACGTGCCGCTTTGCGCATCCCCTCTCCCTTGAGGGGGAGCCGAGTCCGCGAGACGCTCCGAACCTCTGGACCAGAGTTCGGAGCAAAGGGTGAGGGTGCGGGTGAGCTTTGACCAAGTGACCGCCGTCATCGGTGTAGCGCCTCTTTTCTGCTTTCCTCGCCATTCGATCAGCGGTCTAATGCGCCTCACGCTTCACGACACGATGAAGACCATCACCTACATCAACGCGCACAAGGCCCTGGTCTTCCCGCTCGTCCTCGGGATGATGCGGTTTTACGGCAACTGGAGCACCGACGCGTTCATCTATCTGGGTATCCATGGCTCCTATTCTCTTCTCTGGCTGATGAAGGAAGCGACCTATCCCGATCGCCGATTCGAGGAACGACAGCCCTTCTGGATCGGCGCCCTCTTCATCTTTCTCCCGCTCGCGGGCTACTACGTCGCGCCGTACCTGCTCATCAGCCGACATCTCTCCGTGCCACCCTACCTCATTGGCGTCGTCCTGTTCCTGTTCACCACCGGCGTATTCCTCCACTACGTCGGCGACGCGCAAAAGTTCTACACGCTCAAACTCAGGAAGGGTCTGATCGAGGACGGACTCTTCCGCCGCACGCGGAACCCGAATTACCTCGGCGAGATCCTCATTTACACGTCGTTCGCCCTAATGTCGCTCCACTGGCTCCCCTTCGTGATCCTCGCGGCCTGGGTCCTTGGCTTCTTCGTCAGGAACATGCTCCAGAAAGACCGGTCCCTGTCTCGATACCCCCAGTTCGCCGAATACAAGAAACGCACCGGCCTCCTGTTTCCCAGGCTCTGATCGAACACCGAGTGGCCGCCCAACCCTAACTATTCCCGGCCGTCAGTTGCCCTTTGCCTTCCGCCTGCAATCTCTTCACCACGTCGTAAAACTTGTGCCATGCCTCCATCGCTTCCGGCCACTCCTTGCAGTCGTCGTACAGCGCCTGCAACCCCACCTCGACCGCCTCCTTGGTGCGCAGGTTCAGCTTCTCGATCTCCACCCCCGCGTCGCTGATCCGCGCCCACGCCTGCGCCAGCCGCGCAATCTCCTTCGGATCGTTGCCGCCCTCGCGCTCCTTCGACATCGCCTCGAACAACAGCGATCGAACCACCAAATTCGCGCCCCCGGTCGACCCGGGCACCCCCTTCTCTCCCGCCGCCCGCCCCAGCGCCTCCACTCGTTCCACCAGCCGAACCGCGTTGTCCTTCTCCAGCTCCTTCTTCTCCTTGACCCACTCGGCATACCGCGTGCAATACCAATTCGACAACGCCTGCTCGCACGCGTCCCCCGCATGTCCCGCCGACTTCGCCGTCCGCGACCACACCAGCGAATACGAATCCCCCGCCTTCAGTTCCAACGCCGGTATGCCCTCACTCGCTGTCTGGCCAAACAACCATTCCCGAATCATCTTGTACGGCCAGCCCTCGTCCATCTTCTGGTTGATCTCCGTTCGTACCGTCTCCGGCAACCTGGCGATCCGACTCGTCGTCTTTCTCATCCAAAATCCTCCGTTCCTCCGGCGATTCCCCTGCGTCACCCCGGGCAGCGGCACGAGGTCATTGGCAAATCCGAGTGTGGATCTTGCCAATTCGCGGAGCGGAAAAGTGGAACCGCACAGGCGTCGGCTCCGCGGCACACAACGTCATGTTGGCGGCGCGCTTCGCGCCGGTTCGCTGATACTGCGAACCCGCCAATCATACCATCTGCGCTCCCCTTGGCAATATAATTATTCGATAAACCAGTTCACTGAATTGTAGCCCCGACAACCGATGTCGGGGTGCTCACATACGCCCATGCCGCACCCCCCATCTCTCATCTCTTATCTCTCATCTCTCATCGTCCTTTTGCCGCCCCCCTCCCGCCGTTGACTTTTTGCCAAGCCATCCCTATATTGCCACGGACGAACAAGACAAACTTACTCCTATTTGACCCATGCAAGTCACCCGGGCAGGCGAATATGCGATCATCGGGCTGTTGTACCTCGCCAAACAACCCGCCGAACGCACCATCATGATCGACGAAATCAGCGAGGCCGAGGGCGTGCCGAAGAGTTTCCTCGCGAAGATCTTTCAGACCCTCGCCAAGGGCGGTTTCGTGCGCTCCCATCGCGGCGCGGGCGGCGGTTTCAGCCTCGCCCGGCCCGCTCCCGAAATCACCGTGCTCCAGGTTCTCCACTGCGTCGAAGGCGCGCTCGCCCTGCAAAAATGCGTCACCGACGACCCCGAATGCGTCGTGTCAACCACCCGCATGAGCAGTTGCACCCTCTGCGCCGTGTTCACCGAAGCCCAAAACCGCGTGAACGAAGTCTTCGCCCGCACCACCCTCGCCGATCTCCTTCACCCGAAACCGCAGGCCGCTCAACCAGTCAAATCCACCGCGTCAGTGAATTGAGGGACCATGTCCGGCCGAGTTGACCATCCTTGTTCTTGTAGCCACGGCGCTCCGTCGCCGTGCAACCCGACGCAGTTGGTAGGGACGCGTTGCCGCGCGTCCGCCGCTGTTGTAGGCCGCAAGCCGAGTCGGACGAGACCCGAGCCATGTTTGCTGGGCTCGGAACCCTCACGCGGCGACTTGTGAGGCATTATGTCCGGCAAAATTGACCATCCCCTGTCCGAAGAACACGTCCGCGAGCTTCTCAAGCACATCAAGTTCCCCGGCTTCAGCCGCGACATCGTCAGCTTCGGCATCGTCCGGTCGGTCATCGTCTCGGACGCGAACGATGTCACCATCGCCCTGCACGTCATGACCCGCGACCCGGCCGTCCCGCAGCAAATTCAGCGCGAGGTCGAAACCGCGCTGCGGGGACGCGAGGGCATTGGCAGCATAAACGTTCAAATGACCGCGCAACAGCCGCCGCAACAAGGCCAGGTGCCGATGGCCGGTGCCGGTGCCGCGCCGGCCCGCCCGCAAATCGCCGGCGTGAAGCACGTCATCGCCGTCGGCAGCGGCAAGGGCGGCGTGGGCAAATCCACGGTCGCCGTCAATCTCGCCTGCGCGCTCACCAAACTTGGCCAGCAAATCGGCATCATGGACGCCGACATCTACGGGCCAAGCGTCCCGAAAAT
Organism: uncultured Verrucomicrobiae bacterium; assembly: GCA_963712025.1. GTDB lineage: Bacteria > Verrucomicrobiota > Verrucomicrobiia > Palsa-1439 > Palsa-1439 > Palsa-1439. The sequence goes on along the minus strand of CAVQGJ010000001.1, from coordinate 558,763 downwards.
GATGGGCGCAACCAGTCGTCCCACGATGTCGGGTGACAAACTCGATCCCGTCGAGAATTTCAGCCTGAAGATGATGAGCATGGCCCTGCTCCTCGACAACGATTCCCCCGTCATCTGGCGCGGCCCGATGATCATGAAGGCCATTCAACAGTTCACCCTGGCCGTCAACTGGGGCGAACTCGATGTCCTGGTCGTCGATCTGCCGCCGGGCACCGGCGACGCGCAGCTTTCGCTCGTCCAAACCATCGCGCTCGATGGCGGCGTGATCGTCACCACCCCGCAGGACGTGGCCCTCGAAGTCGCCCGACGCGGCATCGCCATGTTCGAGAAGGTCAACGTGAAGATTCTCGGCATCGTCGAGAATATGAGCTACTACGTCTGCCCCCATTGCGGCGAGCACGACGACATCTTCAGTCACGGCGGCGGCAAACAGGAGGCCGCCCGACTCGAAGTCCCGTTCCTCGGCGAAATCCCGCTGTTCTCCGACATCCGCGTCTGCGGCGACAGAGGTCTCCCCATCGTCGTCGCCGAACCCGACAGCGAGCCCGCCAAAGCCTTCACCAAGTGCGCCGAATCCGTCCTCAAACAACTGGTGTAGCGGCACTTCTGTGAAGCGCCGTTTTAGAGGTAGGGCGCGGTGGCCCACCGCGCCGAATCCTGATCCGGACGGTCGCGTGCTAAAATCTTTGCTTTACCTCTTTTGAAGGAAAACGAGGAATGCCGTCTTTTCTTACGCCGTACAGAAGCTTGAGTTCACGGTCCTTGAATTCGAACGCCAAACGCCGAAGAGGCTCATCCCTTTGCAACAGCGTAGGAAGGTGAGTATCAAGAAATGGAAGGCCGGCCGTCAGAAAGGCATCGATGTCAGAGTCCGACGGCTCCGTGAGGACGACGGAGATGACCATCGGTTCCCCGTTCTGCACCACGTAGAACTCGAAAAGAACAAGATTGTCTCTCTTTTGATGGTGGTACTTCTTATAAAGTCCGATGACACACCGCTTGATCAGCTTGTGAGCATCTTTCCCGAACTCGGTAAGAACGCTCGTGGCGAATGCACCCAAACCACAAACCAGCGCGACGGTCAGCCAAGTTGGAGGCTCGAGCGAGTTTTTCCCATGGAACTGCAAGCGCACGCCCAACTCCTTCGCAGCTTCTTCTGCATCCCTTCGAGCCTCTGCGTTCAAGTAATAGTGCTCGTCTATCCGTAATGTGGCGCGCTCCAATTCATAGTTCCGTGCTCGTAGTAGTATATTCTGAAGTGGGAACGTAGCACCTAGATCTTCTTCCCCAAATAGCTGCATCTCTCCTTCGATCCCGACATGTCCGTCCTGTAGTGGCACCACCTTTGCTGACACCATGCGCCCAACAGGAGGGGTTCTCGGATCATGCTCCACATCTATTTCAGCGGCGCCTTCATTGAGTCTGTTGGACGACACCCTCAAAGGAGGATGAAGCGAAGTATTCCCCCCTCTTTGTGGGGTGTGTGCTGATAATAATTTGCTTTCGCGTTTCCATTCGATTCTGCCTCTATCTCTTTTGTCACCCGAAATTGGCGTTGCATCTAGCGATAGTAACATCTACTGCCCACCGAACAGGAATCCCTCCCCGACCTACCCCCGCGGCATAAACCGCGTCCTCATTAACTCAGTATACTCCTTCTCCGACGTTTCCCGTCTGGCTTTCACCAGCGGCAGGATGTCGGCTGTGGCCACGTAACGCAGTTGGCTTGTTCCATCCGTGGCCGCCTCGAAGATGACCTTGGCAACATCCGCCTCCGTGGCCCGGCGCTCTCCCCGTAAGCCGGCAAAGACAGCGTTCGTCCGGGTCACGAACGCATCGTAGTCCGCAAGCGAGGCGTTCTGCGTCGCCTCCTCGCCGCTACGTTTCCCGAAGTTGGTGCTGACCACCCCGCCCGGCTCGACGATCTTCACAACGATCTTCTGCGACGCGAGTTCGTAGGATAGCGACTCGGAAAAACCTTCCAGCGCGAACTTGCTGGCGCAATACAGCGATAGCATCGGCAAGGTGAAAATCCCGGCACCAGAGCTGACGTTGATAATCAACCCGCCCTTGTTCTTCCGGAAATGCGGCAAGATCGCCCGCGTAACGTCCATGACGCCGAAGACATTCACATCGAATTGCTCCCGGATTTTCTCCCGTGAAGTCGCTTCGAATACCCCGAACAGGCCGAAGCCGGCGTTGTTGATCAGCGTGTCGATTGTACCGAACCGCGCAATGCCAGCTTCAATCGCCTTGCCGATGCTGTCGCGATCCTGCACGTCGAGCCGCGCCACCATTACGTCGTTGTTGTCGACCAGGTCCGTCTGCTCCCCCGGGTTGCGCATCGTCGCGATGACGTGCCAGCCGTTTCTCGCAAACAATTTCGCCGCCGCTTTGCCAAAGCCGGACGACGTCCCCGTGATCAAAACCGTTTTCTTCATTCTTCCCAACCTTCCTTCCAGCACCGGCGAAATCGTAATCGCGCCACCGGCAGATTGCAACGTGGCCTTTGGGTGCAAATGAACCCTTCCGGGCAGCCCTCACCCTGACCCTCTCCCTAAAACAGGGAGAGGGGAATCTCCTCTCCCCTTGGGGGAGAGGATTAAGGTGAGGGGTGTTGCGTGAGCCGTCCCAGCATTGACAGACGCTCCCGACGCCACTACATCATAGGTATGGCCGTCACGGACGAACAACTCTTCGCCAAGCTCAAGGAGTGCTACGACCCGGAAATCCCGTGCAACATCGTCGACCTCGGCCTCGTCTACGACATCCACCGTCAGCCCGTCGAAGGCACTCCCGACGCGCGCATCGACGTGAAAATGACGCTCACATCGCCCGGTTGTCCGTTGGCCGCCCAGATCTCTTCGCAAGTGCAACGCAAACTCCTCGAATTGCCCGGCGTCGGCGAAGCCAATGTCGAAGTCGTCTTCGATCCGCCCTGGTCCCTCTCCCGCGTCACCCCCGACGGCAAGAAGACTCTCGGCCTGCCGTAAACGGCGTTCGCAACCCGTTGTGCGCCGGTCTCCCGACCGCGCACGCGAATCGACCGAAGGTCTCCCTTCGTTCCCCGTTGCTTTTTGACCCGCAGGCCGGTATGCTGACTCGGTAATTCGTCATGTCCGTTCGGGCAAACATCTGGCGTGTCCTGTTGACTGCGGGCTGTCTGTTCGCCCCGTGCTTGTTCGTTTGTGCCGACGACACCAATCCGTCCGTGGTCGCGACCCCGCCCGCAACGGTCTCGACTGCACCAACACCGCCGCGCAACCCACTGACCCGGACCGGTTCTTCAGCCAGTACGCCAAAGCGTCCGATCTCGTCCGCCAAAATGCCCGCCAGGAAGCCTCGGTCATCATGGATTTGCTCTGGCGCAACCTCAGCACCTCGCCCTGGTTCGAGATCGCCCTGCTCAAGCACGCCGAGTTGAACGAAGCGTCGAACGCCCAGGTCGCCGCGCAGGACTACGACGTGTTGCGCAAACGCGTCGAGAACGCGCCGTACTTTCAGGGGAACGCCGAAGGCGCCGCCGTGTTCCGCACCGCCCTGCTCGGCGCCGTCGGGCGCGGGATCGATCGCCTCCACATCCTGAGCATCCGCGACGGCCTCGGCCGCTATCAGGCCCGCTACCACCAGTTCCCGGAATCGCTGGTCAAGCTCGCCATCTTCAACTACGTCGATATGGGCGACATCTACGATTCCGAAGGCCGTCTCTTCCATTACACCCCGACAGGAATGCAGTTTACGCCCACCATTTCCTATCAACGCTACGATCTGGCGACCCTCCCGGCCGAACCGTTCTCCGTCACGTCACCGAAAATCAACGGCACGACCCGCGTGAACGACAAAATCGGAAAATACGCCGCCGTCATTCTGGTGCCGGAGCGCATCGACTGGCAATCCGTGGTCGAAGGCCAGACGCTGGGGGGTTACTTCGTCGCCGCGGTCGACCGCGGCGGCGCGATTGTCTGCACCACGGAGCGCATCCTCGTCCTGCCGGTTCCCCAATAAATGATTCGCGGCGCGCCCGGCATTTCCGTCTCTCCTTCCCGCACCAAAACCGTTAGACTGAAACCAAAATGAAACTGACCTTCTACGGCGCCACGCGCACCGTCACCGGCTCGAAGTACATCCTCCAGGCCAACGGCAAGACCATTCTAATCGAGTGCGGCATGTACCAGGGCCGCGATGCCGACTGGAAGCAACGCAACAGTCAATTGCCCTTCGACAGCGCCGGGATCGATGCGATGCTCCTCAGCCACGCCCACATCGATCACACCGGCATCATTCCCGTCCTCGGCCGCAGCGGTTATCACGGCAAGATTTACTGCACCGACGCCACCGCCGATCTCTGTCGCGTGATGTTGATGGACAGCGCCCACATCCAGGAACAGGACGCCGCGTTCCTCACCAAGAAAAACGCGAAAAAAGGTCTGCCGCCCGTCGAACCACTCTACACGACCGCCGACACGACCGCTGTCCTCGGACAATTCCAATCGATCGGCTCCTACAACCAGCCCACCGCCATTACAGACGGTGTGACCGCCACCTGGCTCGATGCCGGCCACCTGTTGGGTTCGGCGATGATCGTCATCGACATCGAGGAAGCCGGGCGCAAGGTCCGACTCGCCTTCAGCGGCGACCTCGGCCGCGGCCACAACGACATCCTCAGCGACCCCGACCACCCGCGCGATGCTGATTATCTGATTACCGAAAGCACCTACGGCGACCGCGTCCACGAGTCCCTGGACAACGTCAACGACCGCGTCTGCGCCATCGCCAATCGCGCCCTGGAGAAAAACGGAAAGATCATCATCCCCTCCTTTGCCGTCGGCCGCACCCAGCAGTTGCTCTACACGTTCTACCAGACTCACGCAGTCCCGCTGCATCCCGGCGCTCCCCGTCTACGTGGACAGCCCGTTGTCCCTGCAAGCAACCGAAGTGTTCAAGCGCCACTTCGAGGCGTTCAACAAGAAATTCCGCGACGTGATGATGAACGCCAGCAATCCATTCAGCGTCTCCAATGTCCACTATGTCCAAAGTGTCGACGAATCGAAGGCGATCAACGATTTCACCAAGCCCTGCGTCATTATCAGCGCCTCGGGTATGGCCGACGCGGGCCGCATCCGTCATCACATCAAGAACAATATCGAAGACGATCGCAATACCATCCTCATCGTCGGTTGGTGTGCCCCGCATACGCTCGGCGCCCACCTCGCGTCGGGCGAAAAACAGGTCAATATTTTCGGCGATACTTACAAAGTCCGCGCCACGATTGAAACCATCGACGCGTTCTCCGGTCATGCCGACAAAAACGAATTGCGCGCCTGGGCTCAACAGGTGACCGGCGCGCTCCGCGGCATCTTCGTCATCCATGGCGAGGAAGCACCCGCGCTGGCGTTTGGCGAGACGCTGCGCACGCTGTATCCCAAGTCCAACGTGCGCGTCCCCGAATTCGCCGAGTCCGCGGAATTGTGACCATCCTGCCGGCCGTTTGGGGAAATGGAAAGGGCCGCGCCGTCAGCGTGGCCCTTCCAAAACTGGAACGACTGGTATCCGCTTACAGGCTCTCTTTGAGCCCCTGTCCCGCGCTGAAACGCACGGTCTTGGACGCCTTGATCTGAATCGCCTCGCCTGTCTTCGGGTTGCGACCCGCGCGCGCGGCCCGCTTGCTCACGCGGAATGTGCCGAAACCAACGATCTGCACCGGCCCGCCATTCTGGCATCCGCGCTGAATCGAACGGAGTACGGCGTCCAACGCCCGTTCCGCCGCCGCTTTGCTGACTTCCTTCCCCATCTCTTTTTGCACGACATCAACCAACTGCGCTTTGTTCATGACTCCTCCTGGTTTACGAAACGTTTCTTTGGCTGCTTGCGGCCGCGCCTTACCCGCTGCGACCGCCCGTCTTTGTTTTTTCTGCCACAGACGGCGGTTACCGTCAATCAAATTCCCGCCGCGAGGGTACAATCAGAAAGATGAGCCACCGTGCTGACCGCCGGTGGAGAGAAATCAGTCATCCCATTGAACCGCGGCCATGGCCGCCCATGTGATGGAGGCGGCGACCAGGAGCACGGACATCCACGGGATGGTGACGTTGGAATCCAGCGAAAGCAAGGCGGACAAGTCCAGTGGCGGCAGACTCTCCCATGGCAGCCACCGACCCGCCAGCACCGACCCGATGACCGCGGCCCCCAGCAAAAGCGCCGGGCGCAGCCAGGAATGACGGCGGCGCTGTGGCAGCGCGGCCATCACGCGGGCCGTGAAACCGCCATCATCGACGTACGCGTTCTGCTCGCGCAACAGCGTGTCCATTGGATCCTTGTCTTCAGGCGCGTTCATAATCTTGATAGCCAGCCAACCACCGTTTCAGTTTCTCTTTCCCGCGCAGCACGTTGGTCTTCACCGTGCCCAGCGGGCACTCCAACACCTGCGCCGCTTCCTCATGCGTCAACCCGTTCTGGCAGCACAATACGATGGCCGCGCGCTCGCCGGAATGTAACCTCTTTAGCGACTTCGGTCAAGTCCAGCCGCAACTGGCTGACGGACTCGCGCGCGGGTTGCGCCGCTCCATCCTGCGATTCTTCGACTTCCTCCAACGCCAGGTCTTTCCTCCGACGCGCGACGTTGCGAAATTCGTTGACCGCGATTCCAAACAGCCACGTCGAGAACCGCGCGCTGCCCCGGTACGTGTGCAATTTTCGCCAGGCTTTCACGAACGTCTCCTGCGCCAGATCGTCCGCCAAATGCGTGTCGCCGCGCGTCATCCGTGCCAGGAACACGCGCACGGGCGACTGGTACCGCCGCACCAGTTCCGCGAAGGCATTCTGGTCTTCGCTCGACAGCACCCGGGCGATGAGATCGGCATCGGTCACGGACGCGCGCTATTGTTTGGGTGGTTGCGTGTTGCTCTGATTCTGTCGGTCGACCAGCCAGGTAACCAGAAACGCCACGCCGATGAACAAGACGATCCATCCCCCTGCGCTATCGCCGTGAGCCGGTGATGAGCAGCGCCGTCCCAATTCCTGTCAAAACCAATCCGGGAAAAAGACCACTCTTGCGCGTCAGGTTCTGCTCGGTGCCATGGGGATGATTGCTCCTCAGCTCTGCAACCAATTCGGGAGTAATCGGCACGCCCTTCTCAATCATGGCACGCAGGGTTTCATGCATCATCTTATTGCGGCGAAGATGGACATAAAAGATAATCGTGATAACCAGCACCGGGCATGCCAAACACGGCGAGGATGCCCACGATCGATTCCATATCGCGTCCTGACCTTGGCATCTTAATGACCATTGGGTTCGGCCCGCCGATATGAACGCCGGTATCGTCCACCCGCACCTGCGGATTGCCATCCCACGAACGGCTTTTCGCATTCAGGTTGGTTTGCGCTGCGGCAGCATTGGTCTCAGCCACCGGCGCGGGCGCCATCACCGCGGTGTTGCTCGTAACGTCCTCCGCATACACCGTGTACGCTGCCCGCGCTTGTGTCGCGCCCATCGCCAGCGATAGCAGGGCTACCGCGATGATTCTTGCAAATGTAAGTGTCTTCTTCATTGGCTCCTCCGCTTGTTTCCCAGTGTGACGCATCGACCAGGAGTTTTGGATTCAACAATCTCGCCGTGGCCGTCGATCAACGGCACAACATGCGCAGATTCGCGCACACCAGACGCCTACACCCACAACTGGCGATCCAGCGTGCGGTACTGGATGGCTTCGGAAATGTGCTGGGACTGGATCGATTCCGAATGTTCCAGGTCGGCAATCGTGCGCGACACCTTCAGGATGCGGTCGTACGCGCGCGCGCTGAGATTCAACTCCGTCATCGCCATCTTCAGCAACTGCTGGCATTCCTCGTCGAGTTTGCAGAACTCCTTGATCTCCTTCGGCGCCATTCGCGCGTTCGTGCTTATCCGCCGAAGTCCGTCGGGCAAACTCGGATTGCCAAAACGCTCGCGTTGCACCGCCCGCGCGGACTCCACCCGTCCGCGAATCTTCTCCGACATTTCGCCGGTCGCCTCGCCTGCCATCTCCTTGTACTTCACCGACGGCACCTCGACGTGGATATCGATGCGGTCGAGCAACGGCCCGGAAATTCTGTTGCGATATTTCGTGATCATGTTCGGCGAGCACCGGCACTCGCGCTTCGGATCGCCATAGAACCCGCAGGGACACGGATTCATCGCGGCCACGAGCATGAAGTTGGCGGGAAACGTCATCGTCCCTGTGGCGCGCGAAATCACCACCCGGCCTTCTTCGAGCGGTTCGCGCAACGCTTCGAGCACGTCGCGGTGGAATTCGGGCAGTTCATCCAGGAACAACACGCCGTTGTGCGCGAGGCTGATCTCGCCGGGCGTCAGGTTCGCCGTGCCACCCAGCAAACCGGCGTTGCTGGTCGTGTGATGCGGCGTGCGGAACGGCCGTGTCGCCACGAGCGCCTGGCCTTTGGGCAGCAACCCCAGAATGCTGTGAATCTTCGTGGTTTCGAGCGCCTCGTCGAGATTCGAGTTGGGCAGGATCGTGGGCATGCGTTTCGCCAATAACGTCTTCCCGCTGCCCGGCGGCCCGATCATCAGGATGTTGTGGCCGCCGGCCGCGGCAACTTCCAGCGCCCGTTTGACGTGTTCCTGCCCCTTCACATCGATGAAATCGACGTCGTAATTGCGCTGTTGCTGGAAAATCTGCGACGGATCTTCCCGGAGCGGCTCCCACTGGCGTTTGCCCGCGAGGAATTCCGCCACCTCGCGCAGGTTGCTGGGCCGGGTACACGTCGACACCCTGGACCACCGCCGCTTCGGGCGCGTTGTCGGCCGGAACGATCAACCCGCGCTTCTTCTGCTCGCGCGCGCAGATCGCAATCGGCAGGACGCCGTTGACGCTACGCACTTCGCCGCTCAACGCCAGCTCGCCAACGATGGCGAACTCGTCGAGATGTCGGCGCGACAATCTGCTCATTCACCGCGAGAATCCCAATGGCAATGGGAAGATCGAAGCTCGGCCCCTCCTTCTTCACATCCGCCGGCGCCAGGTTAATGGTCGTCCGCCCCATTACGTACTTGAACCCGCTGTTCTCAATCGCCGTCTTGACCCGGTCCCGCGACTCCTTCACCGCCGCATCGGGCAACCCCACGATGATCACCGCCGGCTGACCCCAACCCGCGTTGACCTCGATCTCAATCGGATAGGAGTCAATGCCCAGAACCGCCGCCGAATGGACTTTGGCAAGCATTCAGAGAGTAGTACCCGAAAGCCTCTCGCAAGTCGATGGCGTTTTGAACGGTGGTGGGCCTCCCCATCATTTACCAGATGGCCTCGAATGCTCCGGCCAAGCCCGTGCGGCGCCAGCCTGTGGGAGTCACGGACCGGCTCCCAGCCGCGTCAGCGCATTTCTCGCCGGGGCGTAATCCGGTTGGAGCTTGAGCGCCTGCCGGTAGTGCTCGATCGCCTCCGGCACACGTCCCATCTTCTCCGACGCCAGACCCAGATTGACGTGCGCGTCGACGAAATCCGGATTGATCTGCAGGGCCTGCCCGTACTGTGCAATGGCCTCCGGCATACGGCCCACCTGCGCCAGGGCGTTTCCCAGATTATAGTGCGCCTCGGCGGAATCGGGCTTGAGGCGCAGAGCTCGGTCGAAGTGGACGATGGCTTCCTCGATCTTACCCACTTGCGCCAGGGCGATCCCGAGGTTGATGTGCGCCTCAGCGTAATGGGACCTGATCCGCAGGGCCTGCTCGTAGTGCTGGATGGCTTCCTCGATCTTACCCGTTCGCGCCAGAGCCACCCCCAAATTGTAGTGCGCGTCGGCGTAATCGGGCTTGATCCGCAACGCCTGCTCGTAGTGCGCGATGGCCTCCTCGGTCTTTCCCGTTCGCGCCAGAACCACCCCCAGATCGGTGTGGGCCCTGGCAGAATCGGGTTTGATCCGCAGGGCCTGCTCGATGTGGGCAACGGCTTCCTCGGTCTTTCCCATTCGCGCCAGGGCGACCCCCAGACCGGTGTGCGCGTCGGCGTAATCGGGATTAATCCGCAGGGCCTGCTCGAAGTGCGCGATGGCTTCCGGAAACCGGCCCAACTGAGAGAACGCAAGCCCTGATACCATGTGCGCCTCGGACACTTGTGGCGCGATTTCGACGCTTCGTTGCGCGTATTCGAGCGCCTCGCCGGCCCGCCCTTGATCCAGCAATTCGGTAGCCAGTTCCCGATTCGCCTGTTCGGAATCGGGGAATTCCGCCAACGTGGCCCGATGCATGGTTTCGTCGTTGTGCCAGTCCGGTATCAGACGACGCGTGCCGGCGGCGAAGGTGCATAATTCACACGCCAGCAAACCGACCAGCGCCAGACGTGCCATCCGCGCCGAGCGCCGCCACACCCACACTCCCGCCGCGCCGGCCACCAGCAGCACCGGCAGCATCACCACGTACGCGTACCGCAGTTCCACCGCTGGCCGGCCTGTTGGTATGAGCCCGGCCATGGGAAGAACCAGCACCACGTACGACCCCCACGCCGCCGCCAGCATTGGCAGGCGTCGTCGTTCACGGGCAACCACCGCCGTAATCACGACCACACTGAGCACCGACGCGAACGCCGTCCACTGGCTGAGTGGCAGGTCCGAAACGTACGTGGGCGACAAATGCACCGGCCAAACCAGTTTCACCAGATAGAACGTCAGACCCTCGAACATGCGCAAAACGCGGACCGACAGCCGGGCCGTCGGACCGCCGCCTTCCGTGACCACCGTCGCCACCCCCACCACCCCCGCGCAGGCAACCATCAGCGCCTTCTCCCACAACAACCGCCCCCAGCCGGGCCGCTCGTAGCGCCGCAGTGGATAGTAATCCATTGCCAGCATAACGAAGGGCAGCGACACCGCCATCGGTTTGGACAACAGCGCCGCTACATACAACCCCCACACCACCCACCCGCGCGCGCCAACGGCGTAGGCCCACAGGCAGCCGATCGCAAACGCCGTGCACAGCAGTTGCGTCCGTACCGCCATCCACACCACGGATTCCGTTTGCAACGGGTGAATCGCGAACACCACCGCCACCCACAAGGCCACCGCCAGCCGCTCGCCGGTGGTCAGGGATGTCGCGCCCAGGAGCGTCCACAGGAAGCCGAAGACGAGCGCCGCGTTAAGCGCGTGCAAGAACACGCTGGTGGCGTGGTGACCCGCCGCATGCGTTCCCCATATCTGGTAGCCCAGAAGAATATACAATCGAGGCAGCGGGTGATAGAACATGTCCGTGGACGTAAGTGCCCATTTCACCCCGTTCCACGTCAGGCCGTTCCAGCGCACCGACTGCCGCAAATACTCCAGATCGTCCACTTTCAGAAACCCGCAGTGCGTGCTCGGCCAATACAGCCAGACGGTGGCCGCAAAAATCACCAGCGCCACTCCCACCAACTTTATCCGGCTGACGTTCATGTAAATCAGAAATAGCTGGCTTCCCCACCGATCCAATCACACGTCTCCGCTTACTGGCGAGCCTGGAGTTGCGCGAGTGCGCTCTGCGCCGGGGCGTAATTGGGCTTGATCCGCAGTGCCTGCCGCAAATGCTCGATCGCTTCCGGTATCCTCCCCGTCTGGCCCAAAGCGATCCCCAGATTGTAGTGCGCATCGACGAAATCGGGCTTGATCCGCAAGGCCTGCTCGTAGTGGGCCATGGCTTCCCCGATCTTGCCCATTTGCGCCAAGGTGAATCCCAGGTTGTTGTGTGCCTCGGCGAAATCAGGCTTGATCCGCAAGGCCCGCTCGTAATGCTGGATGGCTTCGTCGATCTTGCCCGTTTGCTTCAGAGCGTTCCCGAAGTTGTAGTGCGCCTCCGCGGAATCGGGCTTGATCCGCAGGGCCTGCTCGTACTGGGTGATCGCTTCTTGAAGTCTTGCCCATCTTCGTCAAAGCGTTCCCGAGGTTGTCGTGCGCGTCGGCGTAACCAGGCTTGATCCGTAGGGCCTGCTCGAAGTGTTCCGCCGCCTCAGGTGCCCTGCCCAACTCCATCAAGGCTGCTCCATAATTGTAGTGCGCCTCGGCGGCATCCGGGTTCAGTTCGGAACGCTTGCTCGTCCTCTGCCATGGCTTCCTGCACTCGCCCCAACCGGCGCAGCACAAGCCCGAGCGTCATATGCGAGTAACTCAGCTCCGGCGCGATTTCGACATCGCGCTGCGCGTAGGCGAGCGCTTCGTCAGCCCGGCCCTCACCCAACAACATCATGGCGAACAACCGATTGGCCTCCTCCGAGTCCGGGAGCGCCACTACTTCGGCTCGCTGCCTCGTTTCGGTGGTCCGCCAATCCGCTATCAGGCTACGAGCGCGCCCGGCGAAGGCACATACTTGGCCGGCCAGCAAGCCGACCAGCACCACCCGCGCGACCGCTGGCGAATGCCGCCACAGCCACACCCCCGCTCCGCCGGCCAACAACAGCAGTGGCAGCATCGCCACGTACGCGTACCGCAACTCCACCGATTGCGCGCCTGTCAGCATCAGCCCGGACACCGGAAGAACCAACGCCACGTACGCCCCCCAACCCGCCCCCAGCATCGGCCGGCGTCGTCGTTCCACAACGACCACGGCCGTGATCGCGACAACACCGAGCACCGACGCCAACACCGGCAATTGATCGAGCGACAGGCCCCAGGAAATCGGATAGCTGGGGGACAAATGGGTCGGCCACACCAGTTTCAACGGATAAAACGTCAGGCTTTCAAACATCAGGAACAGACGCAGTGACAACGGGATCTTTGCGGACAGAGACATGATGCCACTTAACTGCGCCTTGGTAATTACCGTCGCCGCCCCCACCAGCCCGGCCACGGCCATCATCGCCGCCTTCTCCCACACCAACCGGCCCCAGCCCAGCCGCTCGTGGCGCCGCAACGGATAGTAATCCATCGCCAGCATCACGAACGGCAGCGACACCGCCATCGGCTTGCACAACAGTGCGGCCACATACAACCCCCACACACCCCAACGACGCCCGCCGGCTGCGTAGGCCCACAGGCTCCCGATGCAAAACATCGTGCAGAGCAGTTGCGTCCGTCCCGCCACCCAGGCTACCGATTCCGTTTGCAACGGATGGATCGCGAACACCACCGCCACCCATAGGGCCACCGTCAACCGCTCGCCCGTGGTCAGGGATGTCGCGCCCAGGAGCGTCCACAGGAACCCGAATACCAGCGCCGCGTTGAGCGCGTGCACCACCACACTCGTCGCATGGTGTCCGACCACATTCGTTCCCCAGATCTGGTAGTCCAGAACGTGAGATAACCGGGGCAATGGGTGATAGTACGAGTCGGTCGATGTAAACGCCCATTTCACCGCGTTCCACGTCAGGCCGTTCCACCGCTCCGACTGCCGCAAATACTCCAGGTCGTCTCCCGCCAGGAACTCGCCGTGCACGCTCGGCCAATACAGCCAGACACTGGCTGCCACAATCAACAGCGCCACTCCCACCAACTTTATCCGGCTCACGCTCATGTAATCAGAAATAGCTGGCTCCCCCCACCGATCCAATCATACGTCTCCGCCTACTGGCGAGCTTGCAGTTGCGTGAGCGCGCTCTGCGCCTGGGTGAAATCGGGATTGATCCGCAGCGCCTGTTTCAAGTGCTCGATCGCTTCCGGTATCCTGCCCGCCTGGCCCAGGGCGATCCCCAGGCTGTAGTGCGCGGCGGCGTTATCGGGCTTGATCCGCAACGCCTGTTCATACTGCCCGATCGCATCGCCGCCCTTACCCTCCCGCAAGAAGGCGTTTCCCAAATTGATGTGCGCCTCGGCGTAATCGGGATCGATCCGCAACGCCTGTTGGTAGTGGTCAATAGCCTCTTCATGTTTGCCGGTGCGATACAAAGCCAGCCCGAGGTTGCTGTGTGCTTCGGCGTATTGGGGATTGATCCGTAGCGCCTGCTCCAAATGCCCGATCGCTTCCGGCATCCTGCCCAATCCCATCAAAGCGATCCCCAGATTGTTGTGGGCCGCGGCATTATCGGGTTCGATCCGTAATACCTGCTCGTAGTGGGCGATGGCTTCCTCGGTCTTCCCCGTTTGTGCCAGGGCGATCCCGAGTTTGTAGTGCGCTTTGGCGAAATCGGGCTTGATCCGCAGGACCCGCTCGTAGTGCGGGATGGCTTCCTCGAACTTTCCCGTTTGTGCCAGGGCGATCGCCAGATTGTAGTGCGCCTGGGTGAAATCGGGAGTGGTCCGCAGGGCCCGCTCGTAGTGGGCGATGGCTTCCTCGGTCTTACCCGTTTGTGCCAAAGCGATCCCCAGATTGCAGTGCGCGTCGGCGAAATCGGGCCTGATCCGCAGGGCCTGCTCGTAGTGCTGGATGGCCTCCTCGATCTTTCCCGTTTGCGCCAAAGCGTTCCCCAGATTGAAGTGCGCCTCGGCGGAATCGGGATCAATCCGCAAGGCCTGCTCGAAGTGCCGGATGGCTTCCTTGAGCTTTCCCGTCTGTGCCAAACTGATCCCCAGATTGTCGTGCGCCTCGGCGAAATCGGGCTTGATCCGTAGGGTTTGCTCGAAGTGTTCCGCCGCCTCGGGCACCTTGCCCGACTGCATTAGGGCTGTTCCGTAATTGTAGTGTGCCTCGGCCGCGTCCGGGTTCGTTCGGAACGCTAACTCATCCTCTGCCACGGCTTCCTGCAGGCGACCCAACCGGCGCAGCACAGATCCGAGCGTCGTATGCGAGTAACTCAGCTTCGGCGCGATTTGGACATCGCGTTGTGCGTAGGGAAGCGCCTCGCCGGCCCGGCCCTCATCCAACAGCATCATCGCGAACAACCGATTGGCCTCCTCCGAGTCCGGGAGCGCCACCGTGACCGCTCGCTGCCTCGTTTTGTTGTCGTGCCAATCCGGTATCAGGTTGCGCGTGCGCATGGCGAAGGCGCCCAGTTGGCCGGCCAGCAAGCCGGCCATCACCATCCGCGCGACCGCCGACGAGCGGCGCCACACCCAGATCACCGCTCCACCGGCCAATAACAGCAGCGGCAACATCGCCATGTACGCGTACCGCAACTCCACTGATTGCGCGCCTGTCAGCATCAGCCCGGAGACCGGAAGAACCAATGCCCCGTACGCCCCCCAGCCCGCCCCCAGCATCGGCCGGCGTCGTCGTTCCACAACGACCACGGCCGTGATCACGACCACACTGAGCACCGACGTCAGCACCGGCCACTGATTGAGCGACAGGTCCCAGAAAATCGGATAGTCGGGGGACAAGCGAGCCGGCCACACCAGTTTCAACGGATAAAATGTCAGGCTTTCAAACATCAGGAACAGACGGAGCGACAACGGGATTTTTGCGGACAGAGCCATTACACCGCCCATACGCGCCTTGGTCATTACCGTCGCCACCCCCACCAGCCCGGCCACGGCCATCATCGCCGCCTTCTCCCACACCAACCGTCCCGAGCCGAGCCGCTCATGCTGCCGCAGCGGATAGTAATCCATCGCCAGCATGACAAACGGCAGCGACACCGCCATCGGCTTGCTTAACACAGCCAGCACGAAGAATCCCCACACCACCCACCGTCGCGCGCCGGCAGCGTAGGCCCACAGGCTGCCGATGCAGAACATCGTGCAGAGCAGTTGTGTCCGCCCCGACATCCACGCCACCGATTCCGTTTGCAACGGGTGAATGGCGAATACCACTGCCACCCATAAGGCCGCCATCCGCCGCTCGCCGGTAGTCAGGAATGTCGCGCCCAGGAGCGTCCACAGGAACCCGAACACCAGCGCCGCGTTGAGCGCGTGCACCACGACGCTCGTCGCATGGTGTCCGGCCGCGTTCTTTCGCCAGATTTGGTAGTCCAGAACGTGGGATAACCGGGACAGGGGGTGGTAGTACGAGTCGGTGGATGTAAACGCCCATGTCACCGCGTTCCACGTCAGCCCATTCCACCGCTCCGACTGCCGCAAATACTCCAGATCGTCTCCTGCCAGGAACTCGCCGTGGACGCTCGGCCAATACAACCAGACGGTGGCTGCAAAAATCGCCAGCGCCACTCCCACCAACTTTATCCGGCTGACGTTCATGTAAATCAGAAATAGCTGGCTCTCCCGCGAATCCAATCACAGCGCGTGTCCATGCGCAATCGAGAACGGTCTCTGTGTTTCGGGGCAATCGATTGCCCACCGTCAATCAGTATGTTGGACTCCACGGCGTTTGCTGCAAAACCGTTGCGAAAGGGGGCATCTCGGCTTGCCTGATGCGCGGGGGAAGGTGCCCGGCCCCTGCGGCACAAGACCGGGGACTTACTGACCGGCTCCCAACCGCGTTAGCGCGTTTCTCGCCGGGGCAAAATCCGATTGGAGCTTGAGCGCCTGCTGGTAGTGCTGGATCGCCTCGGGTGTGCGTCCCATCTTCTCCAATGCGAGCCCCAGATTGTAATGCGCTTCAACGTAATCAGGGTTGATTCGCAACGCCTGTTTGTACTCTCCAATGGCTTCCGCCACCTTCCCCGCCTGCCACAAGGTGCTTCCAAAATTATTGTGGCCAAGCGCGGAATCCGGCTTCAGCCGTATCCCCTGCTGGTATTCTCCGATGGCCTCCGGCAACCTGCCTACTTTTGACAGCGCGACCGCAAGGTTGCAGTGCGCGTCGGCGAAATCAGGTTTCGTCCGTACCGCTTCCTGGAAGTGTCCGATCGCCTCCTGCGGCCTGCCCACGCGCAACAAGGCGCCTCCCAGGTTGTTCTGCCCGATGGCGAAATCGGGATCAAGCCGCACCGTCAGTTCGAACTGTCGAATGGCTTCCGGCCAGTTGCCCAGCTCTTCCTGGGCGTTTCCGAGGTAGTTGTGCGCATCCGCATGATCTCGGACGCTCGACAACAGGCCAAATGCCACCGAGAACCCCAGCAGTATGCTCCACCCGCATCGGGCCGGACGCCGCCAGGCCCTGCGGCCAGCCAGCCCCGACTTCGAGGCCGGGGCCAGTTCGCGCTCCAATCCCAGGATGCCAATCACCGCCAACAGCACCAGTGCCGGCAGGAAGTCCACCTCATAGCGGGGATTCGAGGCACAGAAAAGCCCGAGCGTCAGCGCGCACACCCCAAACAACACCGCCGTGGCCGCCACAAACAAGCGCAAGACCGAACCCGACTGACTCGACCGATTTCGCCACGCCAGTGGCGCGGCCAGCGCCAGCCATACCAGTGGAACGTTGGTCAGCACGCCGAAGCAGTTTCTCACCTGCCCGTAGCCCACGGGTGTGGGTGGCGCGGCGGCTTCGTGCACGAAGGGGAAACGAGCGCTCCAACGCGCGGGCTCCAGAAAATAGAGGCAGAAATTGAACCAGAGATAACGCCAACTGAAAAGCTGCCGTGTAATTTGCCGTTCCCAAGTCAGCTCGTAACGCCATCCGAAATCCAACGGACTGTCGAACCGTAATTTGTTGTAGGCCATCAGCCCCAACCCGATCAACGTGATCGGGACGATCGCCGCCATCAGTACGACCCACATCTGCCGCCGCTCACGCCACGCTTGTACCACGGGCGCCAGCAGGACGATCCCGCCAAACAGCAACGAGGGTCGGGCTCCCACCGCCAGCCCGTATGCCACACTCGCCGCCGCCAGCCACCGCCCCCGCCGTTCCGGCTCGTGCAACGCGCACCACACCGCCCCCAGCGCCAGCATCGTCAGCATATGCCCGCAACTGATCGCCACCTCGTAAACATCCGCCTGCGACAAGAGGAGCGGCACACCGGTCGCGAACCCGAGCCCCACTGCGCCGGCGACCACCACCCCGACACTCACCTCGGAAAAGTAGCGCCGCCACAACGCGCGCAGCAACCCCACGCTGGTCAGAAACCCCACAGCACAAAAGATCGCCACCGCCTCCCGGTGAAACAGGTATTCCCCGGTCACCGCGGCGAACGGCCAGAATAACAGCAAAGCGGGTGTGACCCCGAAGTACAGGTAGAGCCGGCCCTTGTAGTAGCTCATGTCCAGCATCCGATAGGGCCAATTCTTGTAGACCTGATTGGCGACCGGATCGTATGGGTCGGCGAGTTGTGTCAGCCCGAGAGGCGCCGCCTTGTTCAGGCTCAGATGCCCGGCGCGGAAGCCCTCCACCAGCAAATTGTAGTAGCTCTCCGCCGGGTCGGGAGTCAGCAATTCCAAAATGCCCGACTGGGCGATGTACGCGTAGGCGCCGATGACCAGCGCACACACCGCGACCAGTAATCCCCAGGATGCTTTCATTGCGCCGGCGGCCTTTTCGTCATACCCCTCGTATCAGCGGTGACGTGCCACATTGTTTCCCCACCTCCGTCCAGCGTTGTGCGGCTGATATCCATGCAAATACCGGTGAGAATGGGTTCCACACGAAGACAATCATAAGTCCGGCGCACATGCAATCTGGAACACCCCGGTGTTTCGGCGCATCCGTCCAAGGACGCGCCTCATTGGCCGGGTTGTCGTGGGAAAGGCGCTCGGGGCTGCTCCCACCGGCAGTTACAACCGCTCCGTTCCGTCAGAGTGACCGGGGTTGCCCGCAGCGGCAGAGCGCCCTGCCTCCACAACCACTGGCCCTATTCTCCGCGAAAGATCAGGTTGGGATGACAACCTGATATGAGCAAAAACGAAGCGGGAGGCAGAGCCCAATGGCACCTGCCTCCCGCTATCGGTTAATTATGAAATCAGCCTAGGAACGACGGCTGCGGCGGATCGCCAACAGTCCAAGCAATCCCATGCCGGCCAGCACGAACGCCGACGGCTCGGGGACAATCGCCAACGGGACGAACTCCGCGTTCGGGGCGCCGGGGTTGACGGAAAGGAACCCGTAAACGTTCACCGGCCCGGTCGGTACCGCTGAGCCACCCATTGCGGCATCGACGGAATACGACGTGGTCCAGTCAAAGAACGCCATGTTGGTCGAGCCGTCCGAGATCGTATAGGTCTCGGCGGCGATGTTGGAGAGGTACGCGGGGAACGTGCTCGAGTAGCTGCCCGTGCTGCCGGAGATCGTGACATTCTTGATCTCAACATAGGTGCCCGCCAAGGTCAGGTTATTGGTAACGCCGTTGCCAAGGCCGAGGACGGTCGAAATGGTGGTCACCGTCGCCGGCGCAGCTGAACCCGTGCCCTGCAATGTGATATACGGGTTGGGGGGGTTTGCGCCAGCAATGTTCGTGTCGCTTGGATAGGGAGTCACCTCTGGAATCTGGTGGAACGGAACCCACGCCTCATAAGAACTGAACGCCGTGCCCACGGAAAAGCTTGTTAATGGTGTCCCGTAGGTGTTCCCGTTGTTACGACTCAGTGTATTCAACTGCGAGGTCGAAACGTCTTCATCCATCGATCCGGTCGAATCCTGAGCCAGAACCGCCCAGTAGGTGAAAGTATGGCCGCCATAAACGCCTGGCTGGGACCCGATCGCATTGACGATGGGATAACCACCGCTGGCGTCATCCCAAAGTACCATCGTGTCAGGATTCGTGTTCCCCGTGCCGTAATCCTGCTCGATGTCCCCCGCCGTATCGGCGTACACCTTCACGCCCAACGACGCCATCGCCACAGTCGCCACTGTTACCAACAAGCATTTTTCGATAAGTCTCATACTCGCCTTAGAAATTTTCATTCTCCCTACCCTTTCTTCTTCCATTTTTCCGCAGTTCTCGCCGCGCCCCCCTCACAAAGGGCACGCCATCCTTATCCAGCGCCAGATGATATCGACCCGCCTTTTTTTTGCAAGACTTTTCTTTAACAAAATGGGCCACAGGACCGTGACAAAAATGTGCCGAATATGTGTCAAACAGTCCCGCTCCCAAGTGGCAACCTGCCAGATTTCCCTGTAAAATCGTGGGTTTCGAAGCGACCGGCCTCAATTTTCACAAAATTCAGCCCCGTCAAGCCGTTTTGCACACCCGTCCCCCGATAATCCCGCAAGGTCGATTTTGGTCTCCGTCAACCGATTTCACAGCAATAATCCATCCGCAATGATGGGCTGGCCGCTCATGCGCCAAATCCTAGGTACACCGCTTTTCCTCGCCAAATCAGTTGCCCTCCCCCGCCGCTTTGCGGCGCTCCAACCCCTCAAGCGCTTCCGCGAATCGCTTCGATCCCGGCTGCAACTTCACCGCACTCTGCAGATGCGCAATGGCCTCGTCCATCCGGCCCTGGTCCGCAAGCAACATGCCCAGATTGTAGTGGGCGACGGCGTCGGGCGCGATCTCGAGCGCCCGCTGGTACTGCCGAATCGCTTCGGCAACATTACCGGCCCGCAGGTATGCGTTGCCCAGATTGTTGTACGCCTCGACATAGCCCGGCGCGATTCGCACTGCCTGCTCAAAATGTCCAATCGCCTCCTCAATTCTGCCCGACTGCAGCAGGGCATTTCCCAGGTCGTTCTCGGCCATCGCCAGATCGGGATTGATTCGCACCGCCTCCTGGTAGTGCCGGATCGCTTCGTCCAGCCGCCCCGCTTGTTTCAACGTGGCGGCAAGGTCGTAGTGCGCCGCGGCAAGGTCGGGATCGAGGCGCAACGCCTGTTCATACTGGCTGACCGCTTCGTCCACTCGACCCACTCGCCGCAAGGCATTGCCCAGGTCGTTGTGGGTGACGGCCCAGTCCGGGTCGATCTGGAGTGCCTGCTCGTAGCGATCAATCGCCTCCCGCACCCTGCCGGCGTGCAACAGCGCGAGCCCCAGATTGCAATAAGCGCGCCCGTTGTTCGGGCATTTGGTGACGGTGTCGTTCCAAATGGATAGTTCGGTGCGATAATCTTCATTGCGGCGGGCCGTGAGAAATCCAAGCCCCACCGCCACCGCCAGAAAGACCGCGACGCTGCGCCGCCCCAACAGGGCGTTGCCTCCCAAAACGACCAGTGTGATCACCGCCGCCAACGGCAGGTACATCCGATGTTCCGCCATTGGTTGCCCTCCCACCGGCACCACGCTCGAGGCCGGGGCCAAAATCAGGAAGAACCAGACACCGAGAAAGCCAATCGCCGGCTGTCTCCTCAGCGCCGCCAAAACACCCGCCACCAGAAGCGCCACGATCAGCCCGCGCGACGCCACGTCCGCAACGTGCCACGTTATCTCGGTCCCGTAATCGAAAACCAGCGGGTGCGGCCAGAACGCCAGCCAGAGGTACTGCGTCACCGCTCGGCACTCGGTCAGCGCGTACGCCCACCAGGTAATTCCGTGGCCATACCCAACGCTGCGGTAGGGCAGCCCAACCATCAGACCGGCCAGCAAAAGCCAGGTGCCCGCCAACCCCAAATACAGCCACTTGTGCCGCGCCCATGTTTCCCGATAGCTCCGGCTGACAAATGTCCGATCGTACAGCAACACCATCAATGGAGCCGTCACCATCACTTCCTTGGTCGCCATGCCCAGGAGGCACGCCACCACGGAAACCCCGAACCACAGGGCGGGCCTTCGCGATTCGATTCCACGAACGAAGCTGTACAACGTCAGCAGGTAGAACAGCCCCATCAACGACTCGGCGCGCTCAGACACGTAGGTGACTGCCTCTGTTTGCAGCGGATGAACGATCCAAAGAAGCGCCACCGCAAATGCCAACGCCGACGACGACGCGCCGAGCCGCTCCCGTAGCGCCGGCCGCAACAACGTCCGCCGCACCACGCCAAACAACGTCAAGCCCGCGAGAATGTGGATCGCCAAATTGAGCGCGTGATACCCCCAAACAGCCAGCCCACCCAGCGCGTAGTTGATGGCCAGCGAGAGGTTGACGACCGGGCGCCCCGCGACCATCGAAGAGGCTGAGGGTGACAGCGCATCCCCGATCGGCCACAAATGACGAATCCTCAGGTTCTCCGTGATCGAGGACACGTCGTCCAACACAAACGGTCCTGTGAAACTGTTGTGATACGCCGCCAGGCCGGCCAGCACAATTATCCCGCCATAGACGAATCCCGCGCGGCCGGTTTCGGTCACCGGCAAACGGTTCTCGATCAGCCGGGCGGTCATGGGGTCACACCGGCGAATTGGCGGTACGCGCGTCCGGCGCGATACAGTTGCAGCCGACTCTCGATCTTTCCGACCGTGTCCGGCTCGTCACCCGCGCGGGCCAGTTCCACGGCCTTCTGGGCAGTGATAACGGCGTCACCAAATCGGCCGGCGGCGGCATACGCGGCCGCCAACGTATCCAGATACGTGGCCACCGGGGGATCCGAAAGTTTGCATGCCCGCTCGGCCAGCGCCACCGCCCGGCCCGGGTCCGTGCTTCCCGCCGGTTCCCGCGTTGCCAACAGCCATGCCAGATTGTTCAGTGCCTTCGGATAATCGGGCTTGAAACGCAACGCCAGCTCGTAGTGCGCCACCACGTCCCGATATACACCCGTCTTTTCCAGGGCGTGCGCCAGGCAATAATGCGCCTCGGCAAAATTGGGTTTCGTCTGCAGCGCGTGTTCATACTGCGCAATGGCGTCGTCCATCTTCCCGGCCCGTTCCAGGTTCAGCCCCAAATTGTAGTAGGCCACCCAGGCGCCCGGGTTCTTCGCCACGGTGTCGCGCCACAGCGTTTCACCGTCCGCATAGACACCGCTCCGGCTCCAGGTCGCCGCTCCCAACACCATCAGTACAGCCACGCCCGCCACCGCTCCAACAGGCCGGCCTCGTTGCCCCAGGCGACGGCAAATCGCCACCCCGGTGGCCACTGCCAGCGCAATGACACTCGCGATGGAATGGTAAAGCAAGTGGTCAGCCACGAACGAGTGCTCGTGAAACGTCTGGTGAAAGAAGCCCGACACCGGGAAAAGTGTCGCCACAAAACAGCCCAGCCCGAAGAACCAAGGACGCCCCCAGGACTTGCGCCTCCACCAGAACAACGTCAAACATCCCACCAATAGGATTCCCGGCAGGAAGGAAATCCAGGAGGATGTGTCGATGTCCCACTTCGGATAAACCACCGTCAGATTGATCGGCAGCAGTGTCTTCCACAGGTAGAACCACGGCGTCAAACCGGCCACGGCCAGACGGGTTAAGAAACCTTCCGTTTGGATCGCCTGTCCCGCCGCAGCCCTCGGGTGCTGATACCAGATGGTCACCAACCCCATCACCAGCGAGAGCACGAAGAATGGCAGGCTGCGGAGCAAATCTTCTCGCCGCACCCGGCCCCGCATCCACCAGATGCAACCCAACAGCACCACCGGTAGCATGACCACTGCCGTCTTGCTCAACAGGGCCAGGAGGAATGCGCCCAGGGAGAAACCGTACCACCGCCAGCCGCCTGCTTCCTCGAATCGCAAATACAGCAGGATGGCGATCCCGTAAAACAACATCGACAACGTGTTCTTCTGCTCGCTGATCCACGCCACCGTCGCCACGTTCACCGGGTGAAGCGCAAACACGCATCCGGTCAGCCAGGCTCCCGGAACTTTCAGTCGCCGCAGGATTACCCAGACCAACACGGCGTTGATCGCGTGCAGCAACACGTTGACCACGTGATATCCGGTGGGGTCATTGCCCCACAACCGCCACTCCAGCCAGCACGCGCTCGATGTCAACCGCCAATCCGGCGCTTTCGCCGTCAACCAGATCTGACGCAGCCCGTCGTCGGCCTTGATCATCCGGTTCTCGGTGATCAGCGCGTCATCGTCCCAGATAAACCCGCCGTGCATTACCGGCAGATAGGCAAGAACTGTGAGAACCACGAGCAGGATGCCCATACCCGGCAAATTGCCGCTCGCGCGGTCCGGTTTCGTGTCGGTCGTCCCCATTCTCAATATCCTGCGACGGAGTGTATCCACCAGATGTCCGGCTGACAAGCAGGCCGGGACCGTGCACCGGCTACGCTCGATCAATAAATGTACGGCTCGCTCAGGTCGAACGCGTTCTGGATGAGCCGGATATCGTCGGGCCGGCGGGTGCCCTTGGGCTGGACGACTTCGACAACGTCGAACCGGAAGTGGATTCTCGGGTTGCCGAGCAGGCGCAGATAATCGAGCGCCGCTTTGCTCAGGTTCCGCTGCTTCTCGCGATCCACCGCTTCGCTCGGCGCGCCGAACTCCTCCGTCTCGCGGGTCTTGACCTCGACGAACACCAGCCAGTCCTTGTCCCGCGCGACAATATCCACCTCCGCCTTGCCGCTGCGGAAGTTGCGGAGCAGGACTTTGTAGCCGTGCCGGCGCAGGTATTTGGCCGCGGCTTTCTCGCCGCGCGCGCCCGGTGATCTGCCGCGGCGTGCGACGATCCTCTTTCCGCTGGAACCAGCCGAAAAACATATCACATCGCGGCAAACTCCGCCTGCACGGGCTCGATGGCCTCGCGCACCGGGGCGAACGTTCTGCGGTGCACGGGCGACGGGCCGTATTGGCCGAGCGCGGCGAGATGTTCGGGCGTGCCGTACCCCTTGTGCCGGGCGAAGTTGTATTGCGGGAATTGCTCGTGGACCTTCAGCATCATCCGGTCCCGCGTCACCTTGGCGATGACGCTCGCGGCGGCAATGGAAAAACTCTTCGCGTCGCCCTTCACAATCGCCGTCTGCGTCACGCCGATCAGCGGCACGCGCAGGCCGTCAACCAACACGTGATCGGGACGGACCTTCAGCCCGTCCAGCGCGAGCTGCATCGCCCGCCAGGTCGCGCGGAGGATGTTGTAGTGGTCGATGACATCGACATCGGAAACGCCCACGGCCCAATGGAAATCAGCGTTGGCCGTCAGCTCGGCGTAAATGTCCTCGCGCTGATGTTCGGAAAGTTGCTTCGAGTCGGTGAGCGTCTTGTGGCGAAACTTCTCCGGCAAGATCGCCGCCGCCGCCACGACCGGCCCCGCCAACGGCCCGCGTCCCGCCTCGTCAATACCGGCCACAATCTTCGCCCCGTTCTTGTACGCTTTCAGTTCGTAGCGCAGCGTTGGCATGACTCTGCCGCGCAGTGTGCGGATTTCAACCCGAAGAGTCAACACTGGGCCTGCATCCCGTGCCGTATTGTAGCCGCGAAACTCTTTCGCGGCCGGCGTATCCTTTGGAACCTACAGCGGCGATCCTCCCCGATTCTGTTGCCTTTCTCTGCGCCGTCACCCTGAGCCTGCCTGCCAGCTGTAGCCTTGGCGAAGGCAGGTCGAAGGGTCTCTGTCGTTTTCGGTTCTCAATCACAATGTTGTAGCCGCGAAACTCTTTCGCGGGGTAACAACACATGGAATGATACCGCGAATGAGATTCGCGGCTAGGGCATGCTAAAGGCGAAGCTCGCTACTGTGCGAACAAGGGCATCTGTCGTGTTAAAGAGGGAATATTCTGTGATGTTCATACGACGGAGGTCACGCAAGACCTCATCCCGAATTTTCACTGGCATGGTAAACTTCGTTATTTCATCGAACCGTACGGACTCGAAGGGCCGTCTTCGGATGGCATCTTCATGAGGGCAGAATTCGATCCCCACTCCCTCTTTGTCGCAAATCGCTAAGGTGTACCGACTTTGCTGCCTGATGTGCCTCTCATCATACACACACGCCCACGGGCCGATGGCTCGAATGCATGCCTTACGAAGAGAGGCGGCCGGCGGGCTGGGCCAGCCCGCCTTACCGAAGGAAGGTGCGCGGCGGAGAACCCACCCCTGTTTCCCCTCCGTGGGAGGGGATGGCGGAAGCGGCGCGACTCTCCGAGCGAAGCGTTCCTACGCTTCCGCGACCTTGGTGGCGGTTTTGCCGATGCGTTTGCGCAGGTAGTAGAGCTTGGCGCGGTGGACGTTGCCGGCCCGCTCGACTTCGATCTTTTGGATGAACGGGGAATGAAGCGGAAATATGCGTTCGACGCCCTCGCCGTAGCTGATGCGGCGGACGGTGAACGTCTCGGCGATGCCGCGCCCCTGCTTGTTGATGACGATGCCCGAAAACATCTGGACGCGTTCGCGGTCCGCTTCCTTGATGCGCGAATACACCTTGATGGTGTCGCCCACCTTGAACGGCACGATGTCCGTCCGCAACTGCTCCGCCTGAATCTTCTCAATCACATTCATGTTCGTACTCCTCTGTTATCGCGTATCGCGCTCAAAATTGAAATGCTAATCTTCCTTCAACAAATCCGGCCGCCGTTCCTTCGTCCGTTGCCGCGCCCATTCGGCGCGCCATTGGGCGATCGCCTCGTGGTTGCCGCTCAACAGCACCTCGGGCACCGTCAGACCCCGAAACTCGGGCGGCCGCGTGTACTGCGGCCCTTCGAGCAATCCGCCCGCGAACGAATCGTCGCCCGCGCTGGTCTCGTCGCCCAGCACGCCCGGCACCAGCCTCACCACCGCATCCACAAACACCGCCGCCGCCAGCGCGCCGTTCGTCAGCACGTAATCGCCGATGCTGACCTCGTCGTTGACCAGCGCCGCCCGCGCCCGCTCATCCACGCCTTCGTAATGCCCGCAGATGATGATCAGGTGCGCCGCGCGGGAAAACTCCTGCGCCCGCGCCTGCGTCAACGGCGAGCCCTGCGGCGTCATCAACACCACCCGCGATTCGGTCCGCCGAAACTTCTCCACCGCTTCAAAGATCGGTTCGGGCTTCATCAACATGCCCGGTCCGCCGCCGTACGGCTTGTCATCCACCACGCGGTGCTTGTCGTGGGTGAAATCGCGCAGGTTGTGGACGCGGACCCCGACCAGTCCCTTGCTGCTGCGCGCGTTTCAGGATGCTTTCTTCGAGCGGTCCCTCGAAGATGCGCGGGAACAACGTCAAAACGTCGATTTCCATTCCTGCCCCGCGGCGCCGACCGCCGTTATTCCGCCGGGGCGTCCGCGGGCGGCTCGGCCGGTGCGGCCGGCGCCGGAACCTTCGGGACGCCGTCCTTCGGGTTCAATGATTTCGAGCATGGCGCGCTTGCCCTGCTTGGCCGCCGCGCTCGTCAGCAACGTGCGGATCGCCGTAATGGTGCGTCCGCTCTTGCCGATGACCTTGCCCACGTCGGTCTGGTTCAGCCGCAACTCGAAGACCACGACGCGTTCCCCGTCCACTTCCCGCACATCGACTTCCTCGGGGTGATCGACCAGTGCTTTCACTACGAATTCGACAAACGCTTTCATGTCGTGCTCCCGTCTGTGCGGCCCGCCATGGTCGCGTCACGCATCCGCGACGCCGCGATGGATGTCCTCAGGCCACCGCTTTGGCTGCCCGCTCCGCTTTCTTCAAAATGCTGCGCACCGTGTCGCTGGGCTGGGCGCCCTTCCCAATCCAATGCTTGGCCCGTTCCACATCCACGTGAAAATTGTCGGTCGCCTTGCGCGGGTCATACGTCCCGATGTTCTCCAGAAACCGACCATCGCGAGGACTGTGTCCATCCGCAACCACGATACGATATATCGGAACGTTCTTCGTTCCAACTCTCCGCAATCGAATTCTTACCGGCACTGTCTCACCTCCCCAATCTCGAGTTTCGGCAACATGCCTTTCCGGCCCATGGCCTTTTGCATCTTGCCCATTTCTTTCATCATCTTCTTCATCGCATTGAACTGCTTCAAAAGATCGTTGATCTCAGCCACGCTCGTCCCGCTCCCGCGCGCAATGCGTGTTCGCCGCCCCGCATTCAAAATCTCGGGACGACGACGCTCCATGGGTGTCATCGACTGGATGATCGCCTCAAGGCGCTTCAGTTGCGACTCGCCAACGCTGAGGTCAGGCATTTTACTCATTCCCGGCAACATGCCAAGTAGATTCTCCAATGGCCCAAGTTTCTTGAGCTGTTGCAGTTGCGCGAGAAAGTCTTCCAAATTCAGGCTCTGGTCGGCGATTTTTGCCTGCATTTCCTCGGCCTTTTCCGCGTCGAACGTCTCCTGCGCCTTCTCGACCAGGCTCACCACGTCGCCCATCCCGAGGATCCGGCCCGCCATCCGCTCGGCGTAAAATGGTTCGAGGTCGTCCAGCTTCTCGCCCACGCCCGCGAACTTGATCGGCTTGCCCGTGACCGCCCGCATCGACAGCGCCGCGCCGCCGCGCGCATCGCCATCGAGCTTCGTGAGCACGATCCCGGTAATCGTCAGCGCCTTGTCAAAATGCTCGGCGATATTCACCGCTTCCTGTCCCGTCGCCGCATCCGCCACCAGCAAAATCTCCTGCGGCGCGACCGCTTCCTTCATGCGAACCAGCTCCTGCACGAGTTCCTGGTCGATGTGCAACCGGCCCGCCGTGTCAAAGATCACGACATCCCGTCCCTGGGACTGCGCGAAGGACATCGCTTGCTTGCTGATTTTCACCACGTCGGTCTCGCCGCGCACCGCAAACACCGGGACCTGCACTTGTTTGCCGAGCGTCTCCAATTGGTCAATCGCCGCAGGCCGATGCACGTCGCACGCGACCAGCAAGGGTTTGCGACCCTGTTTCGCCAGCAGCTTCGCCAGTTTCCCGCACGTCGTCGTCTTGCCACAGCCGTGCAGCCCGACCATCATCCAGTTGCCGGTTGTTGTTGGTAGCGCGACCGTCCCGGTTGCGGTCGTTCCCCCCATCAACGCCACCAACTCGTCGTGCACAATCTTGATGATCTGCTGACCGGGGGTGACGCTGGTGAGCACTTCCTGGCCGAGCGCGCGCTGTTTCGTGCGCTCGATGAAATCCTTGGCGACCTTGTAGTTGACGTCGGCTTCCAGCAACGCCAGCCGCACCTCGCGCAGGGCATCGGCAACGTTTTTCTCCGTCAACTTGCCGTACCCGCGCAGGTTCTTGAACACCGCCTGCAGTTTCTCTGAAAGGGAATCAAACATGGTCACTCGCCGCGCGGCAATATCTTCGCCAAATCAAGGAATCGCAAGGAAATTAGCGATGCCGGGAGTTTGATTTTGCGCCGCAAATCTGCCATCATATTCAGCATGACAGTGACGACCCTTCGAGAGGCCAGATCGCGGCTCGGTGAATTGGTCAGCCGCGCGCGGCGTGGTGAGACGATCATCATCAAACACCGTGGCAAGCCTGCGGTGCGTCTCACGGCCGTCCACGCGAACTCAGCAGCGGAAGCGCCGAACCTGAAACTGAGCGTCGAGGAAGGGCGCAGGCTCGATGCATGGGCTGACAAGGAGCGCGCCGCCGGCCGCACAAACGTATTTGAATCACCCGCTGCCTATGTGGCCCACCTCCGCGCCAAACGCGCCGCCAAGGGCAAGTCTCGATGAGGGTTGAGACGACGCGGCAATACGACCGCTCGTTCGATTCGCTACCGCCGGCAGTTCAGAATCAAATCGAAGAGGCAATTCCCGCACTGGCCGAGGCATTCGGAAAACCTCACGCGCACTTGGGACTGCGCAAACTCACGAAGCGTCTCTACGAATTTCGGGTTGGCCTCCAGTGGCGCATCGTTTTTCGTCATGAACCCGACACCCTCTACCTACTGCTCGTCGGCACGCACGACGAAGTCCGTCGCTTCATTCGCGCGCTCTAGCAATCTATCAAGAGAATCGACAATATAAACCCACGCTACTTCGACTGCTCCTTGTCCATGTCCTTCAGGGCCTTTTCGCTCGGTGACTTGAGTCGGTCCTGCTGGAGCGCCGCGTTCTGTTGCACCTGCCCCAGCCACTTCCACGTGGCGTAGGCGACGCCAACAATCAACACGAGGAACAACAGCTTCTTCATCGCTAGTCGGAAACGCGCTCGATCTTCGCGCCGAGATGCCGCAGTTTCTGGTCGATCCGTTCGTAGCCGCGGTCCACGTGATAAATGCGATTGACCTCCGTCTCGCCATCCGCGCACAACCCCGCCAATACCAGACCCGCGCTCGCGCGCAGATCGCTGGCCATCACCGGCGCGCCGCTGAGCTGTTTGACGCCCTTCACAATCGCGCTGTTGCCTTCGAGCGATACATCCGCGCCCAACCGCGCCATCTCGCTGATGTGCATGAACCGGTTCGGGAACACCTTCTCGGTAATCACGCTGATGCCCGGTGTCACCGTCATTATGGCGCTCATCTGCGCCTGCATGTCCGTCGGAAAACCGGGGTACGGCATCGTAATCACGTCCACGGGTTTGAGTGCGCCATTGCCTTTCACGCGAATTGTCCCGTTCGCGCGCTCGACGGTCACACCGGATTCTTCCAGCTTGTCCCGCACGGCGCACAAATGCTCGGCCCGCGCACCCTTGATCTCGATGTCGCCGCCCGTGATCGCCGCCGCCGCCATGAATGTGCCCGCCTCGATGCGGTCGGCAATGACCTTGTGGTCGGCCCCGTTGAGCGTTTCCACGCCTTCGATTTCCAGGATATGGCTGCCCGCGCCCTTGATCTTCGCGCCCATCTTGATCAGGAAAATCGCCAGGTCTTCGATCTCCGGCTCGCACGCCGCGCCTTCAATCCACGTCGTCCCCTTGGCCAGCACCGCCGCCATCATCACGTTGGCTGTCCCCAGCACGGTCGAACCGAACCGTCCGCCCATGAACACATCCGTGCCGGTCAGTTCGCTGCACCGGGCATGGACGTATCCATTCTCCACCATCACATCGGCGCCAAGGCGCTTCAATCCCTTGAGATGTTGGTCGATCGGCCGATCGCCAATGACGCAACCGCCGGGCAGGGACACCTTGCAATTATGCAGCCGGGCCAGCAGCGGCCCGAGCAGGCATACCGACGCCCGCATCTTGCGCACCAGTTCGTACGGCGCCACGCCGAGCGGATGTTGCGCCTGAATCTCGATCACTCCCTCCGTTTTGTGGTGCGTGACCTTGACGCTCAGCCACTTCAGGATGTCGCACATGAACTGGATGTCGCTGAGATTGGGCACGCCACGGATGGTGCACGGCTCGCTGGTCAGTAATGTCGCGGCGATGATCGGCAGGGCCGCGTTCTTCGAACCGCTGATCTCAACGGTCCCCCGAAGCGGATTTCCTCCGCTGATAATGATCTTTTCCATAGCTCCCTCCTTGGCACGAGCTATCTCTGCTGTTACTGCCATCGGGCTTCCCCAAGCCCGACGTTTTACTTCTTACTTCCTGGGCTGAGCCACGATCACCCGCTCATGCCCCTGCAAATCCCTTACGACCTCGACCACATCATATCCTTGCTGGCCGAAAAATTCTCCAACTGCCGCCCGCTGCCCGGCGCCAAGCTCCAGCGCCATAAACCCGGAGGGAGACAAAATACGCTTGGCCTCCATGACCAAGCGTCGGATAACTTCGAGTCCATCCTCACCCGCCGCAAGCGCGCGCACAGGCTCAAAGTCTCTGACCTCCTTGGGCAGCTTCGCCATTTCCCCATCGGCGATATACGGCGGATTCGATACAATCACATCCACGCGCAAGCTGTCGTGCAGATTCTGTAACAAATCGCCTTCCAAAAAGCGAATGTTTTTTTCGACTTGATGCAATTTCGCGTTCCCGCGCGCCACGTCCAGCGCATCCCGGCTTGCGTCCACCGCGAAAATCTCCGCCTCCGGAAATCTCTTCGCCAACGCGATCGCAATACACCCGCTCCCCGTCCCCACATCCACGACCGCGACCGCCCCTTTCAGCCCTCCGCTCTCGCCTTTCAATCTCCCCGCCACCGTCTCCACCAACAACTCCGTCTCCGGCCGCGGGATCAACACCCGCTTGTCCACCATCAGCCGCAACCCGCAAAACTCCGTCTCGCCCGTGATGTATTGCAACGGCTCGCCCGCCACCCGCCGCTTCACCATCCCGCGCAACGCCTCCAGCGTCGTCGCATCCAGGTCCCGCTCGAACTCCAGGTACAGTTGCAGCCGCTTCTTCTTCAACAAATGCCCCAGCAGCAACTCGATCGTCAGCCGCGGACTCTCCATCCCCTGCTTCTCGAAATACGGCGTCGTCTTGTTGATGACTTCCAAAATTGTCACCCCACGAGGATAGCACGGACGTCGAACCCGTTGAAAGCGCGCTCTCCCCTGTCGATTTGAGGCCAGATTGCAGGCCGCGTGGCCCCATCCGAGGTGCCGAAAACTTTGAACGCGGATTCCCGCTGCCCTGTCTCAATAGTCAGTTTCTCCGTCTCGTGGATTCGGCGGGCGGGTTAGAGGAACACGGGTTCCAGTGGTCGAGCCCAGAAACCGTCAACCCCGACGGCCTCGAGACTGAAGAGTCGAAAACTGAGGGCGGCGCATTCAACCGAGTGCGCCGCTTTCATGTTCCAGTCGTGATCACGCGGCTCGCCGTTAACGCTTGGGGCTCTTCGAGTGCCCCTTACCCCAGCGGATCGCCTCATAATTCGCCGCGTATTGCTTCGCCTGGAACGGACGACGTTTTGAGCCCTTGCCTGCCTGTCTGCTCTCGGCCTTCCCTGCTGGTTTGCTCTCCGCCTTGTCAACGGGTTTGATCTCCGTCTGACCGGCCGGCTTGGTCACTTCCTTGCCAACGGGTTTGGTCTCCGACTTGCCTGCTGGTTTGTTCTCGGCGTCGCTCATGTCTGTCTCCGGGCTAACTGGCGGCGAAAAAAGTTGGAGAGCCGAAACCCAGGCCCGAACGTTCAAGCCTTCCTCTTCCCATCGGAAATTAGCGTACCCCGCCTAAGAACATCCCTAGAGAACCTCTCGCTCGACTCCCCGCCTTCCATATACGTCGGAACGTGGGAAACACAAGGGATATCTGGGTGCCGTCCTAATTTGAGAGTCAGGGCCGCCGTCGGCTCAAGCGGACGCACCGGCGGGTGCCCGCAAACGAAATGGTGGGCGTGAGTCTAGGAGAAGCGCAGCCACCATTCGTAGGTTGTTCACGGGCACCCACGGCCTGATGTGAACAGGACTTGCCTTCAGGGAGGTGGGGGTGAAGACACCCCGGTTTCGAGCAACAATTCCTGTTCCCATGCTTCACGAGCCTGGGGAGCACGTCTCCCGCGGACAATGGGGTAAACACCCCATGGCGAAAACTCGCCCCATTCCCCATTCTTCCCGGAATGAAGGACAACGAAATATGACACCCGTGCCCGATGCCCATCACCGGCTCGATGTGTCCAGGGACAAGATGGGGACCGGAACCGCCCTGGCAGACGACGCCTCATCAAAAGGCGACCCCAGCAATGTTGGTCTGGGCATTCAAGCGCCGGGTTCTGTCATCGACGGATTCAAAAGTCCGTCGACGGGCCATGGGTTGTCATTGGTCGAGAGAACAAATGGCACCTTCCTGGCTTGGTGGTGAAACGGCCGTCATGAACCCCATCGAAACACTCTACCGGAACCATAAGATCGTGATCCGTGACGGGATTGAGTTTGCATCCGATCGCGCCACCGGAAAGCTGGATAAGCAGCCGGTCACCACGAGGGTGATCGAAGTGGATGGCGTGGACGTAACCAGCCGTTGCCGTGCGTCCAATACGGATGACGAGAAAGCCGAGGCAGCCAGGCGGTTTGTCGATCGTATCTACCCAAAAGGGAAGTCCGAGTCGTAAAGCGAGATCCAGTCCCCCACCCCCCATTGGGATTGTCGGCATCGGGCCCTGTTGCACAGGGATGGCAATGCCCGGGCCATTTGGGAGCGACAGCAACCGCTCTGAATCGGCTTGTCGGCATTGTCAAAGGCGATACCATGAGCACTCGTCTGACTCAACGCCCGGCGACCGTCGCGGGGCATCAGTCATACGGGAAATGACGGCCAACATTGGATAACATGCTTCCATGACGCGACTGCCGAAACCCGTCTTCTGGCTTCCCGCCCTGTTCTGGGGAGGACTGACCTTCTTCCTCTCGATGCTTCAACGAGCCGGGCCGCCAGGTGAAACGGCCGAACACAAGATCGGCCATATTGCCGTCTTTTCCATTCTGGCGGGAACGGTGATGTGGGCGTTGAACCGCGGTCATGCCCTGCGTTTGTCGAGGTCCCTGGCGCTCGCGATCCTGATCACCGCGGCGTACGGGGCTTCCGATGAGTGGCACCAGAAGTATGTCCCCGGTCGTAGTTGCGAATTCTCCGACGTGGTGCTCGACACCGTCGCCGGTGCGGTTGCCGTCCTCGCCTATTACATCGGCGAATCGCTCCGCGCAGACAACCGACAACAGGCTCCCATTACCCCCATGCTACGAATTGCCTGCTGGCTGCCGTCGCTGTCGTGTGCGGCGTTGATTTTCTATCTGTCCTCGCAGTCCAAGCTGCCGGAAATCGGCGCGATATTTCCGGAAAAGGACCAAATCGAACGCTTCGCTTTCTACGTCATCCTTTGGGTTTTCGTGCTGCTGCCCCTTCGATACGCCCACCGCCTGTCGCTGGCAAAGGCCATCGTCGGGGCCTTTCTGATTACGTCAGCCTACGCCGCGTCGATTGAGTTTTACCAGCGCTCTCGGCCCAATGCCACCGACATCGTGGCGGACTGGGCGGCGTACATATTCGGTGGGTTCATCGCCGCGGCTGCCTACTGGGTCTACGAAACACGCCCACGCTCAAAAGCGAATCTCTGACCCGCCAGAGCGTACCCGCCCGCCCATCGTGGGGTGCCGAGTTCGACGTGCGTCTGTCACCGCGCATCTGTTACAATGTTCGTCGGAGGTGTCAGGTGAAGATCCGCGAATTAATGCAGTCCAACGTCGTGACCATCCGTGAGGACACGCTCGTCAAAGACGCGTATGAGTTGATGCGGACCCATCGCCTCCGTCACTTGCCGGTTGTCAACCACGCCAATCAACTCACGGGTATCGTTTCGGACCGCGATATCCTGAATGTCGCCCTCATCTTCAAGAAACACCCGCGGAGCCCGGAAGAATATCACATCGACGACGCGCTCCTGGCCCGCGACGTCATGACGACCGAGCCCGCCACCGTTTCGCCTGATCACGATCTGGGTCTGGCACTCGACTTGATACTGGGCCTGGCCATCAGCAGTCTTCCCGTCGTCGAGGGCGGCAAGCTCGCCGGGATCGTCACCAACACCGATATGTTGCTCTTGCTGAAGAAGCTGTCGAAGGACCTCTAGCCGCCCGGCGTGGTAGTGGTCAGTTGGGTACTGTTTCCGGTCGTGTCTGAACGCCAGACGTCCTGCTTACTCCACCACTTCCACCGGCGTTCCAATCACCACCATCTGCGCGAGACGGTTGGCATTCCAGTTCGCCAACCGAAAACAGCCGTGCGAAAACGTCTTGCCGATCTGGTCCGGATGCGGCGTGCCGTGGATCCCATACCCGACCCGGCTCGAGGCCGATCCATGCCGTGCCGACGGGGTTCCTCGGGCCCGCCGGCACAATCAACTTCCCGTACCCCTTCTGCGTGTCGTCCAACTCGGGAAAATTTACGGGATCGAACGTGTAGTTCGGGTTCATCGCCACCGTCTCCACCGTCAATTGCCCCGGCGTCCGCTTCTCTTTGTCCGCCGCGATCGAACAGGGAAGAAACGCGATCATCCTCCCGCTCGCATCATACGCGGTGATCGTTTTCGCCGACAAACTGACCCGCACCTTCGCCGCCGCCACGCGCTTCACAGGCGACAGGTTCAGCATCACGACCGATTGGTTTGCCGCGAATCGCCGCCCAATTCGTGATCCCGGGGTTCAGCGTCTTGATCAATCCTTCCGACGCATGGCATTTCTCCGCCACCATCTCCACCACGGTCTCGAACCACATGTTGCTCAGTTCCGACCGTGCCTTCCAATCCTCGGGTATCCTCGTAATCTTCGCCAGATCAGCGGCCGTGACCACGTAATTCGTGTAATTCGCCTCGACCGCCGGGAAATTCGCCGCCGTGTCCGCATCGAACTCGCCTGTCGGCTTCAACTCATTCGCCTGTTGCCAAGCCGCCAGCGCCTGACGGGTCATCCCACCCCAGTTGCCGTCAATCTGCCCCGGCGAAAACCCCGCGTCATCAAGCCCGATCTGGATCGAGATCACGTCCTCGCGTGAATTCCTGGGAGCGGCCTCTTGACCGAGAGCGGAAATTGCTGTCACCAGCAGCGCAACCCACGCCGCCATCACGGCACCTTTCTCGCACACGTTAACCATCAAGAATGATGAGTAACACAACGCCCGCGCCTTGTAGAGGCGCTTCCGCTTGCTTTACTTCGTCGTCTCGGCCAACCGCTTGTTCAGATCATCCGTCATCAGCGCGGCGATCAACTCGTCCAGGTCCCCTTCCATGATCGCCGGCAGATTCTGGATCGTCAGGTTGATCCGATGGTCTGTCACGCGGTTCTGCGGGAAATTGTACGTCCGAATCTTCTCGCTGCGGTCAGCCGCTGCCGATCTGGTTCTTGCGCGCCGCCGACATCCGCGCTTCCTCTTCCTCCTGCTTGTGCGCCAGCAACCGCGACCGCAACACCCGCAACGCCTTCGCCTTGTTCTTGATCTGCGACCGCTCATCGGCGCACCGCACAATCAATCCGCTCGGCTTGTGCTGAATCTGCACCGCGCTGTCCGTCGTGTTCACGCCCTGGCCGCCCGGGCCGCTCGCCCGGCATACCGTGATCTCCATGTCCTCGGGCTTGAGTTGCACGTCCACTTCCTCCGCCTCGGGCAACACCGCCACGCTCGCCGTGCTCGTGTGAATCCGCCCCTGCGCCTCCGTCTCGGGCACGCGCTGCACCCGATGCACCCCGCTCTCGTAGCGGATCTTCTTGTACACGTCCTGCCCGAGCATCGAGAACACGATCTCCTTGAACCCGCCCCGCTCGCTCGGGCTGGTGTCCATCAACTCAATCTTCCATCCCTGACCGTCCGCGTAATGGCTGTACATGCGGAACAGATCGCCGGCAAACAACGCCGCTTCTTCCCCGCCCGTCCCCGCGCGAATTTCGACAATCGTGTTGCGCGAGTCGTTCGGGTCGGGCGGAACCAGTCCGAACTGAATATCCTGTTGCAGTTTCTCCAGCTTCCGCTGCAAATCGTCGAGTTCACCCTTCGCCAACTCCGCCATCTCCGCGTCGCCCGACTCCGCCAGTTCCTTGTTCTCGCCAATCTGCTTGATCACCGCCTCCGCCGCCGCGTAATCGCCCAGCAACTTCTTCAATCGCTGGAGTTCCCGCGCCAGGTCGCCCGCCCGCCGCTGATCGGAGTACACCGCTGGATTGGCGAGTTCGGTCTCCAACTCACCCGCTCGCTTGCGGAATTTATCGATGTTCGGAAGTGTGGTCATTGCCGTCGTGCTGTTGTCGGGCACGATGCCCCATGTCGTTTCGGGGTATCGCGCCGTTTATCCCCCTGGAAAACAAAAACTTCGCGCCGACAAATATCAGCGCGAAGTTCCCGGGAAAATCCGCTACTTCGTCTTCTTGGCGTACCGCTTCTGGAACCGCTCGACGCGGCCCGCCGTATCGACAAATTTCTGCGTGCCCGTGAAAAACGGATGGCACTTCGAGCAGATGCCGATGCGCATGTCCTTCCGCGTCGACTTCGTCTTGATGATGTTGCCGCACGCGCAGTGAATCACCGCGTCCGTATATTCAGGATGTATCTTGGCTTTCATGAAAACTCTCAGGGCCGCGCAACATACTAGAGCATTCGCCCCGTTGCAAGCCGAATCCATGGACACTTTTTCGGGCGATTCCCCCCGCCCCATTGCAATCCCTACTGCAATCTGGTACCGTGATTCAGATGAAGAAGCCGGTCAAACCCGCGAAAACAAAGAAAAAAGCCATGTTGTTCGGCCTCGGCCTCGACAACAAGGACGGCCATACCCGCATCACGACCGGCGACAATTTCAAGCTGGTCGGCGGCAGCGAGGAAACCCACGGCACGATGCAGGAAAAAGCCATCAAGCTCAACGAACACCTCAAACGCCGCGGCAAAACCCTCGAGACCGTCTCCCGCGACGAGTTCCACGAAATCGCCGACAAGGTCGGCATGCCCCTCCTCGAAGCCCAAAAAGCCCGCGACCGGAACTGAAGGGCACCGGGTTTTGCTTCGCCGCTTTCGACTACTTGCTGTCCAACTGAATCCGGCGTTTATGGAGGGCGAGGCTCCTGCCGAGCCGCTTCCTGAGTGGTGTGAGATTGCTCTCGGCTCGCCGGGAGGCTCGCCCTCCAAACGAGGCCGACCGACAGCTAATACGTCTTCCGCAGATTGCTCGGGAGGATATTCAACTCGTTGCGGTACTTGGCCACGGTGCGGCGGGCGATCGGGATGCCCTGCTCCTTCAGGATCGCCACGATTTCCTGGTCGGACAACGGCTTGGTCTGGTCTTCGCGTTCGATCAGCTTGGAAATCTGTTCTTTCACGCTGGTGTTGCTCATCGCCCCGCCCGAGGCCGTGTCGAACCCGGGCGTGAAGAAATACTTCATCTCGAACAACCCCTGCGGCGTCTGCATGTATTTGTTGGCCACCGCGCGGCTGACCGTCGTTTCATGCACGCCCACCACCTCGGCGACCTGCGCCATCGTCAGCGGACGCAGGAACGAAATGCCCTTGTCGAGAAATTCGCGCTGCCGCTCGACGATCACCTTGGCGATGTTGTAAATGGTCTGCTGCCGTTGGTGGATGCTCTTGATCAGGAACTTGCCCGCGCGGATCTTGTCGCGGATGTAGTCCCGCGCGTCGTTGGACTTCTCGCCGTTCGCCATCAGTTCCTTGTACGTGTTGCTGATGCGCAAATGCGGAATCTGTTCGTCATTGAGCATCACCACGTACTCCTCGCCGATTTTCTGCACCACCACGTCGGCCGCGACGTACTGCTGTTGCTCGGTCGTGAACATCCGCCCCGGCTTCGGTTCGAGCGTCGAAATGAAATTCGCCAGTTGCTGCACCTGCTCGACGCTCAGACTCATCGCCCGCGCGATCTCCGGAAACCGTTTCCGGCCCAGATCGTCCAGGTGCTGGTTGACCAAGACCGCCTCGATCGACTCCGATTTGCCGAGCCGGTCCAGTTGGATCAGCAGGCATTCCTTCAGGTTCCGCGCGCCCACCCCGACCGGATGAAACGTCTGCACCAGATCGAGCGCTTCCTGCAATTGTTCCAGCGCGATCCCCGAACTGACCGCCAGCTCCTCAATCGGCGTGAGCAAATATCCGTCATCGTTGATGCTGCCGATGATCAACTCCGCCACCTTGCGTTTCTCGTCAGTGACGTTGATGAAGCTGAGCTGCTGGATCAGGTGCTGTTGCAGCGATTCCTGCTGGACGATCGAGTCAAAGAAATGCTGCCGTTGTTCCTCCTGCTCGGGCGACCGCGAGCGAAAACTGCTCGTCTGGGAAAAATACTCGCGCCATTCTTCGTCGAGCTTGGACAAGACCTCGAATTCTTCCTTGAACTCCGCCCGCTCCTCGGCGGTCGGCGTCTTGTCGGCGGTATCCGGCTCGCTCTCGGGGGATTCCACCTCGACCCGCGGCTCATCCTTGGCAATCTCTTCCAGCAGCGGGTTCTGCTGCAATTCTTCCTGCACCAGCGACCGCAGTTCCAGCGTCGGCACCTGGAGCAAATGAAGGCTCTGCTGCAACTGCGGCGCCAAAATCTGCTGCAGCGATAATCTCTGAACCTGATGCAATCCCGGGCCTGCCATGATTCCTTGTTCTTCCTTGTATGCTCGTGTCTCGCGAAACCCGCTTCACTATATTCGTGACATTCAACAAGTAAAGGCCAAATATTGTCCAATACATGTGCCAAACGTTACCCGCCGCACATTCCTGAAACGCCTGGTCTGGTCATCGGCCATCGCCGCTGCCGGTGGTGTCGTATACCCCACGCTCATCGAACCCCGCTTCGCCCATGTCCGCCGCATTCCAGTTGTCATCCAGGGACTTCCAACCGCGTTTCATGGCCTGACCATCGCTCATCTGACCGATCTTCACCGCAGCCGCGTGGTCAGCTCGGAGTACCTCTCCGAATGCATCGCCACGGCCAATGCTCTCGCGCCCGACCTCATGGTGTTCACGGGCGATTATCTGACCGTGCCCAAACACCTTTCCTATCGTCATCCGTATATCACCCGGTCGGTTCAGTTTCTGTTCAAGGAAACGTCCCCACCAGCCGAGATGGTACACGAATGCGCTCGCTGCATGAGCCAATCCCGTGCCAAATATGGCGTGTTCGCCTCGTTGGGCAACCACGACAACTGGTACGATGGCGATGCCGTCGCCAGGACCATCGAATCCGTCGGCATTCCCGTCCTCCGCAACGCCAGCCAGACCATCCGCATCAACGGCGAGTCGCTCGCCATCGTCGGTCTGGGCGATTACTGGACCGACGGCGTGGACGTGGTCCGCGCCTTCCAGAATGTCGATACCCCCTTCTCGCTCGTGTTGATGCATAACCCCGATTCCTTCGAAGACTGGTGGCGCAAGGGGTCGCATCTGATTCTGGCCGGCCACACGCATGGTGGCCAGGTGGTCATTCCGTTCTACGGCCCGCCACATGTCCCGTCGCAATACGGACAAAAATACGCCCACGGGTTGTTCGCCCGCGGCGATACCCACATGTACGTCAACCGCGGCGTCGGCATGATCGCCCCCGCCCGTGCGGTTCAATTGCCCTCCCGAAATCGCGCTGTCCAGTTGCAGAAAGCTTGAGTCAATCCGTCGTCCGTGTACTATCGGCGGCGTGGGGATGCACATCACCATTTTGGGTAGTGGCAGCGCCGGTAATTGCACCTTGATCGAAACCGACACGACGCGGCTTCTCGTCGATGCCGGCCTGAGCGGTCGCCAGATCGCCCGTCGGCTGGCGCTTATCAACCGCAACATCGACCAGATCAGCGGCGTCATCCTCACCCATGAACATTCCGATCACGTGTGCGGCCTGGGCGTCCTGTGCAAGGCCCGTCCCCTGCCCGTCTACGCCAATCGTCTCACCGCCGAGGCCGTGACGACCGACCCCGACTGGCCGGAGACCGTCCGCATTTCCTGGCGGTTGTTTTCGACCGGCGGTTCGTTCGAGGTTGGCGATCTGCTCATCGAATCGTTCAGCGTGCCTCATGACGCCTACGATCCCGTCGGCTATGTCATCCGTCAGCCAGGTTCGAGCATCGCCGTCGGCGTGCTGACCGATCTCGGCCAGGCCACCAAACTCGTCACCGAACGCGTCCGCCAGATGGATGCGCTGGTCGTCGAGGCCAACCACGACCTGAAATTGCTCCAGGAGGATGCCGCGCGACCCTGGGCCCTGAAACAACGCATCATGAGCCGTCACGGCCATCTCAGCAACGATGCCGCCGCCACGCTCGCGAGCGACGTTGCCTGTGACAAACTTCGGCATGTGTTCCTCGCGCATCTCAGCCGCGACTGCAACCGGCCCGAACTCGCCCAGCAAACCGTCGGCGACAAACTTCGCCAGATCGGCGCCCGTCACATCGCCGTCGCGGTCTCCAGCCAGGACAAACCCACCGCGACGCTGACATTGTGATCCCATGATCATTGGCGTTCCCAGGGAGATCAAGAATAACGAGTATCGCGTCGGTCTCCTGCCCGTTCATTGCGAAGCGTTGGCGGAAGCGGGCCACACCGTCCTGGTCGAACGCCACGCGGGCGACGGCAGCGGCGCGTTCGACGCGGATTATCGGGCCGCCGGCGCGCGCGTGATCGGTTCACCTCGCGATATCTTTCGGCGCGCCGACATGATCGTCAAGGTCAAGGAACCGCAACCGTCCGAACTCCGCCTCCTCCGGCCCGGCCAGATCGTGTTCACCTATTTCCATTTTGCCGCCGACAAACCCGTGTTCGACGCCGTCCTGCGCAGTGGCATCGTCGCCATCGCCTATGAAACCATCCAGTTGCGCGACGGGTCGCTCCCGTTGCTCACCCCGATGAGCGAGATCGCAGGAAGAATGGCCGATCCACGAAGGCGCGAAGTATCTCGAAGAACCCACGAAAGGCCGCGGCCTGTTGCTTGCGGGCGTTCCCGGCGTCGCCCCGGCCAAGGTCGCGATTCTCGGCGGTGGCGTCGTCGGCGCCAATGCCGCCAAGATGGCCGCCGGCCTCGGCGCGGATGTGACGATCCTCGATATCAACCTGAACCGGCTTCGGTACCTCGACGATGTGATGCCCAAGAACGTCAAGACCCTGATGAGCAACGCGCACAATATCCGCGATCAGGTCCGCGATGCCGACCTGCTCATCGGCGCGGTGCTCCGACCGGGTGCGCGCGCCCCGGTGCTGGTCTCCCGAAAACTGGTCCGCCAGATGAAACGCGGCGCGGTGATTGTCGATGTCGCCATCGATCAGGGCGGTTGCATCGAGACCTCGCGCCCGACCACGCACGAACGGCCCACCTATCTCGTCAACGGTGTCGTGCATTATTGCGTGACGAACATGCCCGGCGCGGTCGCCCGCACGTCCACCACGGCGCTGACGAATGCCACGTTCCCGTACGTCCTCGAAATCGCCCGGAAAGGTTGCCGCGCCGCGCGCAAGAACCCGGCTCTCGCCAGCGGCTTGAACATCGTTCGCGGACGCGTCACCTACGCCGATCTCGCCACCCAATACCGCAAACCCCTCACCCCCCTCGCCGAAGTGTTGTAGCCGCGAATCTTTACCCCGATGCCGAGATCGGGACTCTGAGCCGGGGGCGGTTTGCGTTACGTCAGTCGAACAGTCGGCTTGGGCCGGAACCCTTGCAAGCGATGTCGGGAACTCTTACACAAGCCGGGAACGCGAAAACGCCAATGAAAGTGATTGAAAACAGCAACGAACGGGTTTGGAGGACCGTAGAGAAGAATGAGCGCGTCGGGAATGTTTACAGAAACAGAGCATGCAGGCACGGCCGCCTGGCTGTACGTGGTAAGAGATAAGCCGTTGGCAGTACGAATGTTGCGACTCACATGTCGCCGAGTATAAATCCATTGGCACTAATGTTGCTATCCCCAAACTTAGGAAGGGGAGAGTGGGTATGATGGCAAACTTTGTCGTTAAAACACTGGTTCTAACCGGTTTGGTGGCTTCTGCGATTTCTGCCAACGCAATTCCTATCTACGATAATCTGGCGGCAACCTCAAACGGCAGCGATCCTATCGGGTCATTCGGACCGCTCTATGACTCGTTCACTTCAGCGAGCTCCGTCCAAGCGATCACCGGCCTCTCGCTCGCGTTGTCTGGTCCATCAATCTTACCCGGAGTGTCCGTCGTGCCCGGAGCGTCTCTCACACCCGAAGTGGCTCCTCCGAGCGGCACCATCACGGTGGGGCTGTACAGCGACTCCAGCACGACACCGGGAGCGTTGATCGCCACGTTGGCAACCATCAGCGACTCAACAATCGGTGCGGGAATCAACGATTACACCATCACGCTTCTCACCGACCCGGTGCTGGCGGCCAGCACGCGCTATTGGATTGGTCTCTCGGACACTGGCGACTCCACTGGATGGTCTTATTCGCTTGATGTGTCTGGAACGGGTGTGCCTGGGGAGTATTTTGCAAATGAAAGTGGCGTTTTCCCCAACAACTCCGACGCGCCTTACCAGATGACGGTCACGGTTGGCTCGGCTGTTCCAGACGGTGGCACCACTGCCTACCTCTTGGGACTTGGCGTTGCTGGGCTTCTTGTCCTGCGGCGCAAACTGGCTTGACCTCCGGTTTCGACCGCATCCTCCTCCAAATGAAGCCAGCCTCTTACAAGGCGGCTCCTTCTTTTTGAGCGGATCCCGCCTCTTGCCCTCCATCCGTTCACTGTAGAACGGGCGTACCGCCCATTTGCTGTTACCCGCGGCGTGGGTTCTATAACGCCGGTTCCCAAGCCGCCCCGGGGCGCGCGCGCCCGTGCTGGTGTCCCGAAAAATGGTCCGCCAGATGAAACGCGGCGCGGTGATTGTTGATGTCGCCATCGATCAGGGCGGTTGCAGCGAGACCTCGCGCCCGACCACGCACGATCGCCCCACTTATCTCGTCAATGGTGTCGTGCATTATTGCGTGACGAACATGCCCGGCGCGGTCGCCCGCACCTCCACCACCGCGTTGACGAATGCCACGTTCCCGTACGTGCTCGAAATCGCCCGGAAAGGGTGCCGCGCCGCCCGCAAGAATCCGGCCCTCGCCAGCGGCTTGAACATCGTTCGCGGGCGCGTCACCTACGCCGATCTCGCCACCCAATACCGCAAACCCCTCGCCCCCCTCGCCGAAGTCTTGTAGCGCTACGTCAAACGCGCTCGGGAGGGCGAGGTTTACCCCGAATGTTTACCCGACTCCGAGGTCGGGGCGTTTCGGGTCTCCCGCCTGCGTGGCCGATCTTTTCGCCTGTCCCTTCTCGCCCCGGCACTCCCCTCCAAACCACCCCCAAAACACGGTTTCTTGCCGCTATCAAGAGGTTATTACCCCCTGAAGCCGACTCCGAAAGCTTTCGGAGGAGACGCGGCCCCGTCGTATCCGTGGCAGCATTTGGCTTCGTTTTTGGCTTTCCCATTTGCAGATTTCCACGCCGGCCTGCGCGAAATTGGGTTCGTTTGGTAA
Source organism: uncultured Verrucomicrobiae bacterium (assembly GCA_963712025.1). Taxonomy (GTDB): domain Bacteria; phylum Verrucomicrobiota; class Verrucomicrobiia; order Palsa-1439; family Palsa-1439; genus Palsa-1439. The sequence continues at coordinate 514,617 of CAVQGJ010000001.1, read as the reverse complement.
TTCTCCCCTTTTTTGCGGGCGGCCCCCCCTGTAGCGACGGCGCTCTGTCGCCGTGTACTGGGTCGTGTGGAGGGCGAGCCTCCCGGCGAGCCGCTTCCCCGGCCCGGCTGTCGTCGTACTTGAACGTTTCGCGTTGAACGTTGGACGTTGAGCGTTGAGCGTTGAGCGTTACGCCGTCTTCCACCCCTCCCCATCGTCCCTTATGTCAAAGAACAGCGCCGACAGTATCGCAACAAGATACCAATGGCAAATTAAAAACATCGCCTCCAGATACGCCGTCGAAGAAGCCCGCCGCAAATGGGGAACCTCGCTGAAGTGGTTGAATATTTGACTCAAACGCGAGGCGTGTTAGAATTCTTTCACGAGGCGGTGCGAGGTGAACGCAGTAGTTTATGCTGATGAAACTGGCACCCATGATCCGCATGGGAAGGCGCACGGGGCAGAGGTAGCAGGGGTCGCCGGTTATCTTTCGTGGCCTGATGATTGGGCGAAGTTTTGTGAGCAGTGGCAAGCGATCCTAGATGAGTACAATATTCCAGCCTTCCATTTCTCTGAATTTGCGAATACATTATTTGGCCCGAAAAAGAAGAGCTGGGCATACTCGAAATTGTCGCCTGCACAAAGAGGCACTTTTCTTAATGCCCTAGCGGCTGTGGCCACACGAAACACACAGTTCAGTTTCAGTGGTTTTTTCAATGTCAAAGACTACAACCGTATTATTCCCGACTGGTACAGACAGCGAATTGATCATCATCCCTACGATTTGTGCTTGCTAGGGTTTTTTGAGGGTTTGCTCTTCCAAACTAAGAATCGTTGGGTGCTGCCGTATTCCGCGGATACCCGGATTGCATTCTTCTTTGATCAAAGCAACGATCCAAAATGGCAGCGTTCTGTGCACACAATATTTGACGGCGTGAAAGCCTTGAGGGACAAAGACCATCGAATGGGCACAATCGCTTTCGCCGACATGAAGGATACCCTGCCTTTGCAGGCGGCGGACATGCTTGCTTATCGAATCCGGCAGGTTCTAACGAAAGTGCTGGTAAACAAGGCGAATGTATCTAAGAATGCTTTCGATGCTGTTCTCGCGCCGGACGAAAAGCTACTTAACATTACGTACTACGACGTACCCCAATTGAAACAGATGGCTGCCGACTTGGAGCGCGACAGATCCCTGTTTTTTGAAGCACCATAAGAGACGGAGACGCGCATGAAACGACTCGGAACTCTCTGGCTTGTGGGGCTGATGGTTTTGACGTTGGCGCGGGGCGACTCGAACTCCTTTCCGAGCATTCTGACGATCGAAGGCGCGACCTACTCGAACGTGACGCTGCTGCGGCACACGCCGGCGACTTTCACGATCCGGCATGCGACCGGAATTGCGACATTACCGATTGCCGATCTCGATACAAACCTGCGGGCCCAATTTGGCTATGACCCAGACAAAGCGGATCAATTTAGCAGGGCGGAATCGGAAGCCGAAAAACGGTCGGAGGCAAACGCCCGAGCCACCCGCGAACACCTTGCCGAACAGCGGGCTGCCGAGACGGAAAGACAGGACTGGGTGATCGTCGGCAATAATCTCATGAAGAAAGGTGATTTCAAGACCGAGACTATCGAAGGCACGATCTTGGAAAAGCATCTCGATGGCACCCTCATCGATCGATGGATTTACGATATTTACATTCCGCGGGGCGAAGGCGGCTATGGTTCGGTTGGCGGGAGTTTCAATAGGCAGCCAATGGCCACGTCGCTCAAGCGTGTTCGATCCGGCACTGAGAAGACATTCGTGAAGAATTGGTTTCCATCGGAGGACGTCTCCGCGAAGGTCTCGACCGAAGCCACCGAGATCAATTCATCCGATGGGACACGCACATTTGATGTCGGGCGCGCGCCGACGACGGCTGAATGGCAGAAACTTCATCCGGCTCCTTAACCATCTCATCGCCCCAATGACAGGCTCGACTTCAGGCTAAACTACTGGAGCCTGTTCACACCGGCGCGGAAGCCGGACGAGGAAATGGCTCTTGTTAGCGTCCGCAGCCGGCGTCGCTTGTCGTCTCGGCAACCGAAACCTATCGCCCCCGCTTACCGGTAGTACCAGCATCCGCCCCGGTAATAGTAATACCCGCGCGGCGCGTAATAGTACCGATACGCCGGACGCCCATAATAGTAGTAGGCCGGCGGCGCACAGTACGCATAGGCCGGGTAATACGCCGGGCCATAAAAAAACGGGAACCCAAACCCCACGTTCACAAACACCCGCGCCTGGACCGGCGCGCTCAGCAAGCAAACCGCTGCGACCACCACTGCAAAACCACTCACTGCTTTCAGGATTCTTTTCATGTCCAATCCTCCATTCCACCTTCACGTATTCCAACACCACAAGACGGCGAAGGTGTCGCCCCGGTTACAATCAGAATCCGCCCTTTTCCATGAACCGCAGCGCCCGACGCGGTATCTCCTTGAGCTGGCCCATCTTGGCAATCGCCTGGTCGACGATCCGGTCGAACCGCGCCGGCGTCAGCAAATCCGGCCGGCGTCGCGCGCGCTGCACCGCCCATTCCACTCGCCGGGAATAACTCTCCAATTCCTGTGAGACGCGCTGGGTCGTCCGATGCAGCAGTTCCATCTCCTCAAACGTCACCACCGTCGTCGCCGCCCCGCGCAGCGCCAACTCCACGTCATCGGCCACTTCCTCGACCACGTCCCGGCTGACGGAGAAAAATCCTGCCGTCCGCCGCGTTCCCGAAGTGTTCTGCCGGCCATCTCTCCGGCAAATGAACATCAGCGGGCGCGCGCCTTCTTTGATCGCAAAGCTGTATCGGGCCAAAGGATTGGCGGCGATATCGCGAAATTCGATCGACGTGTCGCCCGCCGCTGACACGTTGGCGGTTCCGACCATCAGCACGCGAATCCGGTCCACCTTCCCGGCCACGCGCTCCCAGTGATCCCGCTGCGCCCGGCCCCCGACCGGAAACGGATCGCATATCGTCAATCGGCCGCCGCCATCGCGCGCCCCGATTTCGATCACGGCATCGCGAAACGCCTCCGCGGTGATTTCGTCGAACAGGTAGAACGTTTCCGGCGTCAATTCGGAAAGTTTTTCGAGGACGGGCCGGCGATGCTCGGTGGTAAACGCATCCGGGATGAGACGCGTCCCCGATGGCACACGATGACGGACTTCCGAGAGGAGTTGCCGGGTAGGATTTTTATGACCGCGATACATGCTTGCCGCCCTTATTCGGTCAGCCTTTCAATGCGCCCAACTGGATCCCGCTTATAAACCATTTCTGGCCCACAAGAAAGACAATTATCACCGGCAATATCATCATCATCGAGCCCGCCATCAGCAGGTTCCATTGCGTGCTGTACAAGCCCATGAACGACAACAATCCCAGCGGCAGCGTCTTCATCGAGTCCTGCGTCAGCACGATCAGCGGCCAGTAAAAACTCTGCCAGTTGCCCATGAAGGTGAAGATCGTCAGCGTCGCCAGCGCCGGTTTGCTCAGCGGCAGTATGATCGTGGTGAAAATGCGGAACAGGCCGCACCCGTCGATGGTCGCCGCCTCTTCCAGGTCGCGCGGGATGCTCATGAAATACTGCCGCAGCATGAACGTGCCGTATGCCGAGAACATCGCCGGCACCGCCAACGCAAAATACGAATCCAGCCCCACCAATCGCCCCGCTTCATACGTCCGCCCAAAGACCGACACGACGCGCGATGCGTCCCAATCGACAAGCGGCGCCGTCGCCGTCAGCCATTCGGTGATCTTGCGCATCAGGATGAAATTCGGGATCATCGTGACCGCGCCGGGAATCATCATCGTCGCCAGGTAACCGAGAAACAATTTGTCCCGGCCGGGAAACTTTAGCCTGGCGAACGCGTACGCCGCGCACGCACTGGTCGTCACCTGACCGAGCGTTACGACGACCGCCACGAGCACGCTGTTCAGGTACCACCGCGCAAACCCGCCGCCCATCGCCTGCGTCGTGTCGTACACCTGCCCGTAATTTCGCCACTGCGTTTCCCGCGGCACGAATGCCTTGATCGGATTTTCAACTGACGTGAACACGTCCCGCGCCGGTTTGACCGACGTCGATAGCATCCACAAAAACGGCAACAGCATGAACATCCCGACAAACCCCAGCACGAGGTACGTGATCAGCTTGCGCAGCGCGCCGGGTTTCCTAGTAGTGGACAATCCGCCCTCCAAACCGCCAGTTCACCAGCGTCACCCCGAACACCACGGCAAACAACACCCACGCAATCGCCGCCGCGTAGCCCATGTGGTTCCAGGCGAACGCGTGATTGTAGATGTAATAACTGATCGTCGTCGTCGCCCCGGCGGGTCCGCCGCGCGTCATGACAAATGCTTGTTCAAATCCGCCTTGAAGTCCACCAATCAGGCTCATCGTCAACACGAAAAATGTCGTCGGACTCACCATCGGCCACGTGATCGCCCAAAACCGCTGCCAGGCGTTCGCGCCGTCGATGTCCGCCGCTTCGTACAACTCGGGCGACACGCCCTGCAGCGCCGCGAGATACAGAATCATGTTGTACCCGCCCACCACCGTCCAGAAACTCATGAACATCAGCGCGGGCTTGGCCCACGTTACCGAGGTCAGCCACTGCGGCGGCCAGTCCACGCCGAGCCCGCGAATCCCGTCGTTCAACCACCGCGGAAACCAACCCGTGATGATCGTGTTGATCAGCCCGTAATCGGGATTGTAAATCCACCGCCACAACAGGTACGTGCCGACCCCGGCCACGATGCTCGGCAGGAAATACATCGTGCGAAACACGACGATGCCCCGCAGTTTCTGGTTCATCACCACCGCCAACAGCAGCGACCCGAGGATGTTCACGGGAATCGCCAGCATCAGGAACACCGTGTTGTACGCGTAATACCAGAAATCGCGGTCGCGCATCAGCGCGATGAAATTATGCAGGCCGACGAACCTCGGCGGGGTGAACAGGTCCCACGCGTAAAAACTCAGCGCCAGCGACGCGGCGACCGGCAGCAGCGTGAACGCGAGAAAGCCGAGCAAATTCGGCAATAAAAATAGGTACCCCGCGACCGCCGCCCGCCCCCTTGTCGTTTGTGCCATCCGAGATCTCCTTGGAATCTCGCCACCTTCTTACACCGCCACCCGCCGCCACCGCAAGCCAATTGCCCGTAGAACTTGCACTCGACGCCGGGACATGTAAGCTGCTGGCAGGTTCACAGGAGGTCATCCAGTATGAAGAGATTGACAGGATTCGTCGCGCTGGCGCTGCTGCTTGCCGCACCGCTACTCTCGCAAGCGCAATCGAACAACACGACCAGCGCCCAGGATGTGAAACAGGCGGGCAAAAACGCCGTCACGACGGCTGGCAATTACACCGAGCAGCAGATCAAGGAACTCAACAAAGCCGCTGAGAAACAGTTCCACGAGCTCCGTAAGAAATTGGATGACCTAAAGGCCAATGCCCAATCGCAAACCGGGCAAGCCAAGTCCGACATGGACAAAAAGATCGCCGAGGCGCAGAAAAAACTCGATAATTTGAGACCCAAGCTGGACGAACTCAAAGTGGCCGCCACCAACGCCTGGGCCGATGTCAAATCCGCCTTCGACAATGGAATCAAGGAGATCCAGCAGAAGCTTCCGCAATAGCGCGTCGCCGGTCAGAGACACTCGGCGATTTTTTCCTTCAGCGTCCGTTCGAGATAGTCGAGCGTGAACGGTTTGGTGATGTAATCAATCGCGCCCAGGGCTTTGGCGCACTGGATCGTGTCGAGATCGAGCGTGCCCGTCACCATGATCGTCTTGGTGCGCGGACTGACCCGTCGCGCTGCCGCCAGCACCTCCAGTCCGTCGGGTTTTGTCGGCAGCATGACGTCGAGCAGCATCCCCGCCGGTTGGTATTCCTCCAGCGCCGCCACGGCGGACTTCCGATCCGTGGCGGTGACGACCTTGAAGTCGGCGTAGTCCCTCAGAAACTCCTCGAGCATTTCGCGAATGGGTGTTTCGTCTTCGACGATCAACAGTCTCGGCATAACCATCTCTCCCTGCCCGCCACGCTACGCGACCGCTTGCGCCTTGAACAATCGACGATACGACCGGTGTTCGCGGTCCTGGTCCTTCAACCCCAACCGGCGCGCCACCGATTTGATCGGCGTCTCCGACTTGCCTTCGATCTCCACGAACCAGCCGCACCCATCCAGATAATCCAGGCTCACCGCGCACGCATCCAACGCGTATTCCTCGCGCTGCTTCGCGTACGTGTCGCACACCCGATAATCGAGCAATTCGAGGATGTGTTTGGTGCTCTCGTAGTCAACGGGTGTCTCGACCTCCATCCGCTGTTTGCTGTCGCCCTCCTGCCGCGGGCCTTTCAACGTCAGCCACGCGTCCTTCGGTCCGTGCCGGCGCAACCGCAGCTTGTACTCCTTTTCCTTCAGGCGCCCGTCCATGTCGAACAACTCGTTGTGCTCGTAACCGCTCTTGGTCAAGCGCGCGCCGAGGCGCCGAAGCAGTTTGCGGATACGCTCGAACGTCTTGGATACGGAATTTTTGCTCGACCTCGACCCGCACACCGCTGACGCGCGACGCCAGTTGGCGAGCCATGTAGGCTTCCAAATCGATCTTCCCCATTAGATGCAACCTCCTTGGGGCGTGGAGCCTACGTCCGCCTCACGCAAAGAGCAAGGCAATTCCCCTTCCGCCACGTTACAATTTGATGGCGGCGCCGCCCAGTGCCTGCTTTAACGCGCCCACGAACCTTCGGTTCTCCTCCATCGTGCCTACCGTCACCCGCACCCACCCGGGCATCTTGTAGCCGCGCATCGGTCGCACGATCACCCCGCGCCGTTGCAACCCCCGAAATATCTCGTCCCCGTCGCCGACGTTGACGAGCACGAAGTTCGCGCAGCTCGGGACGTATTCCAGATTGAGCCGATCGAATTCCCGGTACAGATACGCCAGCCCGCGTCGCGTCACTGCTTTTGTCTTGCGAATGTGCGCGGTGTCGTCCAGCGCCGCCAGCGCGCCGGCTTGCGCGATGGCATTGGTGTTGAATGGCTGCCGAACACGTTGCAGCAGCGCAATGCATTCCTTCTGTGCCACGCCGTACCCGATGCGCAGCCCCGCCAACCCGACAATCTTCGAGAACGTCCGCAGGACCACCACATTATGCTTGAGCACCCAGGTAATCGACGGCGGCGGATCATCCAAAAACTCAATGTACGCCTCGTCCAGCACCGCGATCACGTGGGCCGGCAACCGGCGAATAAAGTCCTCAAGCTCGGGGTTGGTCACCCGCGTGCCCGTCGGATTGTTCGGATTGGCGACGAATACCAACTTCGTCTTCGGCGTGATCGCCGCCAGCATCGCCTTCAAGTCGTGCGTGTGACCACGAAACGGCACCTCGACGCACCGCGCCTGGAACATCTTTGCCATGATGCTGTAGATCACAAACGCCCGGTCGCCCGCGATGATCTCATCGCCGGGTCCGACAAACGCGTGATACAGAAACTCGATGATCTCGTTCGATCCCGTGCCGAGGATGATGTTGTCAATCTCGACGGCCCCCGACGAGATTGCCCTGAGCGAAGTCGAACGGGCACTACCGCCGCCGTTCAGTTTTTTTGCCAGCGCCTGCCGCAAATAAAATCCGCCGCCATCGGGATAGAGGTGCGATGTCGCCAACGCCTTGCGCATCGCCACGACCGCTTTCGGCGACGGCCCGAGCGGGTTTTCGTTCGACGCGAGCTTGATCACCGATTTCGGGTTCAGCCCCAGTTCCCGCGCCACTTCCTCAATCGGTCGCCCCGGCTCATACACCGGCACATCACACACGTATCGGTTCGCTAAAGATTGAAATTTCACAAAGCCAGTGTGGCAAAGACGGACAGATCACGCAAGCCGAGTCTAGTCGATACTACCCATTCGCATCAGGGTGGCTGCTGCAATTCTTACGAGCCTCGTGCGCTTGGCAAGTTCGGCCAGCACATCCTCGACAAGGCGTTTGCTGCACGGCTATGATGCGTGGCGCTGATGAAGCCGATTCGATTGACCAAGCACGCGCAGGAGCAAGCCATCGAGCGTGGCGCAACGGACGCCGAGGTCAAAGAAGCCGTTCGCAAAGGAGGGCGCGAGCCCGCCAAACAGGGCCGGGAGCTTTGCCGTTTCAACTTTGCATTCACCAAAACCTGGCAGGGCAAACCCTATGCGGTCAAACAGGTTGTGCCCGTCATCAAAGAGGAGCATCGCGAAATAGTTGTGATTACCGTCTACACGTTCTATTTTTAGGAAACCAAACCATGAAAATCAGCTACGACCCGGAAATCGATGCCCTCTACATTCGCTTGGTGGAAGGAAAACGTGAGTGTCGAACGGTGCACCTGAATGAGGAAATCGCCCTCAACATCGGCGAAGGCGAAATGTTGGTGGGCATCGAGGTTCTCGACGCCAAAGAAGTGCTTGGCTCCGGCAAAGTGCCTGCCATCGTGCTGGAAGGGATCGCCAGTTCCAGCGCGCCGCTTTCCGTGCGCGAGAAACCTGCCAGGAAATACGGGAAGTAACCCGTCACCTTCCCGCGCTACCCATTCACATTCGGATAGCTGCCGAGGATCTTCACGAACATGGTGTGCTTGGCCAGTTCCGCCAGCGCTTTCTTGACGCGCGCGTCTTCGCAGTGGCCGAGCACGTCCACGAAGAAGTAATACTCCCACGCCTTCTTTTTGCTGGGACGCGACTCGATCTTGGTCATGTTGATCTTGTATTTCTTGAACGACGCAATCGAATCATGCAGCGCGCCGACCCGGTCCAGCACGCAAAACATCATCGATGTCCGGTCGTTTCCCGTCCGACTCGGGTATTTGCGCCCGATCACGAGAAACCGCGTCACGTTCTCGCTCGAATCCTGGATGTTCGGCTCCAGGATCGTCAGCCCGTAAATCTCCGCCGCCAGCGAACTCGCCACCGCGCCCGCGTTCGGTTCGGTCTTCGCGATCTGCGCCGCGCGCGTGCTGCTCGATGTCTCGATCAGTTCGATGTGCGGCATGTTCGTCTGCAACCATTGCCGGCACTGCGCGAACACCTGGGGTATCGAGTACAGCTTCTGGATCTGGTCGCGCGGACACGCCGCCATCAGGTTGTGCCGGATTTGCAGCACGATCTGCGCGCAAATCCTCAGTTCGCTGTCCACGAACATGTCGTACGTGTGCGTGACCGCGCCTTCGGTCGAATTCTCAATCGGCACGACGCCGTAGTCCGCCCGGCCCTTCGACACCTCCGTGAACACATCCGTGATGCTCGGCAACGGCTCGTATTTCAGCGCCGACCCGAACTTCTTGATCACCGCCATGTGCGAATACGTGGCTTCGGGCCCGAGATAGGCGATCACCAGCGGCTTTTCGAGCGCCAGCGACGCGGACATGACCTCGCGGTAGATCGCCCGCAACGAATCCGCGGGCAGCGGTCCGCTCCCCTTCTCGACAACGCGCCGCAACACCGCGTCTTCGCGGTCGGGCGCATAAATCTCTTCGCCCGACTCGTGCTTGATCTTGCCGATGTCGAGCACGAGCTTCGTCCGCTCGTTCAACAGCCGCACGAGCTTCGAGTCGATTTCGTCGATCTTATTGCGAAGTTGCTGAAGTTTGTCCTTCATGAACGAACTCCATCCCCCTCACCTTTATCCTCTCCCCCGGAGGGCGAGGAAACGCTTCCCTTCTCCCCTTGGGGGAGAGGGTCAGGGTGAGGGGCTGTTGTCTGTTGCTTTTCCTCCGCGGTTTTCAGCGCGGCAGCCTGGAGCCGCAACTCCGCGGCCTTCGGCATGTCGTCGATGTCGCGAAGCCCGAAATGTTCGAGGAACTTCTGCGTCGTGCCATACAACATCGGCCGACCCGGCGCCTCGCTCTTGCCGACAATCGTAATCATATCCCGTTCCAGCAGCGTCTTGATCACGCCATCGACTTCCACGCCGCGGATCGCCGCGATGTCGGCGCGGGAAATCGGCTGCCGCAACGCGATGATCGCCAGCGTCTCCAACGACGGCGGCGAGAGACGGTGCGGTCGCGCCTCATCCAGCAGTTTCTTCAACCACGGCGCGTACTCGGGCCGGGTCACCAACCGCCATCCGCCGGCGATTTCCACCAATTGGTAGCTGTGCTGCTGCAATTCGCACTCGGCCTTCAACTCTTCCAGCGTGGCGACAATCTGCGCCTCCCGCACGTTGCGGAACGGTTCCGACACGGCAGGTGAGTTCTCTTCGTCCGTCGCCTCGGCGAAAATCGCGCGGATTTCCTTCGGTGACAGCGGCCGTTCCGCCGAGAACAGCAGCGCCTCAATGATTTGTTTCAGTTCCAGTGTCATATTTCCAACAACCCTTGCTGTGCGCCGGTCTCCCGACCGAGCACGTAACCCCGCGTCACATAGTCAGATCCTTCGCTCCGCTCAGGATGACCTGACTTCGTCAGGTCACTTTCAATACCCGTATTTCCCCGAACGCTTCGACCTGCACCACCTTCAGCCGCTTCAACCGAATCAACTCCAGCAACGCCAGAAACGTCACCACCACTTCCGCCCGCGAACTGGCCGTCGCAAACAGTTCACCGAAAATCATCTCCGATCGGTCCCGCAGAGTATAGAGGATTTCTTCGATTTTGTCGCTGACGGTAAATTTCTCCTCGATGATCTCCCGGAAGTCCTCGCGGGCGCTCGCCTTCTTCAACACCTCGTTGAACGCGTTGATCAGATCGAAAATGCTCACTTCCGCCAGCGGCACGTCCTTGTCAACTTCGATGCCCGACTCCGGGCTTCCCCGCGAAAAGATGTTGGCCTGCTGTTCTTCGCGTTGGCCGAGCTGCAACCCCGCGTCCTTGAACTTCTTGTACTCGACCAGTTGCCGAATCAATTCCCAGCGCGGATCCTCGCCTTCCTCCGTCTCGGTATCGGTCACCTGCTGATCGGCCGGCAGCAACAGGCGGCTCTTGATGTACATGAGAGTCGCCGCCATCACGAGGAACTCGCCCGCCACCTCCAGATTGAGCATCTGCATGAGTGTCAGGTACTCCATGTATTGATTCGTGATCCGCTCGATCGGAATATCGTAGATGTCCACCTCCTCCTTCTTGATGAGGTAGAGCAATAAATCGAGAGGGCCCTCGAAGACCTCCAGCTTTACTTTGTAATCGGATTCCATCAGCTCGCTTGCCTGACTTTCCCTATCACAAGCCGGCACCCCGCCGCAACACGTGTTTCTCGCTTCCGCCTTGACGTGCCCTGCGGCGGCTCGTATGCAGTCGGGGCATGGACGTCACCGGCGTCGTGGCGATGATCGGAAAGGGCGTGTTGCTCGGACTGGGAGCGGCGGCGCCGATTGGGCCGGTGAATGTGGAGATCGCGCGACGGTCATTGCGCGGCGGATTCCGCGACGGCTTCCTGCTCGGCTGCGGCGCGGTCACGGTGGATGTCACATACGCCATCCTGACCAGCCTGGGCGTGCGACCATTGCTGGCTCAACCCGAGGTAATGGCGGCGCTGGGAATTGCTGGTGCGGCCGTGTTGGCGTACCTGGGCGTGATGTGCTTTGTTGGCGCCGTTCAGCAGTGGCGCACCGTCGCCAGTACCAGCAACCCCGAGAAGCCGTCCAACCGGCATTACGTAACCGGCTTGGCGATGACGAGCCTGAATCCGATGACGTTGGCGTTCTGGTGCGTGGTCGTGCCGGGGTTGGTCGGGCAGTGGTCGGCGAATCCAGTCCGCGACCTGCCGTGGGTCTGCGCCGGCGTGTTTTTCGGCGCGATTTCCTGGGTGGTGTGGTTTGCCGGCACGATGACCTGGTTGGGACGGCGCGGCAAGCGCGCCACGTGGTTGGCCGCCGACATCGCCGGCGGATCGATGCTCCTTGCCTTCGCGGCATACGCCCTGTGGCGCACACTCTGACAGACGCCTGCCTCAGCGCAAGCCGACCGCTTTCCGCACCTTCGTCATCGTCTCGTCGGCCACTACGTTGGCGCGCTCCGCGCCCTGGCGCAACACGTCATGGACGTAATCGAGATTCTTCAACAACTCCTCGCGCTTCTTGCGAAATGGCGCGAAGTAGTCCATCAACGCCGCAAACAACTCCTTTTTCACCTCGCCATAACCGAAGCCGCCGGCGGCTAGTTTCGCCTGCAACTCCGCTGCCTTGTCCGGTGTCGCAACCAATTTGTACATCTGCAACGGGATGTTCTTGTCGAGGTCCGTTTTCGGCGCTTCCACGGGCTGCGAGTCGGTCACGATGCTCATCACCTTCTTGCGCATCGCCTTCTCGTCCCCGAAAATCTCGATGGTATTGTTGTAACTCTTGGACATCTTGCGGCCATCGATTCCGGGCAGCGTCGCCACGTCCGGCCGGATGTCCGCCTCGGGAATTACGAACACCTCGCCAAATTGGCGGTTGAACGCGCCCGCAATGTCCCGCGCGATTTCGAGATGCTGTTTCTGGTCCTTGCCCACGGGAACGCGTTCGCCTTGCACGATCAGGATATCCGCCGCCATCAGCACGGGATAGGTGAACACGCCCGCATTCGGCGTCACCCCTTGCGCGAGGCTGTCCTTGTACGCGTGCGCGTTCTCCAACATCGGCACGGGCGTGACGTTGAGCAGAATCGATGTCAACTCCGTTACCTGCGGCAGGTCACTTTGCCGATAAAACACCGTTTTGGATGGATCCAGGCCGCACGCCAGGAAATCCAGCGCGATATCGAGCGTGTTCTCGCGAAATTCGTTGGGGTCGGTGACCGTGGTGAGGGCGTGATACTCGGCGATGAAATAGAACGCCTCGCCCCGTTGCGCCAGTTCGAGCGCCGGGCGCATCATCCCGAAGTAGTTGCCAATGTGCAACTTGCCGCTCGGCTTGATACCGGAAAGGATTCGCATGGCCCGGGCAAGATACGAAATGCGCGGCGCGCGTTGCGAGGAAAAAATCAGCGGCCCGCGACGTTGCTCAGTACTTGTACACGAGCGAACTGACCAACAGAATGTCGTTTTCCTTGCGACCGGTCGCCGGCTGGCTGTTGAAGTGGTCGTCTACCACGACGCGCACACTGAAACGGGTATTCAGCGCGGCTTCCGCGCCGGCTTCCGTGTTGAGCAAATAATTCGAAAATCTGGTGATCTGGGGGAAGTACTGAACGTCTTCCCAAACCTTCGCGCTCTTGCTAAACGCATGTTCGCCATGCTCGCCAACATGCAACGTGGCGTATCCGATGTTTCCATCGTTGTCCTGCCTCTCCCGAAGATACGAGGCACCAACGTCCATATTCAGCTTCGAGGCGTCGCTCTTGATGAAGTAATACCCCAGCGCCGGGCCGAGGATCGCGCGGTAGCGGACTTCGGCAACGTCGTCATGGAAGAGATCCAGGCGCACATCACCATAGAGCCGCTCCGTAAACAGCCGCTTGTAATCCGTAAATCCGTGAATCGCTTCCGCCGCCCGCGTTTGGTTGGTCTGGCCGTAATTGTTGAGCGCGTATTGACCATCCGCGCCGAGCCTCAGGTCGTTCTTGTCCCAAACGTTGTCCGCCGATGCCTCACCGCTCAACAGGAACGTATTGGCGTTTCCACGAGCCAGCGACAAGCCGAGCGCAACGTCCCCATGCCATACCGGTGCGTTGGACGGGGCGTTGGTTTGCGCCCACGCGGCGCGACAAGTGACAAGTAACAGGGCCAAAAAACCTGCCGACATGATTCGAGTCTGCATGCGTATTCTCTCCATTTGAATTCTCCTATCCCTCACGAAGCGGGCGCACAATGCCCTAGAGACACAAATCGGTCAAGCGTTTTTAGCGCCCCTGCAGCAGGCTGTTTCCGAGCGATTCCATGGCCTGCGCCGCGTCGGCTGCCGCCAGACGCCCGAGTGCCACCGCATCGGTCGTCTCAAAAAACGCCTTCTGGTTGAACTCATCCCAAAACGCATACCCCCAGGGATTGTCGAGGTGAGAGTACCTCAATGCTTCCATCATCGCCGGCGGAAACTGGGCGGTGGCCGCCGCCGCCTTCAATCGCCGGGATGGCGTTGCGGCTCTTCGCGGCCATCATCGCGCCTTCCGTCGAATAAAATCGCGCAAAGTCCGCGGCTTCCTGCGGATGTTTCGTCCCACTCCACACGCAATTGCCGCCGATGGACAACCGCGACCAGCGCACCTTTCCCTTCGGGACCGGCGCCACGTCCCACCGGAAATCCGTGATGTGGTCGAATTCCGTCAACATGTACGTGCGGCCCACGAGCACCGGTATTTTCCCGTCCCGAAACAGGTTCACCCCGTCGAACGCCTCCACCTCGCCCATCGCCGCCGTCGTCGGCGCCACACCGCGTGCGACAAGGTCCCGATACAATTGCAGGGCCGCGATTGTTTCCCGCGAGTTCACCGTGCATTTCCCGCCGGCAAACAGGATGCCACCGAACGATTGGACCAGCAGTAACGGCCGCGGCAGGACTGTCGGGATGTGGATCTGATGCACGGCAGCGAGCCGCAAGGCGACATCCGCAAACTTCGGCCAGTCCCATGACGCGTCTGGCACTGGCTCCCCGGCCTTCTCAAACCAATCGCGATTGAAGAACAATACATCCGTGCTGAAATGAAACGGGACCATGTACAGCTTGCCGTTGACCCGGCACGCGTCGATGACCTCGGGGTAAAACTGGTCGGCCAGAGGTGAGAAGGCCGGGGTCAGGTCGCTGATCTGACCACGCTGCGCCAGCGCCGGGAGCCGGTCGACAACGTAGTAAAACAAATCGGGACCGGCGTTGCCCGCGAGTTGGACGTTCAGTTTTTGAAATTTCGACGTGTCGTAAATCACCCGCACGCGGACCCGGGGATGCGTCTGCTGAAACTGGTCGATGATCTTCTGGTGAAGCGCCTGCTGTTCCGGCAGCGTTTCAATGGTCTGGTACGTGATTTCCACCCGATCGTCTGTCGGACGGACGCACCCCGCGAGCAGCATCAACACGATCAGCCACCATCTCATCGCAGGGCCTTCTTCACGTTCCAGCCGCATCGAACCAATCGCCGGCGCGCGTCATCTTCGCTGCCGCCCCGAAGCGTGGCCACGATGCGGCACGCCCGGGCCCGCAGCTTGGCGTTTGTCGGTTTCACGTCCACCATCAAATTGCTGACGACCTTGCCGAGCCGAATCATCGGGATCGTTGTCAGCATGTTGAGCACGAGCTTCGTGGCTGTACCCGCCTTGAGCCGCGTCGAGCCGGCGATCACCTCCGGCCCCGTGCGGAACAACAACGGCGTATGAGTGGCCGACCGTGGCGGCGAAAAACACAGGAGGAAGGTCTCGGCGCCCAATCGTTTCGCTTCGTCCAGCGCCCCCAACACAAACGGGGTTGAACCACTGGCCGCAATGCCAATCACCACGTCGCGTTTGCCCACACCACGCATGCCGACCGCCTCCGCGCCTGCCTCCCGATTGTCTTCGGCGCCCTCCACGGCCGTATGCAGGGCCGTTGCGCCCCCGGCGATGATCGCCTGGACCATTTCGGGATCGGTGGAGAACGTGGGAGGACATTCACTGGCATCCAATACGCCCAACCGACCACTCGTGCCCGCGCCGACATAGAATAATCGCCCTCCACGCCGGAACGCGCGCACGATCCGGTTCACGGCGTGTTCGATGGCCGGCTTGTTCTTCCGCAGCGCGGGAACGACCCGCGCTTCCTCGCGTAACATCGTGTCGATGAGTTGCGACACGGATCGCTTGTCCAAATCCATCGTACGCGGGTTGCGGATCTCGGTAACTGGCACGGACCAAGGACCTCGATGCGGGGCCGATATCAACCGAGGGCTCGCCAACCCGGCAAGTCTCAGCGCGCCCAGCGCCGAGTCGCTTGGCGCACGGACGATCTTCGCTCCCGGCAACATCGTACGAACACGGTTGCCAACGAGAATGGCCAGCTTTCGGTTGTGCCGCAACACGCCACCCATTAACGCTACCCGCGGCTTCTCCAGGCCCAACTTTTGCGCGACCGCGTGACAATCCTGCGCGAGGAACGAAGCCGCCTGCAGCATCAGCCCGGCATCCCCCTCGAGCATGTCCGCCGCCAGCGCCGCCACGGCATCCTTGCTGGCGCCCTGGATCCAATCGACTAGTTCATCCGGCGAATTCAAACACAATCGCCGGAGCACCCGCCGGAGGCGCTGGTTGGCGCGACCATGGCGATCATGCTCGCGGATTGCGGCTCTCAACCCGGTCACGGCGATCCAGTAACCGCTGCCGTGGTCGCCCAACAAATGACCCCAGCCGCCCGCCCGCGCCACCTCCGACCCGTTGCGGCCGCACACGCACGAGCCCGTGCCGCTGATGATGGCAATGCCCGAACCGTGTGGACCGAAGGCCGCCGCCAGAGCCGAATCGGTGTCGTTGCCCACATATGCCGGGACTCCGGGCCAGACCCGTTCGGCGAGCGCGCGAGCCCCGGAATGGTCGGCCGCCGTGCGACAGCCGGCCAGGCACAGGGCCAACGACGTGGGACGAGACGCGAGGCCCCGTTTGATCTCACGGAGTCGATGGAGAACGACGGCATCTGACGAGAGTTTGAGGTTGAGGGGACCGGATTCGAGCCGGGAAAGAACCCGGGCGCGGTGATCCGCCAGAAGCGCGACGGTGCGCGTGCCGCCACTTTCGACACCGAGAAAACAAGCGTCTGCTCTGGGTTCCCCGCCCATAACCAGCCGGGAGGCTACCAGATTCAGGACGCCAGCGGCAAGTAGACGCTGAACGTGCTGCCGTGCCCGACCGTGCTCTGCACGTCGATCGCGCCGCCGTAACGGGCGACGAGTTCACAGGCAATGGCCAGGCCCAGTCCGGTGCCTTCCTTCTTGCTGGTGAAGTACGGTTGAAATATTTTGCCGATGTTCTCAGGCGCGATGCCCGCGCCATTGTCCGCCACGACGATCTTCGCCAGCGGCCTCTGCGGATCGAATGACTCCGGCCGGAAGGCGAACTCGGACGGCACGGACGTGGCCAGCATCGCGGTAAGCTCCAGGATCCCGCCCCCGTTCATCGCGTGCAGGGCGTTCACCCCGAGATTGATCAGCACCTGGAGGATTTCCGCGGGATTGACGGTGAACATCGGGTCCGGGTCACCGGACGAAAACTTGATTTCAGCGCTGCGGTTGGCGGGATGCGCCTTGATCAGCGCCGCCGCGTCTTCCAGCAGCTTGTGGCCGCTGACGGTCTCCTGGGCTTCCTGGCGGCCTCGTGAAAAATTCAAAAAGCGGCGGGCGATGTCCTTGCAGCGATCGATCTCCCGCTGAATGGATGTCAGCCGCTGACGGACATGCCGCGACGTTTCCTGGTCGGACACATTGAGTGAGGCCAGATCGCGCCCGAGCAGGTCCGCGTACCCGGCAATGATCGCCAGGGGGTTGTTCATCTCGTGCACGACGCCGGCCGAGAGCACGCCCGCCTCGACGGCCCGGCTCAACTGCGCCAGCTCGCCCGCGAGTTGTTCGTTCGTTCGTTCGAGCGTGCGGAAGGTTTCTTCGGTCTCGATCTTTTCCTGGCGGCGCTTCATGCATTTGCCGAGCACCTCGCGCACGGAGAAGACGTCGAATGGCTTGTTGAGGTAGTCCGCCGCGCCGTAGCGCACGGCCGCCCGCGCGGTTTCAATGGTCTCGTAGCCCGTCAACATTACGCATTCGATATCCGGATCGATCTCCTTCAACTCGCGTAACACGTCCACGCCGCTGAGGTCCGGCATCTTGATGTCCAACACGGCGGCATCCACCGCGTGCGTTCGCGCGTATTCGATGCCCTCGCGGCCGCACGTGGCGATCACGCAGTTGTAGCGGTCCTTGAAAACAATGCGCAGCGATTCGCGCGGACCCGGCTCATCATCCACGATCAGTAACGTCGGTCTCTCCGCCGCCTTGACGGCGGGCGGCTCGATTGTCAGCGTTTCCAGTGTTCCCATGTTTTGTCTCCCGTCGGCTAAAATTTCAGACTGGTCGTGACCATCACCGAGTTGACATCGCCCAGCCACGTGCCGTCCGCAGCGGTGCCATTGTTCACCGTACGGTCGGCCGACAGCGTATACTGGTAAACAAGGTCAATCGTGAATCGCGTCGCGGTATAACCAAGACCCACACTGAATACCTGTCGGTTCGAGTCCGGCACCGACGGCGAAAAACTGCTGTTGGGGACGCTGTCCTCCGAGTAAATGTAGCCGCCGCGCACCGTCCAATGCTTGTCGACCTGATACTGCGCGCCGAATTCATAGTAGAAACTGGCCATCCAATTGAACGGGATCGTTTCACCATTGGCTTCCGACCCCGGTGCGTGCAAGACCAGTTTCTTGAGCGGTTGCCAATCGGTCCACTCGACATCGGCTTCCAGCTTCAACTTCGGGACGGGCCAAAACGCGTACCCGACGGCGACGGACTGCGGAAAGGGTATCGATGCCTGGCCGCCGTTCGATTCCTTGATGACCCCGGGGGCATTCACGTCCGTGGGGCCCTTGAAATTGACGGTAAATGGACTGCGATACACGACGCCGACCGTATGCTGCGGCGTGATCTTCCACATCAACCCGGCCGTGCCTCCCAGGGCTACTCCGGTTCCGTCAAAATGGAAGTGACCACTGGGAAAAGGGGGAGGAAGCTGGCTGTTGAGCGCCGTATACGCATCGTAGATGTTCAGGCCGGCTCCGAGCGAGAGATGTTCGTTAAACTTGTAGGCTACGGTCGGTTGGATGTTGATTACTTGCAGGTCGGCGCTGGTGACGGAGTAACGGAACGGGCCGTTGGGCGCGAAATCCGCCTGGTTGCCAAAGGGCACGTTCACGCCGATGCCGAAGCGCCAGGGCGACTTCGCGATCCCAAAGTCAGTCGAGGCATAAAAATGAGGGATGAACGACATGGAATTCATTTCACCGCCCGAACCGGCCCCCTTCAGCCGAAAATCCGGAAAGGAGAGCATTCCCCCGGATGTGAATTCCGTGCCCTGAATCTGAGTCAGGCCACCCGGATTGTAATAGATCGCCGACGCATCATCCGCTTGGGCAACAAACGCTTCGCCCTGCCCCGTGGCGCGGGCGTCCTGGTCGGCATTCCGGAAACCGATCGCGAGCACCTCCGGTATGCCGGTACCGATAACGATTGCAACCGCTGCCGCGCCAACCATTTTCCGTGTATGTTTGTTCATGCCTATGTCCCCCTGCTTGCCGTGCCGTTCTGCATCTGCGAACGGAACACTGCGACCTACCCATTTAGCAATGCGTATGCCACAGGATGACAGCGAGGTGAAGAGATGACGCGGGTTTCCGCCTGAACCAGCGGTTTCCAACGGCGGGTACGGATGGAAGCCATTGTCCCGCTCTCCGGAGCGCAAAATTGGCCAACCCGAAGGTATATGGCGGACAACTTTGGATGCGTCACATCGCCGCCGGAGTGTTCTCATCCAACTCCTCCGGTTCCTGGTCCGCTTCGCCCACCCGCGCCGACGCAATCTGAAGTTTGTCCATTTTGTAACGCAGCATCCGCCGGGTAATGTGCAGCGCGCGCGCGGCCTCCGTAATCACGCCCCCCGTGCGCCGCAACGCCTCTTCGATGGCGCGCCGCTCCAGGTCTTCCGTGACCTTCGGCAGATCCAGCCCGGTGTCCTTGAATTCCAGCTTCTCGCCCAGATCAACGTGCGGGGTGGTTGCCGTCAACCGCGACGTGATTTGCGCGGTCGCCTGTTCGGCCTGTGAAATCACAAATGGCAGGTCCTCCTCGCTGATCTTGTTGGAATCGCACGTGACCAACAGCCGTTCGATGGCGTGCTCCAACTCGCGGACGTTGCCCGGCCACGGGTACGACAACAACAAATCCATCGCCGAGGGCGTGAATTGCGGGACCTCGCGGTTCAGTTCCTTGCCAAAGCGTTGCGCGAAATGTTGCACCAGCACGGGGATGTCGTCTTTGCGGTCGCGCAACGCGGGTACCGTGATCGGCACCACGTTGATGCGATAGTACAGGTCTTCGCGAAACGCGCCCCGGGCAATTTCCTTTTCGAGATCGCGGTTGGTGGCGCACACCAGGCGGACATTGATGCTGATCGTTTCCTGACCGCCCACCCGGCGGATTTCGCGCTCCTGGATGGCCCGCAACAGTTTGCTCTGGGTGCCGAGAGGCATCTCCCCGATCTCGTCGAGGAACAACGTTCCTCCTCCCGCGGCTTCAAACATCCCGATCCGCCGCTGCAATGCCCCCGTAAACGAGCCTTTCTCGTGTCCGAACAACTCGCTTTCCAGCAACTCGCCGGGTATGGCGGCGCAGTGCACGGGAATAAACGGGCCCTCCCGGCGCACGCTGTTGTAGTGCAGCGCGCGCGCGACGAGTTCCTTGCCCGTGCCCGTCTCTCCCAGCACCAATATGGTCGTTTCCGTGTCCACAACGCGCTGCACGAGGGCATAGACCTTCTGCATCGCCGTGCTCGAACCGATTATATTCTCGAACTTGCCGACCGCCTGGAGTTCCGTGCGTAACCGGACCACCTCGCGTTCGTTCGCTTTCTCCTTGAGGATGCGATCGACCACCAGCCGGATCTCGTCCACGTCGAATGGCTTGTTCAGGTAATCCACCGCGCCCAGTTTCATTGCCTGGACGGCGGGCTTGGTCTCGGTAATCGCCGTAACCATGACCACCGGCATCCGGGAATGCAGTTGCCGTATCTTGGCAAGAACCTCCAACCCGTCCATGCCCGGCATTTTCATGTCGAGCAGGACGACATCAAAGGGTTCGGCACCGCTCGCCGCCGCCAACCCGCTCGGACCGTTTTCCACCAGCGTTACGTCGTAGCGATCCTTCAAAATGAACCGCAATGACTCGCGCGGACTTTCCTCGTCGTCAATGACCAGAATCCTTGCCTTCGACATCTGTCTGCCTCCTCCTTCGATCCTTCTTTGGATCCTTCTTCAATCCTTTCGGTATTCAACCGCATGAACGACCGCCGATCGCGCCTCCCCCAGGCGCCCCGTTACAGTTGTTCGCCCCGTCGGCCGGCATCCGCGTCCCACCGTTCCCCAACCCGGTTGTGTGCCGGATCGGCTTCGACGGGTGTGCGCGGACTGCCCGATGCTTCGACCTTCAAACTTTCGCTGAGAAGTTCATCGTCCGGATGCCGCTGGGCCTTGACCGGCACCACCATCGAGATGGTCGTCCCCCGGCCCAGCATGCTGTCAATGTCCAGCCGGCCACCATGCCGCTCCACGATCTTCTTCACAATTGTCAACCCCAACCCGACCCCGACATTGCGCGTGGTCACAAACGGCTCGGTCACGCGCTTCAGGTTTTCCAAGGCGATCCCCTCGCCCGTGTCCTGCCAATCGATCCGCACGGCACCGCCTGCGGGCAGCGTTTCGCCCGGACAATCCGTCGGCAGCGCATCCGTCGTACTGATCGTGAGCCGGCCGCCGCGTGGCATGGACTGCACGGCATTGCGCAGCACATGCTCGAACGCCTGCATCAGGCGGATCCGGTCCCCTTCCAACCGCGCAAACTTGTGGGCGAAATTCTTTCTCACGGTGACCACGCAGGACGGCGCCGGTTCGGGCGCTTTGTCGCCCATGACCATGACGTGCGCAATCTGTTTCCGGCTGAATTCCTGCGTGATGTTCCGGACACACGCGTCGATAAGGTCGCCCAGCACGATTTCCTCGTTCACCAACAGCAACGGATGCGCGAAGAACGTCAGATTGTTCACCAGCACGTCGACACGGTTCACCTCGTTGGCAACGGTGGTACTGAACTGCTCGCGAAATTCCTTCTCGTCGTGCCGCTCGGGCAACAATTGCGCGAAGATCTTGATCGATACCAGCGAGTTCTTCAATTCGTGAGACAACCGCGCCGCCAGCCGCGTGAAGAACTCCTTGTCGGCCAGTTCACGAGCGCGCGTCTGCTGCAGGCGGATCTGCGAGAGGTCCTCAATCAGCGCGACCGCGATCAGCCCGTCTCCACCCGCCAGGCTGTTATCCGCCTGCATGGCGAACCGCGTGGCGCTGATGCCGAGCGGGCGATGTCCCCGGGGCAACACCACTTCCCGCTGGCGGATTTCCTGGCCGGTCTGGAGGACTTCGAAGATGACGTCCGCCACCCGGCTGGGCAACCGCCGGATATCCAGGCCGATCACCGCCTTCTCTTCGATGTCGAGTAATTCACAGGCGCGGTGATTCACGGTGAGAATGCGATTGTTCTGCCCGATTACGACCACGCCGGTCTGGATGTGCGCGAGCACTTCACTCACAAACCGTTGCTGGCCGGCAATGCGGTCGCGCAAATGAAGGTTGCGAATCGCCTGCGCCAGTTGCCCCATCAGGTAGTACACCAACTCCAATTCCTGGTTGGTCAACGGCTCGCTGGTGATCTTGCCGCTGAACGTCAGCACACCCCACAACTGGTCCTCATCAAAAATCGGCACCGCCACATCGGCCCCCAGCGTATCGAACTCCCGGGCCACTTGCGGATCGTAATCCAGCGCCAGCGAATCGGCCCCCTGGGCGCGGAGCAGGATCCGCGCTTCGCGCGACAGGTGGCTGGCAATGCCGGAGTCAACGCTCAGCCGGAAGTGCTCGACCACGTGCGGCGCGAGACCGGTGCTCCGGGCAATCACGAATTGTTCGCCACCGGCCGCGGGCGGTCCGGCAAACAGGTCGCCCGGCAGTCGTCGGGTGAAAATCGCCGCTTTGCCGGTGCCGAGTAACTCGCGGACGAGACGCAGAAACTCCGACACCAACTCGCCTTCGCCGATATGCTGGCTCAGGATTCGCGACAAATCCTTCAATGCGCCGCGGTACCGGTACGCGTCAAACGCGGGCGCGAGCGCCGGCAGGTACGTCGGGGCCGGAACAGGTCGCGCCTCCGTCGCGACCACCGGCGCGGGAGGCGCCGCCTGCCGTTGACGGGCGATCACGGCATCAGCGCGCTTCAGCTTGGACTGCGCATCGCGCAATTCGAAAAAGGTGCCCAGCGCCTGTTTCAAGCGGTCGGCGGAATCGGAACCGGAAACGACCAGCCAACTCTCTTGGAATGGATACAGAGATTGCTGGGCCGGCGCGGCCCGCACCACAACCGCTTGGTGCTCCTGCAGGCGCGAGCCCGCCAGCGATTCCACCGCCCATCGCGTGGTTTCCCCCAACGAGACCGCATCCAGGATCACGGCATCCACCAGGCGCAACCAGGTGGAAAACAGCGCGTCGAACCGCTCCCGGGATGGTTCGGTCGGCAACGGAAGCAAGACGATGTTTGTCTTCTCGCCGAGAATGTCCGTAAGCAGTCGCTGGGTTTCAGCCGAATTTGCCAGGAGGAGGGCCGTTTTCATGTGTCGCTGGCTTCGCTCCCGCCATTTCGGCCGTTGACGTGCCCGTTTCGATACCGCTCGAGCACCAGGGTCGTGTTGCGACCGCCAAACCCGAGCGAATTGCTCACCGCGATGTCGACGCGGCGATGACGCGCTACGTTCGGGACGTAATCCAAATCACAGTCGGGATCGGGAAATTCGTAGTTGATTGTCGCCGGGATGACATTGTCACGGATGGCCAGGCAGCAGGCACCCATCTCGACCGCGCCGCACGCGCCCTGCATGTGCCCCAAGGCCGCCTTGATCGAACTGATCGGCACATCGTACGCATGATCGCCAAACGACTTCTTGACGACGGTGGTTTCCGCGCGGTCCCCCAGCGGGGTTGACGTGCCGTGGGCATTCAGATAATCCACCTGCTCCGGCCGCACGCCGGCGCGCGCCAGGGCGGTTTGCACGCAACGCACGGCCTGCGTCCCGTCGGGATCGGGCTGACACATGTGGTAGGCGTCGCACGTGGACGCCCAGCCGGTCAATTCGCCATAGATGCGGGCTTTGCGTTCCAACGCGTGGCCCAATTCCTCGACCACCAGGACGCCCGCGCCTTCCGACATGACAAATCCGTCGCGTTTTTGGTCGAATGGCCGAGACGCGCGCGCCGGTTCATCATTCCGATCCGTCAACGCGCGGCTGGCGCCCAACGCGGCCACGATGACCGGGTGGACAGGCGCGTCCGCACCCCCCGCAAACATCACGTCGGCGTCGCCTTTGACGATGAGATCCGCGGCTTGCGCAATCGTGGCGCTGGAACAGTCGCAGCCGGTCGCCGTCGTCGCGCTTTGCCCTTGCAGTCCCAAATGGAGTGAAATTTGTCCGCCACACGCCCCGGTGAAGATCGCGATGCCCATGTACGAACTCATGGCTTCCACGCCGCTCTTTTTGTATACCTCGTACTCGCGGGCGGCGAACTCCCAACCAGCGTACGCCGTCCCCATCGCGACGCCGATGCGCTGGCGGTCTTCCTTTTCCAATGCCAGGCCGGAGTCTTGCAAGGCCATATAGGAGGCGGACAGCCCAAATTGGGCAAACCGGTCCATGCGTCTGACGTCCTTCCGGCTGATCCAATCCTCGGGATGAAAGTCACGCACTTCGCCGGCCACTGTCCAGGGACAATCCGATTTCATCAGAAGAGGGGAACGATCCGTGCCCGATTTACCGGCGAGAATATTTGACCAAAACACCTCGGTGCCAATCCCCAGCGGCGTCAATAAACCAATTCCCGTAATGACTACACGACGTCTCGTTCATCGACTACATTTGCGCTCCGTGCCGACGACGGGACAAAAACGTCCACCACGCGTCAGCGTACACAACGCGCGCCTCCTTCAAAAAGGTTCCCCACGAGAGAATTATACAGGCGCTGCCGATTGTGTAAAGAACTTAATTTGCGCGAGCGGACAATTTTGTCCGGCAGTTCCTACTTCACCGGGAGACTAACTTGGAAAGTTGTTCCTTTGCCTTCCACGCTCGACACCGTGATGGTGCCCCCATGATCGCGGACAATCTTCTGCGAGATCGACAGGCCCAACCCTGTGCCTTCCTTCTTGGTGGTGAAAAACGGGTCGAACAAGCGGCTTCGAACCGCCGCCGGTATGCCGGGGCCGTTGTCCGATACCTCGATAACGGCAAAGTTTCGATTCCCGTTCCCGCCAGCGCCGATGTCCAACTGGGTCATCCCGGTGGCCACCCGCGCCTTGCCTCCGTCATGGAGCGCGTCAGCGGCGTTGCCCAACAGATTGACCAGCACCTGCAGAATCTGGTGTTTGTCCACCTTGACGATCGGATTTCCGTGAAACGCCCGGGTCAATTCGATGTGCTTGGCCTTGAGACGCGGCTGGACCAGCAGAATGGCTTCTTCGGCGAGATCATTGGCAGGCTGTTCCTTGATATTCACCTGGGCCGGGCGCGCAAACGCCAACATGCTCTCGATTACCTTCGTGATCCGGTCCACATCCTTCAACACGAGCTTGCCGAATTCGTTCCGAAATTCCGGGTCGTCCACGCGCTCGGGCATCAACTGCGCGAAGGTCTTGATGGACGCCAACGGATTGCGGATCTCATGGGCGACGCCGGCGGCGATCATCCCCAATTCGACCAGGCGGTTCGTACGAACTGACTCATCTTCGATGCGGCGGTACTTCACGGCCAATGCGACTTCGGTGGCCAGCGTCTCCAACAATCGCAGGTCGCTGACGAAGAACATGTCGCGGCTCAATTTCTCCCCGAGACCAATGAGTCCCACCAGCCGACCGTCGAGAATCATGGGCATACACAACGCGACCTGGAGCAGGTTCATCTCCGCTTCCAGAAGTTCGCGTTCCCGCTGGGGTACACGCCGCGCCATTTCATCGCGCACCAGTCCGTCCCGATTCTCCTGGAGCCATTTGACGATGGCGGCGTCTTCATGCAGGACAAGCGCCTCCACCTCGTCTTCCGGTCCCAAGCCGCTTTCCGCCCGCAGCTTGTAGTCCCCCGACAACGGGTCCTGAAGCAGGATCAGCGCGCGCGCGATTTGCATCTGGGCATGCAGCGTGGTCGCGACCGTGCTGAGCACCTGGTCGATGGTCGGCAGCGCGCTCAATTCCTTCATCATCCCCGCCAACGCGTCCTGATAGCCATAGCGACCAGCAAACAGTCTCTCTTGCATCAAGCGCTCCGCGCGCGGCAGCAGCCGGGGCAGGCTGATCGTCAGCCCCACCCCGATCGTCATGGAGAGGATGAACGAAAACATCAGTTGCTCCTGATTCATGAATCCGGGCGCTACGAGGGCGATGCCGGCGATGAATACCAGCGTGGCCAACGCCACTGTCACCATCGTCACCGCGTACAGAAACACGCGTGCGATGACAACGTTGTAGTCGGCGAGACGGGCGCGGGCCAATACCCAGGCCAGCAGCGCCAAATTGACGGGCAGGATAAAGAAACACACCGGTGGAATATTGATATTGTATTCGAGTGGGAGAATGATCGAGTTGGTGGTGAGGAATGAAATGAACCATACCGCGCAGAAGTACACGAGTTGCGTTCGTCGGTAGCCAACGGAGTGGTAGGCATTGTACGCCACGATGCCCGCGCCGATCCACTGGCAGAGAACGTAGTAACTGGCCAGGTAAGGGTAGAATGTGCGGTTGTAGTGCACATAGTGATGCATGTACGGCGGGAACCGCAGCCCCGTGACCATCTGGCCGAAGCAGACCAGCAACACGAACACCCCGCCCGCGAAATAGAAGGCGGCAATATGCCACCGATAGCGGCGCATCCGTCCGACCAAGGCGCACAGCCCGTGAAACAAGAACGCCTGATCAATGATCGACGCCGACAGTGTTAATTTTCCCCAAAACAGCGCCGGCCCGTTCGGCATCGCTCGATAGTACTGGGCGAAGCCCACCAGCCAGAGGCCATTGATGGCCATCACCAGCCCAATGAGTGGACCCGTCGCCTGAAACCGATTCTTCCAATACACGATCCACGCCACGGCGAAACTGACCGCTGCGTTCACGAGGACCAGGTAGAAATATACTGCCGTCATGCTGTCCCGACGCTACCCCCTCCGCCACGAACCGGGTCTCGGCAGCAGCGCTCCGCTGTCACGCTGATACTCCCGATACACATCGCCGAATTTCTCGACCATCTCGAGTTCTTCCCGGCGCAACCGCATCGTTAGCAATGGCATGTACAGCACCACCGCCGCCAAGGTCGTATAGTAGGCGTTTGCCACCAACGGAACGGACAGAAGCTCAATCACCACCGCCAGATAAATCGGATGCCGAATGTGTCGATACACGCCCGCTCGGACGAGTTCATGTTTGTCACGAATCTCGATATGGAGACTGAAATACCGACCCAGCGTGCGGATCGCCACGTTCCGCAGCACGAGGGAAAATACATAGAACCCCGCCGCCAGGAAGCTGACTACATAATTGATTGGGCGCTTGACCACCATGTATTCCACCGCCGACCCGACAAAGATTCCAGAATGGATCGCCATCATCATCGGAAACGACCACCGCATGAACCGGTCGCCTTTGACAACGGGCCGACGCGCAAACGTTTCCAGCAGCCGCTGAATACAGACAAAGCTGAAAAAGAGCGCAAAGAAAATCGGAAACCACTTCTCCTTCATCGGCTCAAAACACCACCTCCTGTCCCCTTATACACAATTTTTATCTGGTAGTGCAGTAAAAATATTATATACGGGGCGTTCATGCATGCGATTGTTACGGGCGCGACCGGTCTGTTGGGACGTCATCTTGTGCGCGAGCTGCGACGGTGCGGCTGGTCGATTACGGCCATCGTGCGGGCCGAATCCAATCGCCAGCCGCTCGAACACCTGGGCGTCGCATTTGAAACCT
Organism: uncultured Verrucomicrobiae bacterium; assembly: GCA_963712025.1. Taxonomy (GTDB): domain Bacteria; phylum Verrucomicrobiota; class Verrucomicrobiia; order Palsa-1439; family Palsa-1439; genus Palsa-1439. The sequence goes on along the minus strand of CAVQGJ010000001.1, from coordinate 486,886 downwards.
GCGACCTCAGTCGCGACCGGCTGGACCCGCACGCGCTCGAAGACGCAAGCGTGGTATTCCATGCGGCCGCAGCAGTTTCTGATTGGGCCCCGTGGTCGTACTTTGTCGCCAACACCGTCCGCCCTGTCGAGGCCGTTTGCGACGCCATGGCCGCCGCAGGTTGTCGCCGCTTGGTCCATATCAGCACCGTCGGCGTGTACGGACGCCCCCCACACGACATGACCGTTAGCGAGGACTTTGCCCCCGCCGCCACGCGCAGCCGAAATTTCTACCGTCAAGCCAAGATCGATTCCGAAAACGTTGTCTGGCAGCGCCATCGCGAGAAACAACTGGATGTGACGGTCATCCGGCCCGGCATGCTCTACGGGCCCGGCGACCGCGCGATGCTCGGTCGCATCGTCCCGCTGCTCCGGCAGCGAAAGATCGCCTTTCTCGGTGATCCACAGGTTACACTGCCCCTCGTCCATGCCCGGGATGTCGCACGCGCAGCCGTTTTAGCCGCCGGCTCCGAACGCGCCGTTGGCCAAGCCTACAACGTTGTCAACCCCGAGGAAATCGCCCAGGAAGAGTTCTTCGACACCATCGCCACTCGCGTGGGTGCGCCCCTCGTTCGTCGTCATCTCCCCTACCACCTCGCTTATCCAACGGCTCTTGCCGCCGAGTGGGTCGCCCGCCTCCTCCACTCCAAACGACCGCCCGCTCTCACCCGATATCGCGTGTTTCTCTTCGGCTATCAGCGCCATTACTCGATAGAGAAAATACAGTCTTCCATTGGCTGGGACCCACATATCGGTTTTCGCGCTGGAATCCACGCGGCAGTCCGCTGGCATTTGGCCCACGAGCACCCATGATCCCCCCGTATGCCTCCAGACGACCGCCGTTGAAATAATTCTTGTCGCCTATTCCACCCTGCGCCATCATGACGTGGCGTTCACGATGGCCGCGCCATCCCACGCAGACCATGAACCGCACCGAAGCCAGGAAACGCATTGCCGAGCTGCGCGATCAAATCCGCCACCACGACCATTTGTACTACGTCGAGGCGCGATCCGAGATCTCCGACCGCGAGTACGACCGGCTCTATGCCGAATTAAAAGGGCTGGAAGCCAAGTTTCCCGATCTGATCACACCCGACTCACCCACCCAGCGCGCCAGCGGCGAACCGTTGAAGGAATTCAAGAGTGTCCAGCACGCCGTGCCGATGATGTCGCTGGATAAAACCTACAGCATCGAGGACTTGCGTGAGTTCGACGGCCGCATCCACAAGCTGCTGCCGAACGAGAAGGTCGAGTACGTCCTCGAACCGAAAATCGATGGTGTGTCGATTTCCGTTCGCTATGAAGACGGCAAACTCGCTCTCGGTGCAACGCGTGGCGATGGCACCACGGGCGACGATATCACTGCCAATCTCAAAACCATTCGGGCCATCCCGCTGCAACTGAGCGTGAAACATCCTCCTGAGCGCCTCGAAGTCCGGGGAGAAGCCTACATTACGGTCGAAGATTTCAATAAACTGAACGCCGAGCGCGAGAAGGCGGGTGAACCCCTGTTCCAAAACCCGCGCAACACCGCGGCGGGTTCACTGAAGCAACTCGACCCCGCCATCGTCGCCAAACGTCCGTTGCAGGCGATTTTTTACGCGGTCGCCGAGGGCATGGATTTCAAGAAGCAATCCGAGGTGCTCCAAGGACTGAAGAAGTTCGGCTTCCCGACGCACCGGTACTGGTGGATTTGCCAAGACATTGAAGAAGTCATTGCGCACGCCGCCGAACTGCAAACGCTCGAAGCAAAGCTGCCCTTTCAAATCGATGGCGCGGTGGTGAAAGTCAACGACCTCGATCAATGGAAACGTCTCGGGGTTACCGCGAATGCGCCACGGTACGCCATCGCTTACAAATACTCGCACGAACAAGCCGAGACAAGACTGAGGGGCATCACGATCCAAGTCGGTCGCACGGGCACGCTGACACCGGTCGCCGAACTGGAACCCGTCTTCCTCGCCGGCTCGACGATCTCCCGCGCCACCCTCCACAACGAGGAAGAAATCAAACGCAAAGACATCCGCATCGGCGATACCGTTGTCATCGAGAAGGCGGGCGAAGTCATCCCCGCCGTGATCGGCGTCGTGAAGGAAAAACGTCCCCGCGACGCCAGGGAATTCGATTTCTTCAAGCATATCCACGGCAAATGTCCCGCGTGCGGCGGACCGGTTGCCCGCGACCCGGAATTCGTCGCCTGGCGCTGCGAGAATATCGCCTGCCCCGCGCAATTGAAACGCACCATCGGCCATTTTGCGTCCCGCAAGGCGATGGACATCGAAGGATGTGGCGAAGTGCTGGTGAATCAGTTGGTGGACAAGAACCTCGTGCATGACGTGGCCGATCTGTATTCGCTCACGGTCGAACAACTTGCAGGCCTCGAACGCATGGCGGAAAAATCCGCCGCCAACGTCGTCGCCGCCCTCGCCGAGAGCAAACACCGCGAACTTTGGCGGCTCATCCATGGCCTTGGCGTCCTGCACGTCGGGGAAGGCGCGGCGCGCAAGCTCGCCGATCATTTTCACGATCTCGATGCCCTCGCCAGCGCGAGCATGGACGAGCTGCAGCAGGCCGAAGACGTTGGCCCCGTGATGGCCCAAAGCATTCGCGATTTCTTCGACAACCCGCGCAATCAAGCCGTCATCGAAAAACTGCGCGGCGCTGGTGTGAAGACGAAAGAGAAGGCCGCGCCGAAGGCCGTTGCCACCGGTTCGTTCGCGGGCAAGACCGTCGTTGTCACGGGTACGCTCAACAAACTCTCCCGAGACGAAGCGAAGGAGGCCTTGCGCAAAGCCGGCGCCACGGTCACCGACAGCGTCAGCAAGAAAACTGACTACCTCATCGTCGGCGAAGACGCCGGCTCCAAGCTCGATAAGGCCAACAAACTCGGTGTGAAGACGCTGACCGAGCCGGAGTTTCTGAAGATGCTGGGTTAAGGAACAGCTATGAGCGACTGGCGATTGACTCCGCAGAATTCGGCGCTTGTGATCATCGACGTGCAGGAGAAGCTCATGAACGTCATGCCCCGGCGCGCCGAGACGCTCGCGTCGATCCAGAAACTCATGGGCGCGGCGCGGGTGCTCAAGCTGCCGACCCTGGTGACCGCGCAATACATCAAAGGTCTTGGCCCGGTCTGCGCGGAGATCGTCGAGGCGACGCCGGGCATCGCGCCCATGGAAAAGATGGCGTTCTCGTGCTGCGGTTCCGAGGAATTTACGCGCGCCGTGAAAGGCTTGGGGCGTCAGCGGATCATTCTCTGTGGAATCGAGGCGCACGTGTGCGTCCAGCAAACCGCCATCGATTTGATGAAGGATTACTTCGTGTACGTCGCCGTGGACGCGATCTGCTCGCGTCACGAAGTCGATTACACCGTCGCCGTCGAACGGATGCGCGATTGCGGCGCGGTCATCACCACCGTCGAATCCGCTGTCTTCGAACTCCTGCGCGACTCCGGCACCGAGCCATTCAAACAAATTCTGCCGTTGTTCAAGTAGCGCGTCAGTGATGGTGCCGGCCGCCGGCGCAACCGCAGCCGCCGGGACGCCCGCAGGCCCGGGGAGCGGGCGCGGAAGCCGTTGAACCACCATCCTGCGCGGCAAACACCGACAGTTTCTTCGTCAGTTTCTTCGAGCCGCAATGCGGGCACGCGACCAAGCCTTCCCAGTTGACCGAACGCACGAGCGACTCAAAATCCTTTTCGCATTTGGCGCAGACAAATTCGTAAAGCGGCATACTTGTTCTCCTCAAGACCTATTGTGGCACGGCATCCAACAATTGTTGCATCTCCGGGCTGGACTGTTTACGCGGGGCTTGCACCTGCCGGATACCGGCTTGCGTGGTGCTCTCATGACGGGGAATGCCCAGGATGTGCTGGACGTAATCCACCTTGATGGTCACGAGCTTGTTCACGAAATCCACACCGATCTTCTTGCTGACCAGATTTTGCGCGACCGTTTGCTGTTCCGTGTCCTCGTACGTAATATGAATGTCGTTGGTCGTGATATCGATCCCCAGGCTCTTCGCATCGGCGATCAGGCTCTGTTTCACGGTGTCCATCGAGTTCGGATCGACAAGATTGACCTGAGCGCCCACCCGCCCGGCGAAATCGGTGTTCGCCTTGAATATTTCCACCCACTGGACGAACCCGTATCCAATCACCACGACGAGCACGGTGAGAATAAACCCCTTCATTTCGGCGCTCCTTCCAACACTTTCTGTGACGTGCGAAAATGCATCTTGGCCACCTTTCCCAACGCGTCCCGTCCGTGTTTCGCAACCAGTTGCACCGCCGCTTCCTCGACGGTCGTGGACGCGCCCTTGGGCAATTCCACCCCGTATTCCTTACTGAGACGCCGCAGCCGCATCACGAATTCATTCCGCGCGATGATCGACGCCGCGGCCACCGCCAAATCGCTCTCGGCCTTGTGCCGTTGCACCAACTCGATCTTCCGCCCGCGCTCCATCAACGCCTTCTCAATGATCCGCTTGTTGCCAAACTGGTCGGAGATCGCCTTCGGGCTGTCCACCCGACCCAGCAGGTTCTCGATCACCCGCGCATGGCCCCATCCGAGGATGTTGTTCACGTTTCGCGTCTGCGCGTGCAGTTGATTGTACTTCTCCGGGCCGATGGCGACAACATCCGTCACGCATCCTTCCGTCAGGCGAATCTCCTTCGCGATCTCCGCAATGCGCCTGTCGCTCTTGATCATCTTGCTGTCGCGCACGCCGATTTCCATCATGTTCTGCGCGGCGGCCTCATTCAGAAACGCTCCTGCAATCACCAATGGCCCGAAGAAATCGCCTTTGCCGCTTTCGTCCACCCCGATGCGCGGTTCCAACATCGTCGGATCGAGAATATGTTCGTACCCGAGCTTCGCCTCGCCCAGCAATTGCGGTTCGAGATAGAACTGCACGAAATCGGTCGTCCCCTTCCCCTGCACGACCAGCTTGCCGCTCTCGTACATCGCGACGCTGACCTTCTCCCCGCGGTGTTCGGCCCCAAAGTGCGCGTACGGCACGTCGCGAAACATAAAGCCGCGCGCCTCCAAATCGCGTTTCAGACGCGGAATCTTGCTTGCATCCAGTTGGCACGTGTAGGATGTGCGCTCGGCCATGGCGACACGATTCCACACACCTGCGGTACGGGTCAACACCGGAGTGCGTCGGGCGTTCCGTCGCGACCTCCCGCGCTGGTACCGCCGTCATCACCGCCGTCTTCCCTGGCGGGCCACGCGCGACCCCTACCGCATCTGGGTTAGTGAAATCATGCTCCAACAAACACGGGTCGAAACCGTGCGTCCCTATTATGCCCGCTGGTTCCGCGCCTTCCCCACCGTCCGGGCGCTGGCGCGCGCCGCAGACGACCGCGTGTTGAAATTGTGGGAAGGGTTGGGTTACTACTCGCGCGCGCGAAACCTGCACCGGGCCGCGCAAACGGTCGTCCGCGAACGTGGCGGCCAACTACCACGCACCGCCGAAGATTGGCGCGCGCTGCCGGGAATCGGCCGCTACACGGCGGGCGCCATCGCCAGCATTGCCTTCGGCGAGCGCGTGCCGCTCGTGGATGGAAACGTGGCCCGCGTGTTCGCACGAGTCTTCGCGATCCAGGCCAACATCAAGTCCGCGCGCACGCAGCAATCGCTCTGGAAACTTGCCGAAGACCTGCTTTCCGAAACCGACCCGGGGGACTTCAACCAGGCGTTGATGGAACTCGGCGCACTGGTCTGCACGCCCACCACTCCGAGTTGCGAGACATGCCCAATGCGCCGGGTCTGCGCGGCGCGGGCGCGCGGACTGGTCAAGCAACTCCCGAATCGCGGCGAGAAACCGCGAACCGTGCATCTCGTGGCCAAAGCCGCGTTTGTGAATCGCGGGGACCGGATTCTCCTCAAGCGGAGACCTCGCCAGGGTTTGCTGGCGAACTTCTGGGAATTGCCGAGGGCCGATGCGCGACGGTTCCGTGTGGGACGTCGAATCCACGAATTGCGCCACACGATCACGCATCGACGAATCGTCTTTCGAGTGCACGAGTGCGTCCCGATCGCGAAATTCCGGTCAAACGGCGGGTGGCGATGGGCTACCTCTGCGCAACTGAAGGCTCTAGCCCTCCCCGCAGCCCACCGGCGCGCCATCGAGAGCGTGCTCTTAGCGAAGAAGTAGCACGGGACTGTCGGTCGCCCCCAAAAGTTTGACGAGCACATCGTTCATCAGCCGATTCGAGAATTTCGCCCGCGTGCTCGGGGCCATCACAATGAGATCGATGGGCGTCTTGTTGACGAAATCCAGCAGGTTGCGCAGGCGTTGGTCGGGCTTGGCGAACAACAGGATATTGGTCCGCGCGGGATTGATTCGCGTCACCTCGCGCAGGGGATTGTGTTCCGGGGAATTGCCCGTGCGACCCGTGACCAGCGGGAACACGTGGAGCATGCTGTTAAACTTCTGCACCAGCGGCAGAACCTTCTGGAACGTTTCCGCGCCCGCCGATCCCATCTCCGTCAGCGAGAGCACGTGCTTGAACCGTGGCCGTTTCCAGTCCTTGTCCTTGACCGGGCGGCCGCGAATGCAGAGCACATGGCACGACGTGCGGGCGATGACCGATTCGATGATGCTTCCGACCGACCACCAGGCGAGATTGACTCCGTCCTTGTTCGAGGCCATGCAAATGAGATCGACCTTCTTGCTCGCCGCCGATTCCGCAATCGCTCCCGCGCGATTTTTCTTGTACAGGTACATCTTCGCGACCGTCACGCTCTTCTTCAGCGGCGGCAGGTCGGGGGCGTTCACGTCCAGCGCGAGCATTCTGGTCAGCCGCGGAAAATCCACGAGGTTTTCCGGTCCCTTGAGCGAGGCGGGATCCATCACGTGCAACAGGTACAACTTGCTATGAAACGCCTGCGCCAGCGTCAGCGCGTACGGGATGACGAAATTCGATTCGTCGGATAGATCGCTTGGTACGAGTATTTTCTCCAGCATCGTCGGACTTGCATCCTTCTGTTTGGCCCCCTCACGAGGGATTCTAAGAGCGCGGCCGGCTTGATGCAAGGCATTTTCCGTGCTCGCCAACCTGCGGGACAACAAATGGCGACGGGTAACTGCGACGGCCATGTTGCAACCTCGCACGGTCGTGCCCTGATTTGGCCTTGTCGGCTGCAAGCGAGGGGGGGTATCCTGTGGGCATGTTACTCACAGGCCGCTCACGGCAGGCTGGGCTGTGGCTCAAACCCGATTTCGCCTCTGCGCATGAGCGCTAGCCCCGGACCGAAGTGGGCGCAATTTGTCGCCCGCCCGGAATGCGTACTGGCTGTCTTCCTTACTCTCGCGGCGGGTTACCTCAACATTCTCGTTCTTACCAACGCCGGTGCGCTCTGGCGGGACGAGGTGGGCACGCTGGGGTTGGCCACACTTCCCGATTTTGCCGAAACTTGGCGGATGCTGGCACACAATGCGGATCCGATCTTGTTCCCATCCCTCGTTCGGGTGTGGGTTATGTTGGGTTTGGGGTGCACGGATTTTGGCCTGCGACTGCTGGGCTTTGTCATTGGACTTTTCCTGGTCGCAGCCATTTGGTTGGGCGGTCGGTTGATGCGCATCACCTGGCCCGTGCTTTCGCTGGCCTTGCTGGCGACAAATCTGCAACTCATGCGCTGGGGCGATTCATTGCGACCGTATGGCTTGGGCAGCGCGCTCCTGTTACTCGTTGTGGGTTCGGTCTGGTCTTTTGTCAGTCGTCCTTCCCGGAAACGGTATCTGATAGCCGCGATGGTGGGTGTATTGAGCGCGCAAAGCCTGTATCAAAACTCCTTTTTTATCCTGGCGACGTGTTGCAGCGGCGCGGTGGTTTGCTTGCGGCGCAACCAGCGGCGGGAAGGGATGGCGACCCTGTGCATCGGGCTTCCCGCAGCACTGTCCGTAGCGCCTTATGCGCCATTGATTGTCGAGGCCCAAAGCTGGCTCGTTACGCAAAAGGTCGGCTTTCATCCCTTCCTCATGTGGATTCGTTTTTTCGATGCTCTCGATTCATCGGTCAGCGTGATGCACTGGGTCTGGCTGGCGCTGCTTCTGCTCGCCGTGGGAGTCGGCTGTGCGACGCTCGTGCCAGGGGGGCGAACAGCCTCGGCTGATTCGCGCGATCGGCCCTTCTTCGCCAGCTTGAATCTGATCATTGGCATGGCCGGGCTTCTTGCTTTCCACCGGATCGCGAGGTTCCAAATCTGGCCGTGGCATTGGCTGCCGGCCATGGTGTTTGCCGCCGTGAACATGGAGGCGGCTCTCGCCGAGCGGGCGCAACGTATCCGGATCCCCTGGCTGGTTTCGATCTGCTTGGTGTCGCTCATGCCACTTCCCGCGGCCATACGCGGCGCGAAATGTGCCCACACAAACCTGGATGTTGTCGCGGCTCAAATGTCGAGGCGTACGGAAGCGGGCGACTTGATTGTCGTTTACCCCTGGTATTTTGGCATCACGTTCGCTCGCTACTACACGGGTTCCGTGGAATGGGTGACATTGCCTCAAGTGAACGATCTGCGGTTCCACCGCTACGACCTCATCAAGCAGGACATGCTGGCCGACAAATCGTTCAAACCCGTGTTTGACCGCATCGAACGGGTCTTGGCTTCGGGTCACCACGTGTGGCTCGTTGGCGGTCTACCGGACCGACAACCAGGAGAAACGGAAGTGCCCAGACTTCCGCCCGCGCCAGCACCCAACGCCCAAACCGGATGGCTGGAAGACCGTTACACATATGTTTGCGGCCGACAGGCGCAAGACTTCCTGTCGAAGCACACCCAACACGTTTGGTCGCTTGTTACACCCCTGGATTATTGCGTGATCGGGGTTGAAGTGGCGCCAGTTTTCATGTTCGCGGGTTGGAAGAATGCAACGAACGATGCAAACCCATGAGGAAGCTCCAGCTTCCAGACGCACACGGGCGAGCGGCAAACCGCCAGACCCGTAAATCCGGTCACACCAGCGGCAACTGCTCGTCGCCGTCAGGCACCGTCACGGTCAACGCGGACGAGACATTCGCCATCAACACGCAGCCGGCATCGCAGGTGACCTGCCCCGGTTCCAATGTGACGTTCACAGTCGGGGCCACGGGCAACTCGCTCTCGTATCAGTGGCGCTGGAACGGCCTGAACCTCACCGATAGCTCCCGCTTCACCGGTTGCACCAGCCCGAATTTGACGATCAACAATGTCTTCGCCACCGCCGGTATGTGCGCCTCCATTCCCACGGATAACCACGCCGGGGCGGGTTTCGGTAGCGTACGGCCCGGAGACGCCTACTCGTACTCGGACCAAGGCTGTACGACGTTCGATCTGGACTTCACGAATCTCACCGCCGACCCCAGCGGCACGATTTATGTCGGCAACTGCACGGCCTTCGCCGGCTGGCCCCAGGCCGCGCCGGCGTGGGGAGGGCAGTCCCCGGCACCGGGGCTGATCGCCTGGTCGCTGGTCGGACAAATCTACATCTCCTCCACCAATTTCTATTTCCAACTTGGCACGAACGGAAACTTTCAGGTGCCGCCCTACGCGGTCGTGCCCTGATTTGGCCTTGTCGGCTACAAGCGAGGGGGGTATCCTGTGGGCATGTTACTCACAGGCCGCTCACGGCAGGCTGGGCTGTGGCTCAAACCCGATTTCGCCCCTGCACATGAGCATTAGAGCGGGGCCGAAGTGGGCGCAGTTTGTCGCACGCCCGGAATGCGTACTGGCTGTCTTCCTTACCCTCGCGGCAGGTTATCTCAACATTCTGGTTCTTACCCACGCCGGTGCGCTCTGGCGGGATGAGGTGGACACGCTCGGGCTGGCCACGCTCCCGCATTTTGCCGACACCTGGCGGATGGTGGCACACCATTCGAACCCGATCCTGTTTCTGTCCCTGGTCCGGGTGTGGGTCACGTTGGGTTTGGGCCATACTGATTTTGGCCTGCGACTGCTGGGCTTCGTCATCGGACTTTCCTTGGTCGCAGCCATTTGGTTGAGCGGTCGGCTGATGCGCATCACCTGGCCTGTGCTTTCGCTGGCCTTGCTGGCGACAAATCTGCAAGTCGTGCGCTGGGGGGATTCATTGCGATCGTACGGCTTGGGTAGCGCGCTCCTGTTGGTCGTCGTGGGTTCGGTCTGGTCTTTTGTTAGTCGTCCCTCCCGCAAACGGTACTTGATAGCCGCGATGGTGGGTCTACTCAGCGCGCAAACCTTGTATCAAAACTCCTTTCTTCTCCTGGCAACGTGCTACAGCGGGGCGCTGGTTTGCTTGCGGCGCAACCAGCGGCGGGAAGCAATGGCTGCCGTGTGCATCGGGCTTCCCGCGGCACTGTCCGTCGTGCCTTACGGACCGTTGATTGTTGAGGCCCACAGTTGGCTGGCTACGCAATCGGCTGGGTTTCATCCCTTCCTCATGTGGATTAGCCTTTTCGATGCTCTCGATTCATCGGTCAGCGTGATGCACTGGATCTGGCTGGCGCTGCTTCTGCTCGCCGTGGGCGCCGGTTGCGCGACGCTCGTAACCGGGGGGCAAACAACCCCGGCTGATTCGCGCGATCGGCCTTTCTTCGCCAGCTTGAATCTGATCATCGGCACGGTTGGGCTTTTGGTTTATCACGGGATCGCGAAGTTTCAAATCTATCCGTGGCACTGGCTGCCGGCCATGGTGTTTGCCGCCGTGAACATCGAGGCGGCCCTCGCCGGATGGGCCCAACGTATCCAGACCTCCTGGCTGGTTCTGGCCTGTTTTGTGTCGCTCGCGCCACTTCCCGCCGCCATGGCCGGCGCAAAATGTGCCCACACAAACGTGGACCTCGCTGCGGCTCAAGTGTCGAGGCGCGCGGAACCCGGCGACTTGATTGTCGTTTACCCGTGGCATTTGGGCATCACGTTCGCCCGTTACCACACGGGTTCCGTGCCATGGGTGACATTGCCTCAAGTGAATGACCTGCGGTTCCACCGCTACGACCTCGTCACGCGGGACATGCTGGCCGGTAGGCCGATCAAACCGGTGTTGGACCGCATCGAACGGACGTTGGCTTCGGGTCACCGCGTGTGGCTGATTGGCGGTCTGCCAGGCCGGGGACCAAAAGAAACCAGGGTACCCGGTCTTGCGCCCGCGCCGCCACCCAACCCCCAAACCGGATGGCAGGTCGCAGATTACTGGTATGTTTGCGGCCGACAGGCGGCCGACTTTCTGTCGAAACACTCCCAACACACCTGGTTGCTGTATATACCTCTGGATCATTGCCTGATCGGGTTTGAAGCGGCGCCAGTTTTCGTGATCACGGGTTGGAAGAATGTAAAGAACGACGCAAGGCCATGAGGAAGCCCGTGCTTTCGAACGCACACGGGCGAGCCTGTTCTACTGATGTCTCGACACCCGCTGCGGTTCGATCTAAACTCGGCGTTGTTTGGGAAGGTGCGCGGGGGCGGTTTATGGAGAAGCGAGCCGCAATTGTTCTTGCCCTTAAGTTCGTCCCGCCCTGATTTGGATTGACAACGCCATCCCCGCAGCGTACACGAAGATTTTGGCTTGAACCGCTGTCGCGTTTGCGGCAGTCGGCCATGGAGAAGCGTTGCGAGAGTACGTGGAGGCTCACATGCTGGACACGGTGATTCTTGCCGACAACGCCCGATGCACGGACGCGCCCGAACTCTGCTCGAACGCCATCTCCGCTAACCCGGGCCCGACCCGCGAACCCATCCCCAGCAGCGAGGCGCTTGCGTAGGAGAATCCCCGCCATGACCATGCCCGCCAACCCGCATCCCAAATCCGCAGGCCGCGCGCTGATCTGGGTGTTGCTCGCCCTCGCCGCCATGCTCGGCGTCGGCATCCCCATCTATCGCGCCGCCTCACAAGGCTCTGCCCCGCCCTGCGACCAAAGCCCCGTCCCGACCAACTGCGTCCCGCCCGCCGTCCTGCAACTGTTCCAAAAGCAGGTGGGGTCGCCTCCGTGGAACAATGACACCCCCGCGAAAACCCAAGGCATCCTCCAGCAGTGCGCCACCGCTACGAACAACTCAAAACCCAATTGTTACAATGATTAGATCTGACCCCAATTCCGCTCCGGAAGCCGTCGGCATCACCATCCTGATGGACCAATCCAACACGGTGAGTGGGGTGATCAACCTTCCCACCCAGGTCGGCATGCTAGGCGGACAACAATTTGACGGAATCTATTTTCTGCTGGACGGCCAGCCAGACATGTCAATTGTGAATCCCAGCACCCTGCTCGGAACCACGTTCTCGGGCCAGTGGAATACGGACGAAGTCAGCAACGGGTGGCATTCGATCCAAGCTTTCGCTGTCTACACAGGCCCGTCGTGCAATGACGATAGCGGATATTGCACGTATTCTAGTCAAACAGTAGAAGTCTACGTCTCCAACGCGATCACATTTCCCAGCGTGCCAATGACTTTCGGCGGGACCTTGCCCATCAATGCTGTGTCGACCAACCCCGTCGTGGACTGGACGGTCACTATCACTTCTCAGTCCAATACGGTTATACGGGTTTACACCGGCACGACGAGCAATGGCCAGATCTCCGTGTTTTGGGATGGGACCGACGCCAATGGCAATCCGTTTTCTGGAGATTTCGTCCAGGTTGACGTAGCATCAGGCAGCGACCCGGGCTTCAAATCTTACACGGAAGGCCCGATACCTTCAAGCAATGGCCAGAGGAGTTTCTTGGTTTGCTACTCAGACCTCTTTCCTGGTGACGCACAGTTTGAAGGCATGTTCAACTCGCTGGCTGTAACGGTGCAGGGTTCGCTTTACTCTCTGATAACGGGGAATGGTTATGCGACCACGTATGTAATCAACGATGACCAAGCCTCCTGGAATCAGTGGAAAGGCGTTCTTAAGAACGGCTGGAGCAGCTTACGTCCCGCAGCTATGTTCTGCTTCACGCACGGGGCCGATACCTCCATCGGACCCAACCAGAGCACAGGGGTGTCTGTAGACGACATTGAGTCATTTCTGAACAATGGAATTGCCTCGGGGACCACGAACTTCGCCACGCCCTTCGGGTTCGTGTTCTTGGATGGGTGTTTTACAGCGAAGGGCAATTGGCCGATCGCCTTCGGAATCGAGACGCGACAAGTGTTGACCGCCGAATACAATAACCGCAAGATACCGCCGAGGGCATTCGTTGGGTGGACGAAAGAGGAGAATGCAGGTGTTGCCGGCAGCTTCACAAAGGCGCACAGTGATTTGGTAACGACTATGTTCAGCAAATGGTCAAGCGGCTTCACGCTACAGGATGCGATCAGCGCCGGCATGTCTAAGACGCAATCGATTCGAGCACCCAGTATTTTCGGTGACGTGAATCTCAAGTGGAACTGGACACCATGAGCAACCTAAAACTGATCATATCCGTGTTATTCCTGGACGTTGCAGTGGCCTGCTTTGCCGGAAACGGACTGTCAACCCGTGACCCGATTACGAATCTTGTCGAGGTCCTGCCGTACGTGGAGCGTTGCGCTAAGGCGCTCGACTTGGAGATTCCGCAGCCCCTGACGACGAACGACGTGACGGAATACAAGTACAATGGGTTCATCCGGGACGCGACAGTTGTGATTGGGGGGAAATGGCTTTTCATCTTCAGCGCCAGTGACCGCGTAATAGATGACTTCGACGACTTGAAGCACTCCATGACCGACCTGTGGCGGGAGGAAGATATACGACCTCTGATGAAACCTTCCAAGGTCACAAAAGAAGGCGCACTTAAGTTGGCTTGGACATATCTCCATCGCCTCGGCTACAACGAGAAGGAGCTTCCACTGGGAGCGCCGAAGATCAAGCCGTGGCGGTGGGGCGACGAGCCCCTGCCATTCTTCACAATCGAGTGGCCATGGAGCAAGTTTCCCGATCTCACGTATCTGAGTATTGAAATCGATGGGCTGCGCGAACGGGTGAATTATTTCTATACTCTCTACCCCCAGAAGGAGCGGGGCCCGCCGCCGCCGTACGAATGAGGAAGGAGATCGAACCTCAAGCACTTATGAGACGGCCCGAAACGAAATCGCCGGCCATCAACAGCGGCACGGTGACGGCGGACACACTCAACCTCGGGAGCGGCACGAACGCCGCCCTGATTTTCAATGGCGGCACGCTGAAGACGGAACGCGCCATCCTCGCCAATGGCGCGGAACTGTGATTCGCCCTGGGCATCAATAACCAGTCCTGCGCGAGTTGCGACGCCAACGACAGCGGACTGAACAACCTGGAAGATTACGTGTGTGGCTTTGATCCGGTGGCGGCGATCACCACCCCACCGGCAATCGCTTCCGGTACCACCAACAACATCGCCTCCATACTGCCCGCTCCGGACGCCAGCTATTGGTGGTCCGTCTCCAACGGTACCATCACCGGCGGCTCCAACAACACGACCGTCCTCTGGACCGCCGGCAACGTCGGCACGGCGACCCTCTGCGCGAGCATGTCCAATTCTCCGTCGTGCGTTGCCACCATCTGCACCACCGTCGGCATTAGCCCCGCTGACTACTACGTGGACTACACCAACGGCTCGGATTTCGCCGCTGGCACGAATCCGGCTACGGCTTGGCAACACTGCCCCGGCGATGGAGGTCCGTCGGTCGGCCCCGGCCCTGAAGGCACGCCCCTCCTCCCGGGCGACACGGTGTACTTCAAGGGCGGGGTGCAATATGTCTTCACGGAGTCGTCCCAAGGCGGCTACACGCCGGGGATTCAGTCTGTCTTGGAGCGGATCGAGCGCCGAGCCGATCACCTATACCAGCACGAACGCTTGGGGCGACGGGACACCCGCGATCATCACCGACAGCTATGCGCAAGGCTATGGCTACGCGGCATTCTGGGCTTACGGCGGGGCCAGCAATGTTGTGTTCAATAACCTGGAATTCGGGCCGATGGGCGGCTCCAGCAGTCTACCGAGTTATTCCGACGTTTCCTACACGACAATCACCACAGGCTCAATGTCCACCGGCACGTCACCGCTCTCTGTCCACTCGGGCAGCGCTCCTCTTGTTCTCCTTGCAGCAGGAACCGGCAGCAGTTGCAGTACGAACCGGATTGATAATACCTCCAGCAACAACGTCATCACCACGAATCTCACTATTATAGGAGCCGACTATTTTAGTTTTGACGGGACTCCTCCAATCACGAACTTCCCCAGCGGCAGCGGCACCATCAGCGGTCCCTACATTTGCTTCTCAAACGCGCCGAACTATGGTTCCTACACGGGCGCCGTCATACTCTATTGCGACAACGGTCAAATTCTGACCAACGTGCTCATCGGTCAGTCGGCAGCCGTGCCAAATCAGGGATGGGGGATTTTCTTTGCCAGTGGCGTCGCCTCGAACGTGACGGTCGAGAACTGCTATTTCCACGACCTCGGCTACTCGTTCAACCAGGAGCCGATGAGCGCGAACTCGATTCAGGGGACGGGCTACGGCGGCGCGTCGTCGGCCGGCATCGAAGTGGCTGGCGATGGCGCTGGCGTGAACGGGTTGACGATCACCAACTGTCAGTTCTTGGGAATCTGCAATGCCGTGGACATCAACTATGAGGCTCCGTGTACCAACCTCACCGTGGAATACTGCGATTTTAGCTCAGGCAACGTGTGGGGCGTCTCTATCGCCGGCCAGGGCGGTGGGAGTGCTGTGAGCATGAACAACGCATTCATCCACAACAACATGTTTCACGATTGGGACTTCACCTATGCTCAGTTCTACTGGGCCGGATACGGAGGCCCACCGCACCATGACGGTATCTACATGCGTCCGGGGAGTAACGGCGCAGGCAGCAACATCGACGTGTATGCGAACACGTTTTATGCGACGCACACCAACGTCAATGGAACGGCGGCAATCTGGGCGTCATCCAGCAGCGCCAACATCTACAACAACCTGCTCGTCAACTGCAACGATCTCGCCAGCAGCCCCAACGGCGGCACGGAACCTATCGACTGCTCTGCGGGTTCAGGGACACCAAATAATGCCGTCATGCGTGTCCTAAACAACACCATCATTATCAACACGACGGCCAACCTGGATGGAGGTCAAAGCACGGACGGTCTGCACCTTGGTTGCGATTCGAGCGAGACATGGCCTGCCAATAATCCGTTGCTGGTCGAGAACAACATCTTTTACGACTTCCGCACGTCCGTCTACGGCGACAGCCCGGTTGACACCGATGCGATCACGAGCGGGACGAACAACTGGACGTTCAACTACAATGACTACTACACGCCGCTCTCGACCATCTTCTATATCAATGGCACCGGGAGCCTGACCTTCGGGAACATGCGCTCGGCTGCTTGGGAACTGAATGGGCAGACCAACTCACCGACGTTCCAGAGCCTGTCATTCGGGAGCGGGACGCTGGCCTACCAAAACAACTATTCGATCACCAACGGGAATACCGTCGGCGCGGGGGTGAACCTCAGCGGCCTAAACCTGCCCGGACTGAATCACAACTTCAATGGCCAAACCAACGGCAGACCGGCAATCGGGCCGTGGAATCAGGGAGCGTATTGATATTGATACAAAGAGAGAAGGTGACATCGGCATGAAACCACATTCGCCGTCGCAATTCTGCGCTTGCAGTCGCGAGACTACCCAGTGTATAGTATCTCGTAAGAGAGTTCGGGTGTGTATGAAGGGTTTTTGTAAGGTCGCAAATTTCGTATTCACAAGCCTTCTCGCTTTGTGCTTCCTCGTACCCTGCACGCGTGCCGATACGGTTTACCTGTCTACCTTCAACGCCAACACCATCGACGAGTTCAATTCCAGCGGAAACGGAACGGACTTCGCAACGGCCAGTTCTGGCTTGAACTACCCACTTGGCCTTGCCTTTGACGGCAGCGGTAATCTCTACGTTGCCAATTCAGGCGGAGGCAACGGCCATAGTACAATCGAGGAATTTAATTCGAGCGGGACCGGGTCCGTCTTCACCACATCGGGATTGGACTACCCCATAGGCCTTGCATTTGACAGCAGCGGCAATCTTTACGTTGCCAACGCCGAGAACAATACTATCGAAGAATTCAACTCCAGCGGAACCGGGTCGGTGTTTGCGACCGCTGCCTCGGGCTTGAACGGCCCCGACGCGCTCGCGTTTGACAACAGTGGCAACCTGTACGTGGCGAATGGCAACAACACGATTCTTAAGTTCAATACAAACGGGGTCGGGTCGGTTTTTGCCAGCACGGGCGTGGACAACCCTAATGGCCTTGCGTTTTACGGCGGCAATCTCTATGTTGCAAACTACAGCAATAGCAGCATCGAGAAATTTAATCCGAACGGACAAGGATCAACCTTCACATCGACGAACCTGCTTTTGGACCCTATTGGCCTTGCCTTCGACAGCAGTGGCAATCTGTACGTGGCGAACCACGGCCACGGGGACATCCTGGAATTCAACCCGAACGGAACCGGTTCCGTGTTTGCAAATGGCTTGGAAAATGCCGCAAACTATATCGCCATCGACGTTCCCGAGCCATCGTCGTTTCTGCTGGCCGCGCTCGGTGGCGTATCCCTCGCCGCCTTCCTCAAACGCCACCGCGCATAACGTCAGGACAGCGCATCCGAATTTTCCATCACCGTCACACCAGGGGCAACTGCTCGTCGCCGTCGGGCACCGTGCAGGCGCGGATGGATGGATAACGTTCCCGCAGCGCCACAGGCGCGCGAACCGCGACCGCGGGCGCCAGGCGCGCCTTCACCTGTAGCGCATTGGAAAACGCCTTGGCATCCTTGTGGTTGTTGAACACCGCAAACGTCTTCTTCGTCCGCGCGGCGATCGTCGCGATGTGCGCGAGCAGGTCGTCCAGTTCCGCCGCCGAGTACAGGTAGTCGTACCGTCCGCCGTACGCGTCCTGCTTTTCCCGGAACCAGTTCTTCGCGTTGCGCCCGTGCAGCCGAAAGTAGCCGATATCCGCGGTCGCATGGGCCGTCGGCAGGATGCAGTGGGCCAACACGGGTTGATCGATATTGCAAAACGCGATCCGGCGTTCACGGAGAAACTCGAACGTCTCATCCGCCAGCCACGAATCGTGCCGGACTTCCACCGCCATCGGCCAGCCCGCAAAGTCGTCGGCGACGGCCCGCAGCCAGTCACGGTTTCGCGCGTCGTTGCGGAACGACCATGGGAATTGGAACAGGAGCGCGTCGAGTCGCCCGCTCTCGCGGAGCGGTTCCAAGCCGGTGGTGAACAGGTCCACCTCCGCCGTTGTCCAAGGTGACGAACGTTCATGCGTAAACCGTTGCCATGCTTTTGCCAGGAAACGAAACTGCGGTCGGCCGTCGACGGCCCGAACCCAGTTCCCGGTGGCGCGGGCCGTGGGGGGACGGTAAAACGAACTGTCGACTTCCACGCAATCGAGGTACCGCGCCACCAGACGGAGGCGACCCGCCGTCTGGTTGGGCGGATACACCAAATTCTCCCAATCGGGATAACTCCAGCCGGCCGTGCCGACCAATATCGGGCTTTTGGTCATGATCCAACCCCATGTTAGCGCGCCGGGGCCGCCTGCAAAACCTTTTTGACTTTGCGGCAGGCTGCTGACACACTTCGACGCACCGACTTGACCGAGCGAGCGAGGAAGGAGGCTCGCGTCGCACCGATGAGTCCAAAAAAACCATCATCCGTATCCGCCACGCGCGAACCGCAACAGCCCGACGCTGACGCGGCTCCGAAGACCAAGCTGTGGCCATCGGTCGGGGTCCTTCCCCATGTGGTGGTCGCGTTCGTGCTCGGCGCCGTGGTGCTGTTCACGTACTGCAACACGTTGTACCAACACGGGGTTCGCGCTGGACAACAAGTTCATCATTCTCGAAGACCCGCGCCTGCGCGCGGCCAACCATGACAATCTCCACCTGATTTTTACCCAGGACTACTGGTGGCCGAAAGCCGTCAGCGGCCTGTACCGTCCGTTGACGACGTTGTCGTATCTGTTCAACTACAGCATCCTCGGCAACGGGACTCACGCCGCCGGCTATCACTGGATCAACTTTGTCCTGCATTGGGCGAACTCGGTGCTGGTCTACTTTGCCGTGCTGGTGCTGATGGAGCGGCTTTGGGCGGCATTTTTCGTGGCCGCGCTGTTCGGCACTCACCCGGTGGCCACCGAGTCGGTGGCCAACATTGTCGGACGCGCCGACCTGTTTACGACGTTGTGGGTATTGGTCGGCTTTCTTTGCTACGTGAAGGCCACAACCGCCGAAACGCAAGACCAAACCCGAACGCAAGCCGTTGATCGTCACCGGCGCAATTTCGGCATTGCTGCTGGCGTTCGTGGCCGTCAACTGGAAGCTCCCGACGCTGCTCCCGTCAAGCCTGCAAAGCGGCCAGGTCATCTCCCTGGCGCTCGTGGCGCTCGGCGTCAGCACGGTGGTGTTGGCCTGCCTCGCCGGAGGCTGGGGGAAACTGTTGCCGCTGACCATTTTGATGCTGTCCACGGCCGTCAGCGTGTTTTGCAAGGAATCGGGCGTGGTGGTGCTGGGGGTGATCATGCTCTACGACTTTGTGTATCGCCTGCGCCGCAAACAGCCCAACTGGCTGGCCAACCTCTTCGCGAATTTCTCGGAGTTCGCGCTCAAGGGCTACGTGGTCCTGGTCGCGCCCATTCTGACGATGTTCTATGTGCGCAGCCAGATTTTTGGGCAACTGCGCCCGCCGGAGCTGCCCTGGGTGGACAACCCGCTGGCCAAGCCGGGCGTGAGCTTTCTGACCGCGCGCATCACCGCCATCAAAGTGATTGGGAAATATTTCTGGCTGCTCCTGTGGCCGCAACAGTTGTCCTGCGACTACTCCTACAATCAAATCCCCATCGTCGACTGGCATTTCAACACGTGGGAAGACTGGAAGGCCATCGTCGCGCTGGCGGCCATCGTGATCGTGCTGCTGGTGGCCATCCGCAACTACCACCGCAACAAACCGCTGTTCTTCTTTGTGTTCTTCTTCTTCGGCACGCTGCTGCCCTCGTCCAACCTGATCCCCAATCCGACGTTTGGCCAATCGCTCTTGGACAAGACCTCGTGGTGCATCGGCAGCATCATGGCCGAGCGGTTTTTGTACCTGCCATCGATCGGATTCGTCGGCTGTGCCGTGATCGCCGTCTATTCGATCTGCCGCCGTCTTATCCCCAATCTGGATGTTTCGCCCTGGGCGCAGCGGATCTGGCTGCAGGTCGTGGCGCGCACCGCCCTGAGCCTGATCGTCGTCGCCTATGGCGTGCGCGCCTTCAACCGCAACGACGACTGGAAGGACGACGAGACCTTGTGGACGAAGGCCGTCGAGACGTGTCCCAACAGTTTCAAGACCCACAAGTCTCTGGCGTTCGCCCTCTACGAGAAGGATCCCGAGGGGAAGAATATCGATCGCATCATTGAAGAAGGCGAAAAAGCCCGTCAGGTGACGGACAAGACCCAGATTGTCCTGCTGCATCTCGGCGCCTACTATCGCATCAAGGGCGACTCGTACGCCCAACATGCGGCGGACGGAGGGTCGCTCGTGCCCACGGCGCAAAGCATGCCGTGGTATCAGAAGTCGGTGGAAGCGCTGTCGCAAGCCGTACCGCTCGACAAAGAATTCAATGACGACAATCGCCGGAAGGAATTGAGACGCGGTCGCAATCCGAACGAGATCCCGGACATCGGCAACCATGAGATTTACTGGAATCTGGGGATCTCCTATATGCGCCTGTCGGACTACCAAAAGGCGCTGGATGCCTACGTGTACATGCGCCACCTAGCGCCCACGAACCCGGATTCGTACCTGAGCATCGCGTCCGTCTATCTGGCGACCGGTCATGCCGAAGAGGCTGGTGTTTCTCTCCTGCAAACCTTGTTGCTCGACGGAAGTCGCACGCAGGCGTTACGGCTGCTCACGGACATCTATCGGCAAATTGACAAGGAAGGTTGCGCCGTCGTCATGAACCAGGGAGAACCCCGCCTGAACCAGGACTGCGCCGTCGTCCACAATCACATCTGCTCGGCCTACTATGGTTTGATTCAGGTTTTCCTTGAAACCAACGACCGCGACCTGCATCAAAAGGCAATTGATGCCGAGCAAAATGCCGTGCGCAATTACCATTGTCCTCCGGACGCGTTTAAGAAGCTGCTTCCAGACCGACCGACTACCGTGAGCTTGACACCATGACCAGAATCCTCCGCGGCCTGCTGGCCGCTTCGCTGATCTTGACCGCTGCCGGGCCGACCCACGCGATGTCCACCAACGCGATCCCTGAGACCCTGAGGCTCCCGGATTGCATCGACCTGGCCCTGCGGCAAAATCCAACCATCCTCAAGGCCCGGGAAGAAATCCGCCGAAACCAGGGCGTCATTGTCGAGGTCCGCGCGCAAGCGGTCCCGCAGGTCACGGCTTCCGGCTCATATCAGCATAGTTGCCAAGAGCACGATTGACTCGATTTCCGCGTCCCCGGACTTCCCCAGCATTTTCGACAATCAAGAACAACCGTGGACCGCACAGATCCAGGTTTCGCAACTGGTCTACGCCGGCGGACGAGTGAATGCCGCTCTCCGCGCCGCGAAACTCTCCGATCAGATTGCTACCTTGGGGTTCCAAAGCGCCGTCGCCGACACGATCCTGGACGTGCGGAAGGATTTCTACCAGATCCTGCTCGACCTGGCGCTGGTCGATGTCCGCGAACAATCGGTGACGCTCCTGGAAGAACAACTTCGCGACGCGCAGTCACGGTTTGACGTCGGGTCTGTCCCGCGCTTCAACGTGCTGCGCGCCGAGGTCGAATTGGAGAATGCCAGGCCCCCGCTCATTAGCGCCCGGAATGATCTCCGCATCGCCAAAGAGTCTCTGGTGAAATTGCTGGCCATCGATGCCGCGAACCAGACGAATGCGTTCACCCCGATCAACTTTGAAGGGAAACTGGTCTATGAACACCGGGATTGGGAGTTGCCCACCGCACTCGAGCAGGCCCTCCAGCATCGCCCCGAATTGCTTTCGGCGGAGCGACAAGTCAGTGTGGCCCAAGCCAACGTCCAGGTCGCCTTCTCCGGCTACAAACCCCAGGCGTCCGTGTTTGGCAATTACGGATGGCACGATTATTCGTTTACCAACCGCATGGAAGACACCCGCGAAGGTTGGATCCTCGGGCGCCAACGTGAGTTGGGCACTGTTCGATGGCATGCTCACCCACGGGAAAGTCACGGAAGCCCGCGCCCAATTGCAAGAGGCCAACCTCGATTACGCCGACACGCGCCGCCAGGTGGAACTGGAAGTCCGCCAGGCCTATTCCGACTACCTTCAAACGCTCGAATTGATCGAAGCCGAAAAGAAGACCGTCGAGGAAGCCGAGGAAAGCCTGCGGCTGGCCGAGGCGCGTTTCCGCGCCGGCACAGGCACGCAACTGGACGTTCTCAGCGCCCAGACAGCCCTCACCGAAGCCCGCTCCAATGAGATTCAGGCGCTCCACGATTACAACGTCGCCATCGCCACGCTCGAACGCGTCACCGGCATGACCGTGCGTATGGCCGATTGAGCCATGCCGTTCGAAACCTTTGCACCGCTGAGCCGGATTCCGTTTGTCACCCACGCGTTCACGCTGCGCACCAGCGACGACACCAAGGCGGATGATTTTGAAGTCGCGCACCCTGATCGACGCTCGGATTCCCGTCCCACCGATTCGTTTCGGCGGAACAGACACACGGCAACGGCGTGGCCGCCGTCTTCGAAACCACCGGCGAGCGGGTGCCGATGGTCGACGCGCTGGTGACGGCCACGAACGGCCTCCCGCTGGTGATTCGCTGCGCCGATTGCGCCGCCGTGTTCATCGTGGATCAACACACCCCCGCCATTGGCCTGATTCACTCGGGAAAGAAGGGCACGCTGGCGAACATTGCGGGAAACACGCTGGCAATGATGGGGCAGCGGTACGGCACGGATCCGCGTAACTGCCTGGCGTTCATTGGCCCGTCCATCGGCCCATGTCACTACGAGATGGACATCTGGAGCGGTATCGAAGGGCAACTTCGCGAAGCGGGCGTCCGCGATATCCATAATCCCCGCCTCTGCACCGCCTGCCATCTGGACCGCTACTTCTCGTATCGCGCGGAAAAAGGCCAGACGGGACGGATGCTCGCCGTGCTGTCGCTGAAATCGCCATGAGCCTATTCGTCCCTCCGCGCCGGTTCGATCCCCATGTCCCCGAAATCATGGATCGGCGCGGGAATGACCCGGCACTGCTTCGCGCCGATCTCCACGTACTGGAGGGCATCAATCGGTTTCTGGGCGGCCACCGCATCGCGCTGGGTTACCTGGACGAACTCCTGGACATCGCGCCGATGAACCCTGTCAGGATTCTGGACCTGGCCACGGGCGGCGCGGATGTCCCCCGAGCCATCGCTCAGTGGGCGCGCCAGCAACGTGTCGGTGTCGAGATCACGGCCGTGGACGGGAATCCCGAGATCGTGACGATTGCGCGCGAGCACTGTGCCGCGTGGCCCGAGATCCGGATCGAACAGCACGATCTGCTGGCTTTGCCCTATGCGGCGGCCAGCTTCGACGTCGTTCTCTGTTCGTTGACGTTGCACCACTTCTCCGAGGCCAACGTAGTTGCAATCCTCCGTCGCATCCACGATATTGCGCGGGTTGGCTACATCGTCAACGATCTGCGGAGGAATCGAATCGCGATCGGACTGAGCAAACTCATGGCGCGCACCATCATCCGCAACCCCATTGCGCGTTTCGACGCCCCGGCGTCCTGCGAACGCGCCTTCAGCGTCGCGGAACTGCGCGCGATGGCCGCTGCGCGCGGGACTGGGCCGTTTCACCATTCGTCGCCACTGGTTCTTCCGCATGGCCATGATGGGACACCCATGAGCGTGCGCATCGAAAACTCCATCGTCATTAAAGCCCCGCTGGCCAGGGTCTTCCAGGAGACATCCAATTTGTTGCTCTGGCCAAAAGTACTGCCGCACTATCGTTGGATTCGCATCCTGAGCGTGGGCGACGATGGCCTCGTGGTGAAAATGGCGGCGCGACGCGGCTGGTTGCCCGTTCAGTGGACCTCTCGATTTGAGGCTCACCCAAACGTCCCGGAACTGCACTTCGAGCATCTCAAGGCGTTCACGCGCGGGATGAAGGTCCGGTGGACGTACACGCCCACGACCGACGGCGTGTTGGTCGGCATTACCCACGAACTCGATCGCCCGTCGGCGTTGGGCCGGTGGTTCGCGCACCACGTGCTCGGCAACATGTTCGTCCGGCCCATCGCCGCACGCACGCTGTCCCATTTCAAAACGTATCTGGAACAGAATGCGGGCTGAGCACTCCCAACTATGGAGACCATGTCGCCACGCGTTGTCATCACGGGTATCGGGGCCATCACCGCCATCGGCAGCGGCAAAGACGGACTGTGGCGGGGAATCCTGCGCGGTGAGTCAGGCGTTCGACGCATTACTCACTTCGATCCATCACCGTTCGACTCCCAAATCGCCGGCGAGGTGACCGATTTCGATCCGCTGGCGCATTTCCCCGCGCGGCGCGTGAAACGGCTGGATCGATTCGCCCAGTTCGCGCTCGTGGCCGCCAAAATGGCCCTGGACGACGCGAACGAGTGCGGCCGACCGCTGTACTCGGAACGCCCTCCCCACCCGCATATCGGCGTCTGCACGGGCACGGCACTGGGCGGCGTGGCGCTGGCCGAGCACCAACACGAGTTGTTCATGCGTCAGGGTATTCGCGCGGTGAATCCGGCGCTGGCGTTTCTCGTGTTTGGCGGCTCGGGCGGTTCCCATGTCGCGATCGAATTTGGCTTCACCGGACCGGGTAACACAAATTCGAACAGTTGCGGCTCCGGTGCGATTGCATTGGGAGAAGCGTTTCGGTTGATCCGCGGAGGTCAGGCGCTGGCGATGGTGGCTGGCGCGGCCGAGGCGCCGTTGGCGCCATTGACGTTTGGCGCGTTTGACGTGCTCCACGCCCTGAGCAGGAACAATATCGATCCAGCCGGCGCCTGTCGGCCGTTCGACGCGACGCGCGACGGATTTGTGATGGGTGAAGGGGCGGCGATGTTCATTCTCGAAGAGCGCCGCCACGCGCTCCTGCGAGACGCGCACATCTACGCCGAGATCCTGGGCTACGCCTCCAACAATGACGCCTATCACATGCTGGCACCCCGCCCGGACGCATCCTGCGCGGCCCGGTGCATTCACCACGCGCTGGCGGACGCGCGTGTGTCCCCGGCGCACATCGATTACGTCAATGCCCACGCAACGGGCACGCCGCTGGGTGACGCCGCCGAAACGCTGGCGTTGAAGCAGGTTTTCGGCGAACGCGCCCATCGGATCCCCGTCAGCTCCACCAAACCATTCCACGCCCACGCACTGGGCGCGTCGGGGGCGATCGAGATGGCCCTGTGCGCCCTGGCGCTGGAGCATGATTACCTGCCGCCGACCCTGAATCTGCGGCAGGCCGATCCCGAATGTGACCTGGATTACATTCCCGAGCGGGGCCGGCCGGTGCGGGCGAACCGGATTCTGTCGAACAGCTTTGGCTTCGGTGGCATCAACGCGAGCCTCGTGCTTGCCCGTCATGAATGAGTTCGACGTGGTAGTGGTCGGCGGCGGGCCGGCCGGCGCGACTGCCGCCGCGGCCTGCGCGCAACGGGGGTTGCGGGTCGCGCTGTTCGAGCACGCCCGGTTCCCGCGCCACAAGGTCTGCGGTGATGTCATCAACCCGAACTGCTGGCCGGTTTTTGAACGACTCGGCGTGGCGCGGAAAATACGGGAGTTGCCACAGCAAACAATCGACGGCGCCTGCTTCACCACGACGGGCCGTCATGTTCTCACCGTCGCCCTGCCGCACCCGACGGTGGCCATCCGCCGGAGCCTGCTGGATGCGGCGTTGCTCGATCACGCGCGGTCGTGCGGAGTGCATGTCATCGAAGGCGAAACGGTCCATGATGTCCTGGCCAATGGACGGGTGGCGACCAGCCACGGAGAGTACGGCGCCCGAACAGCCATTATCGGCGCCGATGGACGGCATTCGGTGGTTGCGCGCAAAACCGGTCTGGCTCGTCTTCGGCGTCGCCGCACCGAATCCGTCGCGTTTCAATCGCATTTCCGCGCGCCGGCGACATTGGACCACCGGGTGCAACTCCATCTGTTTCGGGGCGGCTACTGCGGTCTGGTGCGTGTGGACGCGGAGCGCGCCAATCTCTGCATCGTGACCGGCCCGTGGGCGGCGCGATTTCATCATGATTGTGAAGCGCTGTTTGCGCGCACCGTCTGGCAGAACCCCCATTTCCGCGAGACGGGCGTTGCGCCCGAGCCGCTCGAATCCTTGCAGAGCGCGCATCCACTTCACGCACCGGTGAACCGCGCGGCCGGACACGGCGTGTTCCTGGCCGGCGACGCGCTGCGAGTGATGGAGCCGTTCACGGGCCAGGGAATCTTTTTTGCATTGCGGACGGGAGAGATGGCTGCCGAAGCCATCGGCCAGCCATCGCGCCGCGAGGAACCGTACGCGGTCGCGGTGGCGACGTTGTACCGGCAACGCGGCCGGGCCAATGATTACCTCCGTCACGCGATGTACCACGAACGGGCGGCGCGCGTCGTCATCCCGCTCCTGAGCCATGCGCCCCGGCTGGCATACTGGCTGGCTGACAACGTTCTTGGCGGCGAACGCTGATTCGGGTAGGCGGCGTCCTGAATGGAGTCCGGGCCCCGCACTTGCGGCATCCGGGATTCTCAGTCTCTAATCTCGAGCCAAAATCGGCAGACTTGATAATTCGGCGATGTTCTGCAAAACGTGGTCGGCGGAGGTGAGGTATTCTTTTCCCAAGGTGGTCTCGATGGCCACGCAGCGCATCCCCGCATTGCGTGCCGCCTCAATGCCGAGCGGCGCATTTTCCACTACGACGCATTCTTCAGGACGCAATCCGAGTTGGCGGGCTGCCGTAAGATAGGGATCAGGAAACGGCTTGGCTCGGGGAACCTCATCGCCGGTGATGATGAAATCAAAACGGGCCTGCTGCTCGGCATTGAGGGAATGCCGCATGTTCTTTAGGGCGCAGGCCGTGACGAGCGCCACTTTGAATCCGCGCCGGCGCAACTCGTCGATTGTCTCAAATGCTTTGGGATATGTGGTGACCCGCACGATGCTCCGAAAATGGGCGCGTTTCTCCTCGATAAAGGCAGCCTGTCGGGCCTCGGGAATCGTGACCCCTGTTTCCTTCATGAGAATCGGCAGAATCTCCCGGGAGTTCCTCCCTTCGTGCAGAAGCACCGTCAGCTCGCTGACAGGGGAGCCGCCGAGTTTTCCGAACATGTGCTTCCAGGCAAGATAGTGGTAGTGAAGGGTATCGACGATCACGCCGTCGAGGTCGAATAACACGCCGCGGATCATATGGTCTCCCATTATTTATTTCCGTACTTCTGACACTTCCCGACGCGCCTCGGCAAGTTCTGGTTCTTGGTCATGACGGGCACTCATACATGGTACCACATGTTATGTGAGTGTTTCTAGTGTTTGATCGTCGGGCGGCCAGACGCCAGCGGGTCGTAACCCCTGTATTTCCTGAGTTGCAGTCTGGCGGCTTTTGAGAGATGGTATGGCCAAGCATTTCGACCCATGAAAGCCCTGCGAGACCCTGATCGAAAAGCACTCGCCAAACTGCTGGCGGACGAAGACCCGCGCACCATCCAATTGCTCCAGGAATCGCTGGCGGGACGGGGCGAGGAAGGCGTCCGGTTACTGGAATCCGTCGTGCGCGATGGGGAGCCCACGGCGCAGCGCAACGCGACGCAAATTTTGCGCGTCCTGCGCGAAGCCGTCGCGTGGGAGGCCTTGGGAAAGTTTTGCGCGACGTGTGGGAGCCACTTCGACATCGAGGCCGCCACCTGGCTGGTGGCGAAAACGCGCTATCCCGGAGTTCGACGAGGCGGCGTATCGCACGCGCATCGATCAGATGGCCCAGGAGTTGCGCGAACGGCTGACGGGACGCGAGACGCCGCGGGCCACCGTCGAAGTCTGCAATCACTATCTGTTTCGCACGCTGGGTTTCCAGGGCAATCGCCAGGATTACTACGACCCGGACAACTCCTATCTCAACCGCGTCCTGGATCGTCGGTTGGGCATTCCGATCAGTTTATCGGTGATGTATCTGTTGCTGGCGCGCCGGCTGCACCTGCCATTGATCGGCATCAACATGCCCGGCACACTTCCTCCTCAAGTGGCATTCCACCAGCGCGAGTTTTTATTTCGACCCGTTCCATGAGGGCGAGTTGCTGGACGAGGCGGACTGCCGTGAGTTGTGCAAGCGGTTGGGCGTCGCTTTCAATCCCGCGTTCCTGACTCCCACCACTCCGCAGATCATCCTGCTGCGAATGTGCAACAATCTTCAGGCGATCTATGCTGACCGTGAACCGGCCCGGGCAGAGCAATTCGGCCGGTTTGCCGCGCTGCTGTCGCGGGTGTAGGACGAACACCACTTCTTGAGCGGGCGCGGGTTTCACGCGTCCGAAGGCTCACCGGGACTAACCGCAATGGCAGCGTTTGCTTACGGGCTGGTGACCTTGAGCTTGAGGCTTGCCGTACTGGCCGACAGGGCCTTCCCCGACGATGAAGAACGTGTTCGTCCCGTCGGTGTTGAAGCTGAGTTGCACTCCTTGGAGCCCGATGTTGCTAGCAATGCAACTTACCGCAATCAGATTGCTGCCGCCGGCGCTGCAACTACCCGTCCAAACCGCCAACATCGTGTCGAAGTTGCTGCCCCTGTGGACACGGTGAACTGCCTGCCAGCGACTGCCGATGGATGGGGGGATCTGCCACACGGCATCCCGGCCGCCGATGCCGCACAGCGGGGCGGGCATATTGACCGTGTAGGAGCCGAGATTGATACTGGTCGTGAACACCGCCTTGGCAAACGGGTCGGAACTGTTCGGGAACACAACGACCTGCGCCGCGCTGCAGGAATTGTTAACGCCGGGGCATGTGGCCTGCGACATCGGGTCCTGTGAGTCCTGCTTCAATGTCTTGCTCGACTGCGGCGAGCATTCGACAAGCCCGTTTGGCAGATTGTTGGTCACGCCGCTGCTGTTGAATTTCTGAGGAGCGCGGTCATGGTTTTAATGGCCACGACATCATAACCGGCGCCAACCGCCTGGGCTTGTGAGATCAAATCGGGCGGAAAATTGGTCGTGACCCCACCGTTTTTGTACGTGGCATTACCGGGGAAGGTGCCAAGCAACGAGGCGTTGGCCGTCGCCGCGACCAATTCCACCGCCAACTTCTTGCGGGCCACACACAAGGCGGACGCCTTGAGCTTCGCGGCCTGCGTGCCTCCGGGCTCACCCGTCACCCCGCTCGATCTCCAGTAAAAGCTGAGTGCCTCGATAATCGTGTCGTACGCATCGATCACATTGTCCGCGTTGCGATTGGCTGTGGGCAGCGTGGTAAATCCGAGGTTCATCACGCTGCCATTGGCGCGGATGGCGTTCAGCAGCGTGGCGCAATTCGTGTCGGATTGTCGGAGGAGTAGCCATGCGTAAACCAGAAGCGAGAGGTCCGCGTAACCACCTGGGAGCTTGCCATTGCTGGCCAGGCTGACATTCAACGCGGACAGCACCGCTCCGATGGGATTGGCGATGGCGTTCCCCGCACTATCTCCCGCAAACAGAAGCCCCACGGCATTGTTGTCGGAGTCGACAACGGGCGAACCGGAGTCCCCAGCCGCAGCGAATGCGGTCGACGGAGCCGCCGGCGCAACCTGAATCTGGTTGGTGTAAGTCGCTATGGTGCAGGTTGTTCCATCGTAGCCGACATTGACTGTCAAATTGATCGCGGAGACGGTTCCTTCCGTGCAATCGGTCGTCCGCCCGTCCTTTTGGACGAACTGGCCGACGAAGGCCGGAACCACGTTGTTCACCTGCGGGCCGAGATTCAGTATTGTAGACGACACGGCCAAATCCGAACTCTGGACAAAGCCCGCGTCAACGAGGTTGTCTCCACCTGCGAAATCGATCGGGACGAATCGGTTCAACGTGCCGACGAGTTGGCCCGGGCTGCAACTGGCGTCGTGTCAATTGGACCGGGCTGATACTCGGGGGTACCAAGGGCGCCGAGCCGGGACATCCATCCGTACCGTTGGCGACAACGTGGCTATTGCCAATCCAGCCAATGAGTCCCGTGCCATTATCCCGGACTTTGAACCCGATTGTGCCGCTCGCGCAGCCTCCACCAACCGGAAGCGCATTGCCTCCCGAAACACCCAACGGGACAGGGAGCGGATAGGCCGCCTGGGGATTGCCGCCGCCGCAGGTGAGCGCATGGATCGCACCCACCGCCTGGACATTCACCGGCAGGCCATCCAGACTCGGGGGTAGTTGTGCCGCATTGTTTGTCGTATCGACGAGGACCAACAGGCTCAAGTTTCCGCCGGAGACCCCGATGCCAACCCCTTTCACGCCCTCGGTTGCCAGGAGCGCCGGTTGGTTTGCGGCCTGAACCGCGATCGCCCTGCCCAGATCAGGGTTGTATGGAAACGGTTGGAGAGATTGTGCGGGTGAGTTCGTTACACGAACCCCCACAAACGCCGTGAGCGCACAGAGTGCGGAAACACACGCCCGGATGCTGCTGCGCATCGGTCGCCGCTCGTTGAGAACATCGGGTTGGCTGATGGTCACGTTCTTCTCCTGGTTATCCCCCGGCTTATTTCGCCACGACCGTGGCCCGGACGGCGTCTTGCTTGGTCGCGTCGCTGGCCGATGTAAACGTTAACGTAAAGGTTGCCGTGGTTCCCTTGGCCACGGTTTTGTCCGCGTAGATCACCACGCGGATCATGGTTGCGTCGCCGGTCACCGCTCCCGCCTCCATCGTGGAGGTCGCAAAGGTGCCCGCTTCGATGGCGGCGGTCACCGGGACACTTTCAGACCGTATACCGCCGAGGAAGTAATTCGCCGTGAACCCCTGTCCGCCGCTGATTTGTTGACCTTGGACGAGGAATTGGTCGCTTCCCGTCCCGACGTTCTTCACGGCCACGTAAAACGACACGCCACCTTTGTTATCCTCAATAGCCTTTGCAATAGCGTTTGTCGCCTCGCGATGCAGATTTTGAATGATTTCCTGTCCGATGCCGGTTGTATTAATCACGCCAAAGCCCACCATTTTCTTCAGGTTGGTGTTCTTGTCAATCGCGGCGTCCGGCTGACTGAGGGCGCCGTTGCCGGTCAGCGCGATCAATTGCGGCCCGCCGGAGATGTTGTCCGTGATGGCCAAGGTCGCCGAGCGCGCCCCGCCGGCCGTGGGCGCGAACTCCAGACCGACCGTACAAGTGCTGCCAGTGGATATTGATTGCATGGCGCACGAACTGGAGACGACGATAAAATCACCCGTATTTCCCGCGGTGAGGACAGGGGTGTTGCTAATCACCAGAGCGGCCGTCCCGCAATTGGTGATTATCACCGTTTGAACGAGACCGGTGCTTCCGACAAGCAAGCTGCCGAAACTGACAGTACTGTCCACGCACAGGGACGGCGCGGGGACGAACCCGTTTCCCTGGCAAAGGATCGTAATCGGAGCGGCGGACGCGTTGTTGTCCATCACCAAGGTGGCTTGCCGCAGTCCCGCGGCCGTCGGCGTAAACGTGATGGCAATGCTGCAGTTGCTCCCGGGCCCAATGTTGCCGGAGTCGTGCAATTTTGAACCACCGAGAAGTCGCCCGTCGCGTTTCCGGTGAAGGTCGGCTGCGAGATCGTCAGCGGCGCCGTGCCACAGTTGGTGATGACGATGGTTTGCGGAGCGCTGGCCACATTCACCGGGGTGTTGCTGAACACGACACCTCCGCTGGATCCCAGGCAAATCAACGGCGCCGGCGGAGTGCCCGTGCCGCTCAGGGGAACGACGCGGGGGCTGCCCGTCGCCGTGTCCGTGAACACGAGATTCGCCGTCCGCACACCCGTGGCCTGCGGAGTGAACGCCACACCCACGGGACAATTTGTGCCCGTGCCAAGTGGGTTGCCAGTGCAGCCGTCGCGCGTAATTGTGAAATCGGCTGGATTGGCGCCGGTGATGGCCGTGCCGTTGACCGTCACCATGACCGGATAGCCATTCTGGTAGGTCACAGTTTGGACGGTGCTGGTGGTTCCCTGAACCTGATCGCCAAACACAAGGGCCGCCGGCGTCAGGGTAATCAAGGAAGCGGAGGCGTTGACATTGAGCACCATCTTGCCACCGGAGCCGTTGTTATGCGCCTCAACCACGACGTAATAGTCATTGGATCCATCCGACGTAAAGCTGACGCTGGATTGGAGGTTACTGCTTGAGGCGTCGTTGTTCGACGTGAGTTCCTGAAGGATGCCGCAATCACCGCGCACGTGAACCGAACTCGGGACGACGTCGACTTGCCAGACGGACAAGAGCGTATCGAAGCTGCTGCCGAGCGTATCGATCGTAAACGCTGTCCCGGGTGTGGGCGGGCTGGGATTCTCCAGTCGGAAGAACTCCTGGATGCCGCCGGTGCCGGCGGTCGGGCTCGGGAGTGTCTTATGATAGACCCCGGCGCTGAGTGTGTTGGTAAACGTGAAGGGGTACGTATCGATTGCGATTGCTGTCTGGCAACTATCATTCGTCGCCAGATTGGGCACATCGGACCGGTTGGTTGTCGCGGCGTTGTAGACCACCAGCGCAAAATCCTGGCCGACAGTGGTGTTGGCGATGTTGGGCACGGCATTGCTGGCGATGTTCATGGCCCGCACAATGACGCTCCAGACTCCCGTTTGGCCGGCCGGCAGGAAGACACTCTCCATGTTGTTGATGCTGTCTGGCTGTCCGCCGGGCACGGAGTTGGGTCCGTCAAAGATGTTGCCCAGATACGTCTGGCCGCCGATCATGACTTCCAAGTCCAAATTGTTGACCAGTTGTTTGAAAGCCGCGGGATTACCGGGGGCGTCCGTCCAAGCCAGGGTAACGCGGAACGGCTCGTTCGGATCGTCCACCTGGCCACTGACCTGGTAGCTTTGGCCGGAGCGGCTGAAATACGTCTGCTGGGGAACAGGATTGGTGGTGATCAACGGCGTGTCGATGGCGCGCGGCGTGGTTTCGTCACGAATCACGCGCGGTACGCCGTCAAACATGGTCGCCAAATCCAGTTCGCCCATGCCCTGATCAATCGCCGGCAGCGTGTCCAGCGCCCCGGTCGAGGGATCGGTGATCGGCAGATACCGGGCGGAGTTGCACAGATAGGCCTTGGCCATGGCCGGGCTGGGCTGGAGATAATTCTGTCCCTGCTCGTTTTGCAGACGGTGCTCAAAATACCACCACAACAGTTGCGCCGCCGCTGAAACCGCTGGCGCGGCATAACTACTGGCAACATAATTGTCCTTCGCGAGCGGCCCGCCTGCGGTTGTGCCGATATCGCAGATGTAGGCATTGCCGGTTCCTATAACCTGGTTCGTGCTGCCAGGAACAGTGGTCAGAAATTGATTCGTGGCGCCACCGAACACGCCAAAAATGGCGTTCCCCGGAGCCACGATTTCCGGTTTGAAGCGGCCATCCAACGTGGGACCAAATGCGGAGGAGGAGGAAATATCCAGTGAATTGTTGCACTGGCTCGGGAGCAGAAAGCATTCACCCTCGGCTTCGTTGAGGGTGAGACGCACGTTTTCCGATGCTCCGACACTGATCACATTTTTCGCCGTGGACGGTGGCGTCAGGAGAACGTCTCCGAATCCCCCATTGTTGTCCGAGCCTTGCACGTCGCCAGCGGCAAATACCGTGATCATCTCCTGGTTCAGAGGAAACGGAACGGGTACAACGACCCCGTTACTGGACCCGGAGGCCACGCAGTCGCGAACGTTTATGTCATAACTCAACGCGGTGGCATCGTAGATGCCAACGTTGCCTCCGCTGCCGACCACCGCGCCCTGGTCCCAACTATTGTTGGAGATTCGCGCAGAGGTACCGAGGTATTCATTGAGCTCGATATCGCCCACCCCGTTTGGATCCGGATGGGACGCGTTGGGCAGGCCAAAAACGCACGTGGTACCGGAGTTCTTAAACAGGATCGTGTTGGACACCCGCCCGAACGGGCTCACGCCCAACCCCTTCCGAAATCCACTGGCATCCAGATTGATCGAATCTCTCGCGCTGTTGTACCCCGACGCCACCGACATCACAAACGGTCCATGCAGGTTATCGCACAAGGTATCTCCGGGCGCCAACATGTCGATGATCCCGGCGATACGTACGGCGTTGGTTGGGTTTCCAAACTCATAGAAATCGTTGAAGAAATAAGCCGATGGGAACGCCGAGGTGTCCGCGATGTCGAGGACAGGGTAATCGGCCGAATTCGTACTGACACCCACGCGATTCGTCAAAAAATCCAGATAATCGTCAAAACCCGGCACCGGGCCATTGCCCGGTCCGCCGATCTTGTCCGCAAGGATGAGCGCCTGCACTTCGTCCCTCGGTTCCATCGGCGCGCTGCGCTCGATCCACAGCACATCCGGCAACTGGGTGATGGAAACCAGGTTGGTCGGACTGGTCTCAATCGCGAGGACGATCTCATTCCCCAAGGCACCCGGTTTGGCGGTTTGTTCCAGCGAGTACCCGCGGATGGCTTCCAGCGTTTGTCCGGCCTCAGGACCATTCACCATGTCGATTTGCACCTGAACGGAGGACGCCGCGGCCTTGGGCAGCATCGGATCCATTTTGTAGTACGGATCGTAGGCCCCGATCCACTGGATTGGGCCCGATGGCGCCATCAGCCTCTTGAGGTTGTCTTCGGCTTTCTGATCCAAAGAAATCACATACGCATTGTTGGGGACATACGACAGCATTCTGGCCCCGGCCACCGCCTTGACGGCGTTGAGCCACTCGGGCTGGATCGGACCCTTGAATTGAACCAAGCGCAGTCGTCTTCCCGACGGAGTGACCCGGCCAAGATTGCCGGGACCGGCTGGCTTGGCCGTCGTCGTGTCCACTGTCATCGAGCGAAGTTCAATCCGGTTGAGAAAATCCGCCGGCTCCACGCGGGCACCGTGCTGTTGTTTCAGCGCCTTGACCTGTTCGTCGGTCGCCTGCGCCACCCAGTAGGCCCCATAGTTCTGAACGTTCGTAATCCCCTCTTGTTTGAGCTGGGCAATCGAGTCCTGCGCCGTGGGGTAGATAATGACCTTGTTGCTCGTGGCGGGATTGATCGTCGCCCCGACGCGCAGAGCCAATCCGATCGAAAACACAATCGCGCCGGCCAGTGGCCAGAAATAACGTCCGGAAACTCTCATTCTCCATCCTCCATGCATTCGCGCCATCTGCTTGCTCTGCTGCCGACTCATTCGATAGACTTGCGCACCCATAAAGACCTGATCGTCATTCCCCCGTGCCGTCGAAACCGCTCCATCGCGGCACATGGCCGTTCTGTCCGCCATCATGGCGACGTCGCCACTTGAAAGTCATTCGTTGACTGGGCCGACGACGTTGTGATCTTCCATTTCAAACGCGGGTTATTCACGGATACGGTGCCGCCGGGATTCTGAACCTGAATCCCGAACTGCTCGCTCCCGTTTTGCGTATTCACGGTGCCCAGTTTGACCGACCCCACGTTCACGGCGTCGATCTTGCTGGAATTGTAGATTCCCACCTTCACCGTCTTGATCGACCCGCTTACCGTGCACACGGAGTTGGACATCTCGTTCAGTTGCAGGGTGCCAATGCCACCGCCATCGTTGACCACGATGGCGCTGCTGAGGACGGCGTTCGCCTTCAGGGTTCCCAAATTCCCACCCACCTGAATCCCGGCGCCTGTCACGTTGACCGCGGCGCCACTGATCGATTTGAGGCTTCCGTCACTGGTGATACTGCCGACGTTGACCAGACCGCCGCCCTTCACTTGAATCGCAAGACTGCTCGATGCCGCTGTGCCGGTCAACACAATCTGATCGATCGGACCCTGATTATTGCTGCCGAGCACCCGCACCTGCATCGATCCCGGCCCTTTGAGGCTCACCGTTATGACGTCGCCACCCTGATTAATGCTGACGACATTCGGCTTCGAATTCGTGGCGACGGTGTACGGCGGATTGACCGTTGCAGCAGCCACCACGTTGTTGGCGGCGCTGTCATCGGCGGTAACCGAAGCCGCCGCACTGATGGGGCCCGTCGCGGTCGGCTGCACCACGTAACTTCTCGAGGCACTGTCTCCGACTGCCAGGTCTCCGACGTTACAAATGAGCGTATTGCCATTGGTCGTGCACCCGGAAGAACTGGAGACGAATATCGCTTCCGCCGGCAGCGTATTGCTGATCGTTACGTCCGTCGCCGGTGATGGACCGTTGTTGATCACCGTAACAGTGCACGTCAGGTTGCTCCCGATCGTCACGGATCCCGGCGACAGCACCGCCGAAACACCGAGGTCGGCGGCGTTGGTAACAACGATCGTGTAGTTGGCCTGGCCAACATGGCCTTCGGAATCGGTCGCGGTCAGCATAAATGTAGATGACCCCGCCTCGGTAGGCGCGCCGTTGAGGGTAAAGCTGTAGCCGACCGCGTTCGTCTGCAACCCCGGCGGCAACGATCCGGAGACCGCGAAGGTGTACGGCCCATTACCGCCGCTGGCGGTGACCGTTTGACTGTAGCCCTGACCAACGACGCCCGTCGACAGCACAGACGGCGACAAGGTCACCTGGAGCGGGTCGACAAGGGATAGCTTGTACGTGCTGCTGCCCGTGCACCCAAACTTGTCGGTGGCCGTCACGGTGAACGTGCTGCCCACCGACGTCGGCGTCCCGGAAAGCACGCCGTTGGTGGACAACGTCATCCCCGCCGGTAACGATCCGCCCGTCTGGCTGAACGTGTACGGACCCGTGCTTCCCGAAGCCGTAAGCGTCACCGGACCGTAGTTGGTGAATTCCTGCCCCACGGGAAGCGACGACGGCGAAATCGTGATGGTCGGACACAATACGCTGATCGTATAGAACGCCGTCCCGAGGCAGCCGTTGACGTCAGCCGCGGATACCCGGAATGTGTACAGGCCAAATGCGGTGGGTGTGCCCGTCACCGAACCCGACGGTGTTAACTGCAGCCCTGGCGGCAGCGGGCCTGTCATCAGCGTGAACGTCACGGGGGGTTCGCCGCCGGTGGCCGTGATGGTCTGGTTGTACGGTTGCCCAACCGCGGCCGAGGGCAACGACGGAGGCGACAACGACAACGAGGGACAGGCAATGATAATCGTATACGAGGCGGTCACGGTGCACCCCAGCGCATCCGTGCCTGTGATCGTAAATGTGTACGTCCCCGTGTTGGTCGGCGTCCCGCTGATCAGGCCCGTGATCGATGACAATCTCAGCCCCGGTGGCAATCCATTGGTGGGCGACACCGTAAACGTATACGGTGCCGTCCCCCCTGTCACCGTGAGTTGCGCGGTGTACGGGAGGCCGGGGCGGGACGATGGAACACTGCCGGGCGACAACGTCAGCGCTGGACAACCAACGACAATCGAGTACGGGGAGCTTACGGTGCATCCGAGCGTGTCGATGGCCGTGATCGTGAACGGATATGTCCCGGTGTTGGTCGGCACCCCACTGATCACGCCCGTGGTCGATAACAAAGCCAGCCCCGGCGGTAATCCGTTGTTGGGCGACGCGGTAAACACATAGGGCGGCACGCCTCCGGTCGCCGTGAGTTGCGCGGTGTACAGAACGCTGAGGTTGGCCGACGGAAGACTGCGGGGAGACAACGTCTCCAATGGACAGCCCACAGGAATCGTGTACGAGGCGCTCACGGTGCATCCGAGCGCGTCGGTGGCCGTGATCGTGAACGCATATGTCCCCGTGTTGGTCGGCGCCCCGCTGATCGCGCCCGTGGTCGACGACAATATCAGCCCCGGCGGCAATCCATTGGTGGGCGACGCGGTAAACGTATAAGGCGACGCGCCTCCGGTCGCGATAAGCTGCGCGCTGTACTGGATGCCGATGGTCGACGACGGAAGACTGCCGGGAAACAACGCCAGCGATGGGCACGCAATGACGCTGATGCTATCGCTGGCAGTCACGCTGCATCCGAGCGCGTCGGTGGCCGTGACCGTAAACGTATATATCCCCGTGTTGGTCGGTACCCCGCTGATTGCGGTCGTCGTCAGTGACAATTGTGACAATGTCAGCCCCGGCGGCAATCCGTTGGTGGGCGACACGGCAAACGCAAAGGGCGGCGCGCCTCCTGTCGCCGTGAGTTCCGCGCTGTACACGGCGCCGAGGCGAGACGACGGCAGACTGCTGGGAAACACGGAAAGCGTACATTGCCGGTTCACGTTCAATTCCAGGGGGCCAGTCGCCCCGCTCTTGCCCTCCGCGACGATAAAATAGTCATTGGAACCGTCGGCCGTAAACGATATTGTGGGGAACGCCGGTCGAGCGGCGGCCTCGGAAGCAATTTCCGTCAGCGCGCCGCACTCGCCACGGACGAAAACCGTCTGCGGGACCACCTGCGCTTCCCAGACCGACAAGACGGCGTCCAGGGCGCTGCCACCCATGTCGATGGTAAAGGTCGTTCCCGCCGTCGGAAGCGGAATCCGGAAGAACTCTTCGCTGCCGCCTGTTGCCGCCGTGGGACTGGGGAACACTTTGTGATACACGGTATTCGTGAGGGTATTGGCAAAGGAGTACGGGAAATTTGTAATCGTGACTGCCGTTTGGCAGGCGTTGTTCGTCGCCAGATTCGGGACGTCGGACAGGGTGCTCGTTGCCGCATTGTAAACAACCAGGGCAAAATCCTGATTCAACGTGCCGGAGCCGCCCGGAATCGGCTCGCCTACGTTGGGCACGCCGTTGCCCGCAATATCGGTGGCGCGCACGGTGACCTGGAATGTCGCACCCGACGTCACGGCTGCTATGCCGTTGAGCGCGCCGGCCGGATTCAAAAACACGCTCTCCATGTTGTTGACGGTGTCAAACGTGCCGCCGGGCACCGATTCATTCTCGGAAAACACGTTGCCCTTGTAGGTCACCCCGCCAATCGTCACCTGCAAATCCAGGTTATTCACAAGTTCCTGGTTGGCCTGTATTGCCCCCGGCGCATCGATCCATGCCAGCGTCACGCGGAAGGGCAAGCCGTTGGTGGCGATCTGTCCCGTCAATTCGTAGGTCTGGCCCGATTGGCTGAAGTAGGTCTGCTGGGCCGCCGGATTCGTCGTAATCAATGCCACGTCGATCGCCCGCGGCGATGATTCGTCACGGAGCGCGCGTGGCACGCCGTCGAACATGCGCGCCAAATCCAATTCGCCCATGCCCTGAGCAATGGATGGCAAAGTATCCATGGCGCCCGTCTGGGGATTGGTGATCGGCAGGTAGCGCGCCGCGTTGCACACGTACGCCTTGGCCATCGCCGGGCTGGGCTGCAACAACGCCTGACCCAGTTCATTGGTCAGTCGGTGCTGGAAATACCACCACAGAAGCTGGATGCCTCCGGAAACGGCGGGCGCGGCGTAACTGCTGCCAGAACCGCAGTCGTATTCACCAAAATCAGCATAATTCGACTGCACGATCCCCGCGCTGGCATTTGGAAAACAGGCGTCAAAATTCACGCCCAACCCACAGAAAAGATTCGTCTCCCCACAGTCAAAGACCACACCGGCGCCAGGATGACCATTGGCATCTTGGTTTACCGCAGGTACAATTCCGAGCGTTGGTTCGATAACGGCCGCTAACTCTGACTTTGCGGCCCAAATCGTGGTGCCCGGCGCCACAATCTCGGGCTTGAACCGCCCGTCAAGTGTCGGGCCGAACTCCGAGTTTTGCCAAATGGCCAGCGAATCATTTTGATTCTCCGTTACGTCGCAGCCGCTGTAATCCAACCGCGCGCTCTCGGCAGAACCGACGGTGATGACGTTCTTGGCTGTTGCGGGCGAGGTGATGCGTATGTCTCCTATCCCGCCGACAATTCCTTGTACGCCCTGATCGCTAAGGCGGGAGTTGGCCGCGAAGACAATGATAAACTCCTGATTCAGAGGGAATGGACCGGGAACATTGGTCCCGTTCCCGACCAACAATGCATCGCGAACCGCCATGTCAAACGTCTGGGCATCAACGTCGTATTGCCCGCCATTCAAACCGTCAACGGCCAAAAACGCGGCCCAACTGTTGTTTTGGATTCGCGCTCCCCTCGCATAGGCTTGGTCGAAGAGCACCGGGAAAAGAGTTTCCATGCATGGCGGAAGAGGTTGCGGGGTAGGCAGGAAGCGCACGTGGGGCGGATTACCGGTCGTGTCCGCGCTTTGCCGCCAGATGCGCGAACTGCCGATCTGGCCGAATGGCGAAACGCCAAGCCCAAAATGGAACCCACTCTCATCTTGATGGACGAAATTAATACGTTGCGTGACGATCAACTCTGTCGGTATCGCGAGGTTGGTGACGACGCCCCCGGAGCCTGTGCAGGCGGTAACGAGGTTCGTAATGAGCGCGCACGGCGATGTCGGGAAGACGAAGGTGAGCGTCTCCTGGTCCGGCCCACCCGTGCAGGACGTGCTCGAAATGCCCGTAAGGATCTGCGTTGAGATCGTCGAATAGATGTTCAGTACATCAAAAACGTTCGTCTGAATGTCGAATCCGGCAATAACGGAAGCGACTCGTGTTCCGTGGTCGTAAAAATCTTCCGACCCACTAAAGTTGAGATTCAACGCCTGGCATCCCGCATCGACTGTGGCGCCTTGAAAGTACCCTGCGTTGCTGGGTTCTGCATAGGCGATGCGGGATCCGAAGTCCGGATCGTTACCCACGGAAATACCGGTGTCCGCAACGTCGACAATCGGGTAGGTGAGCGGGTTTTCGAACTCGCTTATCTGGCTGCCCGCGACCGCGCTGAACAGAAAATTCAGGTAATTCGTGATGCCCCCGACGGCACCCTCCGGCCCGAATCCGAGGCCGTTGGTCTGTTCGGCGAGAATGAGGTCTTGTACTTCGTCCAACAGCTTCTTCGGCTCGACCTTCTCAATCCAAATCACATCCGGGAGTTTCGCAATCTGGGAGACGGTCGAGACCGGCACGGTCATGCGCAGCGTGCTTTGGTTCCCGCTGTCATACGGTTCCTGTGAAAGCCCTATTTCCTCGATGGCCTGCATCGTCTGGTTGGTCTCGGAGTCCCGCGCCACCATGACCCGCACATCGACCAGCGGGTCCGTGCTGCCGTGGCCGCCGTTGGCCAACCCAGGATGGATTTTGTAGTACGGGTGATAAGCTCCCACCCATTGAATGGGGCCGTCAGACCCCATCAGGGCCCGAAGCTTGTTTTCCGCCGACCGGTCGAGACGAATCAGATAGGCGTTATTCGGCACGTAGGAGATCAGTTCCACGCCGCCAACGGATTGAACCTGCCGCAGCCACTGCGGGGTCATCGGGCCGCGAAATTGCATCAACCGCAGATTTTTCCCCGCCCCGGCCACCTGGCGCAGGTTGGCCGGAACCACCGGGTCGCCTTCGGTCGTATCAAATGATAAGTTCCTCAGCCGGATACGATTGAGGTCGTTCGCCTCGACCGCCCGCGCTCCGTACAGGCGCGTCAACTCGGCGACTTGCGCCTTCGTGGCTTCCACCAACCAGTAGGAACCGTAGTTCCGGACATTCGTGATGCCCTGTCTGCGTGAGTTGGTCGATCGTCTCCGTCGATGTCGGATAGACCATCACCTTGTTGGTGCCACGCGGCAACGCGGGCGTAGCATGGCTACGCACCCCCATGATGACAAGGCCCGCCAAAACAACCACGACGCACCACTTGCTTACGGAGAATTTCATTCCTCGCTGTCCCTCCAACCGATATGTCATTCGGAAAGATTTGCTGGTATCGCCAAAGCTATCAAAAGGGGTTTTCCGATTGCAACCAGAATGTTCATCAAATTTCTCGGCGGGGGAATCACCCGCGCCGCATCAAGCCGGAGCGCGTGAATCTCGCGTCCCTGTTTCATAACACCAGAACCCTAGCGGCGTCTCGTGCAAAGGTGAAATTACTACATTCCCTATTTCCGACCGGGAATTCACCCTAGTCCCGCCTCCTGCACCATCATGCCGGCACTCGATTCGCTCCATGCTCACGTACGCCCACGCCGTTCACCGTCCGCCTTCGACGCTCGATATCACGATTCTCGCCGTCGCGTCCCAACTGAACCTGGCGGCGTGCCGGCGCCCGCCCTCACCCAGTCGCTGTCGCAACGCGGAATCAGCCAGCAATCGCTGAAACGCGTCGGTCAACGCGGGGACATCGCCTTCGTTGACCAGCAGCCCGGTTTCGCCGTCCACGACTGCCTCGACCGCGCCGCCACTGCGATAACCGACCACCGGTTTCCCATGAAAGCCGGCTTCGAGATAGCTGATCCCAAACCCCTCGACGCTCTTCGGCAAGGAACGACTCGTCATGGCGCAAATGTCACACTGGTGATACGTGACCGCGAGTGTGTCCGGATTGATCTGGCCCAGATGCTCGAAACTGACGCCCGCCTCCCGACACACCGCCTCGACCTGGCGCAAGTACGACGCATCCCCGATGCCGCCAATCTGGTAGATGATCCGCGATCGGAACTCCGCGGGCAACCGCGCCAGCGCCCGCGCGGTGTCGAGTTGCCCCTTGCGCGGATGGACCCGGGCCAGTGTCAGGACGCGGATTCTGCCATCGTGACGCGCCGCCACGCCGCACGGTCGCATCGCCGCCGTACTGGTACGCGCAGGAAGCGATGACAATCCGTCGCGCCAACGGCGAAAGGAAACTTTGCTCCAGGAGCGACTGCGAGTATTTCGACACGGTGAACACGCATTCGACTCGCGGGAAAAATCGTCGCGCCCAAAACCTCCAAAACCCGCTCCTCTGGAATCGCAGGATCTCCGAGCCATGAAGCACCGAGAGCACCCGCCGGCATTTCACCCGGCCCAGTGGCACGAGAACCATGAACGCCATGTGCGCGCCCACGCTCGTCAGCACCACGGTCGCCTCCTCCAATTGCTTCCGCCGGGCCGCTACCTGAACCCCGAACCGGACCAGATCCCCAAACCGCAAACTCCCCCCCCCGCGTCAGCCGCACAACGGGAAACCCAAACTCATCGACCGTTCCACGCTCTCCGTAATCCGGCGCCCATACCTCTACCGCCTCGCCAGCCCGGTGCAGAGCGGCCGCCAGTTCTTCGCTGTACGTGGCCGCACCGCCACGGAACGGCGAGAACTCGTGCGTGCAGATCACGATCTTCGATTTGGGCAGAGGTGCGGGTGTCATGGATGAACCATCGTCATCTCAACAGACCCGCGCCGCGATGCCAAACGAAAAAATCGCTTTCCCTTTGGCGCCGGGTTTGGTATCAGTCCCGCCGCGAGGAAGAACCAGCACACAGGCGTAGTTTCACATGAATGTAACTTTGACTGACAATGAAGTAGCCGACCTGAAGGATGGATTGCGCCGGTGCAGTCCCGAAACAATCGATGCGGCGGTGCGGTACCGCGAGACGGGCGACCTCGACACAATCCCGACCATTGTGTTCGGGATTCTCGAACGCTACCAACCCTCCACCGCGCCCGTGAAACTTTCCCAGGCAGACGAGAACGCCCGGCTCATCGAGGACCTCGGGCTCGACTCGCTGACGCTGCTGGAAATCGTGCTGTCGATTGAGGAAGTCCTCAAGCTCCACATCGAAAATGAGGAGCTTCGCGAAATCCGCACGATGGGGAACCTGAACAAGTTTCTCCATGCCAAGATTACGGGAGCCGACACCGGGGCGCCGTCGAAGGTTTATTCGCGCGAACAGATCGCGCTCGTGCTCCCGCATCAGCCGCCGTTCCTGTTCCTCGACGAAGCGTCGCTGAACGCCGAGACCCTCAAGGCCAGCTACACCGTCAAAGGCAACGAGTTTTTTCTCGAAGGCCATTTCAAGGACGAGCCGATCTTTCCCGCCTCAATCGTGTTTGAGGCCATGGGCCAGGCCGCGTGCCTGTGGGTGCTGGAGAAAGCACCGGCCCAAATCGGCAAGGAGATCAAATCCAACCACGTCTTTTTCGCGTCGCTCGATGGCGCG
Source organism: uncultured Verrucomicrobiae bacterium (assembly GCA_963712025.1). Lineage (GTDB taxonomy): Bacteria > Verrucomicrobiota > Verrucomicrobiia > Palsa-1439 > Palsa-1439 > Palsa-1439. The sequence continues at coordinate 442,863 of CAVQGJ010000001.1, read as the reverse complement.
CACTTCTACCAAAAGACGCGGCCGGGAGACAAACTCGATTTCGAGTTGAAACTTACCCGGCTGCGCGAGCCGCTGGCAATTTTTGAGGGCACGGTCACGTCCCAGGGTCGGCGCGTGGCCAAGATCGAACGCCTCGTGCTCGCGTTTGGTGAACAACTTCTTCCCGAAAACATGCCGTCATCGGAATCGTCTGCGTCTGATGCCGCGGCGCCCGCAGTCGCCGTGGCGCCCAACGGCTCGGATAGCGTCCGTACCTGAGTTCGTATCGACCTAACTCGTCAATGAAGCGCGTCGCCGTCACGGGCTTGGGGTTCATCACCAGCATTGGCAACAGCCGCCAGCAGGTCGTCCGCAGCCTTCAGGAATGTCTCACCGGCGTCGAACGGTTTGCCGAGTTTGACGTTCCGGACGCACCCGTGAAACTGGCCGGCACAGTGAAAGGCTTTCAGTTTCCCACGGCCTACTTCGAGGATTGGACGTTTCCGGCGGAGTACAAACTCACTCGCGAGCAACTGCGCCCGATGGCGCCGAATTCCCTGTACGCCTACGGGGCGATGCAACAGGCCATCGCCGAAGCGAAGCTGGCGCCCGACCAGGTGTCCAACCCGCGCACGGGCGTCATGTGCGCCTCGGGCGGTTCCATGTGGCTCGCCTATGACAACCTGCACACGATGCTCACACGCGGTGTCGCCCGATGCCAACCCATGGCCATCGTCAACAGCATCCCCGGCTCGTTGTACATCAATCTGGTCACCTGTTACAAAATCAAGGGCGGAGCACTCGGCTTCTCCAGCGCGTGTTCGTCCTCCGCCCACGCGCTTGGCGCTGCCTGTGACCTGATCCGGCTCGGTCGCCAGGACGTCGTTTTTGTCGTCGGCGCCGAGGATTGCAACAAGTTCAGTATTCTTCCGTTTGCCGGCATCCGCGCGCTGAGCCTGCAGACCGACCCCGCCAAAACGCCGTGCGCGTTCGACGTGAACCGCGACGGATTTGTTGGCACGGGCGGAGCGGCTGTCCTGGTATTGGAAGAATTGGAACACGCGAAACGACGCGGCGCACCCATCGCCGCGGAGGTCCTTGGTTGGGGCCAGTCCGCCGACGGGTACAACGTCCTCGCGCCCGATCCGGACGGCGACGGATTGAGGCGCGCCATGGAAGAAGCGTTTCGCGATGCCCGGTTGCCGAAGGAGGAAGTCGATTACATCAACGCCCACGCCACGTCGACAACCGTGGGCGATGTCAGCGAGTGCCGCGCCATCCGCGCGGTGTTCGGCAATGGCAGAGCGCCCCACGTCAGCAGCACCAAGAGCCTGACCGGGCACGGCCTCTCCCTGGCGGGCGCGATGGAGGCCGGCTTCTGCGTGCTCGCGCTGCAGGAGGGCTTCATCCCTGTCTCCGCGCACATCACGCAGCTCGATCCGCAGTGCGCCATCGTGCCCATCGTCACGAAACCGGTCCCCGACAAGCCCGCGCGTCGCCCTCAGTAATTCCAGCGGCTTCGGGGGCACCAACGTTTGTCTCGCCTTCCGCCGCTGGGAAAATGGCGACTAGCGACACCCGGACGGTTTTCCTGACCGGCGCCAGTTCCGGCATCGGACTGGAAACGGCCAAACTGCTCACGGCGCAGGGATTCGACGTGTGGGGAACCTCCCGCGATCCGGCACGTCTGCCGAGATTGCCGCGTTTCCATGGTGTGTCGATGGAATTGACGCAGATGGATTCGATTCGTCGGGGTTTCGCCGCCGCCTCCCAGGAGGCGGGCGCGTTCGACGTGCTGATCAACAATGCCGGTGCCGGCGTGTTCGGGGCCATCGACGCCGTGCCCGCCGAAATGGTGCGGGAACAGTTTCAAGTGCTGGTGGACGCGCCCCTGGAGTTGATTCGTCTGGCGCTTCCCGCGATGCGCCAGCGCAATCGCGGGACAATCATCAATGTCACCTCGCTTGCCGCTCAGTTTCCCCTTCCGTTTATGGTTCCCTACAGCGCGGCGAAATCCGCCTTCAGCGTATTCACGACAGGATTGCGGGCGGAGCTTTCCCATACGCCGATTCGTGTCGTCGAGATTCGGCCGGGTGACATCAACACCTCGTTTCACGACCGGACCAAGCGCGTCGAAGTGACGCGAGACCGCGACGAAGCACGGCGGATGAAATCCGCCTGGGAAACCGAGTTGCGGAACATGGCGACCGCGCCGCGACCCGATCGAGTGGCGCAGGCGATCCTGCGCGCGATCACGACACCGAATCCGCCACCGGTTGTGGTTGTGGGAGGCCTATTCCAGGCGCGGCTGGCGCCGCTGGGCGCGCGGCTCTTGCCGCTTCGAGTACAGGAATTCTTCCTTCGGAAATACTATCGGCTCTGACATCGAGACCGGCGATCGTCCGGACAATATCGCTCGGGCGTGATGGAGGAGAGACGCGTCTGCATTGCCTGACGGATCGCCGCCGGCAACTCGGGCCGCATCCGCCACTCGGTGACGATTCCCGCCAGTTCTTCGGGGCTGCGCACCAGTCGCGCCACGCCGTGGTCGCGACAAAACTTCACCGTAATACGCTCCTGGGGCATGATGCCGCCGAGACTGTTCAGCAGCAACGGGCACCCGCTCACGATCGCCTCGCTGGTCGTGCCCGTGCCCGGTCGCGCGACGATCGCCGACACCGAACGCATCAACTGGCCGACGTTCGTATTGTGCGGCAACAGACGGACGCGCGCCGACGGGTTGGCCTTGGCCCACTCGGAAACCGCGCGTTCCGTAATCGCCGATTTGCCGCAGAGCAACACGGCTTGCACATCGACCCCGCGCCGCCGCAGTGCTTCGAGAAACCGCACATGGTTGTGGGCGCCGCGGCTCGAGGCGCTCAACAGAAGAATAAATTCGTCCGGGTCGAGCCCTAATTTTTCGCGGATGAATGCCTCGCGCCCGTCCGCGTCCTCCGGCGGGTCATAGAAAAACCGACGCAACAAAAAGCCGCCCAACTGGGTTCGTTCCGGGGCCATTCCCAGGCGTATCGCCGCCTCGCAGGTCTCGGGAACGGCGCCGATGAACAGGTCGGCGGACGTGTTCACCCAGTGCCGGCTGAACCCGTAACCGCCGGACAATTCGCCGCAATAGGTGATACATTTTACACGATCGTGACCCAATACCTCGCGCGCGTGCTCGAAAAATCCGTGGTTCAGTGAGTCGTGCACGCTGATCAACACGTCGGGCTGCAGTTCTTCCAGGACCTTCCGGTACCTGGCCGCTCCCAGCGGCTTGCGCGTGCGGACAATTGGCACCACCTCCAAGAAGTTGAAATACGCGTGATGCAGGAACGGTGCGGTGCGCTGGATCCAATTATACAACCAGACACCGAACGCGTAGATGCCGTGGGATTTCTCCAGCGGACGATGGAGTTGCACGGAGCGGTCAAGCAACGGCTCCGCCTGCGCCCATTCCTGGAATGCGCGCGCTCGCATGTTGTGACCTCCTCCTGTGCTCGATGTGAGTACCAGAACCCGCATGGGCGATTGGCAGTATACAGAACGTCTCCCCGACTACAAGCACCGAAATGCCCCTCCCCAGACGGGCGCAAACACGACACCAGCGCCTTCGCCCCTCCAAAGACCGGGCGGGCGCGCGTCGCGCCCGAGTCTCCCCCCGCCGAGGTGTGAGAATCTTGCACCAGCACGGCGCGTTCTCAAAGGAAACGGCGTCGTCGTCCGGGGAGTAATGCCGTGACGTTCAGAACCGGATCACAAAATTCTGTTTGGCAAGCTCCCTTCGGAAAAAGACCATTCCCATGAAAAACAAATCCACGGTGGTTGTCACCTGAGGATGCTCCATAATTTCATTCCACGTCTCTTCCATTTCCGGCGACCAGCGTATGTCATCAAAAACGAAAATGGAATTGTCGCTGGCGCATTCCAGGCACTGCAAAAAATATCGCCACGTGGGCTCTTTATGGTGGTTCCCGTCGAAAAAGGCGAAGTCAAGCGAACCATGGCGGCTTTCCCCAGAAACCAACTTCCTGATCGATGGACCGAGCTCATCATCGAAATTGCCGGTGACCTGTTGAATGTTTGAAGCCGAGAGCTTCTCAAAATTTCTCTTCGCCACAACAGCGATTTCCGGACACCCTTCGATGGAAATTATTTTCGCGGACGGATTGGCTTTCGACAGGTAAAGCGTGGTGATGCCGAAACAGGTTCCGAGATCCAGAATTGTTTCCGGCTGAAAATGATCCACCAAGCGAAACAACAATTGCCCGTATTTTTTGTTTTTTCCCGCCTTGCGGCAGATGTCTTTTATTTTTCGTAGCGATGAAGATCCCGTGCGGAGGTGCAGAACATTTATTTCCGTGTTGTCGCGGAGCAGGTCATGGCGCAGGTGTTCGATCGGTTGACAATTCACCCTTGTTCTCAACCGGGGAGGAACATCAATCACCTTGGCGACCAGTTCGTACACGAAGGGGGAATCGATATCGTGCTTCGTCAGTGACGAAAGTTGGTATTGAAGGAAGCGAATTAAGAATTCCGGTTTAATCACCGGGCGACCTTACTGTTTTGCGAAGGCTTTTCAAAAACAAAAAATCATGCGGGAAACACTTCTCCCCGCGGCAATGCGAGCGTCGCCAATCCCAGCACAAAGTATCCCGCCAAAAATAATGCTACCCACGCGCGCCAGATTCGGTATGCTGCCATTGGTTGCCTCCGCGCCGGAATCCTATCCAAACTCCGCCGCGCGGTCAGGCTCAAAGTGTGCGAATGAGGAGAACTTCCGCAAGGTCATGGCACGTGTCCTGTACGGAGTAATGGGCAACACGTTCGGGCACGTGTCGCGCGCGCTGGCCGTCGCCGGGCGGCTGACCGGGCACGAATTCCATTTCGTTGGAGGCGGCCGCGTCCCGGAAGTGCTCCGCGGCCTGTACCCCGTTTTGGAAGTGCCCGTGGCCCATACGGTGTACCAGAACCAGCGCGTGTCGGTGCCGCGCACGTGCGGCCATCTCGCCCATTGCGTCGCCAGCATCCCCCGGGTCAATCGCCAGATCCTCGACTTGATCGACCACTGGCAACCCGATGTCGCCATCTGCGACCGCGAGTTCTTCCTGCCTCACGCCGCCAGCCGCGCCGGACTCCCGATCTTCTCGCTCGACCATTCCCACGTGCTGCAGGTCTGCCGCTACCATGTGCCGGCTTCGCAAGCGGTGTCGTGGTCGCTCGCGCGCCTCGAAGATTCGTTGTTCTTCAATTACACACGCCACAACCTCGTCACGTCGTTCTTTCATCCCGAGTTGAAACCCGACGGCCAAAACGAGCTTCTCCCGCCCATCCTTCGTCCCGCCGTCCGCGAGCATCGACCGACCACGGGCGACCACGTGTTCATCTACCAAACCACCCCCACCTTCCGCGCCCTCATTGATATCGCCCGGCAACTCCCGCATCCTGTCATCGTCTACGGTTTCCGCAACGAGAGTGCGACGGACGGCAACCTGACCTTCAAACCGTTCGACCAAACCTCCATCCTCGCCGACCTCGCCGCCAGCCGCTACGCCGTCGTCAACGCCGGCCACAACCTCATCTGCGAAGCCCTCGCCCTCGGCAAACCGCTCCTCTGTTTCCCCATCGCCAACACCTTCGAGCAGTTCCTCAACGCCTGGCACGTCCGCCAACTCGGCTACGGCGATTTCTCCACGAGCTTCCATCCCACTCTCGCCACCTTCACGAACTTCGAGTCCCGCCTCGACGAATTCCGCCGCAACATCCTCGCCCGATTCGTCGACGGCACCGAGATCGTCATCAACCGCGTCCGCGCGCTGATCGACAGCTACTCGCAAACGAAACATCCATGAGCGCCCCGCCCACCATCGCCTACATCTTCGAGCGTTACCCGGTCCTGTCGCAAACGTTCCTCCGCCGCGAAGTCGCCGGCGTCCGCGACCAGGGCCTCCGCGTGGAAATCCATTCGCTCTTCCCCGCCGATCCCGCCGACCGCGCCCATCAGGTCGAAGGCGTGCCCGTCGACACGTTCCGTTGGTGGGAAGCCGCCGCGCTCGTCGTCGCCCTTCCCCGCGAACTCCTTCGCGACCCCGCTCTCCTCCGTGACGGTTGGCGACTCTACCGCCGTTACCGACCCTCCAACCCCGAAAATCTCTGGTCGACCATCTGGGCCGCCGTCTTCGCCGTCTGCCGCGCCAACCGCTTCCGCAGGAAAAAGCCCGACGTGATCCACGGCGTCTGGGCCACCGCGCCCGCCACCGCTGCCGCCATTCTCGGCCGGCTCTGCGGCGTGCCGTTCAGCTTCGGCGGACACGCCTACGACATCTATCGTCACGGCGGCGACGCGTTCCTCGAACCGAAACTGCGCGCGGCCAGCTTCGTTCACACCACCACCGACGCCGCCGCGAGCTACCTCCGCGAACGCGCTCACGGCGCGCCCGTCAAAATCGTTCTCGCCCGGCGCGGCCTCGACCAGATTCCGACAAAGCCCGTCCGCGACGCGACCCCGCACCCGGTTCGCCTCCTGTCGGTCGGACGTCTCGTCCCGAAGAAAGGCCACGTCCATCAACTCGCCGCCTGCGCCCTCCTGAAATCGTGGGGCGTGCCGTTCGTCGCAAGAATTGTGGGCGACGGCCCGCTCGGCGACGACCTCCAGCGCCGCATCACCTGCGATGGCCTGGAAAAATTCGTTTCCCTGACCGGCCCGCTCAAGCCGCAGCAGGTCGACGAACAATACCTCTGGGCCGACGTTTTCTGGCACACGGGCGTGGTCGATGCCGAGGGCGACCGCGATGGCATCCCCAACGTCATCCCCGAAGCGTTCGCCCGTTGCCTGCCCGTCATCTCCAGCCGCACCGCCGGTCCCATGGAAGCCGTCACGCACGAGGTCACGGGACTGCTCGTCGAACCGTCCAATACCGACGAACTGGCCGGCGCCGTCAAACGCCTCGCCGACGACCCGTCGTTGCGTCACCAACTCGGCGAAACCGGCCGCCATTGGGTCGAAGAAAATTTCCTCATCTCCCACAACGCCGCCATCCTCGCCCGCGCCTTCCGCGAAGCCCGCCGACAATGGTTGCAGCCCATATGCGAACAAACATCCACACCGGGTGTCCAATGAAGGCAGAACCAACCATGAACCCCAAACTCCTCCTCGCCCTCGCGCTTGGCCTTGTGTTGATTGGTTGCGCAACCGCGCCTTCTACCAGGTCATTCGCGACCTCCGGCGGCGGCACACCCGTTGACGAAGACCTGTGGAACCAGATCTCCGCCGTCCTCACCGAGTGCCAGAAGATCAAGCCGGGCATGACGCGCGCCGAACTGCTGACAGTTTTCACCACGGAAGGTGGCATCTCAACCGCCAAGCATCGGACGTTTGTTTATCGCCGTTGTCCGTACATCAAGGTGGATGTCGATTTTACACCTTCAGACCCGAAACAGAATGTGCTCGAAGAACGCCCGACGGACACCATCCGCAACATTTCCAATCCGTATTTGGACTGGGGTGTCATTGATTGAACGATAAGAATAAACTCCTCCTCGCCCTCGCGCTCGTTTGGAGCGGTGGTTTGGCCGCCATCGGCATCTGACAGTCTCATCGTGCCGACGCAAGGTTGTGACTCGACTCCTCTGCTCGCCGCCGGCTAAACGGCAGCACTCTCGTTGAAACAACGGGTGGTTTGCCGCCGGCGGGCATACATGGCGGCCGCAATCAAGAGCGGGACCGCCGATCGAATCCATTGCGGACTCGAAGAGGCGCTCAGACCAAAAAAGTGTGGAACGATGGTGACCCGAACGAATAACGCGCATAGCGAACAAATTACACACGACGTTGCTATCCATTTGAAACCCAGGGCCGATCGCCGTGCCAACCAGCAGAAGAGAAGTGTCACCAGGGCAATCGCGATATAGTCCGTGCAATGTACCGCCAGAAAAATATGATGAAAACTCTCCGGCCTGTCGCCGGCCATGTGGAGACGGTTCGAGTTCAAGCCGTACCCCAGAGCGAACTCCAGCCAGCACCCGAGAACCACGAGCAAGGCCCATAACACCGGCACGGCCAAGAGCGGCACGAGACAGAACCCAATAATGAGATGTCGGCCCCACCAGGACGATTGACGTAAGGACAGCGCGAGGCGTTCTGCCAGATCAAGCGGGTTGCCAAGCAGCGCGTCGGCATGGATTTCAGCTGAGGACTCGGATAATCCCTCCGACAATGCGGCTTGCTTCAAATCCTCGCGGTGGTCGGCAACTTCTTGGACCAACCGCCGCACGTGCGCCATCGGGCAGCCGAGGTCCACCAGTCGACGTTGCAATCGTTCCAGGAAATCCGTCCTAGGCATGTTGTTCCTCCATCAACGACGAGATGCCCGTCGTCACGCGGTTCCACTCCGAGGTCAATTCCTCGAGCCGCTTCCGTCCGCGCGCCGTCAGCTTGTAATAATTGCGGCTTCGCCCATCGACCTCGCGCCGCTGGCTGCTCACCTGCTTCTCCGCTTCCAGGTAATGCAGGTACGGGTAGATGCAGCCTTCGCCAAACGACAGGGTCTCCCGGGTCCGGGTGCGGATTTCCTCGACGATCTGGTACCCGTACATCTCCCGCCGGGACAGCAGGCGCAGCACCAGCAACTCCGGCACGCCGTTCAAGAAACTGGGGTTGGTCTTCTTCATGCGGTGACAATACCTATAACCATGATGCTTGTCAACATCAAACTGTGATGCCTATGCGCCGCATCCCGGCAGCCGCGCCGGAATCCACATTCGTGGGCTTGCGGGAATTTGGCTTGTGGTTGATGAGACGTATCCCGCCGAGGCGCAACCACGCCACCGCCCTGGCGCGGAGGTCGAAACCGGAAAGCTGGACTGGCCCAAAGTTTTCGACTTCATCTCTCCCCAGCGCCGCCGTCAAACAACGAAAACCCGAAAGATAATTTCAGAAAAATGAACCTTTTCGTGGGCTCCCGTTATTAATGGGCGGACCTAAAATCGGGTAACCACTATGAAAACCGCAACACTCACCTGCCTCGCTCTGCTGATCGTAACCATGCCCGGTGCGCGCGGCGAGCCGCCCCGCACGGACGTCAACCCGGCGCTGCTCTATTATCGAGCGTTTCTTCTGGCGCCGGACTTGTCCCCGGCTCGACCATGACTACCTGTTCACGACCAATTGGCAGGGCCAAACGCTCCCGGAACGATTCGGCAAGATCGTGGCGCGCTACGATAATCAGTTCACCTTGGTGCGGCAGGCGGCACAACAAATCGTCCCCTGTGATTGGGGCATTGATATGAGTCCCGGACCAGCCGTGCTGCTTCCCCACTTGGCCCGCGCCAAGGCGATAGCCCAAGCGGCGCGGTTGCGCGCGATGTGGGAGTTGCAGCATGGCAATCAGGCCGGCGCGCGCGATGATTTGCTCGCCGCATTCGTGCTGGGAAGAAACGTCTCGCGTGACGGCATCTTGATCAGCACGCTGGTTCAAGATGCCATGGAAGGCATCGTGTACAACGCCGTGACGGAGAATTTCGGACGGTTCTCACCGGAGACCTTGAAGCAGTTGGTGGATGGGCTCGATGCGGCCCCAGCCCGGGGCACGATGGCCACGGCCATCGGGACCACGGAAGCGCATTGTTTCTCCGATTGGATGGAAACCAAGGTCCTGGAATTGCGCAAGCAGTATCCCGGAAACGATGCCAGGGTGCTGGAGAGCCTCGGACAGCAGGTGGACGACACCAATTTCTGGCCAAAGGTTGCCAAGGCGGCGGGAGAAACGACTGATGGATTTCTTAAGCTGGTCCGTGACATGCAACCGCTGTATCCGCGGCTCGCCAGAATCATGACGCTGCCACAGCCGGAGTACGAAGACCAGATACAAAAGTTCGGCGCGGAAATTCGCGAATCTCAAAATCCCTTGGTTCCAATCTTTTTTCTCGATCTGTTGCAGCCGCGTCGGAAGGAATTCACAATTCAAGCAGTCGAGGCAATGGTGCGCGCCGCCGTGGAATACAAACGGCACGGCGAATCCGGATTGAACAGCGTGATGGATCCCTTCGGGAAGGGTCCTTTCGCCTTCCAACGTTTCGTGTTCGACGGGGTGGATCGTGGATTCGAACTCAAATCCGCCTATACCGGACGGCCCGAATGGCCCTCCGCGCTCATCTTTGTCGAGAAAGAGGGATCTCCATTTTACGTTGATGGGCCGCACATGGGTCAGGCGGTGAAGCCATGATTCGCCAAACAAGCATTTGATGGGGCCGACAGTTCCACGATGGAAGTGTCACCGGCTTTCGGCTAGAATCGACATGTGTTCAGCCTGAGTCCAACGTTCGTGGAAACCGAATTCTCCGACACGCGGAGCCTTCTCGACCGGGCCCGGACCGGCGACGCCGAGGCGTTCGGCGAGATTTGTCGCATCCATGGAACCCGGCTGTTGCGACAGGCCGTCGCGCTTTGTGGCAACCTCACGCTGGCCGAAGACCTGGCGGAGGACACGCTGGTGGAAGCCTGGAAGGGGTTGCACCGTTACAACGGGCGCTGCCAGTTTTTCACCTGGCTCTGCGCGATCCTGCTGAATCGGTACCGCAATGCCCTCCGGGCAAATCGTCTCCGACCGGCTTCCACGCCCGACGCGCGAGTTCACGATGAATGGGAGAAACACACCGGCAATCTGACCGACCACGCCGCCCGGCCGGACCAAGCCGTCGAACGGCGCGAACAGGCTGTGCTCCTGCGACAATGCGTCCAGGCGTTGCCGGCCAAACACCAGCAGGTCATCTATCTGCGCTTTTACGTGGATGATTCATTGGAGCAGATTGCCGCCGCGCTGGGTTGCCCGGTGGGGACGGTCAAATCCCGGTTGTTTCATGCCCTGGACAAGCTTCGGAAAATGGATGCCTTTGGCGGCCAACTGTCAGATATCAAACCGAATGGCGGGATGTGATGAAACCTTGTCCTCAAAATCGCAAACTCATTGTCTGGCTGGCATTGAACGCCCTGGATGCGCGGCAGACGCGGGATCTTCGGGCGCATCTTGAAACCTGCGAAGGTTGTCGCCGCTATCTGGAGGAAATTTCAAACGTGACCGAATCGCTGGCGACGGAGGAGCCAAATCCTGATGTTCAGGCGTCCGAAAGATTTCACCAAAAACTGGCCGGCAAATTGCAGGCGGCAACACCGGATTCCCTTGGGGGAATCCTGGCGGCGTATCTTCGGGGAACCCTGTTGAACTGGCGCGTGGCGTTGCCGGCCATCGCGGTCTTGGCAGCCGTCGGCGTAACCGTCGCCACCTGGCGGCGCCCGCCGGACGTTTCTTCGTCCCCGCGAGCCGGCATTCCGACCGCGTCGGTATCAGGGGCACACGATGATCTGGCCCCGACCATTGCCAACTACCACAGGGTTGCCAATCAATCCTTGGATAAATTGGATGCCTTGTTGACCCGACAAGGCAACCGGGCGTTGCCACCCATGCCAATCTATACAGCGTCGACGCTCGCGCTTGCGAAAGAGTCGGGGTAGCCCCTTCGGTACTCCGTGCCGACCCTTTGTATCCGGCTGGCGGAACCGTGCCCGGTTTACCGTTGAATTCGGAGACGGCCAGGATTTATACTTTTACGCATCAGCTTGACGAGACGGTTATGAGCGACAGACTTTGTCAGTGGCCCGATTGTGGCCGAGACGCAGGCCCCGGTTGGGGCGTGCAAGGAAAATTCTATTGCGGGGCGCATTATTTCCCCGCACTCGAGGAGGCTTTCCGAAAAGCGTACACGATGTGGGACGGCGTCGGCGAGCCGTCCGGCCCATTCAAGAATCTGTTCAGTCGTCATGTCGAAAGCCTCTATGCCGCCGGCGGGATGCCCGGGAAACTGTCTCAAGCCAAGATCGAAGAACGCGGTGCGTCGTGGAAGAAAACTCCGGTCGGGGTCGAGTTTTCCATCGACCGCCACCTGCCGGCCTATCGTTCGGGGGGCTTCGTGAAAACCGTCCGCCAAGAGTGGCGCTTTGCTCTCGAAACCAGGGAACTGGTTCTCGTCGACCAGCAGGACGTCGAGGCGCGGAAGCTGAAAGCAATCGCCATCCCGTCGCGACCGCCAATCCCGGCCCGCAGCACCGTGAATCGGTGACCGCCGCGCGGGTGGGGCTGCGCCGTACGAACACTGCTTCCCGCCTGTTCAGACCTTCAGCGCCGACAACTTGTCGAGCTGGAGCTGGCGGCTGTGTCAAAACGTCAGTCCGGAGGCCTTCCAAATCCGCCCGATTCTAGTCAGCTTTCCATTGCAACACAACAGGTTGCGCTTGTCGTACGAGATATGGCACCGTCACTGCTGAGTTTTCAGGCAGTTGTCGCCGTGCGGTGAGGGCGTCGCGACAGGCAGACCCGGGATATAGGGCTTAAATGGACATCTGGCAGCAGCTCGCTGAGTCGGACGTAGTGCGCCGGCAGCAGGTCGCCTTTGGTTGCGCGACCGGGCTGCCCCTGACCCTGTTGCCTACGAACGAAGTCGCCCGGGCTCCTGCACCCCCCGCGTTCTGCGTCGACGGTTGTTCTGGGTGCTCGCTGTGGCCGACTGTGCCAGGGCGAACTGCGATCCGCGGAACACAATGCCTCCCAGACCGGCCACCCGGCCCAATTCCACTGTCCCACCGGCATGGCCAACGTGGTGATGCCGGTGATGATCGGCGGACGGCATGTGGGGAATTTGCTGGCCGGCCCGTTTTGCGTCGGCCCGCTGACCGGGTCGCGACGCCGCCGGCTGATGGGCCAGTTGAAAGCGAACGGGCTCGGGTCGCGGGCCAACATCGCGAGGGCAAACTGGGACAGCAGCCCGATCATCACGCGCGAAAAACTGCGCGCGGTCGAGACGCTGCTGGAGATGTTCGCGCAATACCTCACGGAGTGCGGCCAGCGATTGTTGTTGCATGAGGCCGGGCAGCAATCGCCCTTGTTGCAGAAAATCGAGGCGCAGTTGGCCACGCCCTCCGACCAGGCGATGACCGTGCGCGAACTCGCCGAGCGCCTCCACATCAGTCCGTGTTATTTCTGCAAACTGTTTCGGAAACAGACGGGACTGACGTTCACCGCGTATCGCACGCAGTCCCGCATCGAAACCGCGAAACGACTGCTGCTGGACCCGACCCGTCGGGTGAGCGAGGCGGCTTACGAGTCCGGGTTCGATTCCATCCCGTATTTCAATCGCGCCTTCCGCCGCCACGTAGGTTGCTCGCCATCGGAATTTCGGGCGCGCCAGACACGGTCAATCCGAGCGAAGCAATTGTCAAACCGGGCGTAGCCCGCCCACCCGTCAACGTGCTTAAGTAACCGGCGTAGCGAGAGACATGACGCCGATGAAACGAGACTGGGCTTTTGTTGGTCTTACCGTCAGCGCAGCGTGGCGAAGTTCCACGTTGCGCCAGGCGCTGATCTCTTCCATTTCTTCCAGGTCCCGGTCTGGTCGCTGGGCGTACGATTATCCCGTGTCCGGGGCAATGGTGAACCTCACTCCGCAACCGTTGCCCCTCCTCCCTTTTCCCAGACTGTCCCTGGCGGGCGTATCAACCGTCCGTCCCGCATCCATTGTGTGTGGTCGCAGTTGAGTGGCGAGCCGGCGGCCGGCAGTGCGTGACCCGCACTGCCGGCAACCAGCCAAGAAGCCAGACGCGCTCCGTCAGGCGCATGGACTCCGCCGGTGACGGGAACTATGCCCGCGGTTTGACGCCGGCCTTCTTCATCGCGATCTTCAGCGCGTCACCGAAACGATCCAGTTGTTCCGTGGTGTGCAGCGACGTGACCGCGGAACGGATCAGATCCTTGCCCGCCGGCACCCCCGGCGCAATCGACATGACCGTGAAAAAACCCTCGTCCCACAGCGCCTTCCACATCCAATAGCATTTTTCCTTGTCGCCCACGACAATCGGCAACGCCGCCGTCCGACTCTGCCAGTAGTCCAGCCCGAGATGATCCAGAATGCCGCACAGATGACGGTGGTTCGCCCAGAGCCGTTCGCGGTGTTGCGGTTCGTCCTGGATCACGTGCAGCGCCGCCAACGCGCTGGCTGCCGCCGCCGGACTTATCGCTGCGCTGAAAATGATCTGGCGCGAACTACTCCGCAGGTACTCGATCAACGCCCTGCTTCCCGCCACAAACCCGCCCGTGCTCGCCAGCGATTTCGAGAAACTGCCCGCGATCAGGTCCACGCGCTCCGTCACCCCCAACTGGTCGCACACGCCGCGCCCGTCGCGGCCAAGGATCCCAAACCCGTGAGCGTCGTCCACCACCACCGCCGCGTGATGCTGTTCCGCCAACTCGCACAATCGCGGCAGCGACGCAATATGCCCTTCCATCGAGTACACGCCGTCCACCGCAATCGCCTTCGCCTGTTTCGGGTCGAGGTGGTCGAGCGTGTTCGCCAGTGAGTCCATATCCTCGTGCGCGAACCGTTCGATCTTCGCGCCGCTCAATAGCGCGCCGTCCCACAACGACGAATGGATGCTCGGGTCCACGAGCAGGATGTCGCCGCGCTGGACCAGCGAACTCAGGCTGCACACACACGCCAGATAACCCGCCGAGGTGACCTGGCACGCCTCCTTGCCAAGGAACGCCGCCAGTGCCTCCTCCAATTCGACGTGATACGCCCGGCTGCCGTTGGCCAGTCGCGAACCGCAGGCGCTCGCCCCCCATTGGTCCAGCGCCCGTTTGGCCGCCGCCACAACCTTCGGATGCCGGGCCAGTCCGAGGTACTCATTCGTCGACATCATCACCATCGGCCGGCCGTCAACCACGATGTTGACGCCATCGGCGGAATCGACCACGCGGTAGTACGGCGCGTACTTCAGCCGCAACCGCGTGGTCACATCAGACTCGCACCGCTCGATAATAGGCCTGGATTTGCGGGAAAACACGCCGGGTAAACTCCTGTAATTTACACGAGGCTAGAGGAATGATTCCCGGCAGTCAAGCCGTCCGCGCCGCATCCGTCGGCGGGCAGTTGCTTCAACCACGCCGGATCAGCGGAAGTACAGTTTCTCGACGATCAGTTCGGCCAGCGCGAATCCCAAGACCCAGATGGAGATACACAGCAGCAACCACAGCAACCGTGCCAGCGGGCGATCGCCCGTCAGAAAGGCGTGTTGGACGCTTCGCACTTTCATCGAGCACCTCTACCAAAAAGGTAGTCCCCTGCGGGCGGAAGTCAACGCTCTGGGAGGCTGAATCTACTTGACGTTCGGGCGCTCTTTTGCTGTACTTCGCCCGGCATGGAGAAAAGGCGAGGCTGGCGTCTCGTTTGCGTTTCCTCCTCTGTATCCCTCCAGAATCGTGGTGTGCATTGACGAGTAGCGAATCGTGCGGGGGGTCGTACCGTAAGGCGGTTCATATTGCAGACGCAACGCTACCCGACTGTCCACACAACCAACCCAAGTTCTTTCCATCGTTGAAGGAGAAGCAAAGATGAAGACACGTATTTCGCTCATCGCAGCGTTTCTGCTCGTCGGAGTCATCCGCCTCCGCGCAGCCACGATCACCGTCACCAGCACCGCCGACAACGGGCCCGGCTCGTTGCGCGCCGCGCTGGCCAGCGCGGGAAACGGCGACACGATTGACGCGTCCGGCGTTTTCCGGCACCATCCTGCTGACCAGCGGCGAACTGCTGGTCTCCAACAGCATAACCATCCTCGGCCCCGGCCCCGCCAATCTGGCCGTGGACGGCAACTTCCCCAACACCACCAACCGCGTGTTCCACATCACGCCCGCCGTCACCGTCAGCATTTCGAGCTTGACCATCACCAATGCGTCGGCCGGCGATGGAGGCGGCATCGACAACGATCACGCCGCGCTGACCATCAGCAACTGTACCCTCAGCGGCAACTCGGCTGCGATCGGCGGCGGCATCTGCAACAATGGTAGCGACTATGGCAGCGCGACGCTGACGATTCTCAACAGCACCCTCAGCGGTAACTCGGCCGGCGAGGATGGCGTCGGTGGCGGCATCGAAAACGGTGGTAGCGACGGCAGTGCGACGCTGACCATTGTCAACAGCACCCTGAGCGGCAACTCGGCCGGCGAGAATGGCGCCGGCGGCGGCATCGAGAACGAAGGTCTCGAAGGCAGCGCGACGCTGACGATCCTCAACAGCACCGTCAGCGGTAACTCAGCCCCTAGCGGCGGCGGTATCGAAAACGAAGGTGACGACGGCAGCGCGACGCTGACGATCCTCAACAGCACCCTCAGCGGCAACTCGGCCGGCGAGTATGGCGGTGGCGGCGGCATCGAGAGCAACGGGAGCGGAACCTTGACGGTCAGCAATTCCACCCTGACTGCCAATTCGGGCGGCTTGGGCGGCGGCATCTACAACGATGGCAGCGCGAGCGTAACAATCGACAGCAGCACTCTGAGCTTCAACTCGGTTACCCTGGAAGCCGGCGGCGGCATCTACAACCATAGTGAGTACGGCGGCGGTCCGCTAACGATCACCAATAGCACCATCAGTGGCAACGTGGCCATTAACCAGTCCGGCGGTGACTTCTCCGGCGGCGGGGGCATCATGAACTTCTACGGCACCGTCGTGATCGCTTCCAGCACCATCAGCGGTAACTCGGCTCAGTCCGCAGCCTATGGCGAGAATATCGCCATCGCCGGTGGCGGAGTCAACAACCACGGAATGATGACGATTATCAACAGCACCATCAGCAACAACTCGGCCTTCGGCAAATACGGCGACTATCTTTACATTTACGGAGCCGTCGGCGGTATTTTCAACGGAGGGAGCCTGACAGTCACCAACAGCACCGTCAGCGACAACTTCTCTTCCGATGATGGCGGCGGCATTTACAACGGCGATGATTACGGCGGCATCGTGACGCTTTCGATTGTCAACAGCACCATCAACTCCAACACCGCCAATTACGACAGCGGCGGCGGGATCTTCAACAACGGCTACAACGGCCCGGCTCCGCTTTCGATGAGCGCCAGCACCGTCAGCGGTAACTCGGCCCCTAGCGGCGGCGGCATCGAGAACTATGGCGGCGAATATGGCAGCGCGAGGCTGACCGTCAGCAACTGCACCGTCAGCGCCAACTCGGCCGGTTATGACGGCGGCGGCATCGAAAACGGCGACGGGACGTTGACCATCAGCGAGAGTACTCTCAGCGGCAACTCAGCCCCTAGCGGCGGCGGTATCGAAACCGGCGGCGGGACAGTGCTGATAGTGAACAGCACCCTGAGCACTAACTCATCTGTCAATGATGCCGGCATCGTCAACAATGGCACGGCGCTGAAGATCGGCAGCACCATCCTGAACGCCAACGCTTCCGGAGGAAACATCTCGAATTATTACGGCACTGTCACCTCACTCGGGTACAACCTCAGCAGCGATGACGGCGGCGGCGTTTTGACCTCGACAGGCGACCAGATCAATACCGATCCGATGCTCGGCCCGCTGCAGGACAACGGCGGCCCGACCTTCACGCACGCGCTGTTGTGCGGCAGCCCGGCCATCGACAAGGGCACCAACTTCACTGGCGCGGCGACCGACCAGCGCGGCGTTGGATTTGCCCGCACCTTTGATGATCCTGCCGTGCCGAACGCAACGGGCGGCGACGGCACCGACATCGGCGCGTTCGAATTGCAGACGACATGTAACCACCCACCCGTCGCGCAATGCCACGACGTTACCGTTTCGGTGGGAGCGGACTGTGTTGCGGACGCGTCCATCGACAATGGCTCGTACGATCCTGACGCTGGTGACACGATCACACTGGCCCAGTCGCCGGCCGGCCCGTACGGGCTCGGCGTGACAACGGTGACGTTGACGGTGACGGACAATCACGGCGCCTCCAACAGTTGCGCGGCGACGGTGACGGTGGTGGACACCACACCGCCGAGCATCACCTGCCCGGCGGACATCGTGACGAACGCCACTTCCCCCGCAGGGATCGTGGTGACATTCGCCCCAACCGCCCCGGACAACTGCTCGCTGGCGAGCGTTTCCAGTACGCCGCCCAGTGGCAGCACCTTCGCCATCGGTGCCACGACGGTAACATGCCAGGCCATCGATGGTGCTGGCCTGACCAACAGTTGCACGTTCACCATCCGCGTCAACGGCGTGGCCGACGCCGATGGGGATGGCGTTCCCGACTCGATTGACCTGTGCCCTGATACGCCTCCAGGAGCCATCGTCAACTCCAACGGCTGTAGCATTGCTCAACTTGTTCCGTGCAGCGGTCCGCTTTCGGGCGGCAGTTGGCAAAGCCATGGCCAGTACGTGTTTAACGTCATCGAGACAGCAACGAGGTTCCTGAGGAGCAATCTGATCAACCGCAGAGAATGGGCGGAAATAGTTTCCCGGGCCGCGCGTTCCCGGTGCGGATGGGGCCGTCGGTTCGATCGTGATGGCTGCTGGGATTGGAACCGCGACTGGGACTGTGATCGTGATCAGGGCTGGCGTCCGCAGTATTAGGCAATCGCGCCTGATTCATCTCGGTGTCCTCGGTTGCCAGTGCTGGTCAAGACTGCCATTACATAAGCCTTGGCCGAGAGCCGTGCCCGCAGTGTCGCCAGCCGCTCGGATCGCGCCCCGTCGTCACGGGCAAGCGCTCGATGATCGTCGCGTGTGGACGCTGGCCCCGGCGCTGGACAGTTTCGTATCCAACTGACCGGGTACGTGTGCCGAGATCGGTTCCCGAGCGGACGGGTGGAACGAGGATGGCGATGCTGAAGTCGCTCGTTACGACCGCGAGCAAGTGGCGCCGTAGGAAACGAAGGGGACAAGCGTGGCGGTTCCGAAGTCAACTCACCGGTGGGTTCCCCGTTGACTCAATGAAAAAAGACACCGGACGAAGTTGAGCGGCGAGCCCCGCCCCCCACCGGCGGGGGCTCGCTGGGTTGAGGCTTCTACGCGGCATAGCGGCGCCCCTCCCGAAGCTGTCGGCGGATCTGTTGGAGCTGACGGTTGACCGCTTCGCTCAAGGCGATCGGGTCGAGTGTCGCTTGGAGTTGCCGCAGCCGCTCCCGCTGTTCGGCCGAGAGTCCTGGCCAAGCCAACAGCCGCTGGGCCGGCGTCTGCGCGCGATCGTAGGTCTTCTGGACGCGACTGCCGTGGCGCTGCTTTTTGTGGAGCTTCATGATCGGCTGGAAGAGATTCTGCAACAGCCGCCACTCGTGGCGGTACAACCGCTGGACCCGGTCGACCAATTCCGGCTGGTCGTAGCGCGCATAGCCCAACAGCAGGCGCACCTTGGTCCAATTCTTCTGCTCCACATGGGCGTTGTCGTTCTTGTGGTAAGCGCGGCTGCGGGTGAACGGCACGGGCCGGCTCCGCCGCTGAAAGTACCGCCACAAGGCATAGTTGAGGAATTCCCCGCCATTGTCGGCATCGAAGCCCAGCAGCGGGAACGGCAGGGCGCGTTCGATCTGGCGGGTTTGGGCCAGTACCGCCGCGGCGCTCTTGTTCCA
This sequence comes from uncultured Verrucomicrobiae bacterium, assembly GCA_963712025.1. Lineage (GTDB taxonomy): Bacteria > Verrucomicrobiota > Verrucomicrobiia > Palsa-1439 > Palsa-1439 > Palsa-1439. The sequence continues at coordinate 423,448 of CAVQGJ010000001.1, read as the reverse complement.
GATGGCGGCCTGCTCGGTCCAACCGCTGTAAATATCGGTGTAGGTGATGCTGCGCATGAAGTCGCCGGCCGTGGTATCGCCGCCGTGATCGACCGTGTCGGCCTCCAGGTAGCCGGGCCGATCAATGTCCGAGCTTTCGCACCGTACGGGAATCTGGCAGCGCAACAGCCGACCGGGCTTGGTCCCGCCCAGTCGTTTGACCAGGTGCAGCCGCCGCGGGGCCAGCAAGCGGTCCAGCGTCGGCGCACTGACCTGATGGAGGTTACGCCGCACGGGGGGCGGCAGCACTCCGTGGCGTTGCTCGTAGGCCGGCATCCACAACGGCAGCATCGCGACCAATCGTTTGCCGCAGGGGTAATCCCCGAGCTTCCAGATCGCCGCGATCACTTCGGCCTCCGCCGGTCCGTAGCGCGGTCGGCTACCGCCGCGGCGCCGCCCGCGCGGTCCCGACCGTTTCCCGTTAAGGACTTTGATGGCGTACTTGCGTTCATATCCACCGACCGAACACAGTTCGTTGATCAGGTTGCGTCGATAGCCCGGCCCAGCCCCTTGGTACTTGCGCCGCAACCTCTCGACGACCTCTTGACGACTGCCCATGCTCATCTTCTGCATCCCTCCGGCGTGGGTGTCTTTTTGACTGAGTCAACGATATTCTCCCCCCACCAACACCACACCCGCCCGGGTGTCTTTTCATTTGAGTCAATTCGGGTTCCCATCACCGGTGGCCAAACCGCTTGACAGCCGCCTACCCAGGAGTATAGTGGGCGCGCGGGTAGGCGTTACACATGAAGATCAGGGTTTTATTGCTCACCGGGATTGTTGTGGCCATCGCCGCGGGTCGCGCCGTCGCTGATGAACCCATCTTCCTCAGCGAGGTCGCCATCCTATCCCCCACCACCAATGCGCCCGCGGGTGCCACGGGTCTGGCCACGCTTCTGCCGGATATTTTTGCTGGCCCGGACGACGGAATGTTTCCCGGCACGAACGCACCGATTCTGCATGTCACGACCGAAGGCCTTTCGACCGGCACCTACACGGTCGTCGTCACCGATACCTCGACCAACAGCTACACCGTGGGCACTTTCGACGTCACGACGGTGACGGACTCGCCACCGGTCACCACGTCGGGCGCGATCCCCGAATGGCTCAGGGTCGTCAACGTCGGCGGCGGCAGCTTCTCTCTGCCGGCCGGATTGGACCGGACCAACGTCGTGGGCATCTCCATTTCTGACACGAGCAACCTCGTCGATCTCACCGGGACGTTCCACGTGCCGCCTCCCCCGCCCCCGTGCGGCGTGCGTGAGGACGCGACGCTGGTTGCCACCACGAACGCCCCCGCAGCGGCCAGTGGCTTTGCGCAGTTGTTCTCGGGACCATGCTTCGAGCCGCTCGGCCCCGTCGAGGAAGCCCCACCCATCTTCGCCCCAACCATCCGAGTCACCGCGGATGGATTGCTCGGCGGCGCCTACACGGTCAGCATCACCGACGTGGCCACCAATACCTACGTTCTGGGGACTCTCGATATCGTCACCTGCACAAACCGGACGACCGCTTCCACCACCACGATCGTCACGGATCTGCCGCCGCCAACGGTCATCCTCATCGGGAGCGGAATCTTCGCGTTGCCGGCCGGCTTGGCTCCGACCAATGTCGTCGGCATTTCGGTTTCCGACAGCAACGATGTGGTGGATCTCACGGGAACATTCCAGGTCCCGCCGCCGCCTCCGCGCGTGATCGAGAAGTTCATTGTGCTCGCCGACACCACGAATGCCCCGACGCGTGCGATGGGCCGCGCCGCCATGGAAGGCGAGATTGACAGCAGCACCAACAAGGTGACGATCAAGGTCGAAACCCTCGGACTGCCGGTGGGCACCTACACGACGAGCATCACCGACACGACCGGTACCAACACCTACATGCTCGGCACGTTCGACGTCCACACCTGGTCGAACCTCGTCAGCGGAATCAAGACGCCCATTCTCCCGTTCTGGTCCAACACGGTTGGCGGAGCCACCTTCCCGTTGCCAACGGGTTTGGACCCGACGAACGTGATCACCATCGCCGTCACCGACACCAACGGATTGGCCGACCTCACCGGCGACTTCGCTAACGCACGCCGACGGATTCCCTGTGTATTCAACACGCTGATTTCGCTCGTTCCGGGTCCGCTCTGCGCAAATCTTCTCGGAACCGCTCGGTTGCATATCGAATGCGTGAAGGATAACACGCACGGAAGCTTTTCACTCATTGCCTCAGGCGCGCCGCCAAAGGCCACGCTCCATCTCTTTGTCAATGGCGTCCAGGTCGGCACTGTGAAGACCGATCACCGCGGCCGGCTGACGATCAATAAACTTCCGAAAGGCACGGATCTCTCGAGCCTGTCGACGATTGCCGCGGAAGACGCCGACGGCAACGTCGCGTTCAGCGCGAGCTTCTAGGCGCCGCCCGGTTGGCCCGGCACGCGGTATCTTGCGGTCATCCGGCTGTTTGCTATGCTCTCCGAATGAAGACTTCCATCGCGCTCAAGACCGTTTTGCTGTTGATCTGCTCGAACACGTTCATGACGTTTGCCTGGTACGCCCACCTGCGAAACTGGCATGACAAAAAATGGTACATCGCCGCCCTGCTCAGTTGGGGAATCGCCTTCTTCGAATACATGCTCCAGGTGCCGGCCAATCGCATCGGCTACACGGCCCTGAGTCTGTCGCAATTGAAGATCATTCAGGAGGTCGTCACGCTGGCCGTATTTGCACCGTTCGCCATCCTCTACATGCGCCAGCCCATCAAACTCGATTTCGTTTGGGCCGGGTTGTGCCTCGTGGGCGCGGTCTATTTCATTTTTCGTGCGTGACAACCAATCTCTCGGTGCCTCACAAATGTCTCGTGCACGCCGACGCCAAGGACCCGTGGTGGTATGCGTTGATTCGTTCCCGGCTGTTTGAAGGCGGGTACGAACGGGTCTTGCGCGGGTTGTTCAACCTGCGACTGCACGGCGCCAAGACTCTCCCCCGTTCCCGTCCATTGCTTCTCTGCTACAACCACGGGTCGCACTACGATCTCTTCTTCATGCTCGCTGTCGGCCGCCGGGTGCTGGGCGAAATGCCCGTCCCGGTTACCTGGCAGGGAACCTTGCAATACCCCCTCGTCGGCTCGTGGCTCCGGGCGTGGCAGGTCGTGCCGATTGGGCGCTCCAGTCAACTGGCATCCCGATCACGGGCCTTGTGGCAAATCATGCTCCATCTGCGCCACGGACGTAGCGTGATCATCGCCTGCGAAGGCAAACGCCTCGATGCGCTCGGCCCGTTTCGTCCCGGTGCCGCCTGGGCGGCAATGGAAACCGGCGCGCTGATCGTACCGTGCAGCCTGCGCGGCGTTCAACCGTTGTTCAAGAGAATACCCTGGCCAGATAAATTCTGGGGCCATGTGGACGTGCATTTCCATCCGTCTCTTGATCCCCGCGACTTTTGCAGCGTCGACGAACTCACCCGGGCGATCCGACACGCCATCGCGTCGCAAATCGACTATCCGCTGCAGGAAAACATCCGCGCATCCGACGGCGGCCGGCCGCCGCCATCCAACACTCCGCCCGTGTGAGACCGGTCGGACAGCGAAAGTCGTTGGCAAAGCGACGATTTGTCATTACAACTTCAACCGCCTTGTTGCTGCGAAGAATAATCCTTTGTTGGTTGATGGCGTTGGGGTGCACACGAGGGGCGCGGGCGGAGAGCGCCGTCGCCTCCAACCTGCCGCCCCAGTTCCCGCATTACACGCTGCAGGACTGTATCAATCGCGCCCTGAAGCAGAATCCGGACATCCTGGTGTCGAAGAAGCACCTCGAAGAAGCCGCCGGCGCCATCATCGAAGCTCGCGCCGGATTCCTGCCGAGTCTTACCAGCGCCGCCAGTTATGAAAAGCTCGAAACCGACTACGCCACGCTGGCAGGCACGGCCGACAATCGTACGTACGTCTGGAGTGTCTACATCCGTTTGACCGAAACCGTTTACGCAGGTGGCGCCGTGCGCGCGCGCATGGACATCGCGCGCCTCGAGAGGCAATCGCGCACCCTGGATTTTGAGGCGGCAATCGACCAGGTGGTCATGGATGTCCGGATCGCGTTTTGCGATATCCTGCGGAACAAGGCGGAAGTGGCCGTCCACGAACAGGCCGTGAATTTTCTCGCCGAACAGGCCAAGAACGAGCGGGCCAAGCTCGACGTGGGCACCGGCCAGAAGCTCAACGTCCTGCGCGCCGAGGTCAACCTCGCGCTGGAGCAGTCGGCCCTCGTGGATTCGCGCAACCGGCTCCGCGATTCCTACCTGCGCCTCAGCGAATTGTTGTCAATCCCCTACTCCAGCGATCAGGATCAGGTTCCGTTCGATATCGACGGCTCGCTGGCGTACGAGAAAACGACACTGGATCTCAACGACTGTCTTTCGCGCGCGTTGATCCAACGGCCCGAACTCACCGCCCGCGAGAACGAAATCAAGATCCAGAAGAAACAACTCACCGTCGACCACAGCGAATCTGCTGCCGCACATCAACCTGTTTACCGGCTACGACGTCGTCAGCGAGCCGTACATCCCATCGTCCGCGGACCACTACGGCGGCTACGTGGCGGGGGCCGAGGTGGACTGGCATATTTTCGATGGCTTCGCGACCAAGGGCCGTATGCACGAGACACGCGCGCGCATCGAGGCCGCGGAGATCGTGTTCGACGCGACCCAACGGAACATCCAGACCGAGGTGCTCCGCGCGTTTCGGGACCTGCAACGGGCGGAGGAAAACATCCAGACCCAAACCGCCAACGTCCAACTCGCCACCGAGTCGCTGAGCCTCGCCACCGCCAACTTTGGACTCGGGTTGACGAGCCAGTTGGAGTTGCTGCAGGCCCGACTCGACCTGACGCGCGCCCAGAACGCCGAATTGTCGGCGCGGTTCGAGTACAATGCCGCACTGGCGCGATTGCAGCGCGCGATGGGCAGCCAGTTCCAAATCACCGAGACGCGCTCATCGCCGGGGGCCGCCAAATGAGATCGTGGCGTCTTCTGCTCTTCGGCGGGCTGCTGGTATTGGGCGCGATGCCAACCGCCGCCGCCCAAATCGAACAACACACCCGGACGTATGACCTGACGTTGGACGATTGCCTCGCGTCGACGTTCCGCCAATATCCTGAAATCCAGAGGCTGCGGGTCGATGTCGAACGCGCTCTCGGCACGAAGGCCGTCTTCCGCTCTCGGGCCTTGCCGCAACTCTCCACCCAGTTGGCGATTGGTCTCCGGGGCGGCAACCTCTACAATTCCGCGCAAATCAGGACCAACGTGCCCACCGGGGGCACCACCACCAACAACGCCGCGGCGCTCTACCCAACACCCTTTAGTACGCTGTCAGCCGACTTCTCCCAGCCACTTATCGACCTCGGGATTCCGTCCGCCCTGCGGCGCGGAAGACTGGAGGTCGTCATCGCCCAGCAGGGCCTCAACCGCGAAGTGACCGATCGTTTGCACGAAGCCCGCACGACGTTTCTGCGGGCCTTGTACCTCCGCGACCTCATCGCGTTGCACGTAGACATTGACCAGCGGCTCCGGGCGAACGTGCACAGCGAACAACAGCGGCTCGATGTCGGCACCGGCAGCGAGGCCGCGTTGAAATCGGCCAAAATCCAGGAATTGAACCTCCAGCTTGAACTCTCGAATTTGCGCGGCGACTATTTCACGGTGGTGACCCGGATCGCCGAGTTGTGCGGGCTCAACCTGAGCGAGGACACGAAGGGTTCCAGGCGGTTGTGGCTGCCGAAACCGGTCGGCGAACTACAGTACGAGCCCGCGGAGGTGGACCTGCCACGGGAATCCGCATACGCATTGGAGAACCGCGCGGACCTGAAGTTGTTGCGGGCGATGGTGGACGCAGCGGCGGCGGAAAGGCAGTCGGCACAGGCGGGCTACTTTCCGGTTGTGTCGCTTGTCGGTTCCGCGCTGCTCATCCCGCAGAACTATTTGCTGACCAAACAAACCCAGATCGTGCCGGGCCAGGAAACGGATTCGACCGAAGGACGCGCCGGCGTGGCGATGAGCTGGCAGGTCATCGACAATGGACAGATCACTGGTGCGAGCCGCCAAATCGAAGCCCGACGGCAGAGCTATGAAATCACCCTCCATAAACTGGAACAAAATGTCCCGCGCGAACTGGCCGTTATCGAGGGCTCGCTCCAAAATGCCGACGCGCGCCGCGGGGCACTCGTCGAATCCGTCGCGGCTGCCGAAGAGAACCTCAAACTGATTGAAACCCAGGTCGCGCTTGGCGAGGCCACGCAGCTGGATTTTCTGAACGCTCAGGGCAATTTGCTTTCGGTGCGCGCCGGCCTCGAGGATGCCACCTACTCCCACGAACTCGCGCGGGCCGAGTTGGACCGCGCCACCGGCCGGTATTTGCAATACCACTTCGAAAACGCCCCATGACGGCGCTTGTCTTGCCGCGAGACGACGATTAGTATTCCCGCGGATGTTTCCAAAATGAAACGAACCTTGATACTCGCCGCGCTGATTGTTTCGGGGACGGCAGCGATCTTGTACGGCATGTGGACGTCGCGGCCCGTGGCGGAGGTGTACGTCGCGCAACGCGGCACGGCGGTCTCGGCGGTCTACGGGACCGTGAAGGTCATGGCGTCCATGACCATTAATACCCACGCGCGCAGCAGCGGCACGATCCATTTTTCCGATCGCATCGCGACGAACGCCACGGTCGGCCTGGTGGTCACCCAGGGGGAACTGCTGGCGACGATCGTCAACGAAGACCTCGAGCGCGAGGTCGCCGAGGCCGAGGCGGAGTTGAAGGCCTCCGAGGAACGGCAGCGGCTTGGTCCGCCGAGCCTGCCGGAACTGACCACGCAGCAGGCGCAACTGGCGCGGCTGGAGAAACTGGGTGAGATGCAGAGCGTCCCCGCCAGCGACCTCGACCGAGCCCGCAGCACCGTCCAGACGCTGAGCGAACGCGTGCGCAACGAGCAGGTGGAAGTGGACCGGGTGGTCGCGGTCAACCGCGAACGCGCCGGCGTGCTCCAGGACCGCAAGGCGCGGTGCTTCCTCACGTCGCCGCTGACCGGGTATCTCGACTCGATCACCTGCGCCAACGGTGAGTTCATCAATGAAGGCAGCATGCCATTCGTGATCGCCACGAAATCGACGTACCTGAGCGGCGAAATCAACGAAGAGGACGTTGGCCAGATTACCCCGAAAATGAAGGCGACGGTGCGGCTGTATTCCTACCCCGATACAAATTTGATGGCCACGGTCACCCAGATTCTGCCGACGGCAAACAACGAGCGTTATACCGTCACCCTCACGCTGGACAAAGTCGCCACCCAACCTGATGGCGGGGATGACGGGTGAGATGAACATCATCGCCGGCCAACGCGACAACGCGCTCATCATCCCCTCGCGCGCGCTGCTGGGCGACCGGGTCTTCGTCGTCAAAGAGAACGTGGTCAAACCCCGCGCCGTAAAGGTTGGATTCCACAATCTGGAGCACGCGGAAATCATCGACGGCCTGAAGGAGGGCGAACAGGTCGTCGTCGCCGACCAGGATTTGTTCAAGCCAGGCCAGCGCGTCCGCGCCGTCACCATCAACATGTGAGGGAACGCTTCGCGCCATGCCTTCGCCGCTCTACATCGCCTTCCGTTTCATTGGACATCGCAAGAAGGCGATCATTCTGAGCCTGGGCGGCATCATCCTCGGGGTGGCGTTCTTTATTTGCACCCAGGCGCAGACCCAGGGGTTCGAGCGGTTCTACATTCAAACCGTCCTGGGCACTTCGGGCGCCATCGTCGTGCAGGACCGGTTTCAAGATCGCTATTCGGGAGTCATCGAGGAGCAGGACAACACGCTCGTGAGCCTCAAGAGCGAAAAGCCCCGCAAATACTATGAGGGTATCACGGACGCGGGGCTGGTCATGCGAGCGATTCATGAGTTTTCCAACGTCATCGCCTGTGCGCCCGTCCTGGATGACAGCGCCACGGCGCAGACGGATTTCCGCAGCGAGGTGTTTCGCCTGCAAGGCATTGACCTGGATGCCCAACTTCAGGCGACCGACCTGCGCCACTACATGGTGTCGGGCGATCTGGCGGACTTCCGCCAGAAAGCCTCGGGAATTCTCGTCGGCGCGCTGCTGGCGGAGAAGCTCAATTTGGACGTGGGCAACACCGTTTCGATCTCGGGGCCGGGCGGCGAGCCGCGCAACTTCGAGGTCAGCGGCATCTTCCGCACCGGGGACAACATGATCGACGAGAAACGCGCCTATGTCCATCTGCGCGTCGCCCAAAGCCTGCTCAACAAGCCGTCGGAAGTGTCGTTCATCATCGTCAAACTTCGCGACCCCGACCGGGCGCCGCAACTGGCCGACCATCTCGAGAACCTGTTGGAGCACCGTTCCCGTAGTTGGCAGGAGCGGGAAAGCGGCAATCTGCAAATCTTCAAGGCGATCCGTTATTCGGCGGCGATTACGGTGTCGACGATTATCGTCCTGGCCGGATTCGGCATTTTCAACATCCTTACGCTGATGGTGCTGGAGAAAGTGCGCGAGATCGCCATCCTGCGGTCGATGGGCTACCGGCGGTCCGATATCAGCGCGATTTTCCTGTGGCAAGGGTTGTTGATCGCGGTCATCGGGTCGACCGCCGGCTGCCTCCTGGGGGCCTTGATGACGTGGGGCGTGTCGCACATCCCCGTTCGGGTGCGCGGCTTCTTCGCGATCGATCATTTCCTCGTGTACTGGAGTTGGCACCATTATCTGGCGGCCATCGCCATCGCGTTTGTCGGCGTCTTCCTGGCAAGCTACTTTCCGGCGCGTCGTGCCGCGAAGCTGGCGCCAGTCACGATTTTGCGCGGCTCCGGGCAATGAGAGGAACCCCATGACCAACACCGGCACGACCGTGGCCGACACGCCCGCGCCCGCGGCGCAGATCACGCCGCTGTCCTGCCGCGGATTGCATCGCTATCTTGGCGAGTTTGAATCGCGCGTCCACGTGCTGCGCGGCATTTCGCTCGATGTCGCCGTCGGGTCGGTTCATTCCATTGTCGGCCCGTCCGGCTGCGGCAAGAGCACGTTGCTCTACGTGCTTGGGCTACTCGATGCGCCGGACGACGGCCAGATCATCATCGGCGGCGAGGACGTATCCGGTTTGACGGACAACGATCTGTCGCAGAAGCGCAACGAGTTGATCGGGTTCGTCTTCCAATTCCACTTCCTGATGCACGAGTTCACGGCGCTGGAGAACGTGATGATCCCGATGCGGCGGCTGGGGCGGCTCACCCCGCGGGACATGCGGGAGCGGGCGGCGTCGCTGCTCGGCGCCGTGGGACTGGGGAACAAACTGGATCGATTGGCCGACCACCTATCCGGCGGCGAACAGCAGCGCGTGGCGATTGCCCGGTCGCTGGCCAACGACCCGAAAATCCTGCTCGCCGACGAGCCGACGGGCAATCTCGACACGGAAAACTCCGAGCGCGTGTTCCGGTTGCTGACCGATCTCGTCAAGCGCGAGCAAAAGGCGCTGGTGTTGGCAACCCACAACCCGCTGATCGCCCGCGCCGGTGATTTCATCCATGAGATGAAGGACGGCGTGATCGTGCGCAGCGGCCCGCCGATTTAGAGTATGCGGCTGAGCGACCCCGTCTAGTCTGACGGGGCGGATTGTGCCACGATGGTGGCATGGATTTTTCAAAAGCTGGGTCTGTTCGCCGCCGTCGGACTCCAAAGCGACGGAAACGAGAGTTCAACCTCCCGGTTTCAACTTCTGCGCCGCGACGGGTGCGTGCTCCCCCCAGACGGGTTGTTGGTCTGGCCGTGATGCGACGAAGCCCACAGGTTATCCTGATGTTATGCGCGCTTGCGTTTGAGGAATGCGCACAGCGTCATCGCGCCGAGGCCGAGGAGGAGAAAAGACGATGGCTCGGGAACGTCGATGGCAATGCCGACGGCGTTGCCCAACCCGGAAGCGAATAGGGAGCCGACACCGCTGGAATTGAATTCCAGGATGTCCCCGTGGCCGTGGTTCGCCACGTACAGATTGCCAGTGCTGTCGAAGGCAAGGCCGATAGGATCCAAAAGCAGGTTCGTCGATGTGAAGGTCGATCCTTGTCCGTTCGGATTAAATTTCTCGATGCTACTGTTGCTATAGTTCGCGACGTAGACATTCCCACTACTATCGACGGCAAGGCCATAAGGGTTGTCTACACCCGAGGCGGATGTGGCGAAGACCGAGCCGGTTCCGCTTGAGCCGAACTCCTCAATGGTGCTGTTACCTTGGTTGGCAACGAAGAGGTTGCCGCTGCTGTCAAACGCGAGCGCACCAGGGTTATTCAAGCCCGAGGCGGCGGTGGCGAAGACCGACCCGGTTCCGCTCGAATTAAATTCCTCAATGGTGTTGTTACCGGAATTTGCGACATAGAGATCGCCGCTACTGTCGAAAGCGAGGCCGAAGGGTCCGCTCAAACCTGATGCGGCGCTTGCGAAGACCGTGCCGGTTCCGCTGGGAGTAAATTCCTCGATCGTGCCAGAGAGACCATTTGCGACGTAAAGGTTGCCGCTGCTATCAACGGCAAGGCCCAGAGGGTCGCTCAGGCCCGAACTGGCCGTTGCAAAGGTAGATTGGTTTCCGACGGAATCGAATTTCAAGATCGTGTTGGCGTTGGCGGTAGATAGATAAACCGTGTCCGCGTAAACTCGGAAGAGGGACGGATAGAAGCCTAGGAGCAGGTAGACTCCAAATGTGGTTGCCCTAAGCGTTGCCTTCATGTGTGCCCGACCTTTGGTGTGAAATGTACAATGGTTAGGTGGGTGATGGCAAGGAGAATCGCCGGCAACAGGCCGCGGTTGTGAACCCGCATATAGATTCATGGCAACGTTTCCTCTCTTCTCAATGTTGATAGGCCCCTAGGTCCCATGCACCGGATGATGGGCGCGGATTGCCGTTGATGTCCGCGTTCAATCCCGGAAGCCCCAGCGCGCTCAGGTTCGTCCCCGCGCCGATGGTTGGCCCGTTTGTGATCGAATAGTTGTTCAAGTACGCATTCGTGCCGCTGCCGTGTCCTAGATTGAGAAAGGCCGGGTCATTGGTCCGGCCGCTGGTCTCCCAGCCTGCCGATTGTAGCCCGCCGAAGCTCAGGCTCGCGCCCAAACCGCTGATTTGGAAAAGCGTTGGAAGCACCGTCGAGTAGTCGTTGTAGTTGAATGTCCATTCGTTGGTGCCGGCGGTGATCGGGTCGGTGTCCACAAGGCTGTCGCCGTAGGCGGACGTGCGGAAATCGTAGATGATGTTGTTCTCGACCAGCAACGGATTATTGGCAGGCCATGTCTCGCTGCCGTCACATCCAAGGTTCAACGCCTCGGTGCTTTGCCCGTTGTCTAGATTGTTACTGGTGTTGACGATGATTGTGTTGTTGAGCACGCGCATCACCGCGTTGTTCGGGGTGTCGTTGCCGGCGGAACAGTCAATCGGTCTAGTGCCCGCGTAGCCGGGGTCACCCAGCGAGTTGCAATTGATGAACAGGTTGTTGTAGATGTTCGCGCTGCTCGACGCTGCCCAAATTGCCGCCGTCCCGGAAGCGTTGGTGTGCGTAGTGTAGAAAATATTCGCGTATAGGTCGATGTTGCTCCCGGCGCCCTCCGATGCGGGTCGCAGGTATACCCCGTCGTGGTGCGGCGGCCCGCCATACGCCATCCAGTAGTACGGCGCGTAACTGTAATCCCAGTCGTGGAACAGGTTCCCGTGGATGAACAGATTGTTGATGCTGACCGCGCTACCGCCGCCCTGACCCGCAATGTCGATGCCCCACACGTTGTTGGAGCCAAAGTCGCACCCGGCCACGGTCAGGCCGTAGCTCAATGCCTGATAGTTGATGTCCACCGCGTTGCAGATCCCGGTGAACTGGCAGTTGGTGATCGTCAACCCGTTCACGCCAGCGCCATCGCCAGCCACTTCGATGCCAGCCGATGACGCGCCGCCGTAGCCCGATCCCTGAATCGAGTTCGCGCTTATCGGCGGCTGGTTGAACGAGTAGCCGAGGTTGTGGAAGTAGCAGTTCTCCACAAGCACGTTCGAGGCGACGCCGCTGGCGAAGAAAATCCCCCACCCCTGATTTGGCACGGCTGCCGACTGACCGATGAGCACGTTGGTCAAGATTTGACCGTTGTCGCAATAGAGTATGACGGCGCCGGTGTACGAACCATAGTTCGGGGCGTCCGAGAAGCAGATGTAGGGACCGCTGATGGTGCCGCTGCCGCTGGGGAAGTTCGTAATTGTGACTGGATAAGTCCCGTCAAAGGTAAAGTCGCTGCCAATAATGGTGAGATTCGTGGTGATGACGTTGTTGCTAGAGGTATTATCAATCCGGTTCGTACTACAACTGCTGCCGCTCCCTGCGGCAAGAAGAACAAGAGGAGCGCTGCCCGAATCAACGGAGAGCGGTGAGGTGCCGGTGGAGATTGAGGCCGTGGTGATTGTCGTGGAGGAAACGTCGGAATAACCCGGCAAGGTAGCCGACCCGCCCAGTGGCCCGAATTCGAGGTTGTTGAACACGACATTGCTGGCGCCGCCGTAAGCCCAGAATGCCGCGTAGCCATAGCCTTGCGCGTAGTTGTCGGTGATGATCGCCCGCGACCCGCTGCCCCAAGCGTTCGTGCTGGTATAGGTGATCGGCGCGTTGCTCGTGCCGTTCCAAAGCAGTTCAATGGCGGCAGTGACTCCCAGCCCGTAAGTAGAGGACGCGGTGAGAACATAAGGCACCCCGCCCTTGAAATACACCGTGTCGCCGGGGTACAGAACCTTGGTACCAGGGCCGAAGCCGACCGACGGCGATTGGTCGCCGGGGCAATGCTGCCACGGCGATAGCGGACTCAAGCCGTTAATTTCGGCATCATTGCCGCCGACGTAGTCGACGTAGTAGGCGTTGTTCACGGCGATATTGGTGCAAAGGCTAAGATTGCAGGACGAGGAATTGGACAGGGTCACGCAGATGGTGGCGGTGCCGGCATTGCTCGCGGTCCAGGTGATACTCGTCGTGTCTTGTCCGGCGGTGATCATGCCGTTGGTGACCGACCAGGCGTAACTGACACCGGCACCCGCCGCCGGTATGGAAGCGGTGTTGTTGGTCATGCCCGAACTGACCGCCAAGGGCGTGGTGATGACGTACGGCACCAGCGGGTCCAGGTCACACTGATACTTCTGCAGATTGTCGATCCCATCGCCAGCGGGGTCTTCCGTGGCAAGGTTTGGATCCAAGGGATCAAGACCGTAGGACACAGCCCAACCATAGGGAATGCCGTTGGTCAAGGTGTTCGGGTTGCCACGCACCACTTGGTAGAAGTTTTGCGTCAGCCCCACGGCGTTGGTGTCGGTCCAACTCGTGAACTCGTTGGTCCCAAACATCCACGCCACGTCGGTCCACGAGGAGGTAGGCGTGAGACTGCCCTCGCTCTGCACGATGTACACATGGTCGGTACAACTCTGCCATTGCAGAACGATCCCACCACTTCCGTTGGTTGCTATAGATATAGACACGATGCTGAATGGGGCCGACTCGTTTGTGATGGTGCAGGGATCGCCGCCACCGTCATCGTCATCATCCATCGGCGCGAAACCGCCGCCGGTTGTGGAGCTTGGCGTGGACGATGCCTGCGCCGCCGCTGCCGCCTCCGCCTCCGCTTCGATATTGCTCGCGTAGATGGCGTAGTCATTGATGTCCGCCAAATACGCGAATAGCGAGATGGTAGGCGGGGGAAACGCCCCTTCGATTCCCCAACAGTCCGGGCAGTTCGTCGCCTACTGCCACGAGCGCCACGCCCATCCGCCTTCCGACAGAGTACCGGGCTGGTAATCGTTCGGCGGGGCAATCACGGCGACGACATTCGTCGAACCGTCCGGTTGGAGCGTCGTTTCGCCTGTAAGAACGTTCAGGGTCAACTGCACGGGCATAAGCGTAATCCCGTACGTTGGCGCGTTGGTGTTCAGATTGTTCGACGCTGGCGGCAAATCCACGCACGGCACTTCCGAGCAGTCCACCCACCACGGCTCGCCGACATCCAGTGAAAAGCCACGGTATTGCCACGGTGTGAACCAGGGCAGATAGAAACAATGATTCGAACTAAAGGCTTGCTGCGCCAAACCCGTAAGATTCGTGACCAGCAGGCTGTCCTGGGCCTGCGTGGTGGGAAATGCCCAAAGAAGTGCTATGAGTAAGCCGACAACAACAGATTGAACCCGCCCTTGCATGTCGCGTTCCCCTCAATCCACTCGCCACAACAGCCCGCCTCTTCACCGCGTACTGCGACCTGTTGTTACCGAACGCGCCAGCATCGAACTGGTCACCGCGAAGATTCAAAACCCTCCGGCTTTTGTTGTCAAGCCCCGTCTCGTTGACTACTGTGAACCGGTGTAATATCGGAACCCACCCGGAACCGGACCGCCCCATGTGCTTCATCAACCGGATACGAATTAGATCACATCCGCAAACGCGCTCTTGGTGCGCATGAAGATGATGTAACTCAGGATCATAAACCCTGCGCAGGCAGCGAAATGCGCCCCGTACTGCGCCCAGTCCAGCGGCGTCCTCCACATGATCGCGCATCGCAATTCGTGGATCAGCATGGCCAACGGATTCACGCGCACCACCGGTTGCAGCACGGGCGGGACCTTGTCGATCGCGTAAAAGATGGCGCTCGCGTACATCAGCATCGTCAGCAGAACCGGCACAAACGAGTTGATATCGCGGAAGAACACGCCGAGGCTGGAGAAGAACCACATGGTGCCCAGGCAGAGCAGGACGACGGGCACGAGAATCAGCGGGATATACATCGTCGTCAGGGGCAACGATCCATGCACGATCACCACGGCGATCAGCAACGGGATCAATGCTGATCAGGAGGTGACAAAACGCGGCCCCCACCACGGACACAGGCAGGATTTCCAGCGGGAACACCACCTTGGTCACATAGTTCGCGTTCGACAGGATGAGTGTCGGCGCCCGCCCGAGGCATTCGCTCAACATGTCGAAGATCATCAGACCAATGAACAGCGTCAACGTGAAGTCGACCTTTGATTCGTTGGGGAATCGCCCGAGTTTGGATGGGAAGATGTAGCCAAACACGACGCCGAAGACGCAGAGCATGCACAGGGGGCGAAGAAACGACCACAAAATGCCGAGATAGGACCCCCGGTAACGGATGGCGATGTCGCGCTTCGTCAGTTCGTAGATCAACGTCTTGTATTGATAAAGGTGCCGCGTGATCTCCCACGGCAACACGTGTTGCCGGAGCGGGATTTTTTTGCTGGACGAATTCGTTACATCCATCATCATGCCCGTATCCAAAACCGTTTTTACCGATAAGGCAAGAATCAACTAACCTGGGGGCTTCGGATCGGTGGCTTGAATAGCGATACGGTCATAAGAGTACGAGACCTTTCGAAGGCTTACGCAATTTGGTCGTCGCCGTCGGCACGATTGCACGGCCCGATTCTCGGCCAGGTCGGGCAGATGCCGTTCCTCCCGGCGAGCGCGCGCGATTGGTGCAGCCGCCATTCCCGCCAATCCTTCAAGAATTTCTACGCGCTGAAGCACATCTCCTTTGCCGTTCGACGCGGGGAGAGCGTCGGCATCATTGGGCGCAATGGTTCGGGCAAGAGCACCCTGTTGCAGATCATCGCGGGCACGCTGATGCCGACGGAAGGCGACGTGACGGTCAACGGCAGCGTGGCCGCGCTGCTGGAGTTGGGCAGCGGGTTCAACCCGGAGTTCACCGGCCGTGAGAACGTGTACATGAACGCGGCCATCCGCGGCATGAGCAAGGAAGAGACCGACGCCAAATTTGGTGAGATCGTTGCCTTCGCGGACATCGGTGATTTCATCGACCAGCCGACCAAGACCTACTCCAGCGGCATGCTCGTGCGACTGGCGTTTGCCGTCTCGGTGTGCGTCGAGCCGGAACTGCTCGTCGTGGATGAAGCCCTGAGTGTCGGGGACGTCTTCTTTCAGCAAAAGTGTTTTCAGCGGATTCACACCATGCTCGACGCCGGCACCACGTTGCTATTTGTTTCGCATGACACGGCGGCGGTCCAGAATCTCTGCAACCGCGCCATTGTCCTGCAGAATGGGGAATCGATTTACGAAGGCGCACCGGAGGAAGCCGCCAGCCGTTACTACGCCAGTTCTCCGGGCCGCACGACCGTAATCCCCGGACAGGCCGCCCCGTCCCCGGAGCCAGGAATCAAAGTGAATGAGGCGTTGAAGAACGAGATTCTGGCGCACAACATCCTCGGCGGGGCGCGTTCACGACACGGGGCGCGCGACGTGGAAATCGTCGCCGCCGCCTTCGTCAACGAACATGGCCAGCACTCGTTGACCGTGGAGATGCTGAAGACGGCGCAGATTCACCTGTTGCTGAAGGCCAGGAATTACATCGCGCAGCCGGCCGTTGGGATCGGGATATTCGATCGCATGAACAACGTGGTGTTTGCCGCGGGCGTGCAACAATTGAGAATGCAATGGCTGCCCATGCAGCCCGGTGAAGAGCGGCTGGTGACATTCAAGGTCCAGTTTGCGGTGCAGCCCGGGGAATACACCTTCCATCTGGCTTGTAGCGAACCCTCACCGGATGGGCCGAACGTGGGCTACCATCAAGACTGGCATGAGGGACTCGGGCCTATTACGGTGCATTACAACGATTATGCCACCCTGCCGTTCTACGGCGTGCGCCTCCCAATGGAAATCATCTTGCACCCCGGCAATTCATGACCCACGCGACTCCCAGCAGACTGCTGATCATCCCGATGGACACGCACAGCGATGAGACCGGTTCGTTTGGTGGGGCGCGGTAACACGGCATTATGGGAACCCGAACTGGCCGCACACGTTCTTGTTGGTGTGGAAATGCCGCGCTGGACGATTTCAGCGCGGACTACCTGCATTGTCCGCGTTGCGAGACGCTCGTGTTGCGCCAGATGCCGGCCACGGACGTTACCCGTGTGCGGAACGACAAGGCGGATTTCTACGGCAGAGACTATTACGGAAAGTATGTGACTGATCTCGGTTACCCCGATCTGGCCTCGCGGGCGCGCACGGATTTGCCGGAGCGCTGCCTGCACTGGCTGCGCGCGATTCTGAAATACAGACTGCCGCCCGCCAAGGCGCTCGAACTTGGCAGCGCGCATGGCGGGCTCGTCGCTCTGTTGCGCTGGGCGGGATTCGACGCGCGCGGACTGGAGTTGAGTCCGTCCATCGTGAAGTTCGCGCGTCAGACGTTCGGCGTGCCGACGCTGCTCGGGCCGGTGGAAGACCAGAAGATCGCGCCGCGCTCACTCGACGTGGTCGCGTTGATGGACGTGCTGGAGCACCTGCCTGATCCAGTCGCAACAACGAAGCGATTGTTCGATTTGTTGAAGCCCGGCGGCGTGATCGTCATCCAGACGCCACGTTACGCCGAGGGCCTCACGCTCGATGAACTTGCCGCCCGACACGACCGCTTTGTCGAGCAACTCAAACCCCGGGAACACCTGTTTCTGTTCAGTCAGAAGTCGGTGCGCAAACTTCTGCGGCGCCACGGCGCGGAACACGTTGCGTTCGAGCCGGCGATCTTCGCTCACTACGA
Source organism: uncultured Verrucomicrobiae bacterium (assembly GCA_963712025.1). Lineage (GTDB taxonomy): Bacteria > Verrucomicrobiota > Verrucomicrobiia > Palsa-1439 > Palsa-1439 > Palsa-1439. The sequence goes on along the minus strand of CAVQGJ010000001.1, from coordinate 405,813 downwards.
CATGTTCCTCGTCGCGAGCCGTCGCCCGTTGAAGACAGTGAAACGCGCCCGGATAGCGCCAGCGCTGACCAAGACACCGTCGGCCCGCATGATCCAGTGCCTTCTGGACGCCGGCGACCGGCTCGACCAGTTCGAGGCGCAGTTCCAGCAGTCCGAAGCGGACCGCGCCGCCCGGCTCGAAGTGATCCAGCGTCAAGGTCGCCGCACCGTCGAATTGGAGGCGGAGATTCACCGGTCGATTGAGGAGACCAGGAAATACTCCGCCCACGTGCAGCAATTGGAGGCGGCACAGGCCAAACTGACGAAACAACTGGAGATTTCGGAGGCCGACCGCGCCGCCCGGCTCGAAGTGATCCAGCAGCAAGGTCGCCGCACCGTCGAATTGGAGGCGGAGATTCACCGATCGCTGGAGGAGACCAGCAAATACTCCGCCCACGTGCAGCAACTGGAGGCAGCACAGGACAAACTGACGAAGCAACTGGAGATTTCGGAGGCCGACCGCGCCGCCCGGCTCGAAGTGATCCAGCAGCAAGGTCGCCGCGCCACCGAGTTGGAGGCTGAGGTTCACCGGTCGCTGGAGGAGACCGGAAAATACTCCGCCCACGTGCAACAACTCGAGACGGCCCGCGCTGAGGTCCTCAAACAATTGGAGTCATCGGAAGTCGCGCGCACGGAGTTGTCCCAACAACTGTCTCGTTTGACCGAGGAGAATCGGCGCCATCAATCCCAGTTGACCGAAGCCGGCGCCGAAATCAACGGATTGCGGACGGAGCTGGAGCGCAGGCGGGTTGAGAATGAATCGCTGGTGGAGGAAAAACGCGCGCAACAATCCGCGTTTGCCAAAGAGAAGCTCGATCTCCTGGGACAATTGGACAAGACCCGTGGCAGTCTCGCCGCCGCCGAAGCCGACCGAGCACGGATGTCCGCGGACATCGCGAAATTCGTGGACAATCTGGCCCGGCTGGAGGCCGAATTGGCACGCGTCCGAACCGCCAACGAATCGCTCACCCGCGAACTGCAGGCGTCCCGTGATGAGAATCGCGATCTGGCGTCTCGGCTGGACGCCCGGTCGCGCGCCCTCGATGGGGCGGTCAAGTCCCTCGATGCGGCACGGGCGCGCATCAAGGAGTTGAACAGGTTGTTGACGGAGATCGACGAGCGTTGGGCAACGCGCTTTCTGAAGGCGAGTCGGCTATGGCCCCGTTGATGCGGCAGGTTATGAACGTAAAGGTTCCCAACAGATTATTGATCGTTCGCCCCGATGCGTATGGCGATATTGTGCTGTTCGAGCCGGTCTTGCGGCTTCTGCGGGAAGTGTGGCCGAACGCGGAGATCGCTGTGTTGATTCAGGAGCGTTATGCGGACATCGCTCCTTTGGTCGGGTCCCGGATTCGGTGGCTCACCACGCAGTACAACCCCTATCGCGATGGGGCCGATGCCAATCCGGCAGCGCTGAAATTATTGAGACGGGACGTGGCGGATTTTGCGCCCGACTGCCTGGTGGCCGCCTGCCATGACAAGACGTGGATGGAGGCGGTGGTCGCCACCTTTGTGCCCACAGCGCGTCAGGTCGCCTTGGGCGCATACCAACTGGACATGATCAGTAAGCTATATTTGCGGAAGACGGTCGTGATCGATTGGTCAGCGATTTTCACGGAAGTCGTGTCCGTCGATCCTGATTCCCTCGAGTGGGAGAAGAACCTGCAATTGGCCCGCCACCTGACAGGAAACGAGCCCGGGCCGCGCCGTCCCCAACTGACAGTCCCCGAGTCGGCATGCCAGAATGCGAAGGCCTTCTTGCGCGACGCGGCGTTGGGAGCGGAAGGCTTCGCCGCGTGCTGTCCCGCCGGGGTCGCCATGGTTTCAATCAAGGCCTGGCCATCTGATAAGTACGGAGAGGTCCTCGGTTGGCTGGAGAAAACCCATGGCATCCGCTCGTTGTTGCTCGGTCATGAGAAGGAACGGGACATTTTGTTGACGGTACAGCAAGCCGCCCGTTCCTGCGGCGCTGATCCGATTGTGTGGATGGGAAAGAACGGCGAGATCGCCATGCTGGCGGCGCTTCTGCAGCAGAGTCGATTCTATTTCGGAAACGATACCGGAGCGCTCCACATGGCCGGTGCGCTGAATCGGCCGGTCGTGTCGGTTTTTGGAGGAGGCACCTGGCCTCGCTTCAAGCCCGCAGCGGAGCGGACGGCCTACGTGGTGCAACCGTTGCCGTGTTTTGGATGCGGTTGGGGATGCTATTTCGGTGATGCGCCCTGTCTGAAGACGATCCCGACCGATCCCGTCAAAAAGGCGATCAGTGACGTATTATCGACCACAGGGCCATTGCGGGTGGAGATTGTCGTTGAGAATGAAATGCCGGCGACGACGAGGGAGTTGATGGCGAACGTGACGGCGGTCATGAAGGGCCGCCATCATCTTCGCCTCGACACTCCGGACAACTCGATTGAATCCGTGTCGCGAGCCGCGCTGGAAACTTTGCTTGGACAACTGGAGTTCTCCGAGGCGGATCGCGCGGCGCGATTGGCAGTGATCCAACAGCAAGGGCAGGAAATCGCCAATCTCCTCCAGCGCGCGGGGCTGCCGGCGGAGCGGTATGAGGCGTTAGTGGAGGGGCTGTCCAAACTGGATTACAACCGAGACAAACTGTTGGCGGAATTTGAGAAAACGCACGCGAGACCGGAAGCCGTCGCCCGGCGAAGATGAACCGGCGGGACACTGGCTGGCGCGGTTGTGCAGGGGCAGCCGTCCAAGGCAGCGGTAGAGGCGCAAGCACTCGCATGGCGAACATTCTCGTGATCACGACGGATCTTCCGTTCTTTCCTGGAAAGAACGGTAACGATTTCTTCAACCTCCGCTACTTGTCACAACGTCACTCCGTGGGTGTTGTCGGCCCGCAACACGATCACTATCCGTCCGCCGGCGTGGCCAATCTGGAAAAGATCCTGTGCGGTTCCTACTTCTGGCCCCGGGCCGTGCAACCCGTAGCGCTGCCGCCGCAACGCGACGCGCCGGGGAAACTGGCGGGCTGGGTGAGCAGGCTTCCCGGAAAGTGGCGCAGCCGATGGCTGCGCCGGTTGCTTGGAATCGCGCACCAACCCGCCGACGCTTATGCGCAACTCGCGACGCTCGCGAATTGCGCCCCGCACCTGCTTCGTGCCCTGGCAGACCGCCATTGGCACGCGATCGCGTTGATCCAGTCCAATACGGAACCGTGGCTCGATTATCTCCCAACGCCGCCAGCGAAGTTCGTCTACTTCCACGACGTGCGGAGCGACTACCTGCGACGACAACCGGGTGCCACCCTCTCGGACTGGCAACTCCGCGCCATTCACGCCCAGGAGAAGCGCTGCTTCGAGCGCACCGATGTTGTTGGATTCGTTTCTGACCTGGATCAACAACGCGCCGTCGAATTGCTTCACCCAACGTCCGTGACCGGTGTCGCGCCAATCCCTGTGGATACGGATTATTACACGCCGCCGCCGGAGGGATGGCGGAAGGATCGCCGACCCATCGTCTTGTTCACGGGCCACCTGGGACATCCGCCGAACGTGGATGCCATCTCGTACTTTCTCGCGCGGATCTGGCCGCTGATCCGCGAGGATTGTCCGGACGCGGTGTTTCAGGCGGTTGGGCTGCTGCCCGACCCGAAACTGCAGCAGGCCTGCGCGGGCGCCAGCGGAGTGGAGATCCATCCAAACGTCCCCGACATTCGCCCGTACTTCTGGAACGCGTCGGTGTACGTCGTGCCGATGCGATATGGCGGCGGCGTGCGGCAGAAGATCTTTGAAGCGTGGTCGATGCAGGTGCCCGTCGTCTGCACCACCATGGCGGCGGAAGGAACCCGGGCGATCAGCGGCCAGAACTGCTGGCTGGAGGACGATCCCACCGGGTTCGCGGCGCGCGTCGTGGCGCGGCTCCGCGCGCCCGACCCGCCGGTGACGCGCGCGGCCAAACAAACCGTCCTCGCGCACAACTCGATCCCGGCGGCCGCATCGTGCTTCGAGCGGCTCGTCGAACGCGCCGTCCACATCAAGAAGAAGCGACCGTACAAACTCCTGTTCGATTTGCGGTGGATGAAGATCGGCAAGGCGGGTGGCGCGGAGCAGATGTCGTATGAGTTGATTTCCGAGATCTCGAAAGTCGACCACCGCAACGAGTACCGGGTGTTTTGTCCCCGCAGCGCGTACTACGAGTGGGAGTTCCCCGCGGGCTTTCGCTGTCGCGGCTTCTTCACGGGGTCCACTGAAGCGAAGTACGCCGCCCTGCGCGCCGGGTTGGCGAATCGGTTGGCGGAATCGGTCCGCCGGCAGCCACTGCTGACGCCGGAGATGCGCGCGCTACGCTGGTACAATCGGCTGGATTTCGACCTGGTGCACTCCCTCTGTAACTATTCGTTCCCGGATATGCGGATTTTCCCCAACGTGGTGACCGCCCACGATCTGCAGCACATTCATTTCCCGGAATTTTTCACGTCCGACGCCTGGACGGAGCGCGAAAACCTTTATCGCGAATCCGTCAACCGTGCCAGTCACATCATCTGCGTCTCCGAGTACACGCGCATGGACCTCCACAAAAGCTATGGCGTGCCCCTCGAGAAAATGACGACCGTCTGGAACATCCCGTCGCCCGTCGCGTGGCTCAAGGCCGACGAGCGCCAGCGGCGCGGTCTGCTCGCGTCAATGGGGTTACGGGGCCGGTTTCTCTTTTACCCGGCCCATTGCTGGCCGCACAAGAACCACCGACGCCTGATCGAAGCGTTCCAGATGGTGGAAGCGGAGCTGCCTGCGGACATTCAACTGGTATTGACCGGCAAACAATTCGACGAATGCCACGAGGCGCGCCAGATCATCGAGGCCGGGAATTTGCAAGCGCGGGTTGTGCATCTCGGATACCGGTCGCCGCTGGAAATCCAGGCCCTCTACGGCAGCGCTCACGCCCTGGTTTTCCCGTCGCTCTTTGAGGGATTCGGGATGCCGGTCGCGGAAGCGATCATCGCCGATTGTCCCGTGGCCTGCTCCAACACCACGTCCTTGCCGGAGATTGCCGGTGACGCCGCGGTTTATTTCAATCCCCAGAGCACGAAGGGAATCGCCCGGGCACTGCTGGAGATTGCCACCGATGAGAAGCTCCGCGCCGAATTGGTGGCGGCCGGCCACGAACAGAAGTCAGCGTTTTCTTCTCGACTCAGCGCGATTAAGACTTTATCGGTTTACACGCGCGTGTTTCAGGAGACCTGCTCAGGTTGACAGGCGTACGAGATGAACAGTCTGCCACTTATTTCCATTGCCGTTCCCTCGTTCAATCAGGGACGGTTCATACGTGAGACGCTGCAAAGTCTGGTGGACCAAGAGTATTCAAACCTGGAAGTGATCATCCAGGACGGCGGCTCCACCGACGGGGCGGTCGAGATCGCCCGTGAATTTGTCGAGAACCATCCGGGTACCTTCAAACTGTTCGTGGAGAAGGATGGCGGCTTTGCCGAGGCGCTGAATCGGGCGTTCCGGCAAACCTCGGGTGAGATTCTCGGCTATCTGAACACCGATGACACGCTGTACCCCGGTTGTCTCCAACGGGTCGCGCAGGAAATCGACCCATCTCGTGGCCGAAACGTCATATTCGGTCGCTGTCTGTTTACCGGCGAAGGCTCACCCTATGTTGGGGTGGAGCACCCGGCGGAATTCACGAGTCATTTCGACCAACTCGCCATCTGGAAGCGGGGCCACAATACGCTGCCGCAGCCATCTGTATTCTGGCATCGCCGGGTGTGGGAGGAATGTGGCGGATTCGACGAACACGAAAACCATCTGGTGGACTACGATCTGTTCTGCCGGTGGAGCAAGGGATACCAGTTCTACAAGGTCGACGAATTGTGGAGCACATATCGGATTCATCCTTCCTCCAAATCGGCCAATGTCACCGAATCGGAACTGTTGGTGCGCTCCGTCGGCGTCAGTCGGCGGTATTGGGGGCCGTGGGGAAGTCCGTTGCGCTGGCGGTGCGAAATTTCGCACTGGATCCACGGACAACATCTCCACGAGCGGGCCCGGCACCATGCCCGGCGCGCCGAGGAATCCTGGGGTGGCGGCCATTTCGCGATGGCAGCCTGGGAAGCGATCCAGACCACGCGGTTCTCACCCAAGATGGCCTGGCACCGGTTGCTCCAGCCGCTCCTCGCGGAAAAGGGATATGCGGGCCTCTCGTTCCTGCTGTTCCGGAAACGAAACGATGCCGCCTCGACCTTTGTTGGCAAACACCGTGACAACTGGGCCGGACCGGTCTATCGCGAAACCGTCAAGCTTCCGCATCCGCGAACGAAAGTGATCCTCGTGCTCGAACACAGCCCGCAACCCGGCGGTCATCACTCGCGGATTGACACCACCCTGTTCGTCGATGGACGCAAAGTCGCGCACGAACGTCGGACCGAGCGCGGCCAGTTTAATCTTCAGGCGGTGGTGGATCGCCCCAAGGACAAGGAATCGGTCGTATTGGAACTGAGGACCCGGCCCTATTTCATTCCGCGCCTGATCAGCGGGGTGCCCGATGATCGCAAGTTGTGTGTTCTCGTGATCGAGGCCATCGTCCGGGGGGTTCCGGAGTGACCAGCGAGCATGAAGTCGCTGACGATACCCGTTCGACAGTGAGAACCCCCGATGTTTAAGAACAAGGCCTGTTGTTCATTAAACCTGCTTACATTTTTCATCCTTACCCTCCTGGTTTGGGGCATACACCCATTTGCCCGTGGTATTCGCTTTTGCGGAGATGACTTCAATTCCTTTTATGAAGCCTGGAGCAGACTTTCACAGCCTCTCTGGAAACAATTGCTGTTCAAGTACCCGCCCGATACAGTGACCCGCACGTTGGCGTTCTGGCCATTTGCGGTGGCCATGCACACGGGAGCTCCTCCTGAATTTATACAGCTCTTCTACGGCTTCGCCTGGATTCTTAACGGGCTTGCGGCGGCTCAATTGGTTCGCGTCCTCTGCCCGCGAGATAAATGTGCGGCATTTCTGGCTGCGTGCCTTACCATTACCGCGACCTCTGATTTTCACACGGACTTGATTGTCTTTGGCCCCCATCTTTTTGGCATCGCGCTGTTCTTCTTTGGATTGGCGCAACTGATTCGCGGCAGTGAATCTGATCAGTTCGGCTGGAGGCTGTTGAGTGCATTCGTTTTACTGTTGGTCAGTTTTTTTACCGTTGAATACACCTATCCTGGAGTCCCGCTAATTCCGTTCCTACTTTGGATTCATACAGGAACTCTCAGAGACCGGAAATTCTGGCGACCGGTGTTGGTACTGACCGCCGCATTTCTTCCAGCCGTGTCCGCCGTGGTCTGGAATATTTTGCGCCCCGATTCATACGCCAATTCCGTGGTTCTGCATCAGACACCGTTGTCCCAGTGGCCAAGTCTGGTACTGTCGCATCTCGCACACAACTTTTCGCCACAGACCTGGGCGTTTCGCAACGTCCCACCCTGGTATAACAATTACGTGCGAGTTTTCTTTTTGCCCGTCTTTCTCATTTTATCATCTTTCGGCACGCTGCTGGTGCTCTCGCGTAGTGCTGTGCTTGATAGAGGTCGAGCGGCGTATCTCGGTTTGGGTCTGAAGTCGTGCAGTATGCTTGCGTTTGTCTTGTTGGGAGCGGTGCTTGCGAGCAGCATTGCGTCCGCCAACCTTGGTGGTGATTACTTTGTGCGGTCACACTTCGTTTCGCGAGTGTGGGCCTCTTTAGCGCTGACTGTGGTTCTGGCCGGGTTATGTCATCACCGCCTGTTGAAGATGCTGGCTGCCGCGACTGTGGCGTTCTTCGTTTTTTTTGGCATTTGGGGGGGCTTGGAACGGCAAAGTTATCTTCTGGGCTACTCCTTGCACGAGCAGCGCGAACTTCTTTCCTTACGCGCGGCCGTTCCCAATTTCCGGCCACCGGCCCATTTGCTGGTGATTCAACCGCCGATGGGGCCTTCCTTGATCGCCTGCAACAACCCGAACGTCCTGCCGCTCTTTTACGATCGGCCAGGGCCGCGCGATTTCGTGACCGTGGCCGGTAATTCTGCCGAGCAATACTCAACCGTTGAAGGCAGCACCAACAGGTCGATTCGCATCCTGATAAATTCCAAGACCGAAACGTTTCTGAATCCTTCTGAAACCATCATTGCCTTTTACAGTATTTCCCAGGGACGTTTCGTCAAATTGAACAACGTACCGGCCGGACTACTTCGGGGTTCTGAGGATTTCTTTTCCTTATATCAACCGGATCATTGGATCCTTCCTGAGAGCGAAGGGCAAACAACAGTTAGAAATAAGTTTTTGCTTCCGGAAGTGGGTTTACGGCCAGCCCCGCGATTACGATCAAAAGAGCGCCTGGATATGGTGGCAACCTCGCCCTCATTGAAAGGGGCGCTGGCAACCGATTCTTTGACCCCGTATATCATTGAAGGACAGGGTCCGGATAGTCTCGTGTGGCTCGGTTCTGGTCGGGCGCAAGGATACAGTGAGCTGATCTATTCACCGGAGCCAATGTCATCCGTCATGAGAATTCGAATGTCTACGGGTCCCAGTCGCCGGGATGCGGAACGTCATCTGATGATCCGCCTGAGCCAGGCTGATGGCGGTCAGAGAATTTCCGAACGGAGCTTTACCAACAGTGCGTCGTTGAATATTCCCCTGGAGTTATCGGCCGGCAACAATATTGTAGAATTCTGGATTACTGACAATCCTGACAACGTTCAAGAGTCAGGCGGCGATAAACGGAATCTTATGGCACTCCTGCAGAAGATTTACCTGTGGGTTCCGCCGGCCACTCGGCGCGCTGGAAATCTGTGAGGGGACCCCGCCAACCGTGAGACTCTCCGAACAAGGTCCGCGTCCGGCTTCCTACTTGATCCAGAGCCTCGCGCTTCACCGAGTCGATCACGAACGACATGCCGCACCCCTGCAAGGCGCGCGTGCCTCGGTTGACATTCGCTGACGATTATGCAAGAAACGCTGTTTGGTGTCGAACGAGGAGCCGCGTGCGAAACTGACCCAGCCGCCCGGGCTGATGTGAAACAACGCCTGTTCCTGGACGCGATATGTCTTATTACGAGTCACTAGCGATCATGGCCGTGATGTTGGTCTCCGGAGTTGTGATCGGCTGGAGGCTCGTGGATTTGCTGCCCTGGCGGCTGCGTGCGGAAAGTCGGCTGTTTCTGAGTCCGTTGATCGGGCTGGCGGCATTGCTTCATGTGGTCGTCCTGCTCGGTTGGATCGGGCATGGCTACCGCCAGCCGGTTTGCCTGCTGGTCATCGCCCTGTCGGTGCTCGTCTCGCTCTGGGGCAGACGCGACGTGACAACGTTGATCAAGAACGCGCTTTTGATCGTCTGCTTTTCGGTGGTGGTGACGGCCGGGGTGCTCTATCCCGTCTGGAAGTACGCCGCGATGAATCCCTACAACGACACGTTCACGTACTGGGTGCATGGTCAGTGGCTGCAGACTCATGGATTCGCCGAACCCGTCGCGCAATCCGGGAACTATCCGGCCATAGGTCTCGTGCGGTGTTTTCAACTGACCGGGATTCGGATGGGCGCTTCTTTCATGCTGGGTTTCGTGCAAGCCCTGATGGGGGCCGGGTGGTCCTACCAGGTTTATCCGGCGGCGGCGGCAATCCCCGTGGCCATGTGCGCACTGGTCGTGGCCGGGACGGCATACTCTGTCTGTCGCAGAATGTTGCTGTCGTTGCTGTGCGGAGCGGCCATCGGACTGACCCTCAACGGACTCACTTATGGAGCCAGCAACGGGTTTTTCGCCCAAACCTGGGGCCTGGCATTCCTCGCTGGAACCCTCGTCCTGACCGGTGCGGTCTTGCGCCGCACGCTCACGCATTCCAGGACACAGGCCACCCTGGGACAATGGATACCGGTCGGCCTGTTGCTTTCGGCGACCATCCACGCCTATTCGCAGATTAGCCCATTTGTGATTGCCGCGATCGGGCTGGCTTTCCTGATTGCAGCTTTCCGGTTTCCGCGACGGCTGGCCGCCCTTTTTGCCGTGGTGGGGTGGTTGGGGCTCCTGTGCCTGATCCTGGTGAATCTGGAGTGGGTGCGGGTCGTCAACTGCCTCCGGAACGAAAGTGCCGCTGTTGTCGGCATGGCCGTCGACTGGCCCTGGTGGCACTTCATCTCGTTTGCCATGGGACTGCGCACAGGCGCCCATGATGTCAACGCGTACCTCCTCGGGCGCCCCATGATGGGTGTGGCGTGTGTCGCGGGGGCCGGTCTTATCGCGACAGCCCTTTGGTGGTCGTGTCGAAACCGAGGGAGGACCTGGGATCTGATGCCCCACGTGACGTTTCTGTTGTTGACGGTGGCCGCGTTCATCTATTTTCGCCTGTTCGCCAAGTCGCCCTGGCCGATGGGAACCGGACAGTCCTGGAGTCAGTTCAAGCTCGCCAACTGGGCAACCCCGTGTGTGTTTTGCCTGCTTGCGGTTGGGATCGCCGCCCTTGCCAGGAAGAGCGCGGTCCGTTCCGCGCTCCTTTCCGTCGCCTTGTTGGGAATTCTCGGGGCAGGCGCCGCCGCGCACATCCGCCTGGCAGACCATCGGACGCGCCAATTAAGACAGGATACAGGTTTTTCCTTTGACCCGCTTGGGGCCTTCTTCAAAATTCGCCAGTTCTCCGGGTGTATTCCGGATGATTCCCCGATCTACCTGGATACCGGCGGTCGGGTTGGAACTCGCCAGATGCTCATGTATGCGTTGCTGGATCGCCCGGTCGCGGGCAACTGGAGCGATGACGAATGGGTCAAGTACTGGGTTCGTGAGGACCAGCGAGAACAACAGATCGACCAGTGCCAATGGATCGCATCGCTGGACTCGTGGGTCCCGCCAACCGCTCAACGCGCTGGAAACCTGTGGTTGGGACCCTGTCCCCGAACCTCATTCCTACTGCAATCCTGCGACGGTGGCTATCCTCGCGAGTCGGATCAAACCGGCTGGTGGTATTGGACGAGCCGGCAACTGCATTTCACCTACCAGATTCAAGGCGAATCGCCACAGCGGATCGTCGTTTCGTTTGCGTATATGACCGTCAGCGATCAGCGGCCGATCCACTTGCGTGTCGGCGGGAAGACCCAGGAAGTGCTCCTCGCCTCCGGGCAGCAGGATTGGACATCCGAGCCGATTGAGCTGGATCGTGGCGGCGCCACTCTCGACGTTGTCTTTGACTGCGACCTGCCACCCGTGAGACTCTCCGAACGCGATCCGCGTCTGGCTTCCTACTTGATCAAGAACCTCGCGATTCACCGGGTCGATCAGGAACGATATGCTGTTCCCCTGAAACCCACACTGACCTCAGGTTGGTATCCCGTGGAACACTCCGGGCAGGATTGGCTCTGTTGGACCGACGGGCGGGGACAATTGAGCGTCGTCGTCTCCAACGACATGGTGGCCGAGCTTTCCGGCCAGATCCTGTCGGTACAGCGTCCCAATGACGTGGACATCGTCGTCAACGGCACGAAAGCGGCATCCCGGCGAGTGGACTGGACCAAATGGGAGTTCCGGGACTTTCGCCCCATCTACCTGCCGTTGAAGGCGGGAGAGAACACGGTGGAATTTGTCAGCCACAATCCCCCCGTCAAGATCGAAGGGGACAATCGCGCCCTGGCGGTGGCCATACGGAACCTGAGCCTGACCGCCCTCGTCAATTAGCTACTCGCCGGGTCTCCCTGCCGCGCGAGGAGGCCCCTCTTCAAATACTCCAACGGGCCTCGCTGTCGTTGACAGGCACTGGGATAAGGCGGGCCGAGTTTGCGCAGCAGCATCTTCATGCCGTTCGGCGTAACAGACGGAGCCAGTCTCAGCAAATTGAACCAGTAGCTGACCGCAAATTTCGCCCAACGCACCGGCAACGCTCCCCCCTCCCGCAATCGGTCCTCACCGCAGTGCCGCGCATAGGCAATAATCCAGCGTGGCGGGATGTGTCCGTCGTGATACCGCCGCAATACCGAAATCGCCTCGCGGTGCGTGTCCCGGCTACGGCTGAATGTCTTGGCTGATCCGTGATACCGCGAAGCCGCGAGTTTTTGGCGAAGAAAATGGAACGGCTCGGCTGCGCCGACCCGAAGCCAGTACTCGTAGTCCATCGCGTAGTGCAGTGTCCGGTCAAACAGCCCAAAGCGCTCGAGAACAGCGCGCCGAAAGAAACAAGCCGGCTGGCAAACGAAACACGTCTCCAGTAACCGCCCATAATTCCATGGTTCAACCGGATACGCAGCGATCACGCGATCTTGTTCGTCGATGAAGTCCGCCAGTCCGTACACCACCATCGCGTCGGGGTGGGCGTCGAAAAACTTGCGCACTTGTTGAAACGCGCCCGGATACAACACATCGTCGGAATTCAGGCAACACAGATACTCGCCGCTGGCCTTTTGAAGTCCTTCGTTCATCGCCGCCGCCTGCCCTTCATCGTGTTTGCTTTCCCACCGCACACGACCGGCGTACCGCTCCAAAATACCGACCGATTGGTCCGTGCTGCCACCATCCTGGACCACGACTTCGACGTTGGGGTCGTCCTGGCTGAAAATGCTTTGCAGCGAGCGCTCCAGAAATTCGCCTTGTTGAAAGGAAGGCACAACCACGGAGAATCGCCTCGCCACGGTCTCGATTGTACCGACATTTTCCATATAACTTACAGCCTTGTGACCATCGCGGGCCATTCAGTCTGACGAGCGCTCACAGTATCACCTCTGACAATGGCCACAAGCCGATTCTGCAGCCGTTGTCGGAGGCTACAGGGTATGCGGCTGACGGGGTACACCTGGTTTCGGACGTCAGGTTGTGAAACAATGGCGGCATGGATTCTTCAAGAATCGGGCCGAGTCGCCGACGCGGGACTGCCAACCATCACGTCCGCTTGCGTTTAAGGAACGCAAAAAGCGACACTGCGCCGAGCGCGGCCAGCAGAAACGTGGATGGCTCGGGGATGAATTCGAATGTGAAATTGTCCATGACGAACTGTTCTCGAGTTGTACCACCGAACGCGGGTTGACCGCCAAACGAATTAAATACAAGCTGGTCTATATTCGTATAATTGAGAGCAAACAACGTCGGCGAGGTCGCGCTGGCGACGACGGTTTGGTCATAGATCAAGTTGCCGTCGCTGTACCCTTGAACCTCGATGTTCAGGTTGCTGTTCCACGCGCCCGTCAGGTAGGCACTGAGGAAATCGAAATTGGCTCCGCGTGCGTCGATCTCAGCGGGCAGACCAAAACCGTTGTAAGCCACGTTGGAAGCCGACACCATTCCATAGTTAGCACCGGTCGCGTAGCCGAAGAAGTTGGACTGCAGAATCGCATTCACCACGAAAAAATTGCTCCAGCTAAGGCCTTGGTAGCCGTTGGGGATATTGGTTCCGGTCGTCGAGTTGGGAAGGTCGTCGAATGTAACAACAGTTTGGGAGCGGACTGAGGTCACCAAAGGAAAGGCGACGGCAAAGAGGGTACATGCTAAAATGGGCAGCCTGTTCTTCATGGCAAAGACCCTTTCCCTTCTTCGTTCGTAGCATAACAGGAAACGCCCAGCAAATCCAGATAATTTTGGGGCTGGCTGGGGCCTCGGCGGCCGCAGACGGCTGCTACAATTCTGACTTTCGCGAGACGTTGCCACATCAGTTCGTCATTCATTGTATTTTTCCCACCAGTGAAAAGCACTGGGCTGAGGGGCAGACCGAATTTGTGATATCCATGTAGCTGGCACAAGCTACAAAATTGCTCGTCGATAAGTCCTTGCCATTCGCATCAGCTTCGTCGTGGAATGAATCGTACACGCAGTAGCCGCTGGCGCTGAAACTGTATACGCCCCCATTGGTGACCGCGCCGACGGCGATGCCGATACCGTACCCGGAGGGATCCCCGAGCCGTTGCCAACCAGAGAAATGCCGGGAGGGTGAGACACAGATGAACCAGAACTCGCCTCTGCATGTCGCGTTCTCCTCAATCTACTCGCCACAGCAATTCGCCTCTTCACCGCCTGCTGCGACCTGTACCTACCGAACGCGCCAGCATCGAACCGGTCACCTCCAAGAATCAAAACGCCATCCCCCTTCCGTTGTTAAGTTTGATCTCGCTGACTGCTGGGAAAGGACAGGCACATCGCACCCACCGGTGGTGTGAAGTTGAAGGTGGTAAGCACCCAGAGGCCGCGGGAGTTACGGGGACACCCAAACGGGCCGCCGTCACACCCGCTTCAGTACTTGAAGAAATCGGATTCCGGCCGCGCCAGCCACTGGGCGAGCGTCTGCGCCTTCTCATCCTTTGGCGACAGAATCGGTTTTTTCACCGGCCACTGGATGCCCAGGGCCGGGTCGCTCCAGAGGATTCCCGATTCGGCTTTGGGGTTGTAAATGCCCGTGCACAGATATTGAATGTCCGCCCTTTCGGACAGGACACAGAATCCCCGGGCGAACCCGGCGGGCGCGTAAACCATCTTCTTGTTTTCCGCCGAGACAATCGTGCCGAAATGTTTGCCCAACGTCGGTGATCCCTTGCGGATATCCACCGCCATGAGATACGCTTCCCCGAGCGTAACGCGCATGAGCTTGGCGATCGGCGGGTCCCACTGGAAGTGCAGCCCGCGCAGCACGTTCTTGACCGAGTGAGACTGGTTCCATTGCAGGAATGTTTCCGGAAGTCCCAGCTCCTTGAACCGGTCGGCGCGGTACACTTCGGTGAAGAAACCTCGCGCGTCCGCAAAAATTTCGGGGATGACCAGCAGGGCTCCGGGAATCGGTGTCGCTTCAATTTTGGTTGGCATGTATGATTCTGTATTTGACGATTGATGATCCGAAGGCAGCGAGTCCACCGCCTCACCGGTTTCCTGCCCAAGCGCGCCCGTCTCATCGACACGAGCCTGCACTTGCAGGAACGCGGCGGAATTGTTAGGAGTGTCCCTTGGTTTTGCAAGATGAAAATCATTTCCGCTAACTGGAAACCCGTCACGGCTGGCCGCGGCCTGACATTTTCCCAATAAGACTCCCCCGTGCTCTATCTCGATGTCACCAGTTCCTGCAAGTCGCCGATGAACACGGGCGTTCAGCGAATGGTGCGCGGGATCTTCCTCGGGCTCAGCCGCTGCCGCACCGACGTCATGCCCCTGTTGTGGAGTCCGAAGCTGAATTCGTATTGCCAACTCTCGGCATCCGAATTGCGGTTCCTCGTAAAGCCGTTCGGCAATCACCGAAGGGCCAGCGCCAGGCCGGAGGCGCTCTCCACGCCGTTTCCCTGGTCAAAGACCGTGCGGCATCTTCGCCACTGGAAACGCCGGTTCGCGCTCGACGGGGCCGCGACGGCCGCCGACCTCCTGCTGGTACCGGAAATTTTTCAGGACAATCGCGTCACCCGGCTGCACGCCGTGCAGGCCTGGTTCCCCGGACAATGCTGCGCCGTTTTTCACGACGCCATTGCGCTCCGCCTGCCCGAGTGCAGCGCGCCCGGTCGCCGGCACAATTTCCCCGAATACGTTCGCGCGCTTGCCAGCTTCGACAAGGTGCTCTGCGTCTCCCGCGAAGCCGAAGCCGACCTGCGCTCGTACTGGAGTTCGTACGGCGTCGCCCCCGCAGCGACCGCCGTTCTCCGGTGGCCCACCGACTTCGGGCAATCGCGGCCGGTCCCGCAGCCAAACTTCAACGCCCAACGCGTGCTCTATGTGGCCACGCTCGACAGGCGGAAGAACCACCTCACGCTGTTGGAAGCGGCGGAGAAGACTTTGGACGGCAGGGGTGGCGTTCGAGTTGATCCTCATCGGCCGCACGACTGCGGACTGGGGGGCGACCGTCCTCGGCGAGATTGATCGTCTGGCAAAGCGTGGTCGCCCGTTGAAATGGCTGCGCCACGTCAGCGATCTCGCCCTTCATCAGGCGTATCGCGACTGCTCGTTCACGGTGTATCCGTCGGTCCGCGAAGGCTTCGGTCTGCCGATTCTCGAAAGCCTGTGGCACGGGCGGCCGTGCATCTGCGGCGCCAACGGCGCCATCGGTGAGGCGGCACACGGCGGCGGATGCCTGACCGTGACCTGCACCGACGCAAATGCGCTGGCGGATGGAATGCACGAATTGCTCGCGCGCGAGGCGACGTATCGCCGGCTGTTCGGCCAGGCACGCGACCGCACGTTCCGCTCCTGGGATGACTATATCGGTGAACTCTCCCGCGAGGTTGGCATTGCTTGAGGCGGCGGCGGCGGCTTATTGCGCCCGGCTCTCCCGGACGGCGAGCGGGCGCTCGCCGGTGTGACGTTCCGACCGCTCCCATGCGGCCATGATGTGCGGAAAGTCCTTCGCCATCAGATGCCGGTTCTTCGTCCCGGCGTAATGGATCACCCACGCCTGCCGGCGCTTCGATTCGTCCGCCCATAAATCAGTGAACTCGGCCAGCAAATTGCAGCGGGGTTCGAGCGCCTGCAGCGGCAATCCGAGTCGATACGCGTGGTAATTGAGCGTGTTTTGCTCCGCCCACCGCCCGTCGACCGGCGGACAAATCTCCAGATCAAACAACTGGCGATGCGCACGATCCACCACCATCACGCCGGAGTTGAAATAGCCATCGGGTTTGCGAGGAAGCGGACCGAGTTTGCGTTGCGCGCGCGCGAATTCCTCCCACCGCTCCCACCAACGCGGGCCGCAGTCCTCGAACACGCAGCCGAAGCATCCGGTGGCCACCACCTCGAGCAGGTTCGGACAGGCCGGCGTCAGCAGAATATCGCTGTCGAGATAGATGAGCCGTTCATATCGATCCAAGAGCCGGCCCAATTGCCATTTCTCGAACCGCAACCACTGATTCCGCCGCCGTTTGAACCAGGGCGATGAAATCGGAATCGCCCGCTTGCGGATGGGCGCAAAATCCATCCCGTGCCGGCTCGCATACCGCCGGAAAATCGGATGCGACATGTCCGACTCCGGTGGATCTCCAATTGCCAGCGTGACCAAAGCAGTAGCGTGAGGCATCGGCCATGAGTCTATCTCATCCACCCGCGACGAACAACGGCAGATTGCATCATCCGTACGCTCGTGCTCGGACACGCCACGCCGCCGTCGGGCTTGGCGTCTGCCTCAAGTCAGCCAGTAGCCATTGACGAAGAGGATGGTCGCGATCACTTGCAAGATTGTCGAGCCCACAAACAGCGGCATCGTCAGGTCGGGCCATTTCCTGGTGGCCAACGCCAGCACGAAATAGAACGGAAACAACACCGACAGGTACCGGGGAAGCGATTCCAGCACGCTGCTGCACACGCAAATCAACGTGAAGACCACGAAAATGACCAGATACGTGGGGCGAAGCCGCCACCGCACCGCCAAAATAAACAAACCTACTGCGATCACGAAAAAGCTGAGAAACCAAATGACATAGACCGATTCGTAACGACGGAGATGAATGAATGCCACCCACGGCCACGTCAATCGTCGTCCTCCAAAAGGTCTTTCGGCCTTCAGGAACGCCAGCGGCTCGCCAAACGCCCGGTCGAGGTACGCAACATAAGTCAAGAAGCCCAGGGCAGGAGCAGCACAAGCGATCAGGGCGCGTCCGATCCCGGCCTTGCGCCAACTCAGATGGTGACGGTACTGGAGAAACCACTCGCACACGAGCGGAACCACGAGCAGCACTCCCACAACCCGACAGAGGGCGGCGGCGTAGGCGCACAGCGCCGCCAACAACCAGCGCTGTGTCCGGGCAAGATACAATGTCCCCACCAGGCACAGCAGGTACAGCGATTCCGTGTAGATGGCGGAGTAGAACACCGTCATCGGGTTGAACAGCAGGAATTGCACGACGTGCTTGGAGAACGTCGCGTCGTGCATCTCGAATGTGGCGAGCTTCCACAGCAGGATGATGGCAAGGAACAAGGCGCCGTTGGAAACGAGGTACGCCACGAGCCGGGTATCCACCGTCCCGCCAAATGTCAGCAGTCGCACCAGGACCGGGTACAGCGGGAAGAAAACCACGCCACTATCCTTCCCCGGCACGTACGTGTAGCCGTGACGTGCGATGATCAGGTACCATTCCGCGTCCCACTGCCTGAACAAATCGAGGATGGAATGCGGCAGGATGTAGAACTTCCCTTGCTTGAAAACCAGCAAGCTCATGCCCGCCACGATGACCAGCCACAATCTGGAAAAGAGGAAGTTGAACGCGAGGAACGACCACGGCGGACGCGCCGTTGGGGTAACAGTAGTGTCGGTCATTGCGAAAACCTGCAACAAAAAGTCTACCTGTCCGGTCGAGGAGATGTCAACACGCGGCGTCCGATCGCGCGACCCAGTCAGGTGAGCCAGTAGCCGTTGACGAAGAGGACGGTCGCGATCACCTGCAAGATTGTCGAGCCCACAAACAGCGGCACCGTCAGGTCGGGCCATTTTTTGGTCGCCAACGCCAACACGAAATAGAACGGAAACAACACCGACCAGTACCGCGGAAGCGATTCGAGTCGGCCGCTGAAAAGGGGAAGGAAAGCGAAGATGAAGAGGATGAGAAGATACGGGGGACGCAGCCGCCACCGCACCGCGAGCACTAACAATATCACCGCAATAACTCCGAAGCCAAAGAACCAAATCCCGTAGAACGGTCCATTGTGATGAAACAATGCCATCCAAGGCCACGTCGGCTGCCTTCCCCAGGCCGCCTCGCACTTCATAAACGCCAGCGGCTCACCAAATGTCCAGTTGAGGTAAGCCACGTACGTCAAGAAACCCAAAGCCGGGGCCGCGAAACATATCAGCGCGCGCCAGGCACCGGCCCGACGCCGGGTTACATCATGACGGATCTGGAGGAAATACTCGCACACCAGGGGAATCACGAGCAGCAGGCCCACAACCCGACAAAGGGCGGCGGCGTACGCGCACAGGGCCGCCAACAACCAGCGCTGCGTCCGGGCAAGGTACAGCGTGCCCACGAACCACAGCAGATACAGAGATTCCGTGTAGATCGAGGAGTAAAACACGGTCATCGGGTTGAAGAGCAGAAACTGCACGACGTGTTTGGAGAACGTCGCGTCGTGCACCTCGAATGTGGCGAGCTTCCACAGCAGAATGATGGCAACGAATAAGGCGCCGTTGGATACCAGATAGCCCACGAGCCGGGCATCCACCGCCCCGCCGAACGTAAGTAACCGCACCGACACCGGGTACAACGGGAAAAAAACCACGCTGCTTCGCTGTCCCGGCACGTACTCGTAACCCCGTTTCACGATGTCCAAGTACCATCCCGCATCCCACTGGTTGAACAGATTGATGGCAGAATGCGTCAAGTCAGAGAACTCCCCCTGCCTTAAGACTAGCGAGCTCATGCCAGCGACGATCACCAGCCATAATCTGGAAAAGAGAAAGTTAAATACGAGGAACGACCACGGCGTACGCGATGTCGGGGCAACGGTGTTGTCGGTCATTACACAAAACCTGTGTCGGCGAGTCTACCTGTCAGGTCAGGGGAAGGTCAATAGGCGGCATCCTCCGGAAACGCCATCTCTGCCGCAACGTGGCAGCGAGAAACGCGGGTGACAGCCGGTCAGATGGCTTTCGACTTCACGATGAGTACGAGCGCCTTGAGGCAGAGTTCCGTTGCCAGAAACGGTTTGGCGATCAGATCGTTGCCGCCGCTACGGCACACTTCGGCGCGATGTTCGAAGTCCGTGGCGCTCGTCACAAACAGGATCGGCGTCGTCTTGTAGTTCGTCAGGGTGCGCAATTTGGCGCACAATTCCACGCCCGACATGCCGGGCATTTCGATATCGAGGACGATGAGGTCAAACTGCCATTCTTGCGCGACGCTGAATGCCGCGCCCGGGTCCGACAACGCCTGCGATTTCAGGTTGGCCTTTTCCAATGCGTTCATGACCGCCCGCAGGGCCATCTGCTGGTCGTCAACCGCCAGCGCCCGCGCCATAACGAGGTCCACCTCGCGACCATCGCCGTCGAACAAGCCGCAGAGCAGATCGACTGTCTGCGCCATCGTGCGCTGGACGGATTGGTTAAGGCAATCGGGCTTGTCCACCAACTGACGGAGCAATTGTTCGAAGGCGGCCAGCACGTGCGCGATGGTGGGAAGCCTCGTTAAAATCGGATTGCTGCCCAAGGCCTGCACCCGCTCGTACAATTCCTGCAGCTGGGGCACGTTACCCGGGATTCTTCGTCACGGTTTGCAGCGCCTGGCGGATCGGCAACATCGCGGGACGCGCTTCCTCTAGCGAACTCTTGCGCACTTCGGCCCGCAACTCATCATTCCTCGTCGTCGGCTGATCCACCACGCTCATTGATTGGCTCCTTTGGTCGAAATTTGGTCACACGGGAAATTCGTCAGCGGGATGTTGCGAAGAAGCCATGGGCGGCTCGGGGTGAAGGGACACGGTGGGCGCGAACTGCGGTCGGATTGCAGGTTCTGTCGCCAGAGTTGCGGTAGGCGACGTTATTATTGCCGCGTTCGCGGCTGTCGCGCGCGTAACCGTGCAGGGTTTCTTCGGTCCCGAGCCGTCCAAAGTCTGGTTGCTTATCTCTCATATTCAGGACTTCCCGTCGCCGTACCCCGCATCCCTCGTGCCGGATCTGGCTGGAGTGCTTCGCAGGACTGTTTGTTGTGCAACTCTCAGGGATGCAACGCATACGGGTGACGTTTTTGGCCGTGCGGCCAGGGATGGCGAGGTGTGCCTGGCCAATTCTGTCAATAACACGCGGCGTCAGCCGGTGATCTCTATCTCAACGCCCCTGTTTTCAAATCGTACCACTACCCTGCTCAATGTCGGCTTGACACCAATCTCAGGATTTTAGACAGTGGCGCAGTTCGGGTCGGGAACACGGCGGAATAGTCGCCGCACAGGCGCCACTATGAAATCATGTGTCGTCGTCACTGCAGTTGTCTCGCTGACCTTGGCGAATCTGTCATACGCGGCCAAGGTCATGGTTGCAGTCAACGGACAAACTCCGGGGCCGACCCCGTTCATCGGCCTGCTCGATTTGACGGTGAGCCCGGCCCGCGCCCTGAAGAGCATCCAATTCACGGTTTATCCAAAGCCGGCATCCGTCACCCGCCCGGTGTCGGCCAGCTACTCCAGCGCCTACCTGCAGCGGCGGGACTATCTCGATTTGGAAACCGGGCAAATCACGTTGCCGGTATTTGGTCTGTACGCGAATTACAGTAACACAGTCGCGTTGACGTGTACGTTCCGCGGCCATCCCGCTCACCATGATACCGTCACGGTGCCGACAGCAATCTTTGACGATCCCACCGGCATCTACACCAACCCGACGATCTTGCAAGCCAGGTTGCCACACGCCAGTTTGAGTTACGATTACATTATGCTGAAGGCGTCTGCCGCCCCGGTCTCGCCCATTATTATCGATACGGACGGCGAGATTCGCTGGGTCGGCACGGCGGGCCTCGCCAGCGTTCCAGCCATCCTCTTTGACAACGGCATCTACGTCTCTTCCGGCTCGTCCATCACCCGTATGGAATTCGACGGCACGTTCGGTGTCGTGGCCGATTACAGCGGCATCGGCGTGACTTTCACGGGCGCACACAACTTTGATTACGGCAAGACCGGGATCCTCGCCGAGGTGGATACGGAGACCACCTCCGAATCCGAGATCATCGAAGTCGATGGTTCCGGCAGCGTACTAAACACCTGGAACCTGGCCGATATTATCAGCACGGCCATGATTGCGGGTGGTGACGATCCGAGCGCGTTCGTTCAGCCGCTGGACGACTGGTTCCATTGTAATGCCAGCACCTATCGAAAATCCGACGACTCCCTGATCGTCTCCAGCCGCGAGAACTTTGTGATCTGCCTGGATTATGGGACGGGCGCCATCAAGTGGATTCTCGGAGACCCCACGAAGGCGTGGTACCGATATCCGTCCCTCAGAAAATTCGCGTTCACCCTCGAGAAGAACACGCTCCCCCCGATTGGCCAGCACGCGGTGTCGATCAGCAGAGACAACCACCTGCTCCTGTTTGACGACGGGTTGAACAGCAGTTTTCAAAACCCGCCGGGAGCCAGCCGCACGTACAGCGCGCCGCGGAAATACCTGATCCGCGCCGATAAGATGTCCGCCAAGGAAATCTGGAATTACCCGAATGGCGAGAGCATTTACAGTCCAATTTGCTCCAGCATATACGAAGATCGTCGCCGAAATTACTTGGTTGATTATGCCGTGGGTGGTCCGTTCATCTTCACTGAGGTCCTCGGCCTGAATGCGCGTCGCGACAAAGTTTTCGACTACCGCTATCCGGCGACCAACGGCTGTGCGACATCTTGGAACGCCGTGCCGATCCATTTGGAGAATATGGTGTTCGAGTAAACGAAGCCCGCCTCTCGCTGCTTCGTTTGACGCCCACATACGGAGAGAGTTTCATGGCGCCTGACTTCACCCGCACTTATGAATGGCGCGCTTCGTCAGCTCCCGAGCATTGCCTCACTCTTCGACCCCGTCACGCAGTTGACTTTGCAATGACCGTCAGACCTGTGCGCCCATCAAATCCACTTTTCGCCACAACCATCCCTTGATTCTCGCCGTCGAGATGCCTTCGATAAGGGTATTCTGAGTGAAGAAGAACAGGATGATGATGGGCATGGCAATGGGCGGCGTTGGCAGGTCTTCCTTGACGAACTCACTGCGTCACAGGTAAGGAAAGCGGGTCGCGAACGGTTTTTGAGGCTGGAATGCAACCAACACTACTGGTCATGGCCGCGGGCATGGGCAGCCGCTACGGCGGCTTGAAACAAATCGATCCCGTCGGTCCCTACGGCGAAACAATCATCGATTATTCGGTGTACGACGCGGTGCGGGCGGGGTTCGCGCGGCTGGTGTTCATCATTCGCCGCGACATCGAAGCGCCCTTCCGCGAGGCGATTGGCAGCCGGTTCGAGACGCGGATCGCCGTCGATTACGTTTTCCAGGAACTCGCCAATCTCCCCCAGGAATTTGCCGTGCCCGAAGGACGCACGAAACCGTGGGGCACAACCCACGCCATCCTCCAGGCCGAGGAGGCGTTGAGTGAACCGTTCGCGGTCATCAACGCCGACGACTTTTACGGACGCGAATCATTCCAGGTCATGGGCGGCTTCCTGCGCGCGGGCGGCACCGATTATTCGATGGTCGGGTACACCCTGCGCAACACCCTGTCGGAACACGGCAGCGTGTCCCGTGGTGTGTGCGAGTGCGACGGCCAGGATTACCTGCAGGCGATCACAGAGTTGACCAGGATCGAGAAGCAGGGCCGCGGCGCGCAGGCCGATGGCCGCGTCCTGACCGGGGACGAGCTCGTGTCGATGAACTTCTGGGGGTTCACGCCGCGGGTGTTCCCGCAATTGCGCGAGCGGTTCTTCGAGTTCATGCGGCGGCACGGGCAGGAACTGACGAGCGAGTGTTACATCCCGACCACGGTCAACGAGCTGGTCGCGGCGGGTATCGCCCGCGTGAAGGTGTTGCGCACACCGTCCTCGTGGTTCGGCGTCACCTACCAGGAGGACAAGCCCCGTGTCACCGCCGGCATTCGCGGGCTCATCGCCAGTTGTGATTACCCGCAGAAACTGTGGGAGTAACGTCGTGATTTTTCAGCCACTCGTGGCCGCCCCAAGACCGGCATCGCTCTCTCCGACCGGGCGGGAAGCGAATTGATCCAACGCCTCAAGACGCTGTGATGCCGGGTGGCGCGGCCGGTTTCAACTCGTCGAGCCGCGCGGCGGCTGGCTCCCATTCCGCCACCGCGCGGGCGAGGTCGTCCGTAACGTGGCTCAATTCACGATTGATCGCCACCGCGCGGCCCGGTTTGTCGTAGGTTTCGGGCTTTTCCAGTTCGGCGGCCAGTTCTTTCTGCGCCTGTTCCAGCCGGTCAATCTCCTTTTCGAGACGGCCAACGATCTGTTCCTGGGCGCGCCGTTCGCGTGACCGGGCCTGGCGCGCTTCGGCTTCGAGGCGTTTCTGTTCGCGGGCCTTTGTCCGCGGAGAATCAACCACCGGCGCAACGGGGACCACCGCCTGGGCGGCGATGGCGGCTGACTTATCGAGGTAGTACTGGTAATCACCGTGATAATGCGTGAGCTGGCCGTTGTTCACGTGCAGCACGTGCCGCGCGAGTTGGCGAATGAAATAAACGTCGTGGCTGATGAAGATCAGCGTGCCCTCGAATGACCCGAGCGCCCCGATCAACGCATCGATGCTGGCCATGTCGAGATGCGTGGTCGGTTCATCCATCAACAAAAGGTTGGGCGGATCGAGCAGCAGCTTGACCAGCGCCAGCCGACTCTTCTCTCCGCCGCTGAGCACGCCGACCGACTTGAACACGTCATCGCCGCGAAACAGGAACGAGCCCAGCACGGTCCGGGCGAATTCCTCCGAGATTCGCTGCGGCGTATCGAGGGCTTCCTGCAACACCGTCCGCTCGGGATTCAGCATCTCCACGCGATACTGCGCGTAGTACCCGACTCGCGCGTTCAACCCCAACTCGCGTACGCCTTTCTGGACTTCGAGCACCCCGGCGAGCAGCTTGAGCAAGGTCGATTTGCCCGCGCCGTTCGGGCCGACCAAGGACGATGCGCTGGCCGCGCTCGGCGTGAAGATTCATCCCGCGGTACACGACGGTGCTGCCGTACGCGTGGTGGATGTCCTTGAGCGTGACAACGCGCAACCCGCTACGTGGCGGTTGCGGGAAGCGGAACTTGATCTTGCGCGCCTCGTTCACCGGCGCCTCGATCTTGTCCATGCGCTCGATCTGTTTGAGCTTCGCCTGGGCCTGGGAAGCTTTGCTGGCTTTCGCCCGAAACCGGTCGGCGAACTCTTGCAGGCGTTGGATGTCGCGCTGCTGGTTCTTGTAGGCGGCGAGCAACTGTTCCGACTGGGCCTCGCGCTGGACGAGATACTCGTCATAGTTGCCGCGATAGCGAAGCAACCGGCTCTGGCGAATCTCGACGATGCTGCCCACAAGCTGATTCAGAAATTCGCGGTCGTGTGAAATCAACAGGACGGCGCCGGGATACGTCTTCAGGTATTCCTGGAACCACTGCAGGGCTTCGAGGTCGAGATGGTTCGTCGGTTCGTCGAGCAATAATAGATCGGGCTGCTGCACGAGCAACCGCGCCAGATACGCGCGCATCACCCATCCGCCACTCATCGCCTTCAATGGCCGATCGAAATCGCGCTCGCGGAATGCCAGGCCGCGCAGAATCGTCTTGGCCTTCGGTTCGAGTTGATACCCGCCGAGGGCGTCGAACCGCGCTTGGACGTCATGGAAATCGTGCGATTCGGCGTCGTGGCCGCCGTCGAATGCCTTCAGGCGACGCTGCAATTCCGCGATCTCGGGCGTAATCGCCGTCGCCAACTCCAGCACCGTCTCTTCGCCGACCGGCGCGGTCTCCTGCGGCAGATGTCCGAG
Source organism: uncultured Verrucomicrobiae bacterium (assembly GCA_963712025.1). GTDB lineage: Bacteria > Verrucomicrobiota > Verrucomicrobiia > Palsa-1439 > Palsa-1439 > Palsa-1439. The sequence continues at coordinate 380,415 of CAVQGJ010000001.1, read as the reverse complement.
CGTCCCGTTCCGTTCGATGGCCACGTCCCCGGCATCCGCCGAGTCGTGACCCAGGATCAGCGAGAACAACGTGGATTTCCCCGCCCCGTTCGGCCCGACCAGTCCGATGCGGTCGCCACGGTTGACCTGCAGCGACGCGTCCTCGAACAGCACGCGCGCTCCAAACGCCTTGGTCATTCCCGAGATCGTCAACATAAGAACCGCACAAGCTACTGGCCACAGCGGGAGCGCGCAAGGTCGAAATCCCGGACAACCTGACAAAAACCTGACCAGCATGGGCAAATGGCGACAGCGGACGCCGTGAAGTGGAGGCGCATTAGATTTTTCGGACGAGCTGCGACGGGCAACCGGACAGCGAGATTCCCTTGATTTTACGCGGGTTTTTGGCATCTCCATTCCACGTGCCGCGCCGGGGCGGGTAAATCACGGGGAGTCGAGCACGCGTGTTGCTGTAGGTAGCCGCATGAAAACGGAAGCCTTCCCATCAACTTCTACCTCTCCCGGGAAACGAACTTTGTCGGTTCCTCACGCACACCTCGCGCCGCATTTGAATCGGAACCCGAACGCAGCGCGGCAATTCGCCGAAGCACATCGAGGCCGGTTGTACGAGGGCATCGAGTCGATGGACCTGGGCCTCCGCTCGGAAGAACTCGAACTCCATTTCGTCGGGATGCCGCTGCGGTACTGGCCGCGCGTGGACGCGATGACGTTGCGGTGGCACCTGAACATCGTTCATGAATTTATAGACGGTCTCGCGCGCAGCGACGTGATGCTGGCGCCCCCCGTGGTTCGCTGGCGGCACTTGCCGGATCGGGGATTTTCCGAAGTGGTCGTCTGCACGTGGGACCGTCTGGGATTGCTGGCGAAAATCGCGGGATCGTTCGCGGCGGTGGGACTGAACATCGTGCGCGCGGACATTTACACGCGGGCGGACAACGTCGTGCTCGACATCTTCCAGGTTTGCGACGAGCAGGTCCGGCACGTCCAGGACATTTCGCGGTTGAAGCAGATGGAGCATTTACTGACGGTCGCCCTCAGCCCGAATGGGAACGGCGATCTGGCCCTGCGCACGTGGATGCAGCACGCCAGCGCGCCGTCCGCGGCGGACCTCGCCAAGGGCGCCGAGTCCGTCGTGGTGATCGACAACGAGCGCTCGGACGATTACACAGTGCTGGAAATTCTGGCTGCTGACCGGGTCGGTTTGTTACACGACGTGTTGGAGGCGATTTCCGCGGGCGACGTGGATATTGCCCATGCCATCATCGTCACCGAGGAAGGCGAAGCCGCCGACGTGTTCTTCCTCACGGGCACGGACGGCAAGAAAATCTGCGATACCAAGCGTCTGAAACAAATTCGCGAGGCCGTGCTCGCCGCGCTGGGGTAGAGCCGCGACACACCTGATTTGAATGGGCCGTTCGGCGCCGGTCTCCCGACCACGCCGCCCGGCTTGACCGCAAGGTCTCCACGTTCGGTCGGCCTCGGGAGACCTTCGGTCAAAGATAGTGCGGGGTCGGGAGACCCTCGCACAACCGGAGATGGAGATCAAAACTCATTCGGAAGCTCACCGAACGAATCTGTCATTCTGAGCGAAGCGAAGAATCTCTGGTGTTGGTCTGTTCCACGAACGACTGAGACCCTTCGCTCCGCTCAGGGTGACATCCTCTGCGGATGTCAGGACGGGCTGTTTAGAGTTCGCTCCAGGGCTTGCTAAGGTCTACGGCCACGACTCTTTCGAGTGGCGAACATCTCATCAAGGGACTCGAACGATTCCACGCCCTGACCTCTGCGGCTCTTCATCAGGGTTCTTTTGGTTTCCTCGTTCGGAATCTCGACGCGAAAGGGCAGACCGCTGCGGAGACAGATTTGCCGGTAGAAAAGGCGAATTGCCTCAGTGGGACTCATTCCGAGATCGCGCAACACATCTTCGGCTCGTCGTTTGGTCCGCGGCTCGATGCGCGCGTGGATGACGGCTGATTTCCTCATGCCGTACATGTATCACATTTGCAACACATGGTCAAGATGTGTTGGCGGTCAAATTGTTGCAATGCGCGGCGTCTGACATTGTTACAATATCACAACGTCCTCCACAATTGCGCCATGTGGGTAGGACATGCGGCAATCCCCATCAAGATAGGATATCGCGCGATCAGGATCCTCGAATTGCACTCTACAACCCCTGTCCGGAATCTTGACCACGCTTCGTACACGGCCTTCGTAAATGCCCCGCATTTTCCTCTTCTCGTCAAAGTACGTGACCGACAACACGTTTCCGACAGATGCGCTCATGATAATGTTCGGTTTGGCCATAAGCATGTCAGAGCCATCTACTAGGAATTGGATGCGTTACTCGTAATAATGGTAGTTCACATCGGGGAAGATGTTGTCGCGCCACTCGATGGAGGCGAGCCAGGGTTCGTCGACGTGATGGGACTTGATCTGGTCGTAGAGGCGCGTGAAGCGCAGGATGTGATCTTTCGTCCGTTTCACAGCGTAGGGCACCATCGTTCCCGTCTTCATGATGAACGCCCAATCACTGGACTGGGCGAGGAGGAGTTCCCGCGCGGCCTGTTTCAGCGCGCGTTGCGTGAGGTGGTCGCCGTTCTTGTAGTTGCGGGCAAGCTCGGTCATCCGTTGCGCGGCGACGTGCAGGTGCGGATAAATCCACGAATTGGACCCTTCGAGCCAGACTTCCCAGTAGCCTTTGTTCCCCCAGCTTGACGCGCTCGGCTCGATGATTTGTTGCGTCGGATAATCGCGCAGATACTCGGTCGGCGTCGTCAATTTGAACACGTTCTGGTCGAACGCGACTTTGCGCGTGAAATAGTTGATGAAGTCCGGGCCTTCGAACCACCAGTGACCGTACAACTCGGCGTCGTAGGGCGAGATGATCAGCGGCGGACGTTTCATCACGCCGTGGAGATGTTGGACCTGCTTCTCGCGGTTGAACATGAAGTTGCCGGCGTGGGACGCGGCCTTTTCCATCGCCCAATGGCGGTTGTACGGCTCCTTGTTCGGCGTCTTGCCCGTGATGCGGTAGTACTTCACGCCCGTGAAACAGCGGATGCCGTCGGGATGGATGTACGGTTTGATGTAGTCGTACTCGAGATCGAATCCGACATCGCGATAGAAATCACGGTAGTCAACGTCGCCGGGATAGCCTTCCTCGGAACTCCACACCTGCTTGGACGACTCGACATCGCGTCCGAACGCCGCGACCGCCGATGAGGTGAACACGGGCGCGTAAATCCCGTAGCGCGGACGCGGATGGCCGAACATGATGCCATGCGTGTCCATGATGAACCAGCGAATGTCGGCTTCCTGCAGGTACTTCTCGATGCCGGGCGCGTAGGCGCATTCGGGCAACCAGATACCGCGCGGATCGCACCCGAAACATTGCCGGTAATGATCGCGGGCGATCATGATCTGGGCGCGGATGGCTTCGGGATGCTCAGCCATCAGCGGCAGGAACCCGTGCGTGGCGCCGCAGGTGATGATCTCCAGTTTGCCCATCTCTTGAAACTTGCGGAACGCGCCGACGAGGTTGCGCCCGTAGCTGTCGCAAAACGTGGCGCGGGCCTCCTGGAAGCGGTGGTGATAGAACCAGGCGAGATCGTTGAACGCGCGGTCCCATTTCGTGCGCTCGATTTCTTTCTCGGTCAACTCGATCAGGCGGGTGATGTGGCGGATGTAGCGTTCCTGGAGCAACGGATCGAGGAGCATCGAACACAAGGGCGGCGTCAGCGACATCGTCAGTCGAAAATCCACGTTGTCGCGCACAAGGCCTTCCATCACCTTGATCATCGGGATATAGGTCTCGGTGATAGCCTCGTAGAACCAGTCTTCTTCGAGGAAATCCTCGTACTCGGGATGGCGCACGAACGGCAGATGCGCGTGCAGAATGAGCGCTACATAACCTTGTGGCACTGGCGAAATTCCTTTCCGTCCTTCCGGTGCCGGCCGAGAGACCTTGAGCTGCCGCGGTTGGAGCGGTCCGCGGCACGTCAGGCTGCCGCGGGCGATTTCAGGTGCGCCGGTTGTTTAACGGCGCCGACCTCGCCCTTGGCCCGGCTCTGGCGTTCGAAGATCAATTGCATCTCGCGCTTGTCGTCGCCCGCTTTCGACACCGCCACGACGGGCAGCTTGTACTGACCGTCGGGGAACGAATACTGAAACGAGAACGTGCCATCGCTGCGGAGCTTGACGGGCTTGCCGTCGACGGTGACTTTCGCGTCGGGCTCGGTCGCGCCGTAAATGATCAACTCGGCGTTGACGGCAAACCAGAACCCTTTCTGGGGTGCCGCCGACCAACTGGAGCCGCCGGGGCTGAACGCGCTGAACATACCCGAGCTGAGTTCCTCCTGCATCCGGCGACGCAGCCACTCCGAGATTTCGAACGACCCCATCTGGATCCGGCGGAAGAGATCGCCGCCGAGGATCCGCTCCAGTTCGGCCGCCTGCTCCGCGGTCCATGGGCCGAGTTCCAGTCCGAGTTTGAAGGGGAACCGGAAGCCGGCGAGTTGGAGGCGGTGCAGGGCATCGGCCAGGGCTTCGCCCGCGCGCATGTGGCCGCGAATGATGTCAAAGAGGTCACGAAACGCAATGTCGATCGGGATGGTGACGAACCGCGCCGTGGTGTCCGGCGAAACCGCGTCCGGCGGCGTGGTGGTTTCGCGCGAGTGGCTGATGACGTGGAACTGGCCATCGTGACGCCAGTAGCCGAGTTCGGCGCGGTACGTGGTCGCCGCCTTGTTGACGGGGATGTACCAATTGCGCGAATCGTGCCCGAGCGTGAGAACCTGGATCGGGTCGTCGTGGTTCTTCTCATAGACGCGCAACAGCAGGCGGCCATCGGAGGCCTGGCCGCGGGAGTCGGCCATCTGTTGCCAGCTCAAATCCCAGTAGGCGTAGAGCCAGTGCGGATCGCGCGCGGTGAGAAACAGCCGACCGGTGCCATAGGCATCGGGCAACTCGCCGAGGTGTTCTTCTTGAAAAGTCTGACGCGGCGGCGGCGGAGCCGGTGAAACATCGAATTTGTGCGCGGAAAGCTCGGTGGACGGCTGCGTTGCGCCATTATCCTGGGCAACCCCGGGCTTGGGTGATGCGGGAACCTTGGGTCGTCGCGCCGGGCGCGGCAACGGCGATTTGCTGGTTGCGGCGACTTTGGCCACGACCGTCTCGGGTTCATCGGCATCGGCGCGACGGCGGACAGCGCGACGTTTCACGGCATCGGCAATTTTTTGCGCGATGGCGGCGGCTCCCTTGGGTCGCTGTTGAGCGTCGTGGATGCGGTCGGCCAGTTGTTCCTTCTTGAGCGTGGACACCCCCCGCAGACCGAGTCGTTGCGCAATTTTCAGCAGTTCGGTTTTTGTTTTCGCCAATAAATCTGCCTTGTTCACTGTACATCATCCTCCTGCCTCGCGGACGCGAGGCACCCCCGAAGTGCGTCGGGGCCACTTTTCTCCAAGCGCGGGACAGCTTAGACTACAAATCGCGGGAATGTAAAAGGATTTTTTGTGAAAATCAAACTGGGGCTGGTTGTTCGTGGCCCAGAGGCGGTTACGTCTCTTCTGGCTTCGATGCAAGCTGTTCGTTCCAAGGGACCGCCAGACCGGGGATTTACTGACTGGTTTGGAGTCGCGCCAGCGCGTTCTTGGCGGGAGCAAAATCCGGCCGGAGCTTGAGTGCCTGCTGGTAGTGCGCGATGGCCTCCGTCGTGCGACCCAGCTTCTCCAACGCCAGCCCCAGATTGAAATGCGCTTCCACGTAATCGGGTTTGCTTCGCAACGCCTGTTCATACTGGGCAACAGCCTCCGACAACTTTCCCATCCGCTGCAAGATCGCCCCCAGATCGCTGTGCGCCTCGGCATCATTGGGGTTGATCCGCAACGCCTGCTCGTATTCCGCGACTGCCTCCGGCACTTTGCCCATTCGTAGAAAGGCGCTCCCGAGGTTGATATACGCCTCGACGTAATCGGGGTAACTCCGCAGCGCCTGCTGGTAGTGCTCGATGGCCTCCGTCTCCCGGCCCGCCTTCTCCAATGCGACCCCGAGGTTGTAGTGCGCGTCGGCGGAATTGGAATCGATCCGTAACGCTTCCTCGTAGTGACCAATCGCTTCTTGGACCCGGCCCATTTGTTCCAAACCAATTCCAAGATTGCGGTGCGCTTCGGCAGAATCGGGATCGATTTTCAAGGCCTGTTCGTAGTGCCTGATTGCGTCCTCGGGCCTGCCCAGCTTGATCAACGCCGCCCCCAGATCGAGGTGAGCCTCGATATAGTCGGGCTTGATCGCCAACGCCTGCTCATAGTGCTGCATGGCGTCCTGAATTCTGCCCGCCCGCCACACGGCGTTGCCCAGGTTGAGTTGGGCGACCCATGCCTTCGGATTTTTTGTCAATGTGTCCCGCCAAAGTGTTTCATCAGCGGCATACACGAGAGCGCGTTCCCATGTCGCCGCTCCCAACACCATCAGCACAGCCGCGCCCGCCACCGCTCCAACAGGCCGGCCCCGTTGCCCCAGGCGTCGGCAAATCACCACTCCGGCGGCCACGGCCAGCGCAATGACACTCGCGATGGAATGGTAAAGCAAGTGGTCAGCCACGAACGAGTGCTCGTGAAAGGTCTGGTGAAAGAAGCCTGACACCGGGAAAAGCGTCGCCACAAAACAGCCCAGCCCGAAGAACAAGGGCCGACCCCAGGACTTGCGTCGCCACCAGAACAACGTCAAACATCCCACCAATAGGATTCCCGGCATGAAGGAAATCCAGGAGGAGGCGTCGATGCCCCACTTCGGATAAACCACCGTCAGGTTGATCGGCAGCAGCGTCTTGTAGAGGTAGAACCACGGCGTCAAACCGGCTACGGCCAGACGGGTAAAGAAACCTTCCGTCCGAATTGCCTGTCCCGCCACAGCCCTCGGGTGTTGATACCAGATGGTCACCAACCCCATCACCAGCGAGAGCACGAAGAATGGCAGGCTGCGGAGCAAATCTTCCCGCCGCACCCGGCCCCGCATCCACCAGATGCAGCCCAACAGCACCACCGGCAACATGACCACTGCCGTCTTGCTCAACAGGGCCAGAAGGAACACGCCCAGCGAGAAACTGTACCACCGCCAGTCGCCTGTTTCCTCGAATCGCAAATACAGCAGGATCGCGATCGCGTAAAACAACATCGACAACGTGTTCTTCTGCTCGCTGATCCATGCCACCGTCCCCACGTTCACCGGGTGAAGCGCAAACACGCATCCGGCCAGCCAGGCTCCCGGAACCTTCAGCCGCCGCAGGATTACCCAGACCAACACGGCGTTGATCGCGTGCAGCAACACGTTGACCACGTGGTATCCGGTGGGGTGGTTGCCCCACAACCGCCACTCCAGCCAGCATGCGCTCGATGTCAACCGCCAATCCGGCGCTTTCGCCGTCAACCAGATCTGACGCAGCCCGTCGTCGGCCTTGATCATCCGGTTCTCGGTGATCAACGCGTCATCATCCCAGATAAACCCGCCGTGCATCGCGGGCAGGTAGGCAAGAACTGTGAGAACCACCAGCAGGATGGCCAGGTTTTGCCACCTGTCACCTCGGCGCACTTGAATTGTCTCAGCACTCTCCATTTGCAGATGCCCTTGTACCGAGTGTATCCGCCAGCCATCCGACTGACAAGCGGGCTACACCGTTCCCGCCTGCACGCGGGCAAGCTTTCGCATGAGTTTTCAATGGAACCAGGCAGCGTCGCACAACCGCAACTTCCCCTTGCTGCGCCTGTGGAGGGCTACGACATCTCTGTTACGGTTCGAGCGCCCGGGCGATGAGGTCGATGCTGCGGGTGGTGGCGCCGACGTTGGATTGGATGACGCGGTGGGCGGCCTCGACGATGGATCGTCGGCGGTCGGGGTCGTCCAACAAATCCTGAACCGCGCGGCGAAGGCCGTCGGCGTCCGGGACCTGGATGCACGCGCCCTGGGCGACGAACTCGCGGGCAATGGCGCGGAAGTTTTGCATGTTGGGACCGAAAACGACGGGATGACCGCTGGCGGCGGCCTCGACGATGTTTTGTCCACCCTCGCCGACGAGGCTTTTGCCGACGAAGATGACGGTGGCGATCTTGTAAAACCACTTCAATTCGCCGGTGCTGTTGACGATGAGGCAATCGTAGGGTTTGGCCGTCTGTTCGAGCCGTGAATTGATCTCGGACCGCAGGATGAATTTGACCTGTTTGCGTTTGGCGAGGTCAACGACTTCGCGGGTGCGCTCGACGTGGCGCGGGACGAGCACGAGAAACAGGCGGGGGAACCTGGCCCGCAGGTCGGCCAGCGCATCGAACAGGATTTCCTCCTCGCCGGGATGGGTGCTGCCGGCCACGAGGATTGGCTGCGCGGGCGAGACATCGATTTGCTTGAGCAACTGGACGGGATCGACCGACTGCGCGTCGGCGTGGGGCATGGAGATGTCGTACTTCATGTTGCCGGTCATGTGGACGCGGTCCGGGGGCACGCCGGCGGCGATGAAATTGGTGGCGTCCTCGTGGCTTTGCGCGCACACCAGGGAGAGTTGGTCGAACACCCGCCGCGACAGCCAGCCCAGCCGTTTGTAGCCGCGTTCGGAGCGGGGCGACATGCGTCCGTTGACCAGAAAGAGCGGAACACCGCGCGCCGCCCCCGCCCAGATATGGTTCGGCCACAACTCGGATTCGATGAGCACGACGAAGTCCGGTTGGATCAAGCGGTACGCGCGATGGACGCACCACGGGAAATCCTGCGGAAAGTACAGCAGCTCGACTTCCTGCGGCAGGCGCTCGTAGGCCTGCGTGTAGCCGGTCGACGTGGTCGTGGTGACGACGATCCGCAGGTCGGGAAACTTTCGCTGCAGGCCGTTGATGAACAGCAGCGCGACATTGACTTCGCCCACGCTCACCGCCTGAATCCAGCAGCGGCGTTCCTTCTTCCCGGAGAGCCGCTGCCGCAAGTCCGCTGAGTAAAAACCGAAGCGTTGCCAGAAGTTCTCGCGATACTTGCCCCGTTTCCACATTTTGTAGACGAACATCGGGCTCAGGAGGACGAACCCCACCGCATACAACAGCGTGTACAGGAGTCGGATCACGATGGGACAATAGCCAATCTCTCGCACAGTTGCGAAACGATTTCTGTCACAAACGCAGCCTCGCAACGGGACAAAATTGTGCAGATCGACACCGCCATCTTCGGCAAACCAGCGCAGGTGCCACATGGCACGAGAGTTGCGTCAGAATCTACGGATGAACGTTGTTCGCACCAGCGTTTCTGAGCCCGAGACGGCTGCGTCCTCTCCGGGTGAAGCCTATTTCCGCTCGTTGATCGAAAATGCCGCCGACATCATCTCGATTTTGGAGACGGATGGCGTCATTCGCTACGAGAGCCCGTCCATCGAACGTATCCTCGGTTACAAACCGGAAGAGTTGGTGGGAAGCAACGTCTTCGATTTGATCACATCCCGATGACGTCGCGCGAATCCAGATCATCTTCCACGAAGGCCTGCATCGGAACGGGGCCATCCAATGCGGCGAGTTGCGTTTCCGTCACAAGGACGGTTCCTGGCGCGTGTTCGAAGCCATCGGCAAAAACCTGCTGGACGATCCCGCCATCCGCGGGATCATCGTCACCTCTCGCGATATTACCGAGCGCAAGCGCGTTGACGAGATCCTTCGGGTCAGTGAAGAGCGGTACCGGGGTTTGTTCGGCACCATGCTGGAAGGCTTTGCGCTGTGTGAGATCATTTCTGATGCTGACGGCAAGCCCTGCGATTACCGCTTTCTCGAAGTGAACGCGGCGTTCGAGCAAATCCTGGGCGTAACGTGCCGCGACGCGGTCGGCAAGACCGTCCGCGAAATTTTCCCCCAGGTCGAAGAGTATTGGATCGAGACCTACGGCAGGGTGGCGCTCACCGGCGAGCCGGTGTGTTTCGAGAACTACCTGCACGCGCTGGACAAGCATTTCCGGGTCGCCGCCTTCAGCCCGAAACGGGGGCAGTTCGCCGCGATATTTTCCGACATCACCGAACACCGGCGGACCGAACAGGCGCTCCGCTGGAAGACGGCCTTCCTGGAAGCGGTGGTGGATTCATCCTTGGATGGATACCTGGTGGTTGACGAGCACGGCCACAAGCTGCTCCAGAATCACCGGTTCAACGAACTATTGAAGCTTCCCCGTCATCTGGCGGAAGACGTCAATGACGAGGCGCAACTCCAATATGCGGCGGACCTGACCAAGCACCCGGACCAATTTCTCGAGCGAGTTCGTTACCTGTACTCTCATCCGGAGGAAACCGGCCATGATGTGATCGAGCTCAAGGACGGAACCGTGCTCGACAGGTGCTCGGCGCCCGTGCTCGGCCCGCGGCGGGAGTATTATGGAAGAATTTCGACGTTTCGGGACATCACCGCGCAGAGGCGGGCCGAAGAGCAACTCCGCCTGCAAAGCTCCGCCGTCGAGGCGGCGGCGAACGGCATTGTCATTGCGGACCGAACCGGCAGCATCCTGTGGGTCAACCCGGCGTTCACGAAACTAACAGGCTATACCGCCGAAGAGGTCGCCGGCCAGAACCTGCGCATCCTGAAGTCCGGCACGCATGACGAGGCGTTCTACAGTAATCTGTGGCAGACGATCCTTTCGGGGAACGTGTGGCGCGGCGAGATGATCAACCGCCGCAAAGACGGCAGTGTCTACAGCGAGGAGATGACGGTCGCCCCCGTGCGCAGCGAAGGCGGCGAGGTCACCCACTTTATCGCCGTCAAACAGGATGTCACCGGTCGCCTGCAGACGGAACGGGCGCTTCGCGAGAGCGAGGAACTCTTCCGCTCGCTCAGCGCCAGTTCGCCCCTGGGCATTTTCCTGACCGACACGCGCGGGCTGTTCACTTACATCAATCCCCGGTGCCGCCAGATCCTTGGTTGCTCGCTGATTGAGAGCCAGAATAACGGTTGGGCCAAGTTCATTCATCCGGATGACCGCGAGGCCGCCTCGCAGCATTGGCTGGACTACGTCCAGTCCGCCAAGGGCGAGTACTCGTATGAGTATCGAGTCCAAAGTCCTGACGGAACTGCGCGGGTCGCCCATATGCGAGCGGCGCCCCTGCGCTCGGATGACGGGTTGCCGATCGGTTTCGTGGGGAGCATCGAGGATATCACCCATCACCGGCGGTCGGAGGACGAACTGCGGGAGAGCAAACAGAGTCTCGAGCGGGCGCTGCAGGAACTTCGTGCCGCCCATGGCCAGGTGGTGCAGCAGGAGCGCCTGCGAGCGCTGGGCACCATGGCCAGCGGCATCGCCCACGATTTCAACAACGCGCTTGCCGCCATTCTCGGTTTCACGGAATTGCTGTGCAATCGTCCCGAGAACCTGGCCGACACCAAGAAGACGCTGCGCTACCTGCAGATGATGAACACGGCGGCGCAGGACGCGGGGATCGTCGTCAATCGGCTGCGCGAGTTTTATCGCCAGCGCGAGGAGGGCGAGGTGTTCGCCCCGGTCAATCTCAACAAGTTGATCGAACAGGCCGTGTCGCTGACCCAGCCGAAGTGGAAGAACCAGGCCGAGGCCAAGGGCGTCACGATCGAGGTCGTGACGGAGTTGGGACAAATTCGTCCGGTCGCCGGCAGTGAGGCGGACCTGCGGGAGGCGCTCACCAACCTGATTTTCAACGCGGTCGATGCGATGCCGCAGGGCGGGACCATCACCCTGCGCACGCGTTCCGCCAATTCGCGCGTCATCCTGGAAATTGCCGATACCGGCACGGGCATGACCGAGGACGTGCGTCAGCGCTGCCTCGAACCGTTCTTCACCACCAAGGGCGACCGCGGCACGGGCCTGGGATTGTCCATGGTCTACGGCATTCTGCAGCGCCACCAGGGCTCCATCGATATCGAAACCGCGCCCGGCAAAGGCACGACGTTTCGCCTGTCGCTGCCGGCCGCGCAGGAGGCTGCCCCGACCAGCCAGCACGACTCCGCGCCGGTGAGCATCCGTCCGTTGCGCGTGTTGTTGGTCGATGACGAAGAGATCGTGCGCCAGATTCTCCGCGAGTATCTGGTCGGGGACGAACACGTCGGTCGAGACCGCCGCGAACGGGCGGGAAGCGCTGGACAAGCTTCCGAAAGCCGACTTCGACGTTGTGATCCTGGATCGCGCCATGCCCGGGTTGAGCGGCGATCAAGTGGCGGTCGCCATCAAGGAACTCAAACCCGAACTGCCCGTCATCCTGCTGACCGGTTTCGGGAACATGATGCAAGCCGCCGGAGAGACGCCACCCTGCATCGATCTGGTCCTGGGCAAGCCGGTGACGATCGCCGGACTGCGATCCGCGTTGGCGCAGGTCGTAAAGCCTCGCTAGTCTTCGCCCCCCGACGATTCCCGGCACACCGACTGTTCAGGCTTGTTTCCCAGCCAGGCTGTCCACGTACATGCTGGTGATCATGGACAGGAGAATCGCGGCGGCAAACCAGTACACGCCCCGCTGTGGCTGGACTTTCGCCAACGGGCCGAGCTTGACGAGGACGATCAGGATGGCGACCACGAACACGTCGAGCATGGACCATTTCCCGAGGATCCCCAGCCAATGAAGCACGGCCTGTCGTTTCTGCTCGGCGAGTCGGACGGTCCAAATCACGCCCAGCATCGCCAATTTGAACGTGGGGAACACGATGGAGAAGAAAAACAGAATGACCGCCAGCACGTACTGTCCTTGTTCCCATAAACCACGGACGCCCGTGATGACCGAATACTCGTTCTTCCAGAACACCATCTTCTCCACCGTCATCAACGGCAGCGACAGCGCGACCAGCAGCAAGACAAAGGATGCCAGAATCAACAGGGGCACTTCGATTCGTCGTGGATAACGGTCACGTAGTGATTGTGGCATCGGCCATTACAATACTGCTACGTCACGCGATGGCAACTGTTCCGGTTGTCTTTGCCAACGACGAATGATGGAAGTGGAACGCGCCCGCGCTCCATGCGATGATCGAGAACACCTACGGCTTCACATTGCTCGCGGCGCGTTCGCGCAGGTCGCGAACCGCGAGGATATACTGGTTCAGGCGTTCGACGTGGTCGGACACATCCGCGGTCTTGAGCATGGCACGGACGCGAATCAACAAGTCCTCCAATTGAAACGGTTTACCCACAAAATCATCCGCGCCGGCTTCCATGCATTCTTCGAGGCGGCCCGTAGCCGTGAGGGAGGTAACGATGATGATCGGCGTGTTTCGGGTTTGCGCGCCCGCCCGAATCGCCTTGCAGAACGTCAACCCGCTCAACTTGGGCATGCCGACATCCAAGAGGATCAGATCGGGTTTCAGCGCGAGCGTCTTCTGAACGGCGTCCTTGCCGTCGACCGCCGTGCACACTTCCACGTTTTCCGTAGCGAGGATGCTTTCGAGGACTTCCCGCATTCCCGGATCGTCGTCGACAACCAAGACTTTTCGCCGATTCACGGGTGAACCCATCTTGAGACCGTTTATGCAGAATCGGCCCGGTGAAGGCAAGTTATTTCATCGGTTGACCCGAAAACCGTCGCATTCCAGCGACCGCGACGGCACGATCCGCGCCCATCATCCCCAATGGCCGCCGATCCACACGCCGCTTCGGCCCCGACTCTCCCAGCGTCCGCCAATCCACACGGCGTGGTGATGCGGAGGCCACGCCCAGCGGCCCCTCACCCATATCCATCGCCCGCCGTACCACGTCCACGCTCCCGGGAGCCACACGTAACCCGGAGCGGGAGCCGCGTAATACTCCTCGACAATGGGCGGAGGAGGAGGCTGCGCCACCTCGACCGCTTCGTAAGACCCCGAGCTATCCGGCGGAGGCGGCGGGGCCGCGTTGTAACCGTAGCTGGCGGTATTGATCATGAAGTCGATGACCTTCTCGCTGACGCCTGCGTTCTTGAGGTCGATGATCTCCGCCGTACTCAGTTGATACACCGAATGCGAGTTGCGGATCTGGCTGATGATGACCTCGTCGCTGACACCAGCCCTGGCCAGTTCCTTCACGTCAGCCAGCCCGAGCGGCTGCCCTTGCTCGACGCGTTCCCATGTCGCGGGCGCTTCCTGTTGAATGCGGGCTCGCTGCTGCTCATCGATGGAATGGCCGATGATGCCTCCCGTGAGAGCCCCGACGGCAGCCCCGATCAGTGCGCCAGCGCCTGCGTTATGGCCCGCTGCGTTGCCGATAATTGCGCCCGTGCCGGCGCCGATGGCGCCGCCAGCCAGCGCGCCCGTGGCAGTATTGTCTGGACGCCCCTCGGGCGTGTAACACCCCGTCAAAACAACCCCGGCAGCCAGGATTGCAACAGCTAAAGAATTCGGTTTCATTTTTACCCTCCTAACAGTCACTTAGACGAAACACCGGTTTACCCAGTTGCGTTTCTATGATAACTGACGCACAACATCGCTCTATGTTCAACCCGTGCGCGTCAACCCATTCATTTGCGTACAGAAGACGTTGATAGTCAATGGCATTCTCCCAACTCACGAAACGGGACACCATACCAAACAGCCAGAATGGCTACGAGGCTGCGCGGAGCCTGTTGGCGGTGGCCTGCAACTCGCTGGCTGGAAATGGCTTCGCCCGACAGACGCCACCGAATCAAGATCGGACGCGCGTGGCAGCCGCAGGCGGAGTAGCGTCGGGTTGCGGTTTCGGGTGCCGGGCCTCATGAATGGCTTTCTTCAGGACTGACTCAGCGCCGTCGCCGTAACCTGAGACAAATCCCCGACGAAAATCATCCCGTGCGCTGAGCGGCGCATTGATGATATACGCGCGCAGGTATTCGACCAACCAATCCTGGGAAACGGTTTTCAACCGGAGCGCCTTGCCGGAGTCGTGGCCAAGCATCAGGTAGTCGCGGCCATCATATTGCGGATAGGGCGCCGAGAGGTCACCGGAATAGTAAGCCGGCGGGTTGTCGTCGTAGTAATATGGCGGCGGATGGCCGTAATAATCATCGTAATAATAGGGTTCCCACCAGTACGGATACCCCCACCAGCCCGGCCAGAAGCCGTAGAAGCCACCATAATACCCGCCGTAATACCCATGGCCATGGTAATGACCGTGTCCGTAAAAGCTCCGACCAGCGGAGCCGCGCCTTCCACTGTATCCGCCAAATCCTCCTCCGCTGTGATCCTCGCCACCTCCTTCACCGCCATGTCCCCCAAACCCGCCATGACCACCCCCAAATCCCCCGCCACCTCCACCACCGCCGCCTCTCCCGTTGGCAGGCGAGACTGCGACCAACATCACTGCTGCTACTACTACGGCGATAGAACCAAGGTACCTCTTCATGCTCGATCACCTCGAAGGTTTGGATGCTTCCGGGCGGATTTCAGTTCAATCGTCGACGGGGTTCGGCAAACACGCGGGCACAGCCAACGCCGAATGACGGATGGGAAAAAACCAAAACTCCCTCAAGCTCTGAGGGAGTTCTGGCCTGTGGCTGCGTATCTGGGGTGCGCTACCAACGGTTCTGCTACATCGGCAAGTCTTTCGTCTTTTTCCTTCGCAACATCAAGGCCATGTACACAAACTCCAACGCAACAAGCAATTCCGCAAACTTCGTCCCAAATTCCTGGGGACTGTTAGAGGTGCGAACTGCCTGTTCATCGCAAATCCACGCACGAAACTCGCGTGCAGAACTCGCTTTACCTCGCCACCCGCCATTGACCCAAGCTTGCGGTGTGCCATGTGATCCGCAGGTCCTTTTTCCCGTCTCTGTGAATTATTATAACACCTTTCTACGCAGTGTGTTATGGCTCAATTTCTGACGGACCTACAATCGGCTTGCCTGATCAGGTCACAGGAAAGTGTAAGCAGATACGACACACGAAGCACACCAAATCATCGCTAACCACCCCATACCCAGTGTGTTACAACTGGACAAAAGTAACCGGGTTACCGTGTAAGGAACATCGACAACCATGCCAGAGCCCAAGACAGACTCCCCTCCCAAGGCAGACCCCGTTTAATTGAATTGAATCGAAACACCGGGCTGTTTAGCATCCAAGTTGCTTACAATGACGCATACCCGACGGAAGGAAACTCTTGTGACGAACGAAACTCAAGCCACGGGACTGAAGGGCTGGATCGGCTACCGCCCCGAGATCAAGGTCATGGACTGCACGATCCGCGATGGCGGATTGATGAACAACCATCGCTTCGACCACGAATTCGTGAAGGCGGTATATCAGGCGGACATCGAGGCCGGTATCGATTACATGGAAATCGGCTACAAGGCCTCCAAGAAACTTGCCAGCCGCAACGAATTCGGCGCCTGGAAGTTCTGCGACGAAGACGATATGCGGCGGATTATTGGCGACAAGAAGTCGGCGGTCAAAATCTCCGTCATGGCCGACGCCGAGCGCACCGATTACCACACCGACATCCTTCCCAAGGGCAAGACCGTTGTGGACATGGTGCGCGTCGCGACCTACATCCATCAAATACCCACGGCGTTGGACATGATCAAGGATGCCCACGACAAGGGCCACGAAACCACGATCAACATCATGGCCGTCTCGACCGTTCCCGACCTGGAACTCGACAACGCGCTGGAGGCGTTGTGCAACTCGGAAGTCGGGACGATCTATATCGTCGACAGTTTCGGCACGCTCTATGGGGAGCAAATCCAGGCGCTGATGCACAAGTTCCTCGCGTTTACCAAGCCGGCCAAGAAGACGATCGGGATTCACACGCACAACAACCTGCAACTCGCGTTCGCCAATGCCATCGAGGCGATCATTCTTGGCGCCAACATGCTGGACGCGAGCCTGGCGGGTCTGGGCCGGGGCGCGGGCAACTGCCCGATGGAGCTGTTGTTGAGTTTCCTCCACAATCCCAAATTCAATCTCCGCCCGGTGCTGCACTGCATCCAGCATCGCGTCGAACCGATGCGCGAGAAGCTGCGGTGGGGATTCGCCATTCCCTACATGGTGACCGGATATCTCAACCAACATCCACGCACCGCGATGAAGTTCATGGAAGAATCTGACGGGCGCGACATCCTCAAGTTTTACGACGCGGCCAACGAAGAAGAATAGGGCCAGCCCGGTCCGGTGAGCGAGCCGGCCCGTGCCCCGTGGACGGCGGCGTGAAACATCTCGCCTCCCGATTGCGTTCGCGATATGGTGCAACGCCGGTTCCCAGCAAGATGATACATCCAAAAGTCCTCAGCTTCCTTCGCGGTGATCTCAGGAGGAACACCATGCAGTTCGTCCTGCTCCCGCTGTTTTTCATCTCGTATTTCGGAATTCTGGGACTGGCCGTCTGGTTGTACCCGGGAGCTTACGATTGGCGCCACCTGTCCATCTCCAAGTTGCTTTATCCACTCACCAACCCGGAATTTCATTACATCGCCTCGACGAGTATCGCCATCTCCGGCGTGCTGATGATCCCCTTCGCTGGTTACATCCGCCGACGCTTGCGCGGCGCTGCTCCCACGGCCGCAACCATCGGAGCCATCGTGTTTTTCGGGGGATGTGTTTGTCTCACCCTGGCCGGTTTGATCGCCTCACATCCCGCGCACGGAACGTCCCGTTTACCCCAACTGCACAACACACTGGCGCGCATCTCGGTGATTGGTCTCGGGGTGGGAATGGTGGTGTTTAACGTCTGCGCAACCAAGGCACACTTCCGGCCAGCGTTTGGAAACGCGCGACCTCGACGCGGTCTGTTTCTCTCGTGGAACCTGCTCATGTTGCCCGTGATCCTGATCACGCTGACGTGGCTGGCCATCCGCATCTTCGTGAAGCGATCTACTCCTGCCTATCACGCCATTGCAACTTCCGCCGTCTGGAAGGTCGGGTTTTGGGAATGGCTCGGGTCACTCGTGGGGTTCGCATTCCTTGTCTGCGCGGTGTTGTTCCTCCCCGAACACGACTCGGACTGAGCCATTCCCGTGGGGATCCGGCCACCGCGCGCCCCGACATTGCATTTCGGACCTGAAGGCGCTATTAAGAATGGCATGAGGTTCGCATCACGTCGCGCCGCGTTAGCGGACTGCTTTCGATCGGGAAGTGCTTTGCGGGTTGCCCCGCTGGGGACCGGGCGACTGCTCATCCTCCTTGTGATCGCCTCATGTGCGGCAATGTTCCTTTCCAGCACCGCGCATGGGCAAACGGGCACGGTGTCCTTCAGCCAATCACCGTACACGGTGAACACGAGCCAATCGAACGCCACGATCACCGTCAACTTTACCGGCACCACCGACGACACGGTCACGGTCGACTTTGCGACCGCCGACGGGACAGCCACGGACACGGTGAATTACGTGGGCGTGAACACGCAATTGGAATTTCTGCCGGGAGCCCTGACCACGAACGTCCTTATCTCCATCCTGGGTGGCGGCGCCCCGCAATCCACCCAGACCGTCATCCTCGCGTTATCGAGTCCGACTGGGTCCGCCGTCCTGGGCAACCCCTCGAACGCCGTTTTGCAGATCATCAACACCCAGGTGCAACAAGTGGAGTTCCTTACGCCAAGCTTCACGGCGGACGACACCGACACAGAGGCCACTGTCACGCTGGTTCGAACCGGTGGGACAAACGGCGCCGTCACCGTTAATTTCAACACCGGCGACGGAAGCGCCAGGGCGGGGGTCAATTACTCCAACACAACGGAAACGGTGACGTTCGCCGATGGAGTAACCAACAACACCGTCACGATTCCGTTGATACCACCGAGTGGGCCGACAACCAATCAAACCGTCAATCTCGCCCTTTCCAGTCCCACGGGAGGCGCGAGCCTCGGCAGCCCGAGCCGGGCCGTGTTGGCCATCCAGGCCACCGGTCCGCCCGGTGATCCAACTGAGCGCGGCCAACTATAGTGTCCACGAACACGTCGGCAAGGCCACGGTCACCGCGATCCGGTTCGGGGACACGTCGGCGCAGGCCACGGTGGATTATGCGACCAGCGACGGCACGGCGCAAAACGGCATTGATTATTTCAGCACCAACGGCACGCTGATCTTTGGGCCCGGCCAGTCCGGCCAAAGCTTCAGTTTTTACATTCAGAAGTTTTCGACATTCCAAAGCAACAAGACCGTCAACGTGACCCTGTCCAACCCCGTATCGAGCGACACCAATGTGACGGCCACGTTGGGATCGTTGACCAACGCGGTGGTGACGATTGTCAACGACCGGCCGCAGACGATCGTCTTCACCAATTCCAGCGGCGATGTGATTACCCTCGTGCTTCGGTCCATTGGAATGATGCAAATTTCTCAGCAAGAACCCCTCGACCTCGTCCTGTCCGAAACCGAGGCAGCCACCAAAATCACCATGAAGGTCAAAGCCAGCAAGGCGGCGACCGCCCTTCCCCAAATCGGGCAGATTACCGGGAACGGGGACTGCGGCCCGATTGATGCGCGTGGTTTCGACGTGGTGGGTGCCGGCGTCCAGTTGGCTGGCTACCTGAAGCAATTGAGAATCCACGACCTGACCAATGACGCCGTGGTGACATCCAATGGCGCGGAGAATCAGACCACCTCCATCTTCGCCCACAATCTCGAGGATGGCTGCGCCATCGACAGCAGCAACCGGATCGGCAGTTTGCAGGCGGCGCGGTTTGGCAATGGATCGGTCCTCAGCGCGCCGCTGATTGGCGCCGTGTCGATCAAGGGTGACAAGAAGGCCGGCATTTCGGGCGACTGTGAAGGAGCGATCCTGATTTCCGGTGACGGTCTGGCTGTCAATCAGATGGCACTCGGATCGCTCGTGGTCGCGGGCACGATCAGTAACACCAGCGTCATCATCTCCAACGGGAGCGCCGGCGCGGTGAGCGCCGCGCAGATGATCGATTCCACGGTTTATCTCGGTTACACGCCCAACAATCCAGGCAATCCAATCTCTGGCGGAGGCGCGTTTGTCGCCGGTATGCGGCTGGGCAGCGTCAATGTTCGGTCACAGGTCGACGGCTTCGCCAACAACTATATCGCGGCATCCCAGATCGGGAGCGTGCGCTTGGGCAGCGTCGTGACCGACAACGGCAGCCTTTCCTTTGGCGTCACGGCCCAGCAGGTTTCGGGGGTTTCCTGCAAGGTGCCGCCATTCCGTTTCGCTCCCAACGGCGCCGGTGATCAATCACTTGGCGATTTCCACGTCAAGTTACAGTAAGGCTGGCCGCTCCGGCCGCGCGCCCTCTTCTCGTTTCACCGGCTCGGATTCCAACTGTCGAAGCCTCCGAGCACTTTCTCGACCGTGATGGCTTTGGCCTCGTCCGCCGTCAATTGCCGCGCCCACGGGACGCGTGCTTTCGGATCCGCGCCGGGGCCGGTGCTGTTGAATTCGGCGTAGCGCGCCGTTTTCTCGCGGGCGGGATCTTTCCAATTGTACCAGCCCGCGGGCTCGACCACGCCGGACATCTCGGTGTTCAGGTACGTCACGCTGGAGTAGTGGCGCCATGGCCGGCCCAGATAGGTCCTGACGCCGGGCGACTCACCGGTGATCCGGCAGTTCGAAAAGACAAACCCGAACGGCTGTTCGGGCGGCGTTGACGCCGCGGTGAGGTACCCGTTCGTCAAACTATGGATGTGACATTTCTCGAAGAACGCGGTCGCCCCGCCGAAAATAAAATCGACTTCGCCGGCGATGTAACACCCTTCGAAGTACTGGCGCCCGCGATTGAGAAAAATCGTGTCGTGCAAGCCGAGGAACCGGCAGTTGCGAAACACCGCGCGGTCGCCGTCCACGCGCAGCGCCACGGCCTGGCCGACCCCCGTGGCGGTATTCTCGAACGTCAGATTCTCCGCCGTGAAGTCGTCCGCGTCGATGTCCGTCGATTGCGTCCGATGCGTGCTCATTGGTTTGCCGTCGGCGCCCGGCATCTTCGCGCCCAGGTTGTACGTCAGCACCGTCTTCTCCGCGCCGTCGCCCACGAGGTGGACGAAACGCTTCTCGCGCTGGGCGTAAATCAATTCCTTGTACGTTCCCGCCTTGACGTGGATGAAACAGGGATTGGTGGGGCTGGTGTTCTGTGGGACGGCGTTGACCGCCTCCTGAACCGTCTTGAACGCGTTGCTTCCGTCCGCCGAGACGTACAGATTGGTTTCCGCGGAAACCAGCCGGCCGGCTCCCGCGCCCAGGAGAACCAACGCACTGACCAGCAAAACCTGTTGCCTCACGTTTACTCTCCACCCTGCGGTTGGGCCACCGCGCTGCCGCTGACCTTTTCGATGGCCGTCTTGGCCTGCTTCAGATTGTTGTCGCCCAACGTCACGTCGTTCGCCGAGGCCTCGTTCATTCGCAGGAATGTCTCCGTTCCCGGCGTCGCGACGCAGCCATGAACGTATACATTCTTCACCTGGCCGAGTTGAACCACCGGCGTCCCGTCGTGCGGGTTCGTGGTTTTGACCCCGTCCAATTCCAGGCCGTCCACGCCGGTGGCCGTAAACGCCGGGCCGCCATCGGTATTGACGGTCACGTGATGGAGTTCGATTCCTTTGGCGTCCTTGATGGTGAAACCGGTCTTGCCCGTGAGTTGGATGTCGGTGAAGGTCACATTTTCCACCGGCATTTCCGCCAACCCGGTCACTTCGCAGGTGACAGTGCCCGCGCCGGTGATGTTGCTGAGATGAATGTTGCGGAAGATCGGCGTGCGATCCGAGACGGGCTCGGGGTCGGACTTCCGGTAAAACGTCGTCAACACGATCGCTTCCTGGCGGATATTGCGCATGACGAGATTGCTGATGCGGACGTTCTCGATCACCCCGCCGCGACCACGCGTAGATTTGATGCGGATCCCGTTGTCCGTGCCATCGAGCACACAGTTGTCCACCACGATGTTCTTCACGCCGCCGGACATTTCGCTGCCAATCGACAGGCCGTGCCCGCGGAGCAACGTGCAATTGACAATTGTGACGTTCTCGATCGGCTTCCCGACGCGACGGCCATCGGCGTCCCGACCCGATTTGATGGTGATGCAATCGTCCCCGACACTGATCAGGCAATCGGAGATGTGCACGTTGCGGCAGGAATCGGGATTGACGCCATCGGTGTTCGGCGAGTTGGCGGGACTGATGATGGTGACCCCGTGCACGTTGACGTCCTCACAGAAGACCGGCGACACGTTCCAGAACGGCGAGTTGCGGATGGTGACGCCGTCGACGAGCACGTTGGTGCATTCGTATACCTGAATGAACGGGGGACGAAGATAACCGACGTTGAGCGGGGCGTAGTCCATCTCGGCGATGCGGTCCTTGTTCAACCGCGCAAATTCGTCCTGCCACTTGCTGCGGGGCAAATCCTTGTTGGCGCGGAGTTTATGGAGGAAGTCCCACCAAGCCTGGCCCTGTCCGTCGAGCGTGCCGCGTCCGACGATGGCGATATCTGTTGCCTGGTAGGCGTTGATCAACGGCGAGAAGTTCGTGACCGTGATGCCTTCCCAGCGCGACGGCACCATCGGCAGGTAATCGTCGAAGTTGGTGCTGAACTTGAGGGTCGCACCCGCGTCCAGATACAGGGTGATATGGCTCTGGAGATGAATCGGCCCGGTGAGATACGTCCCGGCGGGGAAAAAGATCGTCCCGCCGCCGCCGCTGGCGACCGTGTCGATCGCCTTGTGGATTGCCTCCGTGCACATCGTCTGCCCGTCCGACGACGCGCCGAACGCGGTCACGTTGTAGAAGCCGCGGGTGGGTTCGGTCGTCTGCGCCGTCCCCGCAGACGCGATTGCCAGTCCGATGAGGGCCGCGAACACCAAGAGTGTCGGCCGCATTGTTTTCACGTAATGTTGCTTCATAGATTCCGCCTCCGTATCCGGTTGTCGTCCGTGTGCCAAACGTCCCGTCGTGACGCATATTATACAGGCCCGCGACTCGGGATGGCAACAACTGGAAATGGGTGGCGACGACGCTTACCGCGCCGATAGTTCTCTCGGGTGTTTTCCCGTCTAGGGCACGAGCCGAATTCGATAATAGCGGGACGGGACGTTCGTCGCGCCGCCGGGGTCGGCGTAATTGGTCGAGGCATCGCCGCCGGTGCCTGGCAGGATCGTTTGCGAACTCGGGATGTCCGCGAAATTGTTCGTGCTGTATCCGCCGGTGGCGTCGCCGCCCGTGACCTGGACCATGTTGGTGTGTCCGCCCGCTGTTGTCCACGTAATCACCATATTCGTGCCCTGCTGCGGCGCGACCGAGATGATCTGGAACAGCGACGCCGGGTTCGTCGGATCAAGACCCACCAGGAATTGGTTGGTGTTGCTCATCCCCTTTCCGTACGGATCTGCATCGGGTAGGGCCTGGGTACAGAGGGTCCCGTCATTCGTGCAACGGAAGTACTGCAAGGCCCACGCGACAAACGGGTCCTGCGGTGGCGGCGCGTTGCCGGCAACAACCAGGTTCACTTGCCCGACCGTGTTGGTCGAAACCGTGTACGTAAAGCTGGCATTGGGCGTCGAGCCGATCGTCACCGTGTTGTATGTCAACCTGCCACTGTAAGTAAAAAGTGTGTACGTCGTGTTCGTAAATCCGCCGCCATCGGAAATATTGAGCGTGCCGCCCAGAGTCAGGTTGCCGGTCACCGCGATTTGCGTGGCATTCGTGCCCAGCGCGAGATCCAGTATCGACGTGCCACCCAGATTCAGATTGTTGCCCACCGCGAGCGTGCTGCCGCCCAATGTCAGGAACGGGTCGGGGCCGAGCGCGTTGGTGTTGGTCATGCCGGCCGGCGCGTTGAAGAACGCCAGCACGTTGTTCGTCAGCGAAGTGGCCAGTCCATCGAGGGTCACCACATTCGTAGTGAGAACGGAATTGGTGACTACGAGCTGGGCATTGTAAAGTTCGACCGCATTCGTGCCGCTGATGTTGAACTGCGAGTCGACGATTTGTATGGCCCGGGCGTTGTAGATGTCGAATGGCCTGGAGCCCGCAAGACTTACCTCGGCCAGCGTGACGTTCGAGATCACCATCTCTGTTCGTCCCCAGATGATGCCGGAAATTCCCCCGCTGACGACGGATGCGGTCACATTGCTGATCGTGATATTGCGCCAGACGGGGATATTCGTGGTGCCCACCGATTCCCCCGCGGCGGTAGCCGGCGAAACGCTGGAGGGGGTGCCGACCTCGTTGTAGTAGCTGTAGATGACAATGGCGCCCTTCTGAATGTTCGTCATCGTGAGGTTGGAGTACACCAGATACTGCGCGGTGCCGCCCCGGCCATTCAAGCTCGTATTCGTCGTGTTGTTATCGGACTTCATGCGAATGCCGTAATCCGTGCCGTTGTACGTGCAGCTGGTGACGGTGAGGTTGGACAGTCCGCCGGCCGTGTTGCTGCCGATGGACACGCCGTGGCCGATACCGAAGCTGCAGTTGGTCACGAGGATGTTGCTATCGAAGGTCCCGGTGGTTGGGCTGAAGGCGATGTTGTCGTCTCCGTCGCTGATCGAGCAGTTCTGCACCAGACAGTTTGTTCCAGACAGATCGATCCCGTCGGTATTCGGCGAAACCGGTGTGTTGATCGTGATGCCCTGAATCGTGATGTTGCCGCCCGTGCCACCAAAGCCAATGTGCATTTTCGGGGGATTCTTCAGATGCAGGTTCTGGATCAGCACCCGTTGGCATCCGCTCAAACTGATCATCAACGGTCGCAACGAAGTCGCACGACCGTCCCACCATCCCGGGGTCCCCGTCGTCGCCTGACCATCGATGGTCCCCGATCCGCTGAGCTCGACATCGTGCAGGCTCGAGCCACTGATGAAATTGGGGATCGTCCCGTTCGTCGGATAACTGCCGAACGGCAACATCTTGAGCGTCGCATTGGTGTCGATCTGAAAATTGATGCCGCTGGCAAGCGTCACCGGCCCGGACAAATAGCTGCTCAACGTTCCGTTGGCGGGAATCAGGACCGTGCCTCCGCCGTTTGTGCTCGCGTCATTAATCGCCTTTTGAATGGCGGCAGCGTTGTTCGTCGTCCCATTGCCCAGGGCGCCGTAAGCCGCGTTCGTGACGGCGAATGTCTGGTTGCTGATGACCGGCAAATCCGGACTCGCGTTTGCCAGCGACCCTCGAAAGGTCAGAAACAGAACGGCGCAGAAACGCAAGGAGATCGAACAGGCCGGAATCGTGGTTCGTCGTGCCGGGTGAAATCCCGACATCCTCGGAAGCCACCCACCTTCTGTCGTATGAGGGTACGCAGGCATGTCAGGGCACGAGCCGAACTCGATAATAGCGGGACGGGACGTTCGTCGCGCCGCCGGGGTCGATATAATTGGTCGCGGTATCGCCGCCGGTGCCTGGCAGGACCGTTTGCGAACTCGGGATGTCCGCGAAGTTGTTCGTGTTGTATCCGCCGGTGGCGTCGCCGCCGGTGACCTGGACCATGTTGGTGTGTCCGCCCGCCGTCGTCCACGTAATCACGATATTGGTGCCCTGCGGCGCGACCGAGGTGATTCGGAACTGGGACGCCGGGTTCGTCGGATCCAGCCCCAGCAGGAATTGGTTCGTATTGCTGATGCCCTTGCCGTACGGATCGGCGTTTGGCGCGGCCTGCGTGCAGAGGGTACCGTCATTGGTGCAACGGAAGTACTGCAACGCCCACGCGACGAACGGGTCCTGCGGTGGCGGCGCGTTGCCGGCAACGACCAGATTCACTTGTCCCACTGTATTGGTCGAAACCGTGTACATGAAACTGGTATTGGGCGTCGAGTTGACCGTCACCGTGTTGTACGTCAACGTGCCGCCGTAGGTGAAGAGTTTGTACGTCGTGTTGGTGAAGCCGCCGCCATCGGAAATATTGAGCGTGCCGCCCAGGGTCAGGTTGCCGGTCACCGCGATTTGGGTGGCGTTCGTGCCCAACCCGAAGTTCAGCGTCGATGCGCCGCCCAGGTTCAGATTCGTGCTCACGGTAAGGGTACTGGCGGACAACGTGAGAAACGGAGCGGGGCCGAGTGCGTTGGTGTGGGCCATGCGCGCCGATGCATTGAAGAACGCCAGCACGTTGTTCGTCAGCGAAGTGGCCAATCCATCCAACGAAACCACATTCGTGGTGAGGACGCTGTTGGTGATCGTGACCTGGGCGTTGTAAAGGTTCAATGTATTGGTGGTGCCGGGCACCGTGATTTGTGAATCAAGGAATTCAATGCCCTGCGCGTTATAGACGTTGAAGGTGGCCGGAGCGGTGATGTTGACATGATTCAGTACGAGGTTGGTGATGGGCATCTCCTGGCGCCCCCAGAGAACGCCGGCAATGTGAGCGGTGACCACCGCGGAGACATTGCTGATGCTGATATTGCGCCAGAGTGGGATGGCGACGGAGCCGACGGCCTGGGTCGAGGCTCCGAACGGCGTAATGCCGGTGGGCGTTGAGTATTCGTTATAGTAGCTGTCGACGGAGATGGCCGCACGCACGATGTTGCTCATCGTGAGGTTCGAATAGGAGAGATTCTGCACCAAACCTCCGCGCCCGTTCAGACTGCCGCTCGTGTTGGTGTTGTTGTCCGACTTCATGCTGATGCCGTACTGGGTGCCGTTGAACGAGCAGCTGGTCACGGTCAGGTTCGACAGTCCGCCGGCGGTATTGCTGCCGATGGCCACGCCATACCCCGTACCAAAGGTGCAGTTGGTGACCAGGATGTTGCTGGCGGTGGTGCCCGCGACGGGGCTTATGGCAATGTCGTCGTCGCCATCGCTGATCGAGCAGTTCTGGATCAGACAGCTTGTTCCCACAAGATCGATCCCATCGGTATTGGGCGAAGGCCAGGGTGTGTTGATGGCGATGCCCTGAACGGTCACGTTGGCGCAGGTGGACATCAATACGAGATGGAACATCGGCGAATTCTGCAACGTCACATTTTGAACGAGCACGTTTGTGCAGGTCCTGCAATCGATCAAGTGGGGCCGCGTCAGCGAGTTGCTGGCGTTGTACGCGGCCCACCAGGCAGCGCCCTGCCCATCGATGGTTCCTGATCCGCTGATCTCGATGTCGTGAAGCTTGGAGCCGCCAATGAAGTTCGCACTGCCCGGGTATGTGCCGTAGGGGAGCATCTGCAGGAGCGCGCCGCCGTCGATTTGCAGATTGATGCCGTTGGTCAACGTGATCGGTCCCGACAAATAGCTGTTGAGTGTCCCATTGGCGGGAATCAGGACGGTACCGCCGCCGTGCGCAGCGGCGTCGTTAATCGCACTTTGAATGGCGACCGCGTTGTTAGTTGCACCGTCCCCCACGGCGCCATAGGCGGCATTGGTGACGGCGAACGTCTGATTGCTGATGATTGGCAGATCGGGATTCGCGATGGCCGACTGTCCACCGAATCCCAGTATTAGAATTACTACACACAGGCATGGAAGAACGAGGCTCGACGGAGGGATGGCTCGCGACATCGGGCCGATTCTCAGTCTTCCGGGAATCCATCTGGCTTCTATCGAGTGAAGGCTCGCGTGCATGTTACGGCACCAACCGAACGTGATAATAGCGAGACGGGACATTCGTTGCGCCACCGGAGTCGACAAAGTTCGTCGCGGTGTCTCCACTGCCCGGCAGGATCGTCTGCGAACTCGGGATGTCCGTGAAGTTGTTCGTGTATCCGCCGGTGGCGTCGCCGTCGGTGACCTGGACCATGTTGGTGTGCCCGCCCGCTGTCGTCCACGTAATCACCATATTCGTGCCCTGCTGCGGCGCGACCGAGGTGATTCGGAACTGGGACGCCGGGTTCGTCGGATCCAGTCCCACCAGGAATTGGTTGGTGTTGCTGATGCCCTTGCCGTAGGGATCGGCGTTTGGCGCGGCCTGCGTACAGAGGGTACCGTCATTGGTGCAACCGAAGTATTTCAAGGCCCACGCGACGAACGGGTCCTGCGGTGGCGGCGCGGGGCTGGCAACGACCAGATTCACCTGCCTGACCGTGTTGGTTGAAATCGTGTACGTAAAATTAGGGTTGGGCGTCGAGTTGACCGTCACCGTGTTGTACGTCAACGTGCCGCCGTAGGTGAAGAGTTTGTACGTCGTGTCCGTGAACCCGCCGCCATCGGAAATATTGAGCGCGCCACCCAGGGTCAGGTTACCGGTCACCGCGATTTCGGTGGCGTTCGTGCCCAGCGCGAGATCCAGTATCGACGTGCCACCCAGATTCAGATTGTTGTTCATCGTGAGCGTGCTGCCGCCCAAAGTCAGGAACGGGTCGGGGCCAAGCACGTTGGTGGCGGTGATGGCGGCTTGGGCATTAAAAAAGGCCAGGGCGTTGTTGGTCGGCGGAATGTCCAGTCCTGTCAGCATCACCAGGTTGGTGTTGGGCGCGCTGTTCGTTACAGTGACCTGAGCATTATACAGCGTCAGCGTGTTGGTGGTCGTGTTCGGCGCTGTCAAGTTTGAGTCGAGGATCTGAATGCCCTGCGCGTTGTAGACGCAAAACGTTTTCGTCGGATCCGAAAAATTCACGTCGTCCAGGGTGACGTTGGAGATCAGCATCTCAGGCAAGCCCCACAGGATCCCGGCGATGTGACTTCCCGTAAGCGCGGTCGCCGTCACATTGCTAATGATGATATTGCGCCAGATCGGGGTCGTACTGGTGATCGCATGGACGGTGTCCGTGGACGCTTGGTACGGGGTGATATTGTAAGGCGTTCCGACCGAGTCATAGTAGCTGTAAATCACAATCGGATATTCCACGTTGGTCATGGTGATATCCATGTACTTGAGGTTCTGCACCAGGCCGCCCCGGTCGCGATCCGATTTCATGCGGATGCCGAAAACGGTACCGTTGAACGAGCAGTTGCTCACCGTCATGTTGTGCAATCCGCCGGTGGTGCCGCTGCCGATGGACACGCCGTGTCCAGTGCCAAACGTGCAATTGGAGATGACGATGTCCGCCGAAACGGCGCTACTGGGCTTGAGCGCAATGTTGTCATCTCCATCACTGATGAAGCAGTTTCGGATCAGGCAATTGGTGGCGCCGAGGTCAATCCCGTCGGTGTTGGGGGAAGGCGACGGCGTATTGATGGTAATGCCTTGCACGGTCACTCCCACGTTTCCATCCTCCAACTCAAAATGGGACTTCGGCGGGTTCTGCAGCGTCACGGCCTGAACCAACACCTGCGTGCTTTCGCCGATTGTGATCATTACCGGCCGCACCAGATTTGTGTTGGCCGAGAACGCCAGCCACCAGTTCGTCCCCTGACCATCAATGGTTCCCGACCCATTGATCTCGACGTTGTGAAGGTGCGAGCCGTTGATGAAGGGCGTGGAGGCGCTGGGCCAATTGCTCATGGACAGCATTTGGAGCATGGTGCCGCTGTTAATCTGCAGGCTCACGCGATTCGCGAGAGTAATCGGCCCGCTCAGGTAATTGGTCAAGGCGCCGGCCGCTGCCACAATGACCGTGCCTCCGCCTGCGGCTCCCGCCGCATTGATGGCGCTCTGGATGGCCGACGCGCTGTTCGAAACGCCGTTACCAACAGCGCCGAAGTTTGTGACGTAAAACTGGTTGGTGGGAATCTGCGGCAACGGCGGGTCAGCGCGCCCGGACCCGGCCACGGCCAGCAACATCGTCACCGCCCCAGCGGTCGCCCTCCACCCAGAAGCGGCGAAAGACCGCCGGTGCAGCCGTTGATTGCCTGGCGCTTGGCGCTTCACGGTACGCGCCGCCGAACACCGCATTCCCGTATGCTTTTTGATCGTAACCCCCTGGCCACATGCTTCTTGTGCCGGCATCGAGTCGATCCAAGGAGAGACGTGCCGTCATCCGCAGGTACGACGCCCGCCTCTGTGTGTATTACATCCCAGCAAGCCGCCTGCCACTCCCGCGCGCTCTTTTTCGTGGATTCCAATCGGTTGCGACGCCAAACAGACGCCTGGATCAGTGGGGAATGATTTGCCCGGCTGACGACTGGGCATTGACGAATCGACCTCTCAACTATAACTCTGGCTCCCATCATGGGGATACAAACTTGTCACCGGCTTTTGCTACAGCCACGAAAGCCCAATCCCACCCCCAAACGCCGATGATCTGACCGCACCCAAAACCCGGCAGGGCGAACTGCGCATGGCAACCTCACCCGATTTCCCGGCTACCATCAGTCAACTTCAGCAAATCACGAAGCGATCACTGCGCGAACCTCACGGAGATACCCATTGGCAGTCGCTCCGTTATACCGGCGCCATATCCGATCGCCGCGAGTGCAATCAAAGCGCTGTCCGTATTTCCGTGGTCCACAACGCCGGCCAGTCATCGGTTTCGCGACCCGGTCAGGCACACCACTCATTCATCGTGACCAATTCTTCTGAACGCGCCGCGCTAATTCAGCGTGGATGCGGCGTTTGCCGGAGAGCCCTGGTCCATTGTAACGATCTGATCAATCGTGCAGGATTCCGCGTGATCGTCGCCATAAAGGACATTCACGACCGACACGTGCCGTTGCATTGGAAGCATGGGATCTTGGCTGGTCCCGATCGTGGTCACCGCGGACTTGAAGCCGCCGCTATTAACGGTGTTGCCATTACACTCGAGTATCAATACGAATTGCGACGTGTTCGGGCAGGATTTCAGGTTCGGCCAATAGGGATTGTTGGAGTTGTCGTAGAAAGGACTGCCGCTTACATTCGCCGGCGAATAGCTCAGTCCCTTGCGGAAAGTGCCGATCGGCATATTGTAACTGACGATGCCTGTAGGCCCATTTACGTTGACTTTCCCTACTCTCGACGGACAGAGCCTCATCATACGGATCTTTTCAGTGGGGTTGGTGCTTGCCAAATACTGCTTAAGCGGAGTGCCTGTGTCGGTAAAATGGTTTGCACTCCCGTCATAGAATATGGTTCCGTTCCAATCATCAGCGTACATTGCTTCCGCCATTCCCCATTGTTTGATATTGGAGATGCAAGACGCTTGCCAGCCCTT
This sequence comes from uncultured Verrucomicrobiae bacterium, assembly GCA_963712025.1. GTDB lineage: Bacteria > Verrucomicrobiota > Verrucomicrobiia > Palsa-1439 > Palsa-1439 > Palsa-1439. The sequence continues at coordinate 349,572 of CAVQGJ010000001.1, read as the reverse complement.
CTGGCGCGCTTTGTTCAGGGCGGGCAAGAGCATGGCCGCCAAGATGCCGATAATCGCGATTACGACCAGCAGTTCAATGAGTGTAAACGCTTTGGTTCTGGATTGATAATACCGCATTTTTGTATTCCTCCACTTCGAAGCCGAATTGAATTTATCCCGTCTCCGCATGATTTGCCCGCGCTAAACAAAACGCTCGTGCCCTACATGCATCGCTCAACATGGTAACTCTCCGCCCACAGACTTGCAAGTATTATTACGCAACAAATTATCGCCATTTCCGGAGCCGATTCGAGCGGTGAATCAACATGCTATGCGCGGCGTGTCCGCATGCCTGGCTAACAACATCGCGCGGCGTGTCCGCATGCCTGGCTAACAACATCCTGCGTCTTGAGTCTGCTGGTCTTGAAGACGGCGTCACAACGGATTTTAGCAACTCTACGCTTGTTTGGCGACGGGCCGCCCGCCGATTCTCGGACGAAACGGTCGCCCGGGCCTTCTCGCGATCCCTCTTTCGGCCAGCGGCGCCCCATGCTGCCACTACGAGCGAAAGCGCTACGCGTCGGCCCGGTGCCGGAATCCCGTCTGGCTGACGTGAAGGGTGCCGGGAACCACAATTTCTGCCGCAAGCAGTTCACGGTCAGCACCCGAACTTCCTCCGCTTCGCATAATGCCACCCGGGGCGGCAAAATAAGTGCTGCACGACCATTGAACTATATGATGAATGCGCGAGTACGGATCTCACGTGAACGCGATCTCAACAAACCGGGACTGGAGGCGAACAGACAGCCAAACGCCGCGGCCAGACCAGTCGCGAACTTCATTGGCTTCGTTGAAACTGGAAGACGTTTTGACGGCGATGCCGTGAATGCCCCGGCATCGCCAGGATGGCCGAAAAATGCGGTTGTTCAGAGTCCGACAAGGCTGTCCTTTGAATGCGTCGATGGGGGAGGACCGGCTCGACGGCAGTCAGATCGATCATTTTGTCATTGCAAACGTTTGCAAAACGTGCGTCATTCGCGATGGACCCGGTGGAGTCTCATATTAAGAGCCTTTCCAGTCAATGATTGATAGTGCTATGTTACCAGTGAGCGATGATGGTTGACATTTCATGGGATTCAGGTATGTTTTCGCGAGGTAGAGAGGTTTACTGAACGGCGGGTTTCTATATGCCTTGCGATATACGGGTAGAGGGATGCTCTGGCCAAACAAACTACGGTTCAAACCAGCGAGGATTACAATGAATCAGATGGAAGCAGTTGTGTGCACACTTCGAAAAGCAATCCGCTCGACATCAGTTTCGGGCAGCCACCCTGGGTTGTTCTTCGGGATGAGCCGGGCGATTGTCACCGGCGCGCTGGCGCTGGCATTTTTGGCCGGGGCAATACAGACCCGCGCCCAGAGCACCGACGTTTGGGTGGACGACAGCGGCTCCTTTAGTACCGCCGGCAATTGGTCGCATGCCCCTGTGGCTGGGGACACAGTCCTGTTCACGAACAACACGAGCATCACCGTCACAGTCGACCCCGCGTTCACAGCCTCGCTGGGCAGTGCCGTAATCTCCAATCAGTCAGCGTCAAGCGTGATCACGATCGATGCCACCGGCAATACGTTGTACATGACAAATATGAATGACGGTTTCCGGGTGGGCCAGGCGGAGTCCACGACCACGGTGTACATAGCGGGCGGCACAATTTACGCCGCCGGCTTTGTTCCTGCTGGTGTTTTCACGGGTTCCGTTCTTCGCGTCGCCGATGCTTCGACGGGCCTGTACAACTGCGTGGCCTCGCTCTACGTTACCAACGGTATACTCGGCGCCGATGGCGCCCTTATTGGAGCGGGGACCAATTCCGCTGGCTCGCTGATCATCAGCGGCCCTAACGCCGTGTACAGCGACTTGGGCGCCAGCGGCAGCGGCAGCACGATGACCATCGGCGCGAGCGCCTCGGCCAACTCTTCAGTGATCGTGAGCAACGGGGGCAAGCTGTTCGTCGATGGCACGCTCACGCTCGGTAATGGTATGGCCAATACGAACTGTCTCTTTCTTCTCACGGGTTCTGGCAGTGCCGCGACGATAACTGCGGCGGGAGACATCAAAAACAATTCCAGTTCGGCCCTGTTGATCATTTCCAACAACGCCACACTCTTCGAGGTCGGCTCTCTCTTGTTCGGAAACTCTACCGTGGGCTCGACCGGTATCATTGATCACTCCACGGCGATTGTGCAAGGCAGTTTCCAGGTCAGTCTCGGCGCCGCGGGCAGCACCAACAACTTCCTGGCAGTTCAGAATGGCGCGTACGTCAGTGCCGGCGGCACGATGGCGTATGGAAACAACAACTTTAACGTGGGCAACGGCTTCCAGATGGGCGGATACGGTGGACCGAGCACCGGCTTGTTTGTCGTGGTCCGGAGTGCCTCCAGTACGACAAACCACGAGTACAACTTTATTACGGTGACGAACGCGTTCATGTCCATAAACTATCTGAACCCGCAGGGGCCACGAGAGACCATCAGCGTGTTGGCTAATGCGACTCTGCAGATGACCAACAGCGCAAGCGGCGTCGTCAAGGCCGGGCTCGCAGGCACGAACGCTATCAGCTTGGCCGGCGGGTTTAGCACCTTGCTAATCAACAGCGGCACGCTCGTCGACGTCCTTACGGCCGACAATGGCGGCGGCCTCAGCCAGGGCGGTTCCGGCACCTTCAGCATCATCGTTACCAATGGCGGCCAGTTGTTGACCAGTGCGGGCACGATTGGCTCAGGCAGCGCGTTGGATACAGCCATCGTCTCCGGCGTTTTGTCAGTCTGGTCGAACTACACCCCGTCTGTTTTCACCACCAATATCCCGATGGGGTTTGGTCCTGACTACAATAACCGCCTCATTGTCGGCACGGGCGCAGGGGGCAGCAACAATTACCTGGGCGTCTTTAACGGCGGTTCCTTGTACAGCGCCGGCACGCTCGAAATCGGGAACAATGTCACAGCTGGCGTCAATACGGTGGTTTTTGGCGGTCCCGGCTTGCCCGTTTTCGTCCACAACGGCGGCTCGATCAACATCGGCTCCGGGGCAGGAACGTCCGGGAACGGGTTGATCATCAGCAATGCGACGTTGATCTGCGACACGATCAATGCCGGTATCAGCACAACGAATGCTCTTGGCGACTCGACGAACAATTATCTGCAAATCAACGGCGGGACGATCTCCGCCAATTACTTGCGGGTCCGCGGGAGCAATACGATCGCGTTCACCGCCGGCTCGTTGAACGTCGGGGGAGCGTTCGTTGATGCCACGGCGAACGGCAGCAACATCGTTGTGGTCGGCGATGGCGTCAGCGCCGCCTTCTACGACATGGAGTTGGTTAGCACCAATAATTACCACAACTTCGGCACCGGCCTCACGGTGACCAATGGCGCCACGTTGCAGGGTAGCGGCACGCTCACAGGCGGCAATGTCGATCTGCTCGGCAGTTTTGCCCCCGGGTTCTCCGGCCCCGTCGGCTCGATCTATGCCAGCAACAACGTCTACTTCGGCCCTTCGGCCCAACTCTATTATGACCTCGGCACGGTGAGCGCGGCGTACGACACCGCGACAATCAACGGCAACCTGGGTTTGGGCGGCACCCTGAATATTAATAATACCGGGCTCTTCGGTGTGGGTACCTACACGATCTTTACCTACAACGCCTTGCTGACGAACGTGTTGACGGGCACGGGTGGGACTCTCGCACTCGGTACCGAGCCAATCGGTGGCGTGAACTACGCAATCAGTACCGCCACCCCTGGTTTCGTGAAGTTGGTGGTGTCCAGCCTCAACTTGGACTTCAACGGGTGGGAGTCCTTCTTTGGCCTCTCCGGCACGCTCACTGGCGGGAACGCCTCCTACACGGGCGACGGCATGAACAATACCAACAAGTTCATGGCGGGCTTCAATCCCACCAATGGCGCGGCGTATCTGCACGTGATTAGCGTCGCCAAGGTAAACAATAATCAGGATGTCAAAGTTACCTATCTCGGCGCCAGTGGCGACAGCACCTATACGGGTGGTCCTGGGTCGCGTACCAACATCTTGGAATTCACCAGCGGCACGGCCAATGGCAGCTACTCCAACAACTTCGCGAGTACCGGCCAGACCAATATCCTCAACGGAGGGAGTGGTTTTGGCCAGGTAACCAATATGGTCGATTCCTTCGGGGCGACAAATGTCCCATCGCGATACTATCGCGTACGGGTGTTGTTGCCGTAACCAGTTGGAGCTAATTGGGATGGAAACAATATGGAGCGCAGCCGCACGGCAGGAAGGTATGAAACGTAACAACAAGTGCCTTCGTTCACGACTCGGTGAACTTCCGGCGGCTGCGCCCCTAATTTGCAACGATTGTGTGATTTTTGTCTTGCATTCGTTGCGCTAGTTCTGGTAGAGTCGCGAACGTCTGGAGAGCCGTAAGCGATTTAACCAGTTAGTAAAGCGAGTTAACGGGATAAGCGGTCAACAAACAATGGAGTGGTGAGGGTTATGAAAATCAGCAACAAATTCGTAGCAGTTTCTCTGGCAGCGACAGTCATCTGTGCCTTGGCGTCATCCAGCTATGGCACTCTTCTTGTTTCGGAAAACTTTGGCTACACGCCGGGGTCGTATCTTTACCGCAATGGCCCCTGGCAGGCTGGCGGCAATGGCGGAGACACCATCGGCAGCGGCCATATTACGTATTCGGACCCGAATTTTATGGATATGGGCGGCAACGAGCTTGTCATCCAGAATGGGACCTCGGGAAGTCAGGTCGCTACCTTTGCCACTCAGACTGGCGATCAGGTGTATTATTCCTTTGTGTTTGAACTAACTGCGACCGACGGTGCCAATGACTACTTCGTCGGTCTGAATCCGGGCACCCAAGGCCCGAATGGCAGCAAAGACGCGATGAGTGTTTATTCCTACACAAGCGGCGCGCTTGAAATCCGAGCTAATGCCGACAGCGCCACCGCTGGGACTTCCCCCGCCTACACGACGATAGGTCAGACTTACTTCGTCGTGGCAGAACTTGATATGGCTGCGAACGTCGCCAACCTGTGGGTTAATCCAGACGCCTCCTTGCAAGCGGCGCCTGCGGTTACTGCGGCCCTTTCAAATACCACATTCACTTCGGTAGATGATATTGGATTCAAATCTCAAGCCACCACGGGCAGTTTCCTGGTTTCTGACCTTCGTGTTGGCACAACGTGGACGGATGTTGTGCCCGAGCCGTCCGCCTTTGTCCTCTGCGGGTTGGGTATGCTGGGTGGTTTGGCCCTCGTGCGCCGGATGCGCCGCTAATATCCGTTAGTCCGCTTATCCACGACAGGCGCTGGGAAGTTTCCCAGCGCCTGTCTGATTTTTGGCCTCGGAACATGATGTCCGCGCAGCCCGGCACACCAACGCTCCCCAAACTCAAATAACCGGTGCGCGGTTCCGCTTGTGTGGTAGTCCCCGTCTTCCTTCGCGCTTTGGCTTGAGTATCCTGATCTGGTCAGCGCCACCGGTTGCCGGTCAGGGTAACGCCCCGGCCGTGCGCCGCCCCGTCGACAGCCGCCTGCTCAGCAAACCATCTCAACCTCTGTGCTCTGTCAGCCGCATACGATTCCGAATCCTGCATCGGCGCGCCGCGCGAGGCGGGTCGCACGAACGGACAGGATCAGGGATTGCTGGACGTTGGGGTGTTCGCCGATTCGCGATAGGCGCGCGCGCTGCGGTATAGTTCCAACCGGAGCGCGATCTCGTTCGCCGACTGCGTCTCTCCGGTGGCGCGCGCCAGGTCGATGGCCTTCTGCCCGGTGGTCACGGCTTCCTGAAATCGTCCGGCGGCGGCATACGCGGCGGCGAGCGTGTCGAGGTACGGAAACGCGCGGTTACCGGTCCGGGCGCAGGCGCGCTCAGCCAGGGTGACCGCGCGTACCGGGTCGCCGCCTTCGGAGGGCGCGTGCGTCGCCAGTAACCAGGCGAGATTGTTCTGGACGTTGGCGTAGCCCGGCTGGAGACGCAGGACCTGTTCGAGGTGAACAATGGCTTCCTTGATCTTACCCGTTCGCGCCAAAGCCAACCCCAGATTGTCGTGCGCCTCGGCGTAATCGGGGGCGATCCGCAACGCCTGCTCGAAATGCTCGATGGCCTCCGGTACCCGGCCTACCCGCAGTAAGGCTTTCCCCAGATTGTAGTGCGCCGCGGCGTCATCCGGCTTGATCCGCAAGGCCTGCTCATAATGGCTCATCGCTTCCGTCAGCCGGCCCGCCTGCGCCAAAGCCAACCCCAGATTGTAGTACGCCATGGCGGAACCTGGCTTGATCCGCAAGGCCTGCTTATAATGGCTCATCGCTTCCGTCAGCCGGCCCTGTTGGGCAAGGGCCATCCCCAAATTGATATGGGCCTCGGCGAAATCGGGGCTGATCCGCAGTGCCTGCTCGAAGCGGGCGATGGCTTCCTCGATCTGGCCCGTTTGCGCCAAAACCAACCCCAGACCGTTCTGTGCCAAACAAGCGTTTGGGTTTTTGGCCAGCGTATCACGCCAGAGCGTTTCCACGTTTTGATAAATGCGCGCCTGTCTCCATGTGGACACTCCCAACATCAGCAGCACGATTGTGGCGGCCACCGTTCCCAAGACGCGGCCCCGTTGGGCGGCTCGTTCGCAGATTGCCGCGGCTGCGCCCGTTGCAAGTGAAATCAACCCGACGGCGGCCAAATATTGAAAGTGGTCGGCGATGTAGGAGTAGCGGAAGAAAAACACGTTAAAAAACCCCAGCACTGGCGCCAGAGTACCGGCGAAGAACAATACCGCCACGAGCGGCCCTCTGCCGATCCGCGACCGCAGCCGCCACAACGCGATCAGAACGACCAGGGCCGCCACCGGGCACACGTACGGCCACGGCGCGCCGGCGTCAATTTCCCAGCGCGGATAGATGAAGGTGAGTTGGCGCGGCCAAAACAGTTTGCCCGCGTAGAACCACAGAGCCCGTCCGGCAACCAGACAACGCTGGACAAACGACAGATCCCAGCCCACCCCGCTGGCGCCCACACGATGTTTCTCCACCCAGGCCGTCAGGAAGCCCGCCGCGGCTCCCAGGACGAACAGAGGGGCCAGCGGCACGATCTCTCGCCGCTCGACCCGGCCCGCCTTCCACCAGGTCAGCAGCAACAGTGCTGCTGGCAGACTGCACGTCGCGGTCTTGCTCAACAAGGCGCACAGGAACAACGCGAGAGCCAGGAGATAATACCGCCAATCGCGGACGCGAGTTGCGTCCGGGCTGTTCAACGGTCGAAACCGCAGCCAGGCCAGCACCGCCAGAAAATAGAACAGGCCCGAGAGGACGTTCTTGCGCTCCGTGACCCACGCCACCGACTCCACGCACACCGGGTGCAACGCAAAGATGGCCGCCGCCCACCACGAACCCGGAACCTTCAATCGTCTCAGAACGAACCAGAGCAGAACGGCATCCGAGCTGTGCAGGAGAACGTTGACGAGATGATACCCGAGAGGCCGCAACCCCCAGAGATGGTACTCCACCCAAAAGCTGGTGAAGGCCAAAGGATAATACTGCACGGTGGCCCCAGGCTCGAACCAGGTTCTCTCCACTCCCTCGAGAGACCGGAGCGCCGGATTGTGTGTCACGTAGTCGTCGTCGTCCCAGATGAACCCGGCGCGCCACACGGGCAGGTACGCAACCACCGTCAGCAGAATGATGAGGGCCGCACCGACCATCGGTGATTTCCACGCGTTCTTCATCGCTCAAGCTCTGCTCGTCATGCCCTTGCATTCGTTGCCAGGCAATCCCGACCCTGTTGCACAAGGCTGTTCAGCAACATTGTTCGGCCGTTGTGCCATTGGCCCGCTAACATAACCAAATCGTAGCAAGCGCCTCGTCGCGAGTCGAGGGTTTCGAGCCGTGTGACTGCGGCATCAGCACGTTCGATCGCCCGGCGCTTCGTTCCCGAGCCGTCGTGAAGGCGAATGTCGGGCCGGCCTAATACGGAGTAGATGGTTTCGTTGTGTCGGTGGTTTCGCGATACGCGTGTCCGCTGCGGTACAGTTCCAACCGGAGCGCGATCTCGTTCGCCGACTGCGTCTCTCCGGTGGCGCGCGCCAGGTCGATGGCCTTCTGCCCGGTGGTCACGGCTTCCTGAAATCGTCCGGCGGCGGCATACGCGGCGGCGAGCGTGTCGAGGTACGGAAACGCGCGGTTACCGGTCCGGGCGCAGGCGCGCTCGGCCAGGGTGACCGCGCGCTTCGGGTCGCCGCCTTCGGATGGCGCGTGCGTCGCCAGTAACCAGGCGAGATTGTTCTCGACGTCGGCGTAGCCCGGCTGGAGACGCAGGGCCTGTTCGAGGTGGGCGATGGCTTCCTTGATCTTACCCGTTTGCGCCAAAGCCAACCCCAGATTGTAGTGCGCCTTGGCGTCATCCGGATTGATCCGCAGGGCCTGCCCGAAATGCCCGATGGCATCGCTGAGCCTGCCTTCCTGCAAGAAAGCTTTTCCCAGATTGTCGTGCGTTTCGGCGTCGTCCGGATTGATCCGTAACGCCTGCTCGAAATGCTCGATGGCCTCCGGCGCCCGGCCTGTTTGCGCCAGGACGACCCCCAGATTGCACTGCGCATCGGCGAGATTGGGATTGATCCGCAACGCCTGCTCGAACTGCTCCATGGCCTCCTGAGGCTTGCCCACTCGCGCCAGAGCGAGCCCCAGATTGCTGTGCGCCTTGGCGTAATCGGGTTTGATCCGCAGGGCCTGCTCGTAGTGTGCGATGGCTTCCGACACCCTGCCCGCCTGCGCCAGGGCGAGCCCCAGATTGCTGTGCTGGACAGCGTCGTCGGGCCTGAGGCGGAGTGCCTGCTCCAACTGCGATATGGCCTCGTCGATTTTGCCTTGTTGAATGAGGATGTCGCTCAGGTTGTTGCGCGCCATCCAGGCGGCTGGATTCTTGGCCAGGGTATCGCGCCAGAGTGTTTCCAGGTCTTTGTAGACATGCGCCTGTTTCCAAGTGCACACACCCAGCATCAGGAGCACCGTTGCCGCGATGAACCTCCCAGGACCGCTGAACCGTCGAGCCTTCCGTTCAAACACTGTTACCCCCGCGCCGGCCGCTAGAGTAATCAACCCGATGCCCGCCAGATATTGAAAGTGGTCGGCAACATACGAATAGCGGAAGGGAAAGACATCAAAAAAACCCAGCGCGGGCACGAGCGTGATGGCGAAGAACAATACGGCCACCAGCGGCCCTTTTCCCATCCGGGGCCGCAGCAACCACAGCGCCACCAGCACCATCAGGGCGGCCAGGGGAAACGAATACTGCCAGACCGCACCGGCATCGATTTCCCAGTGTGGGTATATGAAAGTGAGCTGACGCGGCCAAAACAGTTTGCCCGCGTAGAACCAGAGGGCTCGTCCGGCAACGAGACAACGCTGGACGATGGACATCTCCCAGTCCGCTCCAACGGCTCCCAGGCGTCGCTCCATCCATCTCGTCATCAACCCCGACGCGGCCCCCAGGACAAACCACGGGGCCAACGCCAGCCCGTCCCGCTTCTCCAGCCGACCTGTTTTCCACCAGATCAGCAGCACCAGCACCGCCGGTAATGAACACGTCACCGTCTTGCTCAACAGCGCACACACAAACAATCCCAGGGCCAGCCAATAAAACCGCCAGTCCGACGTGCGGGCCGTCTCCCCGGCCGTCAATGGTCGAAACCGAAGATACGCCAGCACCGCCAGGAAATAGAACAGTCCGGAAAGGACGTTCTTGCGTTCGGTGACCCACGCCACCGATTCCACGCACACCGGGTGCAGCGCGAAGATGGCCGCAGCCCACCACGAACCCGGAATCTTCAACCGTCTCAGAATGGACCAGAGCAGAACTGCATTCAAGGCGTGCAACAAAACGTTGACGAGATGATACCCGAGGGGCTGCAACTTCCAGAGATGATACTCCGCCCAGAAGCCGGTAAACACCAGCGGGTAATATTGGATGGTCGCCCCGGGATTGAGCCAAATCGCTTCCAACCCTCCCGGAGACCGGAGCGCCGGATTGTGCGTCACGTAGTCGTCGTCGTCCCAGATGAACCCGGCGCGCCACACGGGCTGATAAGCCGCGAATGCGGCGATCACCAAGAACAACGCCAGGAGCCAGGGCCGGTTCGCGAAGTACGCTGCCGTTGCCGGGGACGGCGCCGCCGTCGGTTGCTGCGGAGCGTCATCGATGGGCTTACCGCTCGTCATCGAGTGGATACTAACATGTCATCATTAAGAAAGACGAGGTTGCCTTGGCCCTTATGCCCCGAAGCGACCGCTGCGTTTCCTTGCTGGGCCGTCAGAAAGGAGGACGTTGGGGCCGGGCTAATTCGTCGGAGGAGGTTTCATCACGTCAGTGGCTTCACGGTACGCCCGTCCGTCGCGATAGAGTTCCAGCCGCTGTTCCATTTCCCTGACTGACTGTGCTTGTGCCCCGGCGCGTGCCAGGTCGATGGCCTTCTGCCCGGTGGTCACGGCTTCCTGGAATCGTCCGGCGGCGGCATACGCGGCCGCGAGAGTGTCGAGACACGCGAACACGCGGTTGCCGGTCCGGGCGCAGGCGCGCTCGGCCAGAGTGACTGCGCGAACCGGGTCGCCGCCTTCGGAGGGCGCGTGCGTCGCCAGTAACCAGGCGAGATTGTTCTCGACGTTGACGTAGCCCGGCTGTAGACGCAGGACCTGGTCGAGGTGAACAATGGCTTCCTCGATCTTACCCGTTCGCGCCAAGGCCATCCCCAGATTGTAGTGCGCCTTGGCGTCATCCGGACTGATCCGCAGGGCCTGCTCGAAATGCCCGATGGCCTCCGGTGCGCGGCCCGTTTGCGCCAGGGCGATCCCGAGGTTGCAATGCGCCTCGGCATAATCGGGGTTGAGCCGCAGGGCCTGCTCGAAATGCCCGATGGCATCGCTGAGCCTGCCTTCCTGCAAGAAAGCTTTTCCCAGATTGTCGTGCGCTTCAGCGTCATCCGGACTGATCCGCAGGGCCTGCTCGTAGTGGGCGATGGCTTCCGACACCCTGCCCGAGCCCATCAGGGCCAGACCTAAATTGTTGTGCGCCTCGGCGAAATCGGGGTTGAGCCGCAGGGCCTGCTCGTAGTGGGTGATGGCTTCCGACACCCTGCCCGAGTCTACCAAGGCCAGACCCAGATTGTAGTGTGCCTTGGCGTAATCGGGGTTGAGCCGTAGCACCTGCTCGTAGTGGGCGATGGCGTCCTCGATCTTACCCGTCTGCGCCAAAGCGTTCCCCAGATTGTTGTGCGCCTCGACGTAATCGGGGTTGAGCCGCAGGGCCTGCTCGTAGTGGGCGATGGCTTCCGACACCCTGCCCGAGCCCATCAGGGCCAGCCCCAGATTATTGTGCGCCATCCAGGCGTTCGGATTCTTGCGTAGAGTATCCCGCCAGAGGGTCTCGTCTGTCCCGTAAACACCGGCTCGTGTCCACGTGGCCACTCCCAGCATCAGCAGCACGGCCACACCCGCCACTACTTCCACAGACCGGCCCGGTTTCCCGACGCGACGGCCGATTGCCGACGCCGTCGCGACCACCAACGCGATCACGCCAACGATTGAGTAGTACTCCCAGTGATCGGCTACCAACGAATAACTATAAAACCCCTGGTCAAAGAAACCCAATACCGGGAAGAACATCGCGACGAAATACCCCAGTCCGAATAACAGCGGTCGTCCCCAGGTACCGCGCTTCCACCAGCATATTAGGAAACAGCCCACCAGCAGTGCCCCCGGCATATACGAACCCCAATACGACGTATCCACATGCCACTTCGGATAAATGACCATCAGATTCACCGGCAGGAGCGCCTTGTACAGATAAAACCAAGGCGCCAGACCAGCAACCGCCAAATGCGAAAGAAAGCCATCCGCCCGAGTCGGGTGTCCCCCCAGGTCCCGATTGTACTCAAACCAGATGGTCACCAACCCCATGGCCAGTGACAGGATGAAAAACGGTACGCTCCGGAGAAGGTCTTGACGCCGCACCCGGCCACGCAACCACCAGACGCAGCCCAACAATACGACGGGCAGCATCACCACCGCCGTCTTGCTGAGTAGGGTCAAGAGGAACGCCGCCAACGACCAGCCGCACCATCGCCAGCCGCTCGTTTCGTCAAACCGCAAATACAACAGAATCGCCATCAGAAAGAACAACATCGACAACGTGTTTTTCTGTTCGCTAATCCACGCCACCGTGGCCACGTTGACCGGATGGATCGCGAACACCAATCCCGCCAGCCACGCTCCACGAACCTTCAGCCGTTGCAGGACCATCCACACCAGCACGGCGTTGGCGGCATGCAACAAGACGTTGACCGCGTGGTATCCCCCAGCGCTGTCTCCCCACAGCCGCCATTGCAGCCACCAAAAACTCCATGTGAGTGGATAGTAATCCGGCGTTTCCGTCGTAAACCAGATCCGGTGAAGCCCGTCGCCGGCGTGAACCAGTCGATTGTTGATAATCAGGTTGTCGTCATCAAAGACAAAGCCACCGCGCAGTGCCGGAATGTACGCAAGAAATGTGACAACCGCCAACACCAAAGCCAGGAACCACGGTTGATTCGCAAAGCTGATGTACGGGGCGGGGCTCAACGCCGCCGTCGGTTGCTGCGGAGCGTCATCGATGGGCTTACCGCTCGTCATCGAGTGGATACTAACATGTCATCATTAAGAAAGACGAGGTTGCCTTGGCCCTTATACCCCGAAGCGACCGCCGCGTTTCCTTGCTGGGCCGTCAGAAAGGAGGACATCGGGGCCGGACTAATTTGTAGGAGAAAGTTTCATCACGTCAGTGGCTTCGCGGTATGCCCGTCTGTCGCGATAGAGTTCCAGCCGCTGTTCCATTTCCCTGACTGACTGTGTTTGTGCCCCGGCGCGCGCCAGTTCGATGGCCTTCTGCCCGGTGGTTACGGCTTCGCTGAATCGTCCGGCAGCGGCATACGCGACCGCGAGAGTGTCGAGACACGCGAACACGCGGTTGCCGGTCCGGGCGCAGGCACGCTCGGCCAGGGTAACCGCGCGAACCGGGTCGCCGCCTTCGGAGGGCGCGTGCGTCGCCAATAACCAGGCCAGATTGTTTTCGATCTGGCCGTAGCCCGGATCGATTTGCAGCGTCTGTTCGAGGTGAACGATGCCCTCCTTGATCTTACCTGTTCGCGCCAAAGCCATCCCCAAATTGTAGTGCGCGTCCAACATCCTGGGATTGATCCGTACCGCCAACTCCCACTGTTCCATCGCTTCCGGCAACCGGCCCGCCTGCGCCAGGGCGGCCCCCAGATTGCAGCGCGCCTCGGCGGAATCCGGCTTGATCCGCACCGCCTGCTCATACTGGCTCATCGCTTCCGGCAGCCGGCCCAGTCGGGCCAGGGCAATCCCCAAATTGACGTGCGCCTCGATGTAATCGGGGTTGATCCGGAGCGCCTGTTCGTACTCCTGAATCGCTTCCGATACCCTGCCCGCAACAAACAAGGTGACCCCCAAATCATAGTGCCCCTCCGCGAAATCGGGCTTGACCCGCACCGCCTCCTCGCACTGCGCTCTCGCCTCCGTCATGTTTCCCAGTTTCTGCAGCACGACCCCCAGATTGCAGTGGGCTTCGGGATAATCCGGCTGGATCCGGATCGCCTGTTCGAAGTGCGCCATCGCCTCCTCAAGCTTGCCGGCCCGCAGTAAGGCCGTCCCCAGATTGCAGTGCGCCAGCCAGGCATTCGGATTCTTGGCCAGGGTGTCCCGCCAGAGCGTTTCGGCATTGGCATACACCCGGCATTGCACGCCAGGTGAGAATCATGAGGAGCGGCAGTATTACGGCGGCAAATCCAGGGAGCATCGCCGGGGCGCGGAAATACATGGCGGCCCGCCCGACCAGCGCGGCGCCAAGCGCGATCAGCCCGAGGCTGGCGATATATTGAAAGTGATCAGCAACGTAGGAGTACCGGAACGGGAATACATCAAAAAAACCCAGCGCCGGCACAAGCGTGATCGCGAAGAACAATACGGCCACCAGCGGCCCCCTTCCGATACGCGAGCGCACCTTCCACAAGGCGGCGACCACGGCCAGCGCGGCCAATGGAAATGAATACTGCCACACGACGCCGGCATCGACCCTCCAGCGCGGGTAACTGAATGTGAGATCGTGCGGCCAAATAAGTTTGCCCGCGTAAAACCACAACGCCCGTCCGGCGACGAGACAACGCTGGACAAACGACAGCTCCCATGGCGCTCCGCTGGCTCCCAAGCGCCGCTCCATCCATCTCGTCATCAACCCCGACGCTGCCCCCAGGACAAACCACGGGGCCAGCGCTAGGCCGTCCCGCTTCTCCAGCCGACCTGTCTTCCACCAGATCAGCAGCACCAGCACCGCCGGTAGCGAACACGTCACCGTCTTGCTCAACAGCGCGCACGCGAACAACCCTAGCGCCACCCAGTAGAACCGCCACTCCGGCGTGCGGGACGTTTCCCCGGCCGTCAACGGTCGAAACCGAAGCCAGGCCAGCGCGGCCAGCAGGTAGAACAGTCCGGAAAGGGTGTTCTTGCGCTCGGTGATCCACGCCACCGACTCCACATTCACCGGGTGAAGCGCAAAGATAGCCGCGGCCCACCAAGCACCCGGAAGGCCAAGCCGCCGCAGCACGCGCCACAGCAACACCGCATTCACGGCGTGCAGGATGACATTGACCAGGTGATACCCGAACGGCTGCAACCTCCAGAGATGGTATTCCACCCAAAAGCTGGTAAACACCAACGGGTAGTATTGGTGCGTCGTCCCGGGCGTGCTCCATATTCTTTGTAACCCGTCCACCGAATGGAGCGCCTGATTCTTCGTCACATAGTCATCGTCCTCCCAGATAAACCCCGCGTGCCACACTGGCTGGTAGGCAATGAAAGTGGCCGCCAGCAAAGTCAAGGCCAACAACCAGGCCTTGCATCGAGGAAGCCGGTTCCCATCGCTGGTCGTCTCCGTGGCCCCAGCCACTGTTGTTCCGTCGGCGCGCTTTGGCTGCCTCATCATCTTGTTTGTAGTGTATCAGGCGCAACCGGCAAAGTACACCCGCGACGACCCTGGCGACTTCGAGTTTACACTGCCGCTTCGCCTCGCCAGCGCAATAGTTCGCACCTTGGACACACGTTCTCGATATTTATATTGACGCGGGTTTTGCCCGCCAGACGATGGCGCGCCCGGCCGCTCGAAAAACCTGTTGCCCGGTGTGGCCGGACTGTGGCACAAACAAGCCTGAACCGGTGCGAGTCAGACCCGTCACCGGGCTTTCGGCGGCGGGCAGGGGCCATTATGACGACACAAGCTTTCTCCAACATCCCGAAAATCGAATTCGAGGGGCCGAAATCGAAGAATCCGCTCGCGTTCAAGCACTACCATGCCGCCGAGAAACTCGACGGCAAACCGTTGCGCGATCATTTGCGTTTCGCCGTGTGCTACTGGCACACGTTCCGTAACCAACTGACCGATCCGTTTGGCGTCGGCACCGCCGTCCGCCCCTGGGATGACGGTTCGAACTCCGTTGCCAACGCCCAGCGCCGCGTCCGGGTCGCGTTCGAGTTCATCGAGAAACTCGGCGCGCCGTTTTATTGCTTCCACGATCGCGATGTCGCGCCCGAAGGCCGGGACTTGCGCGAGACCAACAAGAACCTCGATGCCGTCGTAAAGATCCTGAAAGAAGAGCAACAACGCACTGGCATCCGGCTGCTTTGGGGCACCGCCAACCTCTTCTCGAATCCGCGGTATGTTCACGGTGCGGCGACAAGCTGCAACGCCGACGTGTTCGCGTTCGCCGCCGCACAGGTCAAGAAAGCCCTCGAAGTCACGCACGAACTCGGTGGCGCGGGTTATGTCTTCTGGGGTGGACGCGAGGGGTACTCCACGCTGCTCAACACCGACCTCAAGCGCGAACAGGAACATCTGGCAAAGTTCCTGCACATGGCAGTGGACTACAAGAAGTCCATCGGCTTCAAGGGCCGGTTCTATATCGAGCCCAAGCCGAAGGAGCCGACGAAACATCAATACGACTCCGATGCGGCGGCCTGCCTGAATTTCCTGCGCGAGTACGATCTGCTCGATGATTTCCAACTCAACATCGAAACCAACCACGCCACACTGGCCGGCCATACGATGGTGCACGAACTCACCGTCGCCGCTTCCGCCGGCAAGCTGGGATCGATCGATGCCAACCGCGGCGATGAGTTGCTCGGGTGGGACACCGACCAGTTCCCGACCGACATTTACCTGACGACGCAGATTATGCTCGTCGTCCTCGGCATGGGCGGGTTCAAGACCGGCGGCCTGAACTTCGACGCCAAAGTGCGCCGCGAGAGCTTCGAGCCGGTGGATTTGTTCCACGCGCACATCGGTGGCATGGATGCCTTCGCGCGCGGGCTGAAAATCGCCGCCGCGATCCGCAAGGACGGTCGCCTCGCCAAATTCGTCAGGGAGCGATACGCCTGTTGGGACAAGGGCATCGGTCGCGATATCGAGAATGGCAAGGTCGGCTTGAAGGAACTCGAAGCCTACACGCTCCGGAAGGGCGAGGCCGACGCCGAACTTGAGCGGCCGCCAGGAGTTGCTGGAAAACATCCTCAACGAATTCATCTGAGCAGGAGATCACTCGTGAAGAACCTCGATACCGTCGAAATCTGGTACGTCACCGGCAGCCAGCATATGTACGGCGAGGCTGTACTGAAAAAGGTGGCCGCCAATTCACGCAAGATTGTCGAGGAATTGAACGGCACGAAGCGCCTGCCGTTGAAAATCGTGTTCAAGCCCGTGCTCACCACGCCCGACGCCATCCGCCAACTCTGTCTCGAAGCCAATCACGCCCCCAAATGCGCGGGCCTGATCCTGTGGATGCACACGTTCTCGCCGTCGAAGATGTGGATCGGCGGTCTCTCCGCGTTGAACAAGCCGTTTCTGCATCTCCACACGCAATTCAATCGCGACCTGCCGTGGGCCGAGATCGACATGGATTTCATGAACCTCAACCAATCCGCCCATGGCGACCGCGAAGCGGGATTCCTTCACACGCGCCTGCGGCTGAATCGCAAGGTTGTCGTTGGCCACTGGTCGGATACCGAGGTTCAGGACCGCGTCGCCGCCTGGATGCGCGCCGCGCGGGCCTGGCACGACTGGCAGGGCGCGAGGTTCTGCCGTTTCGGCGACAACATGCGTCAGGTCGCGGTCACCGAAGGCGACAAGGTTGCCGCGGAGGCGAGGTTCGGTTACGCGGTCAACGGTTACGGTGTCGGCGACCTCGTGAAGGTCGTCAATGATGTTGGCAACAACGCCGTGTCGCGTCTGTGCGACGAATACGAGCAACGCTACGACGTTGCCAAGGAACTTCGCCAAGGCGGTGCCGCGCCATGAATCGCTCCGCGACGGCGCGCGTATCGAACTGGGTCTCCGCACCTTCCTGAAAGACGGCGGATTCAAAGGATTCACCACCACGTTCGAGGATCTGCACGGCTTGAAACAACTGCCGGGCCTCGCCGTGCAACGTCTGATGGCTGACGGTTACGGTTTCGGCGCGGAAGGCGACTGGAAAACCTGCGCCTTGGTTCGCGCCATGAAAGTGATGGCTGCCGATCTCCTTGGTGGCACGTCGTTTATGGAGGATTACACCTACCATCTTCACCCCGACGGTCATCTCGTCCTCGGCGCGCACATGCTCGAAATCTGTGAATCCATCGCCGCGAACAAACCGTCTCTGGAGATTCATCCACTCGGCATCGGCGGCAAAGAGGATCCGGTCCGCCTCGTGTTCAATGCGCCCGCTGGCCCTGCGATCAACGCTTCCATGATCGATCTCGGCAACCGTTTCCGCCTGCTCGTAAATGAAGTGGACGTGGTCAAACCGCCGAAGCCGTTGCCGAAACTGCCAGTTGCCCGCGCCATCTGGAAATGCCGGCCCGATTTCAAAACCGCCTGCGCGGCGTGGATTCATGCCGGCGGCGCTCACCACACCGGCTTCAGCTACGCCGTCACCACCGAGCACATGGAAGACTTCGCGGAATTGGCTGGTTTGGAACTGGTTGTGATTGACGCCAAAACGGAGCTGCGCCCCTTCCAGCAGCAATTGCGCGCCAACGAAATCTATTATCACCTCGCGCCGGGACTCGGAAGAATGTAAGGATCAACTGATAATGAACCGATCCACGGCACGACGCACCAAAACAATCGCGAAACCAGCGGTCTCGGCGCGATCTCCATCCCCGATTGCCCGCACTTTACCCGCCGCCCCTTTGCCGAAGGCGGGGCCATCGTTGCGTCCCATGCATGGCGGCGCGGTTGTACGGCCCCCGCGATATCCGAGTCGAACGCGTCCCCCACCCCGGCAATCCCGGTCCCGGCAATGTCCTGTTGCGCGTCACCGCCACGGGTATCTGCGGCAGCGATCTGCATACGTTCGCCGATGCTCGCATCGGTGATACTGTCCTCAAATCCCCGCTCGTTCTCGGCCATGAATTCGCCGGCGTCATCGAATCGATCGGCAGCGGCGTGGAGGAATTGCGCGCCGGCATGCGCGTGGCCGTCGATCCGGCGCATCCGTGCCACCATTGCGACCTGTGTGAAAGTGGACATCCGAACCTCTGCCGACGCCTTCATTTCTGCGGCTTGTATCCCGACGACGGAAGCCTGCGCGAGTTCATGGTGGTGCCAGCCCGCACCTGCTTTCCCGTGCCGGACTCCATCGATGACGAAGCGGCCGCCATGCTCGAACCGCTCGGTGTCGCGCTCCACGCCATCGATCTTGCGAAAATCCGGCTGGGCGATCGTATGGCCGTCCTCGGCGCCGGCCCAATTGGACTGCTGCTCGTGCAGGTCGCCAAACTGGCGGGAGCCGGGGAAATCTTCGTCCGCGACCCGTTGCCGGGGCGTCTGCTGATGGCCGCCAAATTGGGGGCCAAACCCCTGGCGGTTCGCGGGGAGGTGGATGTGGCCATCGAAGCCGCGTGGGGTGGCCCGGCCGTCGAACAGGCTATTGAACTCGCACGTCCCGGTGGTCGCGTCGTCCTGGTGGGCATTCCGTCCGAGGACCGTTGCGCCTTTTCGCATTCCACGGCGCGCCGCAAAGGCTTGACGATCGTTTTCAGCCGCCGCATGAAGCACACCTACCCGCGGGCCATTCGCCTGGTTGAATCCGGCAAGGTGAACGTCCTCTCTCTCGTCACCCATCGCGTTCCGCTGAAAAACGTGGCCGAGGCCTTCGCCCTGAATTCCGCCTACAAGGACAACGTGGTCAAGATCATCGTGAAGCCGTAGGCCAGGTCCTTTCCCGTGCGCGCGAGATACTCCATCGGCTTGGATTACGGGACGAATTCCGTCCGCGCGCTGATCGTGGACGTGCCCAACGGACGCGAGGTGGGCACCGCCGTTTGGGAGTACGCGCACGGCACGCAGGGTGTGATTCTCTCACGCGACCCGAACCTGGCGCGCCAACATCCAACCGATTACCTCGACGGCGCGGAGATCACGATCCAGAAGGCGCTGGCGCAGGCCAGGCGCAAGGTCAACGGCTTCAAGCCTGACCAGGTTGTTGGTCTCGGCGTCGATACCACGGGCAGCACGCCGATGCCAGTCGACGCCCGTGGCCGGGCGCTGGCGTTCGACAAACGATTTGCCAGGAACCCCGCCGCCATGGCCTGGTTGTGGAAGGACCACACCGGCGTGCTCGAAGCCGCGGAGATTACCGAGGCCGCACTGGAGATGCGTCCGCACTACCTCGCGAAATGCGGCGGTACATACTCCAGTGAATGGTTCTTCAGCAAAATCCTTCACTGCCTGCACACATCGCCGGACGTATTCGATGCGGCGTACACGTGGGTCGAGATCGCCGACTGGATTCCGTCCATGTTGACGGGAACGGAAGCGCCCGACAAGCTGACTGTCGGCATTTGCGCGGCCGGCCACAAGGCAATGTACAACGACACATGGGGCGGTTATCCCGACGCGGAGTTTCTCGGCTCGCTTCATCCCCGGCTCGGCGAATTGCGCGCCCGTCTGCCGGCGAAGAGCCCACACTATCGAACGCGCGGTTGGCGGGCTGACGGCGGATTGGGCCAGGCGCACCGGTCTGCGTCAAAGGGATTCCCGTGGCGGTGGGCGCATTCGACGCCCATTTGGGCGCCATTGGCGCGGGGATCGCGCCGGGCACATTGGTCAAAATCATCGGCACCAGCACCTGCGACATCATGCTCGCGCCGGTCAGTCAGAAGCTCGCGGACATTCCCGGCCTCTGTGGCATCGTCAACGGCAGTGTGTTGCCGGGGTACTATGGATTGGAAGCAGGGCAATCGGCGGTCGGCGATATCTTCAACTGGTTTGTGAACTACATCCAGCCGGGCGGACGACGTGGCTCGCATGAAACCCTGACCAACGAGGCCGCGAAACTGAAACCGGGCGAGTCGGGTCTTCTGGCGCTCGATTGGAACAACGGGAATCGCACCATCCTCGTTGATCAGCGACTCACCGGCTTGTTGCTAGGCCAGACGCTGTCATACGACGCCCGCGGAGATGTACCGCGCGCTGATCGAAGCCACGGCGTTCGGCGCCCTGACGATCATCAACCGATTCGAGGAATACGGCGTCAAGGTCGAGCAGATCGTCAACTGTGGCGGCATCGCCGAGAAGAATCCCGTCGTCATGCAAATCTACGCCGATGTGACGGGCCGACCCATGAAGATTTCGCGCTCCGCGCAGACGTGCGCGCTCGGCGCGGCGGTCGCCGGCGCCGTCGTGGCCGGAGCGCATCAGAACTACACCCGGGCCCAGAAGGCGATGACCGGTGTGAAGAAGCAGGTTTTCAAGCCGAACCCGCAAGCGCACGCCGTGTATCGCGAATTGTATCCGCTGTACCGCAGCGCTGCACGACGCCTTCGGCACACGCGAGTGGAATGGAAACCTGCACCACGTAATGAAGAAACTGCTGGAGATTCGCGCGCGAGTCAGGCATTAGGAACTTGATTCACCACGACAACACCGTGCTCGAACAACTGAAACAGAAGGTCTGCGAAGCGAACCGACAATTGGTTCGCGAGGGGTTGGTTGTCCAGACCTGGGGCAACGTCAGCGGCGTGGACCGTGCGAGCGGCCATTTGGTAATCAAGCCATCGGGCGTGCCGTACGACGTGATGGCTCCCGAGCACATGGTGGTCGTCTCGCTGGAAACGGCCCGGGTCGTCGAAGGTGATCTGCGGCCCAGTTCGGATACGCCGACGCATCTGGTGTTGTATCGCACGTTTGCGGAAATCGGCGGCATCGTTCACACGCATAGTCTGTACGCGACGGCGTGGGCCCAGGCGCGCCGCGAACTGCCCGCGCTCGGAACGACCCACGCTGACTATTTCCACGGCACGGTGCCGTGCACGCGCTTGCTCACCGCCAGGGAAATCAAACAGGATTATGAAGCGAACACAGGGCGTGTGATTGTGGAGAAATTCAGGAAGGCCGATCCACTTCACTTTCCCGGCGTGCTGGTGGCCAGCCACGCGCCGTTTGCCTGGGGCGCGACCGTCGACAAAGCCGTTGAGAACGCGGTCGTGCTCGAACACCTGGCACGACTGGCGAGCGAAACCCTTCGCGTAAAGTCGTCAGTCAAGCCGATGCAGCGTGCATTGCTCGACAAACATTTCCTTCGCAAGCACGGCCGCGATGCTTCCTACGGACAGAAGGCTTCGCGATAAGACCCTGTTCACGTCGCTGGCAAGCAATAGTGGCTACCCGATGACCGTCACCCACAGGCTGCGGCTCCGTGGTCCGTCAAATTCGCAAAGGTAAACGCCCTGCCACGTGCCGAACTGAAGTTTGCCGCCGCGCACCGGCACGTGCACGCTGTGCCCCATCATGCTCGATTTGACGTGCGCCGCCGTGTTGCCTTCGCCATGCCGGTAACGCGAATCTTTCCAAGGAACGGCTTTCTCGAGCGCGTAAATCATGTCCGACACGACATCGGGGTCCGCATTTTCATTGATCGTGATCCCCGCGGTCGTGTGCGGAACGAAAGCCACGCAGACGCCTTCTTTGACTCCGCTTTCGTCGACAGCCTCTTGCAGTCTGTCCGTTATCTCACAAAATTCCGTGTGACTGTTTGTCCGAACAATAAACTCTTTCATGCATGCAACTTTCCGAAAACCGCGAGGAATCATACCCAATCCGTCAGGCAACGCAATCCGATCCGCGTAAGCATTTTTTTAGAACCGCTGTTTTGGTCTTGTCATCCACTCCGATAACCTGATAACCGTTTGCCAGGGACCGCATCTTGCAAATCCGACCGCCAACGACTCGTGGAGCTATCTGGAGCGTCGCGCTCCTTGTCGCTTGTACGTTGTGTCAGGCAGCCAATTCTTCCACCAACTCAGCCTCGTCGCTTGCGTCTACGAACTCCTGGAACGTCCGCGATCTCGGCGCCAAGGGCGACGGACACACCAAGGACACCGCCGCGTTGCAGAAAGCGCTGGATGCCTGCGTGTCCGCCGGCGGCGGTACCGTCGTCATGCCAGCGGGGAATTATTTGATTGGCAGCATTGTTCTCGGTTCCAACACGACGCTGAAACTGGAAGCGAGGGCGAACCTCACTGGCAGCCCGGATATCGATGATTACCCCCTGGCACGCGTGCGATGGGAGGGCGAATTTGCCCAGGGCCACCGCGCGCTCATCTCGTCCGAGAAGGCGGACCATGTCACCATTACCGGTCCCGGCTCGATCTTCGGGCCGCCGATCAGCGTCAGCAGCTTGCGACGGCCCCGCGGCCCCGTGCTGATCGAACTGGCCAACGGCACCAACGTCGTCCTCGAGGGTTTCACGACGCAGTACCAACAGCTCTGGTCGATTCACCCGTTGTTCTGCCAGAATCTCCGCATACGCAATCTCACCATTCGCTCCGTCAATTTCAACGGCGATGGCATCGACGTGGATTCCTGCCAGGACGTGCTGATCGAGCACTGCAACATCGACACCGGCGATGACGCGATCGCGCTAAAATCGGGGCGTGGGATGGAAGCCGTGCGCCTCGGCCGGCCCACAGAGAATGTTGTCATCAAGGACTGCACGCTCTTCAGCAGTATCTTCGCCGGGCTGGGGATCGGCTCGGAAATGTCCGGCGGGATCCGCGACGTGCGCGTCGAGGATTGCCTGATCTCGGGCCGGCAAAACGGGATCTCCATCAAGAGCCGGGAGGGACGCGGCGGTTTCATCGAGAACATCACCGGGAACAACATCACTTTGAACAACGCCCGCACGTTTCTCGCCATTGACCTGCTGAAAAAGGGCATCCAGGCGAGCGAACCCGTGCCCGTCGCGGTGGAGAAATGGTCGCGCGTCCGCAACATCAGTTTCAGCAACATCCGCGTGCACAATGTCCGAGACCTCGTGCCCGCGCAGAATATTCCTCCCGAACGGCCACTCGATGGCCTGTCCATTTCCAACGTCACCGGCACCTGCAGCAACGGTATCTTGCTGGCCAACATGACGAATGTGACTCTGTTTGGAATCAACGTCAGCGGTTTTCAAGGTCTATTACTGATTACGAACAACGTTCAGGGCACTGGTTTGGACGGCGCTGTGCCGCCAACGCCAGCTCTTCCGGGCGGCCAGTGACCGGTCGATCCGATCCTTCAACGAGTTGATCGATAATCCCCTGCAACACGATGCTTACTTGAGCGTCTTGCACGGCGTGATGAAGGCTCTTACGGGCCACCTTCGTTGCTTACGTGAGGAATCCGCTTGGGAAGAGTTGGATCATCCATTTCCAGTTTTAGCACGTCATACATGACCGATCCGCGGCTCAATCGCAATGTCACCGTGTTGCTCCCTTTGCGCAGCAGAGAGGCGGGGAACCGGATGATTTTGCTTTCGTAATAGCTGCTGCCTAGGACCGCGCTCCGATAAAGGGCGCTACTGTTTCCGCCCGAATACGAACCCACAGCGGTATTGTTGACCAGCACCTGCACCCTGGGATCCCGAGTCTGGCCGGCGATGCCAATGGTCAACACTCCTTCCCCTTTGTAAGTCCGATCGACATCAAAATCAATTTGCCAGTCGCCCGCCTTGGCCTGCGCGTAATACCAGTCGCGCGACGGTGTGCTGCTGCCGACCCGATAGGTCAGGTTGGACGGGACGGCGTCCTCCAACCCGTATTGACGCGGCTGGTCGCTCAGGCGAAAGCCGGTCGTTGTCCGATCCGCAAAGCCGATTTCCCACAGCTTGGCGCCGTAGTATGCCGGGGTGAAAACCAGCGT
Organism: uncultured Verrucomicrobiae bacterium; assembly: GCA_963712025.1. Taxonomy (GTDB): domain Bacteria; phylum Verrucomicrobiota; class Verrucomicrobiia; order Palsa-1439; family Palsa-1439; genus Palsa-1439. The sequence continues at coordinate 325,295 of CAVQGJ010000001.1, read as the reverse complement.
TCCCAAATCCGTCGTCTTTTCGGGAGAGACGGTGATATGGTCCATGCGAAACTCGTCAGTTACCCCGGGCACGACGGCAAAGAGTGAATAGTCCCCCGGACGTACATGTGGCAGCGCAAAGTGGCCGTTGGCATCGGCCCGCGTGCTGAAGACATAGCTCAAAACTTCAAGCTGCCAATCCGGTTCCGGTGCGGTCAGGACAATCAGCGCGTTGGAGGCGGATTGTTTTCCATCGCACAGCTTGAGCGTTCCGGTGACTTCGCCACGTTGCAGCGGATACTCGGGGTGCTTCATCCACTCGTACGGCCATTGGGCTCGTTCGTTTTCCGCCTGCGCCTTGGCATCCGCCCACAGTTGACCGGGCGAATCACCGGAGTTGAGATAGACCATCCACGGTCCACATAGCTTTGTCCATCCATCAGGGATGGACGGGCTGGACAACTCCCGTGGCAGGAAATGCCCGGAAGCCAGAAACCGGTGCATTATCGGGCCGGCATGGACAGTGATTTCCTGTTTGGTGGGCGCCTGCAGGAACTCGGTGCTCGGCGTGATAACGAACGCGCCGTAACTCCCGGGGCCGGTGCCGCACAACCCATGCACCCAGTCGTTTTCGAGGTAAACGCAATAATCGTATTTCGTGTACACCGTTCCGTTTGCCAGTCGGAACGTGGCGTCCTGGATCTGCTGCGCGTCTCTCAGGTCGGGGATCGGACCCTGTTCCGTGTCGCTGGCAAGATGATAATTGAAGAGCGCGTCATTCAGGTAAAACGACCACCGGACCTGACCGGTGTGCTCGGGCGCATCGCCCGGCCGCCGTTGTTCGAGAACGTACACGTAAAACCCACGGTCGCCTCTCCGGAGCACGTAATACTGCGTGAACCGGACGCCCCCGATCCGCGCACCGAACGAAAGCTCGACGAGATCAGGAGTGTTCCGTACGACCTTGTAGTCGGCGTTGTGGACATCCCACCCGTCCTTGCCACCGGAATTCACGACCGCCAGATACGCCCCCCGCCCGGCCAGATTCGGGCTGTTCCCCAGCGTCATCGTGTGGATTGTGGCGTCGGCCTTGTTGATGGTGATGGAGATGGTTCCGTCGGACAGTCTGACGCGCGCGCCCTCGTCTTGAAGTGTTACCGGGTCGCCCGGTGCGCCAACCGCCGGCAGCGTCGCCACCAGAACCAGCATCGCGAGAGGAATTCGCAACATCGATTGAAATCTATGTGGCTTGCTATCGTCGAACAAGTTGAAATCGTTAGCCGGAAAATGGCGAATCCAACTGATCTCCGGCCTGTCCTACCTTGATGAACCTCGCGCCAGCCGCACCGCCATATTGATCGCCGCAATCATCCCATCGGGGCGGGCAATGCCCTTGCCGGCAATATCGGGCGCCGTGCCGTGGTCGGGCGATGTCCGCACGAACGGCAACCCGAGCGTTAGATTCACCCCGTTGTCGAACGCGATCAACTTCAACGGCGCCAAACCTTGATCGTGGTACATGGCGACCACTGCATCGAACTGTCCGTGCGCAGCGCGATAGAACAATGTATCCGCTGAATGCGGCCCGCTAACCACGATGCCGCGCCGGGCCGCGCGCCTCACCGCCGGCGCGATGACCCGCCGTTCCTCGTCTCCGAACAGACCACCTTCACCCGCGTGCGGATTCAGTCCCGCCACCGCGATTCGGGGACGACGAATACCGAACCGGCGACAAATCTGATCCGATAATTCGATCACCTCAACGATTTTGCGTCCCGTGATGAGTTTCGCGACGTCGCGCAAGGGCGCGTGCGTGGTCACGAGCGCCACACGCAACGGGCCGCCCGCCAGCATCATCGCAAATCGTTTCGTGCGCGAGAGGTGCGCCAGAAGTTCCGTCTGGCCGACGAACCGATAACCGGCCCGGTGCAACAGCTCCTTCGTGATCGGTGCGGTAACAAGCGCGGTCAGTTCACCATCGAGGCAGCGCTTCGCGCCTTCCGCTACCCAGTCCGCAGCATCCGCGCGGCGTTTCGTGCGGGGGTTGCCGATGATTTCATAGTCGAACCGCCGGTCGAGTTGGCCGGATCTCAGCGCCTTGGCCACGACCTCCGGCCCGATGCCCGCGGGGTCGCCCAGTGTGATCCCGATGCGGGGACGAGTTGACATCGTTAGAAGAGCCGGATGTACGCCTTGGCGCGAAGGTCCTTGACCCATTGTTCCTGCATCTGGGCGCGTTGCTGTTGCAACAGGATCTTTTCGATATCGTCCCGGACCTCGGCCAGGGGAGTTGTGTGCGCGGGCTTCACGTCGTCGACCTCCAGGATGTAATAGCCTTCCACCGTCTCAATGACGCGGCTGTGCTGGCCCGGCTTCAGGGAAAACGCAGTTTTGTTAAGCTCCTTGCGCAAGATGTCACGCCCGACCCAACCCCAATCGCCGCCCTCCTTCGCCTCCTTGCCTTCGGAATAGACGCGCGCCAGACTGTCAAAGCTGTCGCCGGCGTCCAGTTTTGCCAGGATTTCCTCCGCGAGCTTGCGCTGGAGATCGACAACGGGTGGCGTCGGCGCGGCGCTGGTCGCAGCAGTCGCCGCAACATTCGTCTCGCCCCCCGCGGCTGATGCCGTGGTATTCGTTGTCGTGGCCTCCGCTGTATTTGTCGCGGCCGTCACCGCTTCACTCACAACACTGGTCGAGACGGCGACCGGGGCCTCCGGATTCGTCAGGGTGAGTTCTGGTGCGTTTGTCACCGTTGTCGCCTCGGCGACTGTTGAGGTAGAACTGACCGCCGTTGCCGTAGAATTCGTGACCGCCACGGCTAACTCCGAATTGGTCGGTGCCGGCGGATTGGTAATTGACGCCGAGCCTTGTCCGTTGGCCACAGCCTCGGCAGCGACCGGCTCACCGCGCTTGATGTAAATCATCCGGAGCTTGACTTGGTCGCCCACCTTGAACTGGTCAATGTTGTCCTGGTAATACTTCTCGATCTTGTACGGGGAGACCACCATGGTCTTTCGCGCCCGTTGGTCCCGCATGACCTCGATGATGATGCGCTCGCGTTCCTGACCTCGAAACTGGGAGAGCGTCAGGTTCTCCGCTTCGAGCGTCTTGATAAACGCCGCGCGGTTGCCGCCGAATTCCGTGGCGATCCGGCTGTTGATTTGCCCCTCCACGTACGTCTCCGGGATCTTGTACCCCTTGGCGTCAAACTCCTGAACGATCAAGGCATGCTCGATCAGTGTGTTCAGCGCGTCCTCCTGGGCTTTCCGTCTCTGGTCCTCGAGCTCCTGACCCGAAAAACTGCGCCGCAGTTCCCGGTCGACAGGCTGAACCAGCGTCATCACCTCGCTGTAGGTAATGACCTTATCGTTCACGATGGCCACAACGCCGTCAATGATGTCCGCCGCCCTCAACACGGCGCTGATGGCCAACACGGCTGCTGCCAGAATTGCGACTCGTCGATTCATCATCTCTTCTCGGTACGCCCCGCGCCGATCTTCCGCAATACCTGCGGGTTGTCGCGGAGAAATCGCACCAATTCCTCGATCCGCTCCACGCTGGCCGGGCTCAAGTGGTGCTCGATCCCCTCCAAATCATGCTGGGCCACTCCGCCGCTGACCCCCAGCAACGTAAAGAATTCCTCGAGCACCTGGTGCCGACGGCGTACCGCCCGCGCCACACCCTTGCCTTTCGGTGTCAACACCAAGCCGCGGTACTTCTCGTAGCGCACGAACCCGGTTTCGCCCAGTTTCTGGACCATGTGCGTCACCGAAGCCTGACGGATCCGCAGGGTGCGCGCGATATCGATCATCCGCGCGTAGCCCTTGTCCTCAATCAGTTCGTAGATGCGCTCCAGATAATCTTCGGCGCTCTCGGAGGTTTTCGGCATGACAACGCAGGATAACCGACAATGACGGCTTCGTGCAAGTCGTAGTCGCTGTCCTTCGAGAAATCGATCACCCAAAGCCGGCTAGATTTTGGGACCGGCGGCGACAATCTCAGTGGATACGCCCGTGAATTGCTCAAAATTCTTCGCGAACCTGCCCGCCAAATCCTTCGCGCGACGGTCGTAATCGGCCGCGTCCTTGGCGCTGTATCGCGGGGCCAGCAATTCCGCAGGGATATTCGGCAGCGCCTTCGGCACCTCGAACCCGAACGTGTGATCTTTATGGAATTCAGCCTTGTCCAAAGTGCCATCGATAATTTGCGTCACATTGTCGCGATTGATCTTCAATGAAATGCGCGGGCCCTGGCCGAAAGCGTTGCCCACCCATCCCGAGTTCAGCAGGTAACAGTGGACGTGGTGTTTGCGCATCTTTTCCGCCAGCATTTGCGCGTAGGTCTGCGGCGGCAACGGCAGAAACGGCGCGCCGAAACACGTCGAGAATGTCGGCGTCGGATCCTTGCCCATATTGGCCTCGGTCCCCGCCAAATGCGCGGTGTAACCCGCCATGAAATGGTACATCGCCTGCGCGGGACTCAGTCGCGCGACCGGCGGCATCACGCCAAACGCATCGCACGCCAAAAACACGATGGCCGTCGGATGTCCGCCCATGCCGCTCGGCACCGCGTTGGCGATGTAATCCAACGGATACGCGCACCGCGTGTTCTCCGTCACCGAATCATCCATGTAATCGGGTTCGCCCGTGACGGGATCGACCACCACGTTCTCAATCACCGAGCCGAACCGGATCGCATCCCAAATCAGCGGCTCGCGTTCCTTGGTCAGCTTGATGCACTTGGCGTAGCAGCCGCCCTCGAAATTGAATACGCCGTGATCGCTCCAGCCGTGCTCGTCGTCACCGATGAGATCGCGATTCGGATCCGCCGACAGCGTTGTCTTTCCCGTGCCGCTCAGCCCAAAGAAGATCGCCACGTCGCCGTCCTTGCCCACGTTGGCCGAGCAGTGCATCGGGAACACGCCTTTTTGTGGCAGGACGAAGTTCAACACCGAGAAGATGCTCTTCTTCATCTCCCCGGCGTATTGTGTCCCGCCAATCAGCACGGTCTTGCGCGAGAAATCGGCGATGATGAATGTCTCGCTGTTGAGCTTGTGCTTCTTCGGGTCCGCGCTGTACTTGCACGCGTTGATGACCGTCCACTCGGGAACGTGTGACTCGAGTTGTGCCGGCGTCGCCCGACGGAACAGCTGCTTCACGAAAAGATTGTGCCACGCATACTCGGTCACGATCCGGATCGGCATCGAGTACCGCGGATCGGCACCCGCAAATCCGTCCATCACGAACAATTCGCGCCCCTGCAGATAGGCGAGCACTTCCTGACGCAACCCCAGATAGTTCTCCTCGGAAATCGGCTGGTTGACCTTGCCCCACCAAATCTTGTCCTTCGTGGACGGCTCTTCCACCGTCCACTTGTCACGCGGAGAACGCCCCGTCCGCTTTCCCGTCATCGCGTTCAGCGCACCGCTGCTCGTCAACAGGCCTTCGCCGCGCTTGATGGATTCTTCCACCAGCTTCGCCACGGACAGGTTCCAATGCACCTTTACCGCGCCCGTAATCCCGTGATTTTCGAGTCCGTAATTGCTCATGAGGATCATCCTCGCCGAAACTCGCGCACCCGCGCCTTGCACGGATTTAGCCAGAATTTCGCCAAACCGCAACAAAAAAAACCTGCGCTACCACCAGTAATGGCTTCGTTCGGCCAAAACGAACCCAATTTACCGGAAGGAAAATCAAGCCGGCGTGCAAAAAATTGGGTTCGTTTGGTAATTCCCTCCCCGTCCGGCCCTTTCCCCCGAGTCAAGAGGAGATCAGCGTGCGGGTTCTTGTGCTGTCTCTTCTGCACCTTCCCCCTCCCCCGTGTCAAAGAACGCCGCGACGTTACCACCAGCGCCACTCCCAGTCCAGCAAAATATCGACTACAGATACCGAGCCACACCACCGAGCCGCAGTCTCGCCACATTGTAGCCGCGCCGCTCTGTCGGCGCGTTCTCTCCGTCGTTGGTAGCCGTTCTGGAGGGACGCGCTCCGTCGCGTCCGTGCTGTTCGCTCCCCTTGCGATGAGCCCATCATCTCAATTGTGTCAGCCGGCAGGGGGCACCGGTGGTGGAGGTCTGTACGTAACGCAAGTTCTTGCGGTCGTATCGCTTATGAATCAGAGCGATTCAATACAGTCTCGGCGAAACAAGGACTTGCAACTCACCCGGTTTTATCCCAGCCGTCGCCCCCATAAATTCTACATGGATTTGAATCTTCCTGAATGCTGCATAGAGCATTGCGGGAAGCGCGCGCTCATCACTGAGATCGGGATAAATATGCTGAATGACGCTGTTGGTAGTCAGTTCGCTCACGATGGTCATGCCGGGAAAGACGTTAGTCCTCACGGTTGGAGAGGTCGCGCCAATGAGAGAAACAGAATACGGGTCGGTTGTATACATGATGAGAGAAATATACGGCTCACGCATGGTAGTCACATCACTCCGCGAGGGATATGAGGGGATAAGAACGAAATCATCCCGCCTCACCACTTCCCCAGGCGCACCATATCCCGCGTCATCCAGAAGTCTTCTGATTTGAAAGGCATACGCGTCTGCTTCGGCGTTCTTCTCACCAACGAAAACTTTAACAACTGCCTTTGGCCAACGGCTTACAATGCTTAAGAACTCTTCCCTTTGTGCTGCCGTAATCACCCTCGGATTCAGTTTGGCGTTTAGCGCTATATTTTCTTTACGCAACGTCTCGACCTGCAACGCCGTGCTCTCGGCACGTTCATTTGCTGCGCTGGCCAAACGGCCTAGTGTCGCATTCTCCGTGTCTGAGATTCGCATAGCTTTGACGTTTCCAAGAAATTCAGCTGCCAAAGCAAGTACGAGCACAATCCAGAAAAACGCACCAATTACATCGAAACAACGCTGTCTTGCCTTATACAATTTTGGAAGTAGCAGTTTGGCGAATATCTCTGCGCCCTCTCCGGCCACGCCGACCCAAACGAAAACGAATCCCCAAAGTCCTACCGATTCCCAGAACTTGAGTGAAGATGCATTAAGGGCGCTCATGCGAGACCTTTACAGAAGATAAGGATGGCTACCCCCCATAAAAACTCTCCGCCGGCACGCCCGCTTCGTTTCGCACGCGCTCGGTAATCGCGTCGACCTCTTCATTCGACAGCGCGGAGACAAATTGCCAGGCGGGGACGCCGTCCACCACCGTCATCGCTTTTCGCGCGATGGTATATACTTGCACCAGCTTTATATTCCCAATCTCGTGCAACCGCCGACAGAATTCCCCGATCTCTTCCCCCGACGGACCTTCGCCACGAATCTTCAAAAACAAACTCTGGACGACAATCGGACGCGCTTTCGCCGTATCAGCAATGTTTTTCAGGATCCGCGCAAACGGAATCTTTGTGCGATTGATGAGCTTGAAATAATCTTTCGTCCCTGCGTCGAGTTTCGCCCACACCTCGCCGTTGTTGGCATCCATGATTTCGAGGCCGCGCTTCACGTCGGCTCGATCCAATCCACCGGCATCCGTGATCAACACAATCTTTGCGTCGGCCGGTTTCACCCGCGTGATCATTTGGATCGTCTCGGCGAAGTTGGGCAGCGTCGTCGGTTCCGCATCGCCGCTGAGGGCGATGTCGTTCAAGCGCAACAGGTTGGGCGAAACAGAATCAAACGGCGGGTGCTGCGCGATTTCCCCCGAACGAACCATCTCCAGCATGTCGCGCAATTCTTCTTCGGCGAGAACCAAATCAAACTTCTTCACCTCGGCCTCGGTCGTGCGGTCCACCTGGCAATAAATACAATCGAAATTGCACGCCTTGTCCGGGTTGACGTTTAGCCCGATGGAAATGCCGTGGCTGCGCCGCGAAAGGACGGGATAGACGTACTTGAAGTCCTCGAAGCGCCGCGAATGCTGACGGTGTGCCGCAAGAATTGTCACGCCGCTATTTTAGCCGCGGGTGACCACAAAAGCGAGCCGGTCACGGGGGTCGGCAGCTTGGGGCGCGAGCTTGGCTTTGCCCAAGGCCCTGGCAATGACGGGCTCAAACTTCGCCCGGGACGCCGCGTCGTTCGGCGCCAGAAGACGGTCGTTGGCAATGACGAGGATCTCATCCGCCTTGAATTTGATCCCCTTCAACTTCGGGTCCGACTCCAACAACTTGCAAGCCTGCAGCGCCGTATTCAACACGGTGTTTAGATTTGCTTCGAGGCTGCCCGAAAGCTCCCGCTTGCGGTAATAGAACAGACCCAGCCGTCCGCCTTCCTGGTCCATGCTGAAATTGCCTTCGTGCGCCACGAGCAAAATGCCCGGGCCGTTCGCGACGTGCGAGTAATCGTGCACGTCGATCAATTGATGCCCGTCGATCGTTCTGCTCCTGAATCCAACGGTGGAACACCGGAATAAAGTCGTGAATGTCCACCACCTGCGGGTTCGCAACGAAGATTTTGACGCCGATTTTGTACAGTTCCATGTCAGTCAGTTTTGTAGCCGCGAAACTCTTTCGCGGCACCGATCAACCGCGAATGCGATTCGCGGCTACAACTTCACGTTGGCAACCTTTTGTTCGCGCAGCTTGTCGGCGCAGGCGTGCGCCGCCTCAATGAACAACTGCGATTCTTCAATGAGACGATGCACCTCGTCGTAATCATATCGAGCAGGCGGATTCTCATGCCGACGGAAGAAGTCCTGGGCAAACTTGCCGCCCGCAAACCGGTCCCAGAACAGTTTCGGCTCGAACAATCGCGCGCGAAACTCTTTCGCGATCACATCGGGATCGTTGGGCACGTCGTACCAGAGTTCCTTGACCAGTCCCTGCGCCGCCTGCAGCATCGATTTGTAAGCCAACTCGTCGGCCTTGGCCAAATCCTTCGCTTCGAGTTTGAGTTGCGCCTCGAAACACAACCGCTCCGCCGCTTGCAGGTCGAAATCCAGGCGCGACACGACTTCACCCGCGCATTCGCCCATGCCCATGTCACCCATCGTAAACTCGCGCGGGTCGCCCCAGTCGGAATACAGCCCCGGGCTCAATTCATGCGCGGGCACTTCCATCAAATCTTCCAGCATCTTGCGGCTTTCGGCTTTGCCGATGCGCGTGATGAAATCCTGAAAGACTCTCGTTACCTTGCCGTTCCTTCACGAACCGCTGCGTGATGCGCTCGACCACCGCCGGCACGTTCTTCGACGGCACGGAACCGATGGCCAGGCCGTACGAGCCGGCGTTGTCGCGCCACTTGCCGCCCAGCAACACCTGAAAATGCGGCACCTTGCGGTTCCCCAGCGTCCGGCTGTTTCCATAAAAACCGATGTCCGCGAGATGATGCTGACCGCAGGAATTGAAGCAGCCGCTCACCTTGATGTGCAGCCCCTTCACCGCCGCATCCAGGTTGAAATACTGCGCCGCGAGCCGCTGCCGTAATTCGCGCGCCAGACCGCGCGACGAAGCGATCCCCAGCTTGCACGTGTCCGTGCCCGGGCACGCGACCACATCGAGAATCGTTCCCGCGCCGAAATCGCCCAGCCCAATCGCTTTCAACTCACGATACAACTCCGGCAAATCCTTCTCCGCCACCCAGCGAAACACGAGATTCTGTTCCACCGTCGTGCGAATGTTGCCACCGCAATATTTCCGCGCGAGATCGGCCAGGCGCCGCGCCTGTGACGACGTGAAATCGCCAATCGGCAACGAAATCGTCACCACCGCGTAGCCCGGCTGGAGCTGGCGGTAGACGTTTGTCTCCGCCCACGCCGCGTAACCCTCGGGCTTCGCCGAACCATTGAGTGACGACGGCGATTGGAGCGGCGTCTCCTTGAAACCGTGCGCGTCGGGAATGAACGCCGTCCACCGCGGGTCAGGTGGCAGAATCTTGCGCTCCTCCATCACCAACCGCTTGAATTCGTCGACCCCGAGTTTCGCCACGAGAAATTTGATGCGCGCCCGCGCCCGATTCTGCTTTTCACCGAGTCGGGCAAACACGCGCGCGATCGCCTGCGCGATGGGCAGCAGTTCCTCTTCGGGAACGAAATCGGCAAACACTTTGGCCTGATACGGCACCGGGCCGAGCCCGCCGCCGACATACAGACGGAAGCCGCGTTTGCCGTCACGCGCCATGCGCCAGCGCGCCCATGTCGTGCATGTTCACGAGACCGCACGCTTCCTGTTCGCAACCCGAGAACGCGATCTTGAATTTGCGCCCGAAATCCTGCGTGTCGGGATGCCCGAGCAGGAAGTACGCAATGGCTTTCGCATACGGCGTCACATCGAACGCCTCGGTGCGGCACACGCCCGCGAGCGGACAGGCCGTGACGTTGCGCACGGAGTTGCCGCAGGCTTCGCGCGTGGTGATCCCCGCCGCCGCCAACCGCCGCATGATCGTCGGCGTGTCTTCGATGTGGACGAAATGAAGTTGGAAATCCTGGCGCGTGGTCACGTGCAGAATGCTGTCGGAGTATTCCTCCGCGCAATCCGCCAGCGTCTCCAATTGCGCCGCTGTCAATCCGCCAAACGGGATTTTGATGCGCTGCATGCCCGGCGCGTCCCAGAACGTTTCCGGGCCTTTGGTCAACTGCGACGCAGGGAATTTCAGTTGCTGCGTCTTGACGCCGTCGTAGCGCTGGCCGTTGTCGTAACGCTGCCCGTACGCACCACGACGCAGGCGTGTCTCGGCGAACAATTTTTCGTCGATCTTGCCGAGCTTGCGCAGTTCGAGTTGCGTCTCGTAAACGTCAATCTCGCCGGCCAGTTCGCGGGACAGCTTGCCCGCCAGTTCTTCCTTCCAAGTCATTGTAAGGTGCAATTTGTATCAATTCCACGGAATCGCAACAAGAAAAGACGAGCCGCGCCGCGCTTAACCTGACCCGGTTGCCAAAGATTCGTGTGTCATTCGCGTTCATTCGCGGTTACAATGACGTTGATGGAAAGCTCCTCCAATCTCAAGGCCGGCTTCGCCGTGCTCGTCGGTCGCACCAACGTCGGCAAATCCACGCTTCTCAATGCGTTGGTTGGCAGCAAGATCGCCATCGTCACGCCCAAACCGCAGACGACGCGCGACACGTATCACGGCATCGTTCATCGACCCGAAGGCCAGATCGTCTTCGTGGACACGCCCGGCATTTTCAAGACCCAACCGAGCAAGCTGGTCCAAAATCTCCATCATAAAGTTCGCGACGCCCTCGAAGGCATCGACGTGATCGTCCAGGTTGTCGATCCGACGCGGGCCATCGGGTCCGAAGACCAGCGCGTCAACGATCTTGTCGATCGCAGCGTGCTCCCGAAGATTCTCGTCATTAACAAGCTCGACCTGCCCGACCGTTACTACCGCGACATCTGGATGGAACGCGGTCCCAAATACGCCTCGGTCATCGAAGTGTCCGCGTTGAAGGAAAAGAACATCGACCTCATCATCCAGGCGATTTTTCGCCACCTGCCTGTCGGCCCGGCGCAATATCCCGTCGGCCAGATCACGAATGTCACCAATGAATTCTGGATCGGCGAACTCATCCGCGAAAAGCTTTATTTGCAAACCAATCAAGAGGTTCCCTACACTGCCTCGGTTCACGTGGAACAAGTCGAGGACCGCAAAGATAAACAGGGCAAACCGCTTGTGTACATCAAAGCCGCCATTCTCACGATCGATGACCGCCACCAGCGCATGCTCATCGGCCAGCACGCGCAGGAAGATCAAGGAAATCGGCTCCGCCGCCCGCAAAGAACTCGAAGTCGCCATGAACAAGAAGGTCTTTCTCGATCTCGACGTGCTCATCGACGACGAGTGGATGGATCGACTTTCGTAGGAATGCCCCGCGGTCCGCGACGGCGCCACTTGCCAACCCGTCACTTTGCGCTACAGTAGCGCCGCGAGTATGGGGGCAAATCCTGGCCAGTTCATCGAAGTCGTCGGCGCGCGTCAGAACAACCTCAAAGGCATCAATCTCAAGCTGCCGTTGGGCGAACTGATCGTCGTCACGGGCGTCAGCGGCTCGGGCAAATCATCCCTGGCGTTCGACACGATCTACGCCGAGGGACAGCGCCGCTACGTCGAGACGTTTTCACCCTACGCCCGCCAGTTCCTCGACCGCATGGACAAGCCGAAGGCCGACCGCATCGACGGCATTCCGCCCGCCATCGCCATCGACCAGACCAATCCCGTCAAGACCTCGCGTTCCACCGTCGGCACGATGACGGAATTGAACGATCACCTGAAACTTCTCTTCGCGCGCGCGGCGCAACTCTACTGCCGAAACTACGGCAAACCCGTGCGACGCGATACGCCGGATTCGATTTACGAACAACTTCCCGGAGCCGGGGGCGAATTGCTCATCACGTTTCCCGTGCCGATTGCCAAGAACTTCACCGAGACGGAAATTCGCGAACTGCTGGCCAGGCAGGGCTATCACAAGGTCGAAAAGCGCGGCGACTCTCTCGAAGTCATCCAGGACACCGTGGCGTTCACGGACAGAAACCGCGCGCGCATTGTCGAGGCGCTCGAAGCGGCGCTGAAGGTCGGGAATGGACGCGTCGCCGTCAATAGCCGCAAATTCTCCAGCGATTTGCACTGCGCCGAGTGCGACATCCATTACCGCGACCCGGTCCCGAGCCTGTTCTCATTCAATTCTCCCATCGGTGCGTGTGAAACGTGTCGCGGATTTGGTCGCACCATCGGCATCGATTACGATCTCGTTGTCCCCGATGACACGAAGACACTCGCGGGCGGCGCCATCCGGCCCTGGCAGACCGAGAGCTACGAGGAATGCCAGGATGACTTGATGAAGTATGCGCGCAAGACCGGCATCCCCACCAATGTTCCCTGGCGCGAACTCGCGGAGGCGCAGCGCCGATGGGTCATCGACGGCGTCGGCCCGTGGGAGGACCAGGTCTGGTACGGCGTGAAGCGGTTTTTCGATTGGCTGGAGACGAAGAGTTACAAGATGCACATCCGCGTCCTGCTCTCGAAGTACCGCACCTACGTCCCCTGCAAGGTCTGCGGCGGCGCGCGCCTGAAACCGGACGCGTTGCTCTGGCGCGTCAACGGCAAGACCATTCACGAGGTGGCGCTGCTGCCTATCGACCGCTGTCACGAGTTCTTCACCGATCTCAAACTGCCCGCCCCACTCGACGAAGCCGACGATCTCCTGCTTGCCGAAATCCGCACGCGCCTCCGTTATCTCGTCGATGTCGGCCTTGGCTACCTCACGCTCGACCGCCAGTCCCGCACGCTCAGCGGCGGCGAAGTCCAGCGCGTCAATCTCACCACCGCGCTCGGCACTTCCCTCGTCAACACGCTCTACGTCCTCGACGAACCCAGCATCGGCCTGCACCCGCGCGACATCAACCGTCTCATCGGCATCCTCCACCGGCTCCGCGATGCCGGGAACACCCTGCTCGTCGTCGAGCACGATCCCGATGTCATCCGCGCCGCCGACCGCATTCTCGATCTCGGTCCCGGCCCCGGCGAACGCGGCGGCGAAATCGTGTTTTTCGGAAGACAACAACAACTGCTCGGGGCGAAGGGCTCGTTGACGGCGCAATATCTCCGTGGAGAGAAATCCGTGACAGGGACGACCCCGCACGCCGTCCGCTCCGCGAAAGCCACGACACTCAAGATTCTTGGCGCGCGTGAACACAACCTGAAAAACATTGATGTCGAGATTCCGTTGAACCGGCTGGTGTGCGTCACCGGCGTCAGCGGTTCCGGGAAATCCACGCTGATTCAGGACGTTCTCTACAACGCGCTGTGCAAACTGAAACACAAACCCGACGAACCCGCCGGCCGTCATCGCACCATCACCGGGCACGAGAAGATCGAGGACGTGGTCATGGTGGACCAATCGCCCATTGGCCGCACCACGCGCTCGAATCCGGCCAGCTATGTCGGCGCGTTCGACACGATCCGCAAACTGTTCGCCGCTGAGCCGCTCGCGAAGGAGCGCAGTTACACCGCCGGCACGTTCAGCTTCAATTCCGGCGAGGGACGCTGTCCCACGTGCGGCGGGAACGGCTTCGAGCACGTCGAGATGCAGTTCCTCAGCGACGTTTATCTGCGCTGCCCCGATTGCGACGGACGGCGATACCGGCCGGAAGTGCTGGAAGTCAGAATCAAAGGGAAATCCATCGCGGACGTTCTCGATATGACGGCCAACGAAGCGTGTGGATTCTTCGCCGCGCACCCCGAAGTGCTGCGCGCGCTGGAGCCGTTACGCGCCGTCGGCCTCGGCTACATGAAACTCGGCCAGCCGGTCCCGACGTTGAGCGGCGGCGAAGCGCAACGGCTGAAACTCGCCGGCCATCTCGTGCAGACGACGAGCCAGCGCACGCTGTTCCTGTTCGACGAGCCGACGACGGGCCTCCACTTCGACGATATCGCCACGCTGCTGCGCGCCTTCAACCAACTCATCGAGCGCGGCCACTCCATCGTCGTGATCGAACACAACCTCGACGTGATTCGCGCGGCGGACTGGATCCTCGATCTCGGGCCGGAAGGCGGCGATGCCGGCGGCGAAATCATTTGCGTGGGCGCGCCGGCCGACGTGGCAAAGTGCGACCGCAGCCACACCGGGGCCGCGTTGCGGGGTTTGTCGGCGCTCCCGAAAATCGCCGAATCGCCGGCCACGCCCTATGCCGCTGGCGCCAACCATTCGATCCGCATTCACAATGCGCGCGAGCACAATCTCAAGAGCATCGATGTCCACGTTCCGCGCGACAAGTTCACCGTCATCACGGGCATCAGCGGCAGCGGCAAAAGCACGCTGGCATTCGACATTCTGTTCGCCGAAGGCCAGCGCCGCTACCTCGAATCGCTGAACGCCTACGCGCGCCAGTTCGTCCAGCCGGCGTCGCGCCCCGACGTGGACGCGATCTTCGGGATTCCGCCGACTGTCGCCATCGAACAACGGACCAGCCGCGGCGGACGCAAGAGCACGGTCGCGACCGTGACGGAGATCTATCATTTCCTGCGATTGCTGTTCGTGAAGCTCGGCACGCAGTACTGTCCCGATTGCGACATTCCGATCCAACCGCAGACCCGCGAGATGATCCTGGCGAAATTGATGAAGGATTATCGCGGCCAGCGCATCGAATTGCTCGCGCCGTTGATCGTCGCCCGCAAAGGCTATTACACGGACCTGGCGCAATGGGCGTTGCGAAAGGGGTTTGCCCTCTTGCGCGTCGACGGCGAATTCCTCCCGACCGCTCACTGGCCGCGGCTCGACCGATTCAAGGAGCACAACATCGAGTTGCCCGTCGGCGGGTGCGAGGTCTCGCCGAAACGCGAGGGGCAACTCAGCGGGCTTCTCGATGTTGCGTTGGAGTTTGGGAAGGGGTTGGTCGTTGTTTCGTCACCGCGTCAGCAGGGAGAGAAATTGTTCTCGACCCGCCGGGCGTGTCCGAAATGCGGCCGCAGTTTCGAGGAGCTCGATCCGCGCCTGTTCTCGTTCAACTCGAAACACGGCTGGTGTTCGCGATGTTACGGCACGGGACTACTCTTCACCGGGTTCACCGAGGAGCACACGGGCGACGAAATCTGGTGGAACGATTGGTTCGAGGGACAGGAACGGCCCTGCCCCGCCTGCCACGGGCAGCGTCTGCGTCCGGAGGCGTTAGCGGTGAAGTTCCAGGACATGAACATCACGACGATGACCGCGTGGTCGGTCACCGAAGCCGAGCGGCATTTCCGCGACGCGAAGTTGCGCGGACGCGACGCGGAGATAGCGCGGGACATCGTTGCCGAATTGCAATCGCGCCTGCGGTTCCTCGACAAGGTCGGGTTGTCGTATCTCTCGCTCGACCGGGCCGCGCCGACGTTGAGCGGCGGCGAGGCGCAACGAATCCGGCTGGCGTCGCAGCTCGGTTCGAATCTGCGCGGTGTGTGTTACATCCTCGACGAACCGACCATCGGGCTGCATCCGCGCGACAATCTGATGTTGCTCGACACGCTGCACGAACTCGAAGCCAAGGGCAACACCGTGGTCGTCGTCGAGCACGATGAAGACACGATTCGCCGCGCCGAGCACATCATCGACCTCGGTCCCGGCGCGGGCTCGGATGGCGGGCGATTGGTGGCCGAGGGCACAATCAAAGAGATTGTGCGATGCGAGGAGTCGCTGACAGGCAAGCTGTTGCGCGAACCGTTGCGGCATCCGCTTCATAAATCCCCGCGCAAGTCCGGCGGCAGGGCCGTGGAAATCATCGGCGCCACTCTCCACAATTTGAAGAACGTCCGCGTGAAAATCCCGTTGCAACGGTTGGTCTGTGTGTCGGGCGTGAGCGGCAGCGGCAAGAGCACGCTTGTTCGGAACGTGTTGCATGAGAATTTGAAGGTTCTCGTGGGGAAATCGTATGCCAGGGGACTTCCGCACAATCAGTTGAAGGGGTGCGAGCAGATTCACGGTGTCGAACACGTCGCCCGCGTGCTGGAGGTCGATCAGGCTCCCATTGGCAAGACGCCGCGCTCGTGCCCGGCGACGTACGTGGGATTTTGGGATGAGATCCGCAAACTGTTCGCCAACACGACGGAAGCGAAGATGCGCGGGTATTTGCCGTCCCGGTTCTCGTTCAACGTCGCCAGCGGTCGCTGCCCGGAATGCGAAGGCCAGGGACGGAAAAAAATCGAGATGAGCTTTTTGCCCGATGTATCGGTCACCTGCGACGCGTGTCGCGGGAAACGGTTCACGCCCGAGACCCTCGCGGTCCGATTCAAAGACAAATCCATCGGCGACGTGCTGGCGATGAGCGTCGATGAAGCGGTGGAGTTCTTCGCGGCGCACCGGCAAATCCACCACGGCTTGAAGCTGTTGCAGGAGGTCGGGCTCGGCTATCTCACGCTCGGCCAGCAAAGTCCGACGCTCAGTGGCGGCGAAGCGCAACGCATCAAGCTGGTGACGGAATTGGCGAAGGCGAAGGGTGATGAATCGGATGTCGTGCGGCTGAAGTCAGGCGCGTTGTATGTCCTCGACGAACCGACAATCGGCCTGCACATGGCCGATGTCGAGAAACTAATTCGTGTACTGCATCGCCTCGTCGATGCCGGCAACACCGTGGTCATCATCGAGCACAACCTTGACATCATTGCCGAGGCAGATTGGATTATCGATCTTGGCCCCGAAGGCGGCGACGCCGGCGGCTCCATCGTCGCCCAAGGCACACCGGAACAGGTCATCAAGGCAAAGTCACATACCGCCCGGTTCCTTAAACAGTTTCTTCAGGAACGGCGGCGGTAAGGAGAGACGACGACACTCAACGGGCTGCAGATCACAATTCTGGCTCGCGTTGAGCGGTGTGCCAGTAATCCATGATTTCGATGGCGCGATGTTCGTGCTGGACCCGGTAGTAAATGAAATACGGCTTGCATGATAGTCGTCGTACGCCGGGGCGCTTGTGGTACGGCGCACCCAATTCGGGAAACTCAGCGAGCAGTTCGGCGTGATCGACCAAACGGGTCCCAAAGCGCAACGCGGCTTCGGGATTCTCTTGGGCAATGCGGGAAACGATTTGCTGCAGACGCTGGATGGCTCGCGGCGCGAAGATTACTTTGTAGCCCACTTGGCCATCCGTTCGCGGACTGTCTCAATGGGCACACCCTGGCCGGCATCCAGTTCGGCAGCGGCTTTGTCGAGCGAAGCCAGCAACGCCGCTTCCTCCTGTTTCGAAAGAATCGGCTCCTCACGCGATTGCAGCCAAGCCGTCAACGTCGCCTGATCCTTCTGAGGCAGCCGCTCGATGGCTTTTTGAATCTCGACAACCGTGCTCATCGTTACAAATATGCCATTTTTTGGCGCATATGGCAATCCTATTCCCGTTCGGAGGGGAAGCCGACTGGATCATTGACCTCGGCCCCGAAGGCGGCGACGGCGGCGGCCACATCATCGCCCAAGGCATCACGGAACAGGTCATGAAGGCAAAGTCATACACAGCGGAGTTTTTGAGAGGAAGAAAGGCAGGGGTGCGCTTAATGGGTCAGGCTTCCTTTTCGCTTTGCAGATACGGAACATGCTCACAGATATCTCGAATCGCGACTACCTCCTGACGAGGAAGATAATAGTCGCAAACACGAGTATATGTGATGCCATACTTTTCTCTGAATGACTTTCCGAGTTTAGCATTTCCGCCCAAAATCGCCGCGATTTTCCGTTCGCTACAAAAGAATTTCACCGGGTACGACGTGCCAATCGTGTACAGCTCCCTTCTCTTTTTGGTGTCAGCCTCAGCAAGGAAGTAGAAATCCTTGAAGATTTTGTTCTGGCGTATTACCTCTGGACCTCCTTGCCATTGAATGAAGGTAAACTCGGCAATTCTTCGATCCGTCTCTAAATCGAATCCTTTGCCCGTGTTGCCAGCGGCTAGGGATAGTGACTCAAGAACTTCATCTTCTTCGAGAAGCGCTGGTAATGCGAGCAGGATACCGACGGCATGAAGAATCTCACTGATTTGACTAGAACTCTTCTTTATCAAGAGCGCTGCAAGCAGGAGATCGCCACTTATCCCAATGCTGTCAAGAGTGGCCGACGCGTTCTTTTTGGGGATTCCGGCTAGCTTCGACTCGAGGGCGGCGATGGTCGTGCGAAGCGAACCGGCACGGAACGCTTCGATACGAGCAAACGCTTCAGGGAGCGCTGTCGTCTCTTGGCTGGTTGTCATATCAGCGGTAGTTAGGTTCGTTGCGACTCCCTAGTTGTTCATATTGATATCAGATGGACCAGCAGACAGCAAGTGCCATTTCTATAAGGGGCGGCTTAAAGCTGCTCGATAGCAAGGGCGTGTGACTTACAACAGCAGCTTCCGGACATCCTCATAGTTGCGGGCGACGTGGTCGGCGCGGGAGAGTTGTTCGGGGGAGAGACTGGTGGTGAGTCCGATGCAGGTCATCCCGGCCATTTTGGCGGCTTGGACGCCGTGAGTGCTGTCTTCGATGACGCAGCAGGTCGATGGCCGAACGCCCAGTTTTCGGGCGGTCGTGAAGTAGACTTCGGGATCGGGCTTCGGAAAGCGGACATCTTCACGGGCGACGATGACGTGGAAGTGCGGACCCAGCCCCGAAATCTCCATGACGACATCGGCCACGTGATGCGAGGAACTGGTGGCCACGGCAAGCTGGTAGCGCCGGGCGAGTTCGGGAACGAGTTCGTGCAATTCTTTGAAGACGGGCCGGCGCTCGCGGAGGTAGGCGAGGAAGTATTTCAGTTTGCGGGCGGACAGGTCCTCGAGTTCGTTCGGCAGCTTGTGTTTGTCGATGAAGTCGCGCAACAACGCGCCGTCAGAACGCCCGTAGTACTCGTGAAAGACGATGCCGTGATCGTGTTTCTTGCCAAGCTCCGCGAACAACGTCTCGAACGCCTTTTGGTGGAGCGGCTCGCTGTCAACGATCACGCCGTCCATGTCGAAGATGATGGCGGAGAACTTCTTCACCCGCGAAACACCCGCACCTGGAGCGAGTCGGGACGCAGAAACCAGCTCAGCAGGAGGCTGATGATGCTGATCACCAGCGCGCCGCCCATCGCGGTCCAGAACGTATCGATGTGGAACGCCGGGATCAGCCAGCTCACGAGTTCCAGCATCGCGGCGTTGATGACCACGGTAAACAGGCCGAGCGACAGGATGTTGATCGGCAGCGTCAAGATGACGACCAGCGGGCGCAGGTAGGTATTGATCAACGCCAGCACGACGGACGTGGCGATCAGGGTCTGGTTGTTATCGAGCCGGATGCCCTTGAAGATGGACGTGGCAACGAGCAGCGCGAGCGCGTTGATGCCGAGTTTGGTGAGGAGGATGAGAAGCCGGTAAAGCATGGCGCGCGCGGGCGGCGAATCACAACTTCCACTTGATCGAGCAGCCGATGGCGTGGGTGACCGGGTTGGCGACCTTCTTACGGGCGAGCACGGCGTCGAGGGCGGCGCGCAGGTCGTGGGAATGCGCCTTGTCCGGATGCTGCCAGTTGTCGTCGATGCGCCCGATGTAGCGCACTTCGTGTTTGGCGTTGAGCACAAAGACCTCGGGAGTGTATTCCGCGCCGTAGGAATGGGCGACCCGCTGGCCCTCGTCGCGCAGGTAGGGGAAGTTGAATTGTTTCTTTTTCGAGCGCCGGACCATGTTGTCAAAACTGTCCTCGGGATAGCCGGCTTCGTCGTTGGGATTGATGCCGACCAGTTGCACGCCCTTGGCGGCGTAATCGCGCTGGATGCTGATCAGCCGGTCCTCGTAGGCCTGCACGTAGGGACAATGATTGCAGGTGAAGATCACGACCACGAGCTTCTTGTCCTTGAATGAATTCAGGGAGTAGTCCTTACCGTCCACTCCCGGAAGAGAGAAATCCGGCGCGCGCTGGCCGATTTCAATTTTCTTCATTGTCTTACTCGATCCCCTGTGTCCCACCCGTTGTTCCGTCGTTCGGCGAACATGACACCGTAAAGCCTATGCAGCGCGCCCGCAAACGTCAAGGCCTTGTTCACAGGGCCATGAAAGTGGTTGAGCGACGCATCCCTTTCTGTTAGACACAACCTGCATGTGTGAAAACACGACAGCCTCACGACGGAGCTGATTGCCGGTTTCACCGAGGATCGATTGACGATGGAACGACTTCCACAACGCGCCGCGCAGCAATTGCGCGCGAACACACAGACGATCGCGACGTGCCGCGCCACCATCGGCCTGGATGGGTTTGTGGACGAGATCATCAGTGTCGTCGACAAACGCGAGTCTGCAGAAAAATTTACGCGGGTGCCGACGCTCGCGGCATTCGGAGCGCGGGTCAGCGCCGCGGCGGGCCGGAGCGCGAACGCCGAGCTGGTCGTCGAACGCGTTAAACTGGGCGGCAACGGCCCGATCATGGCCAACGCCCTCGCCGCGTTCGGCGCCCGGGTTACCTACATTGGCAATCTCGGGTATCCGAACCTTCATCCCGTGTTTTCCGAATTCGCCAAGCGCGCCGTGGTGTACAGCATTGCCGAGCCCGGGCACACGGACGCGCTGGAATTCGACGATGGCAAGATCATGTTGGGCAAACACGCGTCGCTGGGCGACGTAAACTGGCCGAATCTGGTGGAGCAGGTCGGTCGCAAAACGCTCGTTGATTGCTTCGTGAACGCGAGTCTGGTTGGCCTCCAGAGCTGGACGCAGTTACCGCACATGAGCGACATCTGGGAGCACGTGCTGATCGAGATCTGCCCGAACATGCCCGCGCAACCGCGGCACACCTTCTTCTTCGACCTCGCCGACCCCGAAAAACGCGAAGCCCGAGACATCCGGCACGCCCTCGAATTGATTGGCCGGTTCCAGAAATATTTCGATGTGTACCTTGGCCTCAACGAAAAGGAGGCGTTCGAGATCGGCGCGGTGCTCGGCTACCAGGGCGGGCACGACGGTGAATCGGCGGTCAAAGCGGTGGCGAAGTTTATTCATGACAAGATCGGGATTTCGGGCGTTGTGGCACACGCACGCGCCTACGCCGTTGCCGCGTCCGTGGACGGCATCGTCAAGGCGGACGGGCCGTTCATCGAAAAGCCGCTGATCAGCACCGGCGCGGGCGACCATTTCAACGCCGGTTTCTGCCTGGGCAAACTGATTGGTGCGGACAACGAAATCTCGCTCCAGACCGGCGTGGGTACATCCGGGTATTACGTGCGCACGGCCCGGAGCCCCAACGCCATGGAACTGGCAGACTTTCTGCATTCACTCTAGCCATGCTCAAGTTGACCGCTGATAACCGGGATGTTTACGGATTGATTTTGATCCTTGGCGCGACGTTCGTCGCCAATATCCTGCTGCACTGGATCGTGATTTGCCCTGCTCTCTACCGTCGCGGCGCGCGCTTTCCGACGGGTCTGCTGTTCTGGCGCGTGTTCGCCGAATTGCGCCGGTACAAGGAAATCATGACGGCTGCTGCCATGCCGTTCACGCCGTACTACCTCGACTTCATCCTCACATGGTTCAATCTGTTGCTCACCTTCGGCATCGCCCTGCGTTTGCTCTGGTTGCAATCACATCAGATCGGGTATTAGCAACCGCATCGTTCGCGACCGCGAATTGGCTCGCCAGTCCGCTGGCCTTGTTGGCAACACGCCTCCCACAGGATCGGTTTGGGTCTTGCGGCTCGCGAGCGCCGTCTGCTATTTTGCGCACACATCATGAGCACCCGCGTCAGATTCGCGCCCAGTCCCACCGGTTTTCTGCACATTGGAAGTGTGCGCACCGCCCTGTTCAACTGGCTGTACGCCCGCCACACGGGCGGCGCCTTCGTCCTGCGCATCGAGGACACCGATACCGCGCGCAATACCGAAGAATCGTTGCGCACCATTCTCGACGGGCTGCGCTGGCTGGGGCTGGACTGGGACGAAGGCCCGGAGAAAGGCGGCGCGTTTGGTCCGTACTTTCAATCGCAGCGCGCCGATATCTACCGGCGGCGCATCCAGGAATTGAAGGACAAAGGCCTGGCGTACGAGCGCGACGGGGCGGTCCGCTTCAAGATGTCGCGCCAGCCGATGGAAGTGCCCGACCTCATTGCGGGTAGCGTGGTGCGTCCCCTCAACGAAGCCGAGATGCTCGACCCCGATTTCGTGATCGTCCGCAGCGACGGCAACCCGGTGTTTCACCTGGTCAACGTGGTCGACGATATCGAGATGAAGATCACGCACGTCATCCGCGGCGAGGATCATCTCTCGAACACACCCAAGCACATCGCGTTGTTCCGCGCGTTTGGTGTCGAGCCGCCGAACTACGCGCATATCCCGATGATTCTCAATCCCGACGGCACGAAGATGAGCAAGAGCGACCCCGACCCCGCCAAGGCCCGGCTCGCATCGCTCCAAACCTACGTCGAGGACGGGTTCGTGCCGGAGGCCGTGCGCAATTACCTCTGCCTGCTCGGCTGGTCGCCGAAGGATAATCGCGAGGTCCTGCAGATCGACGATGTCATCAAGCTTTTCGATCTTCCGCAAATTCTGCGCAACAACGCGCGGTTCGATTCTTCCAAATTGACGTGGATGAACGGTGAATATATTCGCGCGATGGCGTCGGACCGGTTCATGGAATTGGCGCGACCGTTTCTGAGTTTCGAGGACCCCCCCCCTGCCGAACCGTATGTGCGCGCCGTGCTCGGCCTCGTGAAGGAGAAGGTCAAGCTCCTGAAAGAGTTGCCCTCGTGGACGATCTACTTCTTCAGCGAGGATTACCCCTTCGATCCCGAGGCCGTACAGAAATCGTGCAGCGGGCCGCACACGAGCGAGCGGCTTACGAAGCTTGCCGGGAAATTCGAGGCGACGAACCCGTGGAACGCCGCCAACCTGGAAACGGCCTTGAAAACCCTCGCGACGGAGATCGGCGTCAAGACCGGCGAACTCATTCATCCGTGCCGCGTTGCTGTCAGCGGCAAATCGGCCGGCCCGTCGCTGTATCACATGCTGGACGTGCTGGGCCGTGACCGCGTGCTCACACGGTTGCGTCGCGCCGCCGGGAAATTTCGCCCATGACGCTGCCGAATAAAATCACGCTCGCGCGCATTCTGTTGATCCCCGTATTCGTGTGGCTGACGTTGGACTACATCCGCGACTACCAGAAGGACCTAGAGCGGGAATGGGAGCGCGGGCTGGCGTGCGCGGTCTTTGCCATCGCCGCCATTTCCGACGCGGTGGATGGTTACATCGCGCGTCGGTACCATCAAAAGAGCGAACTGGGCATCATCCTCGATCCGCTGGCGGACAAGGCGCTGCTCATTTCCGCGCTGATTCTCCTGAGCGTCCGGTTCAAGGACGGCACGCCGTTCGATCTGCTGCCGCTGTGGTTCCCCGTGCTGGTGATCAGCCGCGACCTGATGCTGCTGGGCGGGTGCGTGCTGATTCACATGCTGGCGGGCCGTGTCATCGCGCGACCGCGCATCGTCGGCAAATGCGCGACATTTTTCCAGATGATCGCGCTCGGCTGGGTGCTGCTGAAGGTCGAGCGCCCGTCCTACCTGTGGCCGCTGCTATGCCGCCGGGTTCTTCACGCTCGTGTCCGGCATCTGGTATTTGTTCGACGGCATCAAACAACTCAGCGTCCACGAGCAGAAGAAGTAGCGGAATCAGGCCGTGGCGCGTAATCATGGGTCGCAACCGTGACGGCAGACGGCGGATTTCGGGCAGAAAACCTGCTCCTATCATCCCCCGTGAAGCGAATATTGCTTGCCGGCTTGTGTTTCGTGGCGGCTGCCGGGGCCCGCGCGGACGTGGTCGAATTCCAGGACGGCACGAAGACCGAGTGTCATGTCCTCAGCCTGTTCAACCAGAGGCTGGAGATCGCTGACAAGGACGGCAGCATCTCCCACGTCAATTTCCAGCAGGTCAAGCGGATCGAATTCAATTCCAAGACCGCCGCGATCACCACGCGCGACCACCTGATTGCCAGTGGACGGTTGTTGGGTCTCGAAGATGGCCTGTTCACGCTGGCCGCACCGTCGGGCGTCAAACAACTTATCGCCGCCACCGAGGTGACTGATTTTACGGTCAGTAGCGACTACGTCGACGGCCCCGTCAAACCGCCCGCTGCCCGTCCCAAACCCGCGGCTGTGCCCGCTTCCCGTTCTCCCGCGAGTGGATCCATTCAGCCGGAGCGTGGCAAGATAACGATTGTCGATTTCTACGCCGATTGGTGCGGCCCGTGTCGAAAAATCGGCCCGGTCCTGGAAAAGATTGCGGCAAGCAATCCCGACATCGCGCTGCAAAAGGTGAACATCGATAAACACCGCGACCTCGTGCAGGAATACAATATCACCGGCATTCCGCACATCATCATCTACGACAAGGAAGGCGACGTGGTCGATACCGTCGTCGGCGCCAACGAATCCCGTGTCCGCAAGGCCGTCGCCGCCGCCGGCGGCAACAGTTAGAAGCGATTTATCCGATGCGGCGTCAATTAGTGCTTGCCACGGCTTGCTCCCCCGAAGATCCGTCCGAGGAAGAGGAAATCCACGGTCGCCCATGGAACCACTACGCTCTTGACCAGAAACTGTTGCTTCGGATAATACATGGCACTACCATGTATCATCTATGACACGAGACGAATTCGCAAGGAACCTGGCGGCGGGGACGTATGATTTGATTGTGCTCGACGTGTTACGGGACGGGCCGAACTACGGCTATGGCATTCGGAAACGGATTTTCGAGCAGTCGAAGGGCACAATGAACTGGCAGGACGGCACGATTTATCCCGTCCTTCGGCATCTGGAAACACAGGGCTTCGTGGCAAGCCATTGGAAAGGCCCGAAGGAGGGTCGCCAGCGCCGCTATTACCAGCTCACGGCACGCGGTCAACGGGTTTGGCAACAGCAACGCCGTCAGTGGATTACCTTCACCCGCGCGATCAACGCCCTGCTGAATCCCCCGTCCCGACAAGACTCTGCCTAGCTGTTTGGCCTGCAAAGTTGTAGGCCGCGTGCCCTCACGCGGCGGATGCCAGATGTTTTGAAATAGGCGGCCAGATACATGGTAGTGCCATGTATCAGGCCGTTGTGGGCGATGGGTCACACGAAGACGCTAATCGGGAAGAACCCGGGGCGCTGTTCTGGCAGTTGTCACCCGCAGTCCGCCCGAGAGCTTGCGGGGCCGGTCGAAGTTTACCATGCCCGACTGGCTGGAGACGGTCTGTGTCGGCCTTCCGCCGCCCGACCGTAAGAAGTGAAGCGTAGACCTCGATCATCTACTGCTAGGCAAGACTTGGTCCTGTCGGAGCATTGCCAGGCTGTCGCATTTGCGGGTCATGTTTCCAAAGGTTTGCTATCACGCGCCATCCAAGATTGGTAGCATGAATGCCGTAACGGTCTGTGCCCTTGCCCGCGTTCGGCACATAATCCGTCCAGAACAACCGGCGCTCGGACAGTTCACGCAAGGCATTGTGGAACGCAACCTTCCCCGTTGAGCACCCGAAACGATCCGAGGAATAGGATGCGGCCGAATCTTCCCAAATAGACGGCTGATCACTGGGCCGCTTACGGTCCTTCCACAGCCGGCCGTAGATATTGAGAGCGGCGATCCCATCAGGAGTCAGTTGAGTGGAAATAAGGCGAATATACCGGTCGGCCTCGTTCTCAAAGGCCTTGGCCGCCTTTACCAATTCCAAAGCCATTTTCTTAACGAGATTCTCCTCTGCGTACCGATTCACTTTCGTCACCTTAAGATCGAAGTGCAACGACGCAGTGTCGTCTTGAGTAAAAAGAATGACGCGCGCGTTCGGTTTGAGGGCGAGCGCTATGCCGACCTCCAGCACGACGCCGAAATTACAGCCTGTCAGGTCAGCTACGAAAAAGTGGCAGGAGAGAATATGCCTTATGATTTCATCCGTGATGACAATGGACCCAGACGTAACATCATCGACGCGATGAAGCCGAGCGAAGTGACGACCTTTAGCATTGAGTTGTTTGTTAGCGACAGCATGAACCCTATCCAGCAACTTTCGGATTCGGGGCTCTGGATATCCACCGCGATTACTAAATGGCATCGCCACGAACGTTGAGTATTCCTTTGAGGAGAATTGCCTAGCAAAGGCATCGTCTCGTTGGAGTTGGTAGATCTGGTCGACATTCATTGGCGCTAGAGTTTCTTCTCAATCTTCGCCCAGGTGTCTTTGAGCGTGATGGTGCGGTTGAAGACGGGTTTGTGGTCGCTGGGGCGGGGCGAATCCATCTTGGAATCGGGATCGAGGGCGAAATAGCCGAGGCGCTCGAATTGGTAGCGGACTTCGGGCCGGGCGTCGATGAGGCTGGGTTCGCACTTGGCAGTGACAACTTCGAGGCTGTGCGGATTGAGGTGGGCTTTGAAATCGCCGCCCGCATCCGGCTCGGCGACGGTAAACAGGCGGTCGTAGAGACGGACTTCGGCGTCGATGGCATGGGCGGCCGACACCCAATGGATCGTGCCCTTGATCTTCCGCGATGACGTCGGCCCGCCGGTCTTGCTGCCGAGATCGGCGGTGCAGCGGAGTTCGACGACGTTGCCACCGGAGTCCTTGATGATCTCGTCGCACTTGATGATGTAGGCGTATTTCAACCGCACTTCGCCGCCGGGCCTCAATCGGAAGAACTTTCGGCTGGCGGATTCTCCATGAAATCGTCCTGCTCGATGTACAGCGTGTTGCCGAACGGGACCTTGCGCGTGCCCGTGGACGGATCTTCGGGATTGTTGACCGCGTCGAGTTCCTCGTAGTGATGTGGGTCGAGGTTGGTGATGACCACCTTGAGCGGGCGCAACACGGCGAGCCGGCGCAGGGCGCGTTTGTTCAGGTCCTCGCGGATGGCATGGTCGAACACGGCCATGTCGGTCACGCTGTTGAATTTCGTGACACCGACGCCAATTGCGAACGCACGCACCGCCTCGGCAGGCACGCCGCGCCGGCGAATGCCGCTGATCGTCGGCATCCGCGGGTCGTCCCAGCCCGACACCACCTTGTCGTTCACGAGCTGGATCAGTTTGCGCTTGGACACGATGGTGTACGTGGGAATCAGCTTGGCGAACTCGTACTGGTGCGGCAACGGACGCGGCAGGTCGAGGTTTTCGAGAATCCAGTCGTAGAGCGGACGGTGCACCTCGAACTCGAGCGTGCAGATGCTGTGCGTGACGCCCTCGATGTAATCGCTCAGGCAATGCGCGTAATCGTACATCGCGTAGATGCACCATTTGTCGCCCGTGTGATGGTGCGCCGTGTGGCGGATGCGGTACAACACGGGGTCGCGCATCCAGATATTGGGTGCCGCCATGTCGATCTTCGCGCGGAGCGTGCGTTTGCCGTCGGGAAACTCACCCTTCTTCATCCGCACGAACAAATCGAGGTTCTCGTCGACGGACCGATTCCGAAACGGGCTGTCGGTGCCTGGCTTGTCCGGCGCGCCGCGATAACGATCCGTGTCCTCGGGCGACAGGTCGCACACGTACGCCTTGCCTTTCCGGATCAGCTCGATCGCCCACACGTACAACTGGTCGAAATAATCCGACGCGTAAAACGTCTCCAGCTTCTCGCCTTTCGGCGGCCGACTTCGGGTTCACCGCGCCGAGATAGAAATCCGGTTTGCCGTCGATGGCCTGCGGTTCGGGCGTTTTGCCCGCGGGCTTGAATCCCAGCTTGTCATCCGCCCAGCCGTCAATGAGCCACTCGACATCCTGGATGATGGAATCGACGTACTCGACGTCTTCCTTGGTCGGGTTCGTGTCGTCCATGCGCAGGTTGCATTGTCCGTTGAACTCGCGGGCGATGCCGAAATTGAGGCAGATCGATTTCGCGTGGCCGATGTGCAGGTAGCCGTTCGGCTCCGGCGGAAAGCGCGTGACGATTTTCGGGTATCTCCCCGCGGCCACGTGCTCGTGGACGATGTCGCGGATGAAGTCAGATGGTTGTTGTGACGACTCGTTCGGCATAAGAGGCTGTAGGGGGCAGGCCCCTGCGCCTGCCCTGTTGATTGCGTGAGGGCTGCCGCAGGGGGCAGCCCCTACATGTTACACGGCGGTCAATTCCTTGACGGCCTTGTCGCGAACGGGTTGATCCGCGCAACGGTTCGGGTCGGCCAACCCGGAGTCGAGGCGTGACTTCCGCGTGGCGTAATCCCCGCGTTCATCCTTCAAAACGACCCACGGATCGACCGTATCCTGCTTGGCGGCGGCGATCTTGCCGGTCAGTTCTTCATTCGCCATGCTGGTGTGCGAGCCGAAATCGCTCGGATAAACGACTTTGACCTCTTTTTTGCCGCCCGCCTTGGTGTCCTTCGCTTTCGGGCGCGCGCTCGTTGTGCCTACTTTGGGTGCTGTTGCTGTTGCCATACAATGTGTCTCCTGAATCGTCTTTGGTGTAAGGGAAGTGTATTTAACCGCCTGCGCGCGCCACCGTCAAGCTCCGCGACACAAACAAAAAGCCCCGAGGTGACCCTCGGGGCTTCCTGTGTGTGTGTAGGGGCTCCGTGGATTCAGGAGCATCCCATGGAGTTGCCGCAGTTAAGGCACTTGTAGCAGGCGCCGTTGCGCACGGTAATCGCGCCGCATGTGTCGCACGCGGGCGCATCCTGCATGAAGTGCTCGACGGTCCGGCTGAGTCGCTGCACGGCGGTCATCGCGCCGTGGTTCCCCGTCGGCCGGGCCGGTGCTTCCTCGGTCTGCGCAAGTTCAACGACGGGTTTGTTGACGATCTTTCTCTCCTGTTCCTCAACTTCTTT
This sequence comes from uncultured Verrucomicrobiae bacterium, assembly GCA_963712025.1. Lineage (GTDB taxonomy): Bacteria > Verrucomicrobiota > Verrucomicrobiia > Palsa-1439 > Palsa-1439 > Palsa-1439. The sequence continues at coordinate 296,200 of CAVQGJ010000001.1, read as the reverse complement.
GAGTGGCAGTTCGGATTGCCCGGCATTCGGCGAATTGGCTTCGCGATAACCGGAGATGAACTGGCACCCGAGCCAACGGAACAGGTAATCGCTGATCGACTTGGCGATCGGGATATCGGGATTCTTGGTGAACCCGCTCGGCTCGAAACGCTGGTGGGCGAACTTGTTGACGAGCGTTTCCAGCGGGACGCCGTACTGGAGCGAAAGGCTGACCAGCGTGCCGATGGTGTCCATCAACCCGCCGATGGTCGAGCCTTCCTTGGCCATGGTGATGAACAACTCGCCGGGCGTGCCGTCGTCGAACAGGCCGACGGTGATGTAGCCTTCGTGGCCGGCGATGTCGAATTTGTGGGTGATGGCCCTGCGGGTATCGGGCAGACGATGCCGCGCGGGCGTGCCGAGCCGGGCGCGCAACTGGCCGACTTCATCTTGAAGTTCCACGATGCGCGATTGGAAGGAATCCGCCTGTTTCGCCGCGGTATCGGCGGACGTGGAGCCGTTGTTCTTCGAGGTATTGAGCGGCTGCGAACGCTTGGAGCCGTCCCGATAGATCGCCACGGCTTTCAGGCCGAGCCTCCAGCCCTCGACGTAGCTCTGCATGATGTCCTCGACGGTGGACTCCTGCGGCATGTTCACCGTCTTGGAAATCGCCCCGCTGAGGAACGGCTGCGCGGCGGCCATCATCTTGAGGTGCGCCATGTACTGGATGCTGCGCCGGCCCTTGGCGGGCTTGAACGCGCAGTCGAACACGGCGACGTGTTTTTCCTGCAGGTGCGGCGCGCCTTCGATCATGTCGTTCTCGTCGATGTACTTGACGATGTCGGTAATCTGCTGTTCGGTGTAACCGAGTTTGCGCAACGCCATCGGCACGGTGCGATTGACGATCTTCAACATGCCGCCGCCGGCGAGCAATTTGTATTTCACCAGCGCGATGTCGGGTTCGACGCCCGTGGTATCGCAATCCATCATGAACGCGATGGTGCCGGTGGGCGCGAGCACGGTGACCTGCGAATTGCGATAGCCGAAACGCCGGCCGAGTTCGACGGCCTCATCGCCGCACCGTTGCGCGGCGCTGCGCAGGTAATCGGGGCAACTCGGGTGAATGCGTTTCACGGCGTCGCGGTGCATTTCCATGACCTGCAACATCGGCTCGCGGTTCTTCGCGAACCCTTCGAACGTGCCGATTTTCTCGGCAATGCGGGCCGACTGCGTGTAGGCGTGCAAATGCATGATCGCGGTGATCGCGCCGGCCAGGCCGCGGCCCTCGTCGCTGTCGTACGGCAGGCCCATCGACATGATCAGCGAGCCGAGGTTCGCGAAGCCCAGGCCGAGCGGGCGAAACAGATGGCTGTTCAACGCGATGGTCTCGGTCGGATAACTCGCGTTGTCGACGATGATTTCCTGCGCGGTAATGAAAATTTCGACCGCCGACTTGAATCGCTCGATGTCGAAGGTGCCGTCCGCACGGAGGAACCGCATCAGGTTCAACGAGGCGAGGTTGCACGCGCTGTTGTCGAGGAACATGTACTCGCTGCACGGGTTGCTGGAGTTGATCGGCGCGGTGGCTTTGCAGGTGTGCCAGCGCTGGATCGTGTCTTCGTACTGCACGCCCGGATCGCCGCAGGTCCAAGTGCCTTCGGCGATGCCCCGCATCAACTCGCGGGCCTTGTACTTCGGGCCGGGCTGGCTGGGATTGGTGACCCAATGTGTCGTCCAATCCTTGTCGTCCAGCACGGCGCGCATGAAGTCGTCGGTCACGCGCACACTGAGGTTTTCATTCTGGAATGCAACCGAGCCATAGGCGTCGCCGTTGAAGTCCCCCGCGTAGCCCTGTTCGATGAGCGCCCAGGCTTTGCGCTCTTCCTTCTGCTTGGCGTCGATGAAATCCTTGATATCCGGATGCCAGACCTTGAGCGTGTTCATCTTCGCCGCGCGGCGCGTCTTGCCGCCGGATTTGACCACGCTGGCGATCGCGTCATAGACCTTCAGGAATGACAATGGCCCGCTCGGACGTCCGCCGCCCGACAGTTTCTCGCGGGCGCTACGCAGGGAAGACAGGTCCGTGCCCGTGCCGCTGCCGTACTTGAACAGCATCGCTTCGCTACGAGCCAGTTCCATGATGTCTTCCATCCTGTCGCCGACGGATTGGATGAAACAGGCCGAGCACTGCGGATATTCGTATTGTGTCGGGGCGCGGTTGACGCCCTTGGTGGCGACATCGAAATAATAGTTGCCCGCGCCACTCTGCTTGCCGACTCCGTACTGGCTGTGCAGGCCGCAGTTGAACCACACCGGGGAATTGAACGATCCGTACTGGTTGAGGCAGAGCCACGTCAGCTCGTCGTAAAACGTCTCGGCGTCCTTGTCGCTGGCAAAATAGCCATCGCGGTTGCCCCAATCGGCCATCGTGCGGGTGACGCGGTGAATGAGCTGGCGAACGCTCTGCTCGCGTTGGCCGGTTCCGTTCTCGCCGTAGAAGTACTTCGAAACGACGACTTTGGTGGCGAGGATGGACCAGGTTTTCGGGACCTCGACATTCTCCTGCTTGAAAATGACCTTACCGCTATCATCTGTGATCTCCGCCGTCCGTCGATCCCATTCGACTTCGTCGAACGGTTTCACGTCGGCGCGGCTGAACACGCGCGGCACCACCCAACCGATCTTCTTCGGCGGCCCCGGCACAACCATTCGCGGCGTTTGGCTGCCGCGTTTGGCGCGCTTGGTTGTGTCTGTCGAGATCGGCACGTCGACGGCAGAATCCTTCTGGGTCAGTTTATCCTTGCCCGCAGAAAGCTCCCCCACTCCTGGCTTCAAATTAATCACCGTATCCTCCTCAAAAAAGCTGGTCGGTTGCCACTCTTCGGCGATCAACGTCGAGGCTGAAAACCACCGCTAATAGTGCGGACGGGACTATAGAACCCCATATATTGTGTTTTCAAGACAAAACTACGTCCGCCGCAACTTTTTTTCAAACTCGCTGATTTCGCACGAATTTTCGCCGCTCTCGTTCCCGACATTCCAACAGAATTGGGCAGCCGGTGAACGCCCATGCCGCCCGAATTTTGTCGATCAAGAACCGCTTGTAATGCGGCGTCAAACAACTCGCTTGATTTACGAATAACCGAAACGTCGGCGGTTGGGAAGCTTTTTGAAACGCATAAAACACTTTAAATCTCTTGCCACCGGAAAATGGCGGCGGGTAGGCGTCGAGGGCCCGCATGAAGAGCTTGTTGAGTTGCGGGGTGTCGATATGCCGGGTCATTTCGGTCTCGATCACCGCGACCTGCTCGAACAATTGATGCAGGTTCTGCCCCGTTTTCGCCGAGGCAAACAACACCGGCGCCCAATCGAGAAAAAACAGTTCCTTTCGTAGCGCTTCGAGATACTGCTCGCGAAACGTCTTCTTCCGTTTCATGCCCCGGCTCTCACGCACTCTCTCCTTATGTTCCTGTTCCTCCGCGAGGTCCCATTTGTTCACGAGCACGATACAACCGCGCGCCGCCTCGGCAATCTGTCCCGCGATGGCCTTGTCCTGCCTCGTCACACCCGCGACCGCGTCGAGCACCAGCACGGCAATGTCACACTCGCGGATGCTGCGCTCAGCCCGCATCAGTCCAAACTGATCGACGGACGTATTGATCTTGCCCCGGTGCCGCAGCCCCGCCGTGTCGATGAGCAGATACGGTTTTTCGTGGACGGTGAACGGCACATCGACCGAATCCCGCGTGGTGCCGGGGATATCGCTCACAATCGTCCGTTGGTCGTTGAGAATGGCGTTGATGAGCGACGACTTGCCGACATTCGGCCGCCCCACAATCGCAATGCGCGTCGGGGGCGTCGTTTCCGGCTCGACCCCCGCGGAGAATTCTTCCGTGGCGGCCCCCAGCAACTCCGAAACACCGAGGCCATGCGCGGCGGCGATGGAAAACGTCTGGTCGAACCCCAACTCGGAGAACTCGGCGTCGGCCCGCGCCCGGCGGTCGTTATCCACTTTGTTGACCGCGAGAAAGATCTTTTTGCCGCTGGTGCGCAGTTTGCGGGCGATTTCCAGGTCCAGCGGCACAACCCCTTCCGTCACGTCCACGACCATGATGATGGCGGTGGCCATTTCGATGGCGATTTCCGCCTGATGCCGCGTCGCGTTCGCCATCAGGTCAGCGCTTTTCTCCTCGTCCATGAACGCGATGCCGCCCGTGTCGACCACCTCGAACGATTTGTCGCCCCAGCGGGCCGTGGCCGCGACGCGGTCACGCGTCACGCCCGGCTGTTCGTGCACAATGGCGATGCGCCGCCCGACAATTCGGTTGAAGAGCGTGCTCTTCCCGACGTTGGGACGTCCGACGATGGCGAGGATGTCGTGCGCTTTTCCCATGAAACAGTAAGGCCGACACGAGTGTCGGCCTTGCATCATACCGAAGTCGGGCTGAATTCGCCAGACGCGAATCGACCCACACAAATGCCTTCGGGATATCAGGCAACGTGGCCGTTTGATTCTCAATCCCCGCAAGAGATCAACAACCATCGCTTCATAAGTGACTGCAATTCAGCATGTTTTCACGAAAAGAGGTCTCGTGAGGTTGACTGCGGTATATAAGGTGTGGCACGACGTGTCTCCACAGCAGTTGGGAACTATTCGCTCGAGGCTTCATCCCCGCAGGCGAAGGGTGTGGGACTACGTCTCCAATTAGGACGGCGGGCAAGGTGCACATGGCAGGTCTACTTTTCGCCCTGTGGTGGGGCTACTGAAGCCATTGTAACGGCTTTGGGCTGCGCTCGCGCTTCCGTACTGGTGCATGGGTATTTCTTTACATCAAAGCCAATTGTCCAAGCTATCATCGACGCCCACAACCGCAATGTGAAGGTCATGGTCGTTCTGGACAAAAGCCAGCGCAGAAATAGATACTCAGTGGCGGATTCTCTCGTTCGCCACGGTATCCGAACGCTCATTGATGACGCCCACCGGATTAATCACAACAAAGTGATGGTCATTGACCAGCAGACGGTAATCACTGGCAGTTTCAATTTCACCAAGTCGGCAGAGCTGTACAATGCTGAGAATCTACTCTTGCTTGAGGACAGGGGGCTGGCGCAGCGGTACGCGAATAATTGGAAAATACATGCACGGCACTCCAAGCCGCACGTTCTGAACCGGCGGCATAGGTATCATAGTCCTTAACCGATAGAAGGGCAGCGAGTCAGGGAAGCGGAGGGAAGTTGGCGATCCTACTTATTCCTGCGGTGGACAGCATACCGGCTGCGCGCCTCCTTCACGCGAAAGCCGATATCTTTCTTGGGCTGGGCGGGCAGAGCAGGCGGATCTATGATGTCCATGACGCGTTGGAGGATGCTGACAATCGCCGCCTCGTGCACGTCGAGGCGTTCTTTGAGTTCCTTCTCCAAGGCGGCGAGTTTTCGGCTGTCCGACAACGCCGCCCGCATTCTCACGAACGCTCGCACGACGAACACGCCCATTTGTGCAGCGCGTCGGCTGTTAAGCACGTTGGCCGCCATGATTGCTCCGTGTTCCGTAAAGGCATAGGGAAGCTTGCGGCGTCCGCCACGGCCGGGCTTTGATGTTGCAAATTGCAACATCAAAGACTCGTATTCCGCGCTGCTCAATTGGAAGACAAAATCGATGGGGAAACGCTCGCTATTGCGTTTGACCTGCTGGTTGAGACGAGCGGTAGTCACTCCATAGACCGCCGCCAAATCCGCATCCAGCATGACCTTTTGGCCACGAATTTCGTGGATAAGATTTTTGAGCCGATCTATCTGTGCTGTCGGCGATTTTTCGGCAGGCATTGGTGCAGAGTATGCCACGACGCCACGGCGGGGGCAAGTCCGCCGTGGCTTGCGAACCACCCATTCGCTAGAAGTTGTAACCGCTTTCGCCGTGCTGGGTCCAATCGAGGCCCTGCTCTTCTTCCTCGTTCGTCACGCGCAAGCCCATGATCTTGTCGACGATCTTCAACAGAATCCAACTGACAACGACCGCATAGACAACGGTGGCCACGATGCCCGTGGCCTGGATGAGCAATTGTTTGGGGTTGCCCCGGAACAAACCTTCTGCGCCGGCGCCGTTGACGACCGTCGTGGCGAACACGCCCGTGAGCAGTGCGCCGAGCATTCCCCCCACGCCGTGTATCCCGAACGTGTCGAGCGTATCATCGAACCCGAACTTGTTTTTGACGGTCACGCCAAAATAGCAGGCCGCGCCGCCGAGCAAGCCGATAACCAGCGCGCCCCGAACCGTCACGAACCCCGCCGCGGGGGTGATGGCCACCAGGCCGGCAACGCATCCGGACGTGATGCCGAGGACGCTGGGTTTGCCGCGGAACCTCCATTCCATAAACATCCACGACATGGCGGCGGCGGCGGAAGCAATGTGCGTGTTGACGAACGCCTGCACCGCCAGCCCGTTGGCCCCGAGCGCGCTGCCCGCGTTGAACCCGAACCAGCCGAACCACAGGAGGCTGGCACCCAGGACGGTCAGGGTCATGTTATGCGGTTCCATTTGGCGCTCGCCGCGCCGCTTGCCGAGCACCACCGCGCACACCAACGCCGTCATGCCCGAACTGATATGGACGACGGTGCCGCCCGCGAAGTCCAGGGCGTTGAGCTTGTGGAGCCAGCCGCCGACGTTCCACACCCAGTGGCAAATCGGATCGTACACGAAGGTTGCCCACAGCAGAGAGAACAGCACCATCGACGAAAACTTCATGCGCTCGGCCACCGCGCCGAAAATCAGCGCGGGCGTGATAATGGCGAACATCATCTGGAAAATCATAAACGCCTGATGCGGGATGGTGGCGGCGTAATCGGGATTGGGCGCGGCGCCCACGCCCCACAAGCCGGCCCAACTGAGATTGCCAATCACCGAGCCGACATCCGGACCAAAGGCGAGGGTGTATCCCCACAACATCCATTGGACGGTGATCACCGCCAGCAACGCGAAGCTTTGCATGATGGTGCCGAGCACGTGCTTGCGATGCACCATGCCGCAGTAGAAAAAGGCCAGGCCCGGCGTCATCAGCATGACCAGCGCGGCGGACGCCAGCACCCACGCCGTGTCGCCCGAATCCACTTTCAATGCCGGCCTCGCCAACGGCACCATCTCGCCGAAGACGGTCGAAGCTGTTAACACGAACAAGATACACCACATCCAAGATAGGGAACGCCTCACAGTTCTGCTCCTTCCGACATTTCGGGGTGTCGCGGCGGATTGTAGTGAGGCAAGGTTCGAACACAAGTGGATTATGCTAGCCTCACCTTTCCCTGATCGCTACCCTCATCTTGTGAACGCCCGGGAACTCTCATTGGACCTGCTGAATCGCTGGCCGCAGTCACCAGCCCTGGCCGATGAGCTTCTCGAACAAGCACTTGCAAAGTCTTCATTGACACAGCCTGATCGCGCTTTTGTGACGGAATTGTTCTATGGCTGCCTGCGGCGAAGACTCTCACTGGATTTCCTGCTGGCCCAGTTGGCCACCAAAGCGCCGCGCCCGATCGTCGCCAATGTTCTCTTGCTTGGACTCTATCAACTATTCTACCTCAAGACCCCGGCGCACGCGGCCGTCAACGAAACTGTCGCGCTCGCCAAAACGCGCGCGGGCGAGGCGGAGGCGAAATTCGTCAACGCGATCCTGCGACGGGCGCAACGGGAGTCCGACGCCCTGCTGGCGAGACTCGGGGAGACGCGCCAGGGCGAGCCGTGGGTTTATTACTCGCACCCCGAGTGGCTGTGGAACCGATGGGCCGTGCGGCTGGGCCGCGAGAGTGCAGCGGCATTGTGTGACTGGAACAACCAGCCGCCGTCGTTGTATTTGCGGATCAACACGCTCAAAACATCGGCGAAGCCCGCAGACGTTCCCACCGAACCGACCGGCCACCCCTTGTGCTGGCGCGTGACCGATACGGCGGGACTGTTTCGCGCCGCGTCGTTCGTCAACGGCGAGTTCTACGTGCAGGACCCGTCCACGCTTGTTGCGGTGGACGTGCTCGATCCGCAACCCGGTGAGGCGGTGCTGGACATGTGCGCCGCGCCGGGCGGCAAGACCACGTACGCCGCACAAGAAATGCAGAACCGCGGTCGAATCATCGCTGCCGATTCGGCCAGTTCACGGCTGGCAGTCGTGGGAGAGAATTGCCGGCGGCTCGGTGTGAAAATCGTGGCGACGCTGGCCTGCGAAGGGACGCGTTTGGACGGTTGCCTGCGCGGGGAAGAATTCGACCGGGTGTTGGTGGATGCGCCGTGCTCAAACACGGGCGTGCTTCGTCGGCGCGCCGATCTCCGGTGGCGGCTCACCGAAGAGGAGATCGCCCGGCTTGGGGCGCTCCAAACAAAATTGATCGCGGCGGCGGCGAAATTTACGAAACGTGGCGGCGTCCTGGTTTACAGCACGTGCAGTCTGGAACCCGAGGAGAACGAAGGCGTCGTGGAGGCGTTTCTCACATCACAGAAAGAATTTACGCTGGAGACGACGTGCTCCCTGTTTCCTCCGCGTGATGGCGTGGATGGCGCATTCGTCGCCAGGTTACGGAGAGCAGACGCGAACGCCCGCAGAATCTAGTTGCCCGGGGAAGAGGGAGGCTGCGCCGGCGAATTGGTGCCCTGGCCTGCCCCGCGACGTCCACGGCCGGGACCATTTTCAATCGCCTGGGTCAGTTTGGCGTTTTGGTCTGCCGTAAGGAACGCCCGCAGTTTTTCGATGTAACTCTTACGAAGGGCGCGGAGCGCCTGACGACCGCCGCTCGGTGGCGCGTTCGTGACGGCCCCGCCCGCCGCGCCGTTCTTCGCCTCCCATTGGGCGACATCGCTCTTGAAACTCGCGTCCAGCGAGTCGTATTTCGTCTGCTGGTCGCCGGTGAGCGCCAGTTCGTCGAGGATGCGCGGCGGTAGCAGGTTACCCATCATCGGTCGCATCGGGCGGCGGGTCGTGGGCGGGGCATTGGTCGAGTCATCGGCGGCGAGCGCGGCGGCGGCCATGACAACACTGGTCAAACAGGCGATGATTATTGCACGTTTCATTTGAGTTTCCCTGGCTGGTTTGTTTGCGATTGGGTCATGTGGCACATGGTTGTTTGGCAACCCAAAAACATCTTTACGGCGTGGATGGCGGCGGTGGCGGCGAAGCTGGCGCTCCGTTGTCTTCCGCCGGCGGCGGATTGGCTTGCAACCCCTCGCCCGGATGATTGCGACGCCATTGTTGTTCAAATTCCTGTTGGTGGCTGCGGAATTCTTCCCGGGCTCTTTGCCGTTCGGCCGGCGTCATCTGCTCCCATTTCTTTCTGTTCTGTTGGAGCTGGGCGCGCTCCGCCGGCGTCATGTTGAGAAAGCGCTCGATGCGGTCATGGATGAATTTTCGTTCCTCGGGCGGCATCTCCGCGAGCGCACGGTGGAGGCGCATCAGTTGCGTCTTGCCTTCGAGGGTCATTCGACTCCAATTCGCATCCAGACGTTGTTCTGCCATGGCCCGCTGTTCCTCGGTCATCAGTTTTTGCCTGGGCTTTGACTGATCGACGGTCGGTGGGGGCGGTGGCGGCGGTGGTGGGGGTTGCTGTGCTTGGGCGACTGTGATCACCACGCCAATCATCAGCGCCGTCAGGAAAAGGGACCGTTTCATTCGTGGTGGCCTCCCTTGAGTCGGTCAAGGTTGGCAATCACATCGTAATCTTCGAGGTAATCTCCTTCCTGGACGTGGGCGTAGAGCTCGGCGTGCTTCCGATCCAGCATTCGCTCGTGCCCGACCCAAGCGGTGACGGCCAGAGCCGCGACCGATGTGGCGAGGGTCGCCCACCGGATCGAGGGTCGCCACCACCACGGATGCGCGCTGACCCGGGGCTCGTTCAGCCGCCGTAAGGTGCGTTCCGCAAACCCAAAGGATGGTTCGATCCCCTCGTCGCGCGCGAGCGCCTGCCATGCGTTGGCGTACGCCTCCCATTCCCGGCGGCAATCCGCGCAGCCGGCAAGATGCGCTTCAAACGCACCCCGCTCGGGCTCGCTCAACCGCCCATCCAGGCGATGGTCGAACTGTTCTCTGACTGTCTGGCAGCTCATGTCCTTCCTGTCCATCTGGTTAAACACCAGATTTGGCGAATGGTTTCCATTAGTAATACCCTCGCAGTTTGTCTTTTAGCGCAAGACGCGCCCGATGCAGCAGCGATTTGGTGGCCGAGACCGAGCAGCCCAGCACTTCTGCAATCTCCTCGTAGGAAAGCCCTTCGTAACGGCAGAGGATCACCGCGGTGCGTTGGGCTTCAGGCAGTTCCTGGACGGCTTCCTGAATCTTCTCCAGCAACTCGCCCTCGACCGCTTCCTGCGCGGGATCGCGCATCGTCGTGTCGGGGGCCTGCCAACCGGCGGACTCGGAGTCGCGCGGTTCCTGCAACGCATCCAGGGATTCCGCCGGGTGACGGCTCCGGCGGCGGTGCTCGTTGAGGATGGTGTTGCGGGTGATGGTGAACAGCCAGGTGGTGAATTTCGCGGTAGGTTTGTAGCGCTTGGCCGAGCGATAGACCTGCACGAACACGCGCTGGGCGAGATCTTCGGCCTCGGAGGCGTCGCCGATGGCCCGATGGATGGTGTTGATGACGGCGCGCTGGTGGCGCTCGATTAATTCACGAAGCGCATCCGTGTCGCCCTCGCGCACGCGCAACATGAGCGCCACGTCGGGATCGGTGGATGTCATCGCGGCCATGCTACTGCATGGAGAGAAACACCGCAACGCCGCCGGGGTTTCGCGCCCGGCGGCACGCGGCTCAGGGCAGGCTCAGGCCGAACCGGTCAAAACGCGGCTTGAAGTAGTGGGCCCGGTCAAAGGACATCGCCACCAGCGTCGCGCGACCGTAAACGCTGTCGCGCGGGACAAACCCGAAATAGCGCGAGTCGAAACTGTTGTCGCGATTGTCGCCCATGACGAAGTACTGCCCGGCCGGGACCTGGATCGGGCCGAACGAGCGCCGCGCGGGTAGCTGCGGGTCAACCATCATCGGATGCGTCTTACCCGAAACCGTTTCGTCGAACACCGAAGCTGGTTCCAACCCGCCACCGGCAGACGCGTACGACGCCGGCTGACCGTTGATGAGCAGATGGTCGTTGCGCAGCTCGACGGAGTCGCCCGGCACGCCGATGACGCGTTTGACAAGACGGATGCCGTCATGGGGCGACCGAAACACGATGACGTCGCCGCGCTGCGGGTCGGCCCACGTCGCGAGATGCCACGTGGTGAACGGCACCTTGAGATCGTAGGCGAGTTTGTTGACGAAAATCCGGTCGCCGACGAGGATGGTCGGCGTCATCGACCCGCTCGGCACGTCGTTCCAGTCCGCCACCGCCGACCGCAGCGGCGCGAGCACGGCCACGACCATCACCGCGGGGAAAACCCATTCGCGCCAGAAAGCTCCCAGTCTCTGTTTCATGGGGACTTGGACACGTCAGGGCGATGGCTTGTTCAATAGAACGCCCCGCCCCGGGTGGCGCGAGCGTCCCTGCTTGCGAAGACGCACCGGTCGTCATATCCTTCCCTCAAGTACGAGCAGTGCTTGGCGAGATGCGCGTCAGGCCCGAATCCAGCGAGCAATTGGAGAATCGACTTCGGGAATACCTCATGAAAACCACCTCGCCTTCCTGTGAGTGGAAAGCAGGAGCTGCGCTCGTGCTGGACGCTACTAGGATGGAAGATGTGAACACTTGATTCTTAAGCAAGCCATCGCTTCACGAGCGCAGCAGGCGTTGGTATTCGTCGTGAGGGCCGATCCAGAACCAGATGAGAACGCCTTGTTCTTCCGTGGCCAGAGCGCGATGTTCCGCGCCGATGCGCACCGACCACAAATCGTCGCCGACCTTTTTGAAGCGCAACGATGGATGACGAGGGTTTTGTCGCCAGAGACGGTAATTCTTGCGGGCGAGGGTGCGAACGGCGGGTGGAAGTTGACGGTAAGCTTGCCAGAAGCGGGCGTTGGCGAAGCTGTTCACGGCAGAGGACGTGTCCGGCCTGCGCGACAATCGGCTTTGGCCTCTTCCGCAAACTTGGCGAGACGCCCGCTCTTGGCGTCCTGCTCGATCTCCTTGTCCCACAACGCCGCGTCGTACTCGACCATCCATTTGGTGAGTCGCGCCACTTCTTTCGGGGAGAGCTTGGCAATCTGGGCCTCGATTTTCTCAAGCGTGGTCATCGGTTCCCTCGGCTTTGTCGTACTCCTGAAAGGCGCGGTCGGCGGCGATGATCAAATCGGCTTCGCTCAACGTGCTCATGGTGTCTAATCATAGCACAGGTACATTGGGTAGTTCAATTGCCAACGGGGCGAATTACAGTCTTTTACCTTGCAGCCCAAGCGGTTCGGTCAATCTACCACTTCACTTTGACGTTGCGTTTCTGGCCGAGGCGATCGATGTAGAAAACCTCGCCGTGGTCGCGTCCGTACTCGTGGAGTTCCTTGGTGATTTTCACGTCGAAACAGCAGTACTCAGCGATGTCCAGGATGCGTCCCTGTTTCCACCACTGGAGCGCCTGCATGCCGTCGGCGACCTTCGGGGCGTTGAGCGTCGCCTTGGCGAGGGAGTCGAGCGACAATCGATGGCCGAGCTTTTGTTCGAGGTCGGCCATCAAATCGAGCGTCGGCGTATCGCCGAGGGCCAACGGCGTGTAGCCGTGGAGCACTTCGTAGTCGAAATTGATGATGTTGAACCCGACGACGAGGTCCGCCCGCGTGAGTTGCTTCACCAAATCCGCGACCTGCTCCTCGGAGAAAATGCGATATTGCCCGTCGCCGGTGCTGAAGGTCACGCCCACCGACATTTTCATGTCGCGTTTGCGGTCCCAGCCGCCGACGTCCGCGGCGCTCTTCTGGGTCTCCAGATCGAAGTAAACGATGTTGGGCATGATCAGAGCGTCATGCGGGGCAACCCGAGCGTGCGCATGGTGTGCAGGCCGGGCGGGCATTCGACGAGCCTCGGGAGCGTGTTGGCGAGGATCGCCGGCGTGGCCACGTCGCCGGGTACGCCGCCGTCGATGGCCAACCGCAGCGGGGGCGCGCCGTCGATCTCGATCGTGTCCCGCGGATTCGGCGCGCCGATGTACATTTGCAGTTCCAGCGTCAATGTCTCCTTGCCGTTGCGCCTGCCGCGCGCGAATTGGTGCACACCGGCCACGGAGCCTTTCGATACCGTGAGAAACTCGGTCTTGACGGTTTTCCTGGCGAGCACAGGCTCGACGCTTTCATTCACCTCGTCCAGCGTCCAGCCGAGACCGTCCGCCAGAAACACCAGCGACTCGGCCAGACCGACGTGGCCGATTTTGTGTTGCTGGTTCAGGTCGTCGAATTGCGCTTTCGTCATGGTCGCGCCGACTTTGCGCTGGAGCGCTTCGCGACGGGTCGCGGCATTGACCACGCGCAGCACGCGCACGGCATCGACGCGCTGGCAGGCCATCGTGAGCAGCAACGCGAGCGTGTCCATGACGAACCCCGGGTTGACGCCGGTGCCGACCACGGCCACGGATTTCTGGATGCAGAGATCATCGAGTTTTCCCGCAAGCAGCTTGTGGCGGTAGTACGGGAACAACGCTTCTTCGCACGACGTGACGCAATGCAGGCCCCCGCGAACGATCTCAGTGAGTTGCTCGTAGGCGTCGACGAAACTGGAGGTCGTGCAATGGACCACGGCATCGGCCTGGGTCTGCGCGAAGAGGACGACGGGTTGGTCGGTCACCGCGATGTCGAGCTTGCGGCTCAGGCCGAGCACCTTGCCCAGATCCTTGCCCGCCAGCTTCGGATCACGGTCGACCGCGCCGACCAGTTGCAACCCCGGTCGGTCCAGAACCACGCGCGCGGCGGCGCGCCCGATGGCGCCCAGTCCGTATTGAATCACACGAATCTGTTTGCTCACGTTGATATCTCGCCCTTCATCGTAACGGGGTGAACCGGGTGTCTTGTAACGCCTCACCGCGCGCGCTTCAACGAAAAAGGCGGCGGGACCGCGTTTCCGATCTCGGCTGGTGTCTCTGGCACCGCGTCGAGCACCTTCACCACGCCCCGATCCGCATCCACTTCGAGCCATTGTCCGGTGCGGATGATTTGCGTGGCCGGCCCGACGTTGACCACCGCGGGGATTCCGTATTCGCGCGCGACGATGCTGCCGTGGCTCAACATGCCGCCCAGGTCCATCACGATGCCGGCAGCCGCAACAAAATAAGGCGTCCAGCCCGGATCGGTGAACGGAGCAACGAGGATTTCTCCCAGCTGCATGCGTTCATTGGCATCCGACCGCAGGATCACCCGCGCGCGGCCGGTTGCGGTGCCCGCGCTCACGCCGAGGCCATGAAACACCTTCGTCCCGTGGTCCACGGTGTCGGGTACAAAAGCCCGCGGATCAAAGCGGCCAACGATCACGGCGGGCGGGGTTATTGTCAAGTTTTGCTCGTACAGCACCCGGCGGCTGGAGACGAGCGTACGCAGGTCCGTGCCCGGGTCCCACAGAGAGCCGCTCTGCAGTTCCTCCATTTCAAGGAAAAAGACATCGTTCGCATCCGCCAGCCGGCCGCGCGCCGCCAGGCGCCGGCCCAACTCCAGCAGGAATCGGCGCAGAAACGTCAGCCACCGGATCATCTCGCTCTTGAGATTCTCCCGAATCTGACCGCCTTTTTGCGCGCGATGGAGGACGAGCGGGAAGATCGCTCGTTTCAGAGGATTCTTCAGCCCGCCCATGCACCGGTTGGCCAAGGCAACCCGCTCGCTCGCCAATGCGTCCCGGCGGACGACCGGGCCGGGGTGCCCGGCATTGATGGCTTCCACGTAGCCGCGCACCATGTCCAAGACGAAGTCGGGGCATTCCGACCAGCGCGGGTTGAACAACTCGATCTCGCCGCGCGTATGGTGTCCATGCCGATGCATGAACGCGTTCCAGCGGGCGAGGAAAGCCCGGCCCTCCGGGCAAGCTCCGACTCGCGATGCAAAGGCGGGGAATGTGCGCTCGCCGAGAAGAACGGCTTTGATCTCCGGTTCCCGGGCCGCCTGTTCCGCCAGCAGCCACAGTTCGTGTCCGGCCACCACATCATCCATGTCGCCAACGCCACCCAGCAGCCGGTTCGCGATGCTGCGCCCGTCCGGACCGAACGAGCGTTCACACAGGACGAAGAGAATCGAATAATAAACAACAGCGAAGCCGATCGCCTCCATCACTCCCAATCGGTCGAGCACCTCGGGGGTAAACAACGTCCGTATCGCGGCAACCAACTCGCCGTCGGAAAGCTGCCCTGCTTCGATGCGGGTCAGATCATCGTTCATACGCCGGACGTTGTCCACCGCGGCACAACCGTCCCGGGACGTGTAGAAGAGAAATCGCAACGCCACGGTTGGAGCATTGGTTACCGCCCGCCAGCGATGAACCTTAATTCGAGGCAGGTCGGCTTCCGAGATCCTGATCTGTTTCAGCGCCAGCATGGTGTCCTGATGGCCGCCCATAAAGCTTTCCATGGTTCGATTTCTCAACCCCGGCACGAGGCGCCCCAGCGCGCACACCGTGTTGAAGTTGAAATACGCGCGGCCCGCAATCAGTCCAAACAACTGTTCGTCCTTAATCCGGATGCCCCACGCGCGGAAAGACCCGTTAAAAAGTTCGCATGCGGTCCGCCGCACAAGTGACCACGTCATCGGAGTCACCACATCCGGCAACCCTTCACCCGCATTGGCGTTCGTCCACACCTGCCGGTCCTCGAAACTGGATTCCCGACCATGCGACAACGTGGTGACTGCTCGCGCCTGTAAGAGCCAGATTTCCCCACCGCGCACGCCCCACTCGATGTCCAACGGACCGCCCAGCACCCGCTCCGCTTCAAGCCCCAGCCGCGCCAACCTTGCCGCCGTCTCATCATCCAGCACTGGAGCGCTCGCCTTTTCCGCCGCAAGCAGTTGTTCGCAGACGCCGTCTTTCGCGGCAACGATCTGCACTCGCTTCACGCCCGTATCACGCCGGACCACCCGCAGCCCCGAACGCGATACCTCGACGCGGTCGGGCGCCACCTTGCCCTGAACGACGGCTTCGCCCAGCCCGAACGCGGCTTCGATGAGGATGGCGTCGGAATCGCCGCCCGCCGGATCGGTTGTGAACATCACGCCGGCGGCATCGGCGTCAATCAGTTCCTGAACGATGACGGCCATCTGCGCGCGGCCGGGCGCGACACCTTTTCGCAACCGGTACGAAATGGCCCGCTCGGAGAACAACGAAAGCCAGCAACGTTTCACCGCGGCCAGAACCGCGTCGCCGCCGAGCACGTTGAGAAACGAATCGTGCTGGCCGGCGAACGATGCCTCCGGCAGGTCTTCGACCGTCGCGCTCGAACGCACGGCCCAGACGCTGCCAGGTTCGGGCGCCAGGGCAGCCGCGATGGCGTCCGCCACGTTGCCCGGCATCGGGATTCCGCCCACTTTCTCTCTCACCTCTTCCACAGCGGTGCGTAGGGCTGCCGGATCTCGAGGATCGCACCTCTCCAGGATTTCCAACCAATCCGCAATCCGGGGATCGGATTGCATGAACCGATTGCCGGCATCCGTCGTGACGACAAATCCGGACGGGACTGGCAGCCCGGCGGCGATCAACTCCCCGAGATGAGCCGCCTTGCCGCCGATGCGGGGCAAATCCTTGAGACGAACCGCGCCCAACGGCATGGTGAATACGCCCGCTTGGCTCGCTCGTTCCAGACTCTTCATCACTATTTGTTCCGACAATGGCCGCCCCGAGCCGCCACGTCAAGCAGGAGCGCGGGGAGCGTTCATCGCGGTCGAATGCCGACACGGCCGTCAGCGGTGATGCGCCGGATGAAAGAAGAGCAGCAGGAAAAAGAACAACGCGAACACCACCAGCAGCGCCAAGGTGGACACAATTACCGACCGATGCTTGCTCCAGCCGCGTTTCCACGGCGCGGCCGCCTGGAGCCGGTCCACGCGGCCCGTCACGGTCACGCTGTCCGGGTCGTCGATCTCGGCTTTCATCTCGGCGGCGGATCGGTAGCGGTCGGCCGGATCGCGTTCCATGGCGTGGAGAACGATTTCCTCGACCTGGGGCGAGAGACTCGGCACGAACTCGCGCGGCGCGACGGGGTCGCCAACGAGACGGGCGTTCATGACGAGGAGCGGGGTCTCCCCCTCGAACGGTGTATGGCCGGTCAACATCTCGTAGAGCATGGCGCCCAGGCTGTAGATATCGGTGCGGGCATCGCCCCGCTTGCCCTTGACCTGCTCGGGGGCCATGTAATCGGGCGTGCCCAGGGCCGGCGTGAAGCCCGTGTAGGTGATGCGGCGACCCTCGCTGCGGGCGATGCCGAAATCCATGAGCCGGATCGTGCCGTCGTAGCACATCATGATGTTCTGCGGTTTCAGGTCGCGATGGATGACGCCTTCGCCGTGCAGATACGCCAGCGCGTCGCAGATGCGGCTGGCGAGCTTCAAGGCATCGGCTACCGGCATCGGTCGGATGTTGTTGAGCAGGTGGGCGAGCGTGTAGCCCCGCAGGTATTCGGTCACGATGTACGGACGCGACTTGTTTTCCACGGGGTAAAACTTGAGGATGTTGGGATGCTGGAGTTTGAGGCCGATTTCCTCCTCGCGGAGGAACCGCGAAAAAAATCCCGGATCGCTCTCGAACTGCATGTAGGGCACCTTCACGGCGACCATTTGCTTGGTCTGGCGGTCCGTGGCGCGGAAGATGGTCGCCATGCCGCTGCGGCTGATCATCTCGTGGATGAAAAACCGGTCGTCGAGCAGTTGGCCCGCTTCGATTTCGCCGGTAACGGCTTTCTCCGCGGGTTTGTGAAACATCGGGACCCCGCGGTAGTAGCCCACCGCCTCGATCTCTTCGATCTGGATGACCTGCGCCGAGACATTGTCATCCGTCCCCCGCTGCTCGGCCAGCGCGACGAGTTGGCGGCAGGCCGCCGACGGCGCGTAGCGACCGACAATCTCGCAGATTTCGCCATCGGCGACGCAGGAGTGCAAACCGTCCGAACAAAGCACGATGTGGTCGCCCTTCTGGACAGCCACGTCCTCGATGTCCACGCGGATCACGGGCTCCTGACCGACGCTGCGGGTGAGGATGAACCGGTTGTCGCTACGCTTGGCCTCGTCCTCGCTGATGAGGCCGAACTTGCGCTGCATGGCGACGTACGAGTGATCGGTCGAGACCTGCTTGATCTCGCCCTTGCGCGCGAGATAGACGCGGGTGTCGCCGACGTTCCCGACGGTGACATGGTCGTTGCGAAAGATCGCGATGGCCAGCGTGGTGGCCATGGGTTTCGTGCGCCTGTCTTCCGAACTCTTGTCGAAAACGGCGAGGTTCGCCGCGTTGAACGCCTGCGTCAACAGTTGCTGCGGCGACTGGTCCTCCTTCGCTTCACGGAACACCTTCAGCGACACCTCGACTGCCAACCGACTGGCGACATCGCCGCGTCCCTGGCCGCCGACTCCGTCAGCCAGCACCGCGATGGCCCCACGGCCACGCTTCTCCTCGAGTGACTCCGGTTCCCAGAAGCCAACATAGTCCTCGTTTCGCGGGCGCACCGTGCCAACGGACGAAAGCTCTCCGTAAATCAGTTCCATAGCTATCGAGCGGCACACGCTACCCGCCGCCGCTGGCGGTTGCAAGCCGGATGAGAGGGGTCAAAAGGAAACAGCCGCCTCTCTCACGAGAGGCGGCCATTTCGAGACCCAATCAGCCCCGATGGTTTTCGGGGCAAGCCGTGCGTGATTACAGCGCCAGCGCCGTCACTGCCGGTTTGCTGGTCAGCAACGTTTCCCGGCCCTTGGCCTTGCTGGACTTCATGAAGTAGAACACCCCATAGATGCCCCACAAGGCGACGACGCCGAGCGCGATGTACGGTTCATGCCAACTCATGCCGCTGACGGAGAACGGCCCGACGAGGTAGAACAGCATACAACACAGGTTCGCCAGCAGACCGAACACCGGGATGACCATGTGCTTGATGCCGTTGAACAAGTGGTGCTCTTTGAACGCCACGATCGCCACGATGCAGGTCGTCATGTACAGCAGGAACGTGCCGAAGTTACTGATCAACGTGACGATGACCAGCGTGTTCGGCAGCCACGTGTAGGCGTGCGGCGAGAAGATGCCAAAGCTGTACCAGAAGTTATGCTTGTCCAGCGGCGCGAGGTCCGTGCTTTGCGCGCCGAGATAGACCGTCGTCGTAATGATGCCGATGAAGATCGACAGGATCGACAGGGTCCAGATCGAGCGGTAGGGCGAGAGAGTCTTGCCGTGTAACATACCGAAATGCGACGGCATTTCTTCGTCGCGGCCCATCGCGTAGGTCACACGCGCGCCTGTATTCACACAGGCCAGCGTGGTGCCAATCAGCGCCAGGAACACCGTGAACGCCTCGATCAGCATGAAGGCCCGGCCCGCCGAATAGGTGCCAAACAACCACGTGCCGACAAGGACCATCATGTCGCCGATGGGTGCGCCGGACGCGCCCGCGTTCGAAATGGTGTAGCCGCTGTTCAGGAAGAAGTTCGCCCCGAAATACTCGAACATGTAGCAGAACGCGCCCTGAATCGCCAGCGAGAGCAGCACCGCATACGGGATGTGCCGCTTGGGGTCTCTTGCCTCTTCTCCCAACGAGGTCACGGACTCGAAACCGACGAGCAGGAGGATGGCGACGCACGCCTGGACGAAGACGAGACCGAATCCATGCGGCGCGAGCACCGAGCTGGCGCTGGTGTGGAAGTTGAAGGTCTGCGGGTCCTTCGCGTCGCCCGGCTTGCCGGTGACGGCGTCCTCGGGCTTGTAGCTCAACACAAACGGATCGGGAACCGGCTTGCCATCCTTCATGACCAATTTGCCCTTGTCGTCCTTCTGCAGGACGGGGTAGGGATCTCCCTCGGCAAGGCCCAGCGCGGCCAAATTCAGGCTCTTGTCGGCCAAATCGTCCTTGGTGACCTGGCGGTCCTGGGTGTTCCACACCGGCTGGCCCTTGTCGTCGGTCTTGGGCGAGCTATCGGCCCAAGTGGCTTGTACCCGTTTGCCCTTGTCGTCAGTCACGTTGACTTGATCGACGTTGTAGTTGACCGGGGTGCCGTTGGACAAGTGATAGCCGACCGAGCCATCCGGATGCTGCATGCGGTAGGCAATGGCAATGATTGTGAAAACGATCAACGCCGTGATTTGGATGATGTTGATCGCCATGTTGACCGCCGTGCTGCTATTCACGCCGCGGTAGGCGATGTAACCCACCAACAACGAGAAAAAGACGCAGAAAATATACATAAACAGCGGGCTATTATACGTTCCGCTGAACGTGTCGGGCCAGAACTGGCTGGCCAGATAACCGCCCAGAACTGCCGTCACACCCACCATCAATCCCGGATAGACCCAGTAATACAGGTGACTGGCCCAGCCGGTGAAAAACTTGATTACGCGGGCGAATTTGTAGGCGTGCGTCTTCGACAAAAACGCCTGCTCGGCGAAGTAGTAGGACGAGCCTGCGCCGGGATACAGCTTGGACAGCTCGGCGTAACTCACCGCCGTCGCAAAACACAGCATCAGCGCCGCGAACAGACCGAACCACATCGCACAGCCGGCCATGGGAGCGCCGTAAAGCGACTGCTCCTGAAAGGTCAGCCACAAGAACGCGCCCGGAGCGATCAGCGCCATCGCATTGATCGTCAGCCCCGTCAGCCCCAACGTGCCCGTCGTCTTGGGCCTTGCTGCTGCCCCACCCGCTTGTTGTTCCGTTGCCATGATGTTCTCCTTACACTGGTTTTAACGTTTCCTTTGTTGCCGGCTCTCGCCTGCCGCCGTTGCAAGGTACCCGGCCGCCGCCACACATCGTCGGAGCGAATAGCCTCACTCGCATGGCGTGGGCCTTAGCGTCCGCTGTGCCAGCCCAAGTGGGAAAATTAAAAACTCGTTAAAGGACAGTGGCTTTCGTGAATTGGCGCAAAGGCGAGGGCCGCCTCCGTCAGACGGTTGTTACGCAGCGTGGATAAAAAAAAACACCACGTCATGTCAAAGGCACGGGCCAAAACACCAGCCTGGCGCGCCCCCAACTGACGTCTCAACTAACACTCAGTTGTACAGCTTCTTTTGTCAGTCCAAGGTCACGGACTCCACGCTTCTAGCAGTCGTAATACATGTGGAACTCCCACGGATGCGGCCGCAGGCGGACTTGATCCTGTTCTTTGCGCTTCATGTCCAGCCACTGCTCGATCACATCCTCGGTGAAAACGTCGCCCTGGAGCAAGAACTTGTGGTCCTTTTCCAATGCGTCGCAGGCTTCGGTGAGGCTGGCCGGCATGGATGGCACTTTCTTGAGTTCGGAAGCCGGCAGCTCGTAGATGTTCTTATCGAGCGGCTCGCCGGGATCGATTTTGTTTTGGATGCCGTCGAGTCCGGCCATCAGCATGGCGGCCAGCGCAATGTACGGGTTGGCGGCTGCGTCGGGCGGACGATACTCGACGCGCTTGGCCTTCGGGCTCGGTGAATAGGTCGGGATGCGCACCGCCGCCGAACGATTGCGGCTGGAATAGGCCAGGTTGACAGGCGCTTCGAAGCCCGGGGTCAGCCGCTTGTAGCTGTTGACGATCGGATTGGTGAACGCCGCCATGGCCTTGGCGTGTTTCAGGATGCCGCCAATGTAGTGGAGCGCGAGCTTGCTCAAACCGGCATACTCGTTGCCCGCAAACAATGGCTTGCCCTTTTTCCACAAGCTCTGATGGGTGTGCATTCCCGAACCATTGTCGCCAAACAGCGGCTTCGGCATGAAGGTCACCGTCTTGTTGTGGCGCCTGGCAACATTCTTGACGACATACTTGTACACCATCATGTCGTCGGCCATCGCCACCAGGTTGTTGAACCGCAGGTCGATTTCCGCCTGACCGGCGGTCGCGACTTCATGGTGTTCGCGTTCCACCGTGAGGCCGCACGCTTTCATCACGATGATCATCTCATTGCGGATGTCCACCTGCGTATCCTGCGGTGGCACCGGAAAATAGCCCTCCTTGTGGCGGATCTTGTTGCCGAGGTTGGGGGATTCCTCGCGGCCCGTGTTCCAAATGCCTTCCACGGAATCGACGTAGTAGTAGCCGCTGTTGGAGGTCTGGCCGAAGCGGACATCGTCGAAAATGAAAAATTCGGCTTCGGGCCCGAAGTACGCCGTATCGGCGATGCCCGTCTGCTGCAAATACGCCACCGCTTTGCGGGAAACGTTGCGTGGATCGCGTGAATACGGCTCGCGCGTGATCGTGTCGATGGCATCCGCGGTGATGCTGATCGTCGTGATGATGGGGAAGGGGTCGATGAACGCCGTGGCGGGATCGAGAATCAGCAGCATGTCGCTGGACTCGATCGATTTCCAGCCGCGGATGGATGACCCGTCAAAGCCCACGCCCGCCTCGAAGGTTTCCTCTTCCAACTCGGCGATGGGCATGCACCAGTGCTGCCAGGTCCCCAGAAAATCACAGAACTTGATATCGACAAGCTGAACATTCTTGCTCTTACACAACGCCAGGACTTCTTTCGGTGTCATATTTCTCTCCAATCAATGCAGTTGCGTCTGACGTCCAGTTGTTGATTTGGTTCACACTTTCGACCCGAGTCGGGCCGACCACGGAGGCGGTCGCCCCGACCCGGATCATATCTTCCGACTTACAGAGCCAGCGCCGTCATCGCCGGTTTGCTTGTCAGCAACGTCTCGCGACCCTTGGCTTTGCTGGACTTCATGAAGTAGAACGCCCCGTAGACCCCCCACAACCCGCAGATGCCGAGCGCGATGTACGGTTCATGCCAGCTCATACCGCTGACCGTGAACGGCCCGATCAAATAGAACAACATGCAGGCGAGGTTCGCCAGCAACCCGAAGATCGGGACGAACATGTGCTTGAAGCCATTGAAACTGTGGTGTTCTTTGAACGCCACCATCGCGACGATACACGTCGTCATGTAAAGCAAGAATGTGCCGAAATTGCTGATCAGCGTGATGATGACCAGCGTGTTGGGCAGTTTGGAATACGTCTCGGGCGAGAAGATCCCGAAACTATACCAGATATTGTGGTATTTCGGATCCAGCGGTGATGGTGTCGTACCGCCGAGGTACACGGCGACCGTCGCGATGCCAAGGATTGCCGACAGAGTCGCCAAGGCCCAGATGGCACGATACGGCGAAAGCGTCTTGCCGTGCAACAAGCCGAAGTGCGACGGCACTTCCTCGTCGCGGCCCATCGCGTAGGTCACCCGAGCGCCTGTGCTGAGGCAGGACAACGTCGTCCCGATGAGCGCCAGGAACACCGTGAACGCCTGGACGAGCATGAACGCCCGCCCCGCCGCGTAGCTGCCGAACATCCAACTGCCCACGATCACCATCATGTCGCCGAGAGGCGCTCCGGACGCCCCGGCCATGGGCAACGTATAACCGTTGTGGAGGAAATAATTTGCCGCGAAATACTCGAAGAGGTAACAGAACCCACCCTGAATCGCCAACGACAGCAGTACCGCTCGCGGAATGTCCCTCTTCGGGTTCTTCGCCTCCTCGCCCATCGCCGTGACAGACTCAAATCCGACCAGAATGAGAATCGCGATGCAGGCCTGAATGAAAACAAAATTGAAGCCGTGTACGCCAACCACGGACGCGGGGGACGCGTGGTAGTTGAAGGTCGAAATCTTGGTCGCCGGATCCGTTGTTACGGCCCCGTCGGGCGAATAGTCGACTGTGAACGGCGCGGCCTTGGTCGGGTCCGTGACCGGATTGCCATCCTTGTCGGCGGCCACCGGATTGCCGTCCTTGTCCTGCGAATCCTGCATTTGATAGACGGGCTTGCCCTTGTCATCCATCGTCGGTTTTCCGTTGGCGTCGAGCACGGGCGTCGGATTCCCCTTGTCATCCTTCACGACCTCTTGTGCGACCTGATAATTCACGGCCGTGCCGTTGGACAGGTGGTAGCCCTGGGAACCTTGCGGATGACGGCCGCGATAGGCGAGGGCCATTACGGAAAACACAACCAAGGCGGCGATCTGAATGACGTTGATGGCGAGGTTAACGCCTGTCGTGCCGGTCACGCCCCGATACGCGATGTAGGCCACACCGAACGCGAACACGATACAAAACAGGAACATGAACAGCGGGCTGTTGTACGAGCCGCTGAACGTGTCCGGCCAAAACTGGTTCAAGAGATATCCGCCGAGGATCGCCGTCACACCCACCATGCAGCCCGGATACACCCAGTAGTACAAGTGGCTGGCCCAGCCGGTGAAGAACTTGGCGACGCGGGCAAACTTATAGGCGTGGGTCTTGGAAAGGAACGCCTGTTCGGCGTAGAGGTACGACGAGCCGGCGCCGGGATACAATTTCGACAATTCGGCGTAGCTGATCGCGGTCGCGAAACACAACAACAGCGCCGCCACGATCCCAAACCACATCGCGCACCCGGCCATCGGCGCTCCGTACAGAGCTTGAATCTGATAGGTTAACCAGAGGAACGCGCCCGGCGCGATCAGCGCCATCGCATTCGACGTCAGCCCCGTCAATCCCAGTGTCCCCGTTGTCTTGGGTTTTTCAGCTGCGCCAGTTGATTGTCCTGCAGTTGCCATGTTTGGTCTCCTTACTTTCCGTGCTTTTTACAGTTTTTTAATTCGCCGACTCTCTCGCGTCGTCGCTGTCCAACACGCCGTTCGCACAATAATTGTCGGGTTGAATCCACATACTCGCCTGCGCGCATCCCTTAGCGTCCGCTGTGCCAGCCCGGAGGTGAGTATTAAAAAAATGTTAAAACACAAGGCCTTGCGTCGATTCGACCTGGCCCACGCGAGATAACCACCGGACGCTTGTTAACCAGCGTGATAAAAAAGATACAGAACGGCATCGCGAAAACCATGCCCCGGAATCGCACGCGCGGTGAAGAAGTCACCCGACATCAATGTGGCGCTTGATGGCGAGATCTTCTGACGCGCTTTTTTTGATGAAGTTGTCGGGCCGCTTGTGCTACGCTGGCTGCTGGCGATGGGGTTCGCCCGCAACTGCCCCTGCTCGGCAGGGCGCTGATGACTCCTACCATGGCACAGAGGACACAATGTTCAGATTGTTGCTGCTCATCATTGGCGGAGCGCTCGGCACGTTGGCCCGGTACGGGCTGAACGGTGTCATCTCCGAGCATCAGTCGAAGCATTACCCGTGGGCGGTGGTCTTCCCGCTCGGCACGCTCGTCATCAATCTCACCGGCTGCTTTGCCATCGGCTTCATCGCCGCCATCAGCGGTCCGTCCACGGGACGCGTCTGGCTCAAGTCGGAATGGCGCGATTTTTTGATGATCGGCTTTTGCGGCGGGTACACCACGTTTTCTAGTTATGGACTCCAAACACTTAACCTTGCCCGCGACAGCGAATGGGTCGCGGTCACCCTCAATATTGTTGGCTCGAACGTCCTCGGCCTGCTTGCGGTCTATCTCGGCTTGGTCTGCGGACGCGCGCTCCAGTCCAGATTCCATGGAGGCACACTATGAAACTCGATGGTGAAGGTTCTCTCCTGCGGATTTATCTCGGCGAACTCGACAAATGGCATCACCAGCCGCTCTACGAGGCGATCGTGCTCAAGGCGCGCGAAATGGGCCTGGCCGGCGCGACCGTTCTGCGCGGCCCGATGGGTTTCGGCGCCAACTCGCACCTGCACACCGCCAAAA
The DNA here is from genome assembly GCA_963712025.1 of uncultured Verrucomicrobiae bacterium. GTDB lineage: Bacteria > Verrucomicrobiota > Verrucomicrobiia > Palsa-1439 > Palsa-1439 > Palsa-1439. The sequence continues at coordinate 270,526 of CAVQGJ010000001.1, read as the reverse complement.
TCCTCCGCCTCAGCGAAGACCTGCCTGTGCTCATCGAGATTGTCGACAAAGAGGAAAGGATCAACGCCTTCATTCCCGAACTCGACAAGATGATGGGCGACGGCCTCGTCACCCTGGAAAAAGTCCGCATCATCCGCTATCGCGGCACCGCACCAACTTGATACCCCGGGCGATGTCGTCGTCTCTGTGGTTTTCACCCTATCGTGTCGCGTTTTGACCACGGTGGCTAAGGGCGGGCTGTAACACAGCAAATTGTGATCGACGGCAAAGTCTGTAAGTGTCTGCCAGAAAAACGGTTGCACCTGTGACGCCGCTTCATGGCATAGGCCCTGCAAACAAGTTCGGCCATGCGAGGCTTGGATCCAGCAGCAGTGTGGTCGAGGTGCGTCCCTATTCCGGCAATAGCCGGTTCACATACGCTGTTAGCGGCATCGGTTTCCCGCGGGAAATCGTGGCTCTCGCGAAGATTTTTGGCGGTCGATCTGCCTGCGGCAAGCCAGTGTCGCGGCGGGCGCATACGGGCTGTTTTTTTTCGTGGCAATGTCGCCCGATTTGACTATGCTGCGCGAGGCGTTCGGTTGCTGACACCGTTTGGTCAGTCGACCGCCATTCAGGATGTGCCACAGCGGGTGGAGCGCGAGACAACATACGTGCCCACTCGGATGGACGGTAACCAGCCGCAGGTGGGAACGGCCGGTTTCGGAATGTGTGCGTCGGCGCTTCAGTGGACGGGCGCAAACCATGCGCCAGTGGCGTCAGGAGTGGAGCGGGCGGGACGTTGTTCCGATGGGACTGTACCCGCGCGAGGCGTTCAGGGGCGAATCCGGTTCGTTGGGCAACGGAAGGCTCTCGCGTGAGGGGTTCAGCAGAGATGCGTCGCGTGGTGGTGTGGCGCCACGCGAAGTCGTACCAGACCAACATAAAACCCAAATAAACGGAGGACACGAAGGTGAGGATCAATTACCTGAGAGCCGTATGGATTTGTGCGGCTGTGGCAGTGCTGACGATGAGAGGCGTGCCGGCAGTTCGCGCAGACGATGCCGCGCCGGACTACAAGGCAATGTATGACGCGCAAAAGAAAGTGACGGACGACCTCGTAAAGCGGGTCGCCGCGTTGGAATCCGGCACCGGAAGCGTTGCCGTCGCCAAATCGGACATCCCGCAGAAGTCGCTGGATTTCCTCGGCCAGACCGAGATCAGCGGGTTCATGGAGGCTTCGTACCTGTACGACTTCAACACGACGAGAGGTTCACAAACGGTCGTCGGTCGAACGTTTGACACGCATGCCAATCAGTTCGTCGCGGACGACTTCAAACTGGCCTTCGAGAAACCTTATGTCTCCAGTCCGACCAACTGGACTGTGGGTTATCGCGCCGACTTGATCTTTGGTGAGGACGCGGCCGTAATCCACTCGTCCTTTAACTCTGGGACAACGAGCTTCAACTTGGGGAATGATGGTGATCTGGAGCAGGCGTTTATCGACGTCAACGTTCCAGTCGGCAACGGCCTGAAGGTCATCTTCGGCAAGACAGTGACCTTGATGGGCGTGGAAGTCATCGAGCAGGTGTCCAACCCGAACTTCTCGGAAGGAAACCAGTTCCTCTACGTGGAGAACTTCACGCAGACGGGCGTCCAGTTGATGTACCAGTGGAACGACAAAATCGACACCGAGTTCGTGGTGTTCAACGGCTGGGATCAATTGCCTGACAACAACAACGCATTGTCGTATATGGGCCGGATCGGATATGCGATGGATTCCAATACCACCTTTGCCGTGCTGGGCTACGGCGGTCCGGAACAAACGGGCGTAACGGCGAACTGGCGTGATGGTATCGAACTGGTCGCCACCCGCAAGATCACGGACAAGTTCAGTGCCGATGTCCAGATGGACTTCGGGACCGAACAAAACGCAACAGTTGGGGCCGACACCTTCGGGAACCCCGACTGGTTCGCTTTGGGTGGCTGGTTGATCTATGACTTCACCGACAAGATCGAACTGGCGTTCCGTCAGGACTTCCTCAGGGACAAGGACGGCACTCGCACCCAGTTTGGCGGGCTACCCGTTGGCGTCACCCCGGAACTCTACAGTTCGACGTTGACGCTGAACCTGAAACCGGTGGACAACTTCCAGTTCCGTCCAGAAGTCCGGTGGGATCACTCGGACAAGGCCAATACGTATAACGGCATCAAGGACCAGTTCACGCTCGGCGCGGGAGTTGCGTACCTGTTCTGACGATGTGAGCGAAGGGAATTAACAAAGGGTATGTGGCCTAAGACCTATGTCAGCAACAAACCCTTAGGCATTGTGGCCCTGGCAGTGGCGCTCTCCAGCGTGCTGCCAGGGCCGCTCGCTCGCGCCGCAGACCCCTCGGTACCATCGCTATCAACCCAGTCGGCAACTGCCGTCTGGCAATTACTCGCCGGGGCCTTGATCTGGCTCATGCCGGCTGGTTTGGCCATGCTGGCAGCCGGCCTCACCCGGGCAAAGAATGCCTCCCATACGACCTTCATGACGTTCTTCGGCTGCGCTATCGCCGTGATCGCCTTTTGGGCCGGAGGCTTCGCGGTGGCGCATGGCGGAAGCGGCTTTTTTCTCAATCATGCGGATGCCGGCCCACGCAATTTTTCATCGTTCTTCTGGCAGGCTTCCACCTTGTGCGTGGCCGTCAGTATTCCAGTGGGAGCACTGGCCGAACGATGGAGTCTCAGGAATTTTTATGCGTCGGCATTGTTTCTGTCCTTGATACTGTTCCCGTTCTTCGCCTGGTGGACGTGGGGCGGAGGCTGGCTGGCACGGCTGGGCTTTGTGGATTTTGCGGGCTCCGGCGTTGTCCACGCCGTGGGCGGTCTCTTCGCGCTGTCCGGCGCCTTGATCCTGGGTCCGCGAATCGGCCGTTACAACCGGGACGGTGCGGTGATACCGATACCCGCGCACAACATCCCCCTGACGCTCCTCGGATCGTTCTTGCTCGTTGTCGGATGGTTGGGATTTAACATGGTGGGCGCAACCGAATCCGCCGCGTCCATCGCCGTGGTCACCATCCTCGCTGGCGCCAGCGGTGGCATCACCGCCGCGACATTTATGATCATGACCACCCGCAAACCCGACCCAACCATCACGATCAATGGGTTGCTCGCCGGGTTGGTGGCCAGTTCGGCCGGGGCCGCCTATATCAGCCCCGTCTCCGCCGTGATCATCAGCGTCATCGCCAGTCTGTTGGGTTGCGTGTCCGTCCAGCTCCTCGACAGGTGGCGCATCGATGATCCCGTCGGCGCCATCTCCGTGCATGGCGTGGGCGGACTGTGGGGCGTGCTGGCGGTGGGCATTTTTGCCAATAGCGACTCGGTGAACGGTTGCCTGCGTGGCGGCTGGGGCCAACTCGGCGCGCAACTGGTCGGCCTTCTGGTGCTGGCCTTGTGGGCCGGGGGCGTCTCCTGGATTTTCCTGAAAACACTCGACTGGTTCATTCCGATGCGCGTCCCGCCGGAAGCCGAGTTGGAAGGCTTGGACATTTCTGAAACCGGACTGATCGCCTACCCGGATTTCCATATCAGCAGTCCGCACACCGGCGGATTCTCCTCCAGCATCACGCGGTTGACCTCCCGAAAAGAGTACGAACATGAAAAAAATTGAAGCGATCATCAAACCGTTCAAGCTCCCCGAGGTCAAAGACGCTCTGGCGGATTTCGGCATCGTCGGCATGACCGTAACCGAGGTCAAGGGATTCGGACGCCAGAAGGGCCAGACCGAAGTCTACCGCGGCAGCGAGTACTCGGTCGATTTCCTCCCGAAAATCAAAATCGAAGTCGTCCTCCACGAGGACAAGGTCGATGATGCCGTCGACGCCATTATCGAAGCGGCCCGCACGGGCAAGATCGGTGACGGCAAAATCTTTATCTTGCCCGTCGAGGAAGCTGTCCGTATCCGCACCGGCGAAACCGCCGATGCCGCTGTATAAACCCGAGCTCTCGCTTGAACCACCCACCACCACACCCGAACGGGTCAATGCGGTCAAACGCATTAAGAATTTGTAAAAATAGTTTGTAAGTCGTTACTGATGAAACGGTTGCTTGCGTTGACTGGATGCGGCACTGTGTTATGCTCCCTCGCTCATTACCGAATCCGTGCTCACCGCACGGAACGGGGGAACCACGTTGTACGGGGCGGATTCCGGCCAGCGAACCGGAACAGGAGAGCTTGTTCTTCTCAGCCTGAGCCCGACAGCTAACCTCGTAGGCAAAGAGAGAGGACACGTGAATTACACCATGGATAACTCGGTCCCGGAGCCGGAGCCTCGGCTGCCGCGGCTGATGCGGTCGCGAGTCAAGCGCATGCTCTTCGGCGCGCCCCGCAACCTCCACGACCCGTCGATTGGCCACAAAATATCCCTGATCGCTTTCCTCGCCTGGGTCGGCTTGGGCGCCGACGGATTGTCGTCTTCGGCCTACGGTCCCGAGGAAGCCTTCCGCGCGTTGGGCAATCATCTGTATCTGGCCGTGTTTCTGGCGCTGGCGACTGCCGCAACCGTGTTCATCATCTCCTATGCCTACAGCCGCATTATCGAACATTTCCCGGGTGGCGGCGGCGGTTACATCGTCGCGACCGAACTGCTCGGTTCCTCCGCGGGCGTCGTCTCCGGCTGCGCGCTGCTCGTGGATTATGTGCTCACCATCACCGTCTCCATTGCGGGCGGCGCGGACGCGTTGTTCAGCTTGTTGCCTCTCTCGTTCCAGCATCTCAAGCTCCCCATCGAGTTCGCTGCCATCGTCTTCCTCGTCCTGATGAACCTGCGCGGCGTCAAGGAATCCGTTTCCATGCTCGTGCCAATCTTCCTCACCTTTGTCGCGACCCATATCATCCTGATCTTCGGGGGTCTCATAATGCACGGTCGCGATCTTCCCGTGGTCGCGCACGACGTGCACACCGGCTTTACCCAGGGCATGGGTGAACTCGGCCTGTGGGGGATGTTCGTCCTGTTCCTCCGGGCCTATTCCATCGGTGGTGGCACCTACACCGGTATCGAAGCCGTGTCCAACGGCCTCGCCATCATGCGCGAGCCAAAGGTCGAAACCGGTAAACGCACCATGAGATACATGGCCATCTCGCTGGCCGCGACCGCCGCCGGACTCCTGTTCTGTTACATGCTGTTTCGTGTATCGCCCGTCGAAGGCAAGACCCTCAACGCCGTGCTCGCCGATCGATTCGCCAGCGGGTTCAAACTCGGCTCCCTCCCCGTTGGCGTCTGGTTCGTCGGCGTCACGATCCTCTCCGAAGCCGTGCTCCTGCTCGTGGCCGCCCAAACAGGTTTCATCGACGGCCCCCGCGTCATGGCCAACATGGCCATCGATTCCTGGCTGCCCCGCCGCTTCGCCGCCCTGTCCGACCGCCTCACCAGCCAGAACGGCGTGCTGCTGATGGGCCTCACCGCCGCCATGGCGCTGGTCTACACCCGCGGCGACATCCACATCCTCGTCGTCATGTACAGCATCAACGTCTTCGCCACGTTCTCGCTCTCCGAATTCGGCATGTCGCGGTTCTGGATCCGCCACCGCAAAACGGACAAACAATGGCTCCAACACCTCAGCGTCCACGCCACCGGCCTCGTGTTGTGCCTGTCGATCCTCACCGTGATGATCACCATGAAACTCCGCGAAGGCGGCTGGATCACCCTCGTCATCACCGCCCTCTGCATCCTCGGCTGTTTCGGCATCCGCCATCATTACCGCCGCTTCACCCAACGCCTCCGCCAGGTCGAAGCCGCCCTCGAAGACATCCCCGGCGACCCGGCCAAAACCGCCCCAGCCTTCGACCCGAAGAAACCCACCGCCGTCATCCTCGTCGGCGGCTTCGCCAAGCTCGGCATCCATTGCATGCTCAACATCTTCCGCATTTTCCCGCGGTCGTTCACCAACGTCGTCTTCCTCTCCATCGGCGTGCCCAATTCCGACTTCTTCAAGGGCGGCAGCCACGTCGAAGCGCTCGAGGAACAAACCAAGGCGTCCCTCGGTCGCTACGTCGAAATGGCCAACCGCCTCGGCATACCAGCCGACTCCACCTATCGCATCGGCACCGACATCGTCAACGAGGTCGCCGAGGCCTGCTGCGAACTCGCCAAGAAATATCCCCACGCCGTCTTCTTCGCCGGCGAAGTCGTGTTCGACGAACCCAAGTGGTACGACCGCATCCTCCACAACGAAACCGCCTACGCCATCCAGCGCCGGCTCCGGTTCGCCGGCGTGCCCATCGTCATCCTGCCCATCCGCCTGTTCCGCAATCGGAGAATTACACCGCCGTCCCCAACACCGGCCCCCGCGTGAGACCGCCACTCCATAGAACACAAGTCGCCCTTGCGTTCGAGTGCAACCCCGCCGACCAGGCCACGGAGTTGACCCATGGATGACAAACCTGGTTCCGGTCCTTCTCGAATGCGCCTGCAGAAGCGGGTCAGAACGCTGGTGATCGGTCGTGCCCTCAGTCCCCATGATCGCTCCGTTTTCCACAAACTTTCCCTGATCGCGTTCTTCGCCTGGGTCGGACTGGGCGCCGATGGTCTGTCCTCGTCGTGTTACGGACCGCAGGAGGCGTTCCTCGCCCTCCGCTCGCATCCCAACCTCTGCATCTTTGTCGGACTGGCCTCCGCGCTGACGGTCTTTGTCATCAGCGCCAGCTACTCGCAAATCATCGAACTGTTCCCGACGGGCGGCGGCGGTTACCTTGTCGCCAGCAAATTGCTCTCCCCGACCGTCGGCATGATCTCGGGTTGCGCGTTGCTCATCGACTACGTGCTGACGATCACCATCTCCATCGCCAGCGGCGCGGACGCCCTCTTCAGTTTCCTCCCCAATACCTGGCTCCCGTACAAACTCGGGTTCGCCATCGTGGGCGTGCTGGTGCTGACCCTGCTGAACCTCCGCGGCGTGAAGGAATCCGTGATGACCCTGGTTCCCGTGTTCATGGTGTTCGTGATCACGCATGTCTTCGTGATCGTCTACGCCCTGGTGGTGCACGCGGGCGACTTCGGCCAGGTCCTCGCCGCTACGAAGGACAGCGTCCAGCAGGCGCGTGGCGAACTCGGCCTTCTCGGCATGCTCTTGCTCATGCTGCGCGCCTACAGCATGGGAGCCGGCACCTACACGGGAATCGAGGCCGTCTCCAACGGCCTGCCCATCCTCCGCGAGCCGAAAGTCCAGACCGGTAAACGCACCATGCAGTACATGGCCGTCTCACTCGCCTTCACCGCCACCGGCCTGATGTTTGCCTACCTCTTCCTCCACGTGTCCTACCAGGAAGGCAAAACCCTCAACGCCGTCCTCTTCGAATCCATCACCGCTCACTGGGGCGCCGGCGCCCGCTGGTTCGTGCTGGTCACGCTGATCTCCGAAGCGATGCTGCTATTCGTTGCCGCCCAGGCCGGTTTCCTCGACGGCCCCCGTGTCCTCTCCAGCATGGCGCTCGACCGCTGGATGCCCACAAAATTCGCGTCGCTCAGCGACCGTCTCGTCACCCAGAACGGCATCCTGCTCATGGGCGCCGCGGCGCTCGGGATGATGCTCTTGTCGGCGGGCCGCGTGGATTTCCTCGTCGTCCTCTACAGCATCAACGTGTTCATCACCTTCACGCTCTCGCAACTCGGCATGGTCCGCCACTGGTGGACCGCCGAAAAAGGCGTCGACCATCGCCTCAAGAAATTGTTCGTCAACGGTCTCGGCCTCGTCATGTGCACCGCCATCCTTGCGCTGATGACCGCCATCAAGTTCCGCGAAGGCGGTGCCATCACCGTCGTGCTCACCGCCGCCCTCATCGGCGTGGCCATCCTCATCCGCCGGCATTACGCCTACACCGGCCGGCTGCTCCGCCGCCTCGACGACCTCGCCGCTGTCGCCGCCGCCGAAACCGGCATGTCTGCCGTCGACAAACCCGAGCCCGTGCCCGATTGCAACCCGCGCGCCAAGACCGCCGTGATCCTCGTCAGCGGTTTCAACGGCCTCGGCCTCCACACCCTCTATAGCGTGCTCCGCGTGTTCCCCGCCGTGTTCAAGAACTTCATCTTCGTCGAGGTCGGCATCATCGACGCCGGCAATTTCAAGGGCGCGGACGAAATCGACCGCCTGCGCACCCACGTCGTCGGCGAAATGGACCACTTTGTCGATTACATGCGCGACCACGGCTACTACGCCGAAGGCTTCTACGCACTCGGCACCGACGTCGTCGAAGAACTCGCTACCATCGCCCCAAAAATCGCCGAGAAATACCCGAATTGCGTCTTCTTCGGCGGCCAACTCGTGTTCCCCAACGACACCCTCGCCGCCCGCTGGCTCCACAACTACACCGTCTTCGCCGTCCAAAAATCCTTCTACCGCGCCGGCTTCCCCTTCGTCCTCCTCCCCATCCGCGTCTGACCATTTCCACCTTTCATGCCGCATCCCCTCCGAGGAAGGGAAAGAGGGGTGGGTGTAGCCACGGCTCTGTAAGCCGTGTTCGTCCCCGGAGAGGAAAGAGGGCTGGGTGCCTGAAGTCGCCCCGTCCTGTCGTGGTCGCCCCGGACCTCCGCCCCACCCCCGCAATCACACTTCTTCTCAAAAAACCCGCGTTTGGGAGGCCCGAAGATGGTGGGTGGAGCGTACGCGGCTGCCGGAGTACGTAGGTTGAGGTCGGTGTTGCCGCCGCTGCTCTTGTGAAACGGTAACATCCCCGAACGCGGTTAGCGAAGCCCTGTCCGTCTTGAGCCAACCGTGGAAGCCCCATTTTGCTGGACACAAGGGGTGGCTTAGTGATATTTTTCACAAAGTCGGAAGGTGCGAGTTGACGTTTTGTTTGCGCCAGTCCGTCTCGGGCCGTGCAGTAGGGACTCTGAGATATTCATCTCAAATGTTCGCGAGCCGTTCGCGCCATGTTCGCACGACGAGCGGTGAACCACACCCTCGCGCCTTGCTACCTCGATTTCCCCAAGATGATAGAACAACCGGCCCGCTTGCCATTGTTCAACCCTGGATGCTCGGGAGCAAACGGGAGGGAGGGCGGGATGCAAACCAGCCACCTCGCCATCAGGTCATAGGCATGGAGACAAAGATGGACGTGCTACCATGAAACCACGAACTTCACAGCCGCTGGTTGCGGCATTGCCCGCGAGCCTCTCACGGCCTGCGGACATGAACCTCCTCGCCACCACGCTTTCGCCCTTGTCCCCGGGCCGGCAACTGCATCGAGTCGGACTCTTCTGCGGTCTCGCCCTGCTATTATTCCAGGCTGTCACGACCCGGGCCGCGACTGTGACCAAGGTTGCCGCCAAATGGGAACACAGCTTGTTTTTGAAGTCCGACGGTAGCCTCTGGGCCATGGGCTACAACAATTCCGGCCAGTTGGGCGACGGCACCACCAACAACCGTGCCACTCCCGCGCAGATCGTCTCCGGCAACGTCGCGGCGATTGCCGCCGGAGGCTACCACAGCCTGTTCGTGAAGTCCGACGGCAGCCTCTGGGCCATGGGCAGCGACGAAGAAGGCGAGTTGGGCGACGGCACCGGCACCAGCCACTTAACTCCCGCGCAGATCGTGTCCAGCAACGTCACGGCGATTGCCGGCGGATACTTCCACAGCCTGTTTGTGAAGTCCGACGGCAGCCTCTGGGCCACGGGCGAGAACGGTGACGGTGAGTTGGGCGACGGCACCAACATCAGCCGTGACACTCCCGAGCAGATCGTGTCCAGCAACGTCACGGCGATTGCCGCCGGAGACAGCCACAGCCTGTTCTTGAAGTCCGACGGCAGCCTCTGGACCATGGGCTACAACGGCTTCGGGGAGTTGGGTGACGGCACCACCACCAACCACCTCAGTCCCGAGCGGATCGTTTCCAGCAGCGTCACGGCGATTGCCGGCGGATACATACACAGCCTGTTTTTGAAGTCCAACGGCAGCCTCTGGGCCATGGGCTGCAACAACTACGGCCAGTTGGGCGACGGCACCACCACCAACCACCTCAGTCCCGAGCAGATCGTGTCCAGCAACGTCACGGCGATTGCCGCCGGATGGAACCACAGCCTATTTTTGAAGTCCGACGGCAGCCTCTGGGCCATGGGCGACAACGCCTTCGGCGAGTTGGGCGACGGCGCCACCACCAACCACCACAGTCCCGAGCGGATCGTTTCCAGCGGTGTCACGGCGATTGCCGGCGGAAGCGACCACAGCCTGTTTGTGAAGTCTGACGGCAGCCTCTGGGCCATGGGCTACAACTCCTACGGCGAGTTGGGCGACGGCACCACCAACAATAGCGTCACCCCCGAGCAGATCGGGCTGAACAGTTGGGTCAGTGCCTCGGGCGGCAAATGGGAGACAGCAACGAACTGGTCGTCGGGCCTGGCACCCTCCCTCACCGATCTGGCCGACACCATCACCAACGCCAACACCAAGACCGTGACGATTGACGCCACCACGTCGGGCAGCTTCCCGAGCAGCCTGACCATTAACAACTTGACCGTGTGCGCCCCGCTTGGCGCAGCCAACACGTTGTTCTTGGACAACGCGGGCACGGTGACTCCGCTACAGGTTCTGGGTGTTCTCTCGTTGGGGACCAATGGCGCGATGGTTGTGAACAACTCGGCGGTCCAAGCGGCCAATTCCGTCAGAATTGGCAATTCCAGCGCGAGCAGCAGCTTGGTGGTCAGTAATGGCGGCAGCCTGATTGTCACCAATAGCAGCGGCACCGGCAGCGTCGTGGTCAACGGGGGTTCGCTCATTCTCGGCACGGGCACGTTCCAGACCGACAACCTGGTCGTCACCAACGGCGGCGTGGTTCAGCACACCCAGACCTATCAGGTGGACAACGGCACCGTCACCGTTGCCGGCGGCAGCGAGCAGTTGTCCTCCAATCTGGTGGTCGGCACCACCGCGAACTCCACGGGCACCGTCGCCGTCACCGGCGGCCAACTCATCGTCACCAACGGCATCATTGGCGTCGGCAACAGCGGGACGCTCACCAACGGCAGCGGTGTCGGGCTGATGACCGTCTCCAACGGGACGGTGCTGGCCAACCAGATTCTGGTGGGCAGCAGCGCGGGCGGCGAAGGGCAGTTGACCATCCAGAGCAACGGGCTGGTCAACCTGGTTGGCTCCAACGCCGAGTTGGTGGTCGACGGCCCGTGCGTGTATGTCGACGGTGGCTCCTTGGACATCGTGAACGGCATCTTCGAGATCGGCGCCGGGGGCTCGGGCACCATGTCCATGTCCAGTGGCAGCGCCACCTGTGAGATCTTATACGTCGGGTACAAATCATCCCAAGGCAGGAATGGCCAGGGGACCCTGACCGTTTCCGGGGGCCAGATGAACATCTCCTCGACGCTGGAGCTGGGATTCGCTTCGGGCGACGCCGGCTCGATGTGGATGACTGGCGGCCAGTTGACGGCGACCACCCTGACCACGGCCATTGGCGACTCCGGCGTCGGCCAGATGAGCATTTCCAACGGCATCGTAACGATGGCCGATGTGAAAGTTGCCGCCAACAGCAGCAATCCCTGTACGTTGACCTTGGCGGGCGGCGCGTTGACGGTGAATACTCTGTCACTGCTCAACTCCGGCAGTCAATTCATCTTCACGGGCGGCTGGCTCAACGCCTTGGGCATCACCAACTCCAACGGCCAGACACTGACCCTGGGCGACGGGGTCAGTCCCATCACTCTTAACTTGCTCGGTGGAATCTCTTCCTTCGGCAACGGGTTGATCCTATCCGCCAACGCCACTCTGACCGGCTGCGGCACGATCAATGGGAACGTCACCATCGATTCCGGCGCCACGGTGCTGGCCAATTGTGGCACGCTCACCTTCGCCGCCAACAGCGTTATCAATAACGGCACGATGCGGGCCAACGCTGGCAGCGTGTTGGAATCCTCCGGCCCCGTCGTCAACAACGGCACCATCGACATCATCAATGGCGCGACGAATTTCCCCGGCGGGTTCGTCAACAATGGCACGGTGCTGACCGCCAGCAGCGTCAAGATCTCGCAGGCGAGCAAGTCCGGCCCAGACATGGTGATCCAGATTCCGTCGGTCACCGGCCACACGTATCAGTTGCAGTACACAACTTCGCTCACGCCGGCGAACTGGACGCCCACCGCCTTATCGCAGTCGGGAACCGGTGGGGTGTTGAGCTTCACCGATCCCGGCGGCGCCGCGAATCCGCAGCGGTTCTACAGAGTATTGGTGACCGCGCCGTAGAGTTGAGGATGGACTAGAACGAGAATCTTTTGGACAAGCACGGTCTTGCTCGATACCCGGTTGATAAATAGTCAGTGGGTGCGCGAACAGAAGCGCCACTTTTCTGCGCGATTATGCACTTCACAATACTCGGGGCTGTAGGGGAGTTGAGCGGATAGGGGCTGCCGATTTTACGTATCCGGCTGACGAACCACGTGCATTTTCCTACGCCATGTTCTGCAACTGAGGGCCCACGATGGCCGGCAGGGGGCAGCCCATCGCCGCCGGAGCCTTAATTTATCAGGTCTTTACGGGGATAGCCCTCGCGAATTGGCCTTGACGAACACTCCCGATTGTGAAACTCTTCACAAATCAGCACTAGGCGCTGCTTGTCCTGTTTGCATTCAGTCTTGGGTCGCGCAGGGACAATAGGTGAGGAAAACGTTCGAAGGCTTTACGAACCGGTCGCGCCATGGTCGCACGACAATGGTTGCGGTTTGTTCAATGCCGGCTTGCCTGCATACGGCCAATCAATTCTTCATGAGCGAGGCTCTGAATACCAATGTTCGCGTCCAGTAAAGGTCTGATTTCCGGGCTCGTCACTGTGGCCGTTATCGGGAGTGTCGCTCTCTCGCTCCGAAAACCCAATGCGCTCATCGCTCAAACCGACAAACACCAGTCGAGCCGCTCGCTGACTCTCCCAACGGCCGAGGGGCTTTCCATCCCAACCTATAATGATAACGGCGACCGCTCCTCGTTGCTCAAGGTGGGCAAATGCCAGCGCCAGCAGAAGCGAGCCGGACTTCTCGGATTGGCCTCGGTGACAATGCTCGACCTGAGCAATGTGGAGCTTGACGTAACCAGCCCGCTGGACGGATCGATTTCCGAACCCAACGCCACAAACGGGGAATCGCCGAAGCTGGTTGACTCGATCGTGAACCTCCCGCGATTCCTGCGGTGGAATGATATCCAGGATTTCGAAATCCACGGACTCAAGGTCACGATTCACAGCCCTGCCGGCTTTGTGACGACCATTCAGGCGGCCAGCTCGTTTCCGCTCCCCAAAGGTCAATTGCTTCTGGATGGCGGAGTCGTACTCACGACGGACGCCACCGCCAGCCAACTCAGCACCGATCAGGTCGTCTGGTGGCCGCAGTTGGGGCTCTTTGCGGTCAGGGGACGGTACGCTTTCAAGAATACTGCAGGGATTGAGAAGGACAGACACAAGTTGTTCAACGCAAAGCTTGAACCGGTTACAAGTGCACAGGGGATCGCTCAATATGAAAAACGCGCAATGCTCACCACTTCGCTCGCCGCGAGCAATTAGAAAACAGCTTCGCAACATCGCTTCCATCGCACTGTTTCTGGCAGGCTGGCTGGTCTGCACCGCCTCAAGTCAGACCGCCAGTAACTGGGTCGCCATGGGCCGGGCGGCACTGGTTTCCAATGACATTCTCACGGCAAATACCGATTTCAGCAACGCCGTGGCGGCCAGTTCATCGAACCCCGACGCCAATTTCTTCTACGCGTTCACGCGGCTCGCCGTCCTGCCCTGTCAGACAAATCCGCCCGTCGGGCCGGTGGCGCAGTTGCTCACCGAATACGGCGTGCCGACGACCGGCCGAAACCCGTGGAAGTGGACGGCGGATTTTCAGCGCAATCTGTTCAATCAAATCGTGCTGCCAACCAACAGCCCGACCGAGGCCGTCGCGATGGGCGTCCTGACAAACACCGTGCAGCCGCAGATCGTAGGCGCCCTGGCCAACCTCACGCACGTGCCACCCAACTACACCAATGTGATCGGCGCGGAACTGAACATGACCACCCCCCATGAGGTCAACTATAACATCGAGGTCGTTCTCTACCAATCCGCCCTCCAAGCCGCCCAAGGTGTGATCCTGACCCTCAACAGCTACAATCTCGACGCCAACATCAGCGCCCTGGCGTCGAACTTGGATGCGGGCGGATTCAACCTGAATGCCTGGCTCGCGGCGTACCCACAGGTTCTCACTCCGACACCCGCCGCCACCACGTCACTGCCTCCCGCCGCCGCCTTCAACACCGCGATGAGCGAGTTTGAAGACGGTTCGACCGCCGTGTATGCCCAGCGGGGCCGCCCTCTCGCCAGCCCGGGGCTGACCCAGGCCATGCTGGATTTCCAGGATGCCCTTTACGGACCCGAATGGATCAGCTTCGGAAACGGTAATGAAACGCTCTTGGACCTGACTCCCTTCTTCTACAATGGCCCCGTCAATCTCCGAAGCATGTTACCCCAGATTCAGTTGGATCCGATCAACTCCCACCCGCGAATCGTGGCCAATTCATTTCCCGATCCGACTCTCGATGAGATTCTCCCAGACGCGACTCAACAATTGTGGTTCAACCTCCCGACTCCCCTCATCCTGCTTCCCGGGGACATGAACTGGGAAACTGTGCCTTTCGGGCCGGCGGGATTGGATTGCAACGCCTACGCCATGGCCGTCAGCGGCACCGACGTGTACATCGGGGGCTGTTTTAGCGCGGCGGGAACCAACGACGACTTTGTCAACCGCATCGCGATGTGGAGTGGCTCTAGTTGGTCGCCACTCGGCACCGGCGTGAATGGCTACGTGCTCGCGCTGACAGTCAGCGGCACCAACCTGTATGTGGGCGGATGGTTCTCGTCTGCCGGGGGCGTGGCCGCCAACAATATCGCCATCTGGAACGGCTCCAGTTGGTCCGCTCTCGGCGGCGGCGTAACCGGCCTGAATGGCGGCTCCGTGTTCGCGCTGGCGGTCAGTGGCACCAACCTCTATGTGGGTGGATCGTTCACGAACGCCGGCGGCGTCGCGGTCAACAACATCGCCATGTGGAATGGCTCCAGTTGGTCCGCTCTCGGCAGCGGCGTGGGCGGCACGGGCAACGTGTACTTCATCCCCCCCGTACGCGCGCTGGCGGTCAGCGGCACCAACCTCTATGTGGGCGGATCGTTCACGAATGTCGGCTCAGTCGCGGCCAACAATATCGCGGTATGGAACGGCTCCAGTTGGTCAACACTGGCCGGCGGTGTGAGCAACCCCTATCGTGTGAAAGGCGGCTTCTTCGGAAACGTGGAATCGCTGTTGGTCAGCGGCACCAACTTGTACGCGGGGGGGATATTCACGTCCGCAGGTGGTGTGGCCGCCAACAACATCGCGGTGTGGAACGGGTCCACTTGGTCGGCGCTCGGCGGCGGCGTGAACGGAAATGTCGGAGCGATGACCCTCAACGGCACCAACTTGTATGTCGGCGGAGGCTTCACCGATGCCGGTGACGTGCCGGCCAATGACATCGCGGTGTGGAACGGCTCCAGTTGGTCCGCGCTCGGCAGCGGCATCGGAACCGCGAATCAAGATGCCAATGGCAACGAATACGTCGAGTCCATGGCAATGGATGGGACAAACCTGCTCGTTGGCGGGTATTTCAGCCTGGCCGGCGGCTGGAAGGCATCCAACATCGCTCTCTGGCAGCCCTCTGCGGTTGCGGCGCCGTCCGCGAGCTTTATCGCCAATCCGTCCAGCGGCCTCGCGCCATTCCCGGTCACGTTCACCGACCTGTCTTACGGCATCGTCACCAACCGGCTCTGGAATTTTGGCGATGGCACCATCACGAATGTCACCACCCCCAGCGTTAGCCATGTCTATCAACTCGGCACCTACACCGTCACCGAGGTGGTAACCGGTCCGGGTGGCGTCGACGCCAGTACCCAGATCAATTCCATCTCGGCGCTGACGACTTTCCAGAACTGGCAGTCACAGTATTTTCATTGCACGGGTTGCCCGAACGCGCAGCCCGATGCCGATCCTTTTGGCAAGGGGATGAGCAATACCAACCAGTACCTGGCCGGCTTCAATCCGACCAGTGCGGCCGCCTGCCTGCACGTCATCAGTGTTGCCCGCGCGAATGGCACCAACGTGGTCGTGACGTATCTGGGCGCCAGCGGCGACACCACGTATACGGGTGGCCCGGCATCGCGCACCAACGTCCTGGAGTTCACCAGCGGCACCGCCAATGGCAGCTACACGAATGGCTCTTGGACACAAGTCCACGGTCAGACCAACATCCTCGGTGTCGGCCTATCCATCAACGGAGGGACAGGACTGGGCACCGTCACCAATATGACGGATGTCGGCGGCGCAGCTAACGGCCCGTCTCGATACTACCGCGTCCGCGTGTTGTTGCCGTAAGAAAGAAACGTGCAGCGCATCGTTTTTGCAGACTGATCGGTGATCGGGCTGATCGGAGTCGACATCTAAACATCGTAACAATTGTGGTGATTTGCCGCGATGGAGTGGCTCGCACTTCGGTGCTGTCATTCCCTCTTCAACGCCTTCACGGGATCGACATTCGCGGCTCGATTCGCCGGCAACAGACCGGCCAGTAGCGACACCACCGCCGCGCCGACGATCAGCAACAAACAGAACCTCAGGTTGATCGAGAAAATCGAGTCGGGGATCAGCAGCGCTTCTTCGGGATCGAACACCGACCGCCGCGCGAACCCGATCACCCAATGGCTGATCCCGATGGCCAGTACCCAACCCAGCATCATCCCGACGATCGTCCCGAGCACGCCCTGCAACATCGCTTCGCCGAGAAACAACCGGCGGATGTCCCGCTTCGTCGCCCCGAGCGCGCGAAACAGCCCGATGTCCACGCGGCTGTCGGACACGGTTTTCGACGTGGTGCTCCACACCAGCGCGCACGCCAGCCCCAGAATCACTCCGCCCAGCGCGAACGCGACCTGCTTGACCACGCGCACGGTGCTGTCGAACGCCTCCGCCTGGTTCTCGAATGTCCGCGCCCGCGTCGCCACCGTAAAACCCATGTCTTCAATCCGTTTGGCAATCGATTCGATGTCCGCGCCGTGCTTCACCAACACCAGCCCTTCCGTGTATTCGCCCGGCTTCGGCTCGCGCCGGCCCTGCTCCCCGTACACCACCTCGTCCGCCGCCCGCGGAGGATTCCGCGCCGCCAACCGGTTCCGCTGGTCGATCCATTTCTCGCACATCTCCGCCGCGTCAAACGGAATCAATATCTTGTTGCCGGGACAAAAACCGACCACCCGCCCCTTCAAGTTGAGCGTGGTGTTGAAAATGGTCATGTCGTACATCCCGCGGTAGCTGCGCTCTATCGAATCGCGCTGCGCCGTGATCTCGTCGTCGGCCACGGGTTTGTATTCGCGCTTCGCGTAATCGTAATTGAACCGCGCCAGCCGCGCGTAGTTGTCGCCGAGCACGATGGTCACGTCCCGCCCGAGCCACGTCTTCTCGCCGTTCGGGTCCTCGTCGAGTTTGCCGCGCTTCTCGTCGAACCGCAGCTTCACCTCGCGTTCCCCCATCACCAACGGGATCGCGTTGGTCACGCCCGTCACCAACGCGCGGTCGGTCACGTACCGCAACAACAGCGCTTCGGGCACGCCCTGGAGTTCGGCGACGCCCCGCGGACGTTTGTCGAGTGAACTGACGCTCACGGGCTGCACCACCACGGGCCGGTCCGCCGCTTCGACCCCCGACCAGCCGCGGATCTCGTCGAACACCGACTCGGTCAAAAATTGCATCCGCTTCTTCGCCTTCTGCTTCTGTTCGTCGGCGGTCATGACGAATTCATACGGGTTTTCGCCCGCGTAGACGTGGATCACATCGGGGTCGATCTCCTCCGTCCAAATCGTCTTGATCGCCACGTCGCGCACGCCCGCCAGCAACGAATTCACCGTGACGACGACCACCACCCCCAGCGCGACGGAAATGATCGCGAATGCCGCGCGCCGTTTCCGCAGCCCCAGCTTCTGCGTCGTCAACCGCAAATAATCCCGCCGCCGAATCATGCCACCTGCCCCTTCTCGATGCGGATGACGCGCTGGGCAAACGCCGCCGCCTTCTCGTCGTGCGTGACCATCAGCACCGTCACGCCGCGCTCGCGGTTGATCCGCTGGAGCAGTTCCATCACGTACGTCCCGGTCTCGCGGTCGAGATTGCCGGTCGGTTCGTCCGCCAAAATGATCTTGGGATTGTTGATCAACGCCCGGGCAATCGCCACGCGTTGCGCTTCGCCGCCCGAAAGCTGGTCGGGCTTGTGGTCCAGCCGCTCCTGCAATCCAAATTCCGCCAGCAACGCCCTGGCTCGCTCCCGGCGATGGCGTTCATCCACGCCCGCGAACACCAGCGGCAGCGCCGCGTTGTCCACCGCGTTGTAGTAACTTGGCAAATTGAAGAACTGAAACACGAACCCGATGGTGCGATTGCGAAACGCCGAAATCTTCTCGTCGTCCATCGCGCTCAGGTGTTCGCCCGATACGATCACCTCGCCCGCCGTCGGCGTGAGCAATCCCGCGACAAGTTGGATCAGCGTCGTCTTGCCCGAACCGCTCGGCCCCATGATCGCGTCAAACCCGCCCTCAAGAATGCGTAGCGTGACATCGCGTAGCGCCTGCACGCGCTCGCTCTTGAGCCGATACTCCACGCTGATGTTTTCCAGCCGAATCATTCAATACTCGTAGGGGCGGCCCACTGTGGCCGCCCCTTGTTAGCGCGTGTCGTCAAGGACAGACGCGGCGCCCTACCGCTTTCCGCCCGTGAATCGTTCGACCCCGACATTGCCCTCTTCATCGGTGGCGCGAACCGCGATGAAATGCGGCCCGGTGGCCAGCGGCCCGATCTTGACCTCAAACACTTCTTCCTTGCTGTCAAACACGCCGTCTCTTCGGCGCAAAAAACTTCCATTCCCCGCCGTCAACGGCGTATTCGAGGTACCGAATCAAACTCAGGTTGTCGCGCGCGGTCCCCTTGAGAACCCCGCTCGCCGCGTCATACGAAAGGTCCACCACTTGCGGGCGCGTATTGTCCACCTTGACGAGGTCGCTGACCTTCTCGTCCGTGAGCGCCTCGCCCGCAGGATTCGATTCCTCATCGCTGGCGACCACTTTGATTCGATACCAACCGTCGGGAATGGATTCCGTGTCCCACGAGTATTCGGTCTTGTGCAGCGGTTTGTCCAGAAACGCCGGCACCCACGCGTCATCCCCGTCCGCCTGGTAATACAGCCGATACACCAGCGCGTCGCCGTCCTTGTCGCTCGCCCGCCAATGAATCTCTTTCACTGGATTTGCCGGTTTCGGCCGGGCATCCTCCGTCTTGGGCGTCGATTCGGAATCGCTGGCCGCGCTCGGGCCGGAGCTGCCCACGCTATCGCCGGGTTTCTGGTCCGCTGACGGTTCGCTCTTCGGTTTCTCCGTCGATTCCTTCGATTTCTCCCCGACCTCGACGGACAACACCTCGGGCTTCTGGTTCTGCATCTGATAATACAAACTCAGCGATTTCAATATGGGCTCCGACGCCGCGGCAAGTTGGGCGCGCACCTGGATGAACCGCGCCCGCGGGCTGGCCACCTTCGCGGGTGAGGCCTTCAACGGCTCGGACCAATCCGACCACGTCGAGTCGGGCAATGCCGTGTTGCCCGTGCGCGTCGAAACTGAGATCGCCCCGCTGCCCATCCAATACAGATTGCCCCATGTCGTCAGGAACCGGCAGTCGCGCACCTCGCTGGTAAAATCGCCGTCCCGCGCCTTCTGCGGGTCGATGCCATAGCCGTTCCCGATGTTGCCGGTCCCGACAAACGCCAGTTTGCCGTCGCGCAGCGCGAGCGTCAGCGCCTGCTGTTCCTCGAACGCAAACAGCAACTCCCAGTTCTGGTCGTTCCGCACGCGGTACACGCGGCCTTTGCCGGCCATCCCCGCCAGCACCATGCCGTCGCCATCGACCTTCACGTCCAGGATCGATTCATCGTTCCAGTTCGCCAGACGGTCGACGCGTCCATCCGCGTGCTCGACGTAGAGCGTGCCCGCCAGCAGGTTCGCCAGTCGCGCCTCGGGCGGCGTCTCGCGACCCGGCCCGGCCGTCTCGGCCGTCACCGCCGCCCCAAACTGCCCCGTCAACCGTTGCGTCAGGTCTTCAAACTCCGCCGCACTCGGACGACGGGCCGCCACACCACGCGGTCGTTTGACCCGCTGCTTGTTCACGCCGACGTACACGTCGTCCCCGTTCACCGCGAGCGCCTTCACCTCATCCTCCGCGAATTCGTGAAGCACAACGCCCTTCCCCTTCTCGGTGATCCGGAACAGCAGCCCGCGGTCGCTCCCGCCCGCCAACAACGCGCCGCTGGCGTCCAGCGCCAGGCTGAGGATGTTCGAGTCTTCCGCGGCGAACCATTCCTCGACCTTCCCGTCCGGGCTGATATGAAACACTTTTCCGTCAGGGCCCGTGCCCGCGAAAATCTGGTCCTTCTTGTCCGCGAGCAGCGCCCAAATGTACGGCGCGCGCAGCCGGCACCAGGCCTCTTCGGGTTTCGCGCTCCGCGGCCTTGTTGCTCGTCGAGATCTTGTAGATTTTGCCGTCCGGCATCGTCGCGGCGTACAGATTGCCGCGCGAATCCAGCGTGAGCGCGGTCACCGCGATGGAATCCGCCTCCAGAAGCTTCGTGGTCCGGCCGTCCTTGCCCAGCGCATACACGTCCGCCGGCGAACCCGTGCCGAAATAAATCGTCCCGTCGCGATCGACCACGGAACACCAAATCTCCTTGGCGAACTCGCCGAGCTTCGTCGCGTCGTACCCCAGCCGCAACTGGCCGTCACTGGTGACAACGAGCCGCTGCAGTTTGCCGGTCATGAAATCCTCCGGCGACTTCAATTCCCATTGCTCCGTCTTCACGGCGAAGCACGAGCTGTATGCGAAAACGGACGAAAGCAGAACCAGTGTAGGTATTCTCATGCGCGGTTATTCCTGTCGAATCGGGACGCGGACGGTGGCCTGGCCGCTGAGCACCCAATCGGTTGGTTCCACCAGTTGCTGGAGATCGGCGGCGGCCGTCACGTTGCCGCTGCTCGAGTCCTCCAAAATGCCGACGACGCTCGCGGGAAGTTGCTTCAACAGTTTGCCGCGGTACTGCATCCCCTGGCTGGCCGTCGGCATCAACGCGACCAGGTCTGTGTTGTGATGTCCCTTCTCAATCACGTCCAGGTAATCGTCCAAACTGTCCGGCGAAGCGGCGTCCGTCGGCGCGGCGTCTCCGGCCACGACGGTGACGGTGAGCGCCCGCATCGTGTCGGTCGCCGCCGGCACCCGGATGGGAATCGTCTTCGTGACCTCCGGCTGGCCGAACGGTTTGAGCACGACCGCCAGCGGCACGGTCTCGCCCCGCTCGACTTCCGATTTGTTGAAGTACGCTCGCTTGATCTCGGCGGTCTGGCGGCGGAGCGTCGCGTCCACCTTCACCGTCAGACGATTGACCGTCGGGCTGCCGTAGGGCGTATTGACCATCGCGACCAGCGGCATCAGCGCCTCCATGTTGAGCAGTCCGCCGCCCGTGTTGAAGAACGTATCAGCCACGGCCACGGTCCGCGGCGACCCGCCGTTTTTCGTCGGCCCCAGTTCGGCGCTCACGGAAATCTGCGCGGTCGTGTCCTGCGAGGAACCGGAGGCCGCGTTGACGGCCTGCGCCACCCCGACGATCACCAGTTGCGCCGTGAACGTCTGGTTGTCCATGATCTCCACGTCGTAATGTTCCGCCTGACCGGTGTCGTGGTTGACCGCGTCGATGGTGAGCGGGATCATGCGGGCGTGTGCCTTCGTGTCCGCTACAATGCAGCTCTGCCAATCGCCCACCATCGCCCCGATCTCGGCGACTGGCGTGGCCAGCTTGAACGACCGTTCCATACTCGACATGATGGTGTGCACCTCGGCCAGCACCGCGGGCGCCTGCACCGATCCGCCCTCAAAAAACGGATGCCCAAATGCCAGGACCCGGTCCTTCTCGACGTATGTGGCCGTGCCCACCGCTGTCATGTTCAAATCGCCCCGCATCAACTGCACGCCGATCGATCCGCCGGGCTCGATGTCGCCGCTCCGACGCGGCAGCGGCCCGCTGCCGGCCCCGCCCGCGACGACCGGCATCATGCCGAAGCCGGTGAACTTCGAACCGAACTGCTCGATCACGCGCGGACTGAATCCGCCAAACGAAAGCGGTGTGAGCAATGGGTGCGGTGTATCGAAATCGCCCGCGTCCCGGGAGAACGGCCCATTCGGCGGCGCGAACATCGCCGGCGTAGACGACGAGCGGCCCAGCGAGACCGAGGTCATGACCGTCGTTGGCGGCACGAATGGCCTCGTCATTTGCGCCAGCATGTTATGGATCGGCGTGACCCCCGCGAGCGGCTCGTTTTCGAACGTCCAGCCGTACGCCAGCGCCCCAATGAGTTTGTCGTTGATGTAAACGGGGCTGCCGCTCATGCCGGCGATGACCTTGTGTTTCTCGAGGTTCGCCCCACTCATGCGAATCAGGATCATGTCCTGCTTGGGCATGACGTTTTTTAGTACGCCGATGATTTCGACCTCAAAACGCTCGGGTTTCGTTCCCTGAAAGACCGACAAGCCGTACCCTTTCATGCCCGCCTGAAGCTGTTCGGGACGCAATGTGTCGACGGCGAGCGCGGGATGCAATACACCCAGCAGACACAGCAGGAAAAGCGGGAGCGACCGGATCATGGCGTTGATTGTTTGGACGCCGTCGCGCCGGTTTCCGTTGAAGAAACCGCATCCGCCGACTTGTCCTTGAACTCTCCATGCACGAATTGGTCGATCTTGTCGTAGTAGGTATCGAACGATTTGACGAATGCGTCCCGGTGAGACCCATGAATCTCCACGAGTTCTTTCGGTTCGTGCGCCAGCACGTAGAGCCGCCGGGAGTCATTGAACGGCACCAGTTCGTCGTCGCTGCTGTGGAACATGAGCACCGGGACGCGTACGTCACCGATCTTCTTGACGGAATCGAATTGATTGAGCAACAGGTACTGCCACGGGATCAACGGCCAGTCGTCCTCGATCTTTTCGAGGACCGACGCATTTGCTCCCTCCGTGATCAATCCCGCCGGCGCCACCCGCGTGGCCAGATCGATGGCCACCGCCGCGCCGAGGTCTTCGCCGCAAATATACAGTCGCTCGTTTTTCACGTTGCGCTTGTCGGCCAGATAGAAATAAGCGGCCATCGCGTCGCCGGCCAGCGCGCTCTCGCTGGGGACGCCGCCGCTGGCGCCGTAGCCATGGTAATCGATTGCAAACACGTCGAGTCCCATGTCATGGAAGAGATGGAGTTTCTCCAGGCTGTCGCTCATGTTCCCCGCGCGCCCGTGGAAGAACAACAGCGTGAGGGGCGCGGCGTTGGCGGCGGGCGGTTGCTCCGGTGCGGGCGACTGGGCGGGGATGAACCAGCCCTGAATGTTCACACCGTCGTCCGACACGAGCGCGATACTGTCGAAGGGCATCCCGGCGTCACGCGGCGTCTTTTTGACAAACGAAGTCGGCGCATAGACGAACTCCTGCTCGTAGTCGCGCATCAGGAGATACACGCCCCCCACCAGCAGCGCCACCAAAATGAACCGGAGCCACAATCGCGTCTTGCGTTTCATGAAAGAATACGTCTGTCCTTGGCCAACTCAGTACATACTGGCATCCGCCATGCCGCGCAACCCGAAAATCGGCGGCGTCGACCGGTCTGCGCAACACACGGCCCGCAATGCCAGATTCGCATCCGCGCAGGGCCGCGCCACCCGAAGTTGCGGAAACTTCCCCGCCAGGGCGTCCGACCGGGCCGTTTTTCTCAATTCTCAGAAGCGGCATATTCCCTGCTCAATTATGTCATGTCCAGGTGGGACTTCCTCATGGCGCAACCAATCACCACCAAGACGGACCTTCGGGACATGGTCACCGCGCGCGCGACTCTACGGAATCGCGCTGGCGATCACGTTGTCCTACATGCTCATCGGGCGGCTCGGCAACGACAATGATTTCTGGGTCCAGGTTAGCCTCCCGCTGAGCAGCGCGTCCCTGTTGCTCGTGTCGCTGGCCGCCGCGGAAACCTGCCTGCACGTCCAACGCGTCCAGAAAAGCCAGGCAGAACTCGAAGCCTCCCGCGCCCAGGAAATCGAGTTGGCTCAGCGCCTCGCCTTCCAGCGACAATCCACATTGAACCAGATTTCCCGCGCCTTGATCGACAAACTCGATGTCGCCCGGATCTCGACGGACGTGCTGGAGAAAATCGCGCAACTCTTTGAAGCCGACGCCGTCGCCGCCTGGTTGACCGAGAAGAATGGGCAAACGCGATTCCTTCTCCAGGGAGCCTTCGGGTTCACGGCCCACAATCTCGAACAGTTGGAGGCGGCGCACTGGACCTTCCCCGCGTTCGAGCAATCGGCCCCGGACGTCCATCTGCTCGTCATCACGAATGTGGCGCAACAATCGCCGCCGGCTCTCGCCAGCGTGTGCGAGCGGGAACGCGTCGCCTGTGCCGTTCTCACCCCCGTCGTCTGCCGCAACGAAATCGTCGGCCTCCTCGGCTTCTTCTACCGCACTCCCCGGGATATTTCGCCGTCGCTGATTGCCGAGTTGCAAACCGTCGCCAATATCGTGGCCGGCGCCGTGCAAGCCGAGGAGTTGTACCGCGACCTCGTGCAGGTACAGAAGATCGAGTCCATCGGCGCCCTCGCCGGCGGAATCGCCCACGATTTCAACAACGTGCTCGCGGCCGTTCTGGCCTGCGCCAGCTACGTCAAGCAACACACCGAGCGGTCCAGCCCGACGTACCGCTACCTCGAGGCGACGGAGGCCAGCGCCCACCGCGGCGCGGCGTTGACGAAACAATTGCTGTCGTTCGCGCGGCGGGAAGGTCCGCACCTGACCGTCGTCAATCCCAACGATTGCATCGAGCAGACGCTGAAAATGCTCGAGCGCAGTTTCGACAAATCCATCCTCATCCAACGCCAGTTCGCCAGGACCCTTCATTCGGTCGAGGTCGATCCGTCGCAACTGGAACAGGTCTTCCTCAATATCGCCGTCAATGCCCGCGACGCGATGCCCGATGGCGGCTACCTCACGATTACCACCCGCAACGTTCTTCTGGACGCGGCCAACCCGTTCCGTCCCGCGGTGTCCCTGCCCGATGGCGACTACGTGATGCTTTCGTTTCGCGACACGGGTTGCGGCATGGACGCGGCCACGCTCGCGCGCCTGTTCGAGCCGTTCTTCACCACCAAACGGGCTGGCAAAGGCACCGGCCTTGGATTGTCGCTGGTGATGAACATCGTCAAGAGTTTCGGGGGCGAGATCCACGTGGAATCCCAACCGGGTCAGGGAACGCTGTTCGAGATTTTCCTGCCCGCGTCCCGGAAGACAATTACGGCAGCGCCGTCCCACACGGAAACGACGAGTCGCGGTGGTCACGAGTGCATCCTGCTGGCCGAGGACGAGGAAATCATTCGCGAGATGGCGCAGTTGGGACTCGAATCGAAAGGGTACACGGTGCTCACCGCGCCCGATGGCGCCACGGCGCTTTCGACGTTCCGCCAGCGCCAGGACGAAATCGATCTGGTGATCGCCGATATGGTGATGCCGTGCATCGGCGGGCCGGAGTTATTCGCGCGCATGAAGGAGATCGATCCCGGCGTGCGGGTCATCGTCTCCAGCGGCTATAGCCACGACCAGGAAGGACGGCGGATGCTGCGCCACGGTTGTCTCGGTTACCTCCAAAAACCCTACAACATGGAATCGCTCAACCAGCTCGTCCGCAACGTCCTCGACTCTGGACTTTAGGTTTGGCTCCCCGCTTTGGCCGCTTTGCGAACCTTGCGGTTTGAACTTCTGAGGATCGCCGCGCACCAGGCAGGTGTCGGCTAGACCGATTGGTGAGGAGTTCTCCTATGTACTGTTTTTCCGTCTTCTTGCTTTCGGGACTCGCCGTAAAACTGTCCGTAGAGCGTCCATCCAACGAGCGGAACAACAAGAATAATTGTCCAAATCACTTTCTTAAGTAAGCTGTCCAGAGGGTGCGTTCTCCATGCGTGAGCCATCAGGTATCCCGAACCGCAGGCCCAAAGAACGACGGTAGCCGTCGTAAACAGATTCCAATGCCACTTGTCATCAACTCCAATCCAAAACCGTATTGGGCCAAACTGACGATAGTAATTGCGAGTCTCCGCGACAAGTTGATTCTGCCAGATGAAAACAATTTCACTCATGAATCCGTGTCCCCGTCTGATTCAAATTCCCTTCATGGTATGGCTTCTTCTGCTCGTAGAGACTGAGACGCTGGCGGGCTTTCTCCGGGGTATCGTTCGAGAGATGGGATGCAGGATAACCGGACTCCAGATACTTCGTCTCCCATTTGACGGCGTTGTCAAAGTCGCCACCCTCAGCGTAGGCCGCCGCCAAAGTATCGATCATTGAAGCATCCTTCCATTCCGACATTTCACAGGCCTTCTTCCCATACTCGATGGCTTCTTTTCCGTTCCGAATACTAGCGTCGGGACAGGTAGCCAACAGCCACGCGAGATCGCTGTAGGTGTCAACATAGTCCGGCTTGAGATGGATGCCCTCGTTGTAATCGGCGATGGCCTTTTCGTAGTCGCCTTTGTCGGAATAGGCAAGGGCCCGGGTGCAATAAAACCCCACAAAATTGGGGTTGAGCCGGATGGCCTCGTTGCAATCGGCGAGGGTCTTTTCGTAGTCGCCTTTGCGTTCGAAGACGAGTCCCCGGTTATTGTAAGCTTTGCCATAATCCGGCTTGAGACGGATGGCCTCAGTGTAATCGGCAATGGCCTTATCATTGTCGCCCTTTTGGAAGTAGGACATCCCCCTGCTATTGTAGGCGTCTACACAATCCGGCTCGAGCCGGATAGCGTCATTGCAATCGGCAATCGCCTTGTCGCATTCGCCCTTCCCGTCGTAGGCGAGTGCCCGGCTGTTGTATGCCTCTACATAATCCGGCTTGAGGCCGATGGCATCGGTGAAATCAGCGATGGCCTTTTCATTGTCGCCCCTTAGGAGGAGGGACGCTCCCCTGTTGTTGTAGGCCTCCGCATAATCCCGCTTGAGCCGGATAGCATCAGTGTAATCGGTAATGGCCTTATCATTGTCGCCCTTTTGGAAGTAGGATACACCCCTGTCGTTGTAGGCCCTCCAAGAATTCGGGTCGTGCCGCATCGCCTCGGTGAAGTCTACAATGGCGAGGTCGTAATTTTGGTTCGTAAACGCATCCTCCCCTCTCTCAACAGCCCTGGCTGCCTGGCTCTTCCCGCATCCTTGGCCCGCCACCAGCAGAAGCAACAGGAAAATCCCCAGCGATGACAGCCTTGCGAAAACACGCTCGGTTGGCGGACTTGAACGTGGGCTGGGCTGCGGAGCCATGCTCCACAAATAGCATCACGGCCATGGCAAATCGAGCCTTTTCCCCCCGACTACCCACCCCCACCTAGAATTGTGGGCCTCGACAGCCCACACCCTTTGCAGGGGCTCCCCGCTCAGGACTCGAATCCTCATCAAACAGAGCCGCGCGTCAACGGCACAAACAAAACCGGCCCGACGTTGCGGGTGATGACGACACCGTTGGAGTCCTTCTGGACAAGCAGGAGCGATTGTTCGGCGTTCGCTTCGCCCACGGGGATCACCATCCGTCCGCCCGGCTTGAGTTGCTCGACCAACGGCGACGGGATGTGCTCGGCGCCGGCGGTCACGACAATCGCATCGAACGGCGCGTGCTCGGGCCAGCCCAGGTAGCCATCGGCGTGTTTGACATGCACGTTCTGGTAGCCGAGACGCCGCAATCGGTCCGCCGATTCTTTGGCCAGCGGCTCGATGATCTCGACCGAGTAAACCTCCCCGGCAATCTTCGGCGAGAACCGCCGTCTGGTATCCGCAACCGGTGCCAACCTCCAGCACCTTCGCCCCGGGTGTGAGGCCCGATAATTCCGTCATCAACGCGACGATATACGGCTGGGAAATGGTTTGTCCGTACCCGATGGGGAGCGGATGGTCCTCGTAAGCCGCGTCAGCCAGATCTTCGGGCACGAATTCGTGACGGGGCACCTTGCGCATCGCCGCCAGGACGCGAGGATCGGAAACCCCGCGGGATTCGATCTGTTCTCGAACCATCAGCTATCACCTCCGGCGCGACTGCGGCCCTGCGCCCATCGCATTACTACCAGCCAGCCGCGTCTACGTCGCGTCTTCCTCGGGCAACGAAGCGGGGCCGCCTTTGCGGGCCAGATACTCCTCGACGCGCAGCAGCCCGCCTTCACCCGCGCGACGGATCACCTTGAGAAGATTGTCCATCGAGGAGACTTCCTCAAGTTGTTCCTTGACGAACCACTGCAGGAAATTGTCCGTGGTGTAATTGACTTCCTTCTTCGCCAGATCGACGAGCTTGTGAATCTGCTGGGTCACCTCGACTTCCCAGTCCAGCGAGAGTTGCACGGCTTCCTCGGCGGAGGCGAATTTGTTCTGGGGCGCCTTGACGGTGGGGATGACCACGCCACCGTCGGTCTCGACGAGGAACTTCACGAACCGCATGGCGTGGTCGCGCTCTTCCTCGGCCTGCTGGTAGAAATGGGCGGCCAACTGCGGCAGCGCTTCCGCGTCAAAGTGCGCGGCAATCGCCACATATTGCAAGGAAGCGCCGAATTCGTTTCCGATTTGCTGGTTGATCGCGTCGTTGATCTTTTTGCTGATAAGCATGACGCTGGTAAAATGCGTCCACCGGAAGGCGAAAGCAATTCTATTTTGCGCCCAGCTCGTCCTTGCCGATCGGCGGGCGCGACGGTGGCGCCGGTGGGGCCGCTTTGCGTAATAGCCTGCCCTTGGCGAGAAACATGGATTGCCGCGCAAACGCCATGGCAAATTCGCGGAAGTCTTCCGGTTGTTTGATTTTGTAGGCCTTGATGGCCTCACCGACGGCGTCCTGCCCAATCTTGTAAAGAAGCTCGGGCTTCACCTGCCGCTGCGCCACTTCCGCGGACAGCACGCGCAGGTTGTGGTCTATCATTTGCAAAATCTCTTCCCGGGCGTGACCGCCAAGAAAACCTTTGGCCTTCTTGACCAGGGCCCGGTCGATCTCGGCGTCTGGCGTGCCGGTACCCCCCAAGGAGGCGTAATCAAGCCGAATCATTGTCTTGTCTGGTTTCGATGCCATGTGAAAGCATTTCAAATGCCCGTAAACGCCGGGAAATGTACAGTGAAAACTCAGCGGGGCGATGCGCAGAGACGACCGCTGCTATTCTTGCATCGAGGCCCTCCCAACCATCAAGCTTTTCGCGCCACCCATCGGATGGTGCGCTCCATCACCGGCATCGACATCAAAATGCTGATGTGCCCGTGCCGTGGACGCCACAACTCCGGCCCGCCCCAGGCCGCGGACAGTTCCTCGATCGTCGCGATGGGCGCAAACAAATCATGCTCGGAGGCGACGACGAGGATGTTGTCACGACGTCACTTTCGGCCGGCGGGTCGCGAGGTTCAATGAATCCAGCCGCACCTTCGTTCCGCCGAGACTGCGGCGAATCGGCGCGCAGAAATCCACTTCGGCAATGAGCCGGTCCATTCGCGCCACCGGCGTCATCAACACCGCAAAATCCACGCGTGAATCCGTGCACACCAACATTCCGCTCAGCCATGCCCCGAGCGAAATACCCCACAGCCCGATCCGCGGACAGCCCTGTTCCTTCAGCCACGCAACCAGGGCGCGCGCATCCGCCATGGCCTGATGCGCCGCTTGCGCCACGTGCACCAGATCGCCCGATAGAAAGTTGTGCACGGCTTGCCGGCCGCGCGGTTTGCGCCGGCTGTGGTAGGGCAACTCGAACATGGCCACGTTCACACCCCGCTTTGTCAGCCGCCGGGCCAGATGGGGAAACAACGTGCGATAAGCCGTCCGCGCATTCCACCCATGGAGCAGGACGAGCGTCGGCTTGTCCTGCCATCGTTTCGACGCGGTATACAGCCGACCGTGCACCGTGTTGTTGCGTTTCCACGGCGACGGGACCGGGGATGTGAATGTAAACCGGCGTTTTGTGACGAATCGAAAATCTTTCGGTGCTTCAACGGCGCCGCCGAGAAAATCGGGATGATCCAGCACCGCTTGGGCCCGGGCCGCCAGACCTTCCGTGTCCGCGGCGTCCCGCACGTTCAACCGCGCCAATTGAATCGTGCACCAGTCCAGTGGTTTGGCCAGGGCCGCTCGCATGAGAGAATTTAATCCCGGTTCGTCGCCTCGACAAATTGATCCAGCCGCCGCAAGGCTGCGCCGCTGTCGATCAACTCCGCCGCCAGATTCCACCCGTTGGTGAAATCGGCGGCCTTTTCGGCAACTACGAGCGCCGCCGCCGCGTTCAACAGCACAATGTCGCGGCGCGCGCCGCGGTCCTTGCCGCCGAGCACGTCACGGACGATACCGGCGTTCGTCGCCGGATCGCCGCCCGTCAACTCCTCGGGTTTCACCGCAACCCCGCGCCACGAGGTGTGCGGCACGCGGAAATCGCGTTCGGTCTGCTCGATCCGCCCTGCCCACAATTCAGCCATGGTGTTCACACCCATTGTGGACAGCTCGTCGAGTCCGTCTCCGTGCACCACCATCGCGTGTTTCAACCCCAGCAGGCGGAGCACTTCCGCAAATTTCGGAACCAGCGCCCGGTCGAATACGCCAATGAGTTGATGCGTGGGACGAGCGGGATTGACCAGCGGCCCGAGAATGTTGAATACCGTGCGCTGTTTCCGTTCCGCCAGCTTTCGCCGCACCGGCGCAATCGCCTTGAACGCCGGATGGTAGAACGGCGCAAACAGGAACGTCACCCCCGCGGTCTCCAGGCAACGCCGCGCGGCGTCCGGCGGCAGTTCGATTTTTGCGCCCAATGCCGCCAGCACGTCGGCGCTGCCACACTTGCTGGTGATGGCGCGATTACCATGCTTGGCGACGGCCACGCCCGCCGCGGCGGCCACGAAGATCGCGCACGATGAAATGTTGAACGTGTGCGCCATGTCCGCGCCGGTGCCGACGACGTCGAGTACGACACCCCCGAACCTGGCGGGATCGATCTGTGGATCGACAGCGCGCGCCCGAAGCTCCGTGGCAAACGCCGCGATTTCCTCGGCCGTCTCGCCTTTCCGCGCCAGCGCCGTCAGGAACTCCGCCTTGGCGTCGTCGGAAACAGCATCATCCAGCAGCGCCCGGATCGCCTCCGCCACGTCATTTCGTGTGAGGTCCTGGCGCGTTGCCTTCTTCGTCAATGTGTCCAAGCCCGTCATGGATTAAGAGTTTACCACAAAATACCTGTAGAACGTCGAGAGGACGGCGGCAGGTCGGTAAAAAGCCGAAGCGGGACAGAACCATGTCTGCCCCGCTTCTGGAAAGGAATTGTCCTACGACTTGCCGGCCGGAGCGGCGACGGGGTCAATGTTGACGCGGCGGCCGTGGCGGTCGAAGCGGACGTGGCCCTCGGTCAGGGCGAACAGAGTCCAGTCGCGGCCGATGCCGACGTTGGTGCCAGCCAGAAACCTCGAACCGCGCTGGCGAATGATGATGCTGCCGGCGGTGACGAGCTCGCCACCGTACCGTTTCACGCCAAGCCGCTTGCTGACGCTGTCGCGTCCGTTGCGTGAACTACCTTGTCCTTTTTTATGGGCCATGACGGGTTACTCCTGACGACCGCGTTACTAGACGATGATTTCCTTGATCTTCAAAACGGTATGATGCGCTCGAATACCTCGTTTGCGGTGGTACCCTTCGCGGCGGCGAAACTTGAAGGCGATGACCTTCTTCCCCTTCTTGTCGGGGTCGACAACCTCGGCGGTCACGCGCGCCCCCTTCACGGTGGGCTTGCCGACCTGCACTTTGTCGCCGTCCGCCACCAACAAAACGTCCTCCAACGCGATTTCCTTGCCCTTCTCACCGTCGAGGAGTTCGACCTCGACAACGTCGCCGGGCTGGACGCGGTATTGCTTGGCGCCTGTTCGTATGACTGCGTACATGAATGTTTCCTCGTTCCTCTTGGGGGCAGGGTCGTGAAAAATAGCGGAATCACGCCCGTCCGTCAACGATTATCTTACCCCATCGCGGTGCGTCCGCGAAGCCAATTTTATTGGCTTGCCTGCCCCGCGCCTTGGGGCTGGGATGCCGGCGGTGATGGTTCGGGCGCGTTTTGCAACTGCTCGATCGTGTCCTGCGCCGACTCCTTGATGTCCTCGTCCGGGTCGTTCAGAAAGCCCTGGAGAATCTGGATCCCGCGTTTGTCTTGCGCATCCCCCATTCCATCAATCGCTTCCAGACGTACTTCTTTGGGTTCATCGGCCCGCAAAGCCGTGCTGAGGATCGCCAGTTTCTTGTCGTTCTGGCCGTCAACATCCGTCAATGAGTTGACCAACTCGATCTTCAGTTCCTGGTCCTTTTCATTCAGAAACAGATGGGCGAGAGCGTCGACAACATCCCGCGTGTCATCATTCGAGCTAAGCTCGTAAATGATGGTGACCCGCTTCTGGAAATCGGGCGTATTCTGGTAGTCGGCCTCCAATTGTTTCACTTGCGCGGCCAACTCGGCCTGCGATTGATCGTCCCCGCTTGCCTGATTCGTGTCGGTCGCGGCAGCGGCCGGCGCGACACTCGTGGCCGCCGGGGGCGGCAAGACTGGGAGCGGCTGGGTTGACGGTAGTGTGGTCACGGAAGGCGGCGGCATCGGCGTCTCCGGGGATTCCTTCTTCGAACAACCGGCCATGGCCAACAGGAAGACCGCCGCCGCGGTGGCACCAGCCAGCGGAACACGCTTCAGATTACTCGTCGCTTTTCCCATATCGTCGGTGGAGCATACTCGCGGTGCAGTCACTCGTCCAGCCCCCATTGCGGATGTATGGTCGTGCGGCTTTACGGGTTTCACAACCATTCCAGCAACTGGCCGAGATTGTGGATCACCAGATCGGGCTTGATGGCGGAGTCGGCAACGGCTTCGGAGGCGAACAGGACCGTGCGGAACCCGACATGGTGCGCCGGCGCGATGTCGTTGGTCAGCGAATTGCCGACGAACGCGCAGTCGTCGGGCATGATGCCGTCATTCGTCAGAACCGCGGTCGCGCGGCGGAAAGCCGTCGCGTCGGGTTTCGCCACGCCGAGTTCGAACGAGAAGAACACCAGCCGCGCATCGAACAGGGATTCATACGTGCGGATCGCCCCCCGGCTTGCTTCGCCCAACAGGTCCGACAATTCGATGGGCGTGTAGAATTGCGCGTTGGAGATGATCCCGTGCCGCACGCCGCGTTTCTGGAGCGTCGTCAACACGTCGAATGCGCGGAATTGAAGTTCCTTGGGGTTGGCCTGGCGCTCGAAGAACAACGCCACCTCGCGGGCCAGGCTCATCGTGGGCGGCTCGTCCGGCTCGGATTTTTCGAGCAGCTTGAACCAGATTTCCTCGACGCGCACTTCGGGATGAGCGACGCCTTCCGCGATCCGCTTCTCGCGCTCGGCCTCGATGCCGCGCAGGAACAATTCCTGCAACCGGCCGGGTGCCGCGTGGAGGCTGAAGTTTCGTACCGTGCGGTCGAACGCCATGCGCAATTCGGATTCGCGTTTGAGCAGTGAGTCCAGGTCACCCCGGCGCGCGGTCACGAGCGTGTTGTACACGTCCCAGAAGACGACTTTCGTATCGCCCATAGGACGGAAAGTCTACAGTCGAGCCACGCTGACGCGAAGCATATTGTGCAATCAGAAGTGATCCCGACAAACGTGTGGACGTCCGCGCCCGGGTCATTCGTACCGGAGCGCGTCGATGGGGTCGAGCCGGGAGGCCTTCCACGCGGGGTAGAAACCAAAGGTGATGCCAACCGTCACCGATACCGCGACCGCGGCAATGACGGCGGCCGCCGATGGCATGGTCGGCCAGTGAAGGAATGTTGTCACTGCGACCGACACCCCGCGGCCCAGCAGAATCCCGGCAATGCCACCCGCCAGGCAGAGCACGACCGCCTCAATGAGGAACTGTCTCAGGATATCGCCAGTCCGCGCACCTACAGCCATGCGGATCCCGATCTCCCGCGTTCGCTCGGTCACGGAAACCAACATGATATTCATGATACCGACGCCACCCACCACCAACGAGATCAGAGCCACGATCAGCAGCAGATTGGTCATCACGCCGCTGGTGGAGGCGAGCGCCTGGGAGATCTCCGTCAGGTTGCGAATCCGGAAATCGTCCAGCGCGTCGGGTCGAATATGATGCCGTTCACGCATCAGGGTGGTGATCTGGCCGATGGCCGCCGGGATGTCTTCCGGTGTGTTGGCGGATATCCAGATGTCGTCGAGGTCCGAGAACCGCGTCACCTGCGGCGTGTCGACGGCCTGGGTGGCGGATGGCTGCGGATAAAGTTGCACGGATTGATTCGGATAAAGCTGGTTGAGGGAATTGACCCCGCTGGCTGACGTTGAGGAAGCGACCGCGGACTGTGTGCTCTGCCGGACGCCGGTCACGCGGAACTTAATGGTGGTCCAGGGGGCGGCGATGAAGTCGTCCTGATCCTGGCCCATCATGTTCGGCCCTTTCCGGCTCAAGACGCCGACGACTTTCATCCCGACATCCTGGACGCGGATTTCCTTGCCGAGGGGAGATTCGTTGCCAAACAACTGTTTCACGATGGTCTGCCCGATGATGCAGACGGCGGCGGCGCTGCGGACGTCATCGTCTGTGAACGAGTCGCCCTCGGCCAGCGGCCATTGGCGGATGACCAGGTATTCCGGCGTCGTGCCGAGGACTCGTCCCGGATTCCAGTTGAGATTGCCATAAATGATCTGGGCATGACAGTCCACGCTGGGGGCGACCCATTTGATGGCGGTGCAATCCTGACGAATGGCATCAGCGTCCATGGGCGTGAGTGTCGGCCGCCCACCGGCGCCTGAATTGACGCCCGCAACGATGATGTGTGCGGGATCCATCTGGATGACATTGGCGCCCAGGCTGGCGATGGTCTGCTTGATGGACGAGGAAGAACCACGGCCGATCTCCATCATGGCAATCACCGCGGCGATGCCGATAATGATCCCCAGACAGGTCAACACCGACCGCATGATGTTCCGGCGGAGCGCGCGTAACGCCATCCGGAGAACTCGATATGCATGTTTCATTGCGGTTGCCTCCCGTCCATCACCGTACCGGTTCGTTCAATGCCAGTGGATTTGCGGGACGAACGGGTTCAACGTGCCAACGTCCGCCGTTCCGGCGGTCTCGCCAGTAATCACCGCTTGCCCCTCGCGAACAGTCTCGCACGTGATACTCGTGCTGACGCCGTCCGATGCCCCAACCTTCACCGCCACCGGTCGGACAAACTCTCCGTCCTTCAACCAGATGGTGCCCACGCGTTCCTTCGCGTTTCTTGCCTGCTTTGAGTCGGAACCGTGTCCGGCCTTGGAATCGGGCGGCTCCGGGTCCGCCGTCGCCAACGACCGCTCCGCGGGTGAAATTTCCGCGAGCGCAGACGGGGACCAACGCAGGGCCGCGTTGGGAACCAGCAGCGTATTGGACTCCTTGTGCACGACGAACCGAACGTTGGCCGTCAGGTAGGGCAGCAAAATGTTCCCGGGGTTTTCCGTATTTACTTCGACGGTATACATCACGACGTTTTGGGTCATCGTCGCGTTGAGGCGAACCTTGCCGACCGCGCCGTCGAATTCCCGGCCGGGGAACGCGTCGCAGGTGAACGTGACCGGAGCGCCGGCCACGATCCGGCCGACGTCGGCTTCGTTTACCGCGACCCAGATCTGCATCTTTGTCAGGTCCTTGGCGATCAGAAACAGGCTCGGCGCATTGAGACTCGATACCACCGTTTGGCCGATGTTCACGCGGCGGTCAATGATCACGCCTTCGACGGGCGATTTGATCGTGCAAAAATCCAAATTTCGCTGCGCGATGTTGAGCGTCGCCTCGGCTTGTACCGTGGTCGCTTTGGCTTGGTCGAGCGCTGCTTCGGCCACGGTGACGTTGGCCTTGGCGACCTCGTAACTGGCCTTGCTGGAATCATAGGTTGAAAGCGGCAGCAGTTTTGAACTGACAAGTTCCTCCGTCCGTTTCCAATCGGCCTCGGCTTGGACGAGTTTGGCCCGCATTTGCACGAGATTGGCGACGGCGCTGACTTCGCCGGCTTTGTCCTGGTCCAGTTGCGCCCTGGCCAGGGAGACACCGGCGGCGTAAACCGAGTCGTCAATCTGGGCGAGGATGGTTCCTTCCTCAACGGTCGAGCCGTAATCAATCGTATTGCCGCTCTTGTCCTTGCCGAAGGAAATGATTTGACCGGCCACCTGCGCCCCGACATCCACGACCTCCACCGGTTCGACCGTTCCCGTGGCGTTGATGGTGACAACGAGATCTCCGCGTTTCACGGCCGCCGTACGGAACGTCATCCGCGCGCCACTTCGCACACGCCACCACCACGCACCGACACCGCCGGCCAGAGCCAGTGCAATCACGGCCATCACAGGGGTTGTTAGAAAACGTCTCACCATTTCTCCATTATGTGCTTCAATGGTTGCACAATCCAGCTTACCGGAAGATTACCGCTGATGGGCAGGCACGTGACCCCGTCGGTCTACATCTATCCCACGAAGATGGCGTCGTCCGTCCAGTCGTTGCGCAGGACGCCCTTGTCCATGTTGACCATCGGCACGTAGTTGTGGAATACGCGGATGGGGCTGAGCAAGCGCAGGGTGGAAATCTCTTCGATCGAGTCGGGACCGTGGTTTTTGCGCAGTGAGGGAACGATCTTGCCCTGGACGTTCTCGACGATGTCGGCGTCATTCTTGCCCTCGATGATCATCACCAGCACGACGCGTCCGTCCATCTCGGCGATGTGCGATTCGTAGATGAGGTCGGTGAAGACGGACCGCACGTTCGGCTCGCTCTTGATTTCTTCGACGATTTGCCTGGTGGTGATACCGATGCGGAACTTGATGATGTACAGGTGTCGCGCGCTGAAGGTGCCCGTGCCTGTCTCCTGCATGTCGATGGCCGCGAAGTAGTTGAGCAGCCCTTCGTCTTCGAGTCGCTTGCGTTTGCGGCGCACGGTCGGGGTCGGTACGCCCGTGACTTTGCTGATGTAATTGTCACTCTGGCGCGGGTCGCGGACGAGCGCCTTGAGGATGGCGCGCTCCTGATCGTCGAATATGTGCATAACAGTACCCCCGTCGGTAATTCACGGAAACTGAAGATTTCGCTTGTTTTCGCTCATAGTTTTGCTACTTTCTGATTAGAATTCAACATAAAAGTGGTGTTCGTGAATAATTCAGTGCTGTAAGAGCGGCGAGTAAATCCCAAATGTTGCACCGAAGTTCACAAGGCATGAAGTGTAACTATCGCCCATCGTCCCGTTGCGGGGACGGAAGGGCAGCGATCGTTTCCTCGCCGAGAACGTATCGCAGAACGGAGGTTGTGCCATGAAAATCGTCAGGCAACTCGCAATGTTTCTGGAGAACAAACCGGGCATGTTGTCGAAGGTTTGCAAAGCGCTCGCGGCGGCGAGAATCAATATCTACGCCATCTCGGTTTCGGACGCGGTGGACCACGCGGTGGTGCGCATGGTGGTCGATGAGCCCCACAAAGCCCTGCATCTTCTCGGCGAGCGCGGCGTACTGGTCATCGAGCGGGACGTGCTGATGCTCGAGGGGCGGAACAAGCCCGGGGAACTGGCGGCCATTGCCGCCAAACTGGCCCGGAACAAAATGAATATCGAGTACGCCTACAGCGCCACGCCGCCGAACGCCCTGACGGGAGCGATGGTCCTGCGGGTGGACGACGCGAAGAAGGCGGCGCGGATTCTCAAGGGGCACTGATGGGAGAGCGGGTTGAAAGATTTTATCGCCCAGATGGACAATGACGTTGAAAGCCGGAAGCAAACTTGCCATATAATCTGGATGGAGAGCGAGTTGGAAGAAAGTACGTAATGAGCAACGTGCGCACACCGACACCGTATGGTTGGCCGGAGAAACAGGGTCTGTATGACCCGCGGTTCGAACATGACTCCTGCGGCGTCGGCTTTGTCGTCAATATCAAGGGCCGCAAATCCCACGAGATCGTCCGCCAGGCGCTCACGGTCCTCGTGAACTCTGAGCCATCGCGGGGCGTGTGGCTGCGAGGCGAACACGGGCGATGGCGCCGGGATTTTGATGCAGATCCCGCACGAGTTTTTCAAGAAGGTGTGCGCGAAGGAAAAGATCGCGTTGCCCTCCTACGGCGAGTACGGCGTGGGCATGGTCTACCTGCCGCCGGATGCGTCCGAACGGTACAAGTGCGAGAAGCTTTTCGAAGAGATCATCGAGAACGAAGGACATCGGCTGCTCGGCTGGCGCACCGTCCCCACAGTTCAACGCCTTGCTCGGCGACACCGCCCGCGCATCGGAACCGATTGTTCGCCAGGTGTTTATCGCGCGCGATGCGAAGATCAAAGACGACATGGCGTTCGAGCGCAAGCTCTACGTCGTTCGCAAGCTGGCGGAACGGGGCATCCGTTACGCGGGCATCAAGGGCGGCAACCGGTTTTATATTTCAAGCCTGTCCTACAAGACGGTCATCTACAAGGGTATGCTCACGCCGGAACAGGTCGACCCGTTCTTTCCCGACCTGCGCCGATCCGTCGGTCGAATCCGCGCTGGCGCTGGTGCACTCGCGATTCAGCACCAACACGTTCCCGAGCTGGGAGCGCGCGCATCCGTACCGCTATGTCGCGCACAACGGCGAGATCAACACGTTGCGCGGCAACATCAACTGGATGCACGCGCGTGAATCGCTGCTGAAATCCGACCTGTTCGGCAACGACATGAAGAAGCTGCTGCCGATCATCAACGAGGACGGCAGCGACTCGGCGATGTTCGACAATTGCCTCGAATTCCTCGTGCTGGGCGGCCGCTCGCTTCCGCATGCGATGATGATGATGATTCCCGAGCCGTGGTCGGGACACGAGAGCATGAGCGAGGAGAAGAAGGCGTTTTACGAGTATCACGGGTGCCTGATCGAGCCCTGGGACGGCCCCGCCTCGATTGCGTTCACGGACGGCTTGAAGATCGGCGCGGTGCTCGACCGCAACGGTCTGCGTCCCTCTCGCTATTATGTGACGAAGGACGACCGGGTCATCATGGCCTCGGAAGTTGGTGTGCTCGATGTTCCGCCGGAGCGCGTCCTGCAGAAGGGCCGTCTCCAGCCGGGCCGGATGTTCCTGGTGGATACCGAGCTTGGCCGGATCGTCGCCGATGAAGAGATCAAGCAGAAGACGTCCACGGAGCGTCCCTATCGTCTGTGGCTGAAACAAAGTCTGGTGTACCTCGAAGACCTGCCCGAACCGCCGCACGTTCACCAGCCGGACCACGCCACGGTACTGCTTCGGCAGCAAGCATTTGGCTACACGTTTGAAGACCTGCGCATCCTGTTGGCGCCCATGGCCCGGGACGCCGTGCAGCCCCTCGGTTCCATGGGCACAGACACGCCGCTGGCCGTGCTGTCGAACAAATCGCAGTTGCTCTACAATTATTTCAAGCAGTTGTTCGCGCAGGTCACCAATCCGCCGATTGATTGCATCCGCGAAGAGATCATCACGTCGACCTACACGACCATCGGCCCGGAAGGGAACCTGCTGGATCCGCAGCCGGAAAGCTGCCGCCAGATTCGACTGAAGGGCCCCGTCCTCAGCAACGAAGAGTTCGAGCGGCTGCGCCACATCGACCGGCCCGGCTTCAAATCGATCACGTTGCCGATCCTGTTCAACGTGAACGACGGCGGCCAAGGGACTGGAAAAGGCGCTCGACAATCTGTTCGCCAAGGCGAGCCAGGCGATCCGCGAAGGCCACAACATCCTCATTTTGTCTGACCGCGGCCTCGACCACGACCATGCGGCGATCCCCGCCCTGTTGGCCGTGGCCGGCATGCACCATCATCTGATCCGCGAAGGCACGCGCACACGGGTCGGGTTGGTGCTCGAATCGGGTGAGCCGCGCGAGGTCCATCATTTTGCGTTGCTGATCGGCTACGGCGCGGGCGCGATCAATCCGTATCTGGCGTTCGAGACGCTGGACGACATGATTCGCCAGGGCATTCTCAAGGACATCGACCACAAGAAGGCGGTCAAGAACTACCTGAAGGCCGTCACCAAGAGCGTCGTGAAAACCATGGCCAAGATGGGGATCTCGACCGTCCAGAGTTATTGCGGCGCGCAGATTTTCGAAGCCATCGGCCTCAACCACTCGGTCATCGACAGGTATTTCACGTGGACCGCGTCCCAAATCGAGGGCGTGGGCATCGACGTCATCGCCGAGGAAGTCCGGTTGCGGCACCGGCACGCGTTCCCGGCCCGGGCCGTCAACGGCGCCACGCTGGATCCCGGCGGACAGTATCAGTGGCGGCACGACGGTGAATACCACCTGTTCAACCCCGAAACGATCCAGAAGCTGCAGCTCTCGACGCGCACCAACAATTACAAGGTGTTCAAGGAATACTCGGCGCTGGTCAACAACCAGTCGCAGGCGCTGTGCACGCTGCGCGGCTTGTTCGAGTTCAAGCTCGCGGCGCACCCCATTCCGATCGAGGAGGTCGAACCGGTCGAGAGCATCGTCAACCGGTTCAAGACCGGGGCGATGAGCTACGGCTCGATCAGCAAGGAAGCGCACGAAGCGCTGGCAATCGCCATGAACCGCATCGGCGGCAAGAGCAATACCGGCGAAGGCGGCGAAGACCCCGAACGCTACCAGCCGATGCCGAACGGCGACAGCAAGAACTCGGCGATCAAACAGGTCGCGAGCGGACGGTTTGGCGTGACGAGCCAGTACCTGACCCAAGCGCGGGAACTCCAGATCAAGATGGCGCAGGGCGCGAAGCCCGGCGAGGGCGGCGAACTGCCCGGCGCCAAGGTGTATCCGTGGATCGCGAAGGTGCGGTTCTCGACACCCGGCGTCGGCCTGATTTCGCCCCCGCCGCACCACGACATTTATTCGATCGAGGACCTGGCGGAACTCATCCACGATCTCAAGAACGGGAACCTGCATGCCCGCATCAGCGTGAAGCTCGTCAGCGAGATCGGCGTCGGCACGGTCGCCGCGGGCGTGGCCAAGGCGCACGCGGACGTGGTGCTCATCAGCGGCCACGATGGCGGGACGGGGGCATCGCCGCTCTCGAGTATCAAACACGCCGGCACGCCGTGGGAACTCGGCCTGGCCGAGACGCAACAAACGCTGGTGCTCAACAATCTCCGCAGCCGCATTTACGTCGAGGTCGACGGCCAGCTCAAGACCGGTCGCGACGTGGTGGTGGCCGCGTTGCTGGGCGCGGAGGAATTCGGGTTTGCCACCGCGCCGCTGGTCACGCTCGGCTGCATCATGATGCGGGTGTGCCATCTCAACACCTGCCCCGTCGGCGTGGCGACGCAGGACCCGCAGTTGCGGGCGAAATTCAGCGGTGACCCGCAATTCGTTGTTAATTTCATGCGATTTATCGCCCAGGAAGCGCGCGAGCAGATGGCCCAATTGGGCTTCCGCACGATCGAGGAAATGGTCGGGCGCGTTGACCGCCTGGACGTGAACAAGGCGGTCGATCACTACAAGGCCCGCGGGCTGGATTTCTCGAAGGTGTTCCATCAACCGGTCGTGGCGGCGGACGTGGGCCGGCATCGGATGATCGACCAGGACCACGGGCTGGAGCAATCGCTGGACAAACGGTTGCTTTTGAAAGTGTGCGAGCCGGCCCTGACCAGCCGCCAGAAGGTGCACGCCACACTGCCCATCAGCAACACGAACCGCGTGGTCGGCACGATCACCGGCAGCGAGCTGACGCGCCGCTTCGGGCCCGAAGGCCTGCCCGAAGACACGATCAAACTGCATTTCAAGGGCAGCGCGGGCCAGAGTTTCGGCGCGTTCATCCCCAAGGGGATGACGCTCACGCTCCAGGGGGACGCCAACGATTACGTCGGCAAGGGACTCAGCGGCGGGAAGATCATTGTCTATCCGCCGATGGGGTCCACGTTTGTGCCCGAGGAGAACATCATCATCGGCAACGTCGCGTTTTACGGCGCGACCGCCGGTGAAGCCTACATTGGCGGCATGGCCGGCGAGCGGTTCTGCGTCCGCAACAGCGGCATCCGCGCGGTCGTCGAGGCGGTGGGCGACCACGGCTGCGAGTATATGACCGGCGGGCGGGTGGTGGTGCTCGGCTCGACGGGGCGGAATTTCGCGGCGGGCATGAGCGGCGGCGTCGCGTACGTGCTCGACGTGGCCGGCGATTTCCCCAAGCGGTGCAATATGGCGATGGTCGGACTGGAGAAGCTCACCGACCCCGAGGAGATCCAGGAAGTGCGGGCGATGATCCAGCGTCACGTGGAGTACACGAACAGCGAGCGCGGACGCAACATCCTGAAGCTCTGGGAGGAGATGGCGCCCCAGTTTGTGAAAGTGATGCCGAAGGATTACAAGCGCGTCATCGAGGCGACACAACGCGTGAAAGCCGCCGGCTTGAGCGGTGAGGAGGCCGTCATGGCCGCCTTCGAGCAAAACGCCCACGATCTCGCGCGGGTGGGGGGGAACTGACGCGTCAGAACCGATGAGGCCGTGGGAACTGCCGTGGATGCCGGCCCACCTCGCAATGGTTTTGACCCCTGTGGGATTTTTTGATATCCGCTAAAGAGCAGCCATGGGCAAACCAACCGGATTCCTGGAGATCAAACGCGAGTTGCCGGCCGGACCGGTCGTCGGCGGAACGCACGCGCGACTGGAAGGAGTTCCACCTGCACCTGCCGGTGGAGAAACTCCAGCAACAGGGTGCGCGCTGCATGGATTGCGGCATCCCGTTTTGCCATACCGGCACGCTGCTCAGCGGCATGGCGTCGGGGTGTCCCATCAACAACCTGATCCCCGAGTGGAATGACCTGGTCTATCGCGGTCTGTGGAAGGAAGCCCTCGGGCGACTGCACAAGACGAACAATTTCCCCGAGTTTACCGGCCGGGTCTGCCCAGCCCCGTGCGAAGGGTCCTGCGTGCTGGGCATCAACGAGCCGCCCGTCACGATCAAGAACATCGAGGTCGCCATCATTGACCGCGGTTGGGACGAAGGTTGGGTGACGGCCGAGCCGCCGAAGGCGCGGACCGGCAAGAAGGTGGCGGTGGTCGGTTCCGGCCCGCCGGGCTTGTGCGCGGCGGCGCAACTGAACAAGGCGGGCCACACGGTGACGGTATTCGAGCGGGAGGACCGCATCGGCGGGTTGTTGATGTACGGCATCCCGAACATGAAGCTCGACAAGAGCGTCGTCCAGCGCCGCGTCGACCTGATGGCGCAGGAGGGCGTGACGTTTGTCACCAACACGGAAGTCGGCAAGAATTATCCCGCGAAGAAGCTGCTGGAGGAATTTGACGCGACGGTGCTGTGCGCCGGCGCGACCAAGCCGCGCGATCTCCCCATCGAAGGCCGCCAGCTTCACGGCGTGCATTTCGCGATGGAGTTCCTCACGGCGAACACGAAGAGTTTGTTGGACGGACAGCGCAACGGCAGTTTCATTTCCGCCGAGGGGAAGGACGTAATGGTGATCGGCGGCGGCGACACGGGGACGGATTGCGTGGGCACGGCGATGCGGCACGGCTGCCGGAGCCTCATCCAACTGGAGATTCTGCCCAAGCCTCCGCTCGAGCGGGCCGCGAACAATCCGTGGCCGGAGTGGCCGAAGGTCTACCGGCTGGATTACGGCCAGGAAGAAGCCGCGGCGGCCTTTGGGGACGATCCCCGCGTGTATTGCATGACCGCGCGGCGATTCATCGGCGACGAACAGGGCAACCTGAAGCAGGTCGAGATCGTCCAAATCGAATGGCAGAAGGACGACAAGGGCCGGTTCGCGCCGAAGGAAGTCCCGGGCACGGAAAAGATCGTGCCGTGCCAACTCGGCACTACTGGCGATGGGGTTCCTCGGCCCGGAAGACCAGCTCCTGCAACAACTGGGCGTGGAACGCGATGACCGCTCCAACGTCAAGGCCCGGCATGAAGTGTACTCGACAAGCATCCCCGGGGTGTTTGCGGCCGGTGATTGTCGCCGGGGCCAAAGCCTCGTGGTGTGGGCGTTCAACGAAGGCCGTGGCGCCGCCCGCGAGTGCGACCGTTACCTCATGGGGCAAACCGACCTGCCGTAGCGTCCGGCGAACGGTTGGCGGCTGATCCGCCGG
The DNA here is from genome assembly GCA_963712025.1 of uncultured Verrucomicrobiae bacterium. Classification (GTDB taxonomy): domain Bacteria; phylum Verrucomicrobiota; class Verrucomicrobiia; order Palsa-1439; family Palsa-1439; genus Palsa-1439. Next base: position 226,303 of record CAVQGJ010000001.1, on the reverse strand, counting down.
CGTAACAGGCTCAATCGGGTATCCGGCCCGTTCCGTTCCACAACGATTCCACGGGTGTGAGTTCTGTTCGTGCCCGGGAAAACCCAACCATCGAATCGCAAAACAAAAGCGCTGGCGCCTCCCCAGCATCGGGGAAGCGCCAGCGCCGGTTATTTCGATGCCGGGTTAAGGCAACAATACGCGAACGCGGTAGTACCGTGACGGGACGTTGGTCGCACCGCTGAAATCCGTCATATTCGTGACCGTACCGAGTCCTGACCCTCCATTAACGCTGAGACCCACACCGAGGATGTTGGTCTGGCCCGTGGACTGGAAGTTATTCGAGTAACTCCCGTTGGCCGTGCCGGTCGTGTACTCCAGCACGTTCGTCCGAGACGCGATACCCGGCGTGTAGGTGCTGTCGCCGTTGGCACCCAGATAGGTCACCACGATGTTCGTGCCATTGGCTTTGGCGACACTGATGACGTGCAGGTACGCCGCCGCGCTCGTGGGGTTGAAGCCGGCCATGAACTTGTTGGTGTTGCTCATGCCGTCACCCGTGTAGGAGGCGTTCGGGCCACTCAACGCACCGGTGAGGCCGTAGAACTGCTCCCACCACACGAATGGGTCGTAGACATTAATCGTCGCCGTCGCCGTCGTATTGGTGCTGCCGTCCCCGCACGAATTGGTGACGACCAACGACGCCGTGTAGGTTCCCGGCGACGCATACGTGTGGGTCGGGCTCTGGAGCGTTGACGAGCCGGTGTCACCAAACACCCAGTTCCAGGTCGTGATCGTACCGACCGGGGTCGTCGAGCCGTCGGTGAACGTCACCGACAATGGCGCGGCCCCGCTGGCCGAAGCGGGCGTGAAGCTCGCTGTCGGCGGAGAACACGCGGGGGCCGGATTGAGCCACTGGTACACAGCCGCATAGTTCGTCGACATGGCGAGCTTGGCAACGGCAATGCCCGCCTGGCAGGCGCCGGCGGCGCCGTATTGGCCGAGCTCCCAGCCGCCCACCCCATATTTGTTATCCTCACCGTCACCATTCGTGCACGCGGCATCCGGGTTCATGGTGAACAGATTGAGACCAGCGGTAGCCGAGAGATTGACGTTGGTGCTATTGGCAGGCGGGTTGACAAAAATCCAAGTGTTGGTACCGCCGAGGTCACCGGCGACAATCACCTGATACTGGACGCCGTAGGTGCGCATAGTGTGGCCGAAGGCCCACGTAACGTCGGTAGCTGTACGGGCGCCCCATAGGTATCCCGCCCCGCTGTTGGTGTCGACCGGGGCGCTGGCGTCATGCTCGTAAGTGGCGTTGTGTATCAACCCCACCTCCATGTTGAACGACCAGGGCGGACCCGCGGTCGCTACCGCATTGCTGACGGTAACCAACATGCCCGCATAGATATATGACGCGTCGGCGGATGTAACAGCGCCGGTGGACATATTCTTGACATCTTCCTCTCCAGCACTGCACACCGTGTACGGCGGGGTGGAAGACAGAAGGTTGAGCGCGCCGTTCGCGACCTGATAGGGGGTTTGGCCGCCGCTGTCCAGGACGCCCCACCCATTCTGACCGTTGAGATTGGCGTTCTGCGTGTAGGTGCTGTAATCATCGAAGATCCCGAACCCGACCTGGAGGGTGGGGGTGATGGTGTTGAGCAATGCGTGACCGCTGAGGTTCGAGAATATGATCGAGTCGGTGTACTGGCCCGCCGTCAAGCTGTTGGCGGCGGCATTGGTTATCGAGTAAGTGATATTCGTAAGCGCGAAACCGGCCAAACCACCCGTGACGGAATTGAGGCTGCCCCACGTTTGCACATTGTTCACGGTCCATTGCAACGTCCCGGCGGTCGCGTTGGACAGCACGTAGACCTGGCTGGACGGAACAAACGGTCCGCCGGCCGGGCCGGTCGCGGTGAAGTTGGTGCCGGGCGTGAGGGCGAACGCATTCACCCCGATAATCGCCGGTATCTTGACGTTGCCCGGGTTGAAGGCAAAGGTATTGGTGCTGGTGCCGGCGCCCTTGGTGCTGGAGGCGGCGCTGTTCGTAATGACCACCGTGAGGCTCTGGCCGGGATTGATCGTGCCGCTGTTCGGCGACGCCTGCAACCAGGTGGCCAGGGTGGCCTGCCAATTGTAACTCATACTGTTCGTCGAGAGGTTGGCCACCGAGTAGGTCATGGTCGCCGGGGCGAACGGCCCGCCGTAACTCCCGACCTGACTGAATGGATAGGGTGGCCCGACCGAAACCTTCGTGTTGGCCGCGTTGGTCAGCGGCTGATTTCCATTCGGCGCCATCGCGACGCCGCGAATATCAACGCTGTTAACCACCCCCGTGCCGCCTGGTTGGATTTGAATAACACCGTCGTTCAAGTCGTTGCCGGCGCCATAGCCTGCCGAGCAGCCGCATGTTGAGCCGTAGGTGGCGTTCGTGCCCGGGTCGCCCATGAACCCGCTCGAATCAACGCCAATAAACACATTTGCCTGTGCCTTGTAATTGCCGCCGGTGTTGGGGCTCTCGGTGCCGCCACTGGTGACGAACAGCGTAATATTGGTTTGATTGCCGAAGGTGTTCATCACACCCGTCAATCCACAGGCATCCACGGCGCCGAGGGAGCCCGCATTGGACCAGACACCGCTGACCAGGCAATACTTCATAACGGCACCGGCGTTTTCGCCGCTAAAGCTCATCGTGCCTTCCGCCGTGTAGAGCGTGTCGGGAGTGGGCCCGCCGGTCATATTGAACATGACGAAGCCAAACGGTTCGGTCCCGTTGGTCGGTGTCCCGGGAAGATACCCAAACAGGGCATTCGTAACCATCGGCAACGGATTGTTCGTCGCGTCAAAGATGCCGGTGGACTTGGTAAAGTACAGTCGATTCGAGTAGACGTTAATGTAGCGGAGGGCGGAGCTTGTCGCATAGACCTGCGTTGCGACCGCCGAACCCAGCGTGGTGGCGATGATACCGGCGGAGTCGGTGTCCAACCAGATGTTGGTGCCATCGGTGCTCGCCGCGCTACGGATTTCAGCGGTGTTTACGAAGGCGTCGGTCAGGATTGTCGTCGTGTTGATATTGCCCTGACCGTCGACCAACCCCACGACGCGCGGAACCTCGTTCGTGGCCCACTCGGAGGGCAGAGAGTAGTTCGTGTTCTGATTCCAATACGCGCCGAAACCGGGCACGACAAGGAACCGGCCGTCCTGGGACAGGGCCATTTCGCCCTGCGCGAAGTCATAGCCGTCGGAAATCAGCGGAGCGTTGGCCCCGAACCAGTTGGTGGGCATCATCAGCGATTGGACATACGTCCCGTTGGTCGTATACTCATCCAGCCAGACCGTATTCTGGCTATTTGACAGGATCTCATACCCATCCCCGATTCGGAAAATCACGATGTTGCCCGCTCCGAACGGGCTCGCCGCTGCGTTCATTCCCGACGCCAAGGCCACCAGTATCATTACCAAACCAAATATTCTCTTCATTGTTATTCTCCCTCGTTCGTTCCCACTCGCAGTTACATTCGTTGACTTTGAAAATTCAATGTTTACGTGATCACGCGCCGTGAGCGAAACACGACCATCCTGTTGTTTTGTGACATTCACCCGGTCCGCGCGTTAATTTCCCGTAACATTCGGTTTCGTCCCTGTGTGATCCGCGTTAATAGTTCGCACCCGCAGCGCCCGGGAAGAACCACCAGTGATACGGGAGTCTGGGGTTCCAGTCACCGATACCCGTCCCCGACTGGGCCCATGGGACGGTGCCGGCAAAGCCGGCGCATCCAGCGTTGATGCTGCCATCCCGGCAGAAGTTTTGAAACAGGACCCATTCCGTATGGCCATCACCCATCACGAAGTTGGCGCCATCCGAGTGCCGGGGTCTGCAGTATGCGCCACTTGTCTCACTGTAGTTGTCTTCCGGTTCCTCGCAAAAGACAAATGTTTGCGCAGGATTTACCATCTCGGTGCGCCTGAAGACGTCGTGCGTGGTCCCTGATTTATGGCTGCACAAATTGAGGGCGTAAGTGAAATACGGATTGCTCGTGTCGGGGTGTACGGTCTTGTTGGTCGCGCTCGGGCACATCCATACGCTGCCGCCCAGCGGCGTCGGTGGTTTGAGTGGTGCGGTATACAACTGGGCCAATGTCTTCTGCCCGATGTACGGCGGCAGGACATTATACCACGCCCATGCGTTTCCCGTAGCGGTGGGACTGCCGGCGGTGCCAACGTAGGGATAGTAGTCACTCCAGTCATCGTTGTACATATTGAGCGCCAATCCCCATTGGTGCATATTGCTGAGACACTTCGCGGCATTGCCCTTTTCCCGGGCTTTGGCCAGGGCGGGCAGGAGCATGCCTGCCAGAAGCCCGATAATGGCAATAACCACAAGCAGTTCGATAAGCGTGAAGGCTCGCGCATTCTTACGGAGCCAACCGATAACCACTCGTTGCATGCACGCTCTCCTTTATGGCGCCTCCGGGGTCTCGCCTCAACCCGTTGGCAGTTTCACAGGGCCATCTCATCTGCCCATAAACGCCTCTTACTAGTCAACCATTATTGACGGTGAGGCCCGGCAACGCAAGAAGAAAAATGCATAATTTTTGTTTACAATTAGGAAACAGTTGTGACACGGGGGGGTGACTTTTTGAGCCAGACTGGAGTTTCTCCCTTGGCGGGCCTATTTTCCCCTGTTCCGAGTCGCGAGACGCCATTTTCTCTGGCCCGCATGGTGTTTCCAGCTCAAGGCATGCGGTACTTCTAATTGTTGTAGAGCGCCTGATGACATGATCTCACACTGTTGTGCGACGGTCTCCTGACCCCGCACCATTCTTGACCGAAGGTCTCCCGGCCTGCCCGGTTGGCGCATTCCGTGCGGTCCAACCAAGCGGCGCGCGGCGTTCTTGTCAGGCCGACGGCTGGCGGCTACACTCCGGGGAGAATTCCGAAAGACGAGATGTCCCAGACGAAACAACCGCTCCCGGGTCTTAGCCCTTCCACCCTGGCTATCCTGCTGGTCGTCATCACATTCATTACCCATGCGCCGATCCTGCGCGGCGGCTTCATCTGGGATGATGACAGGCACATCAGGGACAACGCGATCATCAGGGCCGATGACGGGCTGCGCAAGTTCTGGTTCACTACGGAGGCCTCCGGATTATTATCCGTTGACGGGAAGCCTGTGCTGGCTGGAGTGGCGGGTCTGGGGCGACAACGCGACGGGCTACCACGTCGCTCAACGTACTGCTGCACGCCGCGAGTGCCGTCATGGTGTGGATGGTCCTGCGGCGATTGAAAATTGCCGGAGCCTGGCTGGCGGCGCTGGTGTTTGCGGTGCATCCGGTCAATGTGGCCACGGCCGCCTGGATCAGCGAACAGAAAACGACGCTCTCGATGCTGCTCGCGGCGGTGGCGGTGCTTCTGTACCTGCGATTCATCGAAGACGGGCCGATGGCGCTGGTACGGTTTTTCGTTGGCGGCGTTTCTGCTGGCGTCTGCTCAGCAAGTCGGCGGTTGTCATGCTGCCGGTGGTGTTGCTGGGTTGCGTGTGGTGGATCCGTGGGCGGGTGCGCGTCGAAGGATCTGCTGTGCAGCGTGCCGTTCTTTGTCGCTTCCCTGGTGTTGGGATTGGTGACCGTCTGGTTTCAATATCATCGGGCGATGGAAGGGACTCCGGTTCGGACCGACAGTTTTCTTGCGCGCCTGGCCGCGGCCGGATGGGTTCCCTGGTTTTACCTGTACAAGGCGCTCCTGCCGCTGAACCTGACGGTGATCTATCCGAAGTGGCCGATCGATGCGGGTCACTGGACCTCGTATGTGCCGGGGGCGCTGCTGGTCGGTTTGCTTCCTGGTTTTTTGGTGGAAGCGCCAGACGTGGGGACGACCGCTATTATTCGGGCTGGGGTATTTTGTCGTCATGCTTTTTCCGGTATTGGGATTTTTCGATCAAGGCATGTTCCACCACACGCCCGTGGCGGACCACTGGCAGTATTACTCCATCATCGGCGTCATTGCCCTGGTGGTCGCCGCCGGGAACGGAGCCTGTACCGACGGATGGACAACCAACAGCGTTCGTGGGGAACGGTCGCGGCGATGGTGGTCGTGACCGCCCTGGGAGTGGCCAGTTGGCAGCGGAGCAGCATCTACGCTGACGAAGAAACGCTCTGGCGCGATAACGTGGCGAAGAACCCGGAGGCCGGGATGGCCTACGCCAACCTGGGCTTGCTCATGGAGTGGGCCAAGCGTCCGGATGTCGCGGCCGGATATTTCCAGCAGGCGGTGCGCATCAATCCCGATGAGGCCGACCAGCACAACAATCTTGCCCTGGCTTTGCTGCAGCTCGGCCGGACGCAGGAGGCGGTTCCCCACCTCGAGGAGGCGATCCGGCTCGACCCGGATTACGCCGATGCGTATGTCAACCTCGGCAATGCCCTCTTCCAGGAGGGCCGCGTGTCCGAGGCGTTTTCCCACTACCAGCAGGCACTGCGACTCAATCCCGACTCCCCGTTGCTTCACGACGATATGGGAGTCGCCCTGGAGAAATTGGGTCGAGTACCGGAGGCGGTCAAGCAATACCAGCAGGCGCTGAAGCTCGACCCCGATTTCGCCGGCGCCCGACAGGCGATCGAGAGATTGCGGGCGTCACCGCAGTAACATGCAGTCGCCGTAGCTGAAGAAGCGGTACCGCTCACGCACGGCCTCGGCATACGCCTTCAAGATCAGCTCCCGCGAGGCAAGCGCGCTCACCAACATCAGCAGCGTCGAGCGCGGCAGATGAAAATTCGTCAGCATCACGTCCACATGGCGAAACGCGTGGGGTGGACGGATAAAAATGTCCGTCGTGCCGTCCCGCGCCTCGATGTCGCCGCAGGACTCCAGCGTCCGCGCCACCGTTGTGCCGACCGCGACCACGCGGCCCCCGCCGCGGATGGCCGCCGCTGTTTCGGGCGAAATCGAGAACCGCTCGGCGTGCATCTTGTGTTCCTCGACGTTCTCGACCTTCACGGGGCGGAACGTGCCGATGCCGACATGCAACGTGATGAATGCGTGTCCGATGCCGGTCGCCCGAAGTTCTTCCAGCACGTCCGTCGTGAAATGCGAGTCCGGCCGTCGGCGCCGCCACGGCGCCCGGCGCGCGCGCGAACACGGTCTGGTAACGGTCGCGGTCCGCGTCGAGGGGTTGCGTCGCCCGTTTGATGTACGGAGGGAGCGGCGCGGCCCCGTGCGCCGCCGAGATACGGCTCGACGTCGCCCGAGAAGCGCAGTGTCCGCCCCCCGAAATCCGTCTCGCCATCGACCACCGCCGTGACGCCATCCTCGAATCGCAGCGTCGCGCCGGGTTTCGCCCGTTTGCCGGGTTTGACCAGCGCCGTCCAGCGGTTCTCTCCTGATTTTTTCGACGAGCAACAACTCGACTTTCGGTTCCCGCGACCAGATGCGCGCGGGAATGACCTTGGTATCGTTGAGCACCAACAAATCTCCCGCGCGAAGGTGGCGGCCCAGGTGGCGGAACACGTCGTGGCGAATCTCACCGGTCGCGCGGTCCACCACCATCATGCGGGAGGCGGCCCGGTCGGCCAGCGGTTGCTGAGCGATCAACTCCGGCGGCAACAGGTAATCGAATTCCGACGTCTTCATGGAGAGCGTGGCGTGTTCGCGCGCTGGCTGCGCCTCACCGTTTCCCCAGCAGACGGAACAGCAACGTGAGCAGAACGCTGAGGAGCAGGCACGTGGCCAGCGGGAAATACAATTTGAAATGCTCGCGTTCGATGCGGATATCGCCGGGCAGCCGGCCGAACCACGGCAGCTTGCCGCCCAGCCAGAGCAGTCCCCCGAGCGCCACCAACATAAGCCCGACGAGGACCAGCATTTTGCCAATGTCGTTCATGAAAACCGCCATGCGAATGTCTGTCGCCATGATGGCGCGGAACCGCGCCGTGCGCAAGCGCCCGTTGTCCCCGTCCTTATTCGCGCGCGCCGAACCGCCGCAATCGTTCCGCCGTCTCGGTGCGACCGTTCTTGAGCGCCATGCGAAGCGGCGTCAACCCCCGCTGGTTCACCGCGTTGACATCGGCCTTGTGGGCCACGAGCAATTCCGCCACGGTCGTGTGCCCGTTGCGGGCGGCCCAATGCAACGGCGTGGAACCATATCTCCCTTTCGCATCCAAACACGCCCCCTTCGCGAGCAGCATCCGGGCGACCGCTTCCCGTCCGTATTCCGCAGCGAGGTGCAGCGGTGTCGAACCGAACTGGCTCGCTACATCGACCTCCGCGCCGTGGGCGATCAAAAGTTCCACGATCTGCTGGTGGCCGTTGCGCGCGGCCCAATGCAGGGGAGTCGAGTGATAGCCGTCCGTGGCCCGCGCCAAACCCGGCTCCGCCTGGAGGAATTCGGCCACACGCTGTGTCAAGCCGAGACCCGCGGCGCTGAAAACATCGAGTTCACTTCCCACAGCCACCAGCAATTCGGCCACGTCGGCGTGCTGCGAAAACAGCGCGGTGTGCAACGGAGTCCAGCGAAAGCTGTTGGGCAGGTTCACGTCCGCGCCGTGCGCCACGAGCAACTCCACGATCGCCCGGCTGCCCATCCCGGCGGCGCGATGCAACGGCGTCGAACCGCCCGTGTCGCGCGCGTTGACATCGGCGCCCTTGTCGATCAACCACTTCACGACCTCGGGGCGACTGGCCTCGGCAGCCCAATGCAGCGGCGTCCAACCAAGAGCGTCGTGGCCGTTGATGTCCGCGTGTTGCGCGAGCAGGGATTCCAGCAAATCCATCCGCCCCATCGAGGCCGCTTCCTGCAATGTGCTCATCCAACCGATCCTCTCCTCTCGTTCAACATCTTACCGGCATCGACGCCGCAACGCAACTGGAGCGGGCGGCGTGCGGTCCTAGAATCGACACTCCAGTTTCACGGCGTGTTCAAGCTGCCAGAGGTATTCGTGGCGCGGGATTTCACAGGCGCCGAATTGCCGCAGGTGCGGCGTGGTCCATTGCGTGTCGAGGAGCACGAACCCGCGCGCGCGCAGCCGTTCGACCAGCGCCACGAGCGCGACCTTCGATGCGTCCGTCGCCCGGTGAAACATGCTCTCCCCGAAGAACGCGCCGCCCAGCGCCACGCCGTACAGGCCGCCGACGAGTTTGCCGTCGAGCCGCGTCTCGACGCTATGGGCGTAGCCGAGCCGGTGCAGGTTGCAATAGCTATCGATGATCCCCGGGGAAATCCAGGTGGCTTCCTTGCGCTTGGCGCACTCGCGAATCACCGTTTCAAAATCCGCGTCCGACGTGACCTCGAATTTCTTCCGCTTGAGGACGCGCCGCAACCCGTGCGGGATGTGGAACCGCGCGTCGAGCGGAATGATCGCGCGCGGGTCGGGCGAAAACCAGCCGATGCGGCCGCGTTTGTCGACGGCCATCGGGAAGATGCCGCGCCGATACGCGGTCAATAGCATCTCAGGCTCGATCACGGGCGGATTGTACCCGCCGGTCGCACCCGTTCCAAGTCCCCACCCTGTTATCGGGCCATTGCCTGTCCGTCAATCCAGCCCGTGGTCCATGCCGCTTGGAAATTGAAGCCGCCGGTGATTCCGTCGATGTCGAGCAACTCGCCCGCGAAATAGAGTCCGGGGCAGAGGCGGCTTTCCATGGTCTTGAAATCGACGTCGCGGAGGCGGACGCCGCCGCAGGTGACAAACTCGTCCTTGTTCAGGCTCTTGCCCGTCACGGCCAGTTCCGTGCGGGTCAATTGTTGAATGAGCCGGTGCTGCGCCGCGCGCGTGAGCCGTGACCAGCGCGTGTCCGCGGCGATGCCGGATGCCAGAACCAATTGTTCCCAGAGACGAGCGGGCAACGGAGCGACGGGTGTATTGACGACGAGTTTGGCCGGTTGTTGTTCACGACGAACATTCAACTCCGACGCGATTTGTTCGGCGCCGAGGTGTGGGAGCCAGTTCACGTGAAGCGGAAACTGGTAGTCGCGGTCATGTAATTCTCGCGCGCCCCATGCGGACAGACGCAGGATGACCGGTCCGCTCAATCCCGAGTGCGTGACGAGCAATGCGCCGCGTTCACGCAATTTCGCGCCGGGGATTGATACCTCCGCCGACTCGACGGAGATTCCCGCCAGCTTGTGCAACCACGGCGTGACCATGTGAAAGGTGAAGAGCGACGGCACGGGCGGTTCCAATGTGTGGCCGAGCGAGACCGCCAACTGCGCCGCGGCGGCGGTGCGGCATCCGCCGGTGGCGAGCAACACGCGATCGCATTCATCCGTTTTGCCGGTGGAGAGCGTCGCCTCGAATCCGCCTTCCGCTCGCTTCAACAAGCGCTGCACGCCGCAATTCGCCACGAGCTTTACACCCGCAGTCTTCGCCGAGTCGACAAGGCAATCGATGATCGTTTCCGACGAATCGGTGACAGGAAACATGCGCCCGTCACTTTCCGTTTTCAGTTTCACTCCTCGCGCTTCGAACCATTTAACAGTGTCGCGCGCCTGGAATCGTTGAAATGCCCCGATGAGGGCTTGTTCTCCCCGGGGAAATCGCGCGGCAAATTCCCGGGCATCGAAGCAGGCATGCGTCACGTTGCAGCGGCCGCCGCCGGAGATGCGGACTTTGGAAAGAAACCGTGATGATTTTTCCAGGATGGTGACGTTGGCGTCGGGGTTCGCCTCCGCGCAGGTGATCGCTGCGAAAAAGCCCGCCGCGCCGCCACCCACGATGATGACCCGGCGCGCGCTCACGCCCGGCCCGCTCGCAAGGTGGCTTCGAGTTGGCGCAGGTCTTTGGGCAGCGGTGCGGTCCAGGTCATCCGGCCGTCCGGTTTGTCGGGATGGTCGAGGCCCAGGATCTCGGCGTGCAACGCCTGACGCGGGAACTCGATCCGCGCGGTTTTCGGCGCGTCGCCGTGATATTTCGGGTGATACGTCCGGTCGCCGACCAACGGCAACCCGGCGTGCGCGGCCTGCGCGCGGATTTGATGTTTGCGGCCCGTCTCGAGGCGGAGCCGAAGTTTGGTGACGACCGCGCGGCTGCCGGCCAACGGAAATTCCGCAGCCACTTCGTAGTGGGTGATGGCTTCCGTCGCCTCGTCCTTGGCGGCTTTGGCTTCCACTTCGGAGATGACGAACTGCCGCAATTGATCGTCGCTGAGTTTCAACCAATTCCGCCACGTGCCTTTCGGTTTCGATGGCCGGCCCTCGACGTAGGCCACGTATTCGCGCTTCATGCTGTGCACCTTCAACTGGTCGATGAGGTGTTGACGCGCGGCCGGGTTCATCGCCATGCAAAACACGCCGCTGGTGTACTGGTCGAGGCGGTGAACGGGCAGCGGCTCCAGCCGGCGGTACGCGGGCGGCAGCGAGTAGCCGCGCCCATCGACGCCGCGGTCGTACGCGCGCAGTTTGCCGGCAAGGAAATCGGCGAGAATGCTGAGCGCGGACAGGTCGTCCGGTTCCGCCGGCACCGCGAGCAGGCCCGGGCCTTTGTTCACGACGGCGAGGGCGGCATCGAGATAGAGCACGGCGACGCGCGGATGAATCTGCCATCCGCCCGGACCGCAATCCAACGCGGTGGCGTGCCGGTCCAACAACTCCAGCGCGTCTTTCGGGTCCGGAATCGGCTGGTTCGGCTGGCGGATGATGACGCCGTTGACGCTGACCCGGCCCGCCGTGATCCATTGCTTCGCCCGCTTCTTCGGCGTGTCGGGATATTTGGCCAGCAACCACTCCAGCAGCGGCCGGCTCGACTTCTCGGTGGAATCGCCTGTCGTCATGGATCCAATTGGACGCGACGTTTGGCCGGGTCGGACTGCGTCCGATACAGCACGGCGACATGACCGACGATCCAGACAAGGTCGCTGTGCGTGCGGGTGGCGACCTCCTCGGCGAGGGCTTTTTTTGCGTCCTTGAACGCCGTGAATTTGAGCTTGATGAGTTCGTGATCGGTCAGCGCCTGGTCGACACTGGCGAGAAACGCGTCGGTCACGCCGGCTTTGCCGAGGTGCAGGATCGGCTCGAGCCGTTGCGCGAGCGAGCGCAGGTGGCTGGTTTGTCGGCTGGTCAGGCTCATGTGCCGACTACTGTAGATTGTTTCCGCGCTTCATCCACGAAAAAATCTCGGTCGAACAAACCGCTTTGTCGGTTCGGGATCGGACGGTACAATGACCGCGCCATGAGCGACGACCTGTCACCCGAGCCAGTTCCGGCCCCGCAACACCGGCGGCGTCCGCGTTACTCGGGGAAAAACCCGCGTCGCTTCGAGGAGAAATACAAGGAACGAAATCCCGAGCGCTACGCCGACACCGTCGCGAAAGTGCTCGCCTCGGGCAAAACGCCGGCGGGCACGCATCGTCCGATCATGGTTGCGGAGATTCTGGAGGTGCTGAAAGCCGCAGCCGGGCGAGGTCGCGGCGGATTGCACGCTCGGTTACGGCGGTCACGCGCGCGAGCTCCTGCCGAAACTGCAACCGGGCGGTCGCCTGATCGGGCTGGACGTTGATCCCATTGAATTACCGAAGACAGAAGCGCGTTTGCGGGCGCTCGGGTTCGGTCCCGACATTTTCGTGGCGCACCGCAGTAATTTCGCCGGACTGGCGAAGATACTCGCCGCCGAGCAACTCTCGGGTGTCGACATGGTGCTTGCTGACCTCGGTGTTTCGTCGATGCAACTGGACGATCCGGGGCGCGGGTTCTCGGTCAAGTTCGAAGGTCCGCTCGACATGCGGATGAATCCGTCGCGCGGCCAGCCCGTTTCCGCGCTGGTGGAGAAAATCAATACCGATGAGCTCGCCGTCCTCTTGCAGGAGAACGCCGACGAACCGCATGCCCGTGCGTTGGCCGATGCGCTTGCGGGCAAACCGTTCCCGACCACGACCGCGCTGGCCAGCGCCGTTCGTCACGTCCTCTTGCGCAAGGTCACGGATGAGGAACTCGACAATTCAATTCGGCGCGTGTTCCAGGCACTGCGCATCGCCGTGAACGACGAGTTTTCCGCGCTCGACAGTTTCCTGCGCAATCTCCCTGCGTGCCTCAATCCCGGCGGTCGGATCGCCATCCTGACGTTCCATTCCGGCGAAGACCGGCGCGTAAAGAAGTCATTCGAGGCCGGCCTCCGCGACGGCCTCTACGCCGACATCGCCCAGAAAGTCATCCGCCCGACGCCCACCGAACGCCACGACAACCCACGCTCCTCCCCGGCGAAGTTGCGCTGGGCGCTTAGGTCGTAACTGGTTGGCCAAAAGTAGGTTGAGTAGATAGTAAGAAAATGGGCACCACACCTACTTTTTAGTTGACGACATATTACACTAGTGTTACACAACATGACTGTAACAGCTCGTACGGAGCTATCTAATGTCTGGACAGGATCCCACGGTGGGATTCGCTGTCGACGAATCACTGCCGCTCAAGTACGCAAAGCGCTACTGGAAGGCAGTGAGCGAGACATGCGTGGAAGCATGGAGTTGCCACCCTTCAACACGCGAGGAGACGGATCAGGCGACTGGCGAAACGAGAACCGTTCCTATCCACTATCGGCTGAAGGATCTTGTGGGCGTTGCCTCTCTGGCAAAGCTGGGCAAGGACATCATTACCACCCACATCGATTCCGGGGACGCCAAGAGGCTCGACGAGCTTGTAGCAAAACTGGTCGAAGTCGACTGGGAGAAGTCTCCGTCGAATCCTTGGATGCGTAGTCAGGCTGGCTTCGCTGGACAAAAGGAGCTGTACGAGATGCTTAATCGCTTGGTGTATTCGGATGTCAAGCCGGGCGAGGAGGTTCACGCCTTGGAGGCTGAGGCGCCCGCTGCCGTAGCATGAAATAGCCTCCGAGCAGGATCGTAACGTGAGACGCCGGTTGGAGTGCACCAGCCGGCGTCTTTTCGTTTGCAGCGCCCTGCGGCTTACGTCATGAAATTTACTTCCCGATTTTATCGAGTTCTTCCCAGCAGGGGTAGAGACGGGTGGGCGCGGAAGAGTGAACGACCGAGCCGCAACCCGCCTTGGCTTCACGGTCGGTTTGACGTACAATCCGGTCGTGAGGAAGCGACGAGTCATCAACGTTGACCGCGACGTGATGGGCGGCACGCCCTGTTTTGCCGGTACGCGCGTGCCCATTCAAACGCTGCTCGACTATTTGCAAGCGGGCGATTCGATTGACGAGTTTCTCGACGGGTTTCCCACCGTGAAACGAGAGCAGGTCATTGCCTTCATGGAAGAAGCGAACGGCGGACATGGGGTTAGTGCGTAGGAAACAATGAAACGCCGACCCACAATTACCCCGGCGCAGCAGGTCATTCGGCGGATCAGTGAACTGCGGGACCTGGCGCGGAGGCTGGCGAGGGCCGGTTTTGAGGCCGGGCTGCACAAGCATTATCCGGACAAGTTGCCATGGGAGAATCGGGGCGCTAATGCGCGATCTAGTAGTCGCCACTAACAATTTGAGGTTTCAGCGCTTCGCAGAAGCGCTGCTACACCGGCGCTCACTTCCCGATTTGATCGAGTTCTTCCCAGCGGGCGTAGAGGCGGGTGACTTCGCTTTTGGCGGCTTCCAATTTCTTGAGCAGGGCCGGGGCGTCTTTGGCGCGGGTGGCGTAGAAATCGGGTGCGGCGAGTATGGTTTCCAATTCCGAGACGCGGGCCTCGGCGGCGTGGATGGTGGCCTCCATGCCGGCGAGTTCGCGTTGTTCGTTGAACGTCAGCTTGCGAGGGCGCGCGGACTTTGTTGGCGGCGGCGCAGTCGCCGGTGGAGGCGTGGTCACGGCGGCGACGGGTTGCTTTCCGCGCGTTCGTTCACGCTCCTTGCGTTTTTCCAGGTAATACGAATAATTTCCGGGCTGGACGAACACACCGGTGTCTTCGAACGCGACGATCTGGTCGCAGATTCGGTCGAGGAAATAGCGGTCGTGGCTGACGACCAGCACGCTGCCCTCGAAATCGGCCAGCGCTTCCTCGAGCATCCGCAGGCTGGGCAGATCGAGATCGTTGGTCGGCTCGTCCAGCACGAGCACGTTGCCGCCGCGTTTCAACACCTTGGCGAGCATCAACCGCGCGCGTTCGCCGCCTGACAGACGGCTGACGGGTTCGCGGAGGCGTTCGTCGGGGAAGAGGTACCGCAGCAGATAGGCGCGGGCGCTTATCGTCTGCGTGCCGAACAGGACCGTGTCGCCGCCGCCCGCGACCTCGGCCATCACGGTGTTCGCGTCGTCGAGCTGCATGCGGGTCTGGTCAATGTAATTGAAGCTCACCCGCTTCCCGATCTTCACCGTGCCGGCATCGGGCGCGCGTTCGCCCATGCAGAGGCGCAACAGCGTGGTTTTGCCAACGCCATTGCGGCCCACGACGCCGGTGCATTGGCCGGGTTTTAACAGAAAATTCAAATGGCGAAACAGCCAGCGTTCCGTCGCGCCCTCGCCGACTTTCGCGCCGGCGTTTTCGAGTTCGACGGCGGTATTGCCCAACTCCGGCGGCGGGGGAATCAGGAGGTCCATCTCGCGTTCTTCCGGTGGCGCTTCGAGGCCCTGCACCTTGTAGAAGGATTCGAGGCGATGACGCGATTTCGAGCGTTGCGCCCGCACGCCTGCGCGCACCCACTCGAGTTCGATCCGCAAAAAGCGCTGACGCCGGCGCTCGGCCTGCTCGGCGATCTGCTGGCGGGCGGCCTTGGATTCGAGATAGGCCGTGTAATTGCCCGGGTGCGAATAACATTGTCCGTCGGCCAGCTCGACAATCCGCGTGGCGATGCCATCGAGAAAATAGCGGTCGTGGGTGACGAAGATGACCGCGCCCGGGAATTTCTGGAGGAATTCCTCGAGCCAGAGAATCGATTCGGCGTCCAGATGGTTGGTGGGCTCGTCCAGCAAGAGCAAATCCGGCTGCGCGGCCAGCGCGCGGCAGAGAGCGACGCGACGTTTTTCACCACCGGAGAGCGGACCAACCATCGCATCGAGCGGCGGCGCGGAGAGGGCGGTGACGCTCGCCTCGATGCGGGATTGCAGGTTCCAGCCATCGGCCTGTTCGATGTTGTGCAGGAGTTCGGCCATCTCGGCCTCGGTGCGGTGACCGGTTTCGTAACGGCTCAACCAGTCCATCAAATCCGCCGCGCCCGCCTCGATGTTCTGGCGGACGGTCCTGGCGCCGTCGAGTTCGAATTCCTGCGGCAGATAGCCGATGCGCAAACCGCGCCGGCGCGAGATCTCGCCAGCGTCGGGCTGGTTCTCACCCGCGAGGATTTTCAGGAGGCTCGTTTTCCCGCAGCCGTTGCGGCCCACCAACCCGACTTTCTCACCCGGCGACACCGAGAGCGTGACGGCTTTGAGCAGGATGCTCCGGGCCGTAAGCCAGGGCCAGTTCGGAGGCCGAGAGCAATGCGGGTGTTGACGACGCCATTCCCATACAGTAACGGAACTTCCTGCGGCAGTCTCTCATTCCTTTGTCATTGCGGGTCGGAAAACTATTTGCAGAGGCGGTACTGATGGGTAGGATACGCGCATGCAAAAGCTCCCCAACGAGGTGCGGGTCGGTCCGGGGCGGGGCGGGTTGAGGCGGGTGCTGGTGGAGACGACGCGGGCGGAAGCCGAGATATTTCTGCACGGGGCGCACGTGACGCATTTCCAGCCGCGCGGGCAGAAGCCGGTGTTGTTCATGAGCGAGAAAAGTGCTTTTGAACCCGGAAAACCGATTCGCGGTGGCGTGCCGATTTGTTTCCCGTGGTTCGGCGCGCGCGAGGACGGTCGACCGGGCCCGGCGCATGGATTTGCGCGGTTAATGGCATGGGAACTGATCGGCGCGGAACTGGCCGCCGACGGGGACATCGTGATTCAACTCCGGCTCGTATCGAACGAGGCCACGCGCAAGGAATGGGACGGAGAATTTGAAGCCGATTACCGGGTGTCGATTGGCGCGGCACTGGGGTTGGAGTTGCGGGTGCGGAATACGGGCAAGCAGCCGATGCGGATCGAGGAGGCGCTGCACAGTTATCTGGCGGTCAGCGACGTGCGCAAGGTGAGCGTGGAAGGGTTGGCGGGTGTGACGTATGCGGATCGGGTCGGCCCGCCGCGCACGGAAACGGAAGGTTCGACGGCGATTCGCATCACGGCGGAGACGGATCGGATTTACGGGAACACGCAATCGGCGTGCGTGGTTGAGGATCCCGGGTGGAAACGCCGGCTGGTGGTGGAGAAAACGGGGTCGAACTCGACGGTGGTGTGGAACCCGTGGATCGCCAAGGCGAAGGCGATGCCCGATTTTGGCGACGATGAATGGCCGGGGATGTTGTGCATCGAGACGTGCAACGTGCGCGAGCAGAGCGTTGTTCTCGCGCCCGGGCAGTCGCACACGATGGGCGCGGTCATTGGTTGTTAAGTTTCTTTCCCTCGCTATCCGGATACCCTGCTTGATGATGGATTACGGCCGTCACTTCCCCTTTGGCATTCTTAATGAAGGTTAATTGCGCGCCATCGATCTTGAGAAAGAAATTCGTTTCCGATTCGGGATACATATCGACCGCGCCCTGGAGGACGTTCTTGCCCCAAGCTTGCCCGACCAACTGATCTCCTTCCCGCCAGATCGTCAGTTTCACTCCAGTGGGAGACACGGCGTCCGGCGGAAATTCGTAGTGGCCGACACAGGCATCGAGAAGTTTTTTGTCCAGCTTGATGGCGACACGCGGTTTGGGTGGTTCGAAAGCTCTTGGCGGCTGGTCGGAGATTTTCTCATAAGAAGACGCGTTGCCGAGGAAGCGCACGGTTAAACGGGTTACCTTGCCCCGGGCATCCCGGGAAAAGGTGATGGGTATGCCGCTCAGCCTTTCAAAAAAACGGGTTTCCGATGCCGGCAATAATTCACCAGCGCCAGGGGGTAATATTACGTTAACAGGCCATAAACTTGAGCCTGTGGCTTGGGCGAAGAGCCGATCCCCTTCACGACGAATACCGATGCCGGATTGGGATGCGGTACCGTCTTCGTGGTGGGAAAATGGCCAGAGCTTGAGCCTGCGTGGCGCGGCATCGGATGTCGGCCGGTATTGCCCCACATACGAACCGTAAACCTCGCTGCTGACTTTGATCTCCGTTGGCCGACGATCCGACTGCCATTCGCTTTCGAGTAGAAACTTGCCTATGGCGTAAACATCAATGGCGCCCCTCGAATTAGACAAGACCACCACACCGCGACGCCGCGCCTTATCGAAACCGGTGAATGCGCAGCCTCCTCCGGAAAAATAGACGATTCGGGATTTCGTCGCGACGAAAACGGGCCCCCCTCCTTGCGGAGCACAATCCATGTTGACCGCGTTCTCTTCCATGAGCGGGGTCAGACTGGACGGCGTCAGGCCGAGGTTGGCCGACACATATTTCAGCAAGTCATCGGCTGTCGAGTGCAGCCCGCCAAGGGGCATCAGAACTCCCCAATCCACATTCCGGACCGCGTAGCCGAGTTGATTGTGTTCGGTAGCGAGCCGGGATTTCAGTTCAGGCGTCAGCGTGATCCGCGTGCTGTCCATCCTTAACGGCCGGCAAATCCGATCCACCACGAGCGATTCGTAGTTCGTCCCGGCTTTCAAGGCGATGACGTGACCGAGCAAGCCCATTTGCACGCCGCCATGCGCATACTTCACTCCCGGGTCCCGGGCCAATTGGTAGCCGGACACGAAGGCATACATCTTCTCGACGGTGTAATCAGCATAGGGGTTATCCGCACGCTTGGGGTCAAGGTTGGAGATGGGTGGCCCGAGCCCAGAGGTTTCCTCCACCAGGTGGCGCAAGGTGATTTCCTTGCCGTTGCGAGTCGGCATCTTGACCGATTTCGGCAAATACTTTGCCACGGGATCATCCAGCTTCATCTCGCCGTGTTCGATCATGTCTTGCAGCAACAGCCCGGTAAATGTGCACGTCATGGAATAGATACCGAACAGGGTGTCGCCATTCACCTCTTGGTCGGTGCCGTTATCCATCTTTCCGTAACTAGCAATGCTGCTGCCATGCTCGTCCACAATGCCGACCACGATGCAACCGTTTGTTATTTCAGCATGGACGCACTGTTGCAGGTACGCGTGGATGGCATTCGTGAAATCCTCCGCCGCAACCAGAGGTGGAACGCTGGAGAAAATCAAGGCAACGCAGATGAAGTGAACGCTACTTCGGAGGCTCATATTTGAGGCCCCCGAACGTCGGCCGTGTCGGGTTGTGAATTCATCTACTCCAGCGTCACGGACCGGCGCGAGGCTTTCTTCTCTCCGTGGTGGGACTTGTTGTCGAGCATGCGGGCTTTGGCGCGGCGGCTGCGTTTGCGTTTTTGGCGGCGGATTTTCTCGATGCGGGAGCGCTCGGCGTCGACGTAACCTTTCTTGAGGGCTTCGATTTTGTCGAGGAGGAGACGGCGGGCGAGGTAGCGGTTGAGTCCCTGCGAGCGGGTGGTCTGGCATTTGACCTGGAGCCGGGTCGGGTGGTGGAGCAACATGACGCAGGTGGCGGTCTTGTTGACGTTCTGGCCGCCGTGACCGCCCGAGCGGACGAACGACTCGTCGATGTCGGCCTCGCGCACGCCGAGCGCGGTCATGCGCTGGGCGAGTTGGGCTTCTTTCTCGGGGCTGACGGGAAACGCGCTCATGGCGGGAGGGTAGCGGTTGGTTGGTTGAAACGCAAGGCAGTCAGGTGTTTATATCATTTGCCATTTAATTGTTGCGTTCCCGGCTGGATGCGGTACTGTACGCGCAGCTAGCAGATAGAAGCAGTTGCAGTGAGATTGGTAGATTGTCAGTCGGCCTCGTACGCTCGGTGACAGTCCGAAACCCGAAAACGGGAACAGTCACTGAGACCTCCTAACCGCAGCGGAAAGAAAAAACTATAATGGCTACCAAGCTATTCGTCGGAAATCTGTCATTCAACACCAGTGAAGGCGACTTGCTCGAACTGTTCAAACAGGCGGGTAATGTCACGAGCTGCGAACTCATCATGGACAAGTTCACCAACAAGTCCCGCGGGTTCGCGTTCATCCAGATGGGCACGCAGGAAGAGGCCACCAAGGCCATTGCCGATTTCAACGGCAAGGAACTGGATGGTCGCGCGTTGACCGTCAATGAAGCCAAGCCCCGTGAAGAGCGTCCCCGTGGCGACTTCGGCGGCGGCCGTGGCGGCAGCCGCGGCGGTGGCGGCGGAAGCAAGTTCGCCGGCCGGTACTAACTTTTTTCAGAAGTTGGTTGTTTCACGAAAGGCGTCCCGAGAAATCGGGGCGCCTTTTCTTTTTCGGGAAACGGGCGCGTTGGCCGATCCAAAAGATGCTACCCGTCAAGAGAGATGGGGCTATCGCGCGGGCGCGACGGAGGCTTGCGCAGTTGACCGTCTTGACGCACAATGCCGCACTACTCAAGCAATACAGGAGATTTTGATGACGACATCAGCAACATTTGAAGTGGCGTTGGACAACCCGAAAACCAAACTGCTCGACCAGTTGTGCATCGACACGATCCGCACGCTGGCGATGGACAGCGTGCAGAAGGCCAACTCGGGCCATCCCGGCGCGCCGATGGGCCTGGCGCCCGTGGGGTACTGGATCTGGGAGAAATTCCTGCGGCACAACCCGGACAATCCGCACTGGCCGAACCGCGACCGGTTCGTGTTGTCGGGCGGGCACGGCTCGATGTTGCTGTACAGCCTGTTGCACCTGACCGGCTACGACCTGCCGATGAGCGAGTTGCAGCGGTTCCGGCAACTGGGCAGCCGCACGCCCGGCCATCCCGAATACGGCGTCACCGTCGGCGTGGAAACCACGACCGGGCCGCTCGGGCAGGGGTTCACCAATTCCGTCGGCATGGCGATTGCCGAGCGGTGGCTGGCCGAACATTTCAACCGCGACGGCCACGAGATCATCAATTACCGCGTGTTCGCCATGGGCGGCGACGGGGACATGATGGAAGGGATTTGCTCGGAAGCAGCGTCGCTGGCGGGCCATCTCGGGTTGCACAAACTGCTGTGGATTTACGACAACAACAAGATCACCATCGAAGGCAAGACGTCGCTGGCGTTCAGCGAAGACGTCGGGGCGCGCTTCAAGGCGTACGGGTGGTTCGTCCAGCACGTGACCGACGCCAACGATCTGCGGGCGATCAACCGGGCGATCAAGCGCGCGGTCAAGCAGACCGACAAACCGTCGTTTATCGTTCTCGACAGCCATATCGGGTTCGGTGCGCCGACCAAGCAGGACACGCGCGAAGCCCACGGCGAGGCGCTCGGCGAAGAGGAGGTCCGCAAGACCAAGGAGCGGTACGGCTGGCCGGCCGACGCGAAGTTCCTCGTGCCGGAGGAAGTCGCCAAGCACATGCACAAACAGTATCGGCGCGGGCGGAAACTGGAAAAGGATTGGCAGGAAAAATTCGACGCGTACGCCACGGCCAATCCGGCGCTGGCCACGGAATGGAAGCTGATGCAGGACCGCGATCTCCCGGCGGGCTGGGACAAGGACATCACGGCTTTCCCCGCCGATCCGAAGGGGCTGGCCACACGCGAGTCCAGCGCCAAGGTGCTCAATGCCGTTGCCAAAAACATCCCATGGTTCATGGGGGGTGCCGCCGATCTCTGGCCGTCCACGAAGACGTTGATGGCCAATACGGCCGATTTCGAGAAGGGGTCGTATACGGGTAGAAATTTCCATTTCGGCGTGCGCGAACACGCGATGACGGGCATCGTCAACGGCATGGTGCTGAGCAAGCTGCGCGCGTTTGACTCCGGTTTCCTGATTTTCTCCGATTACGCGCGCGGGTCGATCCGACTCGGCTGCGTGATGGAGATTCCGACGCTGCATATTTTCACGCACGACAGCATTGGCGTGGGGGAAGACGGCCCGACGCATCAGCCGGTGGAACAAATCATGTCCTTGCGGTGCATCCCGCACATGATCGTGATCCGGCCCGGGGACGCCAACGAAGTCGCCGAGGCGTGGCGCGTGGTTCTGGCGGAGAAGAAGCATCCGATCACGCTCGCGCTGACGCGGCAGGGCGTACCGACGCTCGATCGCACGAAATATGCGCCGGCGACCGGTCTGCGGCAGGGCGCATACATCCTCAGCGATGCCGGGGGTCAACCCGACATCATCCTCATCGGCACGGGCTCGGAATTGCCATTGTGCGCCGAGGCTGGGGAGAAGTTGAAGGCCGAAGGCGTGAAGGTCCGCGTGGTCAGCATGCCGTCGTGGGAATTGTTCGAGCGCCAGCCGCGCGAATATCGGGACCGCGTGTTGCCGCCGTCCGTGCGCAAACGTCTCTCCGTTGAAGCAGGCGTGACGCTGGGCTGGCAGAAATATGTCGGCTTGGATGGCGCGTCCATCGGTCGCGACGGATTCGGCGCGTCGGCCCCGGTCAAGGACGTGATGAAGCATTTCGGGTTTACCACCGAGAACGTCTACACCGCCGCGAAGGCGCTTCTGGTGGGTCAGCCGATTCCCGTAGTGAATCCAGCTCATTGATTCGTGGTTCTCCGGCGTGGCGAGATTTGGAAGCCCGGACTCGCTCCCTAAGCCAGCGTCACTGACGTACAACGGAGCCTCAACCCTGCCTTGTCCACAGTGTCAAAGGCAACGTCCGGAGTGCTCGTCCGTCTAGAATGGCTTGCGACCGCCGCGGGGCGTCTGTCATATGGGACACGTCGGTCTAAGGCATTGTGTTCCCTTGCGGCAATGTGGCCAGTGGAAATTCAGCAAGGATGAGTTGTTTGACCAAGGGGGTTTTGGAGGATGGTCTTCTGGCTTGACCCCGGACTGTATTAGTGATTATTCTCACAAGCGTTGACTGAGACGTAGCCACGTCGCCCCGCCTCTTCAAGTCTTGGGTTCAAGTGAAGGAGAAACACTGGACTTAAATCCGACATCGGCCGTGCTCGCCCGATCTGGCATTCGATGCCGAAGGAAATCCTGTTGCCCTCCCTTTTCAGTCCCTCCATGCAGGCGATGGAGAGTTTCTTCAGTAGTTCCGAGCGACCAAGACGAGAGGACGCCGATATTGTGAGTGCTCGTCCGACCAAATCGTCCGCGATCGTCGCTGGCGCAGGTCAGATGGGAAATGTCGGTTGAAAGGAAGAACGAATATGACAAAGCAAACAGGAAATCAGTCAGCGGCAAGCAAACGTGTTTCATTGTGCATTGTTGTCGCGGCCTGTTTTGCGGTGGCAGTCCTTGGCACCGGCTGTGCGACCATTGTGAAGGGGACGACACAGCGGGTGCAGATCAACTCCGAACCAACCGGGGCGACGGCCAGAGTGGGCGGGAAGACCGTGACGACGCCGGCATCCGTGCTTCTCAAGTCAGCAGATCTCTATACCGTCGTGGTTTCGAAAGAGGGCTATCACACAGAAAAGGTTTCCCTGGAAGGGGAGAGAGCGGCTTGGTACTCGGCGACTTCATAATCGGCGGTGTGCTCGGCTTGTGCATCGACTATGTGGACGGCGCGGCGTATGTGCTGAAACCGACAGAAGTCAACGTTACGCTTAACGCGCTTCCTGCGGGCGTGACGGCACAGACCGTGCCTGAAGCCGGGTTCAATGTGATTTACGACATTACCCAACCGCTCACTGATAGCGGGAACGCACGGATTTGTGTAATCTGCCGTGCCGGAGGCTTAAGCCGAGTATCTGATGGGGAAAACGTCATCGGGGTGATGCGATCCAATACGTACACGTGCTGGGAACGAAAGCCGGGGCAACTGACAATCTCCATCACGGACGGCGACCGCAATAGATCCATGGAACTTAAGGCGGAAGCCGGCCAGACGTATTACTTGAGGCCTGCCCGTCCCCTGTTTTCTCCTTTGGAACTTGTGCCGGTAAGTGAGCGCAAGGTTAGAAAAAAGCTGAAAAGGTGCCACCCAACAAACGAGGAAGACTATATTGTTTTGCAAAACTGAACCGTCAGACTACGCGAAGCCAATGATCGCAAGAACGGTACGCTCTCTTTTGCTGTTCAGCGTCGTCACGTATTGGGGTTCAGGCTGCGCGTTTGTGGTCTGCGGCACCAAGCAGAAAATCAAGATCTGTTCTGAGCCCAGTGGAGCGACTGCAAAGGTCGCCGATTTCACGGTCACGACTCCGGACACAGTGATCCTCAGGCGTGGGGAAGACTACACGATTGCAATCTCCAAGGAGGGTTTTGAAACCCGGAAGGTGTACCTGTATCGAGACGTGAATCCGTGGGTCTGGGGCAACATATTGGTCGGAGGCGTTCTGGGTGTCGTCGTCGACTACGCGTCATCATCGGGCTACGTGCTGGTTCCCACCACCGTCAACGTGAAGCTGAACGCAGTGCCAACAACGGTCACCATTCCGGCTCTGTCAGGAACTGAGGCTGGTTCACCTACGAACGCCCCGCCGCCGACCGCTGTTCGTTCGGAGCAATCAAGGTGGGGGACGAATGTCGCAAAGGAGATGTCTGATTGGCGCTTTCGCTATAACTTCAAAGGAACGGTATTGCTTTGTCATATCGTGCATTCCTGCGTTGCGCTGTTCGCGGCCGGGTGCACGAGCTATTACGCGGTCACCGACCCGGCCAGTAACACAAAATACTACACGTCGGATTGGGATACGGTCCGGGGCGGCGCCACGCGGTTCGCGGATGCCTGCAATGAAGGCACAGCTCGCTAGATTTATCCTCGCGACTGCACTCGCTGTATTGATCAGTGCATGCGCCACGGAACCCACCATCGGAAAATATTCCAAGACAGAACAGGTGGTGGCTCAAAACTCTGAATTCCTTGTTCCAAAGGGCCGAGGAATCACGGTTGTGATGCTGAACCAAAATGGAGAATTTGACGAGCAATTTATGAAAAGCGCAGCTGCGCTGATATCTGAAGATCTTCACAGTAAGGGAATTCCAAGTGAAACTGTGAATCGAGACGCACAACAAATTCTTGAAGCCTGCGTCAATAAGAAAACAGATTTGATACCTAAGAACTTAACTTTGCCAGGGGGGAATTTAATCCTCTTCCTTTCGATCGAGGTGGTGAGCGGGTCATCTGGCTACTGGAATCCATACTCCGGCCAAATTGCTTCTTCACTTAAGAGATCTACAATCACTGCTTCAATGTTTGATGCTGCCGTCATGGAGTTTCAGTGGAAATCAACTGTGAGTGTAAGGAAGGCGATTAAAGGTTTTGATCCTCAAATGAGCCAAATGTTGAACCAGACGTTAGACAAAATAAAACGGACTTATGCACTTGACGAAATATGCACCACCGGTTGTACGTGATTCGCATTGACACGTTTGATTCCAGCGGAACATCATCATCCGCATGGACCCCGAATTACGGCGACAAGTTCTGGAACTCTGTAAGAAATATGATGGCTCGACTGGCAACGACCTCGCTTTAGCGATGATTGCAGCAAGGTTGGAACTCGTTTATGTATTGCTGCTGAAGCTCGACCACCCAAAGGTGGACGACGAATTACTGAGAATTACTCAGGAACATGACGAGGCCTTCTTGGAGTTCTGTGACTCGTATCTCGGTTTGATTCATCATCACAACCCAACAAGCGAGCCCTAATCTTGCGAACTTTTTCCAAGACGGCCACAGTCTGCATCGGGTTTATGACTGGCTTCGCCGCCTCAATCTTCTGACAAAGTTCCATAGCCAGTTTCATCCACATATCCACGTCGCTGGCCCGACGCATTAAGTCGGATGGCGCATGACTTCTTGGCGCACATGGAAATCTCACTCTGTCGGGTTTGCTAAAGAGACAGCCGGGCGAAACTCGTTCCATCTTTGCACCGGCCCTGCGACCACGATAAAACAGCAGTCTAAGCTCTCGCGCCAGAACGCGCATCTGTCTCTCGGTCAGATTTGGGCAGTTCTCCACACCGGTTGCCTAGCCGACCTCTAAAGCGGATTCAATCACGGCGATAGCACTTGACGAAATCGGCGCAGCCGGTGGGGGTTGTCCAGACACCGGTCCTACGAGCGTGCTTTAGCAGAGGGTTGATTTGGTTTTAAGGGTGCGCTATGGGACAGGGTGAGGAGAACTGACGATGCTCTATACACGCGGAGACATTTGCTTGGATGTGGAGGCGGTGCTGTACATCAAACAGGATGGGACAATCCGATTCAAAGACGGCACGCTGCTCACCGGCTCGCCAGCGTTCATTGCCGCTTGGTTCCGTGACCCAACCAAACCTTCTGCCACGGACGCTACGAAGGAGAATGTGCGCCCGAAGAAACGGCCTTGAGGCATTTCGCGTATAGCGCCAAACTCGCATCTTCATTCAGGTCGGACCTGTTCGGCCCTAGAATTACTATCATCAGGTCAAGCGCGACGCGCTCTTTGGAATCGGTGTTCAATTTGTCAGCCATATCAGCCTCCTGTTTGGCCGACAGCATGATGCGACTCGCACAGCAAGGCAAGCCGGTAACGCGGAAGGCCCGCCGAATCCGCCCAAACCATTTAGTGCCACTGGTGCGGCGAACCCGACGAGCCTCCGCAATCAGAAGATTATGCGCCGTTGCGTTTCCCGTTACGCTGCTTCTCGGCCTGTTCCGCTCGCTTCAAATCGGACTGGCTTCACGCGCAAGCGCCGCTGCCAGATGCTTGGTCAGCCGGTCAGTGGATACAGAGACACTTTTAGGCCGCCGCGACCGGGATGCTTACGTGTTCGATTTGCCATGTTTCCCCACTCTTGTTGTCTACGTCACCATAGCGCGAGTCGCGAAGATTTTCCAGCTTTCACTGTTTGGGGGCGTCTGGCGTCTGGTCGGTGTAGCGAATCGCAACTCCTGTAGCCCACAGCAACATTCCGCCCCAACCATCGGGCGTCATGCCTTGGCCTTCAATAAAAACGGCATTTGCGCCGAGTGGGGCCGCTTTTGCCCGGAGTGAGTTATGCAGTTTGGCCGTCTCCGATGGACGCCAGCCGGACGCAGTCACGGCTCCCAACTCCTCAAATGGCCGCGTAGGTCGGGTCATTAGAATCTCCACCTCGTTAGGGTCTGTCGCCTCTCGGAATCCCTTCCCGGTTTTCGTGATGTCCGTTGTGGCGCATCCGGTAAGAATCACTACCATTGCTGCGATGCGTAGAACACTGACCTTCATTGTGTGCCTCACTTGTATTTGATTGCGGTTGCGGCGATTCGGGAATAGGTACCGGACATTGTATCCTGCCCGGCCCATTCGTCGGTTTTGGAATAAAACCCACCTAGTATCTGCACGATCACGGCATCGGCTCCTATTTCAGCAGCACGTTTTCTCATGCTCTGCGGCGTGTCTCCTCGCGCTTGGAAATCCGCCATGACGATATATTCTCTGGCCGGAGCGTGCGTCAGCACCTCGACATCCACCGGGTTTTTGGGTGGGTATCTTTCGCTCAAGTAGTAGCGGTTCGCCACGTCCGTTGCGCATGAGAGCATGAGCAATCCGATAATCAGCAGCGCTACGGCGATGCATCTTTGTTTCATAGGCTCTCTCCTTGTGTGGTTGTGTTTAGAATCGGTAGCGGAATCCTGCGGTTGCCAAGATGCCGTAGTGTCGAACCGTCGTGCTAAAATCGGCGATACTCGCGGTACTATCGGTGAGCGTGTCGTAGTAGTCCACTTCTGCCGTCAGCGCCCATTCCTGTGACAATAGGATGTCTAATCCGCCGCCACCGGCAGCCACCAAACTGGGGTCAACATTCACCGACACTCCTGCAATCGTGTCGTCATAGAATATCCCGCCCATCGCTCCGCGCAGGAATGGTTCGAGCCGGAAATTGTCTGCCTTGGTGAGTTGCAGCGGATAGAATTTGGCTCCGAAATCCAAGATGAATTCCGTCTGGTCTATAGAGAATACGCCGCCGCTCGTGTTGACGTTCTGGCTCTGGCTGATGATAATGAATTCACCGCGTATCGAGACGGCTTTGGCAACGAACCGCTCGCTGGCGATGAATCCGCCATAGGCGTTGCCGGTGTTTTTGGCAAACCCCGGCGCATCCAGCGTATCCCGCACGAACGCCGCTCCGGCGGAGAATGTCCAATCGTCTTTGGTGGGCGTGATTGTTTCGCGAGCATCGGGCCAGTTCTTGTGCTCCGCCGAATTCCACGGCACCCACGCCTGTTTTTCCGGGCTCCAGATTTTCGGACCGGACGTGTCCGTGGTCGCATTGGTCTGAGCAAATGACGTGACGGCAAGTAACAGCGCGGCGATGGCTCCTGATGTGATTTTGTTCACGGCTCCCTTATCGCGTCGCGCGGAAGCCAATCGTAAAAAAGGGGGCGCACCTACTCGCGCCCCAGAGAAGGCACTTGGAATGCCTAGAAGGAACGCTTTCGGCACACCCCTTGCGGGGCGTGCTTTCAAGCGCCGTCCTTCTGTCGAAATTTCCAAGTTTCTCTCTGGACAGCAGCCGAAGCTACGCGGAATTGATTGTGAGTTTAGTGGCTCTCGATACGGTTCTCCTGCCGCGCAGTGTAGCCGGATGGTCGCATCCCGGCAAGAGCGTTGACGAAGCCGCCGGACATGGTACAGTGCCCGCGTGAACAGCACGTAATCTCTCCGCCTCTCGGCAGATACCGGGTCACACATGACGTGTGCTCCGAACCGAGAGGGAGATTATGTCGCCATCACAAGTCGTCACGTACCGTTGCGCCCGTTGCCGCGTCCAGAAACCTGCCATTCAATTCCAGCCGGTCAGCTTGGACGGCATCCTTGTGCGGGTCGATTCGTGCGCCGATTGTTGCCGGGAAGTCGCCCGGATTCGCCGCGAGTTGGCTGGCCCAAGATCAAACAGGATATGCGATTCGCATTGACCTGATTTGCATCGTAAGGGCATCATTCGGGCATCGTGACTCTGAATGAGTTGCTCGACCTATTTGAGCATGAAGCTGAAAAGCTTTCGGCATTCGCCAGCAAGCCCCCTACAAAGGACGGTTCAACCAGCCCCGACCTAATGGCGACCATAGATTTTGCCAATCATCTTTGTGACATCGAACCAGAATTCCGAAAAGACGCCGACGAAGCCTGTAGGAGATTCTCAGAAGGCAAAGAATGGCCAACTGACAATGCCCCACTATGTGCATTGCTAGCAGACAGGCTGAGAATTGCCGTCCGTCTCTTGGGTTTCCTAAAGGGGCAGGGCCAATTGGGTCAGTCACTCTCACAAGAAATCGACCAACGGTCATCCGTTCTTCTTTTCTTGGTTGACTGGTGGAATGAGGATGGCTTGAGAATTGTGAAGTCAATGAGGAATGAATTCCCCGGTCGCCTCTCCGACAATTACTATCGGTCGCATAACGAAGATGATGCATGAATATCTGTCAGCTACATAGCCGATAATGGAACAAGACACAATCCTCCTTGCCTGTTGCATACCCCATCGCAGGTCAGATTCAAGTGTCGCCGCAAGCCGGTCAGTTTTTCTTCTGACCGCCTGAATTCCGCAGCCGGTAGTACGTCAGCCGCTTGCCCTTTGACTGTTTCAACGCTCTATCCCGGCGGTCGCTGTCCGGCTCCTTGCGCGTGTCCCATCGGTAGGAGAATTCATCGCAGTAGCGCGGCAAGTGCTTCTTGCTGACATGATGGAACGTGCCGTGAACGCCACGCTTCAGGAGCGCGAAGAAAGCTTTCAGCCGTGTTCGTGTGAATCGGGCCGTTCGCGTATTCACCAGCCCCATGGTTCACCGTGAAGTGTGCGCCATCGTAGTGCTTGCCGATGCCCTGATACGGCGAGAAATTCGTCCGTCACGATGATGGACGGCTTCGCGACCGTTCTCACGGATGGCCGCGTGCAGACGTCTTGGCGTTCACCCGTTCCACGACTCGTGTTCGCGATGGCCCGTCACGCTGTACCAACGCTACCACCGGAGTTTTCTTCGTGCCGCGTCCCGCGCTTGTGAACCTTGCCGTCGCCGGGCCGGGGCTTCCCACCCATGTAGCATTCATCAACTTCCACGTCGCCTTGCAATGCCGCCGCGAACGGCTCGCACCGCATCGCCAACCGAATTCGGTGCGCCATGTGCCATGCCGTGCGATAGGAGCCTAGACCGAGGTTGCGCTGTAGCTGTGACGCGCTGATGCCCTTCTTGCTGGATGCGACAAGATGAAACGCTCGCACCCACTTCGATAGCGGGATGTGCGAATCTTCAAAAATCGTTCCGACCGTCACTGCTGAATTGCTCACGGCAGGTTGCGGCACTGGCGCACACCGGGCACGGACGCCCTTGCCAGTCAGTCTTGTAAACATCCTTGCCGCCACAATGCGGACAGACCGGCGCCGTTCGGCCAGAGCAACGATTCCAGATGCTCGCGGGCCTCTATCTTCGGTACAGGTTCGGCAACTCCCTGCCCCTTCTGCGACCAGGCCGGTTGGCGTTGTGTTCCGTTCCTGTCCATTCTTCATACCTACTACACTACAGGCAGTAGGCACGTTTTGTCAAGTGCATAATTCCGAAATAAAATAGGGGAATGTAAACTATGAAATTGACTGCGTTACTTTTTATGCCGGTTTTGGCGTTGCTGTGTGGATGCGCTAGCGTACCAAAACAGGCGGATTTTCTAGCTCCAGATTTCAACAAGCAGGGAGTTGACGTAATTGCCTGTTTGCCCACCCTTGATCTCCGTCCGGATCGTAGTAGGAAGCTAGATTTAGACGCGTGGGTTCTCCCTAGATTGTCAAGACTCCTGGAATCCCTGGGGTACGTGCCTGTTTTGAGGGCGGATCGAACTCTGATTGCGTCCTTGCAATCACTGCCCTCGAAGGAAATGTTGGAGCCCGCGCTGCCCTCATTCAACCCAAAGCTGCCGCAACGGTGGATTCTTATTTGCTGCCTGATTGATTCATATTCAAAGTTGACTTTAGGCAGCACCGGGAATGCCGAGATGTCAGCCTATCTTATCGATACGCAAACTGGAAACATACTCTGGAAGCAAAACGCTACCGGACAAATTGGTCAGGGCGGATTGTTGGGCATGGCGATGAAAGGCTTGATGGAGGAGTCAGCCATCGAAACAGCCGTCCCCAACCTGATGAAAACCTTGCCACCAAGGGTGCGGACGTCCGTCGGTGCTCAGTAACGCTTGGGACGTTTCTCGGCACCCCTTTCTCCAGCGCGTTCAGCCTGCAGAAGGAAACGCGACCGCTCGGATTACTCCCACCGGCAGCTACACGAATCTTTATCGCAACCCTCCGGCCAATCAGATTTCAACAATCGAAATTGCAAGCAACGATGTCGCCATTTCTGTCCCCTCAGTCGCCTACGAGACGTACCAATTGCAGTTCACGACCGATCTGATCTCCGGCATCTGGTCGAATGTGCCCGGCGTATCGGTCACCAACAGCATTGGAGCACTGCTGACGCTGACCAACTTCGGTGGAGCCGTCGGGCCGCAGGGGTTCTATCGGTTTGCCATCACGCCTTGACGGCGGCGAGGCCGAGGCGTGGCCACATCCAGCGCCCGGCCCGGTTTCAGCCAGTCCAGCCGCCCAAGGGCATCCCTGACATCGGACACGTCGGACAGGATATGGCCTTTGCCATAGCGCTCGCTCTGGCGGTCAAATTGTTGTTGGGCTGCAAGCTGGATTGGGTCCAGGTCGTCCATGGCCATAGATGGGTATGCATTGTGCTGTGAGAGTAGGACTAATGCAAGTGTACGCACATCAAACCATTGCAAACGCCAAGGCGTTTCGTGTAGAGTCCCGCCCAATGAAGAGAATACTCCTGACGTGTCTGATTTTCGCCGTGTGCCTTTGTGGCACCACCCGAGTCCGCGCGGCCGAGGACCCGGGCGACAAATTCCTGGAGGCATATTTTCTCATTCAGGACGGCGACACCGCCGAACACAACAGCGACTGGGGGACGGCCACCACGAAATACAGCGCCGCGCGCGGAATTCTCGACCAGATCAAAGCACAAGCTCCCGATTGGAACCCGCACATTATCGAGTTTCGCA
The DNA here is from genome assembly GCA_963712025.1 of uncultured Verrucomicrobiae bacterium. Lineage (GTDB taxonomy): Bacteria > Verrucomicrobiota > Verrucomicrobiia > Palsa-1439 > Palsa-1439 > Palsa-1439. The sequence continues at coordinate 194,440 of CAVQGJ010000001.1, read as the reverse complement.
CGCAGTACGTCGAAGAACACCTGGCGGCCCTGAAGGCGAAGGTGGCCGCGACCGCCGCGCCGGAAACGCCGACAGCGGCCCCGGCCCCGCAACCGGAAGCGCCGGCCATTGTCCCTCCGCCCGTCGTGCTGGCTCCTCCCGCCGCGCCCGCGCCGGAGACGACATCCAACGCATTGCCACTGGCGGTGGCGGCCCCGGGTCCGAAGATTATCACCATGACCCCGGCGGCTCCCGTGCCGCCGGCGGAGGCCGAGCAGGTCAAGCAGTTGAACGGGGAACTGGAACGCGCCCGGCAGCAAATCGAACAATTGCAGGCGGCACGCGACGACTTGAACACGAAACTTCAGGAGCAGCTCAGCAAGGTCGCGCCGACGCAGACCAACCAGCAGATCGAAGACCTTCTCAAGACCAACCAGGTGCTCGCAGCCCAACTGGCGGCGGCGCAAACCGAGGCCGCCGAGGCCCGCGAGCGCGCCGCGCATGTTCCGCCCCCGGCGCCAACGCCGCCACCGGCCCCACCGTCGGAATCGCCCGCGTTGGCGCAGTTGCGCATGGAACTCTCCCGGAGCCGCAGCGAATTGCAACAGACGAAGGAGCAACTCCAGCAGACGCGCGCCGAGTTGGACACGACCAAGGAATCGCTGGCGAAAACGCAGGCCGACAACGCCGAGTTGCGCCACTCGTACGACGCGGTCATCGCCCAACTCACGGACGCCAACAAGCGACTGGCCTCCGCCAAGGCGTCGGGCAGCAAGGACGACGAGATTATCCGTCAATTACGCAAGGAGAACGCGCTGTTGCGGATCATTGCCGACCGCAAAGCCTCGGCGACGTTTGTCGGCGGGGAAAGCGAAGAGAGCACGAATGGACCGTCGATTCCCGAGCTTCGCGGCTGGCGGCCTCATCAGCGCCCCACGGCCCAGGCCAAGGAACAATCCCAACAGGAAGCCGCGACGCCGCCTGCCTCCGCCATGGAGGAATCCGGCCGGGGTAAGCTGGTGGCCACGTTGACTTCCCCGAAGAAAGCTGAGACGCCGCCGTCACCGGCCGCCGTCCCACCCGCGAACACGCAGACGAACGCTCCACCCAAGCCGGTTGCGCAGATAACCAAGACCCCGGCACCGCTCCAACACCGGCACCCAAGCCGACGCCGGCGTTGACATCGACGAACGCACCAACTCCCAAACCGACGCCACCTCCAGGGCTTCCGCCGAAACCGGTACCGGCGCCAGCGCCAAAGCCGGCACCGGTGCCAACACCGATATTGACGAACGCGCCCACGCGAACTGTTACCAACGCACCCGCACCGGCTCCAAAACCCGAGCCGACGCCACCAGTGGCCGCACAGACTTCGACGAACACGCCGGCGCGAATAGTTACAAACGCGCCGCCACCGGTTGCAACGCCGGCTCCTGCACCGGTTCCGGCAGCCGTAGTCACACCGGCGCCTGCGCCCGCGCCGGCACCGCCGCAGCCAAAGCCGGTGGCCGCCACACCGCCTCCAGCCCCGGCTCCGGTCGTGGTAGTTGCGCCGCCACCATCACCGCGGCCGCCAGTCCTGAATGAGCGCCAGTTGCTCAACGAGGGCCGGGCCGCGCTCGCGCTAAAAGAGTTTGATCGCGCGGGAATCAAGTACGGCAGTGTGCTCGAGATCGACCCGACGAATCTCGTCGCCCTTTCCAGCATGGGAGCGATCCGCTACCAGCAGAACCGATACGACGAGGCCGAGGATTACCTGCGCAAAGCGGTCGCGGAGGCGCCCAACGATGCGACAACGCGGTCCCTGCTCGGGGTCGTGTTCTACCGCAGGGGATTGACCGAGGACTCGTTCAATGAGTTGACCCGCGCCGTGGCGCTCGACCCACACAATGCCGAAGCGCACAATTATCTCGGCGTCGTTCTCAACCAGAAAGGCTGGGGCGCCGCTGGCGAACAGGAAATTCGCCGCGCGATCGAGATCAACCCGCAATACGGCGACGCCCATTTCAACCTGGCCATCATCTACGCCAAACAGCGCACGCCGAACGTGGAACTGGCGAAGTATCACTACAAGAAGGCGCTCGACCTCGGCGCGCCGGCCGACCCGCAACTCGAAGCGCTGTTGAAGAAATTGTCCGAAGCCCCGGCCTCGCCGGACGGCGGGGACACGCAAAAATAACAGCCCGGTTGGGAACGGGTGTCGCCGCGCTACACCGGCAGCAAGATGCGGAAGGTTGTCCCCTTCTTCGGCTTGCTTTCGACTTCGATCTTCCCGCGGTGAGCTTCGACGATTTTTTTGACGATGGCCAAGCCGAGACCGGTGCCCTTGGTTTTCGTGGTGAGAAACGGCTCGAAGAGTTGCTTCTGTTTGTCGGGCGCCATGCCCATCCCCGTGTCCGTGAACGTCAACTGGATGAACGATGACGAATGCCGTGCCGTGCCGACGGTGAGCGTGCCGCCGTTCGCCATGGCGTCCGCGGCGTTGAGGATGAGGTTCAGGCATACCTGCTCGATCTGACCGCGGTCGGCGCGCACCCGGGGCAAGCCATCGCCGAACTTCCTCACCAACTCGATTTGTTGCTGGCGCAGTTTCTGCCGGGTCAGCAGCAGGACGTCGTCGAGCAAGTCGTTCACATCCACGAGATCGAACGTCGGTTCAGTGGAACGCGCGTACCCGAGGAGATGATCGACGATCTTGTTCAGGTGATCCATCTTCTCGGACATGATCTCGGCGTCGCGCGCGCGCGGGTCTTCGGGGGGAAACTTCAGGTCCAGCGAGTGGAACAGCATTTTCATCACCGTGAGCGGATTGCGGATCTCGTGCGCGACCTCGGCGGCGAGCAACCCGAGCGTGCTGAGCCGTTCGTTGCGGCGCAGTTGTTCTTCCACGTCCACGATCTTCTCGTGCAGCCGCGCGTTTTCGATGGCGACGGCGGCCAGGCTCGCGAGCGCGGACAGGGTCCGCACGTCCTGGTTGGAATAACGGTACGGGGCCGCCGTGTACACGTTCAGCGCGCCGATGGCCGAGTCCCCCACGAGCATCGGCACGGACAACAGCGACACCAGCCCCTCTTTGCGGGCCATCTCGGTGTGCCGATACTCGTCGTGTTCCTGCACGTTGTAGACGCGGAGCGGTTTGCGGCGGCGGATGACGAAGCCAATGACGCTGTCGTCCACGGGCAACGGCGGTCTTCTGGAGGTACTCGGCCCCGGCGCCGTGGCAGGCGCGAAGTTCCAGAAGATCGCGCGCCGGATTGAGCAGCATGAGCGAGCAGACCTTCGAATCCATCAGGCGGCAGGCGTCGCGGGTGACGCGCTGGAGGATTTCCTGCAGGTTGAGCGAGGAGATGATCGATTGCGCGACGGAAAACAGCGACTCGAGCTGGCGGGCGTTGTGGGCGACGGCCTGGTAGAGCCAGGAGTTTTGGATGACCTGCGCGGATTGGTCGGCGATGGCGACCAGCAACTCCTCGTCCTCGGCGCTGAAGGCGTCGTGCTGCTTCGAGTCGACATTCAGCACGCCGATCAACGCGCCCTCGACCAGCAGCGGCACCGCCAGTTCGCTGCGGATGTCCTTGCGCACCGAAACGTAACGGGGATCGGCCGTCACATCCGGCACGCGCAGCGGTTTCCCCGTTTTGGCGACCCAGCCCGTGACCCCGCGGCCAATGGCGAGTTGTGTCTCCTGCGCCTCCTTGCTCAGGCCGATGGCCACTTCGATCTGGAGAAGTTGCGTGTGCGGGTCGATGAACACCAGCGACCCGCTCGTGGCCTGCATCGCCTGCACGGCCTCGGCGAGAACGCGATTGAGGACCTCTTTCGGGTCGAGGGTCGAGTTGATGACGCTGCTCACCCGCGCCAGCAACTCGAACTGGCGCAGCTTCCGTTCCTGCGATGTCGCGGGGCGTGGCATGGTCAATCGGCTCGTTCGGGGGATTCTAATCCAGCGCGCCGGAAGAAACACGCGGTTTTTGCTACTTGGTCCAGGCTAAACGGGTCCGGTTCGTCCTCAATTTTAGACACGGGGAAAGACCGAATTAGCTGCTAATGTGATAGTTACGCTCATTTTGACCAGCATAATCATTTTCGATAAAATAATCATGATAAACGATAATAATATATTGACATTCATATAAGATGCTGTATTCTTGATCTCAGTTAAGAACAACTCTTCTGAAAGGAGACATGATGAAACCAGAAACGGAAAAGAGGCTTAAGAAGATTCAACGGATCAGCAAGGTGCTGCGGACGATCTGCAAGGTGCTGTTGGCACTGATGATGTGCGGCTTCTTGTTTGTCATAGTTCTCATCCTCGGCGGCTGGGGCAGGCTCTACTTTCCCTTGCTTGACAACCCCATCAAGCTTGCCCCGCTGGCACCATCCTCCCGCCTTGTATTCGCCGTGGTTTGCGCTCTCGTGATGGCGGTCAAACTCAAGGGGGTCTATCACCTGTACCGGCTCTTCGGCGACTATGCCACCGGGAACATCTTCACCACCGAGAGTGCCGGCCAAATCCGTCAGTTGGGCATCACGGCTCTCTTGTGGTTTGGCGTAAACATCCTCTTTGTCGCCACTATGGCCTTCGTGCGCCCCTCCCCGACCTATAACATCGGATTCCACTCCGACTCTCTGGTAACCGGGTTTGTCATCATCGTCATTTCGTGGTTCATGCAGATGGGCGCGGAAATGCGCGAAGAGAACGAACTCACCATTTGAGTAAGCAAGGAGCACTCCCATGCCGATTATCGTCAACGTCGATGTGATGCTCGCCCGAAGAAAGATGCGGCTGAACACGCTGGCTGAACAGGTCGGTATCACCCCGCAGAATCTGTCCGTGCTCAAGACCGGCCGCGCCAGGGCCGTCCGGTTCAGTACACTGGAACGGCTCTGTGAAGTTCTGGATTGCCAGCCCGGCGACCTCTTGTCCTTCGAGAAGGGCCCAACCTCAACTGCGGAAACCGCACCGGAAACTGAACACGAGCTATGAATGCGACTGAAATGAAATACATTCGCCTTCCTTCGCAGGAGGAAGTTGAGAAACTGGTCGAGCCCCTCGCCGCGCTGTTATGTAGTGTCGGGTCCCACGCGTTCGTGCGAAACCAAATTATCGCGGCCCTCGACAAGCGGGTGGATGAGGATAATCGACTGACGAGGAGTTGGATCGTCAATCGGACGGATCACCGATGTCCAGCGAAAAGCTGATAAGCGGATCAGCCGCAGCATGGTCAACTTGCCAGCAGATTGATGGCGGACTCGAGTTTGGAGCGGATGGCGGAGAGCCGGGCGGCATCGGTGATCTTGTTGCCGAGTTGATCCTGCACGTAAAACGTGTCGATGGCCGCGCCCTTTTCGGTGGAGATTTTCGCGACGCTGATGTCCAGGCCCAGTTCGCTAAGCGTGTGCGTGATCGTGTAGAGCAACCCGAGGCGGTCCTCCGTCTGGATCTCGATGATGGTTCGTCCTTTGCTGGTCTCGTTGTCCAGGTTGATCAGCGTCGGGATGTGCACTTCGCGAATCGCGGGGGCCGGACCGCGAATCGCCCGCAGGCGTTTCAGCACGTCCGCAAACTCGATGTGTTCGCGGTCGCTCAACATGCGTTCGAGCATTCCCTCGGCGGTCTGGATGGCCCGCTGGTCGGTGACGGCCTCGAGATTCTTGTCGCAGACGTCGAACATATCGAGGACGACGTGGTCGCTGCGCGTGTAGATGTTGGCGCGCAGGATGTTCAACTCCGCCGACGCAAACGAGCCGCAGATCTTCGAGAACAACCCGAGCCGGTCCCACGTGCAGATGGATACCTGGGAATAACTTTGCGCGGGGAACGATTGCCAGTCGACGACCGGCACAAGCGCGTCCTCGGCTTCCTCGACTTCGAGTTGACGCGTCAGGAACCGGTGGATCACCATCAGGTGGCGCGTGATTTCGGCCGCGCTGGTGTTGATATAGTAGCTCGCCGGCATCAGCTCGAAATGCGAATACACCTCCTCGAGCGGCAACTTGTCCTTGAGCCCGGCGCTGACCTCGCCATACAACTGCTCGATGCGGCGGGAGAGATTGTCGCGGACGCGCTCGGCCCCGGAGAGCGTTTGTTTCGTGCGCCGGTACAGTTCCCACAGCAGGGCTTCCTTCCATTCGGTCCACGTCTTGATGCTGGTGCCGGCCGCGTCGGCGAACGTCAGCAACATCAAGGCGTTGAGGTTGACCTCGTCCCGGACGATATGGGCGGCGGCGTCGATGGTGGACTGATCGTCCAGGTCCCGGCGTTGGGAGAGCATTGAGAGTTTGAGATGATCGCGGACAAGGAACAGCAACTGCGAGGTGTCGTCGGGTTCGAGGTGGAGTCGTTGGGCGACCCGGCGCGCCATTTCCAGACTGGCCTCGGCATGATGTTCGACGTTGGCCGCCTTGCCCACGTCGTGCAGCAGCAGCGCGAGGTACAACACATGCGAGTGTTCGAGGTGCTGGAAAATCTTCTTGTAGCTGGCGTGGGGCGGTTCGGTGGCATCGATGATCCGGTCGAGGTTCTCGATCACCTGCAACGTGTGTTCGTCCGCCGTGTACCGGTGAAAGAACTCGTGCTGGACCAGGCACGTGAGCCGGCCAAATTCGGGAATGTACTTGTCGAGGAACTCGACCTCATGCATCCGCCGCAGGATGCGGGCGACCTGTCCCTTGTGCTGCAGGATGGCCAGGAACACGTCGCGGACCTGCTCCGAGCAACGAAATGACCGGTCGACCAGTTTCAGATTCTGGCGAATTTGCGACCGCAGTTCCGGGCTCAACTCGACGTCCCGCTGTTGCACGTAATGAAACAAGCGCATCAGGCGCAACGGGTCCTGTTTGAAAACCGTCGGAGCACCCGCGGAGATCACGCCATCCCGCAGGAGGAACCCGTCGATCTCCTCCGTTTTGCGCGCGCGACGGAGCAACGAACGGAACCGTGACGATTTCGCCGGCTTGAGGGCCATGCGGTCGGCGAGCACGTTGGTGAGCAGGAAAATGTTGCGCGAGTGTGTGTAATAATCGCGCATGAACGCCTCGGTGCGCCGCAGCAGGTCGTGGTGGCGGTAGCCGAACTCGGTGGCGATTTGCGGCTGAAGCCCGAGCCCGATGACGTCGCACGCGCGATTGGTCATGTAATGCATCGAGTTGCGCACCCGCAGGATGAAATCGTACGCGGCATCGAGTTGGCGCTGCTCGGTCGGTTCGACGAAACCGCGCTGGCGCAGTTCGGAAAGTTTTCGACAGCCGTACTTGAAGAACGCCATCCAGATCAGGTTCTGGAAGTCGCGCAACCCGCCGCAACCGGCTTTCACGTTGGGCTCCTGCAAGTACACCGTGTCGCCGAATTTCTCGTGACGGGCCCGCTGGTCCTCCATGCGCGCCGCGATGTACTCGTCCTCGTGGCCCTTGACGCAGCCCTTGATCAGCGCCTGCTGAAACGACTCGTAAATTTTCTCCGGGCCGATGAGCCGTCGCGATTCGATCATCGAGGTCTTCGACTGCATGTCTTTGTTGGCCTGCGCGACTGCATCGGCGACCGACCGGGTCGAATGACCGACCTTGAGGCCGACGTCCCACAGCATGTACAAGACCTGCTCGACCATTTCCTTGAGGTAGGGATGATGCGCCATCGTCCGCGCGGTCGAATCGTGCAGGAACATGATATCGATGTCAGAATACGGGCTGAGTTCGCCGCGCCCGTAACCGCCAATCGCCACCAGGCACACGGAAACTCCCGCGGTCTCCGGGTGTGTCTGGCGATAGTTTTCGTCCGCTGCCTGGAACACGTGGCGGAGCACCACATCCATCACCTGCGCCCGGCCCTGGGCGATTTCGCGGCCCCCTCCCCCCGCGTGATGCAGCATCCGCAGGCGGTGCTCTTCGACCTTGAGGAACTTTTTGTAGAGGCCGAGAATCTCCGCCGGGCGAGCGCCGGACTTCAGGACAAGCCGTTCTTCGGCGTGCCGAAGCACTTTCTCGAGGTAGCCCGATTCGCTCATGAGGCAACAATAGGGGACAACCTGTATGCGGGCAAGTTGAAACACATCCGTTGCAAGTCCTTTGACAGTAAGCCACTAGATTGCTGCCAATTTGTCACCGTGAGGCGGTTGACAAACCGTCTTCTTGGGCTACCGTAACGCAAGTTTTTCACCCTTCGAGGAGGGGGGTAAAGATGACATTGCGTCACAGAAAACCAGATCCTCTGGCTGATGTTGTTCGATCCCAGCGTGAGGAAATTAAAAAGTATAAGTGGATCGAAAGCGAGAAGTTGGGTCGGGACATTGGTTGGGAACGCGCATCGCGGGAGTGGATGCAAAAACACTTCCCCGATTGGAAGCGGCACAGTTGGAATTGTTTCGTGCAAGAAGCGCTCCTCAGCCAGGACTGCCTGAACTAAGCTCGCCTCCATCCACGGGAAGCACGTGGACGCGTCGCTTCATCCGAGCGGTACAGCATTGCGGACAGGTGCGGAACCATGTACCCTGTCCGCATGCTCAAGCTCGGGGTCAATGTCGATCACGTGGCCACACTCCGGCAGGCGCGCTACCGTTCTGTCCACGAGCTGTCGGGCGCGATCCCCGAACCGGACCCCGTCCGGGCGGCCATCGAGGCGGAACTGGCCGGCGCACACTCGATCACCGCGCACCTGCGGGAAGACCGGCGCCATATCCAGGACCGCGATGTGCGCTTGATCCACCAGAGCATTCGCACGCGGTTGAATCTGGAAATGGCGGACGTGCCTGAGATTGTCGCCATCGCCGAGGAACTGAAGCCGGGTGAAGTGTGTCTTGTACCGGAGAAGCGGCAGGAGCTCACCACCGAAGGCGGGTTGAATGTTGCGGGTGCATCCAAATCGCTCGCGGCCACTGCCGCGCGGTTGAAGAAGGCGGGCATCGCGGTCAGCCTGTTTGTGGATCCCGAGGAACGGCAAATCAAGGCGAGCGCGGATATTGGGGCGGACTTTGTCGAATTGCACACCGGGCACGTATGCCAACGCGCGCGACGAAGGGGCGCGGGCCGCCGAAATCCGGAAACTGATCGCGGCATCGGAGTTGGCCCACAAACTCGGGTTGCGCGTGAACGCCGGACACGGGTTGAACTACGAAAACACGCCGGGCATGCTGGCGGTCCCGTATTTGGAGACGCTGAATACGGGCCATTCGATCATCTCTCGCGCCCTGTTCGTCGGGCTGCGGCAGGCCATCGCCGAAATGCTGGCGTTGATGACGCCGCCCGCGAAATGAAGACCGCGGGCACGAACATCCTCGGCACCGGTGTCGATATCGTCGAGACGGCGCGGATCCAGGATTCCCTCGACAAGTTTGGCGAGCGGTTTCTGACCCGTTGTTTCTGGCCCGAGGAAGTCGCCTACTGCAACGGCATGAAATTTCCGGCGCTGCATTTCGCGGCGCGGTTCGCGGCGAAGGAAGCCATCTCGAAGGCGTTCGGCACGGGCATCGGACATCACCTCGGTTGGAAGGACATGGAGATTCGCAAGCGCGACAGCGGCGAACCGTACGCGGTGCTCCACGGCAAGGGAGCGGAACTGGCCAACGCGCGCGGCGTCACGGCCATCTTTGTCAGCCTCTCCCATTGCAAGGACTACGCCGCGGCGCACGCCGTGATCGCCGGGCGCGGGCCGTCACCGGGCGCGGAACAGTAACACCGACCCGACGCAGGCGAAAATGGCGTCCGTCGTCCATGCGGCGGCGGCGGGCGGAATCCGGCCGCCATCCCCCAGCGCGAGCGTGATGTTGTTGAGGAAATAGAACACCACGACGAGAGTGAGCGCCGTACCCACGCCGAGCAACGGTCCGCTGCGGCTCACGCGCATTCCCAACGGTATCCCCATGAGCACGACGAGGAGATTGGTCAGGGGGAACGCGTAGCGGGATTGAAGCCGGACCTCGTACTTGGCCAGGCCGGTGTAGTGATTCGCGACGCGCTGGGTGCGGATGTATCGGCGGAGTTCGCCGGTGGTGAGGTCGTCGGGATTCTTGCCTTCGACCGCGAGGCGGGCGGGTGTTTCCTTGAACGCGGGGAAATTCGTTTCGGCGGCGTGCGCGACCGGGGGCGTGCCCCGCTGATCGTACACGTCCGCGTTGAAGAAACGCCACTGATGGTTGGTCCAGCGGGCGCTTTCGGCGTAGACGTTGAAGTCGGGCTCGCCGTTGTCCTTCCGGGCGTGGATTTCCACCGTGGCCATCTCGGAGCGGCGGGTGTCGAAGCGCCGGGCATACCAATCGCGCCGTTCGACGGTGTTGGCGAAAAAGAAATTCTCCAGGACATTCGGCTGGCCCTTGCCTTTGACGGACGCCCGCAACGCATCGGCCTTTTCATGCGCGTGCGGGACAAACAGTTCGTTGACGATGAAGACGGCGACGGTGGCGGCGGCGCCGATGGCCAGCAGCGGCACGGCGAGCCGCAGGAGGCTGATCCCGTTGGCGCGCATGGCGACCAGTTCGTTGTACTTGCTGAGGTTGGCGAGGCAGAACAACAGGCCGAGCAGGAGGGCCATGGGCATGATGATCACGAACATCTCGGGAAACAAAATGAGGTAATAATGGACGACGGTGCCGAAGCGGGCGTGGTACTGGATAAAGTCGTCCAATGTCCCGAACAAATCGATGACGATCATCAACATCGCGAACGCGTCGAAACAGTAGAGCAACGGCCAGGCGTATTCGCGCAGCAGATATTTATCGAGAATCCGCACGCCCCGGAGAGTAGGAAAAGGACGGCACCGCCGCGAGAAAAAAGAGTGGGCCGGGAGGAGGGGGCAGTTATCTCACCACCCTTCGACCGGGCTCAGGGTAAAAAACTCGAAATCGGAATGGCGAAATTCGAAAGGCGGGGGCACTACGTCAAATGTTGTGAGGTTGAGGCGTGACAGCAGATCTACTTCGTGACGCCTTCGACAATCGCGATCTCTTCTTCGGTCAGGCCGTAGAGGTCGTAGACGAGGCGGTCGATGGCTTGATCGGTGTCGGCGATCTCCTGTTCGAGGGCGGCAAGGTTGGATGTGCCGACTTCTTTGGCCACGCTCTTCATCAGGTCGCGGATGGCATTCAGGTTGGCCAGCGCCGCAGGATGGAAGAAGGCCAGTGGCTCGATGCCGTTGACGATCAGATCGTAGACCGGCTGCGGGGTCTTGCCCGTTGTCCAAGACGTCTTGCGGGCGTTGGTTTCCAAGAAACCCCGCAATGATGCGTACATAAACTGCTGCAACGCTGGATTGGTAAAGGTCAACCGCACTATCGGCTGGGTGACCGGCGTGGCGTCCTTGGTGTCCGATACTTCGGCGGCGATGATGATATGCTTCTTTCCGGGCTGGACCACGATTCCGTGCACGAACCCTTTGCGCCGCACATCGTCGATCAGGACTTCGGCCGTTACCGCTGTCTTGTAGTCTTTTTGCAGGTAGTGGGCGAGCGCGCAGTCCGTGCGGTGCAATTGAGCGGTCTTCTTCTGCAACGCCTGCGGCAAAAAACACACTCCGTCGTGTGCCACCTGAATGGCCTCGACGCTTTTGACGATTTGCTTTGAAAGTGCCGTCCGGCTCTTAGATTTCGGGTCAGCCATCTTGATCGGTAACTGCGCGAGGCTGGCGATTGTCACCTGTGGGAATGACGTCTTGAAGTCCGCAAACATCGTGCGCCAGAAGAAATCTGTTAGACGGGAATTAATGATTCCCAAGAGGTGAAGTTCGTCCCTTAGCGACTTGGACTTAGCACGCACGGTGAAAATGTTACCTGTGACGGCAATAGGTGCCCGAATCAGGCTCGCTGTGGGTGTTCGGGAGATCTGTCGCACTACGATCTTGTGTGGCGCGAGGTGCACTTCGGTGTCCCAAGAACCTCCGGCCGCAGACGGTTTTTCAAGGGAGACGAATTCTGATGGCGGCAACGTGTGATATCGGTGGACGTCCGCACCTTGCAGAATGGGAACGTAGGCCGGAGACTTTTTTGTTGGCGAGAAATACTTGCCGCGGTCTCCTGTAATGAGGCCACGATTAATTATGCCCACCTCTTCCAGTCGTGGAAAACTCTTCGTCAACTTGGTGATTAGGGAGTTGTTTCCTTCATTAACGAGGATGTTCCAGACGCCGCCGCTTTGAGTGCTAAAACTGGCCTGAGACACGTGAGAGAACGACTTTGGGGTCAGAGCAAGAGTCTCACTCAATTCCGTTGTCGTTAGAACCGTTTGTGTGGAGCGTTTCCTTGCGTCGGTTTCCTTCTTCAGCAGAAGGATGCAGGTGTGCACATCCGCGTCAGGGAACACCATCTCGCGGGAAATGGCGATCTGCTCAATGCAGCAGTGTTCGACAATCCAGTCCCGCAAGCCTTGTACATAGACGTTGTTTAAGATGCTGGTCGGAATGATGTATCCGAATCTGTCGCTCGCCTTGAGAAGTGAGATTCCTCTTTGAAGGAACAGATGGAACAAGTCGATCTTAAACTCTGCCGCAACGTAGGTCTTCCGAAGAAAGGTAAGGACATCGTCGGGTGTGTTGTGCGGCTGCAACATCCCGTACGGCGGGTTGCCGATGACGCAGTCGAAACCGCCGCGCTGCATGATGTCCGGGAATTCGGTTTTCCAATTGAACGCGGCGTCGCCGGCGACGGCGGGATCGTCGATGAGCGAATTGCCGCGTTTGAGGTTATTGGAGAGCGTGGGCAGCAGATTGAGAGGTTTGTCGCCGTTCTTGCGGATGGTGATGGACTCGCGAATGAATTCGCGCTCGACCTTCATCAGGCGCATCCAGAGATTGAGCTTGGCGACCTCGACGGCCTGTTCGTCCAGATCGACGCCGAAAATGTTTTCGGTGACGACGAGTTTCGCGATGTGCTCGACCGGCTCGGGGAGCTCACGACCGGCATCGAACAACATGCCGGTGGTCTGACCGTGGGCGTGTTTGCGCCGCGCGCACTCGGTGTTGTAGGTGTTGTAGGCATCGACAAACGTGTCGAAGGCACGGAGCAGGAACGAACCGGAGCCCATGGCGGCGTCGAGGACTTTGATTTGCGAGAGTTCGCGGATTTTGGCCAGGGCGGCCTTGTAATTTTTGTATCCGAGCAACGCGAGCGCTTCGCTCAAGACGGGGTCGATCTTCTTCCCGACGGTGTGGGCGACGATATAATCGACGATGTAGCGGGGCGTGTAGTAGATGCCCTCTTTTTTGCGGAGGTCGTTGGTGTCTTCGATGGTGATGCGGCCATTCTTGTTGTCCAGTTTATGGGCGAGGAACCGTTCGTAGACCGCGCCCATGATGTCGGTGGACATGCGGGAGAAATCGTAGCCGTAGAGGTGCTTGTACGAGGAGAGCAGCTCGCCCTGGCCCTGCTCGAAACCGCATTGCGCGGCCACGTCGGGCGTGAGCGGCTTGTCGCCGATGACAGTGGCCAAGGCGATGTTGTCGATGGCAAGCTGGTCACAGAGCTGCGGGCGGATAAACAGTTCGGTATTGAAATCGCGCTTGATCTCGGCGAAGAGGGATTCCTTCAACACCTCCGAAAAGGGTTTGGTGGGCGGGTCGCCGTAGAGCCGGATGTAACTGGCGAATCGTCGGGCCAGCGTGTCGTGCTCGATCAACCGGTTCGTTTCGAGCATGCGGCAGAAGATGAAGCGGTCGAGCAGTTGCTGGCTGGCCTTCGTGAGATCGTCGAGGCTCCGGTCCGGATTGCGGAGGGCGAAGCCGTTGGCGATGATGAGCCGCCAGCGTTTCAGGTCGGCGAGAAACCGCTTGTCGAGATCGGCTTTCTGGCGCTGGTCGTAGAGTTCGTCGATGCGGTTGGCGACGACATTTTCGAGGGCCAACAATTCCCAGAATTCCTCACGGCGGGCGACGATGTTGTCGAGCGTGAACGAGAAGCTGGGCACTTCCTCGTGGACGCGGATGAAAAACCACTGCGCGAAATTCGTCAGGACGATCCAGTTAATCGGTTCTTCGCCGCGCAGTTTGTCCGGCGGGGTCCTGCGGTAATTGTAGATATAGCGGGTGACCTGTTCTTGGTGCTTCTTGAACAGATCCTTCGCGGGATCGTGGAGGCTCTTCGCCTCGAGGAACATCAAGGGATGGCGGTCTTTCAGGAGATAATCGACATCATCGTCGAGGATGTGGAATTCCCTGTCGTAATTGGCGGTCTTGTACCCCAGCGCCGCGAGCAACGGCTCGATGAGATGCTGCTTGGTGGCCTCTTCGGGTTTCGCGTCGCCGAATCCCGTCACGAGGAAATCCTTCGCAGTTTTAACGAGTTCGTCCAGCTTGTCGTAAAACTGTTGTTGCGAGGAGGCTGCCTGCAGCGCGGTCATGCGCCGGGCAGTCTACAAGCGGGTGGGTTGGCAAGCAAGCCCGGCGTAGGCGGGCCGTTCGGCTGGCGTGGTGCAGGCGGCAGGAGGGGCGAGGCAACGACCGCAAGCGGGGACGCTCGCGCTACCACGACGAGGAGCGGCTGCACCGGAAGGCAAGACAGACAAACGACCCGCGAATGAGATTGCGACCAAGGCACGACGAGGTCGCGTGTCGTCGGACTCCGCTTGCGGCTACAGTTGCAGGCAGGAGCGGCGAGGAGGCGAATTACTTGCGGCCGTACTTCTTGGTGCTCTTCTCGCGGACGGCGGCGGGAGAGTTCGAGGAAAGAAGTTCGGCAACGAGTGGTTTGTCTTTGTTGAATCGGCTGACGCCGGTGACAGTAAACCCGATCACGCGGCCATCGGCGTCGACGCGCTCCATGACGGCGTCGTGGGCGGTTTCCTTCATGGACCCGGCGGCGTCAGCGAACTGGACTTCGAGGTAGTCGGCTTCGGCGTCGAACCAGATTTTCAGTTTGTCGGCCATAAATCTTTTCCGGCCTTGGGTTTGTCGGTCAGGTACGCGGTGACGACAAAGGCGTCGGCCTGCCTGTATTTAACCACAACACAGAGCCATTTGCCACCGACGATTGTGCGGGCATAGAAGTCGTAGAAGAGACGGGCGGAAGAGTCGGAAAGCGAGCAGCGGACCAGTTGGGGGTGGCGCAGGACGTTTTCGATTTCCTGGGCCATGCCCGCCATTTCGGGATGGGCGAGGATATGAGCCAGAACGCTCGTCGGTGATTCGAACCGCGTGACCAAAGCAGTCGGTGATGGTCTTCATGCCTTGCGCCGTGAGCTGTACCGCATCGGGGCAGTGCAAGTCCAGCTTGGTTCATGATGGCCCGCTCGTGGCGCAAAGGGTCGAGGTTTGACCCGTAACGGAGCGATGGGCGGCTCAATCTTTGAGTTGGTAGACGGCGCGGGAGACGCGTTCGGCCTCGGGCATGAGGTTGAGGACGCGGAGGATGTAGCCCGTGCCCTTGCGGCTGTGGGGTTGCATACGCTCGTTGTACAGGCGGGTCAACTCATGGAAGTGGACCGGTTCCTGGCGGGTGCGGAGGATATCGACAATGACCAGGGGCGCCCCGACCATCGGGAGAAAGTAGCGACGATCCACGGTGCCGCTGATTTCGGGGTGATGATCGAGAAGGACCGTCACCAACCGCGGGCGCTGGCCGTTGAGGAAGCTGAGTTCATCGGAAACGCTGGCGAGGATTTTCTCGAACGGAACGGGTTCCCCGGACGCGTGGAGGATCTGGAGGATCTGTTTTTCGACCTGGTTCAGCACCAGCCCGGACAGGACGGAGAAATAATCGTAGCGGAAGGTGATCCGCTCGAGCGTCTCGCTGATCAACAAGAGCGATCCCCACGGTTGATACCCGCCCAGGTTCGGGTCATCGGCCCAGCCGGCCAACTCGGCGGATGTCACGACGCAACCGTTGGACAGGATCTGGTTGGCCCAATAGACTTCCTGGGTCTCGGCGACGGCGCGGGCGAGATGCGACTGGAGGGTCGCGACGGCGGATTCCTCGATCTGGCGGACGCGTTCGCGGGTGACGCGAATGCGCATGCGGGCGATCTCCTGGAGCGTGCGCCGCTTCATCTGGGGACGGAACAACGGGTCGGTCAAGCCGAAGCGCTGCTCGATGACGAACACTTCCTGGCTGTTGAGAAATTCCCGCAACAGCGCGCGAAAGTTGGCGGCCTGTCCGTTACCGGCCTCGAGGCGGCGGGTCCAGTTGAAGAACCAGCGAACGTTTTCGAGCGATGTCGCGCCGAAATTGGTGAGGTTCAGGAGTTGCTGATCGGTCCAGCCGCGGAGTTGGCCGATGTTCTTGACGCCGGCCTCTTCGAGGCAATGGACGACGCGCGCGCTCAGACCGGACCTGGCCAGAGGCCAGTTGTCGATCATCTGGCGTGTAATCTTTTGCGTCTGAAACCTATCCATGGCAGAACTTTACCTTTTCCTTGCGCGACCGCGACCAACCATAAGTGGTACCCAGTACGACCCGCCATCCCTACTGGTGGTAGTATCAAAGCCAACAGCCAGTTAGAATTCAAGAAGAATTTTGTTACAATTTGTTATATCGCGACGCGCCTTACGAAGTGTGTGCGAAAGGTGCTACCAGATTTTTTCCCTTCGCATCCAGCCGAAAGGGCGCTAAGATACACGTATGGAATCTGTTCTGTCGAAAATCACCGAGGATGCGTGTCGAACCCTGCAAGCATTGGCGGGTGAAGAAGCTGCGTTCCAACAGATTGCGGCGGCAGCCGTCGCCTGTCTCCGGTCGGGAGGAAAAATCCTTGCCTGTGGCAATGGAGGCAGCGCCGCGGACGCCATGCATCTTACCCAGGAGCTCGTGGGTCGCTTCCGCAGCAACCGTCGTTCTCTTCCGGGAGTCAGCCTGACGGCAGACCCGACGGCGTTGACGTGTATCGGCAACGATTTTGGCTTTGAGAATGTTTTTTCCCGTCAGGTGGAAGGATTGGCCAACCCGAACGATCTCCTGGTTTGTTTTTCCACGAGCGGGAACTCCCCGAACATCCTCCGCGCGCTGGAAGCCGCCAAGGCCAAAGGCGTCAAGACCGTGTCGCTTCTCGGCAAAGGCGGCGGAAAAGCCAAGGGCAAAGCCGACTGGGAGATCATTATCGCCAACTCGGACAGCGGGCGCGTCCAAGAGGCGCACACGCTGATTCTGCACGCGCTCCTGGAAGTGATCGAGCGCGAGATTGCCGCCTGAATTATTTCTGCGCGGGTGACGGCGGAGGCGAACCGGGCGCGGGAACTTCTCCTCCCTGTGGCTGCGCGCGCTGCGACATCATCTGCGTAAGGTCCATCACTTGCGCGCCGGGGGGCGGCTGGTACACGAATTTGGAATCCGCCACGTCCTGGTTGAACTTCAGGTTCTTGAACTCCATGGCCATGACCATGTTCGTCAGGGATTTGTCATACTGTTCCAGTCGATGGACAAAGCCGTCTGTCTGTCCGATGAAGACGCGCGTCTTGCCCACCATCGCGGCCATCGTCGCCATCTGCTGGTTTGTCAGGGCGGCCTGCTTCAACGCGCCTTCCAGGACATACATTGGTTGACCATCGAGTTCTTTGGCCGCGCCCACGCTGAAGTCGCACATTCCCCTGGTGGTCTCCAATTGTTTGGCGGGATCGAATTGATCCAGGGGATTCCCCTGGATACCGGCCTGCGCCAGGGCGTTGCTCCCGAGCTTGTTCATGTCCATTTTCATGATCTGCTGCTGGGGCCCCATCTTCATGATCTGCCACATGACGCCGTCCTGACCCATAACCATGGTCATTTGGCTGTGCTGGCCCATGATCGGCATATCCAACTGCATCCAGACGCGGTGCGGCGGTTTCTGCACGACGGTGCCGTTGACGTCCATATGGGTGCCGAACATGCTCATGCTCTGGGTGTAATCGGCGGACCACGACTTGTAGGCCCCGGTCTGTGATTCCGCAAAACCGATGATCTGGTCCGCTGTCTTCGGTCCCTGCGCCGAAGCGACCACGGCGGACGCGGCAACAAAAATACAGGCGGCGCGAGTGATCGCGGTTTTATGAAAGCGTTGCATGAGCATCTCCTTCGTTTTGGTGGGCGCGACCCTAGCACGCGGGCGCGCCCGGAGCAAGCCTGATGCCCGTCTACGGTTTTGTCCCCTCGAAGACTTCGGGAGCGATGACGCCGTCCGCGACGTGGGTCACGCCGCCGGTCATCCGGATCGAATAATCCTCACCCATCTCGATGGCGATGACGCCCCCGGGCATGTGGACGGAAACAGAGCGGTCGCAGAGACCGACCCGATGCGCCACCGCCGCCGCGGCGCTGCTGCTGCTGCCCGAGGCCAGCGTGTATCCCGCGCCGCGTTCCCAAATTTCGATCTGAATGTTTCGGCGGTCGCGCACCTTGAGGAACTGCACGTTGGTGCGATTCGGGAAATTGGGGTGCGTTTCCAGCAACGGCCCGAATCGGCGGGCCATCCCGGCGTCGATTTCCGGCAAGGCCAGCACGCAATGCGGATTGCCGATCGTCGCCGCGCAAAACAGAAACGTGCGACCGCCGACCGTGATGGTTTCGTTGAGCACCTCGCGGCGCGGCCCCGTGACGGGGATCGCGTCGCTCCAGAAACTGACCTGGCCCATTTCCACGCGCACCGCGCGGCCGCCATCGATCACGGTCGCGCGCACGACGCCGCCCGCGGTCTCGATGGCGAATTCTTCATTGCCCACGAGTTTGCGGTCCCACAGATACCGCGAAAAAATCCGCAGCCCGTTCCCACTCTTCTCGGCCTCACTGCCGTCGGGATTGAAAATGCGCAGGGCGCGCGGCGCATGTTGCGCCGGCAACGGACCGAGGAGAATCCCGTCCGACCCGATGCCGAAATTGCGGTGGCAGATCATCCGGATCTGTTCGGTCGTCAGGGGCGAACCGAGGTGCTTGGGGTCGATGACGATGTAATCGTTCCCGAGCGCGTGATACTTGGAAAATTCCAGTGCCATAGGGGGAGATTATCGCCCGCCCGTCGGGGTTCAAAGTCCAAAATGTCGGCGCGTTCGACACGAGTGGCGTCCCGCCGTAGGGGCAGACCCCCGCGTCTGCCCTCTGTCCCACGACGGGCGTATCTTGACACCGCCACGATTCTCCCCTCTCGGGAGGGGATTCAAGGGGTGGGTACTCCTTCACCCAGAAAAGGCTTGAAATCGGCAGTCCGATAGCCCATAAACAATCCGTGATCATCCCGTAGGGGCCTTTCTTCTTCTTGGGCTCCAAAGCGCCACGTCTGCGCGAGGCTAGGAATTCGTTGCGAGTCGACTTGTGAGGCATCTATGAAAATGCGCGCGTTGTTGGTAGGGGCCAAACCAGCGATTTTCGGAGCGTTCTTAACGATCTCTTGCGGCTCGCTGTTGCTTCTCACGACGGTTGCAAATGCTGCGGAAAGACAGGTCTTGCGCGGCCACGTCGTAAGGACGGTTACGGAGTTAGACTTGCAGCCGGTGGGGAGACTTGCGAGTTCGACGAATCTGGATTTGGTGATTGGACTGCCACTACGTAACCAAGAAGCACTCACCAATTTGCTGCAACAGCAATATGCGCCAGCAAGCCCTCAATACCATCGTTGGCTGACACCGGAAGAGTTCACGACGAAGTTCGGGCCGACGGAGCACGACTACCAAGCCGTCGTTGAGTTCGCAAAGGCGAACGGGTTCACCATCACCGGAACGCACCCCAATCGCACGCTCGTAGATGTGCGCGGGTCTGTGGCGGACATCGAGCGGACGTTCCGTGTGACGCTTTTCACGTACCACCACCCGACGGAATCCCGCGAGTTCTACGCGACGGATGCCGAGCCGTCTCTCGACTTGACAGTCCCGATATTGCACGTCACCGGCTTGGACAACTATAATCTCCCGCGTCCTTTGAGCGTTCAGCATCCCCCTGGAAACACGGCGGCGAACGCGACGCCAAGCTTCGGCTCCGGTTCGGGGCCATCCGGCAGCTACATGGGATATGATTTTATATCCGCCTACGTACCGGGCGTCTTGCTTGACGGATCCGGGCAGGTGGTCGCTCTGGTGGAGCTTGATGGCTACTATGCAAATGATATTTCCACCTACGAAAGTCAAGCTGGACTGCCGGCAGTCCCCTTGCAGAATGTGTTGTTGGACGGGTTCAGCGGAACACCCACCGCAAATGCCCAATACGTAAGAGAAGTGTCCTTGGATATTGAAATGGCGATTTCTATAGCACCGGGACTCTCTGAAGTCGTCGTCTATGAAGCTCCCAATGTCATTGCGAACGCAGAAGATGTCTTGAACCGAATCGCCACGGATAATCTGGCGAAACAAATCAGTTGTTCTTGGCAGTTTGGAAACGACGCCACGAATCTCGATCAGATTTACCAGGAATACGCCATGCAGGGCCAGTCGTTCTTCCAAGCTTCCGGTGACAACGGGGCGTTTACCAATCGCTGGCTAAACCAACAGCAATCGGATAGCCCATACGTCACGCAGGTGGGCGGGACAACCTTGACGACAACTGGGCCAGAAGGAGATTGGCTATCGGAAAAGGTTTGGAATTGGAACACCGGCACCGGACTGGGCGAGACAAACGATGCGAGCGGCGGCGGGATCGGCAGCAGCTACTCGATTCCGAGTTGGCAAACGAGCATCGACATGTCCACGAATGGCGGATCGACGAGCAAGCGGAATGTTCCAGATGTTGCGATGGTTGCCGATGGCATATACGTGATTTACAATAACGGCTCCGCAGACTCAGGCGTCGGGGGCACAAGTTGTGCCGCGCCACTGTGGGCGGGATTTACGGCGCTGGTCAATCAGCAAGCTGAGGCCAGTAGCCAACCCACAGTCGGCTTTATCAACCCAGTTGTCTACGCGATCGGCACGGGGACAACGTATGACGCTTGCTTCCATGACATCATCAGTGGCAACAGCAAAACCTATTACAGCCCCCTCCTGTTTTCTGCCGTTGCTGGCTACGATCTCTGCACGGGTTGGGGCACACCAACCGGAAGCAATCTGGTTAACGCACTGCTACCTCAGCCTGATTTGACGCGGTGTGCCGATTCCCTTGACAATACTAATCCAAGCGTAGGCGCTACGATCACAGTTTCGATCACCATCACAAACCAGTCTTGTCCTGGGGGCGGTGCCTCAGCCGGTGCGTTTCATGTCGGCTTCTATTGGTCAAATGACTCCAATTTTGTTGGTGTTTCATCGTTTTACGAAAAGCCAGTGAGCGGGTGCCCCAAGGGTGGAAGTGTGTTGATCATTCAAACCAATCAGGTTCTCCGGACAGATACGCCCGGAACCTACTACCTCGCCTACAAAATTAACGACCTCAACGAAGTGGCCGAGTGCGACAAGGACAACAACGGCTTCTACTGGACTGTAACGGTACTGCCTGCCCCTGCTTGCACCTTCACTGTGAGTCCGGCAAGCGTTGAACTTCGGGCCAAAGGCGGTGCCAAAACTCTGAAAGTGAAAGCCAAGGGCACAGACTGTACGTGGACTGCGGTCAGCAACGACTCGTTTATCAGCATCACGGAGGGTGCCAACGGCACGGGCAACGGGACAGTCCGCTACACCGTTCCCGGCAATACTAACACCGTGCCTCTGACCGGCACAATCAATGTTGCCGGTCAGACTGTCACGGTCAACCAAGCCGCCGGTGGTTGCACGTTCAAGCTAAGTCCCAAGAGCGCCAAATTCAGCTTCATTGGCACCGTGGCAGAGTCGAAAGCCGTGAAGGTCAAAGCCAACTTTAGCGACTGTCCGTGGACGGCAGTGAGTAACGATTCGTTTATCACAATCACCGGCGGTGCCAGTGGCATTGGGAACGGAACGGTCTACTACACTGTCGCGCCGAACCCGAACGACAATACGCCTCGAACCGGCACCGTAACAATTGGCGGCGAGCCGTTCACGGTAACACAGTCGAGCGTACTACCGTAGGTCGAACGTACGGGCCCCATCACCGACACGAATCCGATTCCGCCGCAGGAGTTCTACCGCATCGACATCAGTTTGCCATGATGGACGCCGGGGCGAGGTGCACGGCCCCACCGTCCTCCAGGGGTTGTGCGAGTGGTCACGCGAAGGATGCGCTTGACTTGGGGCGGGGACCGGCGGAAATTCGTCGCTGTCGCAGTACGAGTGAGCAAAATTGGATGGTTCGTCTGGTCTGGCGTCCAGACACACATACCGTGACATCTGCTTTGTGCCATCCACTTTGCCAACGTGACCCTGAAAGGAAGCTGCTTATGAGCAAGGGCAACGACGAGACAGACGTTCAACACCACGCAACCGCGCTCGGAGCCGGCTTCCCGGCGCCTGATTTCTCGCTCCACAGCACGCCGGACCAGAGCGTTTCGCTGAGCGATTTTCGCGGCCAACCGGTCATCCTGGCGTTTTACCCGGCTGATTGGAGCCCGGTGTGCGGGGACCAGATGGCGCTGTACAACGAGATCCTGCCGGAGTTCCACCGGTTCAACGCGGAACTGCTTGGCATTTCGGTGGACGGCATCTGGTGCCACCTGGCGTTCGCCAAGGACCGCAAGTTGCGGTTCCCGTTGTTGACTGATTTCGAACCGAAAGGCGCGGTGGCGCGGAGCTATGGAGTGTATCGAACGCAAGACGGCTGCACCGAGCGGGCGCTGTTTGTGATCGATGCGGACGGAACGATTCGCTGGAGCTACGTGTCCCCGATTGGCGTCAATCCCGGCGCGGACGGGATCCTCACGGCGCTCGAAGCGCTTCCCGCGAAACGGGAGGTGACGGCGTGAGAACAAGCTGGCAGGCCAAGCTGACTCTGCCCGTTGGCGAGCGCGATCACATCCAGGGACCGGCGACGGCCCAGATCACCCTCGTCGAATACGGCGACTATGAGTGCCCGTATTGCGGGCAGGCGTATCCGATTGTGAAAGAACTCCAAAAACGATTGGGGAAACGGTTGCGGTTCGTCTTTCGCAATTTCCCGCTGAGCACGATGCATCCCCACGCCGAGCATGCCGCGGAAGCCGCCGAGGCGGCCGGGGCGCATGGCAAATTCTGGGAGATGCACGACGCGCTTGTACGAGAACCAGGAAGCCCTCGACGACGATGCGCTGGTTGAGTATGCCGCCGCGGTCGGGCTCGATCCGGCCCAGTTCACCGGCGAGATGGCGAAACACACGCAGGCCGCGCGCGTACGGGAGGATTTCATGAGCGGCGTCCGCAGCGGCGTGAATGGCACGCCGACATTTTTCATCAACGGCGTGCGCCACGATGATTCGTTTGATCTGGAGACGTTGTTGAACGCCATGGAGCAAACATCATGAAGGACCAAACCACCGATCAGTCCGTCCTCAAACACATCAAAGGCCTCGCGGCGGAAGAACATCGGCTGTTCGAGCAGGAATCACCGTCCGAAGCCGACGCGGCGACGGCTCAAGAAGATTGGCGTCGAACTGGACCAGTGCTGGGACTTGTTGCGTCAGCGCCAGGCCAAGCGCGCGGCGGGTCAGGACCCGAACGAGGCGCGGGTGCGTCCGCCAAACATCGTCGAGAACTACGAGCAGTAGGGGAGATTGAGGAGGGGGCGGCGCGCGGCGGGACAACGAACTCGAGGTGCTGTACTGGAATGGACTTTCTTTGACTACGCGGGCGCCAAGTTGACCATCTCGCGCCCACCAAGCCCCCAAAACCAGGCATAGCTGCCGAGTGCGTTGGGGCACAGTTCTTGTTCGCGTACGCTCATCCGGGCTTCGGACAGGGCGTTTCGGACCACATCGCTCCGGATCGCAGATGGTTCCATGTCGTTCAAGAACGAGCCTGGATTCTCGGTGATTATTTCCGCCACCAGAAGCCCCAACTCTTCGTCCTGGACGCTGTAAATCATCTCGCGGCATGTGTCCATCGCGGCCAATCGATTGGCCAAAATCGCTGCATTGACAGCGCAGCGGAGGGCTTGAGTCTTGTGCCGATTTGATCTGGCCCTGCGAAACACCGCGCGCATGTTGGCCGCCACCGTTTCCGCGTAGCTCGAAGTGGACACCGCGATGGGGACAAACTCCCGGTAATCCTGCAAGAACAACTCGAGCCGACTTTCCAGCGGCTCCCGCGCCACCACGGAGTAGAAACTCCCGGGCAACTCATGGAGAATCCGACTTAGTTCGTGCGCCGTCAGAAAGCTCAGCGCATCCAGAAAGTTCAACACCTCTTCCGCGACACAGTTGTCTTGCCTGTTAAGCCTCTTGATTATCCGCGACAGGAGTTGGCTCGCGCTTCCGCCTGGACTTGTCCGACCGAGAGCCACATCGCAGGCGATCATGGTTCGATGACCTTCCGCGCAAGGTGTTGCGCCGCTCGCCAGCCAGGCGGTGCGGTTCGCCTATTGCCGTACTCGGTTATCGATGCGTTCGGCATGTCACCAAAATCCCATTGGCCCGCGGGCGGTTGGTCGAGCCACAAGCTCACCCGTCCACTTTCGACGTTGGGATTGCTGAAGGTTGACTCGCTCATGGCAGACCGTCTTACCCAATGTGGTTCCATTCTAATAAACGCAGGTTGATTTAAGCAAACGGTGATTTTCTACTTAGAGTGTAATGGCGGCGGGGTACGCAGGCGTCTCAGCGCTTCTTTTTCGACGTCGCCAGCATGCAATCGGACGGGATACACTGGTCCGCCATGATGCAGAAGAGCCGGCACGGCGGCAGGCCGGTATATTCCGCCAGCAACTCGAAATGGCGACCGGTCGGAAACCGCTTTCCCGACTCCCAGTTATTGACCGTGCCAATCGAAACGCCCAGGTCCGCGGCGACCTGCTTGAGGGGGATGTTTTCCTTGAGCCGCCAGTTGCGGAAGGCAGTCGCAAAACTGCCACGGATATCACAACGGAGACTCGAGGCGCCAGCCATGCCAGAACCTTACCCGAAACTTTGTCCCAATGGAAGGACTTATATCCTGCAACCGCGCGGCGGGTCATTCAGCGCACGCGCTGGACTCCGCTCCTGCCCCTTGCGCGTCAGTCCACGACTACAGGACCCCTGCGAGGTAACACATGAGCGGCAGCCGACCCGGTTTTTCCCTGGGCTCGATTGCCCCGCCACTAGAGACGCGCGCTGATCGCAGCCATTAGTCGGTCAATGCGAAGGTGGTTGCAGGGTCAGGTCGCCCGTAAGAGTATTTCCGTTACCTGGCTGATAGACGAACTTCGTCAGCGCGGGCGGCGTCTGGGTCACGTCCAGAATTGCGGAAGCCTTGCCGGAGCCATCGCCACCGACGTTGAGGAGCACGGTTGACCCGTCGGGGATCGTCCCGGTAAATGGCACTCGGAACCACGGGTTCCACCCAAACCGGAGATTGGGGAAACAGTTGCTGGCGCTGCCCTGAGTGAGCCAACCACGAACCAGACAGCCGTTCGCGCGTTGGTCGGTCACCTGAATCGACAGCGGTATCGTACTATAACCTCCAAACGCGGCGACGTTCATCTGCCCGCTCCATGTTCCCACGATATTGGGGCACATGGACGGCGCCGGCACCGCGATAAACCTCGGGCTGAACGCCAGGCTGGCAAAGAGCGATCCCTGCCCGCTCGTGTTGAACTCCTCAATACTGTCGCCGTTCGCATTGGCGGCAAACAGGGTGCCGCTGCTGTTGAAGGCGAGACCGATCGGGTTGTTCAAGCCCGTATTCGCGAAGAGGGTCCCGTCTCCGCAAGCATTGAACTTCTCGATCGTGTTATTGCCGGCATTGGCCACGTAGAGATTGCCGTCGGTGTCAAAGGCGAGACCGTGAGGTTGGTTCACGCCCGTATTGGCGAAGAGGGTCCCGGTTCCGCTGGCATCGAACTTCTCGACCGTGTTGTTGCCAAAATTCGACACGAACAGATTGCCTCTGTTGTCAAACGCCAGCCCGTACGGGTTGGAGAGGCCGGTCCTGGCGAAGACGGTTTCGTTACCGCCCGAATCGATTTTCACAATCGTGTTGGAAGGAAAGTTTGCCACATAGAGATTGCCACCCCTGTCAAAGGCGATCCCGATCGGCTGGGCCAGGCCTGAATTGACGAAGACCGATGGGGTTCCGCTTGGATTGAGTTTCACAATCTGGCCACTGACCACGTTTGCCACATAGAGATCGCCGCTCGTATCAAACGCAAGCCCATGAGGGTCGTTCAGGCCCGTATTGGCGAAGACGGTCTGGGTTCCGTTCGAATCGATTTTCACGACCGTGTTGGTGAAGGAACTGAACCCGGAAGCGCTTGCCGACACGAAGATGTCATCGGCGCGGCACCAGCTGCTGCCGAGCAATAAACAGACTAGCAAGGCGAGTCGGGGAAAGAGTCGTGTCATGGGGTTGGTATCCTTTCGAGTTTGGCCTGGCATTCCGAGTATTCGAATGGACGGTGCGTGTAGAATCGCCACATGTTCGGGCGTTGCGCCGTCTGCCTATCCCGGAACAGATGGTATGGGGAAGCGAGGCGCAAAGTCGATGTTATTCGAGGCCGTAGCGCCGCCCCACCCTCACCTGGACTTGTGGGTCTCGACGGGCGGTTCTGACATTGCCGCACGAAAAAGATCGAGGTCGGTTATGGGCGGTTGTTGCGGGTGGTTTACTCGGGGGCGACCGGAACGGCGCTGGTAGTATCGATCCGGAAATCCCGCACTTGGAAGACCAACTTCCTTGTGTCGGAGCCGTGCGTGAGGCCTGGTTGGGCATCGCATTCGAAGCGAACCTCGAACTCGCCTTCGCCGGTCGGGAGTTCCAGCGGGACCTCAAATTTTTCCGGGGACTTTTGGGAATTCGACTCGTTCCGCAATACCAATTGGGTTGTCGTTTGTTTTCCCTCGCAGGCGATGACGACGCGGATGGGAAGGTCCGGGTACAGGGAGATGGCCGAAAAGCGGATGCGCAACCGCTGCGAAGTGGACGGATGAACAAATGTGTAGAACCTGGAGTATTGGTGTTTTACCCAAAACGCCTCGACGCCAACGCGCACCTCGGGGCCGTATTCGGATTCGGTTTTGTCGAGAAGGCACCAGCCCTGAAAGCTGAGCTCAGAAAGCGTGGCGAAGGAAAAAAATTGGTTCACACCACCCGGGCTCAAGGGTGTTTTCGGCGCAAGTTCCCATTTCGGCAATGGCACACTGGCTTTGCAGCTCGACTCAGGAATGATTAGTGAGTGAGGCTCTTTGCCCTGGACAAGAACCGCGGTAAACGGGAGAAACCAACCACGCAACGGCGTCATGAAACTCCAGGAAAGATCCTGGGGGGTAAGAATGCGCGACTCGGCCAGAAGTTCGCGGCGGAGACTACGACAGAGGCTGTTAAAAACCCAACCCTGGACTTGGAGCGTAACCACGAAGCCGGCAATCGTTATGCAGGCGGCGATCCAAAGGGGAGTGTCGGGAGGCGCCAGCGGTTTTCGATTGGCGGAAATGACCTGGATGACCGCGCAAACCAATGACGGCGCCAGCGCCATGGGAGCTGTGAAGCGTCGAAAATCGGATGCGTGAATCCAATGGCTCGGATCTTTTGCCCAAACAAATCCGTACCTGGCAAATGCGCCGAGCAACGCGTAGGCGAGAAACAAGGATAACCTGGACCGGAGTAACCGTGACTGGCTGAAAAGGCTTCGAAGTCCCATCAAGGCAATTCCGACCCAGGCGAGGCTGACATAGACAAAGGGAAGGCCCCAAAAACTGCTGCGAAAGTGCTGGATTGTCACCGCCAGTGTCTCCTCACTCCGTTCGTACGTATCCAAGTTGAAGGACGCCCGCAAGGCGCACAGCAACACGAGGATCACGATAAAAATGAAAAATCCCCGTCGTTTTGGTTCCAACCAGGCGCGCAAAGCCAGAACGCCAGCAATGCCGAGGAACGCCAGCGACGAAAACGGATGCGCAAGAAAGAGGAAGGGAAGGAAGATGAGGCCGATCCAAAACAAGGTGGAGTACGACGCGAATGACGCCAGCAAGATCAACACGCCTCCCAACTGGCCAATGTGAGTCGCTTCGGTAAATGAATGAATTTGCCCGGGCAGACACCCGACGAAGGGTCCCGCGAGTAGACCGCACAGCAGTATTGGTCGGCTTCGGCATATCCACAATCCGCAGCACAAGACGGCGGCGGTGAACACATCGAAGGACAATCCAAAGAGAAACGCGCAGGTCGGCACATCGGCCCCATGTTTGGCCGCAAGCAGATGAAGCCAATAGAATGGAATGTAAACGGTGCGTCCGTGGGCGGGGGTCGGTTGACCTGTCGAAAGGCTTTGGAAAAGTTCGCAAGAGCCGTCGTAGACCATGATGTGACCTGTGGCGGCGAGGGCGATAAATGAAGTGGCGACCAAAAGGATCAGCAAGCCGAAAAAACGCCGGGCATTGGTACTCATGATCATACCAGAAATATCCGCTCCAGGATTCCCCGAGCGGTTGTTTGCCTGTAGACCCGCTTCTGTTTCCGCCGGGCGTCGCCCGAATACACGACCGAACCGGTTCGTCTTCTTCAGCGTCTTGACTTCTTCCGCAAGCGCCTGGCGTAGCCCTTCGTCCGCAATCCTTGCGATTAGGTCGTCAATCCTGCCCATGATGCGAAAAAGCTAATTCTACCAAGCTCCCGCGTCGGTGGCAATCACCTTGAAACTGACGCGACGCCAGACTTCGCTTCAACCCTTGCCCGACTCCACTTCGCCTGCTACAAGAAGCGAGCATTGGCGCATCGAACCAGAAGGGACCACCAGCGCGATGAAGAATGAGTGGAGAGTATTGGCCGTAGTGTGTGTGGTGGTGGTTGGGGTCTATGAGTACGCGGCCTACTCCGGCTTCATGGCAACGCCAGACCAACCCGCCGCCGGCGCTCACTACAATCAATTGGTGCAGGGCTTTCGGGCCGGCCAGCTCAACCTGAAGGTCGACGTGCCGGCCGGACTCGCGCAACTTGCGAATCCCTATGATCCAACCGCCAACGCTCCGTATCGGACGGCAACGTATGGGCTGAACGACCTGAGTTATTACAAGGGCAAACTGTATTTGTACTTCGGGGTGACGCCCGCGTTGCTGTTGTTTTGGCCGTTCGTCGCGCTGACCGGCCACTACCTGTATGACGGGCAGGCCGTGGTGATCTTTTGCGCCCTGGGTTTTCTCGTCAGCGTGGGCATACTCTGCGCGCTAAGGCGGCGGTATTTTCCCGACGTGAGCATCCGGGTCGTCGCGGCCGGCGCACTGGCGCTGGGACTGGCGACGGGTGTGCCGACGCTGTTGCCGCGGTCCAATGTTAACGAAGTGGCGATCAGTTGCGCCTACATGCTGACGATGCTGGCGCTCGGGGCGATCTATGGCGCCTTGCACCAGCCGGATCGGAGATGGATATGGCTGGCGGCGGCGAGTGCCGCGTACGGGCTGGCAGTGGGAGCGCGGCCCACGCTGGTGTTTGGCGCGATCATCCTCCTGGCGCCAGTGATGCAGGCACGGCGGGAACGGCGACCGGTTTGGCCGCTGCTGCTGGCGGCGACCGCGCCCATCGCCCTGATCGGGTTGGGGCTGATGCTCTACAACGCCCGGCGGTTTGGCAACCCGTTCGAATTCGGCTTGCACTATCAGTTGTGCTTTGATCCGCTGCTGACACAGCAGCTTTTCGATATACGTTATCTCTGGTTCAATTTCCGTGTCTATTTTCTGGAGCCGCTGCGGTGGGGTGCTCATTTCCCCTTCGTACAAGAAGCCACCGTCCCCTCCCCGCCGGCGGGTTATGACCAGATTGAGGCTCCCTACGGGGTCCTGACCTGTGTTCCGCTCGTGTGGCTGGCATTGGCCGTGCCTCTGGCGTGGCGGGATCGGCCGGGGCAGGCAGCCTCGGCCTTGCGCCGGTTTGGAATGGTCGTGGCTGTGCTGTTTGGAATCTGCGCGTTGACCACCGGGCTCTACAATAACGCCATCGGCCGGTACGAGGTGGACTTTCTGCCCGGCACTACTGCTGCTGGCGGTGATTGGCGTACTGGCTTTGGAGCGGGCACTGGCCCCGACCCCGACCTCGAAATCGGGGCAAGCTTCCGAGTCGGGGCTGGTGGACCGGCGGCGCTGGCGGTATGTGGCACGCTCGACGTGGGGCCTGCTGTTGGGCTTCTCGGTGGCGTTCAACCTGCTGGCGAGCGTCGCACGCTACGCCGACGTGTACGAAAATGCCGGGGCTTCCATGCAGGAACTGGGCAGGATGCCGGAGGCCGTGGATCTGTTCCAACAGGCGGTGCGAATCAACCCGAATTCCGCCCAGGCGCAGAACAATCTGGGAAATGTCCTCTTACGGGAGGGCAAGGTCAGCGATGCCATCGGGCATTATGAGCAGGCCCTGCGGATCAAGTCCGACTACGCCGAGGCGCACGACAATCTGGGGAACGCCTTGGCGCGAACGGGTAAGATCGAGGAAGCCATCGCCCACTACGAGCTGGCCCTGCGGATCAAGCCCGATGACGGTGTGGCGCACGACAATCTGGGGAACGCTTTGGTGCGAACGGGTAAGATCGAGGAAGCCATCGCCCACTACAAGCAGGCCCTGCGGATCAATCCCGATGATGGTATCACCATCACGATCTCGGACGGTCAAATCGTCCTCAGCGACGTGAATTACTGGGCTGGGGCATCCTTCAACGGTTTTGTGCTTACGGATCTATCGAAGGTGCCCGATTTCACATCTCTTACTGAAGTGTCAGACACGGGTGTTCCATCGCCGATCGCTCCGGCCCTCAGCTACACTGCCGACACCCTGACAATGAACTTTACGCCAACGGGTGTAAATAACGGCCCCGCCGGCCCCCAAACTTACACATTTGATTTCACCGAAGCCGGGGCTGCTGTGCCTGAGGGGAGCTCGACCTTAATGTTGCTCGGGATGGCCGTGACAGGTTTGGCTTGCCTGCGTCGGCGCTTAGCCTGATCGGTTTCATCTGATAGTTGGATATTCGAACGAGCCCCGCAGAGTTGCGGGGCTCGTTCTTTGCATCCGGCTGCGGGAGCACACACCACCGTCAGGCGCAGAAGTTGAAAAGGGGAGGTTTCCCACTCCCCACCTGAACGCTTGTTCGGCGCAGGTCTCCTGACCGCGCCACTTGGTTTGACCGCACGGTCTCCGTCACCCGGGCAGGCCGGCAGACCTTCGCACAACCGGAAGCGCGGGGGATAGCGCTGCGCGAAAAGGCACTTTTTGCGAAACGAACCCAAGCTCTGTGAGTCGAAAACACGTGTGGATGGACTTGTGGGAGAGGTGGTTCGGAATTTTAGAAAAATGATTTTTCGTTGGGTTCGTTCCCCACTCTGAATGGGTTCGGTTGGGGGGTCCTCGTCGGTCCAAACAGACTCGAACGAGGGTGCCGGTGTTCTGTTACAGTTCATTTGACGGGCCGCCCCTCACCTTAATCCTTTGCCGCAAACGACGGCGGCGTCTCGCGGACTCGGGACTCGGCTCCCCAGCGGGCGGGGAGAGGAGACGAAATGGCGGGCATGGCGCGATGACCGTCGCGCGATTGGTTTTGCGTTTGACGGGTGTGGAATGATGACTTAGGATTTGGGTGGCGTTGCGAGCTATGGCAGCACATGCCCTCTCTTGCAGTTTTGCCCCGTAGTTTGCGCTGATGATGATAATGAGGAGAAATTATACATGGCAATCAAAGTAGGCATCAATGGTTTCGGGCGGATCGGGCGGCTGGTATTCCGCGCGATCTGCGATCAGGGGTTGTTGGGCAAGGACATCGATGTCATCGCGGTCAACGACATCGTTCCCGCCGACAATCTGGCGTACCTGTTGAAGTATGACTCGACCCAGGGCCGGTTCAAAGGCACGGTTTCGAGCGAGAAATCCAGTCCGTCCGTGGCGGACGACGACACGCTCGTCGTCAACGGCCACAAGATCAAATGTCTCGCCGTCAGGGAAGGCCCGGCGGCGCTGCCGTGGAAGGCGCTGGGCGTGGATCTCGTGGTCGAGTCCACGGGCTTGTTCACCGATGCGACGAAGGCGAAGGGCCATCTCGATGCCGGCGCGAAGAAGGTGTTGATCACGGCTCCCGCCAAGGGCGAGGACATCACGATCGTGCTCGGCGTCAACCACACCAAGTACGACCCATCGAAGCATCACATCGTTTCCAACGCGAGCTGCACGACCAACTGTCTCGCGCCCGTGGTTCATGTCCTGCTGAAAGAAGGGTTTGGCGTCGAGGAAGGGCTGATGACGACGATCCACAGTTACACCGCCACGCAAAAGACGGTGGACGGCCCGTCCCGCAAGGATTGGAAGGGCGGCCGCACGGCGGCGCAGAACATCATCCCGTCGACAACGGGCGCCGCGAGGGCCGTCGGCCTGGCGATTCCCGAAGTGAAGGGCAAGCTGACGGGCATGGCGTTTCGCGTGCCAACACCGACCGTGAGTGTCGTCGATCTCACCGTGCGGACCGTGAAGGAAACCAGCTACAAGGAAATCTGCGCGGCGATGAAAAAGGCCAGCGAGACGTATTTGAAGGGCCTCCTGGCGTACACCGAGGACGAGGTGGTTTCCTCCGACTTCATTCACGATGCGCACTCGAGTATTTTTGACGCCGGCAGCGGCATCGAACTGAACAGCCGGTTCTTCAAGCTCGTGAGCTGGTACGACAACGAGTGGGGCTACTCGAATCGTTGCGTCGACCTCATTCGCTACATGGCGAAGTAATTTGGTAACCTGCCGGTAACCGGGTATTCACAGCGGATGCCCGGTTATCGGTTGATTTTGCGGGACGCCCGGGTTAGGTTGTTCGCCAGTCGCTGTGAGCGAAAACCCTTCAGTATGGCGTGTCGGATGCGCCCTGCTTGTTGTCTTGGTGTTGGGGAACGCCGGCATTTCCTCCGCCATTGCTCAACAACGACAGGTGCTGACCGGCCATGTGCCGCAAGCTGTAAAGGACCTGAACTTGCAACCTGTGGCGCGGCTCGCGGCCACGAATGTATTGCATCTGGCGATCGGGTTGCCGTTCCGCAACCAAGCGGCGCTCGGCCAACTGCGACAACAGATTTACGACCCGGCCAGCCCGAATTTCCGGCACTATCTGACGCCGGCGCAATTCGCGGCACAATTCGGCCCGACCGTGGCCGATTACCAGGCGCTCATTAATTTCGCCCAAGCCAACGGCTTGACGGTGACCGGCCAGCATGCCAGTCGCGCCTTGCTGGACGTGGTGGGGACGGTGGCAAACATCGAGAAGGCGTTTACCGTGACGCTGCTGGTCTATCCGCACCCGACCGAGAATCGCAACTTTTACGCACCGAACGTTGAACCGTCGGTATCCCTGGCGGCGCCGCTTCTGCATATCTCCGGCCTGGATAATTACGCGCTGCCGCATCCCAACTCCCGGGTCAGGCCCCTCGCCGGCACAGAAGGCGGCGTGTACCTTGGCAATGATTTTCGGGCCGCGTACGTGCCCGGGGTATCGCTTCAGGGCACCGGTCAATCCGTCGCCCTGCTGGAGTATGACAACTATTTCGCCATCGATATCACGAATTATTTGCACCTGGCCGGTGTGCCGGCGATGACGCTGACCAACATCTATATCAACGGCGGCCCTTACTCGCCGGGACCCGGCGACGGCGAGGTGTCACTGGACATTGAAATGGCGATTGCGATGGCGCCGAGCCTCTCGAAGATACTGGTTTACGAAGGCACCAATGGCGTGACGACATGGCCGACCATCCTCACCCAGATCGCCGACGACAATCTGGCCAAGCAAGTCAGTTGTTCGTGGAGCGGGGGATCGCCCGACCCCAATAGCGAACAGGCGTTGGTGACGATGGCCATGCATGGGCAATCCTTCTTCAATGCCGTCGGCGACAACGACGCGTTTATCAGCGCCATTGGGTTTCCATCCGACAGCACCAATGTCACCGAATGCGGCGGAACCACCTTGTCAACGACCGGCCCCGGTGGCGGCTACGTCTCGGAAATTGTCTGGAACGACGGAACACCCAACCCGAGCGGGGGTGATTGGGGCAGCAGCGGCGGGGTCAGCACCTACTATTCGATCCCGCCGTGGCAACAAGGCGTCGCCACGACCGCCAATCAAGGTTCGAGCGCCGTGCGCAACGTTCCCGATGTCGCGCTCACCGCCAACAATGTTTATGTGACTTACAACAACGGAGGCACCGGGTCGTTTGGCGGCACCAGTTGCGCCGCGCCGCTCTGGGCGGCGTTCACGGCGCTGGTCAATCAGCAGGCGGCGGCGAGCAGTTTGGGACCGGTCGGTTTCCTCAACCCGGCTCTCTACGCGATCGGCAAAGGCCCGAACTACACCTACTGCTTTCACGACATCACCGTCGGCAATAATGAATGGCGCCGCAGCAAAAGCAAATATAGCGCCGTGCCTGGTTATGACCTCTGCACGGGTTGGGGCACTCCGAACGGCGCCAACTTGATCTATGCACTCCTGTCGCTGGCCAGTGGCAGCCCCTACATTGTCAGCGCCGGCTCGGTTGTGAGCGGGGGCAATGTCAACGGCGTGATTGATTATGACGATTGCGTTCTGCTCTCCCTCCCCGTCGTGAACATTGGCCAGGGAACCGCCACCGTCGTCAACGCGACGCTGACGACCAGTACGCCCGGCGTCACGATCACCCAGCCCAACTCGACATATGCCAACCTCGTGTCCGGTGCCGTCACCACCAACAACACGCCGTTCCAGATCAGCACCTCACCGTCATTTGTCTGTGGCACGCCGATCCCGCTGTCACTGGTGTTGTCCTACACCGGCGGCTCCATCACCAACACCATTACCATGCCCACCTGCCAATGTTCGACGATTCAAGTGAACGGCGGCTTGAGTGGCGCCAGCCCGACGCAGACCAACTCGTTGTGGCCCAGTGGCACCAACAGTACCTGCAGTCTTCAAAAATCCTGCCCCGCCGAGGAGGCTGCGGTAGGTACAGTTGCCTATAACGCTTACTCGTTCACGAACACAAGCAGTTCGGCCGTATGCGTGTCGGTGACCGTCTTCTCGACTTGCGGCACGAATGTCTACACTTCCATTTTCTCGGCGGCATATCTCGGCAGTTACAATCCCAGCAGTCTCTGCGCAAACTACCTCGGTGACATGGGCGGCATCCAAGGGGACTACACCGGCGCCAACCCGGGGGCCTATGTTTACTCCTTTACCGTTCCCGCCAACACCAACTTCACCGTGGTGGTGAATGGGATGGGTGCCGGTTACTATTGCACCAATTACACCCTCACGGTCGCCGGCCTGCTCTGTCCATTGGATGGCGGTGGCGCGTGCGCCGGTATCTCGGCGAATTTCAGCGGGACGCCCACGAACGGTGTCGCTCCCTTGGCCGTGACTTTTACTGACGCGTCGACAGGCTCGATTAGCAATCACTTCTGGAACTTTGGCGACGGCGGCACGACGAATGTGACCACCAACAACGTCGTTTACACGTACAACACCGCCGGCGTGTACACTGTGTCGGAAATCGTCATCGGCACCGGCGGTTCCAGCACCAATACCCAACCGAATTACATCACCGTGCTGACGCCCTTCCAGGGCTGGCAGATTCAATACTTCAGCAGCACCAACAATCCGAACGCTGCGCCGACCGCTGATGCCGATGGCACGGGCCAGGATAATCTGTTCAAATTCGTCGCCGGCCTCGACCCCACAAATCCCGCATCCGTGTTCCTGCTCAACATCAGCAGCGACACCAACCAGCCGAACGCACTGGACCTGCAGTTCCAGCCGATGGCGGTTGGCCGCACCTACACGCCGCAGTTCAACACGGATTTGGTGAACGGTGTCTGGTCGCCTCTCACCACCTACTCCGGCCCCGTGACCAACGGCAGCCAGATCACAATCACGGACACAAATCCGATTCCGCCGCAGGAGTTCTACCGCATCGACATCTCTCTGCCGTAATTCGCCGTGAACCGATTCTTGCGTTTGTCCCGGTGCTTTGGTATGGTGCCGTCCTCGCGAACGAGTGCGCCGTTAGCTCAATTGGCAGAGCAAGTGACTCTTAATCGGAAAACCCCATTTTTGCTGCCTTTGGCGACGATTGCTTATCGTTCGCAACGGTGACTGAGAGAAGAAGTTACCAAGGGTTGTCCGTTCGTTCTGGTTAGCTCCGATTTGCCCCAAAAAGGCCATCCAGTATCAGATTGCAGTATCAGATTTCTGTAGAGGCCATTTCCCACACAGCGGTAGCAAGCGGTTGTCCATGCTTGTTGCGTCTCTATCGAAATGGGCAGTTGGCCCTGACAGGACGCCAATCGTGCCTGCCAGGGCCAGAATGCCGAACTTCTTGAAGGTATGGCTTTTCAGTCGCATACCTGTTGTGACACTTTCGCTTCCGATCAGAACAGATACGCGACGCCCATGCCCAGCGTGAACTGATCTTTGATACCATTAAACACTTCCTTCTCCGAATGATCCCAGCGGACTTCAGGACGGATCTGCACGTTGTCGATAGGCTTGTAGTTGAGCGTCAGCGTGGAACTATATAGTTCTGGACCAGCACCGGGAGTAAACGCCGCGCCTCCATTCAACGTCGAGCCGTCAGTACGCGCACCGTCCTTGTCCCTAAGGTAATCCTGACGGAAGGCCAGCTCGATCTTGTCTGTGAAGTCGTACGTCAACCAGAGACCGGCGGCAACCCACTCAGAATCGCCCGTATCGACGACCTTCTGCTCGCGACCGTAATCAAACTGGATATAGCTGTTAAGCTTGTCAGTGAACTTGCGCTGTCCGATCAACTCAACGCCGTCGCGCCAGTTAGAAGTCGTGCTCGTGCCACCCAAGGAAGCAGTTGTTTGTTCGGGGCCGCCGTAACCCAAGACGGCCAAGGTGGTATTCGAGTCCACGGCATATCCGAGGCGACCCATAAACGACACGCCGGTGTTGTTGTCGGGTAATTGGTCCCAACCATTGAACACCACAAACTCTGTGTCGAGTTTGTCATTCCATTTATAGGCCAACTGGACGCCGGTCTGCGTGAAGTTCTCCACGAAGAGGAATTGATTACCCTCCGACCAGTTCGGGTTGGCCACTTCCTCGATGACTTCCACACCCATGAGGGTAACTGTCTTGCCGAAGATGACCTTCAGGCCATTGCCGACCGGGATATTGAAGTCGACGAACGCCTGTTCGAGATCACCGTCTGTCCCCAGGTTGAACGCACCGCCGGAGGAATGGATCGCCGCAGCATCCTGACCGAAGATCAAGTCTGCGCGGTAGCCAGCGGCCCAGTTCGTGGGGTTGTAGTCAATGGGTTTCTCCAGCGCCAGCTTGAACTTATTCAGAGCAAACTGGTTGGCATGCGTGTCAAACGTTCTCCCATCCACGGTTCTGGTGCCGTGGGTGTCGTTGAAGTCATAGAAGTAGGACGCCGATACGAAGCCACTGATCTCGGTCTGACCGAGAAAATCCAGCGACTTCTGCGGGATGTCTGACTTGGCAATGTAGACACCCGTCGTGCTGCTGCCTTCGAGCGTAGAAACCCGCTTCTCCAGATCATCGGTCTTCTTCTTCTGTTCCTCGTAGAGAGTCTTGTAGTCCGCGTCGTCCGCGTGGACGACAGGAACGCCTCTCATGATCAACACCGCCGCCGCAATGCCAATCCACACAGCCTTACATGTTTTCGTCCTCACCGTCATTTCCTCCGTTTTTTTATTTATCCGACATTTCCCATATGACTTGCATCCCGCGACTGTCCTTGACTATTTAGTCAGATGAGTACTCACAACTTATCAATTGCCGGCTGCCAGGCGATAGCCGACGCCGGGTTGCGTCTCAATCAGTCTCTCGCTGTTGGCTGTCTCCAGCTTCCTGCGCAAATACG
This sequence comes from uncultured Verrucomicrobiae bacterium, assembly GCA_963712025.1. Classification (GTDB taxonomy): domain Bacteria; phylum Verrucomicrobiota; class Verrucomicrobiia; order Palsa-1439; family Palsa-1439; genus Palsa-1439. The sequence goes on along the minus strand of CAVQGJ010000001.1, from coordinate 156,754 downwards.
TGATATACACCCGCAGATATTGTAACTGGTTCTCCGCATCTGGTCCCCAGACGGCGCGGAGTAACTGTTGTTGCGTGACCACCTTGCCGGCGTGACGCACCAATTCATGGAGCAGCGCATACTCGGTCGCGGTCAGGTGCACCTCCTTGTCCTTCACCGTCACCTTGCGTGCTTTGATGTCGACGGTCAGGTCCCCACAGAACATACGTCGGCTCCTCGTTTGCGTCAGGGGAGTGCCGCTGCAAAACTCGCAGCCGGGCCATCAATTCGTCCGCGCCAAACGGCTTGGTCAGGTAATCGTCGGCGCCGTTGTCCAGTGCGGCGACCTTATCCGCCTCGCTGTTTCGCACGGTCAGTATCAGGACGGGCGTGCGGGTCCACTCTCGAAGGCGCTTAAGAACCGTTAGGCCGTCCATATCAGGCAACCCAAGGTCGAGCAGGATCACATCGGGCCGACGCGAGGCAGCCATTTGAAGGCCCAGGTTGCCCGTCTCAGCTTCGCACACCTGATAGCCCTGCCCTTCCAACAACAGTCGCAGCAGCCGACGGATTGGCCATTCGTCGTCGATGACCAGCGCGGTATGCGAAGAGTTCGTAGCATTGGCTGCCACCGTCCCCCTCTGGTCGGCATGATTTCGCTTACGGGGTGCCGTAGCGACCATATTGTTCTGTCCTCCGCTTCGAAGGCTCCTGGTTATGACGGTGCCCCATTGCGCTTGTGGAGTTTGGGATTAACCTGCAGGACATTGATCATCTTCTCGCCCGCGAGCCCGCCGAATGGTTCAAACGCAGCCGAATCACGGACGGCGTCTGATTCATCGAACGCCAGTCAGGTTGACGAAATGGAAGGTTGTCCATGTCCAGTCATCTACCCATTCACCGAAGCACTCCCTTCTGCTTTCTTGGGTTGCAGGTCATCCAAGGCCACATTCAACTGCAGCACGTTGACGCGGGGCTCCCCAAAAATGCCCCACTGCGGCGGCTCGACGAATTTCTCCACGAGCGCCTTGACCTGCTCCTCCACGATGCCGCGCGCGGCGGCGACGCGGGCGATCTGAAACCGCGCCGCTTCGGGGCTGATGTGCGGATCGAGGCCGCTGGCGGAGGCAAAGACCATGTCCGCCGGCACCGGCGCGTCGGCGGCCAGGTTGTTGCCCGTGCGGAACGCCGTGGCATTGGTCGTGACGTTGGTCTGCAGCGCCTGGCTGGTCGGGCCGAGGTTGCTGGCGCCCGACGGCACCGTGGCGTAACTGCACGCGGAGGGCCGCGGCCAGAAGTATTTGTCGCCCGTGAACTGCTGGGCGAGCAGGGCGGAGCCGACGATCTTGCCGTCGCGCATGACCAGGCTGCCGTTGGCCTGGTCGTGGAAAGCCACCTGGGCCATGCCGGTCATGACCAGCGGGTAGAGCGATGCCGCGATGACGGTCCACACGATGGTCTGGCGGATGGATTGAATGAGGAGTTTCATAGTGTTTTCCTTTCCGTTGCAGTTAGGACGCCAGGTGCGTGGACGGCCACGCAGTAACATGTCAATCAGTTTGATGAAAATGAACGGCACGAGGATGCCGCCGACGCCGTAGATGAGCATGTTCTTGCGGAGGATCACCGCCGCGCCGAGCGGCTGGTATTTCACGCCCCTCAGCGCCAGCGGAATCAGCGCGACGATGATGAGCGCGTTGAAAATCACCGCGCTGAGAATCGCGCTTTGCGGCGAATGCAGAAACATGATGTTTAGCTTGTCGAGCGGGCCGTAGCCGCCCGCCTTTGGTGGCGTAGAGCAGCCCGAACATCGCCGGCAGAATCGCGAAATATTTCGACACGTCGTTGGCGATGCTGAACGTCGTCAGCGCGCCGCGGGTCATCAGCAGTTGCTTCCCGATTTCGACGACCTCGATGAGCTTGGTCGGGTTGCTGTCCAGATCCACCATGTTGCCGGCCTCGCGCGCGGCCTGGGTGCCGGTGTTCATGGCCACGCCGACGTCGGCCTGCGCCAGCGCCGGGGCGTCGTTGGTGCCGTCGCCGATCATGGCGATCAGTTTGCCGCCTTCCTGCTCCTTGCGGATGCGGGCCAGCTTGTCCTCCGGCTTGGCCTGGGCGATGAAATCGTCCACGCCCGCCTCGGCGGCGATGGCGGCGGCGGTCAGCTGGTTGTCGCCGGTGATCATGATGGTCCGGATGCCCATCTTGCGCAGTTGCGCGAAGCGCTCCTTGATGCCGCCCTTGACCATGTCCTTCAGGCGGATGACGCCGAGGATGCGCGCGCCGTCCGCCACCACCAGCGGCGTGGCGCCCGCGGCGAGATTTCGTCCACTGCTTGTCCACGACGGCCTTGGGATACACGCCGCCCTGTCTGGTCGAACGTTGGCACACGGATTCCGCCGCGCCCTTGCGGATGCGCTGCGCACGCGCCTTGCCGTCGGATCGACAAATCCATGCCGCTCATGCGCGTCTGCGCGGTGAACGGCACAAATTTGGCGTGCGGATCGGCCACTTCGCGGCCGCGCAAGCCGTATTTTTCCTTGGCCAGCACGACGATGGAACGGCCTTCGGGCGTTTCGTCGGCCAGCGAAGCCAGTTGCGCGGCGTCGGCCATTTCCTCGATCGTCACGCCGGGCGCGGGAATGAATTCCGTCGCCATGCGGTTGCCGAGGGTGATGGTGCCGGTCTTGTCCAGCAGCAGCACGTCCACGTCGCCCGCCGCCTCGACGGCGCGCCCGCTGGTCGCCAGCACGTTGCGGCGCATCAGGCGGTCAATGCCGGCGATGCCGATGGCGCTCAACAAGCCGCCGATGGTCGTCGGAATCAGGCAGACGATCAGCGCCAGCAGCACGGGGATGGAGGTCAGGACGACGTCCTTCTGGCCGGCCTGGGCTTCGTTGTAATGGGCGAACGGCGGCAGCGTGAAGACGACGACGATGAACAGCGCCGTCAGGCTCACCAGGACGATGTTGAGCGCGATTTCGTTCGGCGTCTTTTGCCGGCGCGCGCCTTCGATCATGCGAATCATCCGGTCGAGGAACGAATTGCCCTCCTCGGCCGTCACGCGCACGACGATGCGGTCGCTGATGACCGCGTGCCGCCGGTGACGGCGCTGCGGTCGCCGCCGCTTTCGCGGACGACGGGCGCGGACTCGCCGGTGATGGCCGATTCGTCCACCGTGGCGATGCCCTCGACGATTTCGCCGTCGGCGGCGATCAAGTCGCCGGCTTCGCAGACAAACAGGTCGCCGATCTTCAACTCGTTGCTGGGCACCGCGACTTCCTTGCCGTTGACCAGCTTGCGGGCCATGGTCTTGGTGCGCATCTTGCGCAGCGCGTCGGCGTGGGCCTTGCCGCGGCCCTCGGCCATGGCCTCGGCGAAGTTGGCGAAGAGGCAGGTGAACCAGAGCCAGAGGCAGATCTGGACGTTGAACAGGTTGAACTGCCCGGCAGTGAACAGGATGATGGTCGTCCAGATCGAGCCGAGCCAGACGACGAACATGACCAGGTTCTTGATCTCGTCGCGCGGGTTCAGCTTCTTGAACGAATCAATCACCGCCTGGCTGACCAGCGCGGAGTATTTGATTTCAACTTTTGTGCTCATAATTATTCCGGTTTAGAAAATGCGGCCGGCCAGCATCAGTCCATGCTCGACAATCGGCCCGAGGCACAGGGCCGGGAAGAATGTCAGCGCGGCGACAATGATGATGACGCCGAACAGCACGCAGGCGAACGTCAGGCCGTTGGTCGGCAGCGTTCCGGCGAGGCCGGCACCGTCTTCTTGGAGGCGAGGCCGCCCGCAATCGCCAGCACGGCGACAATGGCGACCAAACCGGCCGAGGAACATCGCCACGCCGAGGGTCAGATTGTAAAAGTGGTGTTCGCGTTCAGGCCGGCGAAGGCGCTGCCATTGTTGGCCGCGCTCGAGGCGTAGGCGTAAAGAATCTCGCTCAGGCCGTGCGGGCCTTGTTGCCCAGGCTGGCAAGACCGGCCGGCACGCTGCACGCCAGCGCCGAGCCGCAAGAATCAGCAAGCTCGGCACCAGGATCGCCACGATGGCCCAGGTCGCCTCCCAGGCCTGGATCTTCTTGCCCAGATATTCCGGCGTGCGGCCGATCATCAGTCCGGCGATGAACACCGTGATCAGCACATGCATGAGGATGCCGTACAGTCCCGCGCCCACGCCGCCGAACACGATGCAGCCGAGCATCAAATTCCACAGCGGCACCAAGCCCGCCAGCGGCGTAAAGCTGTCGTGCATGGAATTGACCGCGCCGTTCGATGTCCGGTCGTGGCCGTGCCCCAGAGCACGCTGTTCATCACGCCGAAGCGCTGTCTCCTTGCCTTCCATCAGAGGACCGATGCCGCCCATCACGGGATTCGGCCGCGTCTCGGCCCACCACGCCAGCGCGAAACCGCCCACCAGCAACACCAGCATCACGCCAAACAAAACCCAGCGTGGCGGCGGTCGCCAACCATCACGCCGAACATGTACACCAGCCATGCCGGCACCATGATCATGCGCAGCATTTCCACGAAATTGGTCAACGGCGTCGGGTTCTCGAAGGGATGCGCGCTGTTCTGGCCGTAGAATCCGCCGCCGTTGGTGCCGAGTTGTTTGATCGCGATCTGCGACGCCGCCGGGCCGACCGGAATGGTCTGCGTCTCCACCTTCTGGTCCACCATCACCGGTTTGTCATCGGGACCGTTGACCGGTTGGCCCTTGTCATCGGTCTTCGGACTTGGGTGGTGTACGACTCAACCAACTTGGCGTCTGCGTAAGGCTTGAAATTCTGCACGACGCCCTGGCTTACAAGACGCGGCGACAACCACCGACAACGGCAGCAGCACGTAAAGCGTGGTGCGGGTCAGGTCCACCCAGAAATTGCCGAGTCTTTCGAGGAGGCGCGTTTCAATCCGCGCGTGACGGCCAGGAGCACGGCGATGCCCGTGGCGGCGCTGAGGAAATTGTGCACGGCCAGCCCGGTCATCTGCGTCAGGTAACTCATGGTGTTTTCGCCCGTATAGGCCTGCCAGTTGGTGTTGGTGATGAAACTGATGGCGGTGTTCAGCGCCAGCGCCCACGGGACGTTCGGAAATGCTGCGGATTGAGCGGCAGCCAGGCCTGAGTCATCTCCAGCGCCAAGAGACTGAGAAGCCCGATAAGATTTAAAATCAAGACGGCCAGGAAGTACCGTTTCCAGACATCTCTTCGTTTCGCTCGACGCCGCCAAGCCGATAAACCCATTTCTCGACCGGGCCGAGGGCGCCCGAAAGAAAAGTCCTCTTGCCCTCGAACACCCGCGCCATGAATCCGCCAAGCAGCAGCACCAGTCCGATTAACAGACCAAAGTAGAGCAGTACCTGAATCACTTCATTCGTCTTCATCGATACCGCTCCCATTGGCTAACTGTGTCGGTTATTAATGTTCAAATCTAGTTGATGCACGTGCCGCAGCCCATGAGTGCGTCCCATGGCCGTCTGTAAAGACACCAATTCCATATCGTTTGGTCCCATTCGTTCAAGTCGGGAAGCTGATCCCGGACTCGGCTGGTTTTTGGAGGCGCTGAGACTCTGGGCGCTGTCCGTCGGACACTCCGAGCCTTACGCGGGATATCTATACGGCCGGGAAAACTATCGGTGTTAGTTAAATAGCGGAGCCTCACCGCAAAAAAATCGTTAACACTCTGCTCATGGCGCGATTTCGCGCATGACACTAACGCTCCAGGACTATCGTTGATCTCTCAGTCAGACAAGCACTTGTAATTTCTCAATTACGGTCTATCAAGCGATAGCCGATGCCGGGTTGCGTCTCTATCACTTTCCCGCCGCTGGGTGTCTCCAGCTTCTTGCGCAAGTACGTGATGTACACTCGCAGATATTGTAACTGGCTCTCCGCGTCTGGCCCCCATACGGCGCGGAGCAAATGTTTCTGCGTAACCACCTTGCCCGCGTGACGCACCAATTCATGCAGCAGCGCGTACTCGGTCGCGGTCAGGTGTACCTCCCTGTCCTTTACCGTCACCTTGCGCGCTTCGATGTCGACGGTCAGGTCGCCGCAAACATACTTCGGCTCTTCGTATGCTTCGGGGGAATGTCGTCGCAAAGCTCGCAGACGGGCCAATAATTCCTCCCCGCCGAACGGCTTGGTAAGGTAATCGTCGGCGCCGTTGTCCAGCGCGGTACCTTATCCGCTTCGCTGTCCCGCACTGTCAGTATCAGGACGGGCGTGCGAGTCCACTCTCGAAGTCGCTTAAGAACCGTGAGGCCATCCATGTCGGGCAACCCTAGGTCGAGGAGAATCACATCGGGCCGACGCGAGGCAGCCATTTGCAGCCCCAAATTACCCGTCTCAGCTTCACACACTTGATAGCCCTGCACCTCCAACAATACTCGCAACAACCTGCGGATGGCTTTTTCGTCGTCGATGACCAGCGCGGTGTATGGTGGGTTCGCACCGTTGACAGGCGCTGACCCTTGATGGTCGGCGAAATCTCGCTGGTTGGTAGCGATGGTCCCATATGGTGGAGATTCGGCTGATCGCGCAGTGGTCAGTGCAGATGGTGATGCCGTAGTAGCAACCACAACGCCACGACACTGGGGACGACTACGGGAACGGTCAACGCCAGGATCACTGTCCCATACTGGCGGAGCATTCGTCTCCAGGGAGCCACCTCCTTCACATTATCACACCGACCCGTAACCTCAACTTGACCCAAATTATCCAACTCGGCCTGCATGGCGGCGGCACTCGGATAACGGCCAGCGGGATTTCGTTCCATCGCGTGCAAAACAATTTCCTCGGCTTGGCGCGAAAGGGCGGGGTTGATCTTGCGCAATGGTTCCGGGTCGCCAATGACGCGGGCGTTCATGGCCACCAGGGAATTATCGCCGTCGAACGGCGTCGCGCCGGTGAGCATCTCGTACAACATCGCCCCCAAACTGTAGATGTCGGTTCGGACATCGCCGCGTTTGCCCTGGACTTGTTCAGGCGCCATGTAATCCGGCGTGCCCATTGCGGGCGTGCAGCCAGCAAAGGTGACGCGGCGAAACTCGTTCGATTTGGCCAGCCCGAAGTCCAGCAGGCGGATCGATCCATCACACCCCACCATGACGTTATGCGGCTTCAAATCGCGATGGATCACACCATTGTCATGGAGATATTGCAGCGTCTCGCAGAGCAGGCTGGCAATCTTCAGCGCGTCTTTTTCTGGCAGCGGTCGCATGGCCTTCAACAGATGCGCCAGCGTGCAGCCGCGCAAGTGCTCGGTTACCAGATAAGGACGGCTCTTCGGCCCGGCCACGGGAATGAATTTCAGTACGTAAGGATGGTCCAGCTTTAAGCCGATCTCTTCCTCGCGATGAAAGCGAGCGAAGAAGCCGGCGTCACTCTCGAACTCCAGATGCGGCACCTTCAGAGCGACGTTGGCATTGTGATTGAACAGATCCTGCGCCTTAAAAATCATGGCCATGCCGCTTCGGCTAATGACCTCGGTAATCAAAAATCGGTCGTCCAAAATATCGCCCGGGTGCAAATCCCCGTTTGTTCGCTTCGATGGCGGGGTGGTAATCGGCCACACCCTTGCAACAAGCGATGCCTTCAAGAGGACACAATTGGGTCGTCTTCATGCTTCGACTATGGCATCAAACGGCAAGGTTGGATAATTAAATGGGGGCAGAAATGTGTTAAAAAAACATCCATGCGCATTACCGGTTCCCAGTGTCCATCTGTTTATCAATCAACAGGTTGGCTAGTTTTCGAAGCTGCGCAACATGGGGCTGCTCACTGGAGCGCCGTGACCGAACACTGGCACGACCAACACCGGGCAGGGCGCGTATCGGACCACCTTCGAAGCCGTGTTACGCCGAAATAGTCCCCAAATACCCACCGTCCGATGAGTGCCCATAATAATCAGATCCGCTCTGACCTCCCTGGCTTCACTGACGATTTGCAGGTGCGGTACGCCAGTGGCAACCAATGCTTCCGCTTTGACTTCATTTGCCCACAAGACGTTGATCAATCGACTCAATTGGCACTCCCCCGCCTCCCGCAGTACTTCTTCAGCCACCTGGAGACGAGTAAGCCCGTGCGCGGTGAACGAGTGATCCGGTTCCACCACGCGGACAAACGTGATCGCTGCCCCATACTCCCGCGCAAACGCGGCGGCGCACTGCAGCGTCCCCGGCATCGATACCTGAAAAAATCCACGGGAGCCAGAATCCTTTGGAGTTTTAGTGCTGATCCATTCCGAGGCATCGTTTGCCCTCCGAACACATCCCTGGCCTTTAGAAACCCCCCACGGATCGCCTATACGGCCACCAAGTCTGTCCGTACGGCGGCTTCATCGCGCTCGTTGGTGCGGATGCGTATGGCTTCTTGAATGGGCGACACGAAGATTTTCCCATCACCCATTTTACCGGAAACGTGCGGAGTGCATAATGGCAGTCACCACCTCATCAAGTTTATCGTCACTGACGACAATTTCGATTTTGATTTTCGGAATGAAATCCGGTCGGTATTCCGTGCCGCGGAAAATTTCAGCGTCGGCTTTTTGGCGGCCAAACCCCTTGACCTCGCTGACCGTCATGCCTTCAATGCCTTCCTTGCAAACTGGCGGTTTTCACCTCTTCGAGTTTGAAAGGTTTGATGATGGCTTCGATTTTTTTCATGGTTACTCCTCTCATTGTGTGAGGATACAGTGACACAGGGCGCGCGCGTGCTGTTAGTAAAAATGTGGCGCAATCTGTGCTCAAAATACCATTGATTTTTTGCCTACTGCTCGACCCCGCCTTTGAACAGATTCACGGAAGGGGACGAGCCTGGTCATGGCCACCGCTCCCTGTTACGACGGCGCGCCGTAATGCTTGCGCAGTTCGAGATTGACTTGAGCACGTTGATCATCTTTTCGCCCGCCAGCCCGCCAAACGGTGCGGACGCCTGGTCTTGCAGGATCTTTTCGATCTCGGCGCGGACGGTTGCCGGGTCGGCTTGGTATCGGCCGCCCATTTCGAGGCCACGCGGTCCAACTGATACTCGGCGTTCTGCAGCGTGATATGCGGGTCCAGCCCGGAGCCGGAAGTCGTCACGAGTCACCGGGACTTCCTGAAGCGCGACATCCGCATGGTCCTGCCGCCACATGTCGAAGAAGTTCGACTGAATATCCGAGCCGTCCTTGACCGGTTGAATGTTCGTGACCGGTTTGCCGTCCGCTCCGTTGGTCGTGACCGCGAGAGGAATTGGCCGGGATTCTCCTTCGAGAAGTTCTCAAAGAACACGACCGCCAGGTCGGTCGGCTGCGGTTGAGGCGTGCTCGGATTGTCCTTGATGAACTGGGCCACGACCGGGGCATGGGCTTCGCCCAGTCGGCACGTATGCCGCTGGCTCGGATCGGCTGTGACCCAGGCCTGGGCCAGGCCGTTGTGCGCGTCCGCCCATTGCGCCACGATGTGGGGCTGCCCTGATACTGGTCCTTCTGGAACCAGGCCTCGATGTCCGGCGCCACAGGTTTGCCGTCTTTGGGGCCGCCCTTATACGTCACGATCGGGCCGAGCGCCGTGGCGACGCGATCGCGCAGCGCATAGTTCGAGGCCGCCAGCGCCGACGAGGCTGATGCGGATGCGTCGTACGAGCAGGCCGAAGGGCGCGGCTGGAAGTACTCGTCCTTCGTGAATGGCTGCGCGATGAGCAGCGATCCGACCACCTTGCCGTCGGGATCCTTGACCATGCTGCCGTTGGCCTGGAACGGAAAGACGGCCGGCCGATCGCCCAGAGCACCGCCGGATAGATGCCGCAGCAGAACACGACCGCGAACAACAGCAGCCAGAGGCTCTTCGAAATGTATTTCATATGTTGAGTCTCCTTCATCACGTTAGCTGACCAAGTGCAGACCGACCATGACCACGTCTATGAGCTTGATGCCGATGAACGGCACGATCACGCCGCCCAGTCCCCAGATCAGCAGGTTCCTGCGCAACAGCGCGTCGGCGCCGAGCGGCCGATAGCTGACACCCTTTGAGCGCCACCGGAATCAGCGCGGGGATGATCAGCGCGTTGAAGATGACCGCCGAAGAATCGCCGAGGTCGGCGAATGCAGATGCATGATGTCCATGGCCTTCAGCCACGGCAGCGTCCCGGCGAACAGCGCCGGGATGATGGCGAAGTATTTCGCCACGTCGTTGGCGATCGAGAACGTCGTCAGCGCGCCGCGCGTCATCAGCAGTTGCTTGCCGATCTCCACGACTTCGATCAGCTTCGTCGGATCGCTGTCCAGATCCACCATGTTGGCCGCTTCCTTGGCCGCCTGGGTGCCGGCGTTCATGGCCAGGCGCGACATCCGCCTGCGCCAGGGCGGGCGCGTCGTTGGTGCCGTCGCCCATCATGGCGACCAGTTTTCCTTCGGCCTGCTCCTTGCGGATGATATGCCAGCTTTGTCTCCGGCGTGGCCTGGCGAGAAAATCATCCACTCCCGCCTGTGCGGCAATCGCCGCCGCCGTCAGCGGATTGTCGCCCGGTGATCATCACCGTGCGCAGCCCCATCTTCCGCAGTCGCTCGAAGCGTTCCTTCATGGCCGGCTTCAGGATGTCTTCCAGAACGACCACGCCCGACAATGTCGTCGTCCTCGGCAACCACCAGCGGCGTGGCGCCCTTGGAGGCAACGCTGTCGACCAGCGTGCCTGAGCTCGGCGGGCACGTTGCCGCCTTGCCGTCGACAAATTTGAACGATGGCATCCGGCGCCCCTTTGCGGATGCGCCGGCCGTCCGGCAGGTCAATGCCGCTCATGCGGGTCTGCGCGGTGAACGGCGATGAACGTGCGCCTCCGGCGGGCAGCCATGCTGATCGGCACTGCGCTGCATTTGCTCGAACAACTCACGATGCTCTTGCCCTCCGGCGTCTCGTCGGCAGCGAGGCCAGTGCGGCCAGCCGCCCAACATCGTCGGCGGAATATTCGCCGACCGGCATGAATTCCGTCGCCTGCCGGTTGCCCATCGTGATCGTGCCGGTCTTGTCCAGCAGCACGACGTCGATGTCGCCGGCCATTTCCACGGCCTTGCCGCTCTTGGCGATGATGTTGGCCTGCAGGGCGCGATCCATTCCGGCGATCCCGATGGCCGCCAGCAACGCCCCGATGGTGGTCGGAATCAGGCAGACCAGCAGCGCGATCAGGTCGGCACATCCGTGCCCAGGCTTTGCAGCGGCTCGTGTGATGCCCAGATAGCCCATCATGTACTGCTCGGCATTCCACGCCATCGGCCAGAGCGGAATGACGACGATCAGGAAGATCAGCGTAAAGGCCGAGAGCACCAGCGTCAGGGCGATTTCGTTGGGGGTCCGCTGGCGCATGGCGCCTTCGACCAGCGCGATCATCCGGTCCAGGAACGATTCGCCGGGCTGCGCGTGATCTCGACCACGATCCGGTCGGAGAGCACCATCGTGCCGCCGGTCACGCCGACCGGTCGCCGCCGCCTCGCGAATGACCGGCGCCGATTCGCCGGTGATCGCCGACTCATCGACCGAGGCGATCCCTTCGATGATTTCTCCGTCGCCGGGAATGGTCTGGCCTGCTTCACGACAACCCGGTCGCCGGGCTTCAGACTGTCGAGGAGACCTCCTCGATCGTCCCGTTGTCGTTCAGGCGATGGGCCACCGTGTCGCGACGCGCTTCGCCGCAGCGATTCCGCCTGCGCCTTGCCGCGCGCTTCGGCAAGAGCGGTGGCGAAATTTGCGAACAGAACCGTCAGGAAAAGCCAGACGTCCAGCGCGATGAAATAGCTGACCGGACACCTGGCTGGCCGATCTGCCCGAATGACGCCCTGCATGATGTAGAACAAGGTCAGAACAGCGCCGACCTCGACCACGAACATCACGGGATTTCTCCACTGGATGTCCGGCCGCAGCATCACGAATGCCTGCTTCAATGCGGGCGATGGTCTCCTTGTCCAGCAACGCCCTGTCGCTTTGCCCGGCGGCGGCGAACCGCGCCGGCAATTGGCTGTTCACCGATCGGTTTTACTGTGACGTCGGCCAGCTTTCTTGCGCATGCTTTGAGCTCCTTGTTATTGGTAATTTGCTCATCGTATTAGTATCCTTTCGATGCGCAGTCGAATCATCTCGTTTATCCACCAAAGGGAATCGGGCCCAGGTGCTCCGCCATCGGCCCGAGCGCGGCCACCGGCAGAAAGAGCAGCGCGCCGACGATGACCACCGTCCCGAACAGCAGGAAGCCGAACGTCGGCGTGTCATCGCGCAGGGTTCCCAAGACCGAACGGCGCCGGCTTTCTTCGCGCCGAGATAGCGCCGCCATGGCGATCGGCGCGATGATCGGCAGAAACCGGCTGATGATACATCACCATGCCGTCGCGATGTCCCACGGCGACCGCCTCGGCGCAGGATTGGCATTGTTGTAGAATCCGTAGGTCACGCCCAATCCGTCGAAGGCCGAACCGTTGTTGGCCGAGGCCGAGGAGAACTGATACAGGATCTGCGAGAATCCGTGCGGGCCGGGATTGCTGGTCGCCTTCAGTCCCCCAGTCGGTCGCGGCAAAGAGGCCTGTGGGCAACAGAATCATCAGCGGATGGACCAGCAGCGCGATCATGGCCAGCTTGACCTCGCGGGCGCCGATTTTCTTGCCCAAGATATTCGGGCGTCCGCCCCACCATCATGCCGGCAACGAAGATCCCGATGATCACGAATAAGCAGCATGTTGATCATGCCCACGCCTTTGCCGCCGAAAATGCAGTTCAGCCACATGCCGATCATGGGCGACAATGCGGCCATCGGATTGAGGCTGTCGTGTTCGCAGTTGACCGCGCCGCAGGTCACGTCCACGGTCAGCGCGGCGAACGTTGCGCCCGCCGAAGTGCCGAAGCGCATCTCCTTGCCTTCGAGATTGCCCAGATGCTGATCCACGGGCAGACCGGCGACCGCCGGCAGGGTCACCGCCTGGTTTCCGCCCGGCGCTGTGGCGCTGGGAATCTCGTATGTTCTGTGCCACGGGATGCGCCGTCAATCCGGGATTGGGCTTCAGCGTGTCGTAGTAGATCGACCAGACGATCGTGCCGATCATCATGAACCATCATGACCGCGAAAGATCACCCAGGCATGCCGAGCCGCTCCAGCATTCGGCCGTACATCAGCACCAGCGCGAACGGGAACAGCATCATGGCCAGCGCATTGAAGAAATTGGTAAGCGCGGTGGGATTTTCGAAGGGATGGGCGGAGTTCATGCCGTAGAATCCGCCGCCGTTGGTGCCCAGCTGCTTCATCGGGTCGAAGGCTGCCAGCGGGCCGACGACGATTGTTTGCGGCTTCGCATCGCCCTTGTCCGTCGTTCCCATCGCCGCCGGCTCCAAGCGTCGTAGACGTGATAGGAGCTCTGGAAGGTCATCGGGCTGCCCTGCTGCACGAAAATCAATGCCGAGGATGAAGGCGACGGGCAGGAACATGTAGACCACCACCCGCCACATATCGACGAAGAAATTGCCGACGTGCGATCGCCGCGGAAAGCGCGGATGATCGCGGTCAGCGCGCAAAAGCCGATCGACGCCGACAGGAAGAAATTGGTGAGGCAGAAGAAGATCTGGCTGAAATTGGAGAAGATGCTGATCGCCCGAATAGTGCTGGAGGTCCGTGTTGGTCATGAACGAGACGACGCTGTGGAAGATGGTGGTGGGCGCCAGCATGCCCTTGCCGTCGGGATTCAGCGGCATCCACGGCTGGAGCGCCAGCACGCAGAAGCCGAAGACGAACAGCACCGTGTTGAATATCAGCAGCGAAGCGGTGTACTGCTTCCAGTTCTGCGGGCCGCTGTTCAGGCGCGCCTCGAACCAGCGCAGGAATCGCGGCGCCGTATTTCCCGTTCATGATCCACGCCAGATAGCGGCTCAAGGGAATCGCCAGGACCGTCGTGACGACGAGAATCGCTATCGGGAGAAGCCAGATTTGTAGGTTCATGGGATTGTCGTTCCTTTCTTTTCTTGCGCGGGTATGCCTCGTTTAAAACCACTCCGGCCGAATCATGGCCACCCACAGATAAATAAATAACAACGCGGCAATCTACGGTCAGATAAATCATGGTCATCTCCTCAATTTTTCGCAAGCCTTCAAAAACAGATAACAGAGTCCCAACGCCGCAACGCCCAGCACAAACATCGCCGGCAACCAAAACGCAAGATTCATACTGAAACCCCTTTCGCGGTTGTTGCCGTGACTGCATTCATACGTTCACTTTTCATGCGGCAACAATATCGGCCTATAAACCAACCCGCTAATTAAATGGCGGAGCGCATCCGCAAAAAGAGTGCTAATGGCTTACCAACACTGGTCACTTATTAGACAGCATGAGCAATCTTGATCACTGCTGCGGCTCTTGATGTCTGTGGATACACGTGAGATGGGGGTGCGCTCTCCTCCAGCGTGAAGCATTAGAAACCTGCTCTGGCAGAGCGAGCATGGTCAATCTGGAGCCCAAGCACGACCAATCGATAAGAGGGCTAGCGAGGCGTACGATCGAGAGGTGATTCATGTACGCTGAATGAAGCCACGAGCGAGTGCGCCGCGAGATATGGACGAGTTTAACTGGACTTCGCCCGCACCGGCAGGAAGAGGCTGCCATTAGATTCCCCACGCGCTGCGTGGGAAATTGTTTCAATGATACCGCACTCTTGCGTGCGAGGAAATCGATTGGCCAAATATTTTATGGACACGGTGGTTGTAATGGGCGATGTGGCCGCGAGAACCACGGCTCGCAACGGCGACATCGGGGCGGAGTTTGGTCGCCAAGAGCCACAGCCAAAGTCTTTGCGGTTTTGCAGCGGAGCAGAGCGAAGCGGGCCGGAGCGAAAAACCACAATGTCTTTGGCGACCCGCACGAGTAGTGTCGGCCCAACCTGCCAAGCGGTCCGAGATGCCCAGCGGGATAACGCGGGTGCCATGTGGCCTTTCGATGAGCACGAATCGACAGCCGCGATAGGGAACCCGCTTCCGTTCTTACGCCGTAGCAGTTCCCGCCCTGATCCCTCAACAAATCCGGTTCAATCCCCCGACAATTTCCCGTTCTGTTTATGAAGACGTTTTGGAATCGACGGGCTGAAAAATGTGTTCCCTTTTTGGACTTCCCGAATCGCTTGGCAAACTGTGTCAGCGGAGGTTTGTTTGACCAGATAGCCCATCGCTCCCGAATCCACCGCCTCTACGACGTATGCTTCATCACTATAACCCGAAAGTATGAGCACCTTTGTAGGGAGAAGGGCGTTTTCGATAATCTGCCGAGTGGCTTGCAACCCATTGAGCAGCGGCATGGCGATGTCCATCAGTACTAATGCGGGGCGAAGTTTTGTGACCATGGCGACCGCCTGACGACCGTTGTTTGCTTCGCCGACTACCTCAAGATCATCTTCGAGTTCCAGTATCTCTCTAAACACCTTACGCGCGAGCCTGTTGTCGTCCGCCAGCAAGACGGTGATTCGCTGCATAGCTAATATTCAGTCAGTTGTCTCCCTATATCTATGCGGCGAACACCCCATGTGTTACGACCGGATCAGACTTGACTCGCCGACTGTTCCTGTCGCCCAAGTCCTATCCCCCGCATCCCGCCGCCAGTTCCCCGCCAGCAACCAGCCCGCAACATCCAAAACTACCACCCTGACTGCCGAACGAGTCGTTTACAGCCGAGATTTCAGCAGCGGGGATTTATAGCGGAGGATTGGGCGGGGGTGGGAATGACCCAGATTGCACCCTGTAACAATTCGACTGAGCTTCCACGGCGCGAATTCTTAGAGACCATCCGCATCAGGCTCGCCGAGCACTGTCACAGGTGGAGCACAGGGACGAGCAAGACCTTTACAGGCGCAGGCGAGCCGTACAATCGAGTGGCGACCCGCGCCATCGTGGAAAAGTCGTGATCGACAGATCATCATGAAATGAAGTCCGAATGCACTGCGGACTCATGACTATAGTGCGATGTGGCCGCGCTGAGATGTTCAAGCAGCGACATCGCCAACGTCTTGGATGGTACATGACCGGACAAAGTCTTGCGCATTGCGAGCGGCGGCGCCGGGGCATGAGGGAAAAGCCAGAGCGGCAAAGCGCCAAATCTTTGTCCGGCCTTCCACACGGTGAAGAGACTGCGATCAGCTTGCCGTGGTTTGGAACTTTGAGGTGGAGTAGTTCGTGATTGGCGAAGCGCCATCTCTGCGAAAGCGGCGGCAACATGCCCCGATTTGTCGCCTGCCATGTCGATTCGATGCTCAATAATCTGAAATGTCACGGTCCCAGGGTTGAGCGTTTTTGTGGATCAGCCTTGTTTGTTGTCGGCGCGTGGACGTCCGCTGCTCGGCGTCGTCTTGCGCCATTCGTCTGTTCACGGAGATAACGCCGTAACGACGCTTCACTGATCGGGACGCCTCTCTGTCCAAGAAACGTCGCCAATGACCGGATGCTGGCGCTGTTCTGACGCGCCGCGATTAGTGCATCTTTTACCGGGTTGAGCAACTCAGCGACTGGGGTGAGGCGCTTCAAGCCGCCTGTTTGTGACAGCAAGACGATCTCCTGACCGAGTGACTTATAATCTATCTTCCTCTTGATCTCTTCCACATTGATGGTGCGTGCCATGTTTACCATTCTCCTTTCCTGTGTGACTGCGTTGACGCTGCTTTGACGGCTCGCCCTGGGCAATCCCAAGGGGTTGGTGTCCTACCCTATTCTCTCGATTCCATGCCACGCTTGGGCCGCCCAGGTTGCTCGCACCTGCCAACAATCGGCCCGATGCCTCCGTCTACGATGCTCGGTATGAGACCCACTGACATCGGTGGCGTTGTAGCCCAACTGGCCTCGTCAGCTTGTGTGCCGACAACACGACCCGCGCCGGCTTTCGTGCCTGACTGTGGATAGACAAGAAATGGCCATTTCATGGTCGCCGATATAAGCATGCGGACACCCACTAGTTTGTTCCCGTTTGGGAACAACTTCGCACCAGGTTTCGCGCTAACCTCCCCAGGCATGTTCACCGCCAAACCACAGAAGAACCGAGCCGCCGCGACGACCTACTTCGACGAGCATCTGTCCCATAACGATTACTACACACAGAACGAGTCCCAGGCCGGTCACTGGATCGGCGCGGAACTGGAACGGCTCCAACTGAAAGAAGGTGATCTGGTCACCCGTGAAGCATTCTTGTCTTTCTGCGACCATCGGCACCCGGTCACCGGCGAAGCACTCACGGGACGCCGAAACCGTGACGGAAATCGTCGGCTGTACTACGACTTCACGTGCTCGGCACCCAAGTCGGTTTCAATTCTCGCGGTCACCATGAATGATGAGCGCATCGTGGACGCCCATCAAACCGCCGCCCGCATCGCCATCAAGGAACTGGAACAATTCGCAGCGGGCCGGGTGCGTCGGAACGGAAAGAACGAGGATCGCCTGACAGGAAACTTGGTGGGCGCGGAGTTCCTGCACAATAGTTCGCGCGCGCTCGACCCGCAACTGCACACCCATTTCACCCTGTTCAACTGCACCCATGATCATGTGGAACAGCAGTGGAAGGCATTGCAAACATTCGTCATGCACGACGCGATCCACTACGGAACGGAAGTGTATCGGAACGAACTCGTGAAACGTCTTCACGCCCTTGGATATGAGACCGAACGGACAGGCAAGTGCTTTGAGATCAAAGGCGTCTCGCTGGAAATTCGTGAGAAGTTCTCCAAGCGCAGCGCACAAACGGCAGCGGTTGCCACCGAAATGGAGCGGAAGCTAGGTCGAAAGCTGTCCAACAACGAACTCTCTCACGTCATTCATAAGACACGGCCTGAAAAGATAAAGGGCATCAGTCACGCAGAAGTGCGTCGTCACCAGGTCAGCCAACTCTCGGCTGCCGAGCAGCAGCAATTGAATGCTGTCGCCCGGGCCGCCCGTGGTTCTCCAACAAGTGTTCAGAATCGTGACACCGAACAGCAAGCCCTCGATTACGCGCAAGAACACATCTTTGAGCGAGCGTCGGTCGTTCCCGAATACAAGCTGCTGCACGCAGCACTGGTTCAGGGACGCGGAGAGGTCGAACTTTCCGTACTCAAAGGACAGGTCCAGTCATCACCGGAGTTTGTGCGTGTCGCCGGCGAGCTATCGACGCGGGAAATTCTCCGCGCCGAGTTGTCCCTTATCAACACCGTCGATCAAGGGAAGGGTCGCTTGGCCCCAATTCAGCCTCACTACGCTCCTGAAGACAAGTCCCTTGGTGTAGACCAACAGAACGCGGTCTCGTTCATCTTGCGCAGTCCCGACCAGATCACCGGCATTCGCGGCCTCAGCCGGCACCGGCAAGAGCCGCACACTGAAGGAATTGTTTCGCGTGTTCGAGGAATCGGGTCGTGCCGTGGTGGTGTGCGCGCCGACCGGTTCGGCTGTCGAGAACCTGCGCCGCGAAACTGTTCCGGCCATCACCCTGCAACGGTTGCTCGTTGACTCGTCGCTCCATCACGGTCTCACTCGCCGAAGCATCATCGTCGTGGACGAAGCCGGGATGGTCAGTGTGGACGACATGCAGAGACTCTTCTCGCTGGCCGTCGAGAACCATGTGCGCGTGATCCTGTGCGGTGATACCGGCCAGCACGCCGCTGTCACCCGCGGCGATGCACTCCGTATGCTGGAGAAATATTCCCGCTATTCATTCGCCGAACTCACGGAAAACTGGCGGCAGAAGGCTGCGCCTGATTACCAAAGGGCCGTGCGCAAAGCGGCCCAAAAGCAATCGCAGAAGGCGTTTGAGCTTCTGGAGAAAATGGGCGCGGTCACTGAGACCGGTAGCCTATATGAGCAGGCCGCCGCTGCTTACATCGAATCGCTAAAGAACGGCAAGACGGCGCTCCTGATCTCGCCGACCTGGAGCGAAATCGACTCGTTAACGCAGCATGTCCGCTCGGAACTGAAGCGGCAAGGACTTGTGGGAAGCCCGGAACATACTGTTACGGCTCTCGATTCGCTGTCCTGGACAGCAGCCGAAAAGAAGACCCTTCAGAGTTACGCAGTTGGTCAGGTGATCGTGTTTCATCAGAAGTCGGGCGCGTATGCCGCGCAGGAATCTCTTACGGTCGTGACCGTTGAAAAGCGCGCATTACGGGTGCGGCGTAAAGATGGACGAGAGGAAATCTTTCGTCCCCGCAATGGTACGGCCTTTGATGTGTGTGAAACCAGGGAAGTGGCGGTCGCTCCCGGCGACAAGCTTCTGCTACAGACCCGGTTGAAAGCCAGAGGTCATGAGTTCGTAAACGGGGAGATTGTTCAGGTCAAGAAGATCGATCGTGGGGAAATTTGTCTGTCGGACGGCCGGCGGCTGCCTCGTAACTATCGCATGTTTACGTACGGTTATGCCGTCACTTCGCACGCGGCCCAGAGCCAGACAGTACAGGATGTGTTTG
The DNA here is from genome assembly GCA_963712025.1 of uncultured Verrucomicrobiae bacterium. GTDB lineage: Bacteria > Verrucomicrobiota > Verrucomicrobiia > Palsa-1439 > Palsa-1439 > Palsa-1439. Next base: position 137,360 of record CAVQGJ010000001.1, on the reverse strand, counting down.
TAGTGGCGGGTTCGCCGTCGCTTCCTGCCATTCATCGTCGGCAATTCTATGTCGATGTTTCGCGTGGCCAGGAGCATTGCCGCATTTTCACGGACAACAAGGAACTGTTGTGGGAGAAGATCGGTCATCCCAAGGAGCGCAAGGCCGCCATCGAACTGCGTGGCTTGGAGGCGGCGCTCGTCAGAGCAGGACTGATTCAGCCTCCGCGACAAGATCATTCCGAACCCGATGAAATAGGCGCATCGCGATTCAGACGGATGCGCGGGATCACCGTCGGTTCGCTGCGTCCCGACCGGCAACTGGCACAGGTCGTCCGTCACCTCCAGGCGCTGGCGCAACAGTTCAGGACGCGAGTTTATCGCGAGATTTCAAAAGGAGTCAGGAAATAATGCTCAAACGAGCCATACCGACGAATCGAGGCCCCGACGTATCATCGGCCTGCATCGAGGACAAGTCTCATGAGTGTCAATTCGTGGATTTTGTCGGGCAGGACGGGCACTGCCACAGTTTCCCCCTGACACAGGTTGTCCACTGCGTTTTGGAGAAGAACCCTGCGTTTCAAAAACAGACAGATTCGCCGCCTGATCGGCTTGCCATTGCGTTCCCAACTCATGACGTGGTGGTCCTCGGCTGTAACTTGAAGTTGGTTCGAGACGCGCTCGATCTCAGGAAGCCAGCGGTGGTGCGAGCGCGTAACGTTCGCTACGCGGAAATCGAAGACAAGCAGGCGTTCGTGACGGAGATTATCGTTACCGCTGCACAGTCACAGTCCAAAGGTGCGTAGTATATGAGGTAGCCATTGGCAATCGTCCTCGGTTGTCATTTACGGCCATTGGATGTCGTCAAGACTGGCTCGACGGAGAATCCGCAAAGGTGACCTTCTGAGCCATCGCTGCAGAATGTTGGTCGCGCAGATGACCGTACGTTTTCATTGCCAGTGCGCCACCGTCTTTGTGTCCCAGCCAGCGACTCACGGTTGGGATGTCCACGCCAGATTCAATGCATCGCGTGGCAAAAAGGTGCCGCAGGTCGTGATGGGTGATCCTGGCCAAGCCGAGCTTCTTGCATGCGGTATCAATGGCCTTTTGACATTCACGAACTCCCATGACCGTTGTATTCATCCACTCTTCTTCTTTGCGTCCAGAACGAATGCGCTCAAGGAGCCGTCGCATATCCGCGATCATCGGGATACGGCGGATCTCCCAGTTCTTGGTGCCAGTCACCGGATCGCCGCTGATAACAATCTCTCCTTTTGTGAAGTCACAATCCCGTCCGTGAACGCGCGCGGCCTCGCCTTTGCGACAACCACTGTACGCAAGGAACTCCGTTAAGTCCCCGCAGGACTTGCTGAATCCACTACCGGCTGCTCGGATGGACCGAACCATCTCCAAAAATTGCTTTTGCTCCGGTAGTTTGAGAACCTTCTGACGGACTTTGACTTTGGGAATCGCGCGGGCTGGGATTGCCATACCGCGCCCCTGCTTGTATGCCAATTTCCAAAATATGTCGCAGTGTGCCGACCGTATTATTGTATAGGGAGGGAGAGTATTTCTGGCCGAATCGGGCCGCCCACTCCAAGCAGTCTCGTTGTGTGATTTTCCGTATGTCGGTCGCATCTAGACCGGGCCATGTCTTGCACAAGTCTTTGATCGTTGTGCTCCTATACACCTTCGCGGCTGGCTTGAGACGTTGGTTGTTCGCGAGATTGGCCTCGTAAATCCTCCGAGCGTCTCCGAACGTCATCTTGCCAGTAGAAGACGCCCTCCAGACTTCAGCAGCTTTGCGCTGCTCCTGAATCAAGTCAGTGAGGCGTATCTGTGCAACCGAAAAAACATCGGTCTTGAGGCTTTGTCGAATTAACTTGCCAAACACTCTGACGCGGGCAAAATAAACACCTGATGGTCTATAGCGGACAAGATTGGCAACAGACGTTTTCACCCAAAGTGGTTTTGCTTGGGATTTGCTCTGCTTCACAAATGCAGTATCATATAGCAGTATCAGAATTGCAAGTGCCAAGTTTTGTTTGCTGTGTAAGTGACTTGTTGTAAATATGATGCGCCGTTAGCTCAATTGGCAGAGCAAGTGACTCTTAATCACTAGGTTGTAGGTTCGATTCCTACACGGCGCACCAATCTGCCTCTTTTTTCAACCGACGGAGCGCGATGGTCAGCCCTTCTTCGGATGAACCTTCTGCCAGACCGCCAGATAATCGTGCAACGCGGCCGTTGGGGTCTTGGCGGCATCGCCTTTGGCGAGTGATTCGTTGGCTGCGGTAATCAACTTGGCGGCCACACCGTTGTTCCGGGCGTCCGTAATCGCCACGACCGCTGTGAGGCGGCAGGCCGCCACCAGTTCATTGACGATCGACTGCACGTCTGTCTCGTTGACAGTGCTGTGCTTGTTGTGCAGTTCCGCAACCAGCTTGTTCAACGCCCCGAGGTCCTGCCGGAACACCTGCGCGGCGTCGTTGGTCGCCGGGTGATCGTTGTTGCTCCACAACGAGTTGTTGATCGAGTTCGTCAACTCGCTGAGCGCCCCGTCCAGGTCCTTGATGTCCGCCTGAGCGAACCGCGAGTTGTTCGTGATACTCGCGCGTAACGCGCTCAAGGAATCGAACGCAGTCACGGTCTGGTCCAGCGCGCCGAATACGATCACCGAAAACGTGCATTGGGTCTGATGACCGTGCGGATCAGACGCCGTGCACGTCACCGTGTTGGTGCCCGCCGCGAAGACGGTGCCCGAGGGCGGAACGCACGCAACCGACGCGTCCGAGCAGGGATTGCTGGCGGATGGCGTGGCGAAGGTCACCGTCACACCCGCTGCGCTGGTGGCATTCGCGGTGATATTTGCCGGGCACGTGATCGACGGCGCAATTGTTTCCGCGATGATGACCCGTTGCGTCTGGATCGTCGAGTTGCCATGCCCATCGCTGTAGGTCCAGTAAATAAAGTTGGTACCCTGCGAGCTAAACGTCGTCGGATCGCTGGTCGTGCCGGTGACGGTCCCGGCGCAATTGTCGGTTGCCGTAGGCGCGCTGGTCACATTCGTCGAGCACTGGGCCACGATGTCCGGCAGCGAACTGACATTCGGCGCCGGCGCCATCGTGTCGGCGATGATCACTCGCTGGGTTTGAACCGTGGAATTCCCATATCTGTCATGGTATGTCCAACGAATAAAATTCGTGCCCTGCGTATTGAACGTCGTCGGATCGCCGGTCGTGCCCGTGATAATCGGTCCCGCGCAAGCATCGGTGGCTGTCGGCGGCAGGGTCACATTCGTCGAGCATTGCGCCACGATGTCCGGTAACGGGCTGACATTGGGAACCGGCGGGGTCGTGACCGCGAGGATGACGCGCTGGGTCTGGATCGTCGAATTGCCATGCCCATCGCTGTAGGTCCAACGAATAAAGTTGGTACCCTGCGTATTGAACGTCGTCGGATCACTGGTCGTGCCGGTGACGGTGCCGACGCAGTTGTCCGTTGCCGTAGGCGCGCTGGTCACATTCGTCGAGCACTGCGCCACGATGTCCGGCAGCGAACTGACATTCGGCACCGGCCCCATCGTGTCGGCAATGATCACTCGCTGGGTTTGAACCGTGGAATTCCCATATCTGTCGTTGTATGTCCAACGAATGAAGTTCGTGCCCTGCGCATTGAATGTCGTCGGATCACTGGTTATGCCCGTAATAATTGGCCCCTCGCAAGCATCGGTGGCTGTCGGCGGCGTGGTCACATTCGTCGAGCATTGCGCGATGATATCCGGTAACGGGTTGGCATTGGGAACCGGCGGGGTCGTATCCGCGATAATCACCCGCTGGGTCTGGATCGTCGAGTTGCCGCTGCCGTCGGTGTACGTCCAATAAATGAAGTTGGTGCCCTGGGTGGCAAAACTCGTCGCACCGGTCGTCGTGCCGGAGATGGGACCGGCGCAGGCGTCCATCGAGGTCGGCACGGTGCTGACATTCGTCGAGCATTGGGCCACGATATCCGGCAACGGATCGACTTCCGGCACCGGCGGCGTGGTATCGACAACCCTCACCCACCGCGTCATATATCGGACCAGCGCCCCTTCCGTAACCCGATAGTAAATTGGATAAATTATGCCTGGTCCAGCCGTGTTCACTGGCCCGTTGGTCGTGACGGACGAAGTCAGGCTCACGCCGCACAAGCCCGTGGCGGTCCAACCGGGGTCGGTCCAGACGCTATGACACTCGATATTCGTGCTGCTCGGGCCGATCAAGGTGATTTGCAGTCCGTCGATGGCCGTGTTCGCGTACCCGCCCGCCGCGATACTGATGGCGTCCGTCAACTCCTCCGCGTTCGTCTGACCACTGTCGTCCGCGCCCCAGCCGATGACCGTGCCGTTGGGCATCAACGCGAGGCTGAACTGATAACCTGCGGCAATTGCGAGCGCGTTGGTGGCGCCGGCGGGCACCGTGGCCTCGCCAAATGTGTTGCTGCCCCAGGCGACGATCGTGCCGTCCGATTTCAACGCCAAAGCGTGATAGTAACCGGCAGAAATGGCCACCGCGTTGGTGACGCTGGCGGGCACATTGGTTTCGCCATCCGCGCCGTCGCCCCAGCCAACGACCGTCCCATCCGACTTCAGCGCCAGACTGTAATCGAATCCGGCCGACACTGCGACGGCATTGGTCACGCTGGCCGGCACGTTGGTCTGGCCGTCGGCATCTCCGCCCCAGCCGACAACCGTCCCGTTCGCCAGCAGGGCAAGCCCATGATAGCCGCCAGCCGCGATAGCCACCGCGTTCGACACGCTCGCTGGCACGTTGGTTTGGAGAAACGAATTGTTCCCCCACCCCAGCACCGTGCCATCTGACTGCAACGCCAGACTGAAGAAATACCCGGTCGCAATCGCCACCACGTTGGTGGCGCCGCTCGGCACATCGATCTCGCCCTCCGAATCATCTCCCCAACTGACAATCGTCCCACCGCCTGTCAGCGCCAGAACGTGCTCGGTGCCTTCCGACACGGCGACCGCGTTCGTGACACTCGCCGGTACGTTGGTCTGGCCAAAAGCGGCGCTGCCCCAACCAAACACGGTACCCGCCGTGTCCACATCGAGTTCGGTCACGCAATTGACCGCGGAGGTGCGGCCATCACTGGCGGAAGCAAAAATCGAATACGGGCCCGGTTCGGAGAAATCCGCCGTCAGCGTCACGTTGGTTGATGTCGCACCGCCGGTGCCGAGGACGCTATTGGTCTGGTACGCCGCGCCGTTGACATACCAAATCACCCGCACGGCATTCCCGTCCTCGTCCGTCACGGACACGGTCACATCCGCGGACGTGCCGTTGGTGTCCGTGCAACTCGTCCGCGTGGTATTCGGACAGGAAATCGTCGGCGGAAGAATCGTCGGAACGAGCACCAGGCCGTATCCGTAGCCGCCTGTAACCGCGATGGCATTCGTGACGCTCGCCGGCACGTTGGTCTCGTTGAAGTTGTCCAGTCCCCAGCCGACAACACTGCCATTGGTCAGCACCGCAAAGCTGTCATAAGCTCCCGCGCCGATGGCCACCGCGTTGGTGACATTGGAAGGGACATTGGTTTCACCGTCGCCATTGTATCCCCAGGCAATGACAGTGCCATTGGCCCGCAACGCCACATTGTGAATGGCACCGGCGGCGATCGCCACGACGTTGGTGGCGCTGACGGGAACGTTGGTCTGACCCGAGCTATTGTCTCCCCACGCGATGACCGAGCCCTGGGACGTCAATGCCAGGCTATGGCTCGATCCTCCGGCGACGGCCACCGCATTGGTGACACTGGAAGGTACGTTGGTCTGGCCGGAGTTGTTGTCTCCCCACGCAACCACGGTGCCATTGGACAGTATCGCCAAACCATGGATGTACCCCGCCCCGATGGCCACGGCGTTGGTGACACTGGCAGGAACGCTGGTATCACCAAGAACTCCATCTCCCCAGGTAATGACACTGCCATCCGACCTCAGCGCCATGGCGAACTCTTCACCTGCGGCAATGGCCACAACGTTGGTGGCGCTGGCCGGCGCGTTCGTTTCGCCGTAGGTGCTGTCCCCCCAACCAATCACGGTACGCTGGGTCGTCAGCCCCAAACTGAAGCCCCATCCTCCCGCAATTGCGGTGAGGTTGGCCACCTTGGCCGGCACCTCATTAGTCGCCGGCACGTAAATGAAATCAATGTATATTCCCCAACCGACCGGGCTCCCCGTCACCGCGCCGCGCGCGATTTGCGGCACTGAAAACAATAGCGTCACCACAGCCGCCGCGAGCAGCGCGGTCGAAAATGGCCGCCCATGTCCATGATTGGACTTGTTCGCAGCACAAGATTGTGAATTCGTTTCGCGACCAACCGGCGTACGGTTCCGCATCATGACAGTCCTCTCTTCGGGTGCCAGCTCGCCTCGACTCTGGAGCCCCAACGTCCATCACCCGCCGAGCCGCCTCATTGGTCGGGCGGATTATGAACTGTGCCCCCTTCCCCCAAAAAGCAACGACCATGCCACCCCACAAGAACTCAGAGCGACCATCCCGGGGGCATTTCTCGCGGGAATACCGGTAGAGATTTTTATCACCGCCGCCAATCGAGCCGGGGCCGTCCCGTTGCCAATTGGGCAGCGATTAAGAATTCAAGAAGCTGGTGGCTGTCGCCGGTGACGACTCGGCCCTGCTTGATGCGCCCGCTATGGCAAACCTTTCCAGGTGCGCCACCACTCGTCGACGCATTTGCCAAACAGCAGCCACACTGGCGGCATCATGATCAGCGCGTAACGTTCCCACCCGAATTCATTCCCGTCCAGCGTGCAGCGATCCGTCGTGCACAGCCAGGCCAGACCCACGCCGGCGGCGTGCAACAGGAAAATGGCCACGAGAAAATAATACGGATAGGAGCGGGACGCTTTGGAAAATCCGATCACGATGATAGCGACGGGCCAGAAGATGTTCCACTTGGGATAGCCATAAGTATTGTAAAATATCAGCATTTCCTGGATCGCCGTGTGGCAAAGTGTCGGGATTTCGTGCCAGCGGATGTTGGCGAAGGTTATCGGCCGGAATTGATCTTCCCCGACGGCAATCGTTCGCTGAAATACCAGCCAGGGAAAAATCCAAATACCGGCAACGAGGAGGTATAAGGCGAGATGACCGAAAAGTCTCTTCCGGTCAGAAGGCGCGGCGGCCAGGAGAATTGACAGGGCCGCGACGGAAGCGTGGGCCACCAGGATGATCTTCCCTTCCTCCTTGGTGAACATTCCGCCTCCCAGTAGAAACCCCGCCAACAGCAGGGACGACAATCGCCGCGACTGCATCCACTCAAAGAGACAGAACAACGAGGCCGCATTCATGAGCATCAACGGTACGTCTCCCTGGGCGCACTCCGCGTAATTCAACAGCGCTGGCAGCGACGCAAACATCGCCGTTACCGCCAGGCACGCCGTCCTTGTCGTCAGCTTTCGCAACGTGCCGTAGAGCAACACGGTGGCCACGATCGCATTGATCGGGTTGAGGATGAAAATGCCAACGTCGTCCCAGTGACCCAGAACGGTCGAGACCCAGGCATACATGAATGGCCACAGCAACGGATACACGGGATGGGAATAGGCCAGTTCGCGCCGGCCAAAATACCCGGTCGTGCGGACGGTTTCGTAGAACACGACCTTCGCCTTCAATCCCCAGACGCAGATTCCATCCCAGTCGTTCATCGGCGTCATCAACGAGGCCATCGTGCGCACGCCGAGGCAGGCGACGACGATCGCCAGGAGACACCAGTCCAGTTCACTCAGGGGCGTTGGCGGCGACGCATCTTTCTGCGCGGAGAAATATTGAGCGAACGAAGCGCGCCGAATCGCATACGCCACCGCACCGGAAACCCCGACCAGCAACAGCACCGGCATGACCCGGATATGGTACCCCATCCACGACATCACAAACATCGGCATGCCCAGGGCAGCCAATCCCAACGGATACCAATACGCGAGCCGCTCCCAGCGGCCGTACCGAAGCGGTTCGTGCTCGATGGCGTAGAACACAACACCCCCGGCCGCGAAAATTACCAGGACGGCAAACAGCAACGCCGGAAAGTTATCGGGTAGCATCATTGGGGGAGCGCGAGCGACGTGGGGACCCGGGTGAACTGGATTCCGTTCTTGCAGTTCATGACCAATGTGAATCCATTGGTCATCAACCACCCCTCGGTCGGCCGTTCGTCCCAAGCGGCGTACGCTTCGTCCGTGCGATACCCCCCGTTGGTCATCGTGGCGGTCACGAGACGGGGATAGAAAAAGTAAACGGAGTTCCAATGAACCACCCTCACGGGATCGGTCATGTAAATCTTGGCGCTCTCAGGAAGCTGCCTCGCGATTTCCGAAAGAACGGCGGCTGGCTGGGAGACCACCATTTGCCTGTCTCGTACCGACTTCCCCCAGAGTGACTCGACGCGCCGCACCGGCACCAGAAAGCCGACAAAGAACATGCCGATCTGGAGCATGACTGCGGCGAGCAACACACCGGCCAGACCGTGGCGGATGTTGAATGCGTTTCCCGTGGGCTTGGATTGTTGCCCCATACGGTCGCCATCTGTAGCGTGTCTTGTCGATCTTCTCAAGCACTATTGCGGAACTGGCAGGCCCATCGTGATTTCTCCCGAATCTCCGTGGATGTCCGGGTCGTTGAGACTTCGGAAACGCCACCACCGAATAACCGGCTGATAGGCGATTCGTTCGCCGCCGACGGCGTCCCGGCTTCGCTGGTGGCGGACAGGCTGATCCTGCGCGGTTTTCCCGTTACAGAACCGTCACGGAAATGTCTTGCAGTGCCGATAGCCACAGACGTATAAGCCCGATACCACTCCGTTTCTGGGGCCGCTTCTCGACTCCAAAGTTGTGCCGTTTGCGCGAAGGCTGGGAGTGTGAACTGCAATCGTTGCGAGGCGATTGTGGGGTTTCCATGAGTCCGATCAGTGCGCGAAATGTGACCCCGGCGGTAAATGCGCGGCCTCGGCTCGTCAACATTGTCAAAGGTGATACTATGGGTGCTCGTCCGACTGAATGGTCAACGATCGTCGCGGGGCGTAAGTCATATTGGGAAATGGCGGGTAAAATGAACCGTTTGGGCAAAGTCGTAGCTGTTGTCTTTGCCTTTCTGGGGTCGGCGTACGCCGATCCGCCATTGCCGGTTATCTCCAACCAGGTGTTCGTCGTTACCAACACGGCGTTTGCCGGTGGCGCATACGGGAACGGGTCATCGAACAACGCTGCCGCGATCAACGCGGCCATCGCGTTTGCGTCGACCAATGGGGGCGGCACCGTCGAGATCCCGCCGGTGGGCACGTTGACCAACTATCTCTCCGGCCCGATCACGATGGCCAGCCACGTCAACTTGCAGATCGACAGTGGCGCGATGTTGCAGATGCTGCCCATGAGTATGTGGACCGGCACCACGACCTTCATCAACGGGGCCACCCTTACCGATGTTGAAATCAGCGGCTCGGGAACCATCGATGGACAGGGAACGAACTGGTGGTTGGCCTACCATAGCAGTAAGGTGTCCCGACCCAACTTTGTCGAGTTCGACCATTGCACGCGGGTGTTGATCCAGAACGTGACGTTGCAGAACCCGCCGACATTCCACATCTATTTGAAGAACAGCGACACGAGTGTCACGATCCAGGGCATTACGATCAACACCCCGTACGATTCGCCCAATACCGATGGGTCTGACATCAGTTCCACCAACGTTCTGATCCGAAACTGCTCGATCAGCGATGGAGACGACAACCTCGAGATCGGGGGCAGTGGCGCCGTGTCGACGGACATCACCGTCTCCAATTGCACGTTCGGCACCGGACATGGCGTGTCAATTGGCAGCAAGATCGCCGCCGGGGTGAACAACCTGACCGTGAGCAACTGTTCGTGGAACGGCACCGAGTACGGTATCCACATAAAGTCAGACCGGGGCATCGGCGGTCTGGTGCAGAATCTCAAGTATTGCGATCTCACCATGACCAACGTGAATCTCCCGATCGCGATTTACATGGACTATAACGCGATCGGAGCGCCCATGAACAGCATCTCCGTTACCCCGGCAAACGCCACGACGAATGGGCCCCAATCGGTCACCAGTACGACCCCGATCTACGAGAACATCACCATCAGCAATCTCACGGCAGTTGGAAACAGCAGCACCAACGGCCCCGGCAATATCGCCGGTTTCATGTATGGCTTGCCCGAATCCCTCATCTCGAACGTTACACTCTGCGAAGTCAACATCTCGAGCCGCACCAACGCCGACGGAACCTTCTGCATGTATGACGTCACGGGCGTCCAGATTATCGACTCCAACCTCACCGCGCCGACCACGGGCACCAACACGTTGACGCTTTACAATGCGCAGGTCACCGTGACCAATAGCGCGCCCAACCCCAATCTGGTCACGCTCGGCGGATTGGCCGTGCCCCCGACCAACAACGTGGTGGCGTTCTTCAACACACAGGCTGCCAGCCCCGACATCAGCATGATGGGACCCAATCCATTGCTAACACTGGGCAGCAGCACGCTCACGGTGAACAACAATGTGAATCTGGGCAGTTTATCAACGCTGAATTTCGGGCTTGGTACGAACGCCACAACAATCGCCAGCAGCGGCAACCTGACCGTCGGCGGCACGCTCAATGTTTCCGATGGCGGTGGCTTCACGAACACGGTCTACACGCTGTTCACCTACGGCGGCACGCTGACCTACAACGGCGTGACCATCGGTGCAACGCCCGACCCGAGCTTGATCTACACGGTCTCCACCAGCACGGTCGGCCAGGTAGACTTGATCGTGTCAAATCGTTGTTCCGCGATCATCACGCTGTCACCGTCGAACCTGCCGAACGCAACGGTCAGTTGTTCCTACACCCAAACGATCAGCGTCACCGGCAGCGGCGATTCGTTCACCTATGCTGTGAGTGCCGGCACACTACCGACTGGCCTCTCACTGAGTTCGGGTGGCGTCATCTCCGGCACGCCGACCGTGACGGGAAGCTCGACCTTCACGGTGTTGGCCACGGACACGAACACCGGCTGCGTGGGACAGCAGAGCTACTCGTTGAACGTGGTTTGCCCAACGGTCACGTTGTCACCCAACGGAGCCAATCCGACGGTGCTGAACGGCGGGACAGCGGGCACGAACTACAGCCAGACGATCACCGCCAGCGGTGGATGCGGGACGTACACCTTCGCCACAACGTCAGGCGCGCTGCCGACCGGCCTGAGTTTGTCCTCGGCCGGCGTGCTCTCCGGCACGCCCACGGTGCCGGCCACGTACACGTTCACAGTGACGGCGACGGATTCCTCCGGTTGCGACGGCGGCCAGAATTACAGCCTGACGATCATTTGCCCGACGATTTCGCTATCGCCCGGCGGCGGCAGCCCGCAGGTGTTGACCACCGGGACGGGAGGCGCGAACTACAGCCAGACGATCACCGCCAGTGGTGGAATCGGAACTTACACCTACGCCATAACGTCAGGCGCCTTGCCGACAGGCCTGAGTTTGTCCTCGGCGGGCGTGCTCTCCGGCGCGCCCACAGTGGTGGGCACGCACACGTTCACCGTGACGGCAACAGATTCCGCCGGCTGCACCGGCGGCCAGAATTACAGCCTGACGATCAATTGCCCAACGATCACGTTGTCACCCAGCGGAGCCAATCCGACGGTGCTGAACGGCGGAACGGCGGGCACCGCCTACAGCACCAATATTACCGCCAGCGGCGGAATCGGGACGTACACCTACGCCATAACGTCAGGCGCGTTGCCGACCGGCCTGAGTTTGTCTTCAGCGGGCGTGCTCTCCGGCACGCCCACAGTGGTGGGCACGTACACGTTCACCGTGACGGCGACGGATTCCGCCGGCTGCACCGGCGCCCAGAATTACAGCCTGACAGTCATTTGCCCGACGATCACGTTGTCACCCAACGGAGCCAATCCGACGGTGCTGAACGGCGGGACAGTGGGCGCGAACTACAGCCAGACGATCACCGCCAGTGGTGGAATTGGGACGTACACCTACGCCATAACGTCAGGCACGTTGCCGACCGGCCTGAGTTTGTCCTCGGCCGGCGTGCTCTCCGGCTCGCCCACGGCGTCTGGCACGCACACATTCACCGTGACGGCGACGGATTCCGCCGGGTGCACTGGCGGCCAGAATTACAGCCTGACAGTCATTTGCCCGACGATCACGTTGTCACCCAGCGGAGCCAATCCGACGGTGCTGAACGGCGGGACGGTGGGCGCGGCCTACAGCACCAATATCACCGCCAGTGGTGGAATTGGGACGTACACCTACGCCATAACATCAGGCGCGTTGCCGACGGGCCTGAGTTTGTCCTCAGCAGGCGCACTCTCCGGCACGCCGACGGTGGCGGCCGCGTACACGTTCACCGTGACGGCGACGGACACCAGGGGATGCACGGGCAGCCAGGACTACAGCGTGACGATGACCTGCCCGACGCTCACATTGAGTGCGACGGGTGTCACCCTCCCCGCCAAAGGCGGCTCGAAACACGTTCGCGTGAAAGCCAATGGCGCCGACTGCGCTTGGACGGCGGTAAGCAACGATCCATACATCACGATCACTTCCGGCAGCAGCGGCACGGGCGACGGCAACGTCGTTTACGCCGTCCTTGCCAACACGAACACCACGGCCTTGACCGGTACGATGACGATAGCAGGCCAGATATTCACCGTCAGTCAGGATGGCGGAGGCTGCACGTTCTCGCTCAGCCCGAAGCATGGGAAATTCAAGGCAGCCGGCGGTTCGGCCACCGTGAAGGTGAAGCCCAACTTCAGCGATTGCTCGTGGACGGTCGTCAAGAACAATGCGTTCTCGTTCATCACGATCACGGATGTCGGCAGCGGGGTTGCCGCGGGAACAGTCAGTTACACCGTCGCTCCCAACAGCGACACCTTGGCGCGGACCGGTTCCATCACCATCGGCGGCAAGGTGTTCATCATCACGCAGGACGGGGCGAAATAGGGTCGCCCCTCGAACCAACTTCCGGGCCACATCAAGATGACGCGCCCTTGGTACTCCCGATGAACAATGACGCCTCTACAGGATGTTTGCGGCGTCTATGGTCGCCACACGGTGACAGTTAGCGCATCGTGACGCCCGGTCGCCATCACAGCGACTTCTCACTCTTTACCGTCGCTTGCGCGGTTTGGCTTTGCTCTGGGCGGGATCGGCGGCCAATTCGCGCTCCAGCGTCTCATAACGGTCGAGCACCTGACGCACGAAATGCCGTCGCTCGCTGTAGGTGCCGGGGAAGAAGCTGCCTTTGAACCCGGCGATGACCACGTTGCGCAGTTCGCGCGGGGTCATTTTCAGTTTGTCGATGGCGATGAGCAGTTCCTTGGTCACGCTCGTGTTCGACATCAGCCGGTTATCGGTGCAAATCGACACGGATAACTCGTGGTCGAGCATCTGGCGCAACGGATGCCGGGACAGGTCCCGCATCCGCGGCAGCGTCTGTGCGTTGCTGGTGAGGCAGACCTCGATGGTGATCCGCTGGCTGGCCACGTACTCGGCCAGGTACTGGCTGTACGCTTCCGGGTCGGGGATGTTCGGGTTCTGGATCATCTCGTGCGCGAACAGCCACGTCCCGTGCCCGATCCGATTCGCGTAGCATTTCGTAATCGCCTGGAAAATCGATTCCGGCCCGTAGGCTTCGCCGGCGTGCACCGTCTTGCGGATGAAGTGGGAGTGCGCGTACTGATACGCCGCGCTGTGGTCTTCGGCTGGATAACCCGCCTCGGCCCCCGCGAGGTCGAACCCGACGACCGGCAACCCCTTGTGGTGCGCCAGTTCCACCGCCGCCCGCGCCAACTCCATCGACGCCGCCGCGAACACCTGTTTCGGGGCCGCGTACGACATGACCTCGAACAACCGCCGATAGTACGGCGACATCGGCGGGACGAAGTACCGCAGCGCGCAGGCGATGATGCCAAAGTGGAACGGCACGTCCGTCCCCGAGACGACCGCCCGCGATTGATTGTGACGCCGGCGCGCCCGCTCCAGTCCGCGGCAGACCGCGGCGACCACCTCTTCCATGGTCAGCCGGTCGTTGACGTGCAATTGGGGCGCAAACCGCACCTCGATGTAGCGGACGCCCTCCGCGAGATTGTCCTCGGCCAGCTCGAAGGCGATGCGTTCCAGGCTCTCGGCGGTTTGCATCACCGCGCACGTATAGGCGAATCCTTTCAGGTACTCGGGCAGGTTCGCGTACGTGTCCTTGAACACCTGCCGCCGCAATCCGTCTTCGCTGTACGACGTCAGCTTGACGCGATGTTCCTTCGCCAACTCGATCAGCGTCGGGATCCGCAACGAACCGTCCAGGTGCAAATGCAGGTCGGTCTTGGGAATGGCGCGCACAAACGCGGGCGAGATCGTCTGGTTCACGGGGAACACCTCCGGTCGTTCCGGCACGGCGGGCACTCGTGCCTAGATTGGTCTGGTTTCATTCGCTTGTCTCAGTAACGGAAACTGCTGTGGCCGATGAATTCGCACAGAATCGACGTCGGCGGCACGAGATGATCGGCCACGCTCAGGAAGCTGGACAGGAATTCCTGCAGGCGCCGCGCCTCCGCGTACTGCGCGTGATGCGGTTTGACCTCGGCCAGCAACGGTTCGACCAGCGGCTTGAGCACCGCCAGTTCGTAGTCCAGCGCCGAGTTGAACGCGATGTCCGCCTCTTGTTGGTGCGGAAAGATCCAGGTCCTCTCGCCCTGGCGGACGCTCGGCCACATGCCCAGCGTTTTCAACGCCGAATTGCCCCGGTAATTGTTGTCCCGTACCAGCCGCCGCACCAGCCGGTTGTCGGTCGTCGAGATCCGGTTGTTCGAATCGAGGTTCAACTGGGTCAGCGCGCTGATGTAGATCCGCAACTTGTGCGCCGGCGGCACCGATTCCGTCAGGCGCGGGTTCAGGCCGTGAATGCCCTCAATGAGGACGATCTGGCCGGGCTCGATCCGCAGCTTCCCGCCACGGTACTCGCGGTAGCCCTTCTCGAAATTGAACGTGGGCAACTCCACCTCTTCGCCCTTGTCCAACCGCATCAGGTGGTCGTTGAACAGGGCCAGGTCCACCGTATCGATGCTCTCGAAATCGGGTTTGCCGTTTTTATCCCGCGGCGTCTCCTCGCGGCTGACGAAGTAATTGTCCACGGAAATGGTCACGGGCCGCATGCCGTCCACGCGCAACTGCACCGCCAGCCGCTTGGCAAACGTGGTCTTGCCCGAGGACGACGGCCCGGCGATCAGGCACCATTTGATCTCGTTCCGGTGCGCGTGAATGTGGTCGGCAATCTGCGCGATTTTTTTCTCGTGGAACGCCTCGGCGATCTTGATGAATTCGCCGATCTCCCGCGTCGCGATGATCTCGTTCAGCCGGCCCACCGTGTTGACACCGAGTACGCGGCCCCACTCCTTGTGTTCCTGGAAAATCTGGAATAACTGCGGCTGCGGCTCGAACGGCGGCACCGTTTGGGGGTTCGCCTGCTCGGGAATCTGCAGCACAAAACCCGGTGGGTACGGAATCAACTGGAACACCGCCAGCGCGCCCGTGCCCGAAGCCAGCGGACCGTGCGACAGATCCGAAAAATTCTCGCACCACCACGTCGCGATCTTGGGCGGGTTGCGAAAGCGCAACAGGTTGTATTTGTCCCACTGTTTCTCCTGTTCAAACCGCTCGACCGCTTCGGTGAAGGAGATCTTGCGTAGCTCGATGGGAACGTCACGCGCGACGATGGCCCGCATCGCCTGGTCGATTCTCTGCATTTGCTCGTCGCAGACGCCTGACTTGCCGTCCATCTCGAAGCTGCAGAAGAAACCCGCTCCCAGCGAGTGTTCCACCGCAAAATGCGCGTCCGGGAACAGCTCCTTCACGGTCTTGGCCAGCAGAAACCAAACCGAGCGGCGGTAAATCTGAAAACCGTCCGGGTCGCCTCGCGTCAGCAGCGTGACGTGGCTGTCGACCTCCAGCGGATACGTCAGCGACACCGCATCGTTGTTGACCAGCGCGCCCACGTACTCGAGCCCGTCCGGCGACCGGCGCTGGGGAAGAATATCGCGGACGGTCGTCCCGGTGGCGCACGAAACCCGCTCGCCATTATCCAACGTGACCGTAATAGTATTGAGATTGGTGTTCATCCCGGGCCCTCGTGACACCCGGGGAGATTTTTTGGCCTCTGGGCATGCATGGTTGTTTCAAGTCTTGGAGGAAACTGTCCTCTTCTGTCCAATGTCCACCGGCCCTTATACACAACTTTTCATTGACGAGAAACATCTTTTCATCGGAGCGTTCGTCAGCGCGGTTTTGCTTTTTTCCCGCGAATCATGGATTGTCCACTCCATGTGGTTCTGGATCGCCATTGTCATCGCCGTCTTGTTGCTGGTCATTATCTTGTACCCGCTCCGGGGTTGGGTCGGCTACGTCGCGCGGCAACGCCGGCGCGAAGGCAAATTCGCCACCGGCCAGCCCCGGCACAAGCCCTCCCCGCATCAATGGCGCGAGGACCAGACGACCATCGCCTGGCTCGGCCACGCAACTCTCCTGATCAATCTGCGCGGCAAAGTCATCCTCACCGACCCGGTGTTCAGCCCGAGCGTGGGGATTCATCTCCCGTTCGGCATGAACCTCGGCCCGCGACGGCTCATCCATTGCGCGCTCCAGCCCGATGAACTCCCCCCGCTCGATCTCATCGTGCAATCCCACGCGCACATGGACCATCTCGACGTGCGGAGCTGGCGACGGCTCCGGCCCGGACCGGCGGTCGTGATGGCCGCCCGCAACGAGCGTTACATCCGCCGACTCGGATTCACACCCGTCACCGAATTGCCTTGGGGCCAAACCATCGAAGCCGCTGGCGTGACGGTCAGCGCCCTGGAAGTCAAACACTGGGGGGAACGCCTCCCGTGGAGCCGCGGACTGGGCTACAATGCCTACCTGCTCGAACACCGCGGGACGACGATCCTTTTCGGCGGCGATACCGCGTACACGGACTCGTTCCGCCGCGCCTGTTCCGGCCGCAAGATCCACGTCGCGGTCCTGCCCATCGGTGGGTACCGGCCCTACATCCGCATGCACGCTTCTCCCGAACAAGCGTGGCAGATGTTCTGCGAGTTGGGCGCGGACTACCTCGTGCCGATCCACCATCAGACCTTCATTCTTTCGTACGAACCGCCCGAGGAACCGCTGAAACGGTTGCTCGCCGCCGCGGGTGACAGGGCCGACCGGGTCGTGGTCCGTGAGATCGGCGAAACTTTCGTGGTGCCAACAGCCTGACTATCTTCGGCGAAACCTGTCGACGCTTCGCGCGGCAAGTCTGGATGGTTCACATCAGGTATTGGGTATTGAATGCGGCCCCGATGACCGAGATTACGCCAATCGACACAAAAAACATCCGTTCTCCCAGCGCCGTTCCCGCCGGACGATCGGCAGAACCGTTGCCAAAAGCGTGCGTGGCCAGCGGCGCCCGTTCCATGGCTCGACCCTGACCGAGCGTGACCCAGGTCGTGGCAAAATCCAGCGCCCGACCGAGCGCACACACGGCGACCGCGCCGGTGATCCCGTCATGTCTCCCGAACCACTCCCGTAACCTCGTCTTCGCCCCCATACCATACCGCCCCTCGCTAATATTCACCGGTTCAAGACTTCCCGCAAGCGCCACTCTCCCGTCGCCGCAAGTCTGCGCCAGTCCACCGACAGCTTGGTCAGAAATTGCCACTTCAGAATTGCTTGCGGTAAATCCGTAGCGTATAGAGAACTACCATGACCCGACACGGCCAATCGCACTCGCGCAAGTTTCACGAAATTGCCCTGTCGACGTTGCGCAGTGGCGGGCTACGGGTGACGGAAACACGAAGGTTGGTGCTCGACTTATTGATCCGTAACCACGGGCCATATACGATTGACGAGATCCGCCAGCGCCTCCATCGCAAGACGTGTGACCGGGTGACGATTTACCGATGCATTGCCGCCTTCGAAAAACTCAACCTGATACAGCGCTGTGATTTCGGTGACGACAAATCGCGCTACGAGTACGTTGACGACAGGCACCACCACCACCTCATCTGCAAGAAGTGTCGGCGGGTGGAAAGCATCGACGACTGCATCGTCGACAGACTCAGCAAGGTCGTCGCCGCGCGAGGCTACACGGATATCAGCCACAATTTGGAATTCTTCGGCGTCTGCCCGGCTTGCCAGAAGCGGCGTCCCTTCCGCCGTCAGGAGCAACCGTAATCCGGGGCTCGCGAGCCGCACCGGACGCCCTCGGTTTGGGATACCGAAAAAAGAGTTGCATTCGGCACGCGTGGTTGTTTATAATTGCAATATAGTTGCAATAAGGAACTTGATGGTTTGAAACATCTGGGCAAATGGCTGCTCATCCCGACGATCATCGGCATGATCTTGCTGATCGATCTCATGGCGGCTTCGCCCGCGTTGCACGAGCTGATCCACTACGATGCCGGCAAGCCCGACCATCATTGCACGGTCACCTTGTTCGCACACGGGCAGGTGGATTCCGCTGTCTGCGAACTGGTTGTTCCAACGGTCTCGATCCGGTGGATAGATACATGCCCGCCTGCCACGTTCGCCGTTGTCGATCCGGTTGTTGTCCTCCTTCCTCCGGGCCGCGCCCCTCCTGCTTCCCCGGCATAACCCAGGCACCCAGATCGCCCCGCGCGGATTGTGCCGGTGCGCTTCCTCTCGAATGGAATCCATCGACGAGCGTGCGCTCCAATTCTCTACCGCAGCGACCCGCCGCCTTTTCGCGAAGGACGGGTCGACGGAGCGACTTTCGCAGACCAAAGAATGAGCGGGTTTCTCCTGCCCGCATTCCAGGTATGTGAACCTGTCAAGCCAGGAGAGAAGACATTTATCGGAAATAGGAAATGAAATCGAACTTCAAGCCACACGCTGTTCGGCTCGACGAACGGGCACGCCCCGGCTCCGTCCGCGCCCACCTCGCAGTGATTGCCATCGCCTCGTTGGCTTGCGCCCACGTCGTTTTCGCGCAAACCGACGATCCACCCGACGCCGCCACGCCTCCCGTAGCGACGCCGACCAACAATCCAGCAGCCACGCCCGTCGTCCCTCCCCCCGCACCCGAAATCAGCAATCCACCGGCGGTGCCCGCGCCCGCCGCGTCCGAAAGTCCCGCAAGCGTCACCACCCCTCCGGTGGCGGTCCCGCTTCCAACCAACAGTCCACCGGCCGCCGCTGTTCCCGCATCCACGGAAACGAACGCGCCTGTGGTCGCGTCCGCACCGGTAAACTCCGTCGGTTCCACCAACGTATCGACGCTCCCCGAAATGACCGTCTACGGCAGGCTCGACCAGGCCCGCAGCCAGATTCTGCCGGACCTGGGGGCAACGGCATACTCGGTGAGCCAGGTGCAAATCGAATCGGAAGCGCAGGGCGACAACGCGCCGTTCAATCAAGTGGTCTTGCGCGCGCCGGGCGTGGCGCAGGATTCGGCGGCCAACGGCGACCTGCACGTTCGGGGCGAGCACGCCAATTTGCAATATCGCATCAACGATGTGCTCCTGCCCGAAGGCATCACGGGGTTTGGTTTGGAACTCGATCCGCGTTTCGTGAATAGCATGCAGCTCATCACCGGGTCACTGCCGGCGCAATATGGTTTCCGCACCGCAGGCATTGTGGACATCCAGACCAAGGACGGGTTCGAGAACGGCGGCGAGGCGGAAATGTACGGCGGATCGTACGAGACGTTGCGGCCGAGTTTCGAATACGGCGGCACTCAGGGGAAACTGAGTTACTTCGTCGATGGCAGTTACGACCAAAACGGCATCGGTATCGAGAACCCCACTGACAGCGCGATTCCGATCCACGACAACACACAACAATACAAGGGGTTCACGTATCTGTCGTACATCCTGGACGACACCAGTCGCGTCAGCCTCATGGGAAGCGTTTCCTACAGCACGTTTCAGATTCCCAACATACCGGGAAACACCAACGCCGCGTTCGCGGGTGCGCCCGGCCAGCCGGCGACGCTCAATTCCGCCAATCTGAACGAGAACCAGGATGAGCGAAATTACTACGGCGTGTTGGCGTACCAAAAATCGGCGGGCGACTTGAATTTTCAAATCGCCGCCTACGGTCGCTACAGCGGGGTGCATTTCCTTCCCGATCCCACGGGTGATCTCTACTTCGACGGAGTGGCCACCGACATAAACCGGTCGCTCGATTCGGGCGGCTTCCAGGCGGACGGCAGTTATCTGCTCAACGACCAGCACACCCTGCGCGCCGGCGTGATGGTGTTGCAGGAATTCCTGACGGCCGACACGGCGACGACGGTCTATACGACCAACAGCAGTGGTGCCGCGACGGGGCAGGAGACCCTCCTGGACAATGGCCAGCAGCACGCGACGTTCTTCGGCGTGTACCTGCAGGACGAATGGAAAATCGCGCCGAAAGTCACGGTCAACTATGGCGCGCGCTTCGATCTGTATTCCTCTTCGTTCGACAGCGAAAACCAGGCCAGCCCGCGCGTCAACTTGATCTACGAGCCGACGACCAACACCACGTTGCACGCCGGTTACGCGCGGTACTTCACGCCACCGCCGCTGGAAAACGTGCCGGCGGCGACCGTGTCGCAATTCAATGGCACGTCGAATCAATCCCAGGTGCAGCAGGACGATCCGGTCAAGGCCGAGCGCGCGAATTATTTCGACGCCGGCATCAGCCAGAAGCTGGCGCCAGGGCTGCAAGCGGGCGTCGACGGTTATTACAAGTACGCCCACAACCAACTGGATGACGGCTTGTTCGGGCAGTCGCAAATTCTCTCGGCATTCAACTATCGGTTGGGCCGGGTGTATGGGGTGGAATTCTCTGGCAGCTACGCAGTCGATGGTTTCTCCACCTACGCGAACGTCGCCTACTCGGTCGCACAGGGCCAGGACTGGAACTCGGCGCAATTCCTCCACGACCCGACCGCCTTGGCATATGTCCAGAATCATTGGATCTACCTTGACCACGATCAACGCGTTACCGGCTCATTTGGCGCGGCGTACACATGGAAGGAAGTGCACGGCAGCACGCGGGTGTATGTGGATGCGATCTACGGCAGCGGGCTGCGCCAGGACGGCGGGATTATCCCCGGGACCTCGGCGCCCATCCCAAATGGCGCCAGCGTGCCGACCTACTCCACGGTAAACATGGGCGTGGAACAGGATATGAAACTGGACAAGACACGCGTGTTGAAGGTCCGGTTGGATGTCGTGAACGTTGCGGACAGTGTCTACGAACTCCGCAGCGGTACCGGCGTCGGCGTCAACGCCCCCCAATTCGGCATGCGCCGCGGCATATTCGGCTCGCTCGGGCTTGCATTCTGAAATGTGGAATAATCACTTGTGAATGCCAAACACACCATTCAGTTCGTCGGGCCACCGGTCACGGCGCGCCCGACGGACTCGATTGCCCACATCGGCATGGAGCCGAGCGATGGCGCGTCCCTCATCCCCGTGGTGACCTTTGTAATATGGATGGTCTGCCTGGCCGTGGGACTCCTCGGGTTCCTGCTGCCATACTCGCGCGCCCATCGTGTCATCGCAGCACCCGAACCGGTCAGGGTGGAGAAGTTGTTTGTGCAACTGGGCAAACAAACCATCACGCCAGCGGAGAACGAACATCAGCCCGCCAACGGCGGGGCCTCGACCGCCTTGCCGTCGGATGAAATGGCCCCGCCGGCGATCCCCGTTGCCGAACCGTCCCCGGCCATCGCGTTCGCGGTGCCTGTGGAAGGCGCCACGCGGGTTGTCCCGTTCGATCAGGCGGCGTATGGCCGGCCGTCAAAACCCGTCCCGACTGTTCAACAGCTCACGTTTGGCGTGGGGGAAGGTCAACAGGCTTCTCCGGAATATCCGCGGGAGGCAATCGAGCAGCACCAGGAAGGCACCGTGGTTGTTCGCCTTGTCGTCGGCGAGAGCGGACTGGTCACCTCCGCCGAAGCCATCCAGGCTTGTCCCTGGCCATTGCTAAACGAATCCGCCGTCCGGACCATTCGCCGCCAGTGGCGGTTCACTCCGGGTGGCGTGCGCACGTACGACGTGCCGATTCACTTTCAAATCACCACCCAATGAAAGACCTGAAATTATGATGCCGATTCTACTCGCCAACATCGTCGTGGACTTTTTCTTCAAGGGCGGCCCGGTCATGTGGCCGATTCTACTCGCCTTTCTCGCCGCCCTCGTGGTGATCGTCGAGCGCGCACTCTGGTGGACCAGTCTCCGCCGCCGATCGAACTCCCAGTCGTTGCACGAAGCGTTTGACGCTATTGCCAACGGTGAGTTCGACCGCGCGGTGCAAATGACCACCAACCGCGACGATCCGTTCCTGAGCACGGTCCATGAAGGCCTGCTGCACGCGCACTCGTCCCTGCTCGGCGCCATGCAATTGCGCGCCAACGACGAGATCGAGAAAGCCGAGAAATACGTCTGGATCCTCGGCACGCTGATCACACTGGCCCCGCTGCTCGGGCTGCTCGGCACGGTCACCGGCATCATGCGATCGTTCAGCTTTGTCGGCCAGGAGGAACTGGCGGCGGTGAAGGTCAGCGGCGGCATCGCCGAAGCCCTGATTGCCACAGCATGCGGCTTGAGCACCGCGATTCTCTGTCTGCTGCCATTTAATTTCTACAACCGACGTCTGGTTCGGTTCCGATCGCGGTTGGAACAAACCATTAACCATGTCGAGTTGGTCGTCGAATCGGCCAAGCATCACGGCCACGACCTCGAGGAGTTTGCCCGGCAACGCGCCCAGCGCGCCCAAGCCGAGGGACGCCCCGCAGTGACACCCAAATTCCAATCCTGAGTGACGCCCATGCCACTGAAACTCGGCCCCAAACAATCCTCCGAATCCGACGCGCGGATTGAAATCATCCCGTTGATCGACATCATGTTCTTTCTGCTCGCCAGCTTCATGCTGGTGAGCTTGAGCATGGTCAATCTGAAAAGCGTCAAGGTCAACCTTCCGACCGCCACCCGGGCGACACTCGATACGAAGAACGATTTTGCGAGCATTTCCGTGGATAAAGACGGCGCGGTGTACCTCGACAAACAACCCCTCGGCTCGAACGAGTTGGTGTTGCGGTTGAACGCCTGGCATCACACCAACGAAAATCTCCGCGTGTTCATCAGTGGCGACCAGGACGTCCGCTATGGCGCGGTCATCCACGTGCTCGATCTGGTGCGGTCAACGGGCATCCAGAAGGTCGCCTTCGAGATTCGGGAACCGACTCCCGCGCAGCCATGAATGGTCAATTGAAATACCTGAATCTGTTGGGTGTCGTGGCGCTGGCGTGCCTGTGCGTCACCCAATGGCTGCATGACCGGCGGCTGAATCTTGAAATCAAGCGCCTCGACCAGGTGCGTTTCGAACAGTCCGCAAAACTCGACGAGCAAGCCAGCCAGTTGACGGGATTGCACGAGGATCTCGATCAACTCAAAGCGTCGCTGGCCACCGAGCGGGCCCTCCGGTCCCAGGTCGAACAGAAACTGGAAACGGCCGAGGCCGCCAACGAGCAACTGACCCTGGAGCGGGACCAACTCAAGGGTGCGATCACGAATTGGGCGAACGCCGTGGCGTTACGCGATGAACGCATGAAGGAAGCCAATGCGCGGATTGAAGAACTGGCCGCCAACCTGAACGCCAGCATTCGCAAGTACAACGATCTCGTCACCAATTACAACGCCGCCGTGAAGGCGATCGGCGGGACGCGCGGTCAGACAGGCAAGTAGGATTGATCCGGGGATTGCCGGGCCGGTCAGGCACTCGTTACCGGCTCGGATCGTGCCGGGAAAATCTCGCGGATGACCTGCCGCGCTTCGTCTTTCCGCAGGGGTTTGTGAAGGTAACCCTCGATGGAATGCTGACGGATGATTTGCCGCAGCCGCATCTCGTCCGCGCCCGAAAACAGGAGGACCTTGGTCTCGGGATTGATCTTTCGCAGGTGATCGACCGTCGCGCCTCCGTCCAGTGTGGGCATGAAATAATCCACCAGCACCAGATCGATCGTGTCTTTCTCGCGCGCGTACTTCTCCAGCGCCTTTACCGGATTGGATGAGACCTGCGCGATGCATCCGAGTTGTTCCAACACGCTCTTGGCCAACATTGCGTTGACCATGTCGTCATCAATAATCAAGATGCGGACATCGGCAAGGTTCGCCCCGTTTCTTGCTGGTTCGCTCGGTTCCATGAATCACCTTTCTGCTGTGCGTGGCCGTTCCGTCAAATGTCGTCGCTTCAAATTAAGCACCTCGCGTGCCACGCAGTGTCTTCTGCCATAATTGGTTAGGTCGTAAATCGCCAATATTTTCATCCCCTTCGCCCCGTTCCCTGTCGTTACGGCTGGAATAACCCATGCTTCACTTCTCCGTGTTATGGAGGCAGCTAATACCGCAACAGGCCCCGCCGTTCTGGCCATCGACGACGAACCCCAGCTTTTGGAGCTCGTCCGAGGCTGCTTGGAACCCGATGGGTTTCAGGTCTACACCGCATCCAGCGCCAAGGAGGGCATCGATTTCTACGAGAAGAACTGGCGAGACATCCGACTGGTCTTGCTCGACTTCCTGATGCCGGAGATGACGGGCGACCTCGTCTTCGAATGTTTGAAGCGCCAGAACCCGGACGTGCGCACCATTCTACTCACCGGCTGCGATGACAACACCGCGCAACGGATGTTTCAAGAGGGGCTGCTCGGGTACATCCGCAAGCCGTTTCATTTTCAGGATTTCGTCCAACGCGTCCACGAAGCCGTCGATACGGTCTGAGCCGTGCGCGTCCAGAAGTTCGCGACAAACGCTCCTTCGTAACGGAACTTGGCTCCGGCAACCCCATCGTGTTACACTGGCAGGCGCATGAATCGATCCTGGCTGGCAGTTTTACTTGCCGTGCTCCTTGGCCTCGTCGCCAGCGGTTGCAATACCGCCGCGCCCGCTCCCTATTACAGCAGCCGCCGCGACCTCCTTGGCCAACCCGCACCGACAGCAACTCCGCCGAATTCGATCAATCAGCGCCTGTCCGGCTCCCCGTCGGCGCCTCCCAACCCCGACGCGACCGCATCCACAAATTCGCCGCCTCGTCAGGCACAGTGAGGCGCGTCATCGCTTGACTGGCGAGGCGGTTGACTGGCGCTTGATGATCTCCATGGGAAACATCAGATGATCCGTCTCCGTCCCAGCGGTTCCCTGCAATTGGCGAACCAATAACTCGGTCGCAGCCCGACCCAATTCGGCCATCGATTGGCGCGCCGTCGTCAGTTTCGGTGTGACCCGCGCCGCCCAGTGCGAATCCTCAAACCCCACGACAGAGATTCGCCCGGGGCAATCCACCTTCTCACTGGCGAGCGCTTCCAAAACTCCAAATGCGATTTCGTCGTTCCCACACACCAGCGCGGTCAGGCGCGAGGAACACTTTTTGACCTGTTGCCACCCCCGTATTCCCGCCTCACTCGTAAACTCCCCGCGAACCACCGCGCGGGGATTGATCGTCCCCCGGTGTTCCTTCATCGCCTTCCGAAAACCCTCTTCGCGTTCGCAGGCAACGCGAGCCGTTGCCGGGCCGTTGATCAAACCAATCCGTCGATGCCCGAGCCGGAGTAATTCCTTCGTGATCTCGTAAGCGGCGGTGACGTTATCCGAGCCGACGGTGTTGACGCGGATCGCGGACAGATCGAGGCCGGCGGGCAGGCTCTCGTTCATCACCACCACGGCTCGGCCAAAGCTCTCCAGTTTCGCCAACTCCCCCGCATCCAGGGGCGTGGCCATGTACAGCAACCCGCCCGCCCCCATCGCCACGCGCTGCATCTGTTCCACAATGTCCCCGTCCTTGCGGTCGATCAGCGCAACCCGCGTTTCCGTCCCCCGATCGCGCGCCGCCGAGATCACGCCGCAAAGCGCCGCACCGTGGTAATCGCCCAGGAATGTCCCGCTCTCCAACGGCAGCAACACCGTGATGAGATGAGTGTTCGGCTTGCGCATCAGTTGCGCCGCCGGATTGGGAACGTAATGCGTCTGGAGAGCCAGTTCGCGGATCGCCTTTCGCAGTTCGGGAGCCACCAGGCTGCTGGTGTCCTTCCCCAACGCCCGCGAGACCGTCGACACCGATACCTTCGGTTTTTCGGCGATGTCCTTGAGCCTGACGCTGGAGCTTCTCGTCGGAGCCACGAGCCGGCATTTTGCCCGCAAGGCCATCTGTTTCCAACAAAATACGGCACCTCGGAACCCCTTGCGTGTGCCGAACCAATCATGGCCGGAAACTGCTCGCTTCCGTCCGGCATCGTAGGTGTGGTAATTTTGGCCCGGGTCATGGCGATGCAGAACACACTTACTTCGAATCCGCTTCGCGAAGGCATCAGTACACGACGGGCGCCAGAGCCGTGCGCGCTGGTCATCTTCGGGGCGACCGGCGACCTCACCCACCGCAAGCTCGTCCCGGCACTTTACAACCTCGCCCACGAAGGCCAGCTCCCGCAGTCGTTCGCCATCGTCGGCTTCGCGCGCCGCCCGAAAACGCACGACCAATTTCGCGTCGAGTTGCGCGACTCCGTCGCCCAGTTTTCGCGCTTCCAGCCGATCAATCCCGCCGTGTGGGACTCGCTTGCCCAGGCGATCTTTTACCATCAATCCGAATTTGGCGACACCCAGGGGTACAAGTCACTCGACGGATTCCTCAAGAAACTCGATGCTGAGCGCGGGACGGCCGGCAATCGTCTGTTCTATCTGGCCACCGCCCCGACGGAGTTCATCGGGATCATCGAACAATTGGGTGCGAACGGCCTCGTCCAATCGGGTCCCGGTGCCCGCCAGCGGATCATCGTCGAAAAGCCCTTCGGCCGCAGCCTGTCCACCGCGGAGGAATTGAACCAGGTGTTGGCCGGCGTCTTCGACGAATGCCACATCTTCCGCATCGACCACTACCTCGGCAAGGAGACCGTCCAGAACATCCTCGCCCTGCGGTTTGCCAACGAGATTTTCGAGCCGATCTGGAACCAGAAATACGTCGACCACGTGCAAATTACGGTGGCCGAATCGCTGGGAGTCGAAGGCCGCGGCGGCTACTACGACCAGTCGGGCGCCATCCGCGACATGGTCCAGAACCACATGATGCAATTGCTCTCGCTCGTGGCCGCGGAACCGCCCACCGCGCTCGAGGCCGAGGTCATCCGCGATGAGAAAGTGAAGGTCCTCCGCGCGATCCGCCCCATCACCCCCGATCAGGTCCAGCAGTTTACCGTCCGCGGCCAGTACGCGAGCGGGTCGATGGCCGGGAAACCCGTGCCCGGTTATCAGGAGGAAAAGAACGTCGCTCCCGGCTCGCGCACGGAGACATTTGTCGCTTTGAAGCTTTTCATCGATAACTGGCGCTGGGCGGGCGTGCCCTTCTATCTCCGGCACGGCAAACGCCTCCCCAAAGGCGTCGCCGAGATCGCCATCCAATTCAAAGCTCCGCCCGCCGTGCTCTTCGCCGCGGAATCGCCGGAGCCGTTGCAGCCGAATGTGCTTGTGCTCCGCATCCAGCCTGACGAAGGCGTCGCCGTCCGCATGAACGCCAAGGTGCCCGGTAACGTGATCAATTTGCAGCCCGTGAAGATGGATTTCCGCTACGGCGGCAGCTTCGGCGCGCGCTCACCCGAAGCCTACGAGCGACTGCTGCACGACGCCATTATCGGCGACTCGACACTGTTTACCCGGCGCGACGAAGTGGAACGTTCCTGGAAGATTATCGACGCGATCATTGCCGGTTGGGACGCGTCGCCCGCGCCGTTTCCGTACGAGTCGGGCACGTGGGGCCCGCCCGAAGCCGATGAATTTATCGAGCGCGACGGCCGGGAATGGAGGCGCCCGTAGACCATGCCTGCGAGCGACCAACTCGAAACCTTCACCGCGGGCGTCGAAACGGCCGTGGACGTCGCGCAGATCGAGCGCCAGCTTGCCGAACTCTGGCAGCTCGCCGCCGAATCGGAGAAGGACCCGATGCAGCGCCAGATCACGCGGGCCTGCCTGTTCAACTTCATTGTGCTCTCGGAAACCGACGCGGAGGCCGCGCACGCCAGCGAGGTGATCAGCACGCTTACGAGTCATCACCCCTGCCGGGCGATCGTGCTCACCGCGGGGTCGAGCGCCTTGGCATCCGAATTGTCCGCCTCGATCTCCGCCCATTGCCACCTCGCTGGCACCGGGCAGAAACAGGTGTGTTGCGAGCAGATCGCCATTCATGCGAGCGGCCCGAGCGTCGCGCACCTCGGTTCGGCGGTGCTGCCGTTGCTGGAGTCGGATCTCCCGACGATTGTCTGGTGGCAGGGCAACTTCCTGACGCGAATCGATCTGTTTCGCCGGCTCGTCGCCGTTGCCGACCGGGTGATCTACGACACCTCGGCCTGGCCGAATCCGCAATCGCAACTGGCCGGTCTCGCGCGGGTTCTTACCGAGCAACCGCGCTGCAGTTTTACCGACCTGAGCTGGACGCGGCTGGGATTGTGGCGCCAACTCGCCGCGGAGTGTTTTGACGAGCCGCACTGCTGCTCCGAATTGGCGCAAATTCGCGCCATCGACATTGTGCACGGTCGCGGGCCGGGCGCTGGCTTGCGCGCGTTGCTGTACGGCTGCTGGTTTGCGGCCCAACTCCGATGGCCGCTGCCGGAAGCCAGGACCCGAATCCATCTGTCCGAGCGGGACGACCCGGATGCGACCTCGGTGGGGATCATGTCCGTCGCCATCCAGACGGGCGACGCAACATTCTCCATCCGGAAGAATCATGGGGAAAGCACCGCCAGCGCAACCGTCGACATGCCGAACGCGTGCGGGTTGCCGCGCAAGCGGGCGTTCTGGCCTGCGGACGACGCGTCCCTGTTGTCACAGGAACTCGACAATCCCGCCCGGGACCCGGTTTATGGGAAGGCACTGGTAATCGCCGCGGCGCTGCTGGAAAATGATCGCCGGTAAAAAACCGCGCCGCCGCAGCAACCGTCCTTCTCAGCATTTTTTAGCGTTGCCCCGCAGGGGAAAATGCTTTAGGAATTTGTGTCGGGGACGTTCGTAACGAAAAGGAGGAGGAAATGAAGCGGTCGTTCTTGATTTGCGCCCTTTTTCTGGGCGCGTGCGTCAGTCAGCCCGTGCTTTCGCGCGGCCAAACCCTCTCGCCGGTCGGCACCTGGCAGGTCGATATCTTGGGCTCCAAAAAGGGCACTCTGATGATGACCTTTTCCAACAACTTTACCGTCACCGGCTACGGCATTACCCGAAGACAATTCGGATTTATCACCCTGGCGGGCACTTGGCATTTCGACGACAAGGGTGACGTGCTCGCCGGCTACGTCCAGACGACAAACGGCGTGGGCACGGCGGCGCTTAGCCTCAAGGCTCACATGCTGTCCCCCGTCCGGTTCCGGGGTATAGCCACCAGTAGTAGCAGCAGCGGATATCGATGCAAGGGCGAGCAACCTCAGAGTCCTCTTGGCTTGACCGGTTCGTGGAACGCCGCGGTCAAACGAAAGGGGAAGACGTTCAACGAGGAGTTTATCGCGACCGCTTCCTCGAACTACCCGGCCGTCTTCGATATCGCCGGGCAGGGACTAAGCGACACGGGATCGTTCACGCTCTCTGGCGAGATCATCATATCGGCGGAGGACAAGGTTAACGCGTCCATCGACCGGACATTCGGAACCGACGTTCCAGCAGAGCTCGCTGTCCGGGGTGTTCAAGCCCACGCGAAACAAAATGCTGCTGGAAGGCAGCGATGACACCAACGCGCACCTGTCCGAAACCGCCACGCGATAGCGCGTTGCAGTCCTATTAATGTCATATACAGCGGGCCAGGGTTTCCGGGATTGACCCTGTCGGAAAGTTTCACCTACAGTGGCGGCTGTTGTCGCCATGAAAATCCTGGTCATCGGAAGCGGCGGGCGCGAACACACGCTCGTCTGGAAAATCGCCCAAAGCCGGCGGGTCACAAAACTCTTCTGCGCGCCCGGCAATGCCGGTATTGCCGATCTGGCCGAGTGCGTGCCGATCCCGGCCACCGACATCGACGCACTGGCCACATTCGCCACCGAGCAGAACATCGACCTCACCGTTGTTGGCCCCGAAGCGCCGTTGTGCGCCGGCATCGTGGACGGTTTTCAAGCCCGGGGCCACCGCATCTTCGGCCCGAACCAGCGCGCCGCCCAACTCGAAGGCAGCAAGGTTTTCAGCAAGCAGTTGCTCCTGAAATACCATGTCCCGACCGCCACCGCGGCGATTTTCGACAATGCCGACGCCGCTCGCGCCCACCTCCGCAAGGTCGGCGCGCCGATTGTGGTGAAAGCTGACGGTCTCGCGGCGGGCAAAGGGGTAATCGTTGCGTCGTCCGTCGAAGAGGCTGAGCGAGCTATCGCGGAAATCATGGAGGAAAAGGTCTTTGGCGCGGCTGGCGCGCAAATCGTCATCGAGGAATGTTTGCGTGGCGAGGAACTCTCCGTCATGGCGCTTGTCGACGGCACATCATTTCAGACACTGGCTTCCGCGCAGGACCACAAGCGGGCGCTGGACGGCGACCGCGGCCCGAATACGGGCGGGATGGGCGCGTATTCGCCCACGCCGGTGTTGGACAAGAAACTCGACGGGCCGGTCGCGGACATCTTTCAGCGCACGCTGGCGGGATTGCGGGCGGAAGGCATCGAATACCGGGGTGTGCTGTATGCCGGTTTGATGATCACCGAACGCGGCCCGCAGGTGCTCGAGTTCAACTGCCGTTTCGGCGACCCCGAAACCCAGGTCGTGCTGCCACGGCTGGAATCCGACCTGATGGATGCGATGGAAGCGACGATCGACGGCTCCCTGGACCGCCTGAAACTCGTTTGGAAGCCAGAAGCCGCCGTCTGCGTCGTAATGGCGGCGGGCGGGTATCCGGGCCCGTATAAACGGGGCCAGCCGATTGCGGGGTTGAAACGGGCGGCCAACTCGGATAATGTCTGCGTGTTTCATGCGGGCACACGACAGGATGACGATGGCCGGACCGTCACGGACGGTGGACGGATCCTGGGCGTGACGGGGCTGGGCAACACCATCGAAAACGCCGCCCGCCGGGCGTACGAAGCCGTCGAACAAATTCACTTTGACGGGGCTCATTTTCGCCGCGATATTGCCGCCCGTGCGGCGCGGAAATGACCAGGTTGCCACGGGCCGGTGAACCAAAGTTTTTTGGGAAACGAGGAATGATGAGAATATTGGCCATGAGAATCAGCGCGGTCGTTTTGCTGGTGGTCGCCGGCGGCGCGTTGTTTTGCCGCGCGGCCATCGCCGATTCGTCGTTGCGGGAGACGACCGAGGTCATCAGTGTCCTCAAATCGAACTACGTTGATCGCGACAAGATCAATGACAAATTGCTCAACGAAGCCACGGTGGACGGCCTCATCAACGCCCTTGGCCGTGGTGTGGTGATTGTCCCGGCACCGCTGCCATCGACGAACGAAACGAAGAGCGTCGCCGTCGGACCGCATCCGACACCCGTCCTCGCCCGCGCCGAGGTCATCGATCCCAACATCGGTTACATCCGCTTGAGCGACGTGACGGACGAGACTCCGGCGGCGCTGGACGCGCAATTGAAGCAATTCGCGGATGCCAAGGTCACGGGCTATGTGCTCGACCTGCGGTACGCCGACGGGACGAATTTTGCCGCAGCCGCGGAGATTGCGGGCCGTCTTCTGGCCGACGGGCAGGAACTGTTCACACTGAAGAGTTCGGAAAAGGGCGCCGAGATTTTTCACGCAAGTTCGGCGGCCAAATCCGGCTCGCCCGCAGGCGCCGACCTGACGACCGCGCCGTTGATGCTGCTGGTGAACGCGCAGACGCGAGGCAGCGCCGAGGCATTGGCCGGCGCATTGCGCGCTCAGGACCGCGGCATCGTTGTCGGCTCGGAAACCGCGGGTTCCGCGGCGGCCTGGCAGGATGTGAAACTGGCGGATGGCCGCACGCTGCGGCTGGCGACGGCGAAAATCGTATTGCCGCCGTCCACACCGGGAGGCCAATCCGTTGATCTGTTTCCCAACGGGATCACGCCGGACGTGACCGTGAAGATTGAAACACAGATTGAATACAATGTCGTGTTCGCCCCGGCGACCAACGAGACGCTGACCGTCAGCCTGCAACCGCGGGTGAAAAAGAAGGATTTGACCGAGGCGCAGTTGGTCAAGGCGTTTCATGGACAATCGGTCGATGTGGGTGAGCCGTCGTCCGACTCGGAGCATGAAGAGGAAGGCGAGATCCAAAACGTGCGTGATGTCGTGTTGCAGCGCGCGGTGGACATTTTGAAGGGCATCCGGGTGCTCCTGTCCTGGCAATAAGCCGCGGCGGATGTCACGTTCGGCCTGGAATCGGTACACAGTAAGGATTCGATGAAGAAGATTCTCTTCATATGCACCGGCAACGTTTGCCGCAGCCCGATGGCGGAGGGCCTGCTCCGCCACATGCTCCGCGGTCGCGATGATATCCAGATCGCTTCCGCGGGCCTCGGCGCGCTGGACGGCTTGCGCGTGACCGATGTCGCGGCCGAGGTTGTCGCCGAGCTTGGCGTCGATATCACGTCGCACCTCAGCCAGTCGTTGAACAGCGACCTCGTGAACCAGGCTGATTTCATTTTCGTAATGACCCGCCAGCATCAGGACGCGCTCCAGACGTTGTTCCCGTCCGCGTCGGAAAAGACGTTTCTCACGCGCGAGTTCGAAGGGTCGCACGCGGGTGAGAACAGGGACATTGCCGACCCGATCGGTCAGTCCATCGAGATTTACCGCCGCACACGCGACCAAATCCGCGATGCGCTGCCGAGCCTGATTGTGTTCATCGACCAGACCACGGATGCCGCGCGCAAGGCGGCCACGGAGGCCGCGGCGCCCGCGACCAACGAGAATGCCCACCCCCTGCGCATTGCGTTGGCGGGCGATCATGGCGGCGTCGAGATCAAGGCGGCGTTGAAAGACTGGTTGACGCAACACGGTTATCCGTTCGCGGATTTCGGCACGCACACGACCGACCCGGTGGATTATCCGGAGTACGCGTTCCTGGTTGCGCGCGAGTTGCTCGCGGGGAACTTTGACCGTGGGGTGTTGATCTGCAAGAGCGGCATCGGCATGAGCATCGCCGCCAACCGGTTTCCCGGCATTCGCGCCGCCATGGCCAGCACGGAACACTGGGCCCGGCTCAGTCGCGAGCACAACGACGCCAACGTTCTCGTCTTGTCCGGCATTGACACCAATCCCGTCCAGGCGAAGGAACTCCTCGATGTCTGGCTGCATACGGATTTCGACGGCGGACGCCATGCCCGCCGCGTCGGCGAAATGGATCATCCGCCGACGATCAACACCCCCGGCTCGCCCGCGAAGAAGACGTCGGCGCTCGCGGTGGCCGATCCCGAGATTTTCGACGCCGTCCAGCGCGAGAAACAGCGCCAGCAGGAGAACATCGAGTTGATCGCCAGCGAGAATTTCGTGTCGCCGGCCATCCTCGAAGCCGCCGGCACGGTGCTGACCAACAAGTACGCCGAAGGTTATCCCGGCCGACGCTATTACGGCGGCTGCGAATACGTGGACATTGTCGAGCAACTCGCCATCGACCGGGCCAAACAGCTATTCGGCGCCGAGCACGTGAACGTCCAGCCGCATTCCGGTTCGCAAGCCAACATGGCGGTATACTTCGCCTCGATCCAGCACGGGGACACGATCCTGACGATGGAACTGGCCCACGGTGGGCATCTCACACACGGCTCGCCGCGCAATTTTTCCGGCCGCTTCTACAAGGTCGTCCATTACGGGGTGCGTCCGGACACCGAAGTGATCGATTACGATCAACTGGCGAAACTGGCGCAGGATTGCCGGCCGAAGATGATCACCGCCGGGGCGAGCGCCTATCCGCGCGTCATTGATTTCCAGCGGATGCGCCAGATTGCCGACAGCGTGAACGCGCTGTTGTTTGTCGACATGGCCCACATCGCGGGTTTGGTGGCCGCCGGCATTCATCCCAGCCCCGTGCCGTATGCCGATTTCGTTACCACCACGACGCACAAGACGTTGCGCGGTCCGCGGGCGGGCTTGATCTTGTGCAAGGCGAAATACGCGAAGGATATCGACAGTTGGGTGCTGCCGGGCATTCAGGGCGGCCCGCTCATGCACATCATCGCCGCCAAAGCCGTTTGCTTCCTCGAAGCGATGAAGCCCGATTTCAAGGACTACCAGCAACAGATCGTGAAGAACGCCAAGGCGCTTGCCGCGGCCCTCGCGGCGCGCGGGTTCCGCATTGTCAGCGGCGGCACGGACAATCATCTCATGCTCGTCGATCTTCGCCCGAAGAAGCTCACCGGCAAGATCGCCCAGGAATCGCTCGACAAGGCCGGCATCACGGTCAACAAGAACCTCATTCCCTACGATCCCGAAAAACCGCTCGTCACCAGCGGCATCCGGCTCGGGTCGCCCGCCGTCACCAC
This sequence comes from uncultured Verrucomicrobiae bacterium, assembly GCA_963712025.1. GTDB lineage: Bacteria > Verrucomicrobiota > Verrucomicrobiia > Palsa-1439 > Palsa-1439 > Palsa-1439. Next base: position 102,853 of record CAVQGJ010000001.1, on the reverse strand, counting down.
TCGCGGCATGAAAGAAGCCGAGATGGACCGGATCGCCGCGCTCATTACCGAAGTCCTCGAAAAACCCGATGACGCCGCCTTACAGGCGAACGTGAAGGACAAAGTGCGCGCCCTGACCGCGCGTTTCCCGCTGCCGTATTAGAGTCAACTTGCCCACCAAATCAAGTTTGACGGCGCGGGATGCGTCCGCTAGTCTTGCGGCGATGCGAGTAGTTGGTTCCACCCCGACCCAATCAATGGGCCATGTTGTTTTAATGAGGAGAATTCGAGATGATTGTTACCACCGCACAACTGTTCAAGGTCGCCTATGGCAAGTACGCCGTCGGCGCGTATAACATCAACAATTTGGAGCAGACAGTCGGCCTGTTCAAAGGCAACGTCCAGAGCAAGGCGCCGTTCATCATCCAGCTCAGCAGAGGCGCGCGCAAGTACACCGACAAACGCTACCTCGAAGCGATGATTCGCACGTCCGAACAGGTGTTCCCCGAGGCGGTGTTCGCCGTCCATCTGGATCACGGCGATGAACAAACCTGTTACGACTGCATCGATTCGGGTTTCTACAGTTCCGTGATGATCGACGCCAGCCACGAGCCGTTCGAGAAGAACGCCGAGATCACCCGACGCGTCGTCGACCGCGCCCACGCGCGCAACGTGTCCGTCGAAGCGGAACTCGGGATGCTCGGCGGCGTCGAAGAAGATATTTCCGGCCACGTGTGCCTCACCGAGCCGGATGAGGCGAAAAAATTCGTCAAGCTGACCGAGTGTGATTCGCTGGCCGTCGCGATCGGCACGAGTCACGGCGCGTACAAGTTCAAGGCCGAGCCGGGCAAGAAGATGGGGTTGCATTTCGAGGTCATCGAGGCGATTCAAAAATTGCTCCCGGGCTATCCGATGGTCATGCACGGCAGTTCCAGCGTGCCGAAGGACGAAGTCGACCGCATCAACAAAGCGGGCGGCAACATGCCGAATACCAGCGGCGTCCCCGAAGAGGATTTCCTGCCCGCCGCGAAGATGGGCGTCTGCAAAGTCAACATCGACACGGATGGACGGCTGGTCTGGACGCGCGTGCACCGCGAGTTTTTCCGCGACCATCCCGAGAAGTTCGACCTGCGCGATCCCGGCAAGATTTATATCGAGGAGTACGCCAAGATGATGGCGCACAAGAACCAGGCTCTCGGCTCCGCCGGTCAACTGGATGATGTCCGCAAGAAGCTCGGCAAGAAGTAAGGCTCCTGAGTTCCCGATCTTGTACGAGGGGCGCGACGCTGTGTATCGCGCCCTTTGTTTTGTTTGGCGGGAAAAGGATGGGCTCGATCGGGCTTACCGCTCTTGTGACGCGGGAACCGCCGTTGACAGCGGCACGGATGGGACCGGGGGAACAAGTTGCGGAATCGACACGGAGCCGAAGGCTTCCTGCTCGGGCCGGCTGCCAACCGTCAGCACGATCTTTTGCTCCAGTCCATTCCGCTGCACCGTGAACTCCACTTTATCACCGACGCGATGGAAGAACATCGTGTTGAGGACATCCGCGGAACGGCGGACTTCGTTGCTCGTAATGCTCACCAGAACATCGCCGGTGCAGAACCCCGCGGCGGCCGCGGGTGTATTCGAGTACACCTGCTGAACGAAAACCTGACGCAGATTGGACTCGACGGGGTCGACGGCGGGGGAACGTTCGGACACGCCCAAGCCGACCCACGGGTGTTGGGCCCGGCCAAATTCCAGGATGTCCGCGCTGATTTTGCGGGCGGCGTTGATCGGCAGCGCGCAGCATTGGCCATCCGCGTGCACCGCGACCGCGATGCCGATCACTTCCCCATGCACGTTCAACAGCGGGCCGCCTCCTTGTCCGGGACTGAGCCGGCATCCCGCGCGAATATGGGTGGTCGGAAATACGCGCCCGTTGCTTTGAATCTCCAGCCCGCTGACAAACCCGACGACGGGCGCGCTCGGCAAATCATAGGGAAAGGCGACGGCGATCACCATTGAGCCCACGCGCAACGTGTCGGAATCGCCTTGCGGCAGGAAAGGCGTCGGCGTCCCGTTTTCGGGATTGATCTTCAATACCGCGAGATTGGTCTGGGGATCCCGCCCGACAATGACGGCGCCGATTCTCTGGCCGCGCCAATCGATCCAACAGGTATCCACGTCGTCCACCGCGGTGGCCGTGGTGAGGATGTGACCATCCTTGTCGACGAAGAAACCGGTGGCGATCCGGTACGAGGGCAGCAGCACCAAATCGCCGATTTGAAGCTGGTGTAATGCATGAATCTTGACGACGGCGTCCCTGGATTTCTCGTAAATGGAAGAGACCTCCTGGTCCATGGTCTCGAGCAAACTTTCCCCCAGGACATTTGACGCGGCGACGGCGAGGAGAAGGGCGGCGCACCACCAGACGCGCGGCTTAGAAATGGAAACTGGGAACTTCATAACTGGCAGGCGTGACCGCGATGCGGTCCAGCACGTAGCGCGGCGCGGTGTAATCCGTTCGCGCGGGGGCCTGAACCAAGTCCACACTGCCAGCCGACGCGGGCTGGTCATCACCGGGTACGACTTGCAGCGAGGCGGGAACGGGGGCGACGATGGAGTCGGGGGTGGAATGCGACGAGGCTGGCGTGGCCTGCGAATCGGCGAGCACCAACGACGGATTGGCCGTGGCGATCTGATCGGTGGCGTTGTCCGGAGCGTTCGTCTGACGCACGCTCATCCACATCACGCCCACGACGACGGCCACGCCCATGGCGCTGGCGACACCGTACCGCCATACGCGCATCGTCCCGACCACCAGAAGGCTGTCGATGCCACCCAACACGTGCTCCCACCACGCGGTTTGCTGCGTCTCCGCCATTAATCGGCCATGAAATTCCGAGAGGAAATTCTCCAGATACTCCGGGGCCGGCTGCTCGTAACGCTTGAGCGCCAGGAGCCGCTGCAGCCGGGCCGCGCGCTGTTCCAACACACGGCAGTCCGTGCAATCGGCCAGGTGTTGGCGCACGTGCACGGCGCTCTCGGAATCGAGCCGGTTTTGCGCGAGATCGTCGAACAATGATTGTGCTTTCTTGCAGTCCATGGCGGTTGTCACAAATAGTCGCTGAGCAATCCCTGCAGTTGTTGTCGCGCATAAAACAGCCGGGAGCGGACGGTGCCTTCCGAGCATTTCATGACGCGGGCGATATCCGCGTGGGTCATTCCCTGTATGTCGTGCATGGCCACCACCGCCCGGTGAGGTTCTGACAGGCGCTGGAGGGCTTCGTTCAATTTCTGCTGGAGCTCCGTCAGGGCCACCTCGCGGCGCGGCGTGACGTGTGACATCAGTTCCACCAGATCCGGGTCGGTCTGGATCGAACTATCCAGATCGTCGAGGCTGTATTGGTTGCGGTTCTTGCGGCGCTTGATGAAGTTGATCGTGCGGTTGACGGCGATCCGATAGACCCACGTGTAGAAACTCGACTGTCCGCGAAAACTGCGCAGACTCTTGTACGCCTTGATGAAGGTCTCCTGCACCAGATCGTTGGCGTCTTCGTGGTTCGAACGTCATGTGGTAAACCGTCGCGTACAGGCGTTCCTTGTAACGGCCAACCAGGACATCAAACGCCGAGCTGTCGCCCTTCTGGGTGCGACGAACCAGCGCCTCGTCATCCTCATGCTGCAGGTCGATCTCGCGCTCGGTCGCGGGCGCTGCCACCGTGGCGGACGAACTCGTCCGCCGCAGCAACTGGCCACCGAGTTTGATTGTTTCCTTCAGCTTCATGACGATTCGATCCGATACCCTTGGGTCCCGCGGGCTATGCCGCAACCGCTTCCCGAAGAAGCGACCGGCTTTGCCCCGAAAGATATTCTGTCAGTGATCCGAGCGTGCTGCCGTAGATGTTCGTTGGTAGCGCGGAAAGACTGGCCCGAGCGCGCCCGATGTAATTGTCAATCGTGGCCAATGACTCGCCCACGACGCCATTGCCGAGCACCAGCCGCAGCAATCGCTGTTGCTCCTGCTCGTCGTTTCGGAGAATCATCGCCCCAAGCTCCTGGCGACTGTCCGACCCGACGTGTTGAAGCAGCAACAGAAATGGCAGCGTCAGTTTTCCTTTTTTCATGTCTGTCCCCAGGGATTTTCCGGCCTGTCGTTCCTGGCCGAAAATGTCCAGGCAGTCATCATAAATCTGGTATGCAATCCCCAAATTGGCCCCGTATTCATACATGGATTTGACAACAGCAGGAGGCGCACCGTTCAAAACAGCTCCCAGCTCGCAACTGACGGCAAATAAGGCCCCCGTCTTCATATTGATGATGTCCAGGTATTGATTGAGCGTCAGATCAAGATCGAATCGGCGTTGTGTTTGGACGATTTCCCCAGAACATACGGTATTTGTGGCCTCACTGATCCTGCGGCAAACGTCTGTCGTTGGGTACCCAGCGGCCAGCCGCAAAGCGTGAGCAAACAAACAATCCCCCAGTAGGACACTTATCTCATTGCCCCATCGAGAGTTAGATGTTTGGATTCGATGCCTCAGCTCGGCCTCATCCAATACGTCGTCATGGACCAAGGTAGCGACGTGGATAAGTTCAACAATGACGGCCAAAGTGATGTGTTCGTCCCGAATACCGCCGGTCGCGCCGCCTGCCAACAGAGCGAGGCTTGGGCGAAGGCGTTTTCCCGTGCCCCCCACGATATACTGGATGTAATCGCCCAAACGTGGGTCAAAACTGCTCACCTGGCTGGCCAGGGCCATTTCTACCCGAGGCAACTCGGCCGCAACCGGTTCCAATAAATCCGAAAGGGTCCGGTCGGAAAGCGATGGAAGGGATGATGATGTGGCTCCGCTCAATGTCGACCCCAGCATAATTGGCTTTAGTCTACGGGCCATGAGAAGGGGTGTCAACCCCGAAGCCTGCAGTTACCGCGCAGTTCACTCTTGACCAGTGTGCGAGTCGCGACAAAGATGCAGCCAGTATCGATTCCGGGAACCGGCGCAGGCTTGGACGTCCCGGAGCGTATCGGTCATTCACGATGCCACGTCTCGCTACGTTGATCCTGATTGTTTTGCTCGCCGGCTGCGCGAAGAGTCCCGAACGCGCCGCCCTCAGCAAGGCGAATGCTTTTCTGGACGAAGGGCGTGTCCAAGCGGCCCGGGACACGGTCGAGTACTATCTCCATCAACATCCCGATTCCGTGCCACTGTTGCGTATGCGCGTCGTGGTTCTGCTCCGTGAGGCACAACTCGATCAGGCAGCGCTCGCCATGCATCAACTGCCCGCCGGCCAATCGATCGTCCCCGAGATCCTGCGCCACCGCGACCGGGTTGTTCGGGAAGGCGCGGCCAAACTGATCTCCGATCGATCCACCGCAAACGATTTCCACGAACTCGTCCGCGCTTTGGATGATTCCGACTTTTTTGTGCGGGGCTACTGCGCGCGTGCCCTGGGCCAACTGGGAAACCCCGCGGCGCTCAAACCGCTGTTTCGGCTGCTATCCGACGATAACTGGTTCGTACGCGCCGAAGCTGCCGCCGCCATCGGCAAACTCGGTGACGTGCGCGCGGTTGGATGGCTGGTTCAAATGCTGGCGGATCCGGACGGCAACGTGCGGTACAGCGTGGCCCGGGCCCTCTACGAACTGGCGACAGAGCCCGCCCGGCCCTTGCTTCGGCGCGCCCTTGAATTGGCCGTTCCGGGGCAGCAACTCTACATCGCCGTCGCGTTGGCCAGAATCCACGATCCCGCAGCGTTGAAACCATTAGCCGACGCTGCTCAAAGCAAAGACCCTGAAATTCGTCGCCAGGTCGCCCGGTCACTCGGTGAATGCGGGCTGATGGAGGGCACGAATGCGCTTTCGGTGTTGCTGGGAGACACGGATCCGGCGGTGAGAGAGCAGGCCCAAACGGCTATCGGCCAAATCACCGTAGCGGGGCAAAAGTAAGGGCGCGAAATCGCCCGGAGCGCAACGGCCCCGATTTCTCGTTCAACCCGGCGACGCAACACCCGAAAGCTACGGTTTTGGAGTGAGAGTCTTGCTGAACTTGATAACTTCGTTCAGTTGATCGCGAAAATCTTCAAGTCCCGTCACGGGGATAATGATGGCATCTCGACGACCATTAACTTCCTCGATGATTCTCAAGAACCGGCCTCGCGGATTCTCTCTCAGGTCGAACGTGAAATGCTTTCGTTCGACTCTCAAGCTCTGATTCTGTAGCTGCGTGTCCACGCCTGACGCGCCTCCCGTCCCTGGCTGTGCCATCGTTCGCATAAAGTAGTCGTGTTACTGTGCGTTGCCCGCAACGGCCTCCCCACGCTTCGCCAGCTTGTAGCACAAACCTTGAAATAACGTCAACACTTTCAATCGCTTAGGTGAAATACCACCATCTTCAACTCCGTCATCTCCTCGACCGCGTACCGCGGCCCTTCCTTCCCAAAGCCACTGTTTTTCAGGCCTCCGTAGGGCATCAGGTCGGCGCGCCATTGGGGCCCCCAATTGATGTGGATATTGCCGGTTTGAAGCTCCCGGGCGAACTTCATGGCGGTGTCGAGGCTCTCCGTGAACACACCAGCCGCCAGCCCGAACTGGCTGTCGTTGGCCAATGCCAGCGCCTCCTCAACATCCTGAAACGCGGTGAACGGCGCGCCGGATCGGAAAACGCAGCTAGCGGGTCGCGGCGAGTAATCGGGATTTGTCGGCGAGGTCCGACGGAGCCGCGGCGATCGGGATCACGTTGTCCGGGTTGTCCACGCTCTGCTCGCGCCAGTACAACAGTTCCAACCGTCCGTCGAGATGTTCGACAAGGGCGGTGCTGCTCTCGACCCAGTCGCCGGTGTTGTAGTAATTCACGCCGCGAATTTGGCGGACGGCGGGCGTATGGATGTGGCCGCATACGATGCCGCCGGCGTGGTGCAACTCGGCGTAGTGGGCGACCGCCTCCTCGAATCGGCTGATCGAGCTGACGACTTTCTTGACGTTCTGTTTCACGTAGGCGCTCAGCGACCAGTAGCCAAGCCCGAACAGGTTGCGGACCATGTTCAGCGGGCGGTTCACCATGAGCAACAGTGTGTAGCCCACGTCGCCGAGATGGGCCAGCCACTTGGCGTGCATGGTCACGGAGTCGAATTCGTGCCCGTGCATCACCAGCAGCCGCTCGCCGTCCAGCGTCGTGTACACGTCGCGCTCTTTGACGACGATGTTGCCGTAGACACCGAGGAAGTTGAGGCAGAACTCGTCATGGTTGCCGGGGATGACGATGATATGGGTGCCTTTGCGGGCTTTGCGGAGGATCTTCTGGATCACGTCGTTGTGCGACTGCGGCCAGTACCGCTCCTTGCGCAACCGCCAGATGTCGATCACGTCGCCGACCAGATAGAGGCGCTCGAACTCGTTGTGCTTGAGAAAATCCATCACGCCCGCCGCATTGCTGCCGCGAGTGCCCAAGTGCAGGTCGGACATCCAGACGGTTCGATAGTTCATACAGTTTACAACCTCCGCCACGACAATGACGAATACATGTCCAATATGTTACGAATCCATAAATAACACAAGACATTACGAATGAACATCTTAAATATACGAATCGATGCAGGCGGTCCTATAGAGCTTAAACAGGATAGAATCACTCCTCTTTGTGTTTGACATATATAACTGCTGTCATCTATACAAATCGCACTATGAAAATCAACATTCTGGCCTTCTCATTCCTCACTGCAACCGCGTTCGCCACCTTCCCGCCCCTGCTTCTGGCGAACGACCTGACAGCGCAGACAACACCCGTCGCAGCCTCATCGGCGGACGGGCGGTACGGCCCGTTCAACTGGCTCGACCATCGCAGCGGCTACGGGCAAGGCGTCTACCCCGAGCCGTTTCTCGTGGATGACTCCGATCTCGAGGTCAATGAAGCCCGTCTCGACTGGCTGCACACCCAGGCGAATCACGAGCGGGACGATATGGTCACGGCGGAGGTCGAAAAGGGGTTCGGTCCGCTGACGCTGGAGATCGAAGTGCCCTACGAGGTCGACAACGACACGGCTTCGGACAGGACCACCGACGGCTTCGACAACATCGATCTGGGCGCGCGCATACCCATCTACCAATTCGTGTCCGCCAACCAGTTCGTCGACACGACGTTCGGCGCGGCGCTCGAAGTGGGCATACCGACCCATTCGTCCCTCAGCAAGGACACGGAAGTCGTCCCCAAGATCTTTGACGATCTGCGGCTGGGCCCTCATTTTACGCTCCAGTCTATTGTGGGACTTTCGATGTTGTACGGGAGCGACGACGACAACGGGCTCAAGACATTCGAATACGGCCTGGTGTTCGGCTACACGATCCCGCGCAAAGAGTTGCCATTGCCGGACGTGTTGCAGTTCATTCCCGTCTTCGAGTTGATCGGGGCGACCGAGTTGAACCACGACGATCCCGGCCACAACAGCCTCACGGGAAACGCTGGCTTCCGCGTCAACCTCAAGACCATCGGCAGCGTGCAGCCGCGGCTTGGGGCCGGGTTTGTCTTCCCGATCGATAACGGCGCCCGCCAAGACATGCATTGGGGCGTCATCACCAGCCTCGTGTTCGAGTACTGAAGCCATGACGACCGAATCGGGCGCGAGCGCAGGAATCAGCCGGAGACAGTTTTTGCTTCTGACAGCCGCCGCGCTGGTTACCGGCTGCCAAACGATGGGTGATGGCGGCGGCGGTTCCACGGTCGCTCACACGGAGCGGGTGGTGAACGCGGGACCGGTGAGCCAGTACGCCGCGGATGGACTTTACAGCGCTTTTCGCGATCAGGGATTCTTTCTGGTCCGCAAGGGCGACAGGCTGGTTGCGCTGTCGTCCTACTGCACGCACCGGAAATGCAAGCTCACCACCGACCCCGACCATTCGTTCTTCTGTCCCTGCCATGGATCGACATTCGATCCCGACGGAAAAGTCACCGAAGGTCCGGCGAGACGTGATTTGCCGACGCTGCCGTCGTTCACGAATGAAGCGGGAGAGCTGGACGTCAGGGTTCCCAACCTGTAAGCGGAATCGTCTGCTCGTGGTCCGGCTTGTTTTCTCGCCGGTAATGATTCATTTTGGCCAGAATCACCATGCGCACACGATTGCTTGCGGGCCTGTGCCTGCTCGGCCTCACGCCAGCGTTGGCCGGCGCGCCGATTGACCGCCACGCGCTCGTCACCCGGCACACCGTCGTGCTGAAAGAATTCGATACGCGCAATCCCCTGTCCGTCGGCAACGGCGAATTTGCCTTCACGGTGGACGCGACCGGCCTGCAGACGTTTCCCGAAGCGTTTGCCACAACGACGCCGCTGGGCACGTTATCAGACTGGGGCTGGCATACGATCCCGAACACGAACGGCTGGGACATTGACCGCTTTCGATTCACGGAATACGCCGACCTCAACGGCCGCAAGGTTCCTTACGCCGATGTGCCGGGCAACCGGCAGACGCCGGAAATCAAATGGCTCCGCGCCAATCCACACCGCCTGCATTTGGGTCAAATCGGTTTCATCCTGAAGCACGCGGACGGTTCGCGGGCGCAGACGAATGATGTGACGGACATCAAGCAACAACTGGATTTGTGGAATGGCCAAATCCTGAGCCATTTCCGGTTCGACGGCCAGCCGGTCGAGGCCACAACGGTTTGCGACCCGCATCTGGACGCGATGGCCGTACGCGTCAAATCGCCGTTGTTGAAATCGCAGCGGCTCGGGATTCAAATCCGGTTTCCCTACGGCACGGGAGAACCCGCCACGGCGGACTGGAGCAAACCGGACGCGCATGACACCGTTTTCTCGCGGGACAAGATCAACGTTGGACATTTTGCGCGCCGGTTGGACAATGATTCTTACGTCGTGGATGCGACGTGGTCGCCGGGCGCCAGCATCACGAACACCGCCAGCCATCAATTTGAAATCGTTCCCGACAATACATCCGACGAACTGGAATTGGTCTGCGAGTTTGCGCCGAAATCCAACCAGCGGCTGACGGGGTTTGAACAATCCCGAAATGACGCGCGGAAACATTGGAATGACTTCTGGCAGAGCGGCGGCGCGATTGATTTGTCCGGCAGCAAAGATCCGCGCTGGTTCGAACTGGAGCGGCGCATCGTTCTTTCCCAATACCTCACCGCGATTCAGGGCGCGGGGAGCTATCCGCCGGCGGAAACCGGGCTGACGTACAACACCTGGTCGGGCAAGTTCCACCTCGAAATGCACTGGTGGCACGAGGCGCAGTTCGCGTTGTGGAATCGCCTGCCGTTGCTCGAAAAGAGTCTCGGCTACTACCAGACGATCCTGCCGCGCGCCGAAGCGACGGCGCGGAAACAGGGGTTTGCCGGGGCGCGCTGGCCGAAGATGACGGACCCGCGCGGCGCGGAATCGCCGTCGCCGGTCGGGCCGTTCCTCATCTGGCAGGAACCGCATCCGATCTTTTACGCGGAGCTTTGCTGGCGGGCGCACCGCGACCAAACGACGCTGGCGACGTTTTCCAACATCGTATTTGCCACCGCGGATTTCATGGCGAGCTACGCGACCTGGGACGAGCCGACGAAGCGGTACGTTCTCGGCCCGACGCTGCAATGCGCCCAGGAAATTTTCCCGAAGGACAGGACGTTCAATCCGACATTCGAGCTGACGTACTGGCGCTGGGGTCTGGAAACGGCGCAGCAATGGCGGACGCGACTGGGCTTGCCGCGCGAGAAGAAGTGGGACGACGTGTTGCAGGGCCTCGCGAAACCGTCCGTGGCCGATGGCAAATACCTATTCACCGAGATGACGCCGGATTGCTACACGAACCCGAAGTGGAACGCGGACCATCCGTCGGTTGTGGGCGCGTTGAGTGTTGTGCCCGGTCCGGGAATCGATTCGGCCACGATGCGCCACACGTTCGACTGGATTTGGGAGCACTGGGACTGGCCCGACACATGGGGCTGGGATTATCCGCTGTTGGCGATGACGGCGGCGCGTCTCGGCGACCCGGACCGGGCGATTGACGCGCTGCTGCTCGACACGCCGAAAAATCATTACAGCGTGAACGGCCACGTCTATCAGCGTCCCGGCCTGACGATTTATCTGCCGGCGAACGGCGGCTTGCTGTACGCCACGGCGCTGATGGCCGCCGGTTGGGATGGCGCGCCGAAACGGAATGCGCCCGGTTTTCCCGACAACGGCCGGTGGACCGTGCGCTGGGAGAATTTGTCGGTTGCGCCGTGATCGATCCTGTCGGGATCGTTGGCCTGCATCTCTTACGTCCCGCGAGATTAATCTCCTTTGCCGTCCTTCGATTCTTTCGCGTCCTTGTCCTTGGCGCCTTTTTCGCGGGCTTCCTTCTCGGCCTGTTTCTCGACCTGCTTGAGCGCGTCGGCGAGTTGGTCGAGCATCTGGTCGAGAAGTTCGTAGCTGATGTTGAGGGCCGGCTCGATGCGGATGGTGCGGGCGCTGAGGAGCGTGCCGGCGACGAGCACGCCGCGCTTGAACAGGGCCGCCGCGACGCGATACCCGATGAACCGGTCGCTGAATTCGAGCCCGATGAGCAGTCCCTTGCCGCGGACGGCCTTGAGGATGTCCGGGTGCAACGCCTGGAGCGCGCCGAGGCGTTTCATGAGGTATTTGCCCTTTTCGGCGGCTTGCCCGGCGAGATCTTCTTCGAGCATGACGTTGATCGCGGCGATGCCCGCGGCGCAGGCAAGCGGGTTCCCGCCGAAAGTCGAACTATGAAGAAACGGATTGTCCTCGAGCACCTTCCAGATTTTCGGGGTGCTCATGAACGCGCTGAGCGCCATCACGCCGCCGCCGAGCGCTTTGCCGAGGCAGAGGATGTCGGGCACGACATTCCAGTGTTCGCAGGCGAACATCCGGCCCGTGCGGCCCATGCCCGTCTGCACTTCGTCGAGGATCAGCAGGACGCCGTACTCGTCGCAGAGCTGGCGGACGCGCGGCAGATAATCGTCCGGCGGAACCACGGCGCCGGCTTCGCCCTGGACGGGTTCGAGGATGATCGCGGCAATGTCCTCGCCGAGATCGGTGAGCTTCTTGAGTTCGCGTTCGAGGTCTTTGGCGTCGCCGTAGTCGACAAAATAAACGTCGGACAGCAGGGGCTGGAATGGTTTGCGGTAGACGGCGCGGCCCATCACCGAGAGCGAGCCCATCGACTTGCCGTGGAACGCGCCCGTGGTGGAGATGAACCCGGTTTTCTTGGTGTAGAGCCGGGCGAGTTTCAGCGCGCCCTCGACGGCATCGGTGCCATTGCTGATGAAGAAGCAGTCTTGCAGGTCGCCGGGGGTAAGTTCGCCGAGCAATTCGGCGAGAAAACCGCGGAGCGGATCGAGGAGTTCCTGCGAGGAGAGCGGCATGCGTTCGAGTTGGGCTTTGACCGCCGCGATGATCTTCGGGTGGCGGATGCCCATGTTGTACACGCCGAAGCCACCGAGGCAATCGATGAACTTGCGGCCCATGATGTCTTCGATGATCGAGCCCCGACCGGTCCATTCGATGGCGGCGAAATCTTCGGCCTCGGCGACGGACTTGCGATAGTGGAGAAAACCGCGATTGAAGTAGTCGTCGAAATTCTCGAGCGTATGCTTGATGATCCAGTTCTTGTCTTCGGGATCGAGCTTCTTGCCCCCGCTGACGGCATCGAGGTAGTCGGCGGACTTGCGGCGAACCTCCTCGATCTTGTTGGGCTTTGCCGACTCGCGAGACGCAGGGGTAGCGGGAGGCGCGACGACCGCCACCGCATCCTTCGTCTGCGTGGTCTCTGTAACTTTCTCGTCCATCACGATCTTACTCCCGGCTGGTCGATTATAGCATACCACAGGCCCGGCCAAGCGGCCAGTCGCACCGACAAATTGTTATCAATAAGCTACTTACAAGCACAATGCCGCAGAGGTCATGCTTCACTTTCCTCCAAAACCAAGGAAGTTTTGTATCGTGCCGTTACCGGCATTTGCTATGGTTCGGGCTCGTCGCCGCCGAACCGGCGTGGACCCGTCCATCGAAAAGGCGGCGCAACCGATGAGCCTGAGGATCGATACGTTGAAACGACTGATCGCCGTCATTCTTCCGCTGGTGTTGTGCGCCGTGTCCGCGCGCGCGCAGAAGAACAAGTTGAACCTTTTTATCTGGAGCGAGTACATCGATCCTGCGGTCATCCAGAGCTTCGAGAAGGCGTACGACTGCAAGGTCACGGTCGATCTGTACGCAGACAACGAGAGCATGGTCGCCAAGCTGGAAGGCGGCGGCGCGTCCCGGTACGATGTCGTGGTTCCATCCGATTACACTATCCCGTCGATGATCCGCCGGAAGTTGCTGGCGCCATTGCGCCACGAGAATATCCCGAACATCAAGAATCTCGATCCGCGGTTCGCCGGACGCGAGTATGATCCCGGCAACAAGTACACGGTCCCGTACCAGTGGGGGACGGTCGGTCTGTACGTCCGCAAGAATCCCGGCGAAATCGTCGATGAAACGTGGGGGCTGATCTTCGATCCCCGGAAACAGATCGGCACATTCCTGATGATCGACGACGCCCGCACCGCCATCGGCATCGGGTTGAAATATAAAGGCTACAGCTTCAACAGCACCGACAGGAAACAACTTCTGGAAGCCCGTGACCTGCTCGTCGAGGCCAGGAAGCGGTCGCTTGGATTCGACGGCGTCGTCGGCGCCAAGAACAAGATCCTCGCCAAGGTCTGCCGCGTCGGCACGGTTCTTAACGGCGACGCGGTGCGCGGGATGCGGGAAGATCCCGACACGTATTATTTCGTGCCACGGGAAGGCGGCGAGATCTGGCTCGATAACATGGCCGTGCCCGCGCGCGCCCCGCACCGGGCGATGGCCGAGACATTCATCAATTACATCCTCGATCCGAGAATCGGGGCGCAGGTGTCGAACTTCAACCAGTACGCCACGCCCAACCGGGCCGCGCTCGAATTCGTCAAGCCCGATGATTTGAAAAACCCGGTAATCTATCCACTGCCGGAAGTGATGAACAGGCTCGAGTTCGTCAAAGACCTCGGCCCGCGCACCGCGTGGTACGACGAACTGTGGACCTCGATCAAATCGAAATGAGCAATTTTCTGGCGATCACCTGCCCGCACTGCGGGGAGGACTTCGAGGTTGCTTTCGACCCGAGCGAAGGCGACGCCGAGTTCATCATCGACTGCGAGGTCTGTTGCCGACCCATGACCGTGCAGGTCAGCGTGCGCTCAGGGGAAATTGACTCTGTTCAAGTTCAAGCCGCTTGAGTGACGGCCTGTTTGTCGGGCCTCGGATGGGGAGTTTCGTGCCGGCGATGTAGTCTCGAAAGTGCGGACGCAGCCGCTCAATCACAACGCTGTAATGCATCAAGATATAAATCGTCGCGCCGAACCTACCGCGGGGCGGTGGGGATTGCGGAGAGGTCGCAGAAGTAGGGTCGGTAAAGGGGGCGTCGAAAGACTGCCCTTTTTGTTTGCAACGGCGTAAGGATCGCAGTACAGGGCAGGCTAGCGATCGGCGTGAAGTAATCCATACGCGGCCGCGGCGTGGCGGAGAAACCGCCGAATCGAGTCCGTCAAGGTCACGGCTGCGTAGGCGTGGCTCCTAATCTTGGCGTCAGTGTCAGATGCACCCGTAGACGTATTTGCTTCCTTGCAGCGGTCCCGTGTCTCTGCCATGATACATTTCACTGAAATGTATCACTCGACACCAATTAACCGATTCGCGAAAGACCTGGTTACGGGGACCTACGACCTGATCATTCTCGATGCCCTGCGGCGCGGCCCGGCGTACGGCTATGAGATCCGGCGACGCGTCTTCGAGCAATCCCGTCACACCATCCTCTGGCAGGAAGGGACGCTCTACAATGTGCTTCGTCATTTGGAGAAGCAGCGCCTCGCGACCAGTTCATGGCGCATCCCGAAAACCGGTCACGAGCGCCGATATTATCAGTTGACGCCGCGTGGCCGTCGCGTCTGGAAGGAACAACGACGACAGTGGGCCGACTTTACAGGCACTGTGAACGCTCTGCTCGGGTCGTGACCCTCCGCCGTCTGTTGCCGCCCGCGCCTCATGACGTCCCGGTCCACAGTTCATTCGCCGCAAGCACGCGGAACAACAGGATCCAATCGAGTACGTGTTCGTAATGATACATTTCAGTGAAATGTATCATCTACCAACCGACCGAGTGTGGGTTGCACAAAGCGCAGAGGTCGGAGTGACTCGGCACAAATCGGATTGCATCCTCCAGGCCCCGACCGTTCCCCGGGCAACCGCGAACGCGTCCTAGCGGACAAACCCGCCTCTTTGCGGTGTTGTGTACTTTGCGATCGCAGGCGAGTTGACGAATCACACACTGGTGCTACGGTCGTTCGGTGGCAGCGAAGCAATCCATTCACGGACGCGGCGTGGCGGAGAATCCGCCGAACCGGTTCGAGCATACCGCGTACGAGCGCGATGCCGACTGGGACCAGCCCGACGATCCCGCGCCGAAGACGCAATTTTACCGGGACGCGAGTGCGTCGATCATCACGCACAACGACAGTCCCGACATCGGGTTCACTTCCAGCATCAACCCCTACCGCGGTTGCGAGCACGGCTGTGTCTATTGTTACGCGCGCCCCTATCACGAATACCTCGGTTTCTCGGCGGGGCTCGATTTCGAGACGAAAATCGTCGTCAAAGAGAACGCGCCCGAGTTGCTGCGCCGCGAATTGTCTTCGCGAAAATGGAAACCGCAGGCGCTGGCCATGAGCGGCGTCACGGATTGCTACCAGCCCATCGAGCGCCGGTTGCAAATCACGCGCCAATGCCTCCAGGTGCTGGCCGAATTCCGCAACCCGGTCGCCATCGTCACGAAAAACCTGCTCGTCACCCGCGACATCGATCTGCTCGCCGATCTCGCCCGCGACAATGCCGCCGCGGTGTTCCTGTCGGTCACGACCCTCAACGCCGATCTTGCCCGCTTCATGGAACCGCGCACGGCGCAGCCCGCGGCGCGATTGCGGGCGATCCGGGAACTGTCCGCCGCCGGTGTTCCCGTGGGGGTCATGGTCTCACCCGTGATTCCCGGCCTCACCGATCACGAATTGCCCGCGATTGTGAACGCAGCGGCGGAAGCCGGCGCGCGGTTCGCCGGGATGACGCCCCTGCGTCTCCCCTACGCGGTCAAGGACCTGTTTCAACAATGGCTGGAGCAGCACATGCCCGACCGCAAAGAAAAGGTGCTTGCGCAAATCCGCGCGATGCACGGCGCGAAACTGAACAACTCGGATTTCGGCACGCGGATGACCGGAACAGGAATCATCGCGGAACAGATGACCAAAATGTTCGCCGTGGCCTGTCGCCGGGCGGGTTTCCCGGACCGCGGACCGCAACTTTCGACCGCCGCCTTCCGCCGTCCGTCCGGCCCGCAACTGGAATTGCTGTAACGCTGTTTTGCCCCGACGGCGGGCAGCTTTTTGGCCCATTTCCTGCACTAATTGCCACCGGTGACAGGAAAGTCGTGCAACGAATCGGGTGGCTTGGTGTTGATACCAACAGTCATGCGTACAAGTCGCAGCATCCATCTGGCGGGCGCGATTCTCATTTCATCGGCGGTTATCGGGTTGGCCCCGCTCAGAGCGGAGCAGGCAGCCGTGCCGCCACAAGCCACCGACGACCAACCGCTCACTGACCGACAAAAAATCATCCACGTCCTCGACCGACTCGGCTATGGCCCACGCCCCGGCGACGTTGATCGGGTCGAGAAAATGGGACTGGATCGGTACATCGACCAGCAGTTGCACCCGGAGCGGATCGACGATTCGGAACTGGAGTCCGACCTCGACAAATTCGACATCCTCACGATGGACGCGACCGATTTGTACCAGACCTTCCGCAACGAGCAGGAAATGGAGAAGGAACGCCGGGCCGAACAGGCAGCAGCCGCCAAGGCCAGTGAGACGGAGACGAATATGACCTCCGTCGGCGTGCTCGCCAACGGGAACCAGCCGCCGGTCCAGCCGAAGCCCCGACCCGAAGGCCCGCGCCGTTCGTTTCTGGCGGTAGCGGAGCTTCAGAACGCCAAGATCATCAGCGCCGTCGAATCCCCGCGCCAGCTGTACGAGGTGCTGGTGGATTTCTGGGGCAATCATTTCAACATCGATGTTCGCAAGGGACCGTGCCGTGTCCTGAAAGTCGCCGATGACCGCGATGTCATCCGCCCGCACGTGTTCGGCAAATTCCGCGACCTGCTCGAAGCGTCTGCGAAAAGCCCCGCCATGTTGCACTACCTCGACAATTTCCAGAATTCCGCCCCCCGCGTCCTTTCCCCCGACGAACTGCGCCGCCGCGAGCAAGCCCTGCAAAAAAGCGCCCTGCCGGCGCCGCCGGCGATACCGGCGGGGGCGGACAACCAATCGCGCACGGTCGGCGGCATCAACGAGAATTACGCGCGCGAAATCATGGAACTCCACACGCTGGGCGTAGACGGTGGCTACACGCAGAAAGACGTGCAGGAAGTGGCCCGCTGTTTCACGGGCTGGACTGTCAACCCGCAGACGGGTGAATTCGTGTTCGCGCCGCGCCGCCACGACAACGGCATGAAGACGGTATTGGGCCATGGCATCCCGCCCAACGGCGGCATCCGCGACGGCGAGATGGTGCTCGATATTCTGGCATCGCATCCGTCGACCGCCCGATTCATCGCCACCAAGTTGTGCCGCCGGTTTGTCGCGGACGATCCGCCCCCGGCACTGGTAGACCGCATCGCGAATGTCTTTCTCCAGACCGGCGGCGATCTGCGCCAGGTGTACCAGGCGATCATCTACAGCCCCGAGTTTTTCTCGCGACAGGCCTATCGGGCGAAGATCAAATCTCCGTTCGAGTTTGCTGTGTCCGCCGTCCGCGCGTCGGGCGGCAAAATGGTCAGCGACGATTTCCTGCCCATCGACAGACGGCTGGGCATGGAAGCCGGCGCGACGTTCGGACGCGGCATGGACCGACTCGCCACGGCCAAGCGCAAATCGCTCAATATTGAAATCATCGAGATGGGCGAACCGCTGTTCGCCTATCAAGCGCCTACCGGCTACACCGAAGACTCGCGCAAGTGGGTCAACACCGGCGCGTTGATCGCGCGGATGAATTTCGCGCTGGCGCTGGCCGAGCATAAAATCGTGGATGTATCGGTCACCCCGTCGGACCTGATTCACGGCGTTGACATCGACAAGCCCGGGCTCGTCTTCGACCGATTGAACGAGGCCTTCCTTCAGGGGGAGATGACCGCGCCGACCCGCGCCACGCTCGAGAAACAGGTCACTGGAACCGACGGCGGCAACGCCAGCACGGTGAACGCCGCCGAACTCACGGCCCTGATTCTCGGCTCGCCGGAATTTCAACGCCACTAACACACGGAGACGCAGCCATATGAAACTCACACGCCGGGCATTCCTCAAACGCGGTGGACTCGCGCTTGTGTCGGTCGGCGCCATGCCGCTGTGGGGACCGTCGTTCCTGCAGCAACTGGTGTTCGCCGCCGAACCCGCGCGCGCGACCAACGGGAAGAAGGTCCTGATTTGCATCTTCCAGCGCGGCGCGCTGGACGGGCTTTCGATGGTTGTCCCTTTCGGCGACCCGCACTATTACGAAGCGCGGTCCGACATCGCGATCGCGCAGCCGACCCAGAGCGCCGGCCCGTCGGGCGTGATCGATCTCGACGGTTTCTTCGGTCTGCATCCGAACATGGCGGCCCTGCTGCCCATGTACCAGAGCGGACACCTCGCACTCATCCAGGCGTGCGGCTCGCCAAGCTCCAGTCGCTCACATTTCGACGCGCAGGATTTCATGGAATGCGGCGTGGTCGATGACAAATCGACGCGCACGGGCTGGCTGAACCGCGCGTTGCTCGAATGCCCCGAAGACCGCGCCAAGCTTTCGCCGTTCCGGGCCGTGTCGATGACGGCCATACTGCCCCGCACCTTGCAGGGCGACCAGGAAGCCCTGGCGATTGCCGACCTCAAAACGTTCGGCGTCGGCGGGGGCGCGGGCGGATTCACACCGAACAGCACGACGAGCGGGGCGGCGACCGGTTTCGAGGGTATGTACCAAAGCGCGGTGGGCGACCTGCTTCACGGCACGGGCAAGGAGGCGTTCGACGCCATCGGGATGCTCCAGTCGGCGGACCCGACGAAGTACAAACCGCAGAATGGTGCGTCGTATCCGAACAGCGAATTTGGCCGGGCGCTGTTGCAGATCGCCCAGATGATCAAGGCCAACATCGGCGTCGAAGTCGCGTTTGCGGAGGTTGGCGGCTGGGACACGCACGCCAATCAGGGCGGGGCGACCGGTCAACTGGCCAATCGGTTCACGGACTTCTCGCACAGCCTCGCGGCGTTGTACCGGGACCTTGGCGACCAGATGAACGATGTGGTGGTGCTGACCATGAGCGAGTTTGGCCGGACGGTCCGCCAGAACGGCAACCGCGGCACCGATCACGGCCACGCGACCTGTTTCACCGTGCTCGGCGGCCCCGTGCGCGGCGGCAAAGTGTACGGGCGATGGCCGGGGCTGGCCCGCGAACAGTTGTTTGAGGGACGCGACCTGATGTTGACGACCGACTACCGCGACGTGTTCGCCGAGCTGGCCCAGAACCACCTTGGCGCCCGTGACGTCGGCCAGATATTCCCGAACCACCGCGTCAATCCCGGCAATTACCAGGGCTTGCTGTCCGTCTAGGTGGATATCCGTTCCTGCGCCATAGGACTTCCGTGAGTCCCACACTGTCACCAATTTGTTTCCATTTCGAACTATGATTGCCGCGTGCCTCGGGTAGCGTCTGGACGCTGCCAATCCTCCTTGGCTGCTGCGCGGGGGCGGTAACTTACCGCTTCATCCTCCTAAAAGCACCTCCCCGCGCCCTTCCTGTCGGCGTGCCGCGCGTCACATAATTGTTACGCGTTCGCGTTGCGCACCACCGCTGCCGGGATGTAAAATCCACGCCCGATGAACAATCGTTGCCTGTGCCTTGCTTTCCTCGCGTTGACCGCGTCGTTCAGCGCGATTCACCCGGCCACCGCCGCCGAATTGCGAAACCCCTCTGGCCTGCCCGAACCGAAGCTGGTACTGGTCATTACCATCGACGGCCTGCCGCAGGACCAGGTGCTCAAGTACTACGACCATCTCGGCGACGGCGGGTTCAAGTTGCTCCTGAAACAGGGCGCGTGGTTCGACGACGCGCACCAGGCGCACGTGAGCACGTACACCGCGGTGGGGCATGCCACGATCCTCACGGGCGCCTATCCGTACCGGCACGGCATCGTGGGCAATGATTGGTGGGACCGCGCCACGCAAAAGCGCGTGTACTGCTGCGAGGACGCGGCCAGCACGATCCTCGGCGAACCGACGGCGGAAAACGCGGGTACATCACCCCGCAACCTGCAGGTGACGACCGTGGGTGATGAGTTGCGCGTGGCGACGGGAATGCAGTCGAAGGTACTCAGCGTTTCGGTCAAAGACCGTGGGGCGATTTTCACCGGGGGCAAGACCGGCATGGCGTACTGGTTCAGCAAGGACACCGGCCGGTTCATCACCACGACGTATTACACAAATGATTACCCGGTTTGGTGGAAACAGTTCGACGCGGGCAAACCGCAGGACAAATGGCTGGACAAGGTCTGGGACCCGCTGTTCCCGGCCGACGCGTACTGGCAGTCGATGACCGACGGCTGCGCCTCGGGCCGCGGGTACATGCTGAACATCGGCATCGGCGCGCGGTTTCCCCACTATCTCGGCGGCAGGAAATACTACGACGAATTGCGCTGGACGCCGTTTGGAGATGATTACACGGTGGAATTTCTGCTCACAGCCATCCACGCCGAGAACCTTGGCAAGAACCCGCGCGGCGTACCGGACTTGGTTGCCGTGAGCTTCTCATGCCACGACGAAATCAACCATCTCTTCGGTCCCGAGAGCAAACAATCGGAGGACGACCTGTTGCGCCTGGACAAGACGCTGGCCACGTTGCTTGCTGGCATCGATCAATGGGTCGGGCTCGATCACGCGCTCATCGCCCTCACGGCGGACCACGGATTTGCTCACAGTCCCGAGTTCTACCAGAACACGCTGCACTTCGAATCGGGCCGCATCGCCCCGGACAAGCTTTTGGCGGATTTGAACGCCGCGCTAGGAAAGAAATTCGGCGACGCGAAGTACGCCGTGTCGTGGTACAACCCGACGATCAATCTCGATCCCGGCGTCATCGCGGCGAAGGACCTGAAGCGCGAAGACGTGGAGAACGCCGCGGCCGAGTTCCTTCAGGATTACCCGGGGATCCATACGGTTTTCACGGGAACGCAATTAAAGAACGGTTCGGTCCTGCCGACGCGGTTTGGGCTGTTGGCAGCGCGGTCGTGGAACCGCCAATTGAGTGGCGACTTGTTCATCATCCAGAAGCAAGGGTGGTATCTCTTCGGCGAATCCGGCGAGTATTGCACCACGCACGGTTCGCCGTGGTCCTACGACACGCACGTGCCCCTGGTACTCATGGGCAGGGACTGGATCAAGCCCGGCGAATACGGCCAGCCCGTGGAAATTGTGGATCTCGCCCCGACGTTGTCCACCATCCTCGGAATCCGTTTTCCCAGCGGCACCGAGGGCCATGTGTTGCACGACATCCTCCAACAAGACCGCTGATCGGGCGTCCGTCACCAATTCTCTGCGCTTATGTCACTCGCCTGTCGCTGTTTCGTGACAGCGGCCACGCATCCTCCGTGGATGGTGCAATAGCCCAACAGAAGCAACGCTGTTTGAGAGCGCAACCGAGACAGCGGGTAAATAATCGAGCAAGGCCTGCGTTCACGACGCGGTGAATCAATTATCGGTCGCGCTCTCCACTTTTTCCGCGGGGCGGATGGAGGCGCGCCTAGAATCGGGCATGGCAGGCGATTTGGCCGAAGGGGGCGTTGTAGCTTCGGACGTTGAGGTCGGGTTTAAAAAAGTCGAATTCCCGATAGGGCATGTAGCCCGCTTCCGCTTCGACGGAGACGCTGGGCGTGATTTTCCAGGAAGCACCCGCGTCGAGACGAAATTCGAGGAAATCGACGATGGTCCCATCCAGCTTTGGTTCGCCATGGTCGCTGCCGAAAGTCTCACCGGTGGCAAATGTCCCGGCCTCGATCCCCGCGCCCGCGTACAACGTGAGCCGGTCATTCACCTGGTACTCAACCCGCGGGCTGGGCAACATGAGATTCAGCGTCCATTCGTCGGAGAGTTTCCAGCGGACGCCCGCCACGGGCAGGACAGGGTATTCACACCGCACATCGACCCTCAGCCCCAAAAACCATTGCACGTCAGCGCTTGCCAGATAGATGCCGCCAATGACCAGCGGGGCATCGAAATCGCGCCAGTTGATGTTTTCAAAATCCCCGTAGATGCCCGGCTCGACCTCGACGCGCATCAGCCATTCATCCGCGACCTGGTAGTCGAACCCCAACACCCCGCTGGCCTGCTGCAAGAGACGGGGCACGGCGGAGTGGTTGGGCGCGTCGAACGAGAACCGCTGCCATTCGGCGCCGAACCGCAACAGCAGGTCCTTGTTTACCTGCGGAGACACCACGTACTTGACGTTGGCGCTTTGTTCGTCAACCTCGCCGCTCTTGAGGCCCGCGCCCCGCGTATTGGCGTCGCCGACGTAGCTGTACGCGGTATCCAATTCTTCCGAGACACTCATCGGATTGGCAGCCCGCGCGGCCCAGGGCACCAGGACAGCCAAAATTACGAGGCAACTTCTCTTCATCGCTTGGTCTTCGCCCCATCCTGCATGCAGTGAATTTCTCTCTTGATGTCCTGTAGCATGAGTGCGCCGTAAGCGATGCGTTCGGTCCCCTTGGTGAAACGAAGGGTCGGGGCCGCGAAAAAATCGCCGCGCCACACGAGCGCCACGGACCGGCCCTGCGCTTGCACCGGCCAAACCTCGTACAGCGTCGCCGATGTGTAGTAATTCGCGTTCACGTAGTATTCCAGGTCAATCACCTGAAAGTGATCGCCCACCGGCAGCAGATACACCGCGCCCAAACTGATTGTGCCGTGGTAGTCGGCGTCAAACATCGTCCAGTAATAGAATGGCGTGAGCGACGGCATGTCGTCCTTCCCCAACAATCCGATTCCTTTGAGGATCGGCAGGAATTCGTGCGCGATCGGCAGTTGTTCCAGCAGCATGCTGCGAAGCTGATTAGCCGGGGAGACGGTCTCCCCCGCGACTTCATACGGCATTGTCCCGGCGAGACCCTGTTGTTGAAACGCGGTCGCGCGGGCCAGGAGCAATTTGGCCCAGCACTCGGACGCCTTTTGCGGATTCGCCGATTTCGGCAAGCACCCGGCCAGTTGCCGGGCTTCGTCGCGGGTCAGATTCAATTCCGACCTGGCCGGTGTGGTCGCGACCGTCTTATCGAACAACCATCGGACCGACCCCTGGCGGTTCTGGAAGTCCAACGCTTGAAAATCCGCCGACTCGCATGGAGCGTGCACCGCGTGGAACGCGAACACCTTCAATTCGGAATATGGGGACGGATCCCACAATTGCAGGTGCTTCGCGGTTTCGTCGGCGGGCAACGCCATGGCATAGCACGTTTGCGCGGAAATCCCGTTCGCGAAGTTCATCAGCGAACCGCGCTCGGAAAGAACGTCGCCGTTGAGGACGCGACCGAGATCGATGGCGGCAAAATCGCTGTAGCTCTTGATGGCTTCGACGGGGTCGGAGGATTCCGGCACCGCAGCCATCGAGAGGACACAACTCGCGCCAAGCGCCAGAAGAAACCACGCCAACCCCCTTGTCATACGCACTAACGTCTGGTGCAAAGAGCCGACAAAATCAACGCAAATCTTGCTTGGCGCGGAATGTACTGGCGAGTCAAGGTAGGCACGCATTCAGGGTTGCACATTCAGGGGGTTTTTGTTCATCTCGTTGCCAACGGGATACCTATATCATGATGACTACCCTCTATCGCCGGACAGCCTTGATTACCCGACTTCAACTCGTGCTCGTGTTACTGGCACTCGCAACCGCGAATGCGTGGGCCACCGGGCCGTTTTTCAATATTCTGGACTACGGCGCGCACAAGGACGGCTCGGCCAGCTCGACGGAAGCGATTCGCGCCGCCATCGAGGCCGCGAGAGCGTCCGGCGGCGGCACAGTGTACGTCCCGCCGGGAAGCTATGTCACCGGCCCGATTGAGTTGGTGGACAACCTCGTTCTCGACATCGATGCAGGGGCCACGCTTCGGTTTCCAGCCATGAAGCTTCCGTTCACGCAGGGCCGGGAGCAGGGCATTGAATGCCTGACACCGGTTCCGTTGATCGGGGGACGACATCTGCACAATGTCACGATCACTGGCCGCGGGGTGCTGACGACGGACAACGCGGAGTGGCTGAAGATCATGCCCCGCACGAACGCTCCCGGGCCGGACGGCGGCTCGGCTTTCGGCCCGAACTGGGAAAAACTGCTGCAGGACCTGGAGGTGAAAACTCCCGCGGCGGACGACGACTATCTGCGGGCGGCACCGGAGCTTCGCCCGTCGTTCGTGCGCACGATGGATTCGACAAACGTGTTGATTGAGGGCGTTCATTTTGTCGGGTCGTCGATGTGGACGATTCACCTGTTGTACTCCGACAACGTGGTCGTGCGGAACGTCATCATCGAGACGTATCCGGGGGTGCATACGGACGGCATCGCGGTCGATTCGAGCCGGAACGTGCGGATTTCGGATTGCTACATTGATACTGGCGACGACGGCATCGTCCTGAAATCGGGGAAGGACGCCGATGGCCGGCGAGTCAACCGCCCGACGGAGAATGTGTCGATTGCCAATTGCACGGTCCATCACGCGCATGGCGCGGTTACGTTGGGCAGCGAGATTTCCGGTGGCATACGGAATGTGGTTGCCGACAACATCACCTGCGACGGAACGCAGGTCGGGGTGCGGATCAAGAGCCGGCGGGGACGGGGCGGCGTGGTCGAGGACGTGAGGTTTGACAACTGGACGATGGAGAACGTGCGCAACGCCATTGATGTGACGAGCTACTACACGATGGAGGGGGAAACGAAAGTGTCTCAGCAAGAACCGGTCTCCGAGCGAACACCGCGATTCCGCAACATCGCCATCAGCCACATGACCATCAACCACTCGCAGACGGCGATCGGCGTCGCCGGGTTACCCGAGATGCCGATTACGGGGGTGCGGATCACCGATATCATTGCCTCGGCGAAGAGCGGGATGCGGGGCAGCTACACGGACGGTTTGGAACTGCATCATGTGCAGGTGAACACCGAGGACGGACCGGCGTTCCTCGTGCAGGACTCGAAGGAACTGGATTTGAACGACGTGACTACGCGCCAGCCATTGACGAATGCGCCGGTGGTGCGACTGGAGCGGTGTCCCGGCGCCATCGTGCGGTCGAGCCGGGCGTTGGCGGGCACGGGCACGTTCCTGTCGACCGCGCCCGGCGAATTGAAGGGCGTGATCCTCGAAGGCAATACCCTCGGCAACGCCCGGAGCCCAACGGAAGAGGCGACTGCTGATTTTCGGTAAGATAAAGCGTCGAGCGAATGGTTGGGCGAATTGGAGGGCGGTGACGCATGGCGGAAGCGCAGATTTGTCAGTGAGCGGCGATTCCCCGGACTTGCGTGTGGCAATCTTTCCAGCGAAACTTCGGCGTGATGCACAGTCTTGGACCCATGGTGCATTCCTGGCCAGTCTTCGTGGCAGGCTTCGACCTGCTCGCGTGTCTGCTCGTTTCGGTTCACATCCTCCTACACAAGCGCGATTCCCGCGCGGCCACGCTGTGGATCGGGTTTGTGTGGCTCTTGCCGCTGCTCGGCCTGGTGCTCTACCTCGCACTCGGCATCAACCGGATCCGCCGCCATGCGGTTTCGCTCGGCGTCCACGGCACGTTCCGCCGCCCCGTGCCCGACGACCTCGGTGAACCGGAACACGCGGGCGCGGAACATCTCCAGCAACTTGCCCGTGTTGTCAGCCGGGTCGTCGCGCAACCGCTGACCGCTGGCAACAAGATCGAGCCGCTCGTCAACGGCGACGAGGCGTTTCCCGCCATGCTTGCCGCAATTGAATCGGCGAAAACATCGGTCTCGCTTGGCACGTACATTTTCGACAACGACGCCAGTGGCGGAAAATTCGTCGCCGCGCTGGAACGCGCCGTGCAGCGGGGCGTGCTGGTGCGCGTGCTGATTGACGCCGCCGGCGCCCGCTACTCGTGGCCGCCGATCACCCGCCGGTTGCGGCAGGCAAGAATTCCCTGCGCCCGGTTTCTGCCCACCTCGCTGTTCACGCCGTGGCGTGTGGCGACCATCAATCTGCGCAACCACCGCAAGTCGCTTGTTGTGGACGGACGGATTGCGTTTACCGGCGGCATGAACATCCGTCAGGGAAACATGATCTCAGAGACGCCGCGCCGCCCGGTCCGGGACTTGCATTTCCGCGTCACCGGCCCGGTCGTCGCGGAATTGCAGGAGGCATTTGCGAACGATTGGGCGTTCACCACCGGCGAAGTTCTCGACGGCGACATCTGGTTTCCGGAATTGTCCAAGGCCGGCGAGGTTGTCGCCCGGGTCATCACCGACGGGCCGGACGGCGATTTTGAAAACCTGTGGCTGACGCTGCTCGCCGCGCTGGCGGAGGCGCAGACCTCCGTGCAGATTCTCACACCGTATTTCCTGCCGGACAATGCGCTGATTTCCGCCCTGAACCTCGCCGCGCTGCGCGGCGTGCGCGTGGACATCGTCTTGCCGGAAAAGATCAACCTGCCGTTCGTGCACTGGGCGTCGCACGCGATGTGGTGGCAGGTGCTGGAACGCGGCTGCCGCATCTGGCTCACGCCACCAGCATTCGACCATTCCAAGCTGATGATTGTGGACAGCCACTGGGTGTTGCTCGGCTCGGCGAACTGGGATGCGCGCAGCCTGCGGCTGAATTTTGAATTGAACGTCGAGGGCTACGGCCGCGCGTTCGCGCAGGAAATGGAGAAAGTCGTGGCGAAAAAGCTTTCCGCCGCGCGTGAAGTCACACTGGTCGAGATGGACGCCCGTCCTCTGCCCGCCCGGTTGCGCGACGCGGCCGCGCGGCTGTTTTCGCCGTACCTCTGAGAATGCTGCCTGCGGGCAAAAGGCCGGGGGGTCGGGATTGGGAAATATCGGCTATCGGGTCCGTCAGCACTCGCAAACCCCAAACCCCATTCACTCCTCTGGCAGCGAAGAGCTAGAACCCTCCACTGAGAAATGTCGCCGTCCCCGATGTGCCCGATGAGTTACTGTAGGTCACCCCAAGCTCCGCGTCGAATGTTTCAACTGTGTCTGACTCAAGCATCAGCATAACGGGGAACGTGACGGCGCTATCGATCACGGTGCCACTCGTGATGCCGTACGTCGCCCAAGAGCCCTTAAGGTCGCCCTTCAATTTGCCCGTGAACGTCCAGACATCTGTCCTCTTGTTGTGAGAGAACTTGATACTCCCACTCTTGTTTGCGCCGCTTCCCTTCGCGTTCAGTTGAATGTCCACAGTTGCGCCGCCAACATCAAGAGAGACCACAGTATTTGTGATTGAGAATCCCTCCGGCACGCTCGTAAGCGTTCCTTTGATTGTGCAGGTGTCCGAGCCGACCTTCTTGAACTTTGCTTGCAGCCGGAGGTTGCTGACGTCCAGTGCGCACGGGACGGACACGGTCAAGCTCGCATTTGTCGAATAGACCCCGTCAGAAACCGTGACGTTCGCGCTGTAGGGGCCGCAGTTGGTGGCGACATACGCGTGGAGCGCCGTATTGACGCTCGACCAATCACTGGTCGAGCCATCACCAAAGAACCACTGGTAACTCAACGGATCGCCGTTGGGATCCGTCGCCTCAACGCTGAACACATTCGTCTCCCCAGCCACGACGACGCAAGCGTTTGACAAACACAGCACTGCATTCGTGACAGCTGGCGCCGAGACGATGACCGGGGCCCGATTCGTCCCCGGCGACGAAAGAGCAGAAAGCACAGCATGAACAACCTGCGTGACGGTGTTCGGAGTGGGGCTGTTATCGGTCGCAATAACGGTGATCGCGTTGGTGCCCTGAACCAAGGCGACACTAGAGAACCAATTCGTACCGAGGAGGCTTGCGCCGGTGCCGTCGACCGTCACGCCCTTGATGCCGTTGGTGTCGCTGGCAGTCCCCGTCACGATAATACCGGCATTCGTAAACGTCTGGTAGTCGCTTGGGCTCACAATCGCCAACGTCGGTCGGGTGGGCAGGATATTCGTGCTTGTAATGGTGATCAGGCCGGGCCGCACGTCGGTACTGGAGCCACCCGGGCCGCTCACGACCAACAGGACCGTGTCCGTACCGGGTGCGGTGTATTGGTAAACCACGCTCGTCGCTGTCGTGTTTGTGCCATTCCCGTTGCCGAATTGCCAGAAGCGATTGGTGATGCTGCCGGTGGACGTGTCCGTGAACGTGACCGTCAACGGCGCCGGCCCGCTGGTCGGCGTAGCGTTGAACGAGGCCACCGGCGGTACGCTGTTTGTGTCTCCGACCGCTATCAGGTTGGGCCGCACGTTGGTACTCGAGCCACCAGGGCCGCTCACGACCAACAGGACCGTGTCCGTCCCCGGTGCGGTGTATTGGTAAACCACGCTCGTCGCCGTCGTGTTTGTGCCATTCCCGTCGCCGAATTGCCACGACCGATTGGTGATGCTGCCGGTGGATGTATCCGTGAACGTGACCGTCAACGGCGCCGACCCGCTGGTCGGCGCGGCGCTGAACAAGGCCACCGGCGGTACGCTGTTTGTGTTTCCGATCGTTATCAGGTTAGGCCGCACGTTGGTACTCGAACCACCCGGGCCGCTCACGATCAACAGGACCGTGTCCGTACCGGGTGCGGTATATTGGTAAACAACGCTCGTCGCCGTCGTGTTCGTGGCATTCCCGTTGCCGAATTGCCAGAAGCGGTTGGTGATGCTGCCGGTGGACGTGTCCGTGAACGTGACCGTCAACGGCGCCGACCCGCTGGTCGGCGCGGCGCTGAACAAGGCCACCGGCGGTGGAACGCTGATTGTATTTCCGACCGTTATCAGGTTGGGCTGCGCGTTGGTAATCGAGCCACCCGGGCCGCTCACGATCAACTGCACCGTGTCCGTACCGGGTGCGGTATATTGATAAACCACGCTCGTCGCCGTCGTGTTCGTACTATTCCCGTCGCCGAATTGCCAGGAGCGGCTGGTGATGCTGCCGGTCGACGTATCCGTGAACGTGACCGTCAACGGCGCCGACCCGCTGGTCGGCGCGGCGCTGAACGAGGCCACCGGTGGCAGTAGGCTTATGTTCCCGACCGTTATCAGGTCGAACTGTACGTTGGTACTGGAGCCACCCGGGCCGCTCACGATCAACTGCACCGTGTCCGTACCGGGTGTGGTGTATTGGTAAACCACGCTCGTCGCCGTCGTGTTCGTGCCATTCCCGTCGCCGAATTGCCAGGAGCGGCTGGTGATGCTGCCGGTCGACGTATCCGTGAACGTGACTGTCAACGGCGCCGACCCGCTGGTGGGCGCGGCGCCGAACGAGGCCACCGGTGGGGGTACGTTTGTGTTTCCGACCGTTATCAGGTTGGCCTGTGTCGATGTGTTCGAGCCGCCCGGCCCGTAGACGGTCAACGCGACCGTATAGACCCCGGCCGTGTTGTAAGTATACAACGGACTGCTTGCGCTGCTCGTCCCGCCATCCCCGAAAGCCCAGGCTTGACTGGTGATGCTGCCGGTGGACGTGTTCGTGAACGTGACCGCCAACGGCGCCGACCCGCTGGTCGGCGTGGCGCTGAACGAGGCCACGGGCGGGGGAGTAGCTACTGCTACCTGAAAGCTCAGGCCATTTTGACTCAAGATGAAGGAACCCAGGAGCGTGCCAGACGGCCTGGGGAAGGTGGTCGTCGGCTGTACCTCATACAAGTCCAACGTGCCCACGCTGGCCACCGGGCCATCAAGCTTCGGACTGAAGAACCCAAAGCTGGAGCCGCTACCTTCCTGTACCGACCAACTGCCGGCTAGGTTGTTTGGGATAACAGCAGATTCTGAACTATTCGTCGTACTGATGGACATACCTAACGACCCACTGGACCCATAGTACATCGCCCCAATCGCCGCGGCGGGGTTCTGCTGAAGACCGGCACTTCCCCGAAGCGGCGCTGCGTTGGTCGGTACGCCGGTTGCCCACATCGTGGACGCCGGCTTGCCATTTGGGTCAGGCTCTGCGTTGCCGTCGGTAGCGGCAGCGCCCCAAAACAAGTCCGTGCGTGTGCCCCAATTCGCGCCATAGGTATTGATCAGGTCCTGTCTAACCAGGTTTGTTAAGGTTAGCCCGCTGTTTGCGCCATTATAGAAGTTACTCACGCTACCAAGGTCAACCTCGAGGTTCACCCCCGCTCCTATTCCTCCAGTTGCCCGGAAGCCCAGGATCACGTCACCGTCTATTGCCACAGACACGGTCTGCGCCCGAACAGACGGTGTTAGTAGTGCTACACTGCCGATGATGGCCACGACCACGAGAAGCTGGATCAGGGTGAATGCCGCGTTGCCCTCGGGGAAACGTTGCGCCGGCGCTGCTGGAACCAACGCCGATGGCCGGTGCATCCGGGATGTTGTTTGCCGTGAGTGCCTCACTGCATCCGAATCCATTTCATTCCTCCGTCAAGCTCACTCGCTGAACTGCCCCATGATATTTGGGGCGCCTGGATCATTGCCCGCCAGACTGGGGACGACCTTATCCGGGGCACGTTTCGGGCGGGTCACACGGAGGTTACAGATAAGAAACGAAGCTCCGCGACCACTCCTGCCTTGGCGAAGCCCAGGCACAAGTGAGTTGATCGCCGCGCGACAACATCCACTTGTCGCCGGAACTGAAATCCCAGCCTCATGGACGGAGCGGTTGAGCCAACAAAAAAGCGCTGCCCTGCGCCAGTGTTACGGACCAGCCCCGGAGGGAGAAGCCGGTGGTTCAGAGGATGTGGACGCTGGTTTCTTTCCGGGGAGCGTTTTTTGAAGCTCGTCAACCACCTCGTCGGTGATGTCGGTCTGCGGATCGAAATAAATCAGGCTGTCCGAGGTTGCCAGCACCACGGTCATCCCGTGGGCGGCGGCGACCCGCCGGGCGGCGGGGCGGATCCTCTCTCGGTAACTCTGGACGAGATTGGCGCGCCGTCCTTGCAGGGCCTGCTGGTAGTTGTTGAGCGCCGTTTGCCAGGAAGCATTCGCCTTGTCCGCGGCTTCCACCAACCTCTGTCGTTGCTCCTTGCTCAACGGAAGCCCGTCCAGTTCCCGTTGGTCTTTCGCATTGGTGAGCACCTTGGTTTGCTCATCGGTGAGTTTGGCTTCGGTTGCGATCCGCTTCTTCACGTCGTCGATGGACTGCAACATGCCGCGGTGCACCTCTTCCAGTTGGCCTTTCAGTTCCGTGCTCGTGGCCTGAATGGATGTTTTCATCTCTTCCATCCAGCCCATGGCCGTGGCGACCTTGTCCAGATCGAGGACAGCCAGGCTGCCGGCGGGCGCGGCCTGCGTTTGGGAAAACGTCACCGCCAGAAAAAACACCAGCGCGCTCGAAATTGTCTGCCGACCCATAATCGTTCTCATAATGGATGATGGAGTATCTATTTTTAGTTGTCTCAGGCAAGAAAAATGCGCCGAGTTACTCCGTGTCCTTCTTGTCTGTTGCGAGATTTTGCTCTCGCGCTGGTCGCGTCCAGACTCGACAACGTGGCCTGAATCAGTCGCGGCAGCAGATCCGGAGCCAGCGGGACCGCGGCGCAATAGGTTCCAGGTTGACCACGGACGAATCGGGGTGGCGACCGTCAGTGTTTGCGTACATGTTTCCCCATTTTAACCCCTCCGTAACACTGAATTCCGATCATGAGAGCGACAGAATACAGAAGAAGAATTAGAAGTTGCGAATGAGGAATCCAATACCATGAACGCCATCCTTTCCCTTTTTTTTAAGAACTGGATTCGGTGCACGCTCACGTTGGTCACGCTGGGAGCGGTCTTGATGGCGATTCAACAGGGGATGTCGCGACGTCACCGCCTCGCCGCCCAGAGCGCGTCGCCCGCGCCGATGCAAGAAACCCGCGTCTTTCCGCGCCCCGCAGCAGAAACCGAACTACTACAGGTGGAAAAGCCGGTCGCGGCCATACCGAAAGAATCGGCTTCGGCCGACGCGAATCTCGTCGCCCTGGCTCCCCCCACCCCGGTTTTCCTCGCCGAAACGGAACCTGTCGCGGTTTCCACGGCACCCGGCCCGATCATCGCTCCGCCGCTGGCCCGCGCGGTGCCAGCCGCCTCCAGCACCGCATCCGTCGGCGTCGGCTTGTCCGGAAACAGCAAAACCGCGACGCTGGATCCCCCGTTGGCGTTCACGGTGGATCCCAAGAATTTGACTTCCGAACAACAGACCGCGCTGGCCAAGATTCAGGATCAGTTCTTGAATGCGATAGGGGGCGCCGATCAGAACCCGGCCGATCCGGCCTATGGTGAACGCTGGACGACCGCGCAAGAGATTGCCGATCAAAACTACAAGGCTTATTTTGGCTGGGTGGCGTTTTCCCAAATGGAATTGGAGAGAGCAATGAATTCGTACACGGCGATTCAAGTGCCCTGAGACGCTCTCCAGGCGATTGTGACGTATGCGGCAAAGTTGTTTCGGCGCGCGATGGCGCTATCCTTGTAAAGCAGGGCGTCTCGCTGGAAGAGCACAGGGCGCGTTGAGCGGAGGTTGGTGTGGCAGTTGCACCGTATCCAACTGGGGGAGCAGGGGATGCGTTTCTTTATGAGCACTTCCCGATGGCGCGCGGAGTCATGACCACGTTCCTGGCTTGATGCCAGTTCAGAAGAAAGACCCGCGAATACACCCCTTGCCTGACCAGCCAGCGGCCTGTCGGCTCATGGGAAAATGAGAGCGCGACCGATAATTTATTCACCGAGTCGTGAACGCAGGCTTGGTTTGGTTATTTGCCCGCTGTTTCGGTCGCGCTCTCAAGCAAGCCGCATCGTCTGCGTTACGGCAACAGCACGCGGACGCGATAGTACCGCGACGGCCTATTCGTCGCGCCGCCGCTGTCCACCATGTTGGTCACCATGCCCAGACCCCCGCCGCCGCTGAGGATGTTGGTCAGGCCGGTGCTCGCGAAGTTGTTCGAGTAACTGCCATTGGCCGTGCCGGTCGTGAACTCCAGCACGTTGGTGCGCATTGTCGGGCCGCCCGGATAGTTCGTGTCGCCACTGGCCCCGAGATAGGTCACGTTGATGTCCGTGGCGTTGTTGGTCTTGGCAATGCTGATAATGTGCAGGTAGGCAGCGCTGTTGGTCGGGTTAAAGCCGGCCAGGAACTGATTGGTGTTGATCATGCCCTTGCCGTAGGGATCCGCGTTTGGCCCGCTGACCGCAGGATTATCCAGTTCCGTTGAAAAATACTGGTTCTGCCAACTGAGGAACGGATCTTGAAGCGCCCCTTCAAAGCTCAGGCCATTCTCAGTCAAGATCAAGGAACCCACGCGTGTGCCATGGGGCCTGGGGAAGGAGGCCGGTTGGAACTCATACAAGTCCAATATGCTCACGCTACTCACCTGGCCATCAATTATCGGAGCGAAGAACCCGAAGCTATTGCCGCCACCTTCCTGTACCGACCAACTGCCGCTTTCCGTGTTTCCGATAACCGCAGATTCTGAACTATTCGTCGTACTGGGGGCGCCATCTAACGACCCAATGGACTCACTGTAGACCGCACTAATCGTCGCGGCAGCGACCTGCTGTTGACCGGCAGTCCCCACCTGCGGCACTGCGTTGCCTGGTACGCCGCTTGCCCAAAGAGTGGACAGCGGCTTGCCGGGTAGGTCGGACTCCGCGTTGCCGTCGGTAGCGGCAGCGCCCCAAAACAGGTCAGTGCGTGTGCCCCAATTTGCACCATAGGTATCGATCAGGTCCTGTATAGCCAGGTTTGTTAGGGTTACCCCGCTGTTTGCGCCATTATAGAAGTTACTTATACTGCCAAGGTCAACCTCAAGGTTCACCCCCGCTCCTGTTCCTCCAGTTGCCCGGAACCCTACGATCAAGTCATCCTCTATCTGCACAGATACGGTCTGCGCCCAAACAGACGGTGTTAGTAGTGCTACACTCGCTAAAGCCAGCAGAGCCATCTTGCGATGGGTACGCGTCGTGTCTTTCATTGTATTTCCTTTCTAGAACCTGGTTTCTGAGCCTGATTGTCTCAATTGTCTCAACGCTGGACCGATACGGATTTCCGAAGTAGATCTCGCCACCTACAACCTCTCGGCTTGTATAGCATTGATACCATTCATTTTAGCGACGTTCGGGTCACGAACTTGTGACACCACCATCCGAGACAGCATGGCCTTTTCGGTCGTCTCCCTCCACTCCGCTTTGGTCGTCTCCTTCCCCTCCGCCATAACCCAATACTTCGACAGAAATAAGCGATGGAGGTTCTTCCTGTGCCATTGGGGATTCGTGCGTTTGTCCGATGACATCCCCTGTTCCGGCGGTTGTGGCCGCCTCGCTTGCGTTCGCTGCTTGCAAGCCACTGGTGTTCAAGGAAACACTGAGAACCGGCACACCGGCACTCGCCCCCTGGACCTGGATATTGCCAACATTTAATACCTGCAGCGCGGCCAGGTTGATATTGCCGGACACTCGAATGCCCGCATCGCCCGCGTCGATAAACCCCGCGGGAGCAACCAAATCAACGTCGCCAGGGGGAACACCCGCTACGGTGGTCAGCACACCAATGCCCCCCCCGGTTGCTAATCCGGCAAGATCGGTTTGGACCTCGCCGCTCTGCGGATCGATGAGCACACGCGTCGGTGGCGCAGACTGGACGGTCTTCGACGAAGCGCCGGCAGCGATATTCCCCTTCGTAGACCAGATAATGATATTTCCACCGCGCAAGGTGAAGATGCGCGACGTTCCGACAATCACGCTATCATCGGCAAAAACGGAGATATTGCCACCGTCCTCAGTCAGGATGCCCTGGTCAACTGGCTGATTGCCGCTCAGATCAACCCCGACCAGAAGCTGACCGCCCGGAACCAAAAGACTGATGTCTCCGCCGCTCGTCGTTTTGATCTCACGGGAAGTGAGGTTGATCGCCCCCTGCCACGGTGTGGTTTCCGGGAACAGGGCGGCAATGGCAGCAAATCCTGCATTGTAATTTCCGTACCCCGGTGACGATGCCGTGTTGTGATCTCGGCCTGCGTCTCGCAATACCAGATAGAAAATGTCCAGAGCCATACGATCTTGCTGTTCGGAAGGCAGTTGGTCGAACGTATTCCAATCTTGTAAGAGATCGCTGTCCGTCGTGCCCGTCGGCAATCCCAACAGCGTGGCGACGTCAGGCAGGTAACGCGGCGCATACACATTCCCCGGGGTGTCGTCCAGGAACTCGGTAATGAAGCTGTTGAAGTCCTTCTTGAAGTTCGCGCTTTGATCAAGACCGGCCGATCCACCAACGCCTGCCAACGCAATAATGTCGGCCCCGGCGAACGGCAGGTTGGGATTACGCGCGTTGCCGATGCTGGTGATACCAACCGCCGTGCCATCACCGGCGTTGGGCCCGATGCCGAGATCCAGATTTCTGCCGGCTAATACTTCCAGTGTGCCGGGACCGTTGATCTGAATGTCTCCAGCAGCAAGATTGCCGGATGTTCCTTGGGCGAGTTCATTATTCCCGACTTGCGCCGCAGTGCGCAGTTCTGAATTTGGATCATACGCGATGATATCGCGGCCGGCGCTCACCACGCTCACGTCACTCGCGGCAACATTCTGCAGATACAGGGCGATATCGGTGATATCTTGACCGGCCACGACGCGCGTTGATTTTGCGGAAAACAAGGTCAGGCCTGAAATGTCCCCGTCCAGGGCATACAGATGAACCGGATCTGGATCATCGGCGTGGAGCAGACCGGGCGCATTCAGCGCTTCCTGCGTTTGTAAGACGCCGAAAACACCCTCGTCAGAGCCCGACTCATCAAACAACGCATTGATATTTCCAAAAACCGCGGCGATGACAACGGCTGACGGGCTGGCCCACGCATCCGGCGCGCTGTTGGCCTGAGCGAGAAGGGACAGCGGTGAGGCAACCCCCGGTATCCGATTTGGATCCGCATCCGACAGATTGATTTGGGTGGTGCTCCACTGCTTGTGATTCCCGGAGTCGAGAGCATTGGGTTGCAGGCCGTTGATTGACCCCGCCGCCATCAGGTCAAGAGTTCCAACGGGTGACGGTGAGAGTGTCACGCTCCCCACCACATCGAGATCACCGGAAAAGGCGGTGGCGCGCAAGGTCGGCGGCATCAATGTTTCAACGGTGGCAAACGCCGTCAATGTGATCTTGGTTTCGGCAAGTCTTAGCCAGGGTTCTGATTCGGCGGCAAACGACTGTGGGTTCTGCGCATAGAGAAAAACATTTAGATACCAATTCGCCAGGGAGCCCGTTGGACTACCGGTGCTGCTTTCGGCATTGTCCTGAACTGTGATTGTACCCGTGAGCGACGAGACATTGACGGCGTCGCCTGGGGCATAGGTCGAGAAATATGATTTTTCAAAGTAACTATTATTAATCCCTTGCGGTAAGAGAAATGGATTCGCCACCGGACCAAGCAAGACATCTCCCTGGGCTTCAATATCGAAGCTGCCCTTGCCCAAAAACAGGGTTGTCGGCAGCCACGTTGTTTGGTCGGGGATTATATTATGGATTGTGTCACCGATAACCGTCGTTTGATTCAAAGCGGCTCGTGTGGGGTTGGTGTGGATCGTGTTCCCCGCCCGCAGGGTGCCCTGACCCCGCTCGACGTAATACACACCGCCATCGATATCGTCGCCCGCCAAGACCTGGAGATCCCCCCCTCCCAGTTCCACCAAGGAACTCGCGTCCGGAGTTCCTTTTGGCATCCGCGCATTGGTGGGAATCACGGCATCAACATTGCTCACATCGTGCCCGGCCGTGAGGGTAACGTTCCCTCCGCCGAGCGCGCCAACGTCCTCGAAGAAATTCGAAAAATCGACCCACCAGGACGTGGATTCAACGTCGCCGCCAGTATGCGTGACGCTAAACTGACCGGTTGTGGGATCGATGTAACCGCGACGGTACAACCAGCTGGTCGGCAATTCCTTCGTTGAATCGGGAGAAAGCGTACCATCAGGATTAACCTGATAACTGGCTATATCGTTTTGAGCCGAGAGGATTACATTCCCGCCCCCATAACTATACTGGGCGCCGTAAGGCGTCAGATATTGAGGCGTGCCGAGAGGCGTGCCCGGGTCATACGCAAGATCCGGCAAATCGAAATCAGGGAGGGGAGCTGCTTGCGTGCCAGCCGTATAAATCGTCGCCAACGGGCTTAAGAGCTGAATGTCTCGTCCAGCCGAAATTTCAATATCGCCCGTTCCTGTGCGAATCGTTTGATAATAGGTGGGAATAATTTCGTACGCCGGTTGACTCGAAGTCGGAATGGGACCTAGGAGTTGCGCGTCGTTACCCAGCAAGAGAGATCCTGCGTTTGCGTTCAGAAGATTCAACGGCTGGACCTGAAGAGAATTGGCCGCGCCAAAATCAGCCCCGGCGACCAGCCGATACGACCAGGATTGGTCTCCGGCTGCCAACAGGGGCGCCGAATACGAAGAGCCATCAAAACCATCGCTGAGTGAAGCAAACTGGTTAAGGGCGGGATTGTAGTTGAAATCGAGATTACCCGCGGCGCGCAGGGTGAGCACGCCCGGTTGGTTCTCCGGTCCAAAACGAAACGTCGACAAATCCCAGGTAGTGTCCAGAATCAAGTCCCCGCTTGGATTGATAATTTCAGTGCCGGGACGAATCTCGAGAACCGGTGCGAGTGCCGCGTTGTTGGCGAGGAGCCGATTCGCGATCGCCGCGCTATTTCCGGCAAAGGTTGTTCCATTGGCGAAAACATCGTTCTGCACCGCAGGGGTGATGATCGAGCCGCCGGCATTGTTGAGATTGTAGAGCTCGTCGCCTTCGACAATGATTTGGGATGCGTTAATAATCGTCCCGTTGATCGGATTGATTTGCACATCGAGGTTGTCTGGGGTCTGCGGCGCGCGGAGATGCAAGGTGCCGGTAAAATCGCCCGCGGCAGCGCTCTGGGCCGTATTG
Source organism: uncultured Verrucomicrobiae bacterium (assembly GCA_963712025.1). Taxonomy (GTDB): domain Bacteria; phylum Verrucomicrobiota; class Verrucomicrobiia; order Palsa-1439; family Palsa-1439; genus Palsa-1439. The sequence continues at coordinate 64,708 of CAVQGJ010000001.1, read as the reverse complement.
GCTGCCACCGAGAGATCGATCGTGGCGCCAGTTTGAATATCAACAACCGCATTGCGATTGATATTCCCATTAATCTCCTGGCCTGCTTCGAGGGAAACGCTCCCTCCCTTCCCGGCATCGTCAAAATTTTCCCCGGCCACGGTCAAAAGTGAATTCTGTTCCAAGATCACACTTCCGGAGCCGGCAAGCTCGATCGTGCCGCCGGTTGCGCCAGAGGCATCGATTGTTCCTGTCACCGTAATGGAACCATTATCGGCCGAAAGATCAAAAGTCTGGGCCGTTGCCAAACCAACCAGCAGAACATCCCCGTTTCGTACGCGGATCGAGCGTGATTGTGTAAACCCATTCAAATTAAGTGCCGCATTCAACGCAGTCAGGCTCGGCGCCGGAAGAGTCCCCACATCGAGTTGGAATGTTCCCCCCTGTCCACCCGCTCCTCCTCCGGTTCCCGAAAGCGTTCCACTCAGTGTAAAGCTCCCGTTGGGTGCGCTGATCGCTACACTGCCTGCGTTACCGCCTTGCGCCTGAGCGGATACGTTCACGGTGCTTGCTGCGGCCAAAACAATGGATCCAAGATCCGCTGTTAAAGAAACCTGGCCACCATCCGTGTACTGCACCTGATCGTAAAAGGTTTCGGCGACTCCGCCGACGTCGATCTGGCTTGCGCTCGTGTTTCCGAGGACGACATCGCCACCAGTAGCTTCCATCTTCAACGCACCGCTGGGTAGCAAGATGTTGCCGTTATCCGTAATGCTGGCACCGACCAGTGATAATTGGGCGCCGAGACCAGCCGTAAGCGTTGGGGAGGACGCATCGCCCGCGACGGCGTTCACCGTTACATTTCCCGTGGCAAGAATGGTTTGATTCGCAGCCGTAGCACCCGTGATTAACGGACTGTTGATGGTTAGATTTCCTGGCGTCGTTAACCCCCCCGAGCCTTGAATCAGAATCCCCTTCGTCGCGTTCAGGTTCAATTGCGCGAACTGGTCGATGCCATATTGGTTCGCGCCTAGCGTAATGACGCTGGCATTAAACACCAACGTTCCGCTTCCACCATTGACAGGACCGGGAGCGGTTCCGTTGGCGCTGTTATCGAGCAGAATGTTTTGCGCGGCAAACTGGACGGTACCGTCCCCTTGATTGAAGCCCCGAATTTCGGCTGCATGGATGGCAAGATTGGCAAGCGTGCCCTGACCGATTTGACCCGTCCCATACGTATCGATGGACGAATAACTTAACAGCGATAGTGATTGGGCGCTGCTCTGTAAACTTTGCAGCGCTGTCCCCGAAAGAACCATGCCGCCAACGGACTGAAGATTGCCCGGATCGGTGAGTGCCAGGCTGATCTGGCCACTCGCAATGGCAATGGATGTGCCGTTCAAAATCGCTCCCGGATCTATCGCCGTTTCTCCCGTCGAATCGACGGTGACGCTGGCTCCTCTCAGTTGAGCACCGTCCCCAATATCCAGAACAGGCTGTGTCGAAGAATTCACACTGGAAGCAGCCCGGCTGCTCGCCGCCGTGGGATCGGTGCTCACCCGCAATAAAACTCCGTTGCCGCTCCCGGCAAGACTGGAATTACCCAACGAGATCGTTTCGGCGTTGCCTGACAAAACGCCCGATGCTTCGATGTCAGCATTGGGGGCCAGTGTTAACTGATGATTCGCAACAAGAATAATGTCGGGTCCCGTCAGAGGTTCGCCAGGATTATCGACCAGAATATTGCCTGTCTGGACAACCACTGTTGCTCCCCCCGCATCTGTCTGCTGAACCCCGCCAATGAGTAAGCTGGCATTGAAGGAACTCAGCTCAGACGCATCCAGAACGAGAATTCCGGCTAAATCGGGTACACCAGGACCAGCGATCAGAATGTCTTCCGGGCTGCTGATTTCAACCAAACCCGCCAGACCACCAACCCCCGCCTCGGCCATAACATTCCCATTCAGGGTCATCGTTTGGGTCGCCGAGAACACGAGTTGCCCCGCATCGATGGGAAGGCGCGGAGGAACATTACCAGCCGCCGTCGCACCCTGGGCAAGTGTGGTGTTGGCCAGGAAACTATCGTACTCGGCCCGCGATCCCACCACCGTTGCGGACGCCACGTCAAATTCGGCGATTGATGCTTGTCCGACGCTATTCGGGGTAAGAGCGTTGAAGCGGTACCCGGATACAAGACTTGACCCATCCGGCAAGGTGGACGTGGCTCCGACCGGCGTTCCCGCCACGGGCGTAACGAGGAATGCGCCCGGAAGCAACGCATAACGGGCCGGCAACAAGGTATACGTTCCCGCAGGCAGACCAGAACTGGCATTTAAGTAAATCTGGTCACCGACCGACAAACTGTGATTGACATAGCCGGGGTCGGAGCCAAAGACACCGGATACCACTGGATTCGGATTGTAAGGAGCGAAGGGCGCATAGTTCGCCAGATAACTCGGGAGAATTGCGAAACTCGACGATGAGGCAAGAATATCCTGTGAGCCTCCGTTCCCGGGAACCCACTCATACGCATAGAGATCACCACTCCCGCGGATATCGATTTGGGCATTTGGTTCCACCACGACACTGGCGGCGGACAATTGGATCGATTTCAGCCGGCACGCCGCCACTCGTAATATCAACACCAGTCGGATCAATCCATGAGGTCCCGTTGAGTTCAATTCCGTACGGGATCACAAACGCCTGCCCGGTGATCGGATCGATGGCGGAAACAGACGTGACGCTGTCGTTCCCGAGCATCAGCTGCTTCGTCGAGGCAAACGTCGTGCCGGAAATGAGATCGATTGGACCAGTGCCTGCGCCATCCCACCCCAACTGGATTGCTCCCAGTGGCGCGCGCAAAACACCATCTTGATTAATCGTCGAGGCATATATCGACAGCGTGCCACCTGCCGATAAAGGAAGTTGGCGGTCTCCAGACGCCTCGATTGTTACCGAGCCTAACTGCGTACTATTATTCAGGTTGTAATCGAAAGCGGCGATGGTAAAACCAACGGCGGTTGGTGGATAAATTTGCCCAGCGCGCAGGGTCATCGCACCCTGAATCTCCACAGTGCCATCCCCGCGGATGTCTCCTCCATCGGCAATAAAGTTCGCCTGCCCAATATTTTGCAGAGAGAGTACGCCGATATCGATGAGACTCGTCGCGTCGACGGTCAGAATTCCTGTGCCATACTGGGGGGAAACAGCGATGGGTTGTCCTGCGCCATTGTGAAAGGGTGTTTCGAGTTGCGCGGCCTGCTGCGGAGCTTGGAAGGTCATTCCGAGGGCAATATAAGGAGCCGCAAGAGAAACGGAAGAGTTGGCCGAGATAACACCCGCATCTGCCACAGTGATACTGCGATTCGCCGATAGGGTGACCGGACCTGAGAACTGAACCGTTCCCCTCAAGGTCAGCGAATCGAAGCCGCCGGCCTCAAAACTGTTGGCGGAAAAATACCCCAAACCTGGAATCGTCTGGCCATTACTGTCCAATGCGGGATGGCCAATCGCTGTTTCTCCGGCCGGATAAAACGCGGAGGACAAATCCAAACCCTGTTGCGATACATCCAGTGTGGTAAGGAGCGGAGTTTCGGCAGTGGCCGAAGCCTGCGGGGAATAAAAACGCCCGGAGTAAACCGTGAGGCTGCCGCCCACGGCCGTTGGTCCGCCCGCGGAACCTTTCAGGGTCGCGTCACTGATAAGTTCCTGAGTGCCGGCCAAGACAATCGATCCGCCATCGCTGTCGATGCGCGTGGGGATCAACGTCGAGCCTGACGTTGACGAGGGGCTTGTCCCGAGATAACCCGGTGCCACATCGAGCACGTCACTCCACCCCGACACATCGAGCACGGATCCAGATTCCGCAACGATATTCCCTGAGACCTTGATCGTGCCACCGGGCAACACGGAGCCGGTTCGATAGTCCTGCGTATTCGGTGTGAGTACGGTGGTGCCGCTTGCCGATAAGACACTTTGTGGTCCAAGGTCAACAGTGGGTAACACCTGTCCTTCCGTGACGCCGAAAACAGAGTTGTTCCCTCCGGAAATGGTAATTGTGCCGCCTGGAGCCAGGATCGATCCCAGCACGGCAACAGTTTGACCACTCAAGCTCACAGATCCCTGCGGGTCCGTTCTGATCACCGCACCCTCCCCCATGACCAAATCGCCCCGAACGATCGGCTCTGTCAGGGAAGCATCTGTGACCCCGCTCGCACTCAACGTAAGGCTGACCGGCGTCCTCAATCCGTCTGGCGGTAAGAATGGCGTCAATGTCTCCACACCGTCGGCATTCTTACCCGCCAGGAGGTTTTGCACCTCTGGGGCCAGCACCGTATTCGGGGCGATTATCAGTCCCCCAAAACCGTTGAGGGTAAAACTGCTAAACCCTCCTGAACCAAAAAAGTCCGGCGATAATAGTAATGCGCCAGGGTTCGCCGTGGCGCCTCCGATCTGAATGGAGGGCGCCAGGATGCTTAACGAGCCTCCTTTGGATCCAGAATAGGCCTGCAAACTGGAATCGAGAATAAGCTGGCCGCCGATGAGGGTCGCGATGTTGGGATCTTGTCCTACGCTGATCGCGATGCTCCCCCCCTTCCCGTATGTCTGTTTGCCGGCGGCACTGGTCGCAAGTCCACCCGAGGCGTCGATGGTACTGCCCTGTGCCAGGTCCGCGCTATAACTCCTCAGCGAAATCGCTCCCCCATTGGCAAGTATCGGCGCCACCGCACTATAAGTCAGAGCAATCGTCCCTTCGACACTCAAACTGGCGTCCGGACCGAGGGTAAATTGACCGCGCTCCGGGTCGGGTGGCGGAATTCCCTGCAACGTCGAAATCGCATAGGGCGAAAAATCATAGACATTGAATTGCAAATTCCCCCCGGGTGCTGCCACGCTGCCTTCAATGTCCATGTTGGCTGCGGAAAGACTGATCGAACCGCCCGCCACGCTCGTCAATTCGATTTGCGCCGGCACCGCTATTGCTCCATCGCTATTATTGACGGTGAATGAACCAAACCCACTTTGACCGATTAAACTGGGTGATAAAATCACTTCCGCTTTCCGATCCGCACTCAACGGCACGGGATTTCCCGAGCTGTCGAGCGCAAATGGGCCCGCCGGTTGTAAATCGGAACTCGCTTCGAATAGAATCAAGGGAGGTGACGGAGAGAATGAGAAAGTTGAGATATTGCGCACGTACTCTGCCTGAAATATCAATGATAAGCTGCTGGGAGCGGGCGCCTGCTGTTGTTGACGCGGACCGGAAACGGTGGTACCGACCAAATTGCCGTCAAGGGCCATGGAAGGCGCCGTGATGCTGACGCTGCCGCCATCTTTGCCCTGAATATAACCTGGCTCAAATTCCGAAGTAGTTACCGCACTCTGATAAGTACGATCGGGTGTTGCGTCGGCAGCAAGATAGGTCTTTCCTGCAGAAATCAGTGTCGTTACCGGAACGACGCCACCTTGATAATTGATCCATCCACCCGAGACGTTGATCGCTGAGCCGGCCCGCATAATAACCGACTCACCCGCGTTCATGTTCACGCTCCCGCCGTCTGTTGTCAGTTCACCCACGGAACGTTGAATCAAATTGACATTACCTGAAGTGTCAGCCAGCGGCGTCCCAACCCAAGAACGGCCATTGTACGTTCCTGTTTCTGTACTATCGACGTAGATCGTCTGATCGTGCAGCGGCCCGTTCCGTAGCAGTGGTGAATCGGCCAACGCGGCGTCGGTCAATTGCACGGCGACGATGTTTTCCGAAACAGGAACCGCCACGTCCTCCATCCCACTCACGTCAATTGCGGCGCCCGAATCGAGATAAATCTGGCCAGACCCGTTGGCGTTCACAAACGGGTCGGCGATGGATGGGTGACTTGCGCTTCCCGTATTAACGAAGTTCCAAATCCCGGCGTCCAGCGAAACATTCGCGTTCGGGGCGAGGACAAGCGAATTCGGCGCGAGATAGATCGCCAGGCCTTGAACATTGATTTGCGACGCCAATGCCAGCGTCGTCCCCACAACCGTATCGGCGCTGGAGAGTTCCGGCACGACTTGAGTGACACTGTTTGGACCCAGCGTCACCACGCCGGTGCTTGTTGAAAAAAATGGCGGCCCTGCAGATCCCTCGCCTCCGACGGCATTGTAATCGGCCAAAAGATCAATCCGCCCGTTGAGAGAAACCGAGGTGGTGCTGTTGATGAAGCCCAGTTGGTTCACGGTCGCGCCAGCCAACGTAACGTCTCCGCGAGGCACATCGATGAGACCGTCATTGCTGACGTTCCCCGCCGAGGGTGGAGCTTGCGGATCGACAGAAACAGCTCCCACATAAACATCCAGACCACGCAGGGTTGGGTCGGCGGTCGGATGAGCGGCAAACCCCACTTGAAGACCTGCCGCGAGAATCGTTTGCCCATCTGGAGTCGATATCTCTCCCGCATTCTTCACATTGGCCCCAATTAAAAACACCCGTCCGCCCACATGATCCGCTGTCGCTGGCGTCGAGATCAGGGCGCCGGGTTGGACTTCGATATTGCCCGGCTGACCATCGGGCGTTGACAAAGCGGAAGGTGTGAAAGCCGGCGTTCCGTTTGCGCCAGCCGCCAGAGGAAGGGACGAAAAGAGGAATTGGGTGTCTGGATTATTGAGCAGCCCACTACTGATCAGGTTATCATTGATGGGTAACGCGGAGGCACAGAGTGTGTTCACGTTGATCTGCGCGGACCCGCCAAAGATGATGCCATTGCCGTTGATCACATAGACCTGACCGGGGGCCTGAATCATTCCCAAAATCTGCGAGGGAACTCCCGAGGGATCATTGACCTTGTTGAAGGCGACCCATGAACTTTGCGCGGAACCGTTAAGGGACTGATCAAAATTGAGTGTTGTTTGCTTTCCAATATTAAAGCTCGACCAATTCAATATCGCTTGCGGCGCATTTTGCGCCACTGTGACCTCCGTTTGGTTTCCCACGGCAGATTGTTGTGGCAGACTTGCTCCGGACCACAAGGATGGATTGACCGAGACTCGAGGATCCACTTGCAGCCCACCGGCGACCAGGCCGTTTGGAACGTTGGGCAGTGTGCTCCCCGGATGGTTCGGATCAGAACCGAGATTATTCGGCCCCTGGATCGCGAGGGCGCGCGCTGCCGCCTGCATCGCTTGGACCGACTGGAGAGCCTGGGAGGTTCGTGCCAACTGGTCCTGGGCACCGGGCAATCCCGCCGTAGCGCCAACGCTCGGACTTGTCCCCGTGGGAGTGGTCGTCGAGGAGCTCGGAGAAGTACTTTTCCTCAGAATATCTCCCGCCCGGAGATCACGAACCGGCATCGCGACGAGCAAAATGCCTGCCGTGATTGTCCTGGTAAGCTGCCACATCTTCTTCATTTACAGTGACCCGTTCATTCAGACGCTTGTGCTGGCGCTGTTGAACTGGGTGTCGACGCCTGAGGCGGCTGATTCAGAACCTTGTCCCGGTACGATTCCAAATCTTTCTTTTCCAACGTGGTCCGTTCATTCTGAAGTTTGTCCTGGTAATCCTGAACCAGGTTTTGCAGTTTGACGCGGGTGATACCGACGAATGGTTCACGAGCCATAATGGCCTGACCAAGACTAAATTGTTGGTATCGCTGAAGGATTTCATTCGCGATCTTATACAGGGCCAGATTTTTCGCCTGGCGATCGGCCACAAGCCTTTCCAACTCGATCACGGCTTCATCCGCGACCTTGGCCCGTTCCGCGTCCTTGTTGCGAGCCACCTCCGATGTTTGCCTGCAGCTCTCAACCGCTTCATTGAGCTGCGCAATTTCCTTTTCTTGACGATCAACCTGAGACTTGAGGCCGTCCACAGCCTTGGCAGCCAGCCTGTTCGCATTGGCTTCTTTGGTGATCGCGTCGAGTTTTTCAGTCAGGGCTTTCTTCTCGTCAGCACTTTGCGCCTGGGCCGCCTGCAGCGCTGCGCGCGCCGTCTCGGCCGCCGTCTCCGCGTCGCGCAATTGAAGCATGGTGTCCCGTAACCGTTCACGCAATCGCGTCTCGACGGTTTGTGTCGGCTCCTCCGCGGGAATTGGCTGGGTTCCCAAGAGGCAAAGCGCTCCGAGCATCAGTGAGGAAATGACGCTTCTTTTCATAGAACGTGGCTGTTTCATTGGTTTCACAACATCAGAATTTTCCGTTTACATCGATCCAGATGTTATCCGCTTTCAACGTCGGGCCGGCGACTTGATCGGAGCTCATCCAGACAAGGGCAAAGAAAATATTCGGCTCGATTGCGAGCGCCGCCCTAATCGTGTACCCCTTCACATTCGTGCCCCCTCCCCCGAAATCCGGTTCACAAAACCCATCGACGACCGCGTCCGATTCGACGTATCGATAGTCCAACCCAACATTCCAATCCCAGCTTTTCTGCAGCGCGACGCTTCCCAGTTTGAGTCCTCCAATCCACGCGGTGTTCCCGCCGACAAACGGACCCAACGCCCCACCCGAAGAACCGGGCCCGCGGTTGTTTACGGCAATGGCCGCGACGCGGCTTGGATCGAACGCTACGTTTTCGACAAATTCTCCCGTGAGAGAAACAATGAACGGTTCGAAATGCTGGTAGTCCAGCCTTCCCGTGAACGCGATGTCGCGAAACGGTGTGGCCAGGCCAAAATATTGCCACTGGTCGATGGTGCCGAAATTATTCGCGGCTGTTGGGGTAATATTGCGCAAATTCATATACGTGTTTCCAAACTGCGCAAAGGCCGGGCGCGTATCGTCCGTGTTCCCTTGATCCTGGGCTGTCAAGGGAACGAACGGACTGGATAGTTTTCCTTCGACGTGATCAAAATAATAATAGGCGCCAGCCCCTTTAAAGCTGAAATCTTCGTTGATTTTGCAATCTGTCCCGACCTGCGCTGCATAAAGCCACTTGTCCTCGCTGGGATATTTCTGGGGACGATTCGAGGAAAAATTCAGGTCCGTATCGAAGACAGGAAAAGCGCCGGCGCTGAAAAACGGTGTGACTCCCCCGGCAATTTGCTTTCTTCCTTGCAACGCCAGGCCATCGAAAGCGAGATCATCGTACCAGATAATAGACGTTGAAAAAAACGGCTTGTCAAAACGGCCGACTGAGATCGCCAGGTTTTCGGTGGGTAATCCCCCCATCTCATATTTCAAATAACCCCGATCAAGCCACACCGCATACTTACTGAAGTCACCTCCCTGCCCGTTGTTGGCCGCTCCCAGGCTTTGGTTTTGTGAAACGGGTTGATCGTCCGAACCCGTTGCCAGACGAAGCCCCGCTGTGAAACCATTCTCCATGTCAATCTCGGTGCCGAGTCGAGCGCGCAGCCGGATCTGAGTTCGATTTTGATCAACATTCCGCTGTGGTGAAAAGTCGGTCCCTGTGGTGTCGAACGGTGAACCTGTATTGATCGCATTAAAGTTTGGGAATACCCCGGTCGTATCGTTGCCTTTGGGAAAGAGAAACTCTTCATAGCGAACCCGGATATCGCCGGCGACCACATACTTGGATGCCCAGGCTGGAAGCGCATTCGTAGCGGCCCAATGTTCTACTCGCGCTTGCTCCATTACATCGTCCTTGATTTCATCCCGTATCTGCGCCTTGACAATCTCGGGAACATAGGGAACGCGCACCGTATCGTTGGTTGCCTGGTCTGTTTCCGCTGTAAGGGCCTTGACACGAGCCTCGGCCGCATCATTTTCCGCTTGTTGAATCAGCTCCCGAGCATCTTCCGCCGAGAGCACGCCCCGCTCAACGAGGCGGTTGATAAGATTGATGGTCACGTTCTGGGATTTTGGTCTCGGCGAAGAAGTCGAACGGTTCGGTATTGTCGAGGCGGGGAGATTGGTTGAATCCGGCGCATTATTCAGACCTCCCGGGGCTGTATGTGTGCCATCCGGCAAGGAGGTCGACGGCCTGTTGGTGATCATTGAATCAGGAGAACCGACCGTTGGGCCCGTGACAACTGGGGCCGTTGAACCGTCGGCATCAGCGGCAAACCCGTGGGGAGAAACAAAAACAGTCCCCCAGCAAAGGAATGGCATGAGGAGGAACTGGATGTAACGCTTCGTGTTGATCACAGGTATTACCTTGAGAGAGCTGCCAGCGAATGCCGCGCCGTGAGTCGCAAAACAATTGGCATCGGCATTCCATCTGGCGGAGGGTTCTGTAAAACAAGACTCCCCAAGACTTCGTTTGTAATGGCGTTGTCAAGCTCTGCGTTACCAGTTGATCCTGCGAGACGAGTGCGCGTAATCCGACCGGTCCGATCTGACCAAATCTTCACGACAATGCGAAAATCCGCGAGGCGCGTGTTATTGTTGCTTTGTAATGCCTGGGAAATTGCGTTTTGCACCTGGCTCGCATACCATCCCCATCGGCTGTTGCTGCTGCCGCTGCGGTTTGTGGTTTTGCCTGTGCCGCCACCAAAATAACTACTGCCCGCATGCAAACCAAACGCGTCCGGAGGCCCGTCGCCTTGAATGCCTGTCCCCAAGGCAGGCGAGTCACTGGCCGGAGGCTCGTGTTTTGACGTTTCGTCGGGCTTGGACTCCATCTCGGTAACAGGCACTTGCTCGATCATCTTCTGCTCGCTTTCCGTCGGAGGAGGCAATTGAGAAGGAGGTGGTGGGGGTGGAGGCGGCGGCGGCGGAGGCAAGTTGACCAGTATTAGATTTTGGTCCTGGCGCGACCGCGTAGTCCGATCGAAACGACTTCGACCGAACCACACCGCTATCGCGGCGGCGGCAATGAAGCCGCAACCAATGATCACCCGATATTTTTGAAAAATACCCGGCTCTTCTTCGTCGTAAACACCCATCTTATTTTCCTTGGGCTTTCGTCGCGAGGCCGACCTGTGAAATCCCCAGTCGCCCCAATAAATCGAGCACATCCATAATCTTTTGATATTGAGTACCACTATCCCCAGCCACAACCACTGGAAATTCGGGAGTCTGCGCTTTTTGTTGCCGGAGACGCTGTTCCAGTTCTTGCAACGAAACGGGAATCGTATCGAGAAACACCTTACCCTCGTTGTTAACCGAAATCGCCTTGGTCTTTGGTTTCCCCAGATTCGCCCCTTTGCTTGCTTGTGGCAGATTGACTTTCATCCCTTGAATAGCAGCCGTACACATCAGAATGAAGATCACCAACAACACGTAGGCCAAATCAAGCATGGGCGTGATGTTGATATCATCATAGGGTTTGCCTTCGGATTGCGCTTGCATACTAATGTTTTCCCAAGGCTTCTACTAAGGTGTTTTCTTTGTCCCCGCCGTCATAGGATTCGTAGAATTCAGCCATCTTCGTGACGAATTCGTCGATAAACACCTGCATGTCACTCGTTGCGTCCTTGACACGAGACAAAAGATAGTTGTAGCCAAACAGAGCGGGAATCGCGACGGCCAGGCCAGCCACCGTCGCGGCAAGCGCGGCGGAAATACCAGGCGCGATACTGTTCACGTTTACCTCACCCTGTTGTGCAATCGCCGCAAACGTAATCATGACACCGACAACCGTGCCTAACAATCCAAGGAAGGGACCACCCGAAATGGCAATGGTCAACAAGACCATCAGGCGATTCAGTTTCTGAGTTTCACGCACCAATCCGCCGTCCAGGGTGGCACGGATGGCCTGGACTGACCGCGCCGAAAGCGCCCTGGAAACGCCATTCTGTTCATCTTTCGCCAGGCGGTCTCGGAGCTCCTCCGTCCCAATACTGTAGATGCGATAGATGGAAGCCCGGCGAATTGTCCGCAAACTCTTTTCGTCGATGCGTCCTCCCAGCGTTTTGACATGATCCAGATCGTCATGAACGAGAATGGAAAGATTGGAGGAGACGTGGTGCCATGCTTTCATGAACTGCGCATTGCCTTTCGCAACCTTATTTAAGTAAGACGCTTTGCTAATCATCACGCACCAACTGATGAATGACATGATGCCAAGGATGCCGATCACGATCCAACCGTCAAACGTCAGCGACTTAACGATTACGCCAACATAACCGCTGGTGAGCCAGCTCATCCAACTCGTCGCCTCTTCGCCCGGTCCCAGAGCAAGTAACTTGGTCCCCTTGTCGCCCTGGCCCATGGCAGCCAGCTTGATAAAACCGGGTGATCGCGCGACTCGCGATATTTCCAATTCGTCCAGTTCGCCGCTGAAGTTGTCTCCTCCGATCTGCATCGGACTGTTCATCGCCGGGAGGGAGGCATTCAGGGATGCAACCGTTTCGCCATCGAGATACAGGGTAATCGTTGCTGTCGATGCGACCACGGCCAGATGCCGCCAACTCCCCACAGACATCGGTGTTGTTGCCGCACTCCGTTGGACGTTGCCTTCCTTCGAGACTTCGACATACGGAACACCGTTGTCCACTCCAACCACAACGCTCGTTTTCCCTTCCCTCCGGCTGAAGATAATGTCATTGGGCGGCAAGGTCGTCAGCTTGATCCAGGTCGAGATGGTGACCGGAGATCCTTCTGACCACTGAAGCGAAGTTGACGGAGGAATTGTCAACACCGTCTTATCGTCCAATCGAATACCAGAGCCGATGAACGAACCGTCCGTGGCAATGCCGGCGTTCTGCGACAGATTGCCAAAGGTCGTTGAGTCGACCGCCGGGGTCCCGCGCTCGTTAAAATGATACACCAAAACGGTGTCTGGATCGTAGGTGCCCTTCGCGTCACTGCCCTTATCCATCTTGGGATTCCCGTTCCCACAATAAAGCCAGAAACTGGTCCTGGTCCCGGGTTTCACATCGGACACTCTTACCCAAAGAAATGCTTCCCCCATCAGGGCGTCATATTTTTCTATGTGATAGGGCAGAAGAGTCTTGTTGTCTTCGGAGACAAACCGAATATCGCTCCCATCTTCCCGCGCAGCATCAAACTGAAAATTGCCGGCATGTAATCGAATCAGAACCGGGGTGGTGCCAATTGGATCGGAAATGGCCGCGCCGGTTGTTGTCGTATCGAGGGTGATCTTTATACGATAAGACCATTCGTCGTTCCACCAGGTCGACGCTTGTGCGGCTCCCGACAAGATGAGAAAGACGATCGTTGCGAGCAGCCCGTATCGTACCCGAATTGTTTTCGATTGGTTCATGATCATTTACTGTTTGTCGACGGGCTTCATGATCGGATTGTCTTAATTTGCTTTCCCGCATTTGCCGCCCAGCGAGCATCAGCCGGGCAGCGGCATGGGCAATCTCAGCCATCCAATCCTTTCCAGAATAGTCCGGAACAATTCCCGTGGGATTGCCACCTCTGCCATCTGAAAGATCACCTGCCGCGAATGGCGCACCACCTTCGCGCCGATCTTGATCAGTTTCTCCCGCAACGTCGTCAGCGTCCAGTGCCGCACCGCTTGGGGCAACACGGCCTGCCGCAGAAAGTTGCCCAGATTGTACGCCAGCACAAATAGCTGCAACCGCACTTGGTTGTCCACAAAGTCATGACAGGACAGCCGGGTCCACTTGACGGCGTTCTTGCCTTCCTTGATCCACTGCTCCGCCGTTCCCCGTTGGTTGTAGAACCGCACCACCCGTTTGGCTGGCCGACCCAGATTGGTCACGATGAATCCGACGCGGGGAAACAATTCGCCCTTGTGCCATTCCACCTTGGCTACCACGCGGCGGGCGCAGTCCCAACTCTGCGCCTGATACAAAAAGTCATCATACCAGACCACCGGTGCGTTCGAGGGACGGCCCACTGGACGAGTCAGCAGCGACTCGATCTCCCGCTGCAACACCTCATTAGCTGGCAGACGGATGGCGTACCCGTAGCCTTCGGCTTCCAAGTACTCATAGACCTCCGGATTGGCAAAGGCGGCATCCGCTCGGAAGTAGCGCGGCAACTTCTGGCCGCGATAGCGTGCCACCACCGGCTCCAACACGGTCAGCCAATCTTTGGCGCTATGGACGTTGCCTTCCCGCAACAGGGTACGCTCCACATCACCAAACTGATTGAAGCAAAACAACGGGTGGTAGCAGGTGCAGCCGAAATGCCCGTTGTACGCCGTGCCTTCCTGCTCCCCATAGGTTTCGCTGACCGAACTATCCAAGTCGAGGATCAGTTCCCGCATGGGTTGGCGATCCCGCAACTGCTCAATCCATATGCCCGACAACCTCGTCAACTCCGCCAGATTCCGCGGCTGCGTCAACACTTCCGTCTCGAAGCGACCCATTTGGCTGGTGGAAGCCGCCGTGCGCTCTGTGGCTCGCCCGCCAACGACCCGTCGCATGGTGGGATCAACCGCGAGCCGTTCGGCGTCATTGGTGTCTTCGTATCCAGCCAGACGGCTAAAGATCGATTGCCGCAGCAGGGCCACCAGCGAGTGTTGCGTGTTCTTCCCCGTGCGCCAATCATCCAACAGGCCACCACTTCTGGCGGTCAGTTCCAGCGCATCATCCAGTTCTCGGTACACCAGCAGGCCCGCATCGGAGGTGACCTTGGAACCGTGAAACTCCAGCTTCAAACGACTATCGAAAGTGACCCGCAGAGCCGATTTGTTAGTTGCACCCATTGGATTCTCCATCTTTTGTCGCGTCAACATCGACCACAGCCTTTGTTTATGGGGCTAAATTGTATGTCACTAACATTGACTTGTGAAGCGAATCCGGGAAATCTGGGTTAATAGGCAACCCACAGTCTGAAAGTCAGACGCGGATCATAAGCCCTTGTTTGTGCTTGCCCGATGAGCGGAACACCAACATCGATCGAGCCATTGAAGTGATTTACGAGACTCATCCGACTGCCGACTCCAAAGTCCGCCAGGTCAAACTGAGAGACCTGCTCCGGCAGCGGTTGGAGGATCGTCAATCGACCGCCTTCGGCAAAAAGATACACTCGCCAATCAGAAGTTTTGTCCCCTGAAAAACAGGAGAGCGATGGACTGTGCAGTTCCACTGTGCCAAACATCGCATCGTCACCAAACACTTCGCCTTCGAGATAGCCGCGAGCCGTTCCCAAGCCGCCGCCGCCAAACTGTTCCGCGCTGACCAGGGGCTCATCAGACACCTGCCCCTGCAGTTTTCCGTACAGTTGAAATCCTTCCGACAGTTCGTGCGTATGCGAAAGGTCCGCACGCAAATAAACAAAGCTGCCGTCCGACCCGGACCGGCTACTTTCAAAAGCGCTTTGGCTACTCCCCAAACCGCGGAAACTAAACGTCGGCCCAATGTTGAGTTCGGTCTGATTGGTATTTACCAGCCACGTGGCGCTATAGGTCACACTCAGTGGAAAGTAGTGGTAACTGGTTTGTGTTGTGTTCGTTTGGCCGCCAAGTCCGACATTTTGGTTGTTGCCCTTGTAATTAAGACCAATATTCAGTGTATGGGAAACCTCTTTGCCGCCGGGTAACACCATGCTGGATGCGATGCCGACCACTTCACCACGACCGGCCACAGCCAGATCGCCGATGGTTGATACCGCACTGTCCTGTTTCGTCCCCTGAAGCGCCAAACTCCACCAACTCATTTCGGGAACACGCGCCAGGTAATATCCAGAAAACACTTTTACCTGGTTTGGATTTTCCGGGGACAACTGAAAGTTCCCGCCAACAGAATGCCCCAATTGCCAGAGATTGTCATAACTCAACGACCCATCCAAACGGAGTTCGCTCGTATTCGGGCTCTGGCGATTATTAAGCTCAAGCCCTCCGTGCAGGGGGAATGTATCCTTTACGTCCAGGTCAATGTCCACCGTGCCGGGCGTCACTCCCGCTCGCAACGACGGCGTTACGCGCTCATCCGCGAGTTGATTCAAGCCGATGATATCCCGGTTCACCTCATTGAAATTAAGAACCTTGCCTTCGGCAAGTGAAGGCGCCATCGCCTTAATCCGGCTGGGCAAAAAATACCGCGATCCATGCACCCTCAACCGGCCAACAGGGATTTCGGTGACCTCCAGAATGATGCTGCCGTCCCGCCAGGGTTGCGCTGGAATCTGAACCGAGACTGTCTGGTAACCCCTGGCCTGATAGGCTTTTTCCAGGGCGGACCGCGCCTTCTCAACATCATCCTTCGTTCGGCCCGGACCCAAATAGGGATACACCGCCTCCTCGATCTCAGTCCTTGTCAACTGGTGCGCCCCCTTAATTTGATATTCCCGAATGAAGATCCGTTGTGGGGAAGCTCCCCGCGCCATTGGACAACTGAACCAAACCACGAACATAAATGGAATTATCCTATGGATTTTCAACTCGCATCTAAACCTGAGCGGATTTCGCGCAGTTTAAGTAGGCACAATCGGGAGAACCAGTCGTTTGTTGTGACATTCTGTTGTCCATTTTGTCACGGCACTGTAACGGTCGTATACAGCACATTTTCCCTCATTAACGAGATCCCCCTCCCTCTATTGAGTAGAGGGAGAGGGACCCCGGGACGAATTCAACTGCTGAATTCTGATCGTCGATCAGGCCCGAACGGCTTTCTTACGGCGGACCAGCATAACCGACAGTCCAAGCCCAAGACCTACCAACATCCATGTCGAGGGTTCAGGAACGGCTTCGAACGTCACGCCGCTTTGTGACAGTACCAAGCTACCGATGTCCGTGGCAGCCGGCCTGGGGAACGTGCTCGACGGTTGCAACTCGTACAAGTTCAACGTGTCCACGTCACCCACCTGGCCATCAATCTTCGGGCTGAAATACCCAAAGCTATTGCCGGTCGTTTCCTGTTTCGACCAGCTTCCTGATGCCGAGTTTGCGATGCTGGCAGATGCTGAACTATTCGAGGTGCTGGTGGCGCCATTCAACGACCCAATGTACCCCTGGTATACCGACGCAATATTCGCGGCGGCGGGCTGCTGAAGACCAGCGCTTCCCTCCAGCGGCACAGTGTTGCCTGGTACGCCGGTTGCCCACATCGTGGACGCCGGCTTGCCATTCGGGTCGGCTACCGCATTCCCGTCGGTAGCGGCAGCGCCCCACCACAGGTCTGTGCGTGACCCCCAGCTTGCGCCATAGGTATCGATGAGGTCCTGTGTCACCAGCCCTGACAAGGTTAACCCATTGTTTGCGCCATCATAGAAGTTACTGATGCTGCCGAGGTCAACTTCAAGGTTCACCCCAGCTCCCATTCCGCTATCTGCGCGGAAGCCCAGGATCAAGTCTTCCTCCTGCGCAGATACGGTCGCCGCCCGAACGGGCGATGTTAGTAGTGCGATACCGGCCAACGCCAGCATGCACAGTCTTGTTCGTTTTATCATATCATGTTCCATTTCAGAACCTAGTGTTCCAGTTCTGTTTGTTTCCCTTGTCTTCCCGTCGGATTAATACGCCCTTCCGTCGGAGACCGGTGCGCCTTCTCGCGTCCGACCGACCGTCATCGAGGCAAGAGGAATGCCACCGTTCGGTGTTGGATCTGTGACCATGAGCGTGCTCTGAAGCGTGTCAAGGACAGTCAGAGTATTGCCTGACAGGTTGTTATTATAGAATTGGTGCTCGTAGCCCCAGAAGGTGTACTGGCCGTTTTCCACAGCATTGGGACTGTACGTAACGCCGTTGTAGGTCATGGATCCAGCCGTGCCGTTGGTTACGTGACTCGCGTCGGACACGCCCAGATAGCCGACAAGCCAGCACTGATTGCCAGTGTTAGTAGAAGAATCGCTGCCAAGTCCATTCAACGCTCCCGAAACAAGTCCGCCGCTGCTATAGCCAGATTGGCCAGGGCCAAACGATTGACCGAGCAGTGTTTCGGCTGGGTAAGGCGCTATATTCGTTATGGTATTATTGGCGCCGATGAAGACCGCGGATTGGTTTGGAGGCGTACCAACGCCAAAGCCGGTTTCGGCAAAGCTGGTAACACGGGTACCAGAATCGAAGTTACGGCCCACGACTCTGATCAGGGTGGCGTCATCGCCGGCATTACCGGTCCAACACTTCATCGTCAGGTAGCCGCCGGCGAGGAGTTGCTGTGCCAACAGGCTCGTCATGTTACTCACGGTGGTCGGGCAGCCGCTATTCCGGCACCACTCGAACGGGATCACACCAACAACGACATCGTTGGGGATGGTGGGGTTTTGGAATATGGTCGAATTTTGGAACACGTCGCTCATCGCCGCGTCGGCCGGGGCGGTTTCAGCACCGTTAGCCTCACCCGGCGTACCGGTCGAAGACAAATTGCTATAGGCCGGCCAGTCCGTGCGGTTATATGCGGGATTGCTCTGATAGACAATACGTTGGAGTCCGTCAACGGATCCGCTCCATGCGCATTTAACGTCACAGGTGACACTCTCATTGGCAAGCAGCGCCCCGGTGAATTCGGCATAGCCTGCACTGCCAACTGATGAACCGGAATAGCCATACTGCAAGCTGGCTGGATCGATCATAGCCAAGATCGCATTATGCACTACGGTCCGGTACGCGGTGGAACCGGTGATGCGCAAGATTGAGTTTGTCGTGGCGGACGCAGAGCTGACAATTGCCAGTGCTGCCAATCCCGCCATCATTGTTAATCCATACTTTCGCATACTTCCCCCTCTTCGTTGTGTTGTTGTTGCGTTTCTGTCAGAGCTGTGTTGCTGCTTTTTTGCCAGCGGAGCCCGTGCTACGGGGCGGCACCTTGGTACAATCGAGCAGTCTGCAACAGCCCGCGGGTCTGCTCCTCGCATTGCGCCAGCTTCCGACCGCATCGCCGCTCCCACTTCTGCTCGCGTGACCCATACTAACGAAACGCTCAAAATGCCGCGCACATTTTACGGACATCTTGCGTCAGGTTTCTGCCATGAACCGGCTTCGCGCAATCCATTGCCGCCAAGTGAGTTCGTGAGAACGTGAACTCGCTGTCACCCGGTTGTGTCCCGCTGTCACCAAACAGTAACGCGCGTCCTTCTGGTTTCGCCTCATTTCGGTTCAGGTTGTCGATTGCCGCCGACCTTCCGGCAGCCGGACCAAACTTGTGCCGCCTCACCAGACCCACCCGGAGTGCTCACTGTTCTCCTGGTGCAACATATTTCACCGCACATTCACATAAGCGTCACAGCTTTGGCGCAAACGTCTGTCAGATGTTTTGTCGGTGTGGAGAAGCCTGTCAGCCATTTGACCCTTTACGAACGACGGCTCAAACCGGGCGCGGAGTGGAATGTCCAATTGCCCGGCTGGGTATTTGTCCGCGTGAACCACGGGGCTGGGTCGCTCCTCCAGCCGGAGTCGTCGCGCTTGCTCGCCGAAGCGGAAGCGATCAGCGCCGGTCCCAATTGCCGATGTGTGATTCGGGCCAGCATGCTCGGCGACCTTCAACTTGATTACTTCTATGTCGTGCCGGAATTGCTAACCGGCATTATCAGCCTGTTGGAGAGTCATCAACTGCAACAGACTTCCCAAACCAGCCGGGTCGACGTGTTCCCCGACAGTCACCCACTGGCCGAGCAATTCACAGCGTTGACCCAGCAGGCCCGCGCGGACGATCACCTGGCGGCCCGCTGCGCCATGGTTTATCTCTCGGTCAGTCATTTACGCGGCGCGGCGCCCGCATCACCAGCGCCGACTTGCCCGGTGTCGAGCGCGGCAGACCGGATTGAGGCGCTGGTGCGGCGGATCCCGGCGGCTGAGTTCCAAAGTGTTTCCGCCAGCAAACTGGCGCGGGAATGCGGTTGCAGTGTGCGTCATTTCGACCGGCTGTTCAAAGCGCGGTTTGGCGTCACGCTCCTCCCCAAACAAATCGACCTCCGCCTCGACCGGGCCCGGCTGCTTTTGCTGGAGACAGACGCCAAGATTATCCACGTCAGCATGGACTGCGGTTTCCAACATCCGGGATTGTTCACCGCGATGTTCAAGAAACACTTCGGTCTGACGCCTTCGGCTTGGCGGAAACGGCGCCGTCGGGCCGTCAACTTCGTCCACTCATAGTCTCGCCGCTGGGCAAAAACGCGCCCGCTTTCCGCAACCGACTCGACGGCGC
Organism: uncultured Verrucomicrobiae bacterium; assembly: GCA_963712025.1. Taxonomy (GTDB): domain Bacteria; phylum Verrucomicrobiota; class Verrucomicrobiia; order Palsa-1439; family Palsa-1439; genus Palsa-1439. The sequence continues at coordinate 44,825 of CAVQGJ010000001.1, read as the reverse complement.
ACCATCCGGCCCGCTTTGCGTGGGTGTGAGTATCACGGCCGCTTTCGCTTGCCGCGCCCGAAAAACGAAATCCCTTGCAACCCATTGGCATTGCAAGGGATGAAATTGGAGGCGGGTGTCGGAATCGAACCGACGGATAGGAGTTTTGCAGGCTGAAAAAATGGTATTTTAGCGTTAGCAAGCTTTAGCAATACTTGCACGAAACAGGTTTGTATTCAAGTCATTGTGGAAATTCTGCAAACATAAGCAATCTTGGAAACAATCCGAAATCCAGAGCACAAGTGGTATCCACGTGTGGTATCCACTTTTTCATGCGCCCGCCGCCATTCTCGCACCGTATGTTTGCTTCTTCTCACGAATCAAGAGGCGCACGCGCTTGGCCTGTTTGAGCAAGTGGTCGGGTCGGAACGTCACCGTATGTCCGAGCGATGATCGCCGGCCCGCTCTTGTCGCCGATCAATGCGGCGATTTCGGCGTCGGGCAGCCCGGACTCACGACATTGTGTGACAAAAAAGCTGCGCAACCCGTGGAGCGTGACGTAGCGCGTCTGCGTGGAACGGCAGAGTTTCGACAATCTGCTTGCAAGCGTCGGGTACGCTAGCGGCTTGTTCGCATCCAGCGTTGACGGAAATAACAGGTCGCTGCGTACTCGCGTCTGCATCTGCTTCAGCAGTTGCTCCATCTCCGACAGAATCGGCACAAATGGATTGATGCCACGCTTCTCCCGCTGGACATGGATGATCCCCTCGGCCCAGTTCACTGCCTCCCACTTTAGCGGCAACGCCTCGCGCACGCGAAGCCCGGAGAAGGCGAGGAACATGACACAATCAGCCTCCACAATGTAGGAACGCTGCCGCAAGCCCGCATCGATCTCCTTCAACTGCTGCGCTGTCGGCGCGGTTTCGCGACAGTGACGTGTATCTTCTTCGGCGTGGTAACGCGGCCGACCTGCCAGCGGGTTGAGCTTCAATTTGCCACGCCTCACGGACAACGCCAGCGCGTTGCCAAGCGTCTGCAATTCGATGTCGACGATTCGGGTGCCCGCCCGGCTCTGCCTCGTCACCTCGCCGCGCTTCCACGTGTAGCCGCCCTGGGCACGCCACTCGCGGTAAGCATCGCAGTCCTTCAGGGTCAGACTGATGGCGGCCTTCTCACTAAAGAACGCCGCCAATCGTGGAAGATTCTTTTGCTCCTGCTGGACTGTGGCGGCGGTTTTTGAGCGCATCTTCCGGTCAGGAAATCCTGCTTCCACATAATCTTTGAGCACCTGACCTACACTGAGCCGGTTCCGCTCCAGGATCATCGCCCGTGTCTCAATCCCGTGCTCCTGCAATACCAGGTCATTTTCCCACTCCTTGAGGATTTTTCGGGCCGTGGTCGCGTCGTCGGTGCCCGTGCATCGAAACGTGCGCTTTCCCTCCACCCAGACCCGGCAGTAAATGAGGCCGCTGCGGCGGTAAAGATTACAGCCGATTCGCTCAAACCGCCGCTCATCCTTCTTGTCCGCGTTTTTCCACTTTAGCATGGGCCAACTCCGCTGTTCATCTTCCCCGCCTGTCGTTACCGCTCGTGCAGTGTCGCTCCAGCCAAACCTCCAAGTCGTGCTCGCGGATGCGCCTAAGACCGCCGACCCGAATGGCACGTAACCCGTGCTCATGCATCAAACGCCAAACGGTTGTCCGACTTACGTTCAGCCGGTCGCACACCTCTTGAATGGTGAGGAATCGCTCGGCGATCCTCAGCGTTTCTGGCAGCGCCTCGTCCCCTGTTCGCACTTCACTGCTGGTTCGATCTTCTCTGCTTGCCATCGCGCTCATGTCCTGCTGCTCAGCGAAGAGACGATTTACTCCCTCGGTTGGTCGTGTGCCTCCGACCAGTGGAGGCGCAGGATTCTCGTGGCTTCATCAACTCCGCGACTTCTTCGTGAAGGTTTCCGTTTGCTTGAGTCTTGGGAAACAGGTCCAGCGGTTCAACGCCCAACACCTTGGCGATGAAGAGCAACTGGAAGTCGTAAACGTAGACCATCTGGGCTTCGATGCGGGCCACTGCCACCCTGCTTTTATTGAGGCCGACGCGTTGCAGTTCTCTTGCCAGCCGATTCTGTGACCAGTGTTTCTGCATGCGGATTGTTCGAATCCGCTGCCCAACAAGGTTGAGATGTTTCACCTCGCCGTTGTGGGGGTTTGAGTTTCCCGGTGAAAAGAACTTCCGGAGCAGGTTGCTAAAAAAGCCGCGATTTGAAGAATCACTCTTTGACTTCATTGGGCGTATTCGCATGTTCTTATCTCCTAAAATGTTTTTTTTCAGCCGCCCGTTTGAAATGACTGAATCACGCTAATGCACCGTTGCCCTGTGACTGTGTACCACCTGGCGTCGCACCGATCTCCCCACCCTCTCACGAACGGCCTCCTCGGTGTCGCTGGGCGAGTTTGCGTCGAGCCTGTTGGACGCCTGATTCCGAGTCAGGTCCAACGCCTTCACGATCTCGTCTTGTCGCTCCGTGAAGCTCTTCAGCTTGGTCTCGTGCTCGAATGGCTCGCCGACTTTGGCTTCCAATTCCGCCATTCGTTTCCGGCACTCGCCGGCTTCCCGTTCCGCTTGAATCAGTTTATCGTCGAGGGACTGCACGGCGTGCTCCAGCGAACGCGTCGTGCCGTGCGCGTTGTCGGAAATGCTCGCCGAGTAGAGATTCGCGCCCTTGAGGACAAGCTCGGTGTGTTCCAACGTACTGGCACGGAGAACCAGGGCAAACCCGGCAAGCTCACCGATGGTGTACTCGTTCCCTGAACCCCGGAGTTGTTGAGCGCGCCGGTTGATCAATTCGCCGGCTATCCCTCGGTCGGTGTATTCGGTTCCCTCGACGCGGATTTTGAAGGCGTCGCCCTGTGTCGGCTGTCTGACCCTGATGTCCTTGTGGAGATTCTCAATCCGTCCGGTGAGAACCTCGATTTCCTCCGCCGTTCGTCGGATCGCGTTACGAATCCGGTACTGCGTCTCGAAGTGCTGGCCGCGCAATCGGCTGAGGCGGCCCAACTCGGCGTCGATGTGGGCCTTCTCGATGACCAGCGGATTCCCCGACGCGATGGCCTTCACTTCGGCGTAGGTGAGCGCCGCGCCGTCGATGTCCTCGATGTGGCGCAGATCGTTGCGGCCGGTCATGACCTGGTGGATGAACTTGGCTTTCGTTTCGAGCGTTTGCCACATGTAGGCGTCGAAACTGCCTTCGGTCACGTACCGGTAGATTTGGACTTCGGCGTTGCGGTTGCCTTGCCGCAGGATCCGGCCTTCGCGCTGTTCCACATCGGCAGGTCGCCATGGAGCATCGAGATGATGCAACGCAACCAACCGCTCCTGCACATTCGTCCCCGACCCCATCTTCTGCGTACTGCCCATCAGGATGCGGACCTTGCCGCTGCGCACGCCCTTGAACAACGCGAGCTTGGCCGCATCGCTGTCGCAATCTTGAATGAAGGCGATCTCATTCGCCGGGACACCGGCAAGGACCAGTTTTGCCTTCACGTCGTTGTACACGGAGAACCCTGAGTCTTTCGGCGTGGACAAATCGCAAAAGATAAGCTGTGTCAACCGTTCGGCCTCGGTCTCCTGCCAGATGCGGAAGATTTCATGAACGGCAAGGTTCGCCTTACTCTCCGGGTGATCACGCGCACTTGAATTGGCCAACCTCAAATCCAGCGCGGCCTTTCGTCCCTCAGTGGTGATCTTGAGCATGTTGTCCACACGCGGATCGACCCGTCCCTTGCGCAGCCTTTCCGCTCTGTCAGCCAGACCGGAAACGATGGCCTTCAATTCTGGCGTCGCTGGCGCCCGGATGATCGTCGCTTTCCCGTTTCGGAGCGCCGGTGTGGGAAGCTTCAGCGTCTGCGCCGTGTGAATGTCAGCAACCTGCCGGAATTGCTGCATTAGCTCGGGCACGTTCACAAAGCGGGCAAACCGGGTATTCAGCCGGTAGCCCGCGCCATCCGGAGCCAACTCCATTGCCGTCACCGGCTCGCCGAACGTCGCGGCCCACGAATCAAAATGATGCAGCCGCAGTTTCGTCAGGGCGGGCATTTGCAGATACCGCTGCATGGTGAACATCTCGGCCATGGTGTTGGAGATCGGCGTGCCCGTCGCGAACACGACACCGCCCCCGCCATTGATCTGCTGGATGTAGCGGGTCTTGAGGAACAAATCGAAGGCCCGCTCCGAAGCCGTCTGCGGCAGGCCCGCGATGCGGGTCATCTTGCTGACGTAAAACAGGTTCTTGAAGTACTGGGCTTCATCAATGAACAACCGGTCCACGCCCAATTCCTCGAACGTCAGCGTGTTGTCCTTCTTCTCTTCCGCCAGCAACAGCCTGAGTCGTGTTTCCAGCCGCTTCTTCGCCCGTTCGAGGTCTTTGACGATCCGCCGCTCGTTCCTGCCCGCCCGCTGCTCGCGAATAGCCAACTCCAAGTCATGGAGCTGCTCGCGGAAGAACGCCTTCTTGGTTTCGTCCGACAGTGGGATTCTCTCGAATCCCGAATGTGTCACGATCACCGCATCCCAATTCCCCGTCGCAATGCGGCTCATCAATTGCCGACGCTTGCCCGCCTCAAAATCCTCTTTCCCCGCCACGAGGATGTTGGCGCCCGGATACAACGTCAGGAGTTCCGACGAGAACTGGCCAAGCATGTGATTGGGAACGACAAACAAAGGCTTGCGGGCCAACCCCAATCGCTTCAACTCCATCCCGGCGGCTACCATCGTGTACGTTTTGCCGGCCCCCACCACGTGACCCAAGAGCGTGTTGGGTGTCTGCAGGATGCGCCAGACGCCGGCCTTCTGGTGCGGGCGCAACGTCACGACCTGGCTCGCACCCGGCAACGTCAGATGATCGCCGCTGAAGGTCCGGAGCCGGACATTGTTGAATTCGTCGTTGTATTTCCGCACCAACCGCTCGCGGCGCTCGTCGTGCTGCCAAATCCATTCCTTGAACCGCTCCTTGATCTTCTGTTGCTTGTCGCGTGCGCCCTCAGTCGCTTCCGGATTCACTACGAACCTGTCCGACTTCGGGTCTTTGTCGTAGACCGTCGGAGTGCGTAGATTCAGCGCGTCTTGAATCAGGTCGAGCGCGCCCGCACGGTCCGTTCCCCATTCGGTGGTGTTGGCAACGGTGCGCCGGGCGAAGTAATCGCCACTGACAACCCATGTCCCGATGGCGTGTGAGTGGCTAACTTCGATGCCCGTTGCGCTAATCAATTCCTGGCAGAACCTCTCGATGTCCTCGGTCGTAATCCACGATGAACCCAACCGCGCGTCGATCTCGGTGGCCGACAAATCCTCCGGCTGCACTGCTTGGAGCGCCTCGACGTTCTCTCGGAAACGTGCGTCGGCGATGCAGGCCGCCTTGGCGACGTCCAACTTCTCACGGACGTTGCCGGACAGGTATTGGTCGTCCGTCTCCCAGTCATTGGATTGCGGGTTGAGGAAAATCGCTCCTTTCAGTTCGGGCAGGAATTCGTCTTCTGAGCGTCCGAGCAACCCGCTCATGTGGTCGAAGTCAACCCGACCCTTTTCGTTGAGCGAGACAATGAGCGCTTCCTGCGGGGTCTCGACCGACTCGACCGGTTTCTGGTGATGAATGGTTCGTTCGTGGAAGATCGTCGTCTTTCTGGCTCGGTTGGTTTCCTCGTCGTACACCTCCACCGATAAGAGCAGGGGCAAATCCGGGTCGCCATGAAATGCCCGCGTGTTTGCCCGAGTGGAGATCGGCCCGAAGCGGGAGACGAACGAGTCGTAGGTCTGATTGAGTCTGTCCCTGGCGGCGACAATCGCGGCCTCGTCGCTGCCGTCGAGTTGGCTGCGGAGACAGTCCCGCACCGCGTCACGGACCCGAATCAGCCGTCGGATGCGCACTTTGGTTTCCGCCGGCAGAGTCGGCAACGTTTTCAGGGAGTCGCCGATGCGGACGGCAACCTCGTCGTGAACCATCACGAACGCGTTCGGCTTGACGTAGTCGGGGGCGGGAAATGTCTGGTCCAGAGAGGGGGAAGCCACGGACTGCTTCTGCGTGTGATAGACGTTGCGGGGCAGGCCATTGACGGCTTCCGCCAGCGCGTTGCTCAAATCCCGGTTGTCACTGACCAGAGTAGGTTCGTTGTCGCGGTACATCCTGCCGGACAACTCCATCGTGCCGAGCATCATGCGCGGGCGCTCGACGAAGTATTCGTTCAGGTAGATGGACTCGCCTTTATGATTGACGTATTCCGCCGTCTCTTTCCACGCCGGACCGGAAGGTGTTTCGCCGGGATTCAGCTTGCGCAACATCACAATGTCGGTGGTGACCTCGGTGTTCGCGTTCCGCTTAAAGGCATCGTTCGGTAATCGGATTGCGCCAACGAGGTTCGCCCGTTGCGCCAGATATTCGCGCAGGGTCGAGTCCTGCTTGTCGAGCGTGCCTTTGGAGGTGATGAACAAAAGCAGGCCGCCCGGTCGCACTTTCTCCAACGCGGCAGCGAAGAAATAGTCGTGAATGGAAAACTTGAAAACGTTGAAGCGCGGATCAAACGGCTGGTAGTCCCCGAACGGAATATTGGAGATCGCCACGTCGTAGAAGCCGTCGGCCAGGCGAGCTTCCTCGAATGGTTGACGGCGGATGTCCGCCTCGGGATAGAGCGCCTTGGCGATGCGGGCGGTCAGCAGATCAATCTCGACGCCGGTAATCTGCGAGTGGGCGTGCATCTCGTCCGGCATCAGGCCGATGAAATGGCCCAGCCCACAGGCCGGCTCCAGAATACGCCCCCGTTTGAACCCGAAACGGGCGAGCGCGGCATACATCTGCCGAATGATGACGGGCGGCGTGTAGTGGGCGTTGAGGGTCGAGGCGCGGGTGGAGGAGAGTTCCTCGTCCGTCAGAAGTTTGGACAGATGGACCTGCTCCTTGAACCACTCGCGGGAATTGGAATCGAAGGCCTGCGGCAGCCCGCCCCAGCCAACGTACCGCACGAGCACCGCTTTTTCGTCGTCCGTGGCGGGACGTTTGTCGGCTTCGAGCCGGCGCAGTAGCTTGATCGCCTCGACGTTGGCGTGGAACTTCTGCTTGAGCGACCCCTCGCCGAGGCGGTCGCGGTCGGTGATCCGGTAGTTGGCCTGATTGTGGGGCGGGCCTACTCGTTCTCGGGGGGCAGCAGGATGTACCTCTCCCGAACCATTTCCCATGCCTGGTCGTGGGCCTGCTGCGGCGTCAGTCCCTGCTGGATGAGTTTCCGTCGAATCTCGTCCATTTCGTCCTCGGTCTTCTCCTCGGCGTCCAACAACATCTCGTGCAGTGTGCCTGCCCGCTCCATTTCCGCCACCATCCGCGGACAGTGTTCGCGCCAGTGTTTCTCTGCCATCAATCCGTACTGAGTCAACGGTTTCATGTCCGGTTGCCTTCCGCCCGAACAAATCGAGGCTGATCGGGTTGTTCTTGTTTTGACCGCTTGAGCGCCATGTGAGGTTACATCGAACAGGTCAATTCTTCCAGGGCCGTGACGACACTGGCCAAGGAGGGATTTGACCACAACGGGGCTTGTAAAGTTGTTCCCATTTGGGAACAAGATCGTCATCGTTGTGGCCGTGGGCGTGACGTTGCTCCCGCGTGAAACCCTAGAAGCCAGGCCGGGCGGAGCGAGCACTGTCCAGGAGGAACGGAGCGCAGGCACGAGCACCGTAGTATCCTTGACAGCGCGCAGCGAGCCGTACAATGGCGGCGGGATTCACGCAAGTTTGCTGGACCCAGCGCGGATGCGCTCCACATTGGGATTGGGCAAAGCGATGTGCCCCGACATCCGCTGTCGGGGGACATCGGGGGCGGCGTCCAATCGCCACCGGCAAGGCCAATGTCTTCGGGTTTTGCAGCGGAGCACCGTCGTTTGTGCCGCAGCGAAAAACGCGAAGTCGTTGGCTGCCCGCGCGAGTGCGTGCGATCCCGACGGTCAGCGGATTCCAGACGCGAATGTGGGATGAAACAAAACGAGTCGAATTCTCGGTGGGCGATGCGGCCCCGACGAGGTGAGTCGGGGCGACATCGCAGGCGAATCGGGTAGCCCTGCCCGAAGAAAGTCTTGGCGCTTTGCGGGCGGCGGCGAGGGTGACAGGGACGCCGAAGCGGCAAAGGCCAAGTCTTTGACTGCCCGCGCAGGTTTTTGCGGCATCGGGGGTAGCCGATTCCGAGCGCCATTGCAGTGTAGAGCAGAAATGGTAACGTCCGTGTAGAGAGGAGCGCAGCTATATTGCAGGCATTTTTGCCGCTTTTTGGGAAGGAGAACTGGTTGGACTTCTGCGATGGTCGCGTCAAGACGGTGCGGTTGATGCGGAAGCTGGTTAGCTTCCGGCCACACCCAATGAAGAAGAGGAGATCGTATGAGCAAGCAGTCTACATCCATGACGCCAAGTGCCGCTGCGCGGATACAAAGCGCTGGCGCACGAAGTCCGCAGAGTGCCACAGCCCGAACGGGGTTTGCACCGCGAGCGCAAAGCGCTGCCGCTGTGCGAGCGCCATCGTCGCTTCCCGGCAATGGCGGGAAACGGTAGGCCAACGAGAGTCGAAGTGTATGGGGCGTGTCCATCGATGCGCCCCATGCGCTCCTTGAATCATGAACTCGGCTTTACCCCATTTCGGTGCGGTTGTGGATGAGATTTGTGATTGTGTGCACTCGGAGGAATTTCCAGACAGTCCTCCGCACCCTATCGCGGTTTTGAGTGAGCGAACCAAAAGGACGATTTCGTCCGGACAGCCAGTGAAAACAAGGACGTGGGAGGAATATGCATGCGAGTTGGTGCACGTGCTGGTCAACTCTCAAATGTTCTTCTTCGACGCAACTGACCGGCAACGATTGTTCGAAGCGTTTCACTCGTATCGAAGATCCTATGAGGGCTTGAACGACACGTTGACGCGACTCCGGGCCTCTCCTGACACGGTCCAACGCAGTGTGATTAGGCTGGTGGTCTTGGACATGGCCGTTCGGCGCGTCGCGGTTTGCATTGGTTCTGGAGTGACTCCGAATGAAGATTTCCCATCTTGGGCCGGTGAAAATGGACCGAACGAATTTTGGAAGAAAGCAATGGCAAAGCGCTACCCTGGCTTGCCGCTGGTTGATTCAGGCGAGCCGGACGGTGACTGCGCCACGCGGCTCGGAATGAATTCGAGCAAGATGCGGCGCTGTCTGTACGAAAATGATTTTCCGGGGCCGGCGGCGTTGAAAACGGTCTGCTCGAAAACGCAAGAAGCCGCCGCCGCACTCCGATATTACGCTGCGTCCAAACTGTGTCGTAAACTCGCCGGGAAGTTCGGCAAATCCGAAGAGGAGTATTGGGCTGGGAAGCTCGCAAAAGTGGTCAAATGGCTTCATGAACTCCTCGAACCCATTCTGCGCCGATTTTCAGAGACGGAACGCCAACGTTTGCTGAAGAGGATTCTGATTGGTGGCGTGGGCGATGAAATGATCCAAGGGTTGTTGAGGGAACATCTGACAGCCCGAATTCCGCCGGCATGGCGCGCTGATCTGCTGGCAATAGCGTACGGAAAGCCGCAAGCCTCTATCGTTTCGTATGTGGAGTTTTGCAGCAATTTTGACCAACCTCCAGAGGCCGGTTGCTGGGAAGAGGCTTTCGATCATTGGCAGGCTGAAATGGAGAGTTTCGTGCAAACCGGGGAGTTGCCTGGCGGGGACAACGCGAGTGATAAGCTCCTCCTCACTCGATTGCTGGCGATGGCTGAGAATGATGGAGACTTCGCTGGACAAGAACGCATACTCCGCCAAATTATCGTCAATGATCCGCGCGAACCTGAGCCCCACCAACTATTGGCTGAGTTGTTCGAAGAACGGGGTCAATTGGCAGAAGCGTGCGAGGAATTCGAGCGAGCGGCTGCGCTGAACCCAAACTTTGTCCTGCCGCTGTACAGCCTCGCCGACCTAAAGAGCAAGTCTGGCCAGCACAATGAGGCGTTGCGTGTCTTGACGCGAATTCCCGATGACGGACTCGGTCCTGGTAGTCGTGCTTACCTCGCAGGCGTGTTACTTCTTCGTGCGGGCAAACTGAACGATGCAATTCCCATCCTTGAAGCTGCTCACCGGATTGGGTGGGAGCCTGGATTCTGTGCTGCTCTGCTCGCTTGGGCATATCAGCGCATTGAGCCTCAGTCGCCCGCTTCGCATCACGAAGCCAAGCGGTGGGAAAAACAGGCTCAGCACCGTGGTGTTTCCACGGAGGAAGCCGTCGCGAAATTCTCCATATCTTGAATTGGCGTATATGCCAGCGATGTGGCCGCGCGAACCCACGGCTCGTAGCGGCGACATCGTTGCGGGTCAGATCGCCAAAGGCAAAGCCACGGTCTCTGGGTTTCGCAGCAAGGCACCGCACCGGGCGGTTCGAAGCGAGAAACCCGGAGTCCGTGGCCGCCCAACCGACTGGCTTTGGTGACGGTCAGACCCGTTGGGTCTGTGCAGGCTGCGTTTGACGCGGGGTGATGCTGCGCATTGTCCGGCTGGCGATAGAGACCATCACCTTCTCGCGTTGGTCCTCCGGCAGATTCTTCACCAGGGTTTCGTATGCCTGCTTGAGTTCGGGGTTCTGCTCCAGTTTGCGCAGAATGCCGTCCTTCATCTTCTGCTGGCGGTCGAGCTTGTTTACCTCGCTCAAGACCAATGCGCGCTCCAGCCGGTCGCGCGGCATGGCCTTAATGTAGTCCCAATGCTTCGGGTTGTTCTTGATGTACTCGTCGATACGAGCGTTGACCTTCGGGTTATCGCGGTATTGGCCGGGCTGTTCGTTGCCGTTGGTTTGGGTGGCGGACTCATCTTGAGTCTTGGCTTTGCCTTTGAGCATGTGCTCTCTCCTCTGGGGATTATTCATGGGGTGAACGTTCACCAGTCTGGGTTTGTGTTCTCAGGTGTCCCGCGTGGTGCGGGACTTGCCTGTTGCTGGCTACGGATTTCCGTTTCCAACAAATCGAGACGCTGTTTGGTCACGTCGATTTCCGTTCTGAGTTGCCGATTCTGTTCGGCGACCTGCTTGCTGGCGTCCAAAGCCGTCGAAATGTGCATGAGCGTGTCATTCAGTCGCTTTCCCTGGTCGATGGCCGTCTGGGTTGCGGCCTTCTGCCGGTTTACTTCAGCGATGATCTCGGGCGTGGTCGGCCCGTCTTGGTGGGCCGCGTCGATGATCCGCACCGCCGGTCCCAACGCGACCGTGGCCGGCGCATTGGGGTGCAGGTTCCACTTGGCCGTGGTTTCCACGCGGTAGACGACGTGCCGCTCGTGCATGACCAAGGCATTGTTCGGATCAACGTAGCGGCCAACGTTGTATGCCTTGATGTTTTCGGAGTAGCGCACCGACTCGATGCCCTCGGTGGGCAGACTGGTACCGGGAATCGGGTGCGGCACGGTCAGCGCGGCGAGTTTGGGGTTCGAGGCGCATGCCGAGAGCAATAGCAGAGGAATCAGATAGATGGTTTTCATGGTGTGATGCGATGCGAAAGACGGGGCATAATGGTCGGTGATGGATCATTGGTTTCGGTCGTCACGAGGCGAGTACCGCCGACGAGCGCGTCGGATTTGTCGATGGTTTGGGTGACATACAGGTAGAACTCGGTGCCGGCGGGCACGCGGACATAGAATCCGTCACGCTGGATCGTGTCGAGGATCTGCTGGGCGTAGGTGCCAAGGACGTTCTGTGCTCCCTGTAACGGAGCATTCTGCAATGACGGCAGCAGTTCGGTGCCAAGGACCGTCTGCCTAGTTTGGCTCAGCGCGGACGCGGCCCCGCTGAGAAACGTGGCCGCGAACAGTTTGACCTCGGCCAGATTGTCGGTCTTCAGTAGCTGGCCGCGCAGGCCGGCGCTGCCATCGGTGATGCCCCATCCTTTGCCGTTGGGGTCTTTCTCGCGGTCCAGGGCAACGCCCTCCAAATGGAGTTCCTCGCCCGTTTGCCATACCAACGTCCAGCCGCCGTTGCTGGCAATTCGCTCCCGCTTGCGGTCGGCCTGGGCTGAGCCGTGGACTTCCGTGCCAGCCGGGATGATGAGCCGTCCATCGTGGTAGATGTCCTCGGTGATGAGGCCGATGATCGGGGTTTGAATGGAGGATGAGTCAATGGTGACGATGAGTTCGCAGGGAATCAGCCGCCGTAGGGCGCATAGAATTTGCTCAGTGGCTTGTGCTCTGGGTCGGTCCCCATCGAGTCGGAGTAAAGACTGATGGGCGTGAAGCGGGCATTGACCTGTTGTGCGTCCGAGCCGGTTACTGACGATGCCATGGGCGCGGAGGAAGCACGAGGCGGTTTGAACGGCACCATTTCATGCTGGATCGTCTGAAGGACCTGGGATGTCCGGTTGGTTTTCTCAGCTTGGGAAAGCGGGGTGGCCGCCATCGGCTTGTGTTTGTTCGGGTCGTAGAACCCTTTGACGAACACAAGCGCGAAGATTAGCAGCGCGACGAATGACAGGAAAACGCCGGTGGGGCTTCGTAAAAAGGTGATGGCACTGCGCGGGTTCATGGGGATGGTTTGGATTCAGGGCGTACCGACCGTGGCGATACTGTGTTTGTTTCGACGGGGTCGAGAAGCACGGTGAAACCGTTCTTGAGGGACAGGTCGTTGCGTCCGCCGTTGGGTGTACCGGTGACAGCGAAATAGGCCGGCGCTTCGCCGTTGGGCGGAATCGTCCCACTGGCGTCACTGATGGATTGGGGATACGTGCGGTCGCCGACGCGGAGCGAGAATCCGTCCGGTCGATACTGGATCGGCTGCCCGGTTTTGTTGCGGAGCAGAACCCGGAAGATCAGCGTGTCTTCGGGATTGAACCGGAACGCCTCGTCGAGTTGGATTTCGTAATCCCTATAGTCCAAGACTAGCGGCTTGTTTTGGAAGTTGAGGTACTCAACCTGAGCGACCACTTCCGGCTGATACGCTTTCAGCAGCGGGTAGGCTTTTGCCTTGTCCAACAATGCCAGCAACCGATTTGGTGTGACGGGGGTGGAAACGGGGTGAATATCGGTGTCTGTGTCATCCTGAAAGACCACCGAATAGAGCGGTGCGGAACTCTCGACCAACTCGATCACATAGGTCTTATTGTTCCAGCGGATGTTCATGTTGGTCGTGGCCTTTTCGACCAACGCCCTTACCGACAGGAAGTAGGAGCCCTTGGTGTGAGCGATTTGAAACAAGCCGGGGACTTTGGGATCGCTGGTGACATTGGCGGCATCGACCGCCGCGATTGGGCCGGGAAAGCTGATGGTCGTCACGCGGCTGCGGGATACCGGGATGGTGTAGACGACCTGTTCGTCCAGCCGGTATTGCGCGATCGGACTGGCAGCTTTGGTGGAGGCCAAAGGCAGGCACAGCCACAGCAGCAAGGTAAGATGTTTAGCGAGAGGTTTCATATTTGAAGTCGTAGACGGCGGACGGGAATCGTCCATTTTGGACCATGTTGGGGTTACGCTGGAACTTGAAGGCCAGTGTGAACGGGACGGCTTCCGCGAACGCCCGGTCCTGGAAGATCCCTGTGCGAATGAGTTGGCCGGTCACCTGGGTCAGGACGAAGTTCTCGCGGGTTTGGAGGATCGTGATCCTGGCGATCTCGGCCTTCTGGTGCAACTGCTTGGCGGCGAACTCCGCGTCCTCCGAAGCGCGCTCGGCCTGGGCCTTGACCAAGGCATTCTTCAGGAACAACTGCTTGAGCAGGTCGTCGTGGTCAAAGCCTTTGGGGTTGCGCTCCAGGAAAGCGACAGTGGCCAGCGTGCTTTGCTCGGCATGAAGTTCCTTGGCCTCGTCGAATCTGAGCAGGGGCGCGACGTGGTACGTACCCGACGGGTCAAGAACGATGACGCGCTCGCGCTGCTTGAATGATTGCACGAGAAAAAAGCGGTCAATGGCCGCGCCCACCAGAATCAATCCGGCCACGATGAACCAGAACCACGCGAGCCGGTCCCGGTCCACGAAGATGCGCGTCGGATCAAACTTCTTGTGGGAAAGATTGGGCCGGTCGGCTTTCGGGACCGGCGTTTCCCGGAGCGTTGTCTCGACTGGATTCATGCCGATGGAGAGTGCGGGTTCTTGGTTTTGCGGAGCAGGGCTTGCACGGCGTTGTCGCCGCTCACGTCCATCGTGGATGGTGTCGATGGCGTCGGCGATGGGTCGTCACTGTCGCGCTTTCTCGCGCTCGCGCCGGTACTGCGCATCTGGCCCAGGGCGGTGATCATCGAGCCGGTCGGCGAATATGTGCTGCCGCTGAGTGACGAGCCGACCAACGTTGCGCCGGCTGTCGTGACACCAGCGGCGGTGGCCATCGCTGCGCCGGTGAAGCCTCCGCCCGCGCCGAAGGTGCCGGCGGCGATGAATCCGCCCGCAGCCGCCGTGGTGGTGGCGGTGGCCACGCCACTTATGAGAGCGGCACCGGCTTGAATGCCGTGGGTAATGACTCGTTGAATAATGACCGGCGCGGCGATGGTGCTGAAGATCAGCCACACGCCGAGAACGGCCACCCCGATGAAATTCTGAAACGCATACCCCGCCGCGCCGCTGATCGACTGATTCCACAGGAAGCTCTGGTCGGTCATAAACGTGATCAATCCGCCGGTGACCAATGACGCCGCGCCCCAGCCCAGGGGCCACAGCATGGCACCGACCAGTCCCAGCAGATAGTTCACGCCGATCTGGTTCAGGGCGCGGATGGCCAAGAACCCGATAAAGATCGGCGAGAGCGCGTAGCCCAGGTAGAGGATGAACTTCTGGATCAGGTACGCGTAGAACACGATGACGCTGGCCAGCAAGCCGAAGATCCAGAGCAGGCCGGAGATCAGGGCCTCGAAGATCGAGGTGCCGACGTGGAACAGCTTTTGCCACCAACTGTTTTGGGACGTGGTGGATTGCTGGGCCTGCAATGCCTGGTTGTACTGCTGGTACACATTGCCGGGGTTGGCGTGAAGAACGTTGGTGACCGTTGTATTGGTAATCGTGCTGATCTGGTTGCCCCAATTGGTCAACTGCGTGAGCACGATGATGTACACAATGGTGCGGCCGAGCGCTCCCAGGACAGCCTCGGGGCTGCGGTGTCCCGCAATGGTGGCCATCACCATGCCGGTGACGAGAAGCAGGTACGCCACCGGCATCAACAGCGTTTGCAGGCTGGCACACGTGGAGGCGAAGTTTGGAAACAGTGTGTCGAAATTGTTCATGACTTACTGCTCGGAGAAATGAGATGGCGTTGTGTCAAGTTTCAATGTTGCATTCGTCTGGAACGTCGGGGCCGGTGGCCGCTGCCGGGCTCCTTTGCGGGCGGAGAGCACAGCGACGACGACCGTGAGGGTCACGAAGGCGGCAACGAAGATGATGATGGGTTTCTTGATCACGGGTTGTTCTCCGGAAATTGGGCCGCTTCCGTACTGAGTTGCATCGTGGTGTTGTACTTCTGGATTCCTTCCGTAAACTCGGCCTGCTGTTCCTCCAGGCGGGCCTGCTCCTGCTTGGCCTGGTCATTTTGGTTCTCCGCGTTCTGGACGACGCTGACACTCGTGGCGTGATCGAGTTCCTTGTCCGTGGCATCGAGTTCCGCGTTGAGCCCGATCAGGATGCCGGTGAGCTTTTGCACTTCCGAGGCGGTGGTGGCATTGCGCAGTTGCTCGGTCGTGGCGGCAATGTCCTGCCGGAGCGCGTCGCGGCGGGACACCACGTCCGCATACACGTTGCTGAAGTTTCGGGTCGTTTCGTTGACGGCGGCGAACGGACGGTAGAGCGTGGCAGCTCTGGTCACCGATGCGCCGTCGGGCGTAGTGAATGTCACCCCGACGTTGTGATACAGGCCGTTGGCATCGTATTCGAGGGCGTTGATCCCTTGGGAGAGGTTCTCCAATTGTCCAATCGCCTGGCCGACTCCGGTATCCTGGAGGTCGGAGATCAGTCCCGTGAATCCGGCCAGGTTGAGAATCTGGGACGGAGTGCCAAAGGCGGCGTTGTACTGTTGAAGCTGCTGCAACTGCGAACTCAGCGTGTTGATCTGCTGGACTTGGTTGTCGATCATCTGGACGTACTTGGCGATACTCTGCGCTTCATCGAGAATCTGCTGGACGTTCATCGTGGGGTCATACACGACGTACTGTGCGCGGCTGGGAGCAGCGCACAGCAGAGTTGCGGCGATAACAATGAGCATGCGTTTCATGGTTTATTCCTCGATTCGTAATAGTTTGGTGGTTGGGTTCAGGATGGTTCCGTCGATGGTCTGTTCGGGGACCGGTATCTCGTAGTAGCGAACGTTTTGTTGGTTCTGTTCGGCTTTCTCCTTTTGTTGGTTGACGAGTATCCAGTACTGCTGTTTCACGGCGTCACTGCGCCCCTTCTCGTAGCCGGTGTTGTACGCCTTGTCGGCCTGCTTCTGGCTGGCGTAGTGCAGCCCTTCGCTCACAAGCACGCCACCGGCAGCGCCCACCGCAGTGATGGCGGGGTTGCCGTTGGAGAACTTGTCGGCGAGTGCCGCTCCGCCAGCACCGAACGCGAGGTCGCCAATGGGGCGGGTGGCGGCGCACCCGCCCAGAAGGAACGGAATGAATGTGAGGGCGATCAGATGGCGTGTTTTCATGCAGGTTCAGTGGCCGGGGTTGGGTTGGAGTGGCGGATGATGCCGTCGATGATGTTGGCGCTGCCGCGCAGTTCTTTGGCCCGCTTCTCGAAGTGTTCGCCGCTGGAACTGCTGCAATACAACATCTCGGGCGACGCGATATTGTGCACGGTGCCGCAGATCGGCCGGAGAGAATCGATTTGCAGGTAGGTGAACGCGGAGTATTTCTGGCCGACCTGGTGGTCGGGCAACGGATAATTCATCAGCGTGTGCTTGGTGATCTCCGGGAGGGCGATGTCCTGGGCGATGTCGTCGATGTCGGCGCGGTCGTTCTGGCGCATCAGGAAGAATTGGCGGCTGTTGCCGAACACCGCCGAGCGGATGCGGCTCTGCTTGAAGCGGGCGTACTGTTGGACGATGGAGATGTTCCAGCAGTTGAACTTGCGAAGCTGCGCGTAGCTCTCCTTGACGATCTCCTCGCCACCGGGGATGTCGAGAAAGCGGGCGACTTCCTCGTACACGTTTCGTTTCCGCAACGCGCGGGGCAGCGTGATGATGTGTTTGCGGGCGTCATTGGTGATGAGGAATCCGGCGGCGGCACGCAACTCCTTCGCTGAGTCCGGGATGTACCCCAACTCGAAGTGGGCAATCTTGCCGGTCAGCGACAAATTGGTCACGCCGTCGAACAATGCGCCGTAGTTGCCGTCGCGGCACCACGGCAGGAGCAGCGTGGCAATCTCGTGAATCTGGTCGCGCTCGGCCCCGGACGCGTCGAGAAACATCAATTCCTGCAACATCCGATGGGTCGGGAATTCTTCCGGGGACACATAAGCAAACGCCAGGTTGCGCACCTCTTTACTGGTGTTGGGGTCCTTGAGAAACTTGAGGACTTCACCATTGGCGAATTGGCCCAGGAACGCGTTGGCTTCGTCCTGGTGTTTGGCCTTCCAGTCCCGCAAATCGGCGAACGCCTCCAGCGTGGTCGCGCCGGGCGGCATCTTCTCGCGCCGGTACTGGGCCAATGCGTACGCGTGCCGGGCAATGGCCAGCAATTCTTCGGTGTGTGCGCGCGACCAATCCTGGAAAACGTCTTCGTACAGCAGGTTGATGTACTTGGCGATTTGGGCCTGCCGGAGCATCTGTTTGTCTTCGTGCTGGCTGACGCCCACCATGCGGGCAACCAAAGCCGTCGCGGACGCGAGGTGATCTGGTGTCAGCGGAAGACCTTTCGTGTCGAGATAGTTGATGGTGATGTTGCCATCGGGCTGGATGATGATGGGTTTGGCTTCGGGATCGACCGTTTGCACGTAGATGCCGTAGGACAATCCCTCCTCGATGATGACCGTGTAGGCGAAGTAGCTTTCGGTTTGGGTGAGAAGATCGCAGACCGTGACCGACTTGCCGGCCCCGCTCATGCCGAGCAACACGGCGTGTTGTGGCGAGACGTTCGACGCCTGCCCGGCAAACGTCTTGATCCCGACCAGATTATTCGCCGAGCCCTCGTAGATGGCTTCGGCAGTATCGAGGTGGCCGGTGAACGTGGCGCAGAACGGTAGCATGTCCGCGACGTACCGGCTTTCGCCGTAGAGTTTGCGGTGTTCGTACCGGCCCCATGTCCAGCCGGGCCATGTCTCATAGAACAACTGGCGCGAGGTGCTGGGCAGGGCCGTCTCAAAATACTGCGCGCTGTTCATGCTGTTGATGGCGTTCTTGATGGCGCTGGTTTTGACAGACAACCCGTCCTTGGTCTTGTCCCAGGTCCGCACGATGAACTGTGTGTGAAACGGGAGTGTGTCGCCCCGCGCGAGCGCCGCAATCTTGCGCTGTTTCTTCTCCAGCACGGTCAGCAGCGACACCTTTTTCTCGCTGGCGTAATCACCGGCGATCCGGTCGTGTGACTTTTCCTCCTTGAGGATCTCCTGGCGGACTGGCAACGGGTCGATGTTGACCGTGATGGTGTAGTCGAGCAGCCGGAGATTGGTGAGCCGGCGGATCAGGCCGGGATGGGTCATTTTCGGCCAGCGCGTCAGCACGATGATCGAGTGGTAACAACCGTCCATCCAGAAGCCGTAGTCGGACTGGCCGTTGCCCTCGCAGTGCCAGCAATTCTCTTGGATGGATAATTCCGGGTCAAAGGCGTCGAAGATGTCATAATCGAATCGCTCGGCCAGAGACGGGTTCAGGAACATCTTGTAGTGCCGGTAATGGTCGGCGTCGGTCATGGGGATAATCCGTGCCCCCTGCCCCGCAAAAATCCCCGCCAACATCTCGTGCACTTGAGCGAACTCCGCTTGCATCTGCTCCAGCGTCATCTCGTAGAACGCCGCCAGCGCCTTGGCACCGCTGGTGGTCTTGGGCGAAGTCTCGATCTTGCGGGAGATATAGAGGATGAGCCGTTGCCGGCGCAGACGACGGTCTGCCATCGCCTGCCAGTAGCGCATAAACCGCTCGTTGCGGCAGCGTTTGGTCCAGACGTTCGGCATCTTCTCGGTTTCCTGCTGGTAGCGGAGCAGCGCCGCGCGGTAGTCCGAATCGCAGTAGAATTGGACTTGTAAACGGCGCGCGTCGCCCAGGGATGCGAGCAACAAGGTGATCTGATCCTGGAACTCGTTCAGGTCGGCTACCTGTGCGTTGTCGAGATCGGGCGGCTCAAAAATAAACCCTTTGGACACGAAACAGCCCTGGCGCAGCCCATTAAAGACGAGCAGGTCGCGGACGAAATAGCCGTGTGGGGCGTTAGCGAACATGCTGGGCCTTGAGCGGGTGGGGAGGCAGTCGGCCTGTATCCGGGCCGAATCCCGAACCCTTGATCCAGAAATCCAGACAATCCGTGTCGTAGCCGGGCGGTTTGCCCTGGCGGAAGCCGTAGACGTATCCGAGCGTGAGCAGGAGGGGAATTGCCGCGATCAGCAGGGACATGGCGAATGACATCTTCACCATGCTGAACGTGATCAACAGGGTCATGACCGATGCGAAGCAGCCGCCGGTCATGTACCAGAACAAGTTGCCCTCCAGCCCCCAGGTCCGGCCTTGGGAATCATCGGCGCTGTTGGTCTCGGTCAGTCGCAGCGTTTGGTTGCTCATTGGAACGTTCCCACGTCCGCGGTGGAACTGCCGATGCCGAAGGCGACAAACAGCGCCTTCACAATCACGGGCGCGCCGGCAATGATGAGGCCGCCGACGATGGAGAGTTTCCCGGAATCGGTGTCCCCTCGGCGGATGGCGAACCCGCCGCTAACGACACAGATTGTCCCAAAGATAAAGCCGATGAGCATGACGATGCCCAGCGCGCTGCTGACCCCGCTTGTCAGAGTTGTCCCCTGAGCTTGCGCGAGAATCGGTGTGAACCACAGTGTTGCGGTCGTGACTCTAGTTTTCATGGGCCAGAGATATACTGCGATTAGCTGCGGTTAGTTGTTCCCATTTGGGAACAACTTTTCGGTGGGGAGTTGGCAGGATAGGAACCGATGGAAACAGCCACACCTCCGATACGATCGAATGGAAAACTGCACGACTTGGAATCACACCTCCGGCAGCGGATTCGCGGTCAGGATCATGTGTTGCCCCGAATCGTGTCGCTGCTTCGGCGTGGTGAACTCGGGTTGACGAAACCCGGTCGGCCTCGTGGTAGTTTCCTGTTCCTCGGCCCGACCGGCGTGGGCAAGACGGAAGTGACACTGGCGTTCACCAGTTTCCTGATGAGTAAGGAACACCTGTTCCGTTTCGATATGTCGGAGTACCAGACGCAGGAGAGTTTGGGATTGTTGCTCGGCGGGAAGCTCGGTGAGCGCGGTACGCTGGGGATGGTGTACGACCGCTCGAAGATCGGGACGCTTCTGTTCGACGAAATCGAGAAGGCGCATCCGCGAGTATTGGATGTATTCCTGCAAATCCTGGACGCAGCACGGGTGACGATGGCCAGTGGTGAGACGCTGGAGTTGAGCGGGTTCTATGTGGTGTTCACGTCGAACATCGGCAGCGCCGATTTGATGAATCTGCAATACTCGACGCCCGCCACGATGGAACGCCATGTCCTGACGCGCGCTCAGCAATCCATGCGGCCCGAGTTGTACGCCCGGATCACGGAAAAGTTGGTGTTCAACCGGCTGAGTTACGACCATCAATTAGAGATCGCCCAACTGTTGTTGAATCAGGAATTGGCCTTCTTGAAGGCCAAGGGACACGAACTCATGCCCGACGCAGCCGTTCTCCCGTTTCTGGTATGGCGGGGATTTCATCCGAAACTCGGGGCGCGCCCGATGCGCGACGCGGCCGAGAAATTGGTGGGCGATGCGGTGGCGGAATGTTTGCTCGGCAGTCGAGCTGCCTGCGGCAGTCTTGGAGTGGACGAAACCAATGCCCGTCTCGTTATTCGTCAGTCCCGATGATGTGAGGTCAAGGAAGAACCGTCATCATCAATGACGGCCAATAATCTCTCCAACGTCTCAATGGTCGTTTCGCGTTGTGTCTTGGCCGGTTCAGTCGGCGCGGCGAGTGCCGTGAGCACTTCTTTGGCTGATTTGCAGGCGGTTGCTAGGTCCTGGGCGTGGGTGTGCCGCTCGATGATCTCGGCAAAGGACTCGCCCAAGGCTTGCCGATAAACCGGCACTGCGGACAGTTTCCCGGCGATCTCCATGGCTGCGCGCATGGCACCCCGGCTTGGCTCGGGTGTCGTGTTGATGTTCCGGCTATTGGTCACGGTTGCATTGAACGGCTCGATGATGTCTTCTGAAGCCGCGCCCAAAATAAAACGGGCGCACCTACTCACGCTCCAGCACCGGCACGGGAGTGCCTACACAGGAACGCTTTCAGTACGCCCTTGCGGGGCGTACCTCTAACGCCGTCCTGTGATCGAATCTCCCGTTTCGTGCTGGACAGCAGCGAAGTTACGCGAATGGTTGCTGGTTTGTTAAATTATCGTTTCAGTACAATCTCCTTTGTGGTTACAGAATACGCTTCCGAAATGTCCTGGCAAGCATGGAATCAAATGGGTTGGTGACGTGGAGCCGGCCGCTGGCAAACCGTGGCTCAAGCAAGCCGCTAAATTCCTCGTTGTTGTCACGGCTCTCATCAACGCCCTGTTGGCAATCAGCAGAATAGCGTGTTTGAAATCTTGGTTGGCGAATGTGTTCGTGGCTACGACCGGGTGGGCTTTGGTCTGTGTGTCGGCATGCGGAGAAAGTGGAGCGGAGCCGGAGAGGAGCGTCTAGCGGAACGAAGTCGAAACGTAACGCCGCTGCCGAGCCGCAGACGGAAGCCGCCGCAATTGCGGTGGATGAAAACGAGTCGCGCTCGTGACGAACGTGTGCGGAGTGCAGCAGAACGGGCGTGGTCGGAAGGGGGACAGGGAGACGTGTTACCGACCACACTGCTGTCGTAAGAAGTGCCGTGATTGTGCCGAATTGACATCGTGGTTTCAAGCCAGGGTACGCTCTCAGTTCGGTGCGAAGTGCCGTTCGTGCCGTCTCCCCGCCTTCGCGTACACAACTGAATTGAGTCCCGCCGTCCGCAGGTCGTCAGAATAAGCTCGACCCACCACGCCGCTTCAGGCAGCAAGAGCGGATGCAGCGCTCCGCTTTTCACTTCGTGCGCGATGGCCGAGAGTTGAACGCACGGCTTTTTCGCCCTGAAGCAGCAGCGTTGTCCGCACTGCGGACGTAGCGGCACGTTGAATCGTCACAGCCGACTACAGGGTCAGGATCCGGCGGTCGCCGCCGGTCGTTTGCTGCGAGGCCAGCGTGTGTTCTGTTCCAATCGTGGCCGGCGCGGCGGCTGCGGGCGCACGTTCTCGATTTGCTTCGCGGAGATTCTGCCACGCCACACTGTTTCGGCGTCGCTGCTGTGGCAGTGGCTGATCGGCCTGTTGGCCGTCGATTCGCTCAAGGCGGCAGCGGAAGCCGCGCGACTGCCCTTTTCCCTGGAAACGGTGTATCGGCTGCGCCGCCGCTTGCACCGGCGACTGGACAGCCTGCGCACGGCGCTTTGCCGCGAGCAAGAACCTCCCCGCAGTCGGCAGGCTGACCCGCTGCTGCAAACCGTCGAGCACCTCCAAGCGGTCTTCGCGCACAGCGCGTGTCCCCCGGCGGCGTTTCAACTGCACTTTCAGCGTCCCGTGCTGGGTTGAATCATCTCCTGCCGGAGCGCGCTACGAGCCGAATTACGACTGCTGCGCCTGACACCGGAGACGGGGGCAATCCCCGGCAACACGACAATACCCTTCCTGGCCGGCTCGGCCTGTCGGTAGCGTCGCCGCCGTCAACACAACCTCTGCCGTCCCGGAAGCGTTCGGGCGGCGGGCAACCCCATAGGACAACGCATGAGAAACCCCACCGCGTATCTGAAAATGCGCGTGCTCGGAGCCATCGACATGGCCGAGGGCCAGAGCATTCGCGACCGCATCAAGGCCGTCAGCCAGATGAGCTTCACCGACGAGGACGGCCATCCCCAGCGGTTCACCTGGCGCACCATCGAAACCTGGCTGGTTCGCTATCACAAGCACGGTGTCACCGTCATGGAAAACCGAACCCGCTCGGATAAAGGCAAGACCCGCAAGGTTTCCGTGGAGACCGTCCAGGAGGCCATCGACGCCATCCTGCCCAAGATTCACGGCGTGCCCAGACGCGCCGTGCTCTACCGCCTGTGCATCGAGCAGGGCCTGCTCACCCGCTCACAGGTCGCCCCCAACACGTTCTCCCGTCTGGTCAAACAATATGAAATGCTCAAGCCCCACACCCAATCGGAAAACAAACGCCGGCTGGCCTTCGCCAAGGCGCACGCCAACGAACTGTGGCAGGCCGATACGCTGTACGGCCCGTATGTCCAGCATCACGGCTCGCCGGTGCAGACGCGGCTCATTGCCTTTCTGGACGACGCCTCGCGCGTCTGCTGCCACGGCCAGTTCTTTGTGGTGGAGAGCGTGGACACGCTCATTGAGTCGCTGCGCGCGGCGTTCTACAAACGCGGCGTGCCGCAGGCGCTGTATGTGGACAACGGCTCGATCTATTCGTCCAAGGAGATCATCCAAATCTGCGCCCGCGTCGGATGCCTGCTGCATCACGCGCCCCTGCGCGACGGCGCGGCCAAGGGAAAGATCGAACGGTTCTTCCGCACCATGCGCGAGCAATTCCTCTCTCTCGCGCTGGACCTCAGTTCGCTGGACGCCCTGAACCGCCAGTTCACCCACTGGGTCGAGGAACAGTACAACGCGCACGTCCATTCCGTGCTGGGCATCAGTCCGCTGGACCGGTTCGCGCTGGATCGCAACCGGGTCCGGTTTCTGCCCCCCAACGAGGCCAATGATGAACTGTTCTTCGTCGAAGACGACCGCCATGTCCGCGCCGACAACACGTTCTCCTTCCAGGCCGTCCGCTTTGAAGCGCCACGGCATCTACCGGATCGCGCCATTCAAGTCCGCTACGAACGCAAAGCTCCCACCCGCCGGCTCGTCGTGTACTACAAGGGCGAGCGCATGGGCGAAGCCCGCCCGCTCGATCCCGTCGCCAATGACCGCAAACCCATCACCCCGCAGGAGGATTGACCCCATGATTCGCTCTCACTTTGGTCTGCAACGCCATCCCTTCGACACGGAAGCGCTCAGCTTGCTGGCTCACCAGCAGGAAATCTTCGATATCCTCCGAGTCCATGCCCAGCAGGGCGGCCTCTGCCTGGTGCTCGGCGAACCGGGCACCGGCAAAAGCGTTCTCAAACAGGCGCTGCTGACGCATGACCCCAAACGCATGATCACCCCGGTGGTCAACCGCACCCTGCACACCTACCACAACACCCTGCGCATCCTGTGCGAAGCCTTCCAAATCGAATTCGAGGGCCGCGACCACCACTGCGAACGGCTGCTGGTGCAGGAAGCGTTTCGGGTGCATCGCTGCGGCAAGCTGCTGGTGCCCATCATCGACGATGCCCATCTGATGCCCACCGATTGCCTGCGCAAGCTGCGCCTGCTCTGCGAGGACTTTCCTCGCTCCCACAATCTGGTGCTCATCGGCCAGCCGCCGCTGCTGCAATCCCTGGCCCTCTCCGTCAACGAGGAAATCCGCTCCCGGGTCACGTACTCGGCGCTGGTCCCGCGCTTGAGTCCCGAAGCCGCCGAAGCCTTCATCCTCGACCAACTCGACCGCGCCGGCCTGGGTCACAACACCTTTAGCCCGGAAGCCCTGGCCCTGATTGTGCGCTCGGGCGAAGGACTGTTGCGCCGCACGCGCAACTTGTGCCTGGGCTCACTCATCGAAGCCGTGCGCGACCAGACCCGCCTCGTGGACCTCAAGCAGGTCAACCACGTCCTCCTTCAACCCCACTGGAGAAACGACTGTGACACCCCGCTGGTCTGATCGCACGCGGTGGACGCGGGAGCAAATCCGCGCCGCCCGCGTCGCGGCGTTGGCGCCGCTGCTGCAACAGCGCGGTCTCCAGCTCGTCGAACGGGAGGCGGGCAACTTCGCGTTGCCGGCCTATCCCGGTCTGATCGTCAAAGACTCCTATTGGCGCTGGCCCGAACGCGGTCAGGCCGGCAATGCCATCGACTTCTTCACCCTCGTTCTCGGCCTGTCGTTCCATGACGCCATGCGCCAGATCACCGGCACGTAGTTCGAGAAGCTGGCGCTGGCCGTCGTACCGCTACGACGACAGTGTGGCCGGGAGACCCGAAACAGTGGAACATCGCCTCGCCACGATAGCAGTGCGGCCAGAACTCCAAGGTTCATGCGAAACGTCTGCCATGACCACTCCGTCACGGGCTACGACCAGAGCGCGGCAATTCGGCTGCAAAACCCGACGTCAATCTGGCAATTCGGCAAGAACGCTATGACGCCAATTCGGCAAGAACTACGATGTCAAAAAAGTTCGTAACAGGTAGGCTGTCACCACTCGCCCACTGCTGGCATCGGTGACCACGGTGACGTTGTTCACCGGATCGTAGTGAACAATTTCAGCAGCAGTGTTTCCCACAGATTGCGGCCCGTTTTGGATTGTATTGTCCACATAGCAGCGCGAACTAAGACGGCGGTGTGTATGCCTCTAAACATTGCTTGTGCCAGATTCCCGGAATATCTTTGAGTTTATACAATTCGTCGCCGCCGTGGTAAAACCCTACCGATTCCACTTCGCCAATTTGTTCTGCATAGTGTAATTGTTCTGGGTTCAGTTTGTTGTGGAATTTCCAAGTCTTTAGAAAGTTCTCAAGAAAAGAACGGTTCTGGATCCTTACCTTTGACCCTTTTGGAAATGCTTCGTGATAAATATAAGTTTCTTTTCCCATAATCAAGGAGTCGGCATAAACGGCCCGGGTTTGGTTGGATTGATTAGTTGAAACTGAAGTTTGCCGCCGCTGGTTAACGGGCCATTAAAGGCGGGGCCAAGATTTGCTGCAGGAGTCTGGAATGTCGTTGAATAGGCCCCTTTACCGGCATTAATCTCAAGTGCTGTTTCTACCTGACCTGCATTCATTCCGGTCTACTTCATTTGGAAGCGTTACAAATGATCCCGCGTTAAGCATTCCAGTCCCGTTCTGAATGTTAGCAACGGTTGCAGCATCGGTGAAGTGTGTAACTGTTACCATCGGCGTGCTTACGGCTCCGGCTCCAAGCGCCGCAAGTCCAGCAGTGCCCGCGACGCCACCTGCGGCCACTGCTCCACGCTCTAACCCATTGCCAACTGGCTGCCCTGTCGCCAAGTTGATGTTAGCCACACCAGACCAAACCGCTCCCACGTTCCAACTGGTTGCGGCGTAGCTGGCGGCGACCGACGCACCGTCCTGTTGATAAAGGGTACTGACCGTGCTGGCGTAACTGGCCGCGTTGTTCACGTAGCTCGCCGGCGTTGCGAACGCCGCCGCACTGTTGGCGAGGCTGCCAACAAAGCCCGCCGTCGCACTGAGCGGATATTGCGTGTCCAAGTATCCAGCCAATGCTCGCAAGCCGTTTCCCGCAACACCGCCCGTGTAAGTGAAATTGCCGATGATGCTCAAGTAGCTTTGACTTTCCAACCCGTACGGGTCGGTGAAGATCGTCGGATTGAGGTTGCCGTAAGCGTAGAGGTTCACCCAACCGTCGATACCCTTCGGATCGGCAGAGAGGAAGACTTTCTGACCCGACACACCAATCGTAAGCGAATCCGATTCTACCGGGCGCACCTCAGCCACTTGCAACCGAAGTTCCGGGGCGCGGATCGCCGTTGGCGGCGCGAAACCCCGGACGCGAGTTTCTGAGGGGCTGAAGCTGAGGCGTGGCGTTGAATGCGGAATGCTGGCCTGCGCCGCGCTGACGGCGGCCAGCCACAAGAGTCCGAAGATGATTCTCACCAGGCGCACTGTGGCCGCCATCTTAGCAGCCCGGTGGTGGGCAGGCAACTAAAGGAAAGAGGCTCTCAATTCGTCGGAGCCGCGTTGGCCGGTGGCGTGTCGGCGGCCGGTTCTTTGGGTCGCTCGGCCGGATGGCATCGAGCGTGGACGGCTTGCAGTTGCAGGATGCTGACTTCGGTGTAGATCGCCGTCGCCTCCAGACTGGCGTGGCCGAGCAACTGCTGGATGTAGCGGATGTCGGCTCCGCCTTCCAACAGATGCGTCGCGCACGTGTGCCGCAGCAGGTGCGGGCCGCCATGCCGCCCCAGGTCGGCTTGCGTGATGTAGCCGGAGACGATGCGGCTGAGCACGTCGGCGTTGAACGGCTCGCCGTAGGCAGTCAGGAACATCGCCGGTTGGCTCGTGGCCACCAGCAGCAACGGGCGCACGTCATCGAGGTAGCGCGTCAGCCAGCGCAACGCGCGCGTGCCCACCGGCACCACCCGGTCTTTGCGGCCCTTGCCCTGGCGAATCAACAGCAGTTGCTTGTCCCGATTAAGATCAGGGACGGCCAGCCGCACCAGTTCGCCGCGGCGGATGCCGGTCGAGTAGAGCAATTCCAGCATCGCCCGGTCGCGGATGCCGAGCGGGTCGAGCACGTTGGGCTGGGCCAACACGGTTTCGACTTCTTTGATGCTGAGCGCGGCAATCGGCAACCGATGCAGCGGGCGCGGCAATTCCAGTTCGCTGGCCGGGTTGGCTTCCAGTACCCGCTGCCGGCTCAGCCACACGAAGAACTGGCGGAGATAACCCAACTGCTGGCGCTGCGTCGTCACGGTCAATGGCTGGCCGTTTGTCTTGCGGTAGTGATAGAGATGGCGCTGATAACTTTCCAGGATGCTGCGCGTGATCTGCTGGGCAAACCGCAGGTCGCGTTCCTCGGCCCAGCGCAGAAACCTGGCCACTGCCTGCCCGGCGGCCCACCAGCGCCGATTCCGCCGCCTGCCGCACGCGCAACCATTCGACATACTGGTCGTGATAACGGGCCATCGTCTCGCCATCACGACTCAGACCGTCGGGTGGCCGGTCCTGGCCGCCGCGTTTGTCGGGTGGGCGCGTGCGCAGCCAGCGCACATTGTGGTAGCCGATTCTCGACATGACTACGATGGGGTTGGAGCGGCGGCTCCAGATGTGCGAGCCGGCAAGGTGGCAAGGTTGGCGCTAGTCGCTCCCGCAGCGGGAGTTAACCTTGCCATCGAATCCTGGCAAGGTGGGGGTCCGGGGGGCGTCCAGGTTGGCGTCGTACCCGAAGGGCTGCCGAGTTTGCTCACGTCGATCAGGCCGATCTCCGTCGTTTCGCCTTGTTCTTCGCAGTCGATCAGCAACTCGTACTGGTAGGCACTGCCGTTGCGGCCACAACGCGGCGCGATGTAATCCTGGTCCTGCAACCGGACCAGGTGGCGCTTGACCTGGCTGTAGCTCCAACCGGAAACCGCCTGCAACTCGCGGCGGCTAAAGAGGGCAAAGCGTTGGTCGACCTTCTCGCGCTGGCACCGCTCCCGCACCCGCTGCTGAATCTGCGTTAACAGCCGGCGGGTCTGCGGCGGCAACTCATCGAGGCTGCGCCCCAACAGTTCCGGCGCGAGTTGGTTGGCCAGCGCGATGTCGGGCGGCAGCACCCGGATGAATTCACTCGACGGCCCTTTCTCGTGCGGCCGTTGGTACTGGTGCAACAGCGCGATGGTTTCGATCAGTGTGAGATATTTGTCATGATCGCGCCTGGTGCGAGTGCGCTCCGCCGTGAAGGTCAACGCGGTGGCGTACTCGTTGACCACGTCTACCGGGCGCAACAGCCGCTGCGCGTTGCGCAAGAGTTTGAGCAACTGCTGACGCCGGTGGCGCAACTGCAAGCCCTCCAGCGTGCGGGCCTGGCGCTGCAACGCGTGAATCCTCTCAGTCTGCTCCCGGCTCTTGTCCACCGACAGCGTGAAACACCGGTTCTGCAATTCCTCGTCGATGTCCACCGCCGTGGTCGTCAGAAAGATCGTCGTCGGTCCGGCCACGTGATATTCCTGCGTCTCCATGCGGCCCGTTGCCGGGTCTTTGCCCGTCGAAGCAATCGTCAACTCGCCTTCGCTCTGCAACAACTTCAGCGCGTAGCTGGCCTTCTCCGCGCCGGCTTCCTCGACAATCGCCAGAATCTTCTGCTGCAGATCGGTCTCGCCCAGGTAGTACAAACTCTGCCCGGTCATCGCCGAGTATTTCACCCGGTCTTCTTCGGGGAACATCGCCAGCACCGCGTCCATCAGCGTCGTCTTGCCGGCGGCGCTGGTGCTCTGAATAATCACCGCCAGCGGCGGGACAGTTTGCGCGACGTGCAGGCCAGATACGCCGCCAGCCGATTGGTTTCTTCTCCGACCAGGCCGCAGACCTCGAACGCTTCATTGATGCGCTTGACCAGGTCCGGCGCTTGCAGCAACGCCAGCGCCTCGGCGTGTTCTTCGGCGGAGAGTGTCGGCGCGGGTTTTGCCGCCGGCTCCAGCGCGGCAGCCAGTCGCTCGGTCTGGTCCTGCTCCAGCAACAGGAGCAACTTTCCAAGATCGCGTTTGATCAGTTCTTTCTCCAGCCCGGTTTCCTCCGCGCCGCGCTCGATGAACCGCCGGCGCTGCGCGTCTTGCGTGAGATCGAAACTGTCCCAATGAAACAGGACGTTGCCCCCGCGCGTGTGCGTCAGCCGCAACGCAATCTTCATCACCTCCAAACTGTTGTTCTTGTCCAGGCCGCTGACCCGGTATTCCCGGTTGCCCAGGCTCAACACGTGATGCTCGCCCCGGCGCTCCAACTGCGGCAACCCCAGTGAAGCAATGACGGTGATTGGGGACTGGTGGCCGGTGACCGGAGCCGGGGTTCGGTGCCCGGAGCTTCGGGCAGGGCCGGTGCCGGCAGCGTTTCTTTTTTAGCCGCTAAAGAAGAAGCCGCTACCGGAGCAGCTATTTCTACAGAAGAAACCGGCGCGCTCGCGCTCGCGTGAGAACTTTCCGCCGCCATCGCCTGGCCGCTTTCTGCCTTCGGTTTGCCCACCGTGCTGCCCGCCATCCATTCGGCGCTGCGCAAGAGCAGGCCCAGCGATTTGTCCGGCGGCTTGACCTTCTGCGCGTACTCATTGGCGTCCATTCCCCAGGGAAACTTGACGCGGTAGCATTCGATGCCGTGCGCGGCCAGCCTCGGCGCGTCGCGGCTCGCCGCCCGATTGCCCGCCTCGTCCGCGTCGTAGGCCAGCCGCACCCGTTGCACCTTCTGCGCGATGATGGCGTCGAATAACTCCTGGGTGAATCCTTCCGTGCCGTAGAGGAACGTCACGTTCTGGAAGCCGTTGACGTAGAAGGTGAGCGCATCAAACGCCGCTTCGCACAAGATCAACTCCCCTCCCGCCAACGCCTCGGCATTCCAGATGCCGGCGTGCGGCCCCGGCAGATACAGATGCAGCGGCGTGCCCTTGCGCAAATCATCGCGAATCTTGCGTCCGTACATCCCCACCGGCTGGCCTTGTCGCCCGTGCGGTTCGCACCCCAAGGTCGGCACCACCAGCGAGCCGTTGAAATGTTCGTGCCCGCTCTCCCGTATGAATCCCAGCTTCTGCAGCCGCTGGCGAATCGCCACGCCCGACAGCCGGGCGCTGTCCGGCAACCGCAGCCCCAGCGTCCGATCGGCAAACCCCAGCCGAAACTTTTCGATCGCCGCTGCGTCGTACACGCCGCGTTTCTTGAGGTAGGCCAGCGCGGCGGGAGTTTTCAGGAGCCGCTCGTGATAGTAGTCCACCACCTTCGCAAACAACTCCGCGTCGCCCGCCTCCGGCGCGAACGGTGCCGGCAATCGTGGAATCGTCGCCTTGCGCATCGGTTCGGTCGTTCTCACCTGGAACGCCGCCGCGCCGCCCTCGGCCAGCAGTTCGTAAGCGTGGCGGAAACTCACGCCGTCGAACCGCTGCACAAACTGGATGACGTTGCCCGCCGCGCCGCAGCCCATGCAGTGAAACAGTCCCTTGCCCGGACTGACGATGAACGACGCCGCTTCCTCCCGGTGAAACGGGCATCGCCCCGCCCAGTCCTTGACGCCGTGGCGGCGCAACTCCACGCCCCGGCTGCGGATGATCGCCAGCAAATCGGTCTGCTGCTTCACCCGCTCGATGTCCGCCTCTGGTATCCGTGGCATGTCAGAAGGCTTTCAGAAAAGCCCGCCATTGGGCCGGTGTCACCTCGACGGCAACACCGGCCCGCGGCTCGTGGCCTCCACTCTCCACGCGCCTGGCGGTGCCCAAAACAATCGGTTGGCAGCGGCGGGCCGTGTCGTTGGCCAGACAACCCCGGCCCGTGCTTGGCCGTGCCCTCTGTCGAGGCGCTTCGAGGTGTTTGAAAAGATCCGCCGGGAGAGTTGGGGCGGCGTTTGGGCGGAACCTGTCAAGCGGGATTGCATTGCTCAATAATGAGTAATATACTACTCAGATGCAAGCTGTTTTTTTGCCCCTGCCGTATGCTGGCGACATGGCAAGCACTGCTTCTCGACTCAAAGCTTTTCGTGAGGCTGCCGGACTCTCGCAGCGAGAGCTGGCCCGTCAGATCGGCCAGGATCAGTCCAACGTCCGCTATTGGGAGCGCAGCGGAAACCTGCCGCGTTCCGATGTGCTCCTGCCGATGGCCAAGGCCCTCGGCGTCACCGTCGAAGAACTGCTGGGCGAACCCAAGCCCCGGCGGGTGGTCACGCCGGCCGGAAGAATGCGGCACCTGTTTGAAGCGGCCTCCAAGCTGCCCCGCAGTCAGCAGGAGAAGATTACCGCGATTCTCGAACCGTTCGTGCGCGAACACGCCAATGGACGCGCGAAAGCGTCCTGAGATTTCTTCTTAGCTGCTCCGTCGTGGCCGTTGTCGTCCCATCCCGCCAAAGGCGGAAGAAGCCAGAAGTAGGCGGAAATACCCGCACCTACGGTTCACCGGCACCGATGCCGGAACATCTGGCCGCCAGCATCGTCCGCGTCGTGGTCTGGCCTGGCGCGGGCCTGGCCTTCACCAAGCGCGGATCATGGCGCGTAGCGCCACATTGTGCGACGTGCGGAAGGCGCCGCGCCAGCGGAAGGCCCCGCATGTGTGAGCGCCACTCGCTGCCCCGAATCCTTTTCGGGGCTGGGGGTGAGCAGCGAACGACCGCACAATGTGTGCTACGAGACAAGCGCAGAGGCTTTCGCGCGGGCGTCGTGTCCGGCGGGAAAGACTCGCAGCGGTGGCCGCGCGACTGATCGCCAGAGCCGTGACAGGCCAGACTTGTCCGCCCACTGGCGGACCGGCGGTCCTCCGCGATCCTCCGTAGCCAGGCGCTCCCTGCGCCCGCTCGCGTCCGCATTGTCACCGGCCAGTCAGCCGCGCCGATGGCCGGCGGCTAAGAAGCTGGCGTTCAAGCCACGTGTCATCCATCGAGCCGCGTCGGCAAGACGATTCCTGGGGCAACGTCGTGCGAAGTTGTGAGCGACAATCGACCGAATCGGGCAAACGCGCGGTTCCCGACGCGAATCCGTGTCGCCGTCGATCACAACTGCGGCGGCTGTAGAGGCGTTTAACCGTCAACGCGGCGTGCGCCACTCGGTCAGAACCAAAGCGCGGCTTTGGTTTCTCCAAAGCCAAACCCTACAAGCCCGCCGGGCCGGAACGCCGCCGCTGTCAACGGCAGACCGCAGCGCAGCGAGGAACGCCTTGACAGCACCAGGCGGCGGCTCCGGCCACGTCGCACCACCGATGCCCGCCCGATGGCGGCAAGTGTAACCAGGCGTGATGAGCCGTGAGCAGGCGTGCGTTGGTGTGATCGGCGCGGCGGCGCTCAATGTTCCGTCAGACCGGGCGCGTCATCACCGTCAGCCTGGCGTTTGTCGCCGGGCGTTTTGGCCGGCAGTGGGTGGGGGAGTTCACGGCGCTGTTGCCGTCAGCCGTCGAGCAGGGAACGTTCGCCGACTCGTGCGGTCGCGCGGTGTCCGCACGGAGAAACGACAAACATCCGACAGACATCCGAACGGCGTCCGACCGTCAGTCCATGCGTTGTCCATCAAGCGGCCCGTCCGGCAGCCGTTGAGCGATTTCGGCACCGCGCTCAGGCGGGGTTGGTGTCATAGGCCAAATCCCGTTTTCTGGACATTGGCTACGGCGTCCGGACTGGACACTTTGCTCGACATTTCCCACCGTCGCCTCCATCACCGTCACGCCCATTGCCAAAGAGTGAAGCTGATTTGCTTTATCACGCGGCCGATGGACGCTCGGCTTCAAAAACCCGCTTTATCAGCCCGGTCGTGTAATGGCTTTCGCCACACACCAACTCGAACTCGGCTCCTTCCTCAAGGAGTTCTTCCGGTGCATTTGGGGCCATGAAGTAAACGGTTGCTTCCACATTTCCAGCACTTATGTCTGGTGCTTTTTCCAAATCCACAAGCAACGTCCATGTCCGCTCTCCCCAAGTCGGGTCTTTCTCAAAATGGACATGCGCCCAGTACCGGAACGGTTTCTTTGAACCGAACGTTGGCAATACCCATCCTCGTTGTGGCTCAACTGCAATTTCCGCAATGGCTCGGCGCTCTTTCATGGAATCGTCCCCGGTAAGATTGTGATGGGCGCTTTAAGGTTTCCCAAACCGTAGAACTGCGCCGGATTTTGGATCCCATCTACCCACGGTTGTGAATATGCGGGACCGACAGATTTCGGAACCGTCGTTTGAATAATCGTTAGCGGGCCGCCGTCACGCGCCGCTGCTTGGCCCGCCCAAGATTGCGCGTCCTCCAGACTGCCATAAAACCACTTACCTTGGACTCCTGGCAGTGGCGTTGAACTGCCTGGCACAACAGAAAACTGGCCGGATTGCTTAATCGAGTTTAGCTCTCCCTCTGTAACAGCCCGAAAGAGTGGCGTTCCTTCCTCTGCAACCAAGTCAGACGGACCCATTATACCACTTGTTGCCACGGCTAGTGGAAGGTCAAATCCAAAGAAGCGGACGGCTTGTGCCTCAGCGTATTGCGCGGCCGCGGCTTCCCGGCCAGGCAACGGGTAACGGCTGGCGACAACGTTTCTAATATCCGCTGTATCTTCTTCGGCAGTCTGAGGCGCATTCGCATCTCCACACAGACCGTACGGATCGGTGAAGAAGGCCGGGTTGGCGTTGGCATAGGCATACAGGTTGGGGAAGCTGTCGATGCCGCTGGGGTCGGCGGAGAGGAAGACTTTCTGACCCGACACACCAATCGTAAGCGAATCCGATTCTACCGGGCGCACCTCAGCCACTTGCAACCGAAGTTCCGGGGCGCGGATCGCCGTTGGCGGCGCGAAACCCCGGACGCGAGTTTCTGAGGGGCTGAAGCTGAGGCGTGGCGTTGAATGCGGAATGCTGGCCTGCGCCGCGCTGACGGCGGCCAGCCACAAGAGTCCGAAGATGATTCTCACCAGGCGCACTGTGGCCGCCATCTTAGCAGCCCGGTGGTGGGCAGGCAACTAAAGGAAAGAGGCTCTCAATTCGTCGGAGCCGCGTTGGCCGGTGGCGTGTCGGCGGCCGGTTCTTTGGGTCGCTCGGCCGGATGGCATCGAGCGTGGACGGCTTGCAGTTGCAGGATGCTGACTTCGGTGTAGATCGCCGTCGCCTCCAGACTGGCGTGGCCGAGCAACTGCTGGATGTAGCGGATGTCGGCTCCGCCTTCCAACAGATGCGTCGCGCACGTGTGCCGCAGCAGGTGCGGGCCGCCATGCCGCCCCAGGTCGGCTTGCGTGATGTAGCCGGAGACGATGCGGCTGAGCACGTCGGCGTTGAACGGCTCGCCGTAGGCAGTCAGGAACATCGCCGGTTGGCTCGTGGCCACCAGCAGCAACGGGCGCACGTCATCGAGGTAGCGCGTCAGCCAGCGCAACGCGCGCGTGCCCACCGGCACCACCCGGTCTTTGCGGCCCTTGCCCTGGCGAATCAACAGCAGTTGCTTGTCCCGATTAAGATCAGGGACGGCCAGCCGCACCAGTTCGCCGCGGCGGATGCCGGTCGAGTAGAGCAATTCCAGCATCGCCCGGTCGCGGATGCCGAGCGGGTCGAGCACGTTGGGCTGGGCCAACACGGTTTCGACTTCTTTGATGCTGAGCGCGGCAATCGGCAACCGATGCAGCGGGCGCGGCAATTCCAGTTCGCTGGCCGGGTTGGCTTCCAGTACCCGCTGCCGGCTCAGCCACACGAAGAACTGGCGGAGATAACCCAACTGCTGGCGCTGCGTCGTCACGGTCAATGGCTGGCCGTTTGTCTTGCGGTAGTGATAGAGATGGCGCTGATAACTTTCCAGGATGCTGCGCGTGATCTGCTGGGCAAACCGCAGGTCGCGTTCCTCGGCCCAGCGCAGAAACCTGGCCACTGCCTGCCCGGCGGCCCACCAGCGCCGATTCCGCCGCCTGCCGCACGCGCAACCATTCGACATACTGGTCGTGATAACGGGCCATCGTCTCGCCATCACGACTCAGACCGTCGGGTGGCCGGTCCTGGCCGCCGCGTTTGTCGGGTGGGCGCGTGCGCAGCCAGCGCACATTGTGGTAGCCGATTCTCGACATGACTACGATGGGGTTGGAGCGGCGGCTCCAGATGTGCGAGCCGGCAAGGTGGCAAGGTTGGCGCTAGTCGCTCCCGCAGCGGGAGTTAACCTTGCCATCGAATCCTGGCAAGGTGGGGGTCCGGGGGGCGTCCAGGTTGGCGTCGTACCCGAAGGGCTGCCGAGTTTGCTCACGTCGATCAGGCCGATCTCCGTCGTTTCGCCTTGTTCTTCGCAGTCGATCAGCAACTCGTACTGGTAGGCACTGCCGTTGCGGCCACAACGCGGCGCGATGTAATCCTGGTCCTGCAACCGGACCAGGTGGCGCTTGACCTGGCTGTAGCTCCAACCGGAAACCGCCTGCAACTCGCGGCGGCTAAAGAGGGCAAAGCGTTGGTCGACCTTCTCGCGCTGGCACCGCTCCCGCACCCGCTGCTGAATCTGCGTTAACAGCCGGCGGGTCTGCGGCGGCAACTCATCGAGGCTGCGCCCCAACAGTTCCGGCGCGAGTTGGTTGGCCAGCGCGATGTCGGGCGGCAGCACCCGGATGAATTCACTCGACGGCCCTTTCTCGTGCGGCCGTTGGTACTGGTGCAACAGCGCGATGGTTTCGATCAGTGTGAGATATTTGTCATGATCGCGCCTGGTGCGAGTGCGCTCCGCCGTGAAGGTCAACGCGGTGGCGTACTCGTTGACCACGTCTACCGGGCGCAACAGCCGCTGCGCGTTGCGCAAGAGTTTGAGCAACTGCTGACGCCGGTGGCGCAACTGCAAGCCCTCCAGCGTGCGGGCCTGGCGCTGCAACGCGTGAATCCTCTCAGTCTGCTCCCGGCTCTCGTCCACCGACAGCGTGAAACACCGGTTCTGCAATTCCTCGTCGATGTCCACCGCCGTGGTCGTCAGAAAGATCGTCGTCGGTCCGGCCACGTGATATTCCTGCGTCTCCATGCGGCCCGTTGCCGGGTCTTTGCCCGTCGAAGCAATCGTCAACTCGCCTTCGCTCTGCAACAACTTCAGCGCGTAGCTGGCCTTCTCCGCGCCGGCTTCCTCGACAATCGCCAGAATCTTCTGCTGCAGATCGGTCTCGCCCAGGTAGTACAAACTCTGCCCGGTCATCGCCGAGTATTTCACCCGGTCTTCTTCGGGGAACATCGCCAGCACCGCGTCCATCAGCGTCGTCTTGCCGGCGGCGCTGGTGCTCTGAATAATCACCGCCAGCGGCCGGGACAGTTTGCGCGACGTGCAGGCCAGATACGCCGCCAGCCGATTGGTTTCTTCTCCGACCAG
Source organism: uncultured Verrucomicrobiae bacterium (assembly GCA_963712025.1). Lineage (GTDB taxonomy): Bacteria > Verrucomicrobiota > Verrucomicrobiia > Palsa-1439 > Palsa-1439 > Palsa-1439. The sequence continues at coordinate 8,093 of CAVQGJ010000001.1, read as the reverse complement.
GCCGCAGACCTCGAACGCTTCATTGATGCGCTTGACCAGGTCCGGCGCTTGCAGCAACGCCAGCGCCTCGGCGTGTTCTTCGGCGGAGAGTGTCGGCGCGGGTTTTGCCGCCGGCTCCAGCGCGGCAGCCAGTCGCTCGGTCTGGTCCTGCTCCAGCAACAGGAGCAACTTTCCAAGATCGCGTTTGATCAGTTCTTTCTCCAGCCCGGTTTCCTCCGCGCCGCGCTCGATGAACCGCCGGCGCTGCGCGTCTTGCGTGAGATCGAAACTGTCCCAATGAAACAGGACGTCGCCCCCGCGCGTGTGCGTCAGCCGCAACGCAATCTTCATCACCTCCAAACTGTTGTTCTTGTCCAGGCCGCTGACCCGGTATTCCCGGTTGCCCAGGCTCAACACGTGATGCTCGCCCCGGCGCTCCAACTGCGGCAACCCCAGTGAAGCAATGACGGTGATTGGGGACTGGTGGCCGGTGACCGGAGCCGGCGGTTCGGTGCCCGGAGCTTCGGGCAGGGCCGGTGCCGGCAGCGTTTCTTTTTTAGCCGCTAAAGAAGAAGCCGCTACCGGAGCAGCTATTTCTACAGAAGAAACCGGCGCGCTCGCGCTCGCGTGAGAACTTTCCGCCGCCATCGCCTGGCCGCTTTCTGCCTTCGGTTTGCCCACCGTGCTGCCCGCCATCCATTCGGCGCTGCGCAAGAGCAGGCCCAGCGATTTGTCCGGCGGCTTGACCTTCTGCGCGTACTCATTGGCGTCCATTCCCCAGGGAAACTTGACGCGGTAGCATTCGATGCCGTGCGCGGCCAGCCTCGGCGCGTCGCGGCTCGCCGCCCGATTGCCCGCCTCGTCCGCGTCGTAGGCCAGCCGCACCCGTTGCACCTTCTGCGCGATGATGGCGTCGAATAACTCCTGGGTGAATCCTTCCGTGCCGTAGAGGAACGTCACGTTCTGGAAGCCGTTGACGTAGAAGGTGAGCGCATCAAACGCCGCTTCGCACAAGATCAACTCCCCTCCCGCCAACGCCTCGGCATTCCAGATGCCGGCGTGCGGCCCCGGCAGATACAGATGCAGCGGCGTGCCCTTGCGCAAATCATCGCGAATCTTGCGTCCGTACATCCCCACCGGCTGGCCTTGTCGCCCGTGCGGTTCGCACCCCAAGGTCGGCACCACCAGCGAGCCGTTGAAATGTTCGTGCCCGCTCTCCCGTATGAATCCCAGCTTCTGCAGCCGCTGGCGAATCGCCACGCCCGACAGCCGGGCGCTGTCCGGCAACCGCAGCCCCAGCGTCCGATCGGCAAACCCCAGCCGAAACTTTTCGATCGCCGCTGCGTCGTACACGCCGCGTTTCTTGAGGTAGGCCAGCGCGGCGGGAGTTTTCAGGAGCCGCTCGTGATAGTAGTCCACCACCTTCGCAAACAACTCCGCGTCGCCCGCCTCCGGCGCGAACGGTGCCGGCAATCGTGGAATCGTCGCCTTGCGCATCGGTTCGGTCGTTCTCACCTGGAACGCCGCCGCGCCGCCCTCGGCCAGCAGTTCGTAAGCGTGGCGGAAACTCACGCCGTCGAACCGCTGCACAAACTGGATGACGTTGCCCGCCGCGCCGCAGCCCATGCAGTGAAACAGTCCCTTGCCCGGACTGACGATGAACGACGCCGCTTCCTCCCGGTGAAACGGGCATCGCCCCGCCCAGTCCTTGACGCCGTGGCGGCGCAACTCCACGCCCCGGCTGCGGATGATCGCCAGCAAATCGGTCTGCTGCTTCACCCGCTCGATGTCCGCCTCTGGTATCCGTGGCATGTCAGAAGGCTTTCAGAAAAGCCCGCCATTGGGCCGGTGTCACCTCGACGGCAACACCGGCCCGCGGCTCGTGGCCTCCACTCTCCACGCGCCTGGCGGTGCCCAAAACAATCGGTTGGCAGCGGCGGGCCGGTGTTGTTGGCCAGACAACCCCGGCCCGTGCTTGGCCGTGCCCTCTGTCGAGGCGCTTCGAGGTGTTTGAAAAGATCCGCCGGGAGAGTTGGGGCGGCGTTTGGGCGGAACCTGTCAAGCGGGATTGCATTGCTCAATAATGAGTAATATACTACTCAGATGCAAGCTGTTTTTTTGCCCCTGCCGTATGCTGGCGACATGGCAAGCACTGCTTCTCGACTCAAAGCTTTTCGTGAGGCTGCCGGACTCTCGCAGCGAGAGCTGGCCCGTCAGATCGGCCAGGATCAGTCCAACGTCCGCTATTGGGAGCGCAGCGGAAACCTGCCGCGTTCCGATGTGCTCCTGCCGATGGCCAAGGCCCTCGGCGTCACCGTCGAAGAACTGCTGGGCGAACCCAAGCCCCGGCGGGTGGTCACGCCGGCCGGAAGAATGCGGCACCTGTTTGAAGCGGCCTCCAAGCTGCCCCGCAGTCAGCAGGAGAAGATTACCGCGATTCTCGAACCGTTCGTGCGCGAACACGCCAATGGACGCGCGAAAGCGTCCTGAGATTTCTTCTTAGCTGCTCCGTCGTGGCCGTTGTCGTCCCATCCCGCCAAAGGCGGAAGAAGCCAGAAGTAGGCGGAAATACCCGCACCTACGGTTCACCGGCACCGATGCCGGAACATCTGGCCGCCAGCATCGTCCGCGTCGTGGTCTGGCCTGGCGCGGGCCTGGCCTTCACCAAGCGCGGATCATGGCGCGTAGCGCCACATTGTGCGACGTGCGGAAGGCGCCGCGCCAGCGGAAGGCCCCGCATGTGTGAGCGCCACTCGCTGCCCCGAATCCTTTTCGGGGCTGGGGGTGAGCAGCGAACGACCGCACAATGTGTGCTACGAGACAAGCGCAGAGGCTTTCGCGCGGGCGTCGTGTCCGGCGGGAAAGACTCGCAGCGGTGGCCGCGCGACTGATCGCCAGAGCCGTGACAGGCCAGACTTGTCCGCCCACTGGCGGACCGGCGGTCCTCCGCGATCCTCCGTAGCCAGGCGCTCCCTGCGCCCGCTCGCGTCCGCATTGTCACCGGCCAGTCAGCCGCGCCGATGGCCGGCGGCTAAGAAGCTGGCGTTCAAGCCACGTGTCATCCATCGAGCCGCGTCGGCAAGACGATTCCTGGGGCAACGTCGTGCGAAGTTGTGAGCGACAATCGACCGAATCGGGCAAACGCGCGGTTCCCGACGCGAATCCGTGTCGCCGTCGATCACAACTGCGGCGGCTGTAGAGGCGTTTAGATTCGTGGAGTCCTGGGGAGCGCGGCTGCCGAGACACGCTGCGTAATCACTATGCACGTCAGCGGTGATGTTGCCGCTGTGGGTCCAGCCGTATCCTGGCCGTCCGGATGATAGATCGTGATGGCGGGGCTGGCCGCGCTGGTGGAAAAAGTGCCGGGTTCGGTGCTCAGGATTGTGCTGTCGGACCATAGCTGGGCCACCGGGTAGGTGGAACCCGTCCGGTTCGTGTAGGAGATCCACAGCTTGTGATTTGCAATTTGATCCAGCGTGAGGGTGTTGGTCCACGTACCCTGCACCATCTGGAGATAGTGCACGGAACACGAAGGCACCGAATACACCTCTTGAGCCGTATACGCTCCGCCAAATCTGTTCGTTGAGGTCGTCTCGGGCACGATGGTCGTGTTGCCTACGATGTCAGCCCAATTGGCATTTGGATAACTATTCGAGAGATTGGCTCGCAGTGTCTGCGCCAAGCTGGTCAGATAGTTGGTCACGCCCGCCTCGCTCAGGTTCTGTACGTAATCGGCGGTGGTTGTACCGCCGGCGGCGTTGGACAGCGAGGAGCGGCTGTAACCGATCAGCGCGCGGACGTTGATGCCGCTCGTTGTGATCGACGGCTTGAACGACGGGTCGAGAGAATACACCGAACCATTGATCAGGGCATTAACCCACACATGGGGAAGGCTAACGCTGCCGGAACCTGTGTAGATGTAAGGGTAACCACCGGCTAGTAGTGTATTAACCACAGTGTTCAGGTCGTTGCTCACACCGAGCCAGTGGGGCAGGTCGTAATTGTCGGAACTGCTCATGGGAAACGAGGCCATGTCCGACAAATTGGTGTTCCCCCAACACTCCGCCGTCGTTTCAAGGTCGGCGGGCGTCGCGCCACTGACGTTCAAAAGTGATGCCAAGAGACGGCTGCGTCCCACACCGGCTTGGCTTGGAGGTCAGCTACAAGCACGGTGAGTGTGACAATTGGTGGCAGGATTGGGTTCCCCGGGTCTGTCCAGCAGTCAGGGCAGTTCGTGTATTGCTGCCATTGCCATCACGTCGTACGCATCGCAAGGCAAGACCGTCGATTATGTTCTCTTTTCCGATTCGACCATCAAGCCGGCCACAAACCAGCAGCAGTGGTATGTGACGATTTCGCGGGGACGCCGCGGCATCAAGATATTCACCAGCGACAAGGAACAACTCCGAGAGAATATTCTCCGCTCCGGTGATCGCGCATTGGCCATGGACTTGGCGGACAAACAGGTCGCCGAAAGGATCGGGATTCCTGGACAGTTGGTCCGTAGTGGCTCTGAGCCTCGCGACTCGGCGTTGGCCACGAGCCATGGAATCACTAGGTTCATCGCATTGAGAAGGACGCAGGGTATTCGCCGGTCGCCGCGACGGCGGATGATGACAGGGCCTACATTGCCGGCATCAAGGTGAGCGAAATACAACGGGGACCGTGACCGTCGTGGGAACAGCAGAAACACAAATCGTGCAAAGTAATAAAATGGACTTGCGGGCTTACATCGCTGTAGTATACTTGGTTTCAGGGCCGCGAGCGGGTGGGAGAAAGGGCGTTGGGGTATGAACCAGTCGCAGTTGGCGGGACTGGATGTGCCGCGCAAGCGGCACGCGTTGGTGGTGGACGATCATCCCTCCGTGCGGATGTCGTTGCGATTCGTGATTAACGGCGAGTCGGACATGGTTGTGTGCGGTGAAGCCGAGGACGCTCAACCGGCGCTGACCATGATCGAGCAATTGTGTCCCGACGTCATGATCATCGATATTGCGCTGAAGTCGTCGCACGGGTTGGACCTGATCCGCGACGTGCACGTCCGCTATCCGAGCATGCCGATATTCGTACATTCCGCCCACAACGAGGAGTTGTACGCGCCATTGTGTTTCCATATGGGTGCGCACGGGTATATGAACAAGGGTGAGGATGTCCAGACGATTGTTCACGCCATCCGTACCGTGTTGGATGGCGGCATCTACCTGAGCGCGCACATGCTCAAATGGTTCACGGGCTGCGCTATGACTCGCGAAACTATCGATATGCGACACCCGCTGGGTGTACTCAGCCCGCGTGAATTGCAGGTCTTCGAAATGATGGGCCGGGGATTGGATACGAAGGAAATCGCCGGTCAATTGTCCTTGGATCACAAGACCATCGAGTTGTACCGCCTGCGTATCCGAAGCAAGTTGGGACTTGGAACATCGCCCGCTGTTATCCGCGCGGCGGTTTTGTGGGCTGATTCGGCGTCTTTGGAGACCGAATCGGCTGTAGTCTAACAATCTGCAATAGTACTTGTTCTCCCAGAGCCAGCAAGGGGTGCCGTCTGCTCAAAACAGCCTCTGTTTTGTCAAGTACCCTACTCCTTTTACTTACAGAAGAATTTGCCTTTTCCCGTCATGACGATTTTCGCTTGTCGCGTTAGAAAAGTGCGCGATGGCAACCTCGTTGCGCATGGCTGGCGGTGCGGCGCTGGGAAGCCCGATGATCTCTGTGACGTCGGGTACTTGCAGCCCGCCATACGTTACGGTCTGGCTCCGCGCCACGACGCGAGCAGTTCGGTGGGAAGTCACCTTATACCGCTCGCCCCTTTATCAGGCTGGGGGAAGGGAGCGCGGATGAAGTGCCTGAACATGATCGGTCCCCAAGTCAGAAGATTGCGCTACCAACAGGGGTGGTCGCAGGAAAAGCTCACCGAGAAGTTGCAGTTGCTGGGCTGGGACATCAGTCGAGCGGGCTTGGGCAAGATTGAATCTCGGCTGGTGCACGTGGACGATTATGAGTTGCTGTTCTTTGCCAGGGTGTTCCAAGTCCGTCTGGACGATCTTTTTCCCACCATCGATCCCGCACGACGGATGGACGAGGTTGTGGGAGAGCTGATGCAGCGAAGACCGCACCCGGGAGAGTTCCCCACGAAAGCGCTCGCGCTTGGAACGGTGGCGAGGGCACCGCGCCGTTGGTCGGATGGATGATTAGGGCCGAAAATCAGACGTTCCACCGGCTGTGTGGAGATTCTCGCGACGAGCGCGCCATGGTGATCGTCTTCCGCTTGACCGCCGCGAACTGGACGAATACGATGTGTCCGTGAAAGTTCAGCACAGGCAGGTCATCGACGCAGTTCAGTTTCTCAAATTGCGGGACGCGGGAATGATTCTTGTCCACGCCAAAGGCTTGAGCCTCCCCAAAGCCTGCGAGAACAACCGCATCCCGTACCGCATCGTCAAAGGCCTGTACTTCCAATTGGGTTCGGATTTGATTTCTTCCTCTCGAAACTGCGTCGCCGTAAGGAGGGCGCATCTTGGACGGCTGAAGAACGCAATCAACAAGCGGAGCGCTTCCGTTTCTTCAAAACGCGGAGCTTCACACTGCTGACCGATGGCAGACCCGATACTCGGGCGCGGTATTACCAGCGTCCAAGCCTAGCGCACCGCGTCAACATCGTGCCGCAAATCGAATCCTACGAAGCCGTTTTCATCCACTAAAGGCCGCCAGAGCCTTATCTGCGAGAACGCTTGTTGAATCACGCCATCGCCGCACCGGCGGCTCCCACATACGCCACAGGAGCGACCGAGACGTAAAGGTGGGTTGTCGCCGCGCGTTCGCACGGTCGATTTTGTTCCCAAATGGGAACAACGTACCTGCCGGCGATGCGTACACTCGCGGCCATGTCAGGGAACAACGGAGCAGTGAACACCGCACCACAGGCATCTGCACCGCCGCTGCCGGATTCGGAACGCCTCGCGTACTCGGTTGATGAGGCGGCGCAGCTCTTGGGTGTCCACTATTTCAGCGTCTATCGGATGATCCAGCGCGGGAAGCTTCGCGCCTGCCGGGTGCTGCGGGGCAAGCTCCTCGTGCCTCGTTCGGAACTGCTCAAGCTCCTGAACGTCGAATGAGGGCACGAAAGGGAAACGAATGATCAAGAAGAATGGTCGACCGCGAGAGAGGGTGACGCCTCCCCCGTTGAAAAGGATGAGCGACACGGAATACGCTGCCTATTCTGAGGCGTACGGCGTCATCAAGGGCGACTACCAAGCGCTGTGCTTAATCAGTGACAAACTGCGTGAAGTCGAGACGACAGCACGTGGCCTCGGTTCCCTCGACTCCCAAGCAGAGAGCGGTCACGCCGAGTTGCCAGACTCCACTGGCGACCGAAGCCCTTGGGAAGTTTGCGCTTCGTTGATGAGATTGAACCAGAACGAAGTTCTGCTATGCAAGCGAATCTGCGAGCACGGCCTTGAATATGCCGTGATTGACCAGGCATCGGTTGCTTCGGCTTACGCCAAGGCGCGTGGACCACTGGACATCTTGGGCACAGGAGACAACCCGCGCCAAGTGCTTCGTGACTACCTGCGCCGCGAAAGCGAGACCCTGCAACTGATGGTAAACGACATCACCGCCAATGTCCGACTAGTCGTTGCCGAACGTTTTCCGAAGCAGGATCTGCGGCGCGTGGTCAATGAGATCACACGCATGTGTAAGAAAGTCGCCCGCCTCGGGTTCTCAGAAACGACGCCGGAAGAAGTCGGCGCGCAAAAGCACAAGCTCCCGCGCGGCATCCGAGTCTGACATCTCCGAAGTTCGGTTCCCTGCCTGCCGCGTTCACCGTAGTTCTGGATGCATCGCTGCTCGTGTCGCCTGAAGTCCGCCGCCTCGCCATCAGTTTCGTCGCAATCAGAACCCCTCCCAGCGGAGCAGCCTGGCTTATCTGGCTTTCAAAGCTAACGAGAGCAAACCGCCGCTAATGAAAATCTAGTGGTATCCACGTGTGGTATCCACCCCTCTCTTGATGGATCACAACCGGATAGTAGAACTCCCTTGCAACTCCTTGGATTTGCTGGGGTAGAAGGTTGGAGGCGGGTGTCGGAATCGAACCGACGGATAGGAGTTTTGCA